>NZ_JBFANY010000010.1:0-279238 GCF_040674975.1 Amycolatopsis sp. NPDC049688
CCCCGCCCGCCGCCCCCGCCCCCACCCCCCGGGGGGGCGCCCCACGCGGAGGGCCCCCCCCCCCCTCTTCTCGTGCCCAGCGGCCCCGACCGAATCAGTCTGCCGGAACATCGACCCCTGAATCTCGTTCGGACGGCTCGACTTGCTCGCCCGTGGGCGCTTCGACAGCCCGCTCATCATCCGAGGTTGCCGCGTCCACTGCTTCAGCGAGCGTGGAGTCCGCGTCGCTCCGCTGGCCGCCGACCTCCGACGCTGCCGCAGCACTACGCGACAACGCGGTGACCGCCTTCGCCGAGATCCCCAGCAGCGCCGCTGTCTCCGCCGCGCCAACATCCGCCGCGCGGATCTCCGCGACCGAGGTCGCCATCACCGCGCGCCACTCGCCGATCTCCATCTCCGCATCCGCGCGAACCTGCTCAGCCGACCGCTCGAACTCCGCGACCTTCGCCGCGCGCTGCCGGTCCAGCTCTGCCAGCTTCCGCTCCAGCTGCGCCCCCAGCGCGCCGATGCGGTCCTCACGCCGGCGCTCCACCGCCTCGATCGCCGTCACCGCCTCCGCGAACGGACCCAGAGCAGCATCCACCCGCGCCTCGTTCTCACGCTCGCGCTCCAGTTGCTCGACGCGGCGGCCCCGCGCCGCCTCCAGCCGCGCCAGCGTCGCCGACGACCGACGCATCCGCCTCGGCGCCTTACTTTGACGTTCAACCATGACGCACCTCCCGCGCGGGGAGGGCTGCGGTTCTACCGCCCAGCCTACCCGCGGCACCGGCGTCACCGCGGCACACCGGCGGGACAGCGCTCGCACCGCCGACAAGGCGACCGACAGCGTCGACCGTGTTCACGACAACAGCCGACGAGCGAGAAGAAGGGCGCGGTACCGCCGCAGCAGCCCCGAAGGGCCACGCCACCGAAGCGGCGAGCGGCAAAACTCGCGGCGGCCCGCTGACGCTCCGACTCAGGGACAAGCAAGCCCGCGGAACGCTAGGACGAGCATACCCGCAGGCCACCACACCCGTGGCCGGCCACAAGGGAAACCGTTTCCGCTGGTCAGCCGCCTAGATCCAGAGCACCAGCAGGGACGCACCCGTGAGATGGATCGGTCGCGTCCGCGGGTGGTGGGTGGCCCCGAAATTGTATCGGTCGTCCCCCCGAATGCAAGGGCACCCCAAACTATTTTTGACCGAAAAGCGTGGCCAAAAATAGTTCGAGGCCCCACCCTTGCATTCGGGGCCCCTACTCCCTAGGCCAGGCATTAAGGGCAGGCCGGGGGCCTGCCCCGGGTGCTTCGGGGCCACCCACCACCCACTCAGCATATGGTCACCCCTACTTCGCCGACCAGCAGCACCACAGCGCCACGCAACCGCCGTCAGCACACGCGTGACCACCCAAAGGCGAGCCGAACACCAAATCAAACAAGGGACATCAACCAGTCCCGCTGAATTGCCTGAAATAGTCACATGAAAACCCTATTTCGAGTGGAATAGACGACAGCCGAGCGGTAATATTAACATCGCAAGGTGACCGGGACGGCAAACCCGAGAACCGAACTCATTCAACAAGCAAGGACAATTACTATGGTTGCGACCATTTACCGTAAGCACCTCCCCAGCATCACCCGCGCCGTGCAGGCGTTGCAGGCGCAGCCCCCGCGCGTCCGGACCGCCCTCACCGAACTACGGGCCGCCTTCACCGACAGCGGCGAGAACCCGCCCGCGATCCTCGCCGCGTGCGCCACCCTGCTCAACACCGACGCCGCGATCAACGGTGACATCCTCGCCGCCGTACGCACCGCTCACACCGAGTGGGACAGCTACGGCGAGACCGAACGCGAGCTGATCAACCTGTGCGTCTACAGCAGCCAGACCCGCCGGGCCGTCGCCGTGACCGAGGTCAACGACGTGACGGTGATGCTGCGCGAGACCCCGCCGCGTATCGCCGACGCGCTCAACGGTTTGCGGTGGCTCAACGCCGCTACCGGCGGCAGCCAGCAGCACGCGTTCACCACGTGCGCCACGCTGCTCAAGAACCCCAGCGCCACGCACCCCGCCATCGTCGAAGCCATCCAGACCGCTCACACTCTCTGGCCCGGCCTCTCCGATGACCTGCGCACGCTCGTCCTGACGTGCGTCTACGCCAGCAAAGCCCGCGCCGAGCACGCGCGCGCACGCACCGCCGCCCGCCAGCAGACCACCGAAGCCAACTCCGGTGACATCCACCGGTGCGGCAACTGTGACGGCAATCTCGCCGGACTCCCCGAGATGCGGTACTGCTCCGATGCCTGCCGCCGAGAAGCCGAAGCCGCGCAGCGCCCCGTGCCCGGGGAGCACACCGTCACCGGAGAACCGGCCACGCCTCCCGCAGCGGCCGAAGGCACCGCGCCGGTGACCACGCCCGCCGCCGAGGCAAAGCCGAAGACCAAGGCCACGAGCAGGGCAAAGGCCGGGCGCGAGCCGATCGAGAAGCAGGCGGGCGACCGTTACGTCATCGGGGAGGCAGAAGCCCAGTTTGACGAGCGGTGGCGGCAGATTGAGCAGGCGATCCCGACCGCCGGTTTCGTCCGCAAGGACGAGCGCGCGGTGGACCTCTACGAGCAGGAGCGGCAGCGTCACGCCGACCTGGACGACAGCAGCGACGCCACAACCGACCTGACCGGCTACGCACTGTCCGACGAGGACTACGAGCGGCTTGCCTTGCTCCCGGTCGCGCCGGGCGGATTGTGCGTGGCGTGCAACCTCGAACGCACCCCCGCCGAGCAGCGCGCGCAGACCGGTGACCGCCGGTGCGAGATGTGCCGGGACCGCGACGTGCCGCCGCTGATCACGTTCGCGCCGTCGCGCGAACTCGCCGCCGTCGCCTGACCACCCGCCACACGCGGGGGCACCCGAAACCGGGTGCCCCCGCCCCACCTCGAACCAGGAGCCGCCACCGTGCGCACCTTCCACGACATCCTCGCCGACATCGACCGCGAGCTAGCCGCCGCCGACATGATCCCGACCGACGCACCCGCCGCCGTCGCCGCGTTCCTGCGCGCACTACTCGCGCGCGACGCCAGGCCGCTCACGATCGCAAAGGGCGACACGGCCGAGGTCGTCACTGCCGCCGCCATCCGCCGCGAGCTGGACCACCTCACGCAGTCGAACCCAAGCTAGCGACTCTCCACACGCGACTGCGGCCGCCGATCTTACGATCGGCGGCCGCTTTCCTGTGTCGGCACAGCCAGGGACCGCGCAGGCGCCGGCAGACGGCGCCAAGGGCGCCTTAGTGCAGGCGCCGGCGCTCGACTGCAAATTCGCTCACCACCGCCACGCCCCACCAACCCACCCCACCTACCGCACCCCGCCCACCACCACACCCCACCCTGCACCTTCCCCGCCACCCACTCACCCCGCCGACCACGCCACCGCCACCACCTCACCCCAGCCTGCCCCCTACCCCGCACACAGCACGTCTTGCAGACGTTCTGAACCGGGTGGGCGACGCCGCCTTTTCGGCGTAGTCTGGTGTGGACATGATGGGCTTGCGGAAGCTGAGCCCTGGTGGTCATGAGTACCTCACGAACACGGTGGCGTGCGCCGATCGCAGCCGTGAGCTCGCACCCGGCGAGCTGTTAAGTGACTACTACCTCTCCCGTGGTTACCCGGCAGGCCAATGGTTCGGCGCCGGAGCAGAGCACTTAGGACTCTCCGGCGCAGTCACCCCTGCCCAGATGAACGCCCTCTTCGGCGAAGGCCGTCACCCGCACGCCGACGCCATCGAAGCCGAGATGATCGCCAACGGCGCCACCGCCGAAGAGGCGCTGAACGCCACTCGGCTGGGGCGCCGGTTCCCGCAGTACTCCGCGCTGGATCACCTGCGCTCACAGGTGTCGCAGGCCTATAAGGACTACAACCGTATGCACGGGCGCCCGGTCGGCGCGCCGATATCCGCGCAGAAACGTGCCGAGCTGCGCCGCGGTGTGCAGCTGCAGGCTTACCGCAAAGCCCACGACGGTAAGAGCCCTGCCGGCGACACGGAGCTGAACGAGTGGCTTGCGGAGCAGAAACGCAACGTCAAGTCGGCGGTGTCGGGCTTCGAGATGGTGTTCGCGCCGGACAAGTCGGTGTCGATTGCGTGGGCGATGGCGCAACCCGCGGAGCGGGAACTGATCGCCGGCCTGGTCCGCCAAGCCGCCCGCGACACGTTGTCCTGGGTGGAGGGCAACGTCGCGTTCACCCGCCGCGGGAACATGGGCGAAGCGCAGGTCGACGTCAACGGCATCGTCGCGGCGTTGTTCGAGCACTGGGATTCCCGCGCCTCCGATCCACACCTGCACATCCACGCCCTGATCTCCTCGAAGGTGCAGCGCAGCGACGACGGTGAATGGACCGCACTCGACGGCCGCACCGTGCTGGCCGCGACCGTCACCGCGTCGGAGTACTTCGACAACCGCCTGCGCGACCTCTTCCGCGAACAGGGCGCCTCCTGGGTGCAACGGGGCGCCGAAGGCGTCGACATGAAACGTCCAGTGTGGCAGCTCGACGGGATTCCGGTCGAGCTGGTGAAGCTGTTCTCCCAGCGGCATCGTCAGTTCGAAGCCGCCCGGGCGAAACGCATCGTGGAGTTCCGGGCCAAGCACGGGAAGGAGCCGACGCCGAAAGAAATCTTCGCCATCGACCGGGCCGCCCAGTACGACAACCGCCCCGGCAAGCAACCGCCGAAGACGCTGCCGGAACACCACGCGGCGTGGCGCGAGCACGCGCTTGGCATCTTTCCCGCCGAGGTCCTGGACGCGCTGAGCCGGACGGTGTTCCTCAGCGGACGCGCGGAGCCGGACGCGGTCGACATCGCGAAACTCGCCCAGGTCACGCGGGAGGTGGTGTCGGACAACTACGCGCACTTCTCCTGGTGGAACCTCGCCGCCGAAGCCCACCGCCAGTCCGCGCACCTGCGGATGCCCGTCGACAAGCGGGGACAGCTGATCGTCGACGTCGTCGACACCGTCCTGGCCCAGCCCGACACCCTCGCTCTCGTTGGGCCGACCGCGGTCAACGAGCCAGCCTCGCTGCGGCGGAGGGACGGCGAGTCGGTGTTCGTGGAGCACAACTCGACCCGATACACCACCACCGCGACCCTCGCCGCCGAAGGCGACTTGGTCGCGTGGGCGCGCCGCGGCGGCGGGCACCGCCTGCGTACCGACACCGTCGAGAAAGCCCTCGCCGGTCAGGGATTGAACACCGGGCAGGCGGAGATGGTGCGCCAGTTCGCCCGCTCCGGGCGCCGCCTGCAGCTCGCCTTGGCACCAGCCGGGGCCGGGAAGACCTCAGCGATGAAGGTTCTGGCGACCGCGTGGCGGCGCACCGGACACCGCGTCTACGCCTTCGGCCCCTCCGCCCGCGCGGCCCAGGAGCTCGGCGCGTCGATCGGGGCGAAGCCGCACACACTGCACCAGCTGACCACCGCACTGCGGTTCGGGTTCGCCCACCGCGCGTTCCCGATGGAAGCTGGCGACCTGGTGATCGTCGATGAGGCGGCGATGGCCGGCACCCACACGCTGCACAAGGTCGTGAAGTACGCGCTGACCAACGGCGCCGATGTGCGGCTGATCGGAGATGACGCGCAGCTGGCCGCGGTCGAAGCCGGTGGTGCGATCCGGCTGATCGCCCACGACGTCGGCGCCGTGCGGTTCCGGGAGATCGTGCGTTTCCGGGGCGACGACCGCAAGGAGCAGGCCGCGGCGTCGCTGCAGATCCGGGCCGGCAGTCCGAAGGGGCTCGAGTACTACTTCGAGAACGGCCGGGTCTCCGACGGGTCGCTGGAGACGATGCGTGACGCCGCCCGCTCGCACTGGCAAGCCGATCTCGACGCCGGCGTGCAGGCGCTGCTGATCGTCCCGACCAACGAAGACACCGTCGCGCTCAACATCGACGCACGCGAACGACGCCTCGCCCGCGGTGCGGTCGATCGTGGCCGAGAGGTGGAACTGCACGACGCGACCACTGCCGGGGTCGGGGACTGGGTCGTCACCCGCCACAACCAGCGGCTGCTGTCGCTGTTCGGCGGACGGGACTTCGTCAAGAACGGCGACGTCTGGACCGTCACCGCAGTCCACGCCAGCGGCAAGATCACCGTGCAGCACCGGGTGCACAAAGCCGCGATCACCCTGCCAGCCGGGTACGTTCAGGCGCACGTGGAGCTCGCTTACGCGGCCACGGTCAACCGGGTGCAGGGTATGACCAGCACCGGCAACGCCCACCTGCTGGTGCCGCCGACGATGACCCGCGAGCAGTTCTACCCGGGCATCACACGCGCCATGCTGCGCAATTTTGCCTACGTCGTCACCCATCATCACGTCATTGACCAGCACCGGGAAACCCCCGAGCCGGTGTCTCCGGAGTCGGTGCTCACCGGCGTGCTGAACCACTCTGGCGCCGAGGTCTCCGCCACTCAGACGTTGCGGGAAAAGCAGGACGAGGCGGTGTCGATGGGCACGCTCGTACTCCGCTACAACTACACCGCCACCTACCGTGACGAGGACCGCTACCGCGCCATCCTCGCCCACCGGGCGCCGTCCACGCTCGATCTCGAGAGTGAGCCGGCACTCATTCAGACTCTCCGCAACGCCCACGACCTCGGCTGGGAACCCGATCCCCTCCTCGCCACCGTCATGCGCTGGCGCCAATCCCTGGACGAGGCCGACAACCCCGGCGCGGCCCTGCAAGCCCGGATCCAGAAGCACCTCGAACGTCGTCAGCCGCCCTCTGCCACCGGGCCACCGCAGCCGGCCGACGTGACGCACTGGCGGGGAATCATCGACGCGATCGCCCCGCACATCGCCGTCGAAGACCCGGAATGGGAGAAAATCTGGGCCCGCGCCGCCGGTGCGCTGGCGCTCGGGTTCGACGTCGACGCCGCGCTGACCGTCGTCGCCCATCAGCTCGCCGCGCGCCCAGCGGTGCCGGATCCCATGCCGGATGACCGGTACGCCGACGCCGCGCTGGCCGCCGAGCTGCAGCGCCGCGGTGAGCGGGGCGAGGCCCATCAGCGGGCCGTTCCGTGGCTGGCCCGCCCTGACTTCGCCCACGTGCGTCACCATCCCGGGCACGCCCAGTACCTGCACGAGATGAACCTCGCGATCGCCGACCGCGTCGAGCACCTGCGTGCCGCGGTGATCCGCGAACAGCCGGGATGGGTCTCGGGGCTCGGGCCGCGGCCGGACAATCCGATCGCGGCTGCGGACTGGGACGACCTGGTCGGGCTGGTCGCCGCCTACCGCGAGACCTTCCGTATCGAGGGCGACGCGCCACTAGGTGCGGATCCCGATAGTCACGGCGCGAGGGCGCACGCCTGGCGCACCCTGAGCGAGCGCTGGGACACCATCGGGCAGACGCCAGCGTCCGCATCATCCGCACCCACGAAGCCACGATCGACGGCTCACACCACCGAGCTGGACGACGTGTTCTCCGAGTTCGATCACGCCGAGGACCGCGTCGCACTCGAGCCGTTGAACGTGCTGGTGCGCCGCTACGAGCTGCTGGCCCGTGACGGAGATGAAGACCGCTACCTCGACGTCCTCGCCCGCTACGTCCCGGGCGCGGTCAATGCCGGTGCCGAGCCCGCCGCGCTGGCGGCGCTGGCGCGCGCCCAGGACCGAGGGTGGCAGGCCGAGCGTCTCGTCCGTGACCTGGTCGACGACCGCGGATTCAGTTGGGCGGACGACCCGGCTGCGGTGCTCGCCAAACGGATTAACGACCACGTCGGGATCCATGATGCGCCCGCGAGGATCGCCCCGGCGACCGACGGGCAGATCGACCGCTGGCGGCAGATCGTCGCCGCGCATCTGCCCGAGGCTGCAGTCACCGAGGAGCGGTGGGGCATCGTGTGGCGCCACGCCGCCGGTGGCGCCACCGCAGGACTCGACCCCGACGCCGCGCTCATCGACGCCGTCCACCAGATCGCGGCGAGGACGATCGGTGCCGAGAACACCGCCCCGAGGGCAACCGGGGTCGCGCTTGTGAGCGCACTTGTCCGCCAGCACGACGCCGGCGCCGGGCACCACTGCGCGCTGCCCTGGCAGGCCCAACCCGATCTCGCGCACGCCGCGAACTACCACGGTTCGCTGGAACGACTGGCGACCATGAACGCGGAGATCACCGCACGAACCGACCAGCTGCGGGACCAGGCTGTGCGGGAACAACCGGCGTGGCTCGCGCGGTTCGGTGCCCGACACGACGATGCTGCGCTCGCGCGGCGGTGGGACCACGTTGTCGGGCTGGCTGCGGCGTATCGTGAAACGTACAGCATCACCACTGCCGATGCTGCCTCCCCGCTCGGCAACCCACCCGCCGGCAACGACCTTCGCGCCGACGCCTGGCGGGACATCACCCGACAATGGAGGCACCTGATGACCACACCCGACCGCGAAGACGCCGCATCGGAGGAGATGCTGACCCGCGAATCACTGCGCGACGGCGTCGACGCCTACGTCGCCAGGTTCAACGCCGAAGTCACCGCAGAGAAGGAACAGGAAAAGGACGCCGAGGCGGAAACCGCCTCGGCCGCGCGGCGCACCGAATTGGAAGACGAACTGGTCGATGGCCAGGACCACGGTTACGGCGAAAATGTCCACCGCGGGCTCAGCTACTGAGCTGCCCGTCAGCAACGTCCGGCGCCGACGGTCACGTGGCCGTCTTCGCCGGACGTCCTCTAGCGTCGATGTTTCGTGCTGTCAGTCGGAGTTCTACTTCTTTGCGGCCGCGACGTTCTTGCGCGGAGCGCGCTTGCGCGCCGCCGGGGCGGGTTCGTCGACGACGATGGGCTGGCCGTCGTTCGCGTCGAACGCCTCGATGATCTCCGCGGAGAGGCGACCGCGGTCAGACACCGAATAGCCGTTGGCGTTGGCCCACTCACGGATCCGGCGGGACCGCTCACGGTCCGCGGCGGCGGTGCCGGTCTTCTTCGCCTGGGTGGATTCTCCGGCTGCCAGCCGCACCTTGCGGCCGCCGACACGGCGCCCTGCCCCGATGTAGCGGGCGAGTTCATCGCGCAGCGCTGCGGCGTTGGCATCGGACAGGTCAATCTCGTAACTCACCCCGTCCAGACTGAACGGCACCGTCTGGTTCGCCGCCTCGCCGTCGATGTCGTCGACCATCTTTACGAGAACTTTCTGCGCCATAGCGGGAATACCTCCAGTAGCACCGGCTGCGAATGAGATGTGCCGAACAGCGTAACTATAACTCAACACCGCCGAGCGACGCTGCAGTTACGGTCTTGCTTTCGGCAGCTTCGGTCGTGTCGAGTACTTTGCGCCGCCAGCGGAGCGCGAAAGTCACACAGTTGTTGCATCGGCGGTGGCCGTGGCATTCGGACAGGGGCGGCTGCCACCGCGCGGCGAAGGACCAGGCCAGAGAGTTGCTGCTGGCGATGATGTCGGCGTAGCGTGCCAGTCCCAGGTATTTCGCTCCGAATGCGTGCAGCCGGTAGCCGCTGTGCGAGCGAGCGCAGTATCGACTCGACTTCGGCGGTGTACTGGCGTCGGCAGATACTGCCGACACCCACCAGGGGGCCGTGGCGAGGTCGACCCCGCGCTGCTCGTAGCGATCGGCGCAGCGGTGATAGTCGTCGATGGACTGACCTTGCAGGACGGGCATGAACGGCAGTTCCGCGTCGAAGGACCGCAGCTCCAGATAGTTGCTGATTGTCAGTTCTTGATGCTGTGCAACATCGAGTCCCGTGCGCGCGAGGATCGTGCTTTCGCACATGTAATCTTGTGACGCGGCCTAGAGCAGGCGGCCGATCTCACCGCAGTAACGGTGAATCCGCACCGCGTACTCACGCGGACTCGAGCCGCATGCCCACGTTCCACATTGTGAAGCTGGCTGAACCCGCCGTTCTCCAGGATCTGGTCCCTCACGAGACGCCGGGCATGACCGCCGCGCCCCATCGGAGTGACGACATGCAAGCCGAGCGGGTGGTGCTTAGCAGCACTCGAACGAGGTCGCCGTGGTTGGGCCGCTCCGGCACAGTTCGTGAAAATCGGCATCGGCAAAGCGTCGACGTTGCCATACTGGGCGTGTGAGCGAGCGGCCAGACACGCGCAACGAGATCAGCGGCGCGGTGATCGGGAATGTGATCCAAGGCAGAGACATCGCGGTGTCTCTGCCGACCGCCACGCCGGTCGCGGTCTCGGGCTTGCCGGCCCAGCCTGCCTTCGTCGGTCGACACGCTGAGCTCGCCAGGCTGGCCAAGGCACTCGACCCGGCTACCGCAGACGCCCCAGATAGCCCCATGATCGTTTCGGCGATTGCCGGTCTGCCTGGGGTAGGTAAGACCGCGATCGTCGTCCGCGCCGCCCACGACGCCATCGGCGCAGGATGGCTGCCCGGCGGAGTGTTGATGGTGGACCTGCGTGGCTACGACCCGCCTGACCGGCGCGTTCTGCCAACCACCGCCCTGGCGAGCATGTTGGGCGCGCTCGGTATTCCCAATGAGCGCATCCCAGCTGATCAGCCTGATCGGGAACGGCTGTGGCGTTCCCTGCTCGCCAACCGCGATGCAGCCGGGCAGCGCACGCTCGTCATTCTCGACAACGCCTTCAGTGCCGAGCAGGTCCGCCCGCTCCTGCCCGGCATTGGCAAACACCGGGTACTGATCACCAGCCGCCACAACCTGGCCGATCTGGACGGGGCGCGTCTTTTCGAGATCGCCGTCTTGTCCGCAGATCACGCAGTGGAACTGCTCCAGCAAGCACTGACCGCCGCCGACCCCGAAGACGACCGAGTCCGCACTGACCCCCAGGCCGCGCGTCGGCTGGGGCAACTGTGCGGTGGACTGCCGCTCGCCATTCGCATCGCCGCAGCGCTGCTCGCCGCGGATCCCGACCAACCCGTGGCCGAACTGACTGAAACATTGGCCGCAGAACAGCATCGCCTCGAAGAACTCAACTACGACGGAAGCCTCAGTGTCCGGTCCGCTTTCGACCTGTCCTACCAGCACCTTGCTCCTGGAACTGCGCAACTGTTTCGCCTGCTGGTGCTCAACCCCAGTCCGGAGGTCAGTACCGAGGCGGCAGCCTCGCTGGCCGGCCTTGATGTCGCCGAGGGCCGCCGACTGATCGGTCAACTGCGTCGTGCACATCTGGTGCAACCCGGCGCTACCCGAGGGCGCTGGCGCATGCACGATCTCCTGCGGCTCTACGCGGCTGAGCGGGCCACAAATGATGAGACTCGCGACCCAGCCCTCGACCGGCTCCTCCGCTACTATGTGACGACTAGCGAGGCAGCAATCAGCTACATCGATACCTCGGCTGTCGTTTCGGATAGCCGTCGCCGATTCACAAGTCAGAGGCAGGCGCTGAACTGGTTGGACATCGAGCGCCCCAATCTTGTAGGCGCAGTCACGCTCGCCTACGACACGGAACGCTACGTCGAGGCGGTCGCTTTGTCGAACACCTTGTACGAGTTCCTTTCCCTGCGTCTGCACGTCAACGACTTGCTCACCACACATCAACTTGCCCTGGTCGCCGCCCGCAGAATGGGTGATAGGAGCAGTGAAGGTCGTATCCACCACGGCTTGAGCATGGCCTTCTGGCGACTTAGTATGCATGTCAAAGCAAAACATCACTGTCAGCGAGCCCTGGAAATCTACCGTAAGCTGGATGATCGGCACGGCGAAGCCAGGGCGCTGTTGAGCCTCGGTCACTGGCACGGGGGGTTGAATGAACATGAGGACAGCCTGGTTTGTTACAGTCAAGCCTTGGAAATCTACCGCGAACTGGGCGACCGGCGTGGCGAAGCCGGCGCCTTGAATGGTATCGGCCTGCACCACGCCCTGCGCAAAAGTGGCGGGCATTTCGAAGACGCTGCCGACTATTACCGACAAGCACTGAGGATCGCTCGAGAGATCGGCGATCGCGACGCCGAAGCCGGTAAACTCGGTAACCTCGGAAACCTCCACTCCGATCTCGAACAATGGCAGCAGGCCTTGCATTGTCATCGCGAGGCACTCGACATTTGGCGCAGTCTTGACTACCGCCACGGTCAGGCTGGCCAAATGAACAACCTCGGCAGCACCTACCGAGGCATGGGTGAATGGGCAGACGCTGCCGAGTGCTGGCAGGAAGCCGCAGAACTCTACGGAGAATGCCAGGACCATCACGCTGAGGCTGGCGTCCTGCATCACCTCGGGCAGGTCTACCGCCAACTCGACCGGCTCGACCAGGCGATCACGTGCTACCGGCAGTCTCTCCTGATACGCCGACAGCTCGGCACTGTCGAAGGCGAGGCCGAAACTTTGGCCGATCTCGGCGACGCCCTTCACGAGACCGGTCAGCTGGACGCAGCAGTTGCGTATTGGGTGGAAGCGCTCGACAAGTTCACCGAACTCGATGACACACACGCTCGCATCGCCCAGCTGAGAACAGCACTCTCTCGCACAGACCACGACAGCTGATTCAACGCAAGCTCGTCGTCCAGTCAAGCAAACCGCCTTCCGGTACGGGCCGGGGAGGTAAGCCGTCGAAACCACGGGCCGGATGTGACAGCCGCGGTTCGTCGGGCAGTTGAGACGGCGCCGAACGAGCTGGAAAACCTACGGAATCGCAGGCTCAGTCACACGAGGCAACCGGGAGCGTCTTGTAGTGTCGCAGGGTCCGGTCGGACACGAACAGCGGCACGTCAAAGCAGCCCGAGCCAGTGCGGCCGGTGTGTTCCCAGCAGAAGCCTCATATCCGAGGTCGCACAGCAGCGGTCAGTATCGTCCCGGCGAGAACGCCGTAGGCCTTGCCCAGCAGGTGCCCCGGCATCAGTGCAAGTGAGGCAAACGCGATCGCTGGGAACAGCAGCGAATCGACGACGACGCCGACAGTCCCGCTGCTGACCACGGCCACGACGACACCCCGGCGTCGGACGACGGCGGTATAGACGGCGGCGCCGAGTAATTCGCTGGCGGCGAAGGATACCCCGGACGCGGTCGCGATGGCCGGGCCCCCGACCACATACGACAGCAACGTGCCCGCGGCGACCGCCAGCAACAACACCCACAGCCCGGTGAGGTGTTGCACCCAGTCCCGCACAACGACCACCGGGCCCGCCGCGTACACCGCGGCCGCGGCGTGCAGTCCGAATCCGACGCCGATGGCACCGACGTGCTCGGCCAGCCAGTTCGCGCCGGCCACGCACGCAACATAGAGCGCAATCACCGACACGCGCGCGAACCGGGTAGCCGAGGCGCACGCCAGGGCCGGGCGGCGCGCGTGCGCAATCATGGCCGATCGGGCGCGCTCAGCGGGTCGTTGACGCCGCTCCCGGCAGCTGCCGTGCCTGCTGTCCGCGATGTTCCAGGGTGAAGCGATCGAAACGGGCCGGTGCACCGGCGGTCTTGTGGCCGTCGGAACGGCAGCGCTGATGAACCCACTCGGTCGCCATGCGCTCGGCGAAACCGGGCCGCCAATGGTCGTGCCAGTACTGCGCATCACGCGCCGTGGCTCTCTTACCCAGATGAGCTTCGCGCCAAGTGTAGGCGAGGGTGGCAATCTCGGCGACCAGTCCGGGATGGTCCAGCCAGCAATCGGGGATGGCGAGGGCGCGTGTGCCGGGATTGCCGACGTAGGTCTGATTGTAGTACTGCACGAAGTGCGCGATCGTGAACAGCGGCGTTTCTCCGCGGTGCTGCTTGTCTTCGGCTGCCTCGGGTGGAAGGAACGTCAGCCACCGCGCTAGCCGCGGATCGCTCTCCGGCTCTTCAGTCAGCTCCGCGAGCTTTTCCGACAACTGGTCGATCTGCCGGCCCAGGACCTTCGTCACGGTCTCCAGCCCAGCGACCACCTCGTTGAGCTCTTCCAATGATCGCGGCTGCGGTTCTTCCGGCTCGTCCGTAGGCTGCCCATCGTGATCGGCGTCGTCGTCAGGACGTGCGGGGATGTCGTCGTCGCTCATCGCAGATCACCCACGCCGGGCAGCGTCAGCGGGTAGCCGTCGGGCGTGATCGCGACCCGACCGGAACGGATTACCGCGACGTCGGCCTGCAGCTGGGGCCAGTCGAGGCGTTGCTCGACGTCAACGGTGTGGCCGATAATCGGGCGGAGGTTGCCGTGCAGGATCAGTACCCGGCCGCGATCGAGGGTGCGGATGTCGCCGGCGCGCAGAGTCGGAACGGTTTCCTCGCCGCTGGCGCCGCGCCCGACGCTGAACAGCCCGTCACTGTGGTGCTGATGAGTCCGGCGACGATGCTGCCCGGACAGCGTGGACAACCACTCCAGCGTCTTGTCGTCCTTCAGCCCCGGGAACGCGGTCAGAGTGAGGGTATTGTCGATCAGCTGCAGCCGACCCGGCTCGCCGTAGAGCTCGTCCAGCTGGGAGCGCGACTGCGCGGACCAGTGGATCAGCACCCCGCGGCCGGCGGAGTCGGCGATGATCGCCGGCAGCCGCGGCACCGGCGTCCCGGCGAACAGCTCATCCAGGATCGCGGTCGTCGGCGGCTCCAGCCGGCGGCGTTCGTGACGCAGCGCGGTGTCCTGGGCGGTGGTGAGGATCTGCTCGACCAGCGCGGTCAGCACCGGTCGCGCCTGCGGGGCCTGGTGCTCCCCCGCGATGATGAACAGGCTGCCGCGGCGACGCAGGAACTTGTCGATGTTCAATTCCTCGGCCGGGCTCGGGGTGGCGAAGAAGCGGATGGCGGGGTTCATGAACGGCTCGATCACGCGCCGCACGCTCATCCAGACCGCGTCGGAGGTCTCAGCGACCATCCCGATCTCCGACTCCAGGTTCTGCGCCAGCTGCGGATACTGCCGCTCCAGCAGCTCGACGGGTTCCCGGTCGGCGGGTTTGGCGATCGACCACCGCACGAGATGATCGACGGTGCGGTGGTGGGTGGCGGCGGCGAGCAGGTAGGCCTGCATGACGATCGTGGCCCGGCCGCGGAACACCGCGTCGTTGCCGCCGACGTTCTCCAGCCCAAGCGACGAAGCTTCGATCAGCGTCTCCGCCCGCCGCAGCGCGACCGCCGGGTCGGCGCAGCCGGTGACCGGCGACCAACGAGCGTGGGCCGGCCAGGACAGCGTGCCGGTCGCGTCGATCACCAGCACCGGCCCAGCAGTGGGGCGGCGGGTGCGGGCCATCAGGCACCACTCGGCGAGGTCGTTCTTCGTTGTCGACGCCACCAGGGCACCCGGGGCGGCGAGGACCTTGTGCACCAGGTCGGTGCGGCTCTTGCCCGAGCGGGTCGGCGCGATCGTCCCCGTCGGGGTCTCCAGCGAAGTGACCAGCTGCTGGCGTCGGGGCCACTGGTGCAGCGGGACCGCGATCTGCTCAACGGGCGCGGTCCGACGTTGCTCGTCGGTAAGGTCACCGCGGGTCCACCTCGCGGTCTTGCGTGCGGCTGTGACCGACAGGGCCTTGGCGATCTCACGGCGGGTGGCGTGGCCTAAATCGGTCGGGGCCACCCGTCGCCAGACCGGGATCGCGGCGCCGACGGTCAGGCCCGCGGTGAGCATGGTGATCGTGGTGAACCAGATATAGAACGCCAGCTGGTGATCGCTGACCGCGCCCGACCACGGGACCGGCAGGCGCGGTCCTGGGTCAGCGGCGTGGAAGACGACCGTGAGGGCAAAGCCCGCCCACGTGGTGATCGGGGGCCATGTCCACGTGCCGGAGAAGAATCCGGTCACCAGAACGGCCGCGGCGACGACGGTCACGCCGAGCGCGCACAGGACGGCCAGGGCGGCGACCGCGAGGCCCATCAAAGCGACGTCGCGGTCCAAATTGAGGGTGTCGGTGCGTGTGCGCGGCATTGGCCGCTCCTCCCGGACAGCGGGAGAGCGGCACCACTGCGACGGTCATCGGAGTGGGCTCCCTCCCGGTGGCGGGGAGGGCGAACTGGGGCCGGCGATCCGGCGAATCGCGACGATCTTCAAGGTCCACGCGGAGAGGGACTCGAGGATGACGCCGGTGTCGCTGTCGTAGGCGTCGACGATCAGACCGTGCCCGGCGTACATCCCGACGTGCCGGGGCACCTGCGCAGTGCCCAGCGCACCGGGGATGAACAGCAGATCCCCGGGCTGCACCTGCTCCAGCGACGAGACGGAGTGGCCGGCGTGGACCTGGCTGACCGTACCGGCCGGAATCCCGACACCGGCCGCGGCCCAGGACGCGAGCATCAACCCGGAGCAGTCATAGGCGTCCGGGCCCTTCGCGCCCCACACGTACGGTTTGCCGAGCTGCCCCAGGGCGAACCCGACTGCGGCGCGCTGGCGGACATCATCCGGCAGCGTGAACCCGGGTGGCAGCTTCGTCGGGTCGACCTGCCCGGGTTCGCGGGGAACGTCGGATCCATCCTGGTCCGGGCACAGTGCCTTCGCCTGCACTGCTTCCGTGCCGCCGGGTGGCGTGGGCGGGGTCGGATTATCGGGGCCGGTCCAAAAACGATCCACGATCGCCGCCGCGGCCGGCTCGCGCGGGGCGTAGCGGTCCGGAAAGCCACTGTGCTGCACCGCCTGCTCGGCTTGTCCCGGTACCATGGTGTCCCAGCCGGGCAGGGCGATGAGAGCGTCGAGGAACTTGCCGGTGGCGTAGACGGGGTTGAGGATCTGCTGGCGGGTGCCCCAGCCTTGGCTCGGGCGTTGCTGGAACACCCCGAGCGAGTCGCGGTCGCCGTAGTCGAGGTTGCGCAGCCCGGACTCGACCATCGCGGTGGCGACCGCGAGAACCGCGGCCCGGCGCGGGAGCCGGCGTTGCTGGACAACGTCGACGATGGTGCGGGCGATGTCCATCTCGTCGGCGCCCAGCTGCTGGCGGTCGACCACGACCGAGCCGCCGCCCGGGCCGCCCTGGTCGCAGCCGGATAGTTGCACGATCGTCGCGGTCGCCACGGGTACGACAAACAGGGCCACGGCGAGGATCGGCAGCATCACCAGCCCGACCAGCGCGCCGGCCACGGCAGCTACCATCCCGTCGGGCCTCACGACGACATCTCCACGGAATCGCTGTGAGCCGGCGGATTCGACTTCCGGACCAACTGGGAATTGGTGTCGAAGATCTGCCGCTCGATCCGGCTGAGCACGGTCTGAATCCGAAGCCCGGTCCGGTTCTCGATCTTCCACAACGCGCGCCCTTGACGGTCATTGGCCCAGCCGGTCGTGGCCTCCTGTTCCTTCTCGGACAGGGCAAGGACATCAGCCAGTTCGCTCGCCACCCGCGTCGACTGTCCAAAAAGAACACGGATCGAGCACAGAGCCAGCAAGTCACGGGCGATCGCGACCTCTTGAGACCCGGTCGCGCCGACGGAGAGGAAGTCGCCGGGCTTGTGGCTGACCAGCACCTGGATCTTGCGTTCCGCCCGGGACAAGCGCAGCTCGCTGTCCACCGCTTGAACGGCGCGAAGCCCGAGCCGGAGCTGTCGCCAGATCTCGTCGCGGACGACGATCCGCAGCTCCCCGTCCTCCTGTAGATCCGTGGCCAGCGACGACCACGAACCCAGGCAGGTCAAGGCGACCGCGACCGCCTGATCGCCGCGCGTGCGCAGCCGGGACAGGTCCAGGCTCTGGATCGGGGCGTCCCAGTCGACGGTGAAATTGGTTGCAGCGTCGAACAACCCCGCCAACGGTCCGCTGATCAGGTTGGCCAGCGCGTCGGTGATCGAGCGCAGGTGGTCCAGGAATTGGCGGCGGCCGGCGAACCGCAGGCTCGACCACAGCTGCTCGTCCGGGTCAGACAGTACTCGGTGGACGTCGGGGATGGTGATCGGAACCAGGCGGGTGTAGCCGTCGCTGACGCCGAGCAGCTGCCGCAGCACCGCCGAGAGGGCGGCTTCGTCGGTGACGGTGGGCCGGTAGCCCTGGGCTTCGGCCAGCGCAACCAGCAGCTGCACCCACCGGCCGAGAACCCCGTCCAGCTCGTCGCGTTGCCGAGCGGTCGACCACGCGTCCCAGCACGCGGCAAGCGGACCGAGGTCGAGAGCGTTCAGGCGAGCGCTGCTGCCCCGGCCCAGCATGATCGGCGTGACCCCGAGCGCGTGCAGCAGCGGGGTGTATTCGCCTTTGACGTCGCCGGAGATCAGGGTGCGGACGCCGCTGAGCATCATCCGCAGCAGGAACGCCACCACCGTGGAGCTCTTGCCGCGGCCGGGCTCGCCGAACAGGACCATGTTCGGGTTGGTGCAGATGGAGCGGAGGACGAACTCGACCGGATGCAGGTAGAACGCGCCGCCGGAGTGGACGTCGTAGCCCATCCGCGCGCCGACCGCCGGCAGCGGGCTCGCCGCCAGCAGGGGAAAAAGGCCACCGATCTCGTGGGTTCCTGCCTGATAGACCTGCAGCGGCGCCGCCACGGGCGACCAGCCGTACCCTGGCCGGGCGAAGCCCCGCCGCGGTGCCGCCCGGCGGTTCACCCGCGCGCCGCGATCGTCCGGACGCCGACGCCTCGGCGACCGCGTGCCGACAGCGGGCCCGAAAGTGGCGAGCAGTTCCGCGGCGGTCCGCTCGCCGTCGCGGCGGCTCACGATGCACCGCCGCGCAGCCGCGGCAGCCCCACACCGACCGGCAACACCGCGGCGACGAACCCGGCATCCTGGGCCAGTTCCATCCGCAGCAGCTGGAACCGCCCGGCGATGTCGTTCTCCAATTTGGCCGCGTGGTCCTCGACGTTCCAGGTCTGGGGAATCGTGACCGCGGCGGCGACGGCGAAGCGGACGATGCCATGACCGGCCGCGACCGCGTGCTCCTGCGCACGCGCCCCGCCGGCCTCACGGGCCTCTGCGGCGCCGGAGTTGAACCCCTTCGCCGACTTCCAGTCCCGCACCACACCGGTGCGGAACCGCAGCCGTTGCACGGCCCTGCGCGAGCGGTGCTGGGACAGGGTCTCGTAGTGGATGGCGAGGCTGCGGCGCTCGCCGGCTGTCTTGACCGCCAGCAGCCCGCCGAGTGACCCGAACACCGTCCCGGCCTCGGGCATCAGCACCGAATAGGAGACGGTCGCGAAGCCATCGTGGTAGTAGGCCCTCGCCGACGGCGCCGGGGCGTGCACGGGGCCCGCCGTGGCCCAGCGCACGCCAGCGTTAACGCTGTTCTGGTGGCGGCACGCGGCAAGACCGGCCGCGGCGGCCGGGTTGAAGCCGGTGCGGATCGCCCCCGCCAGCTCCGGGCCCGAGAGCCATTTGACGCCGGTGGCGCCGAGGGACTTCAGCTTGTCCTCGAGCCCGTCCAGCACGCGGTAGAGCACCGCGGCCCGACCAGCGACCCCACCTCCGGCCGCCGCGGCCGGGCGCCGCAGGGCGTCTTCGGTGCCGGAGAGGGTGACGAAGACTTCGTGCCGGACTGACACGGCCCCGACCAGCCGGTCCAGCTCCTCAGACGCTCGGCGAGCAAGTACGGGAGCGTCGGGGACGTCGTGTTCAGCTCGCCACGCCTGATAGTCCGCTCCGTCGTCGGGCACGGTGCGCACCAGCAGGCTCATCCGGTCGATGACCTCCCGGTGCCCGATCGACAACAGCAGGTTGCCCAGCCGGTTGGCCAGCCGCTCGCATTGCGCGTCCGACAGCATCCCGACGCCGGCGTGGGTCAGCCGGGCAGTAGCACCCCACCGTCCGTCGGCGGTGTCGTGGATCAAGCAGACGCGGCCGACGTCGCGCAGCGGCGGCCCGTCGGGGAACCGCAGCCGGGCCAGCACCCCGGGCAGATCCGGCTCATCCAGATCCTCAGCCTCCCCGGCGACCGCGCGCGACTGCCACCGCGACCACCCCAGCGCGATCCCGGCGCGGTAGAGCAGCAGATTCCCCAGCCACCGCAGCGCCGGCCGGCCGCGAACCGGCACCACCAGCAGCGCCGCCACCGTGCCGCAGAGCCCGCCCAAGACAAGTGCCTGCCCGAAACGCCCAGCCGACACCGCGAGAATGACGGGGACGGCGAGTCCGACACACACAAACGCCTGCACGGGCGTCAGCCCGACAATCCAGCCCGCGCGCTCCTTGCGGGACAGTCCTTTGTAGATACGGGTCGCGGCGCTCACAGCAGCACCGCCGCTTCCTCGGCCTCACCGGCCGCCGCGCCGCCGCCGTCGTCCGGGGGCGGACCGTCCGGGGGCTTCGGAGTCGGCGCTGTAGGCGGACCGGTATCGCCGGGCGGATCCGGGGGTGGCGATTGCCCGCCGTCATCACCGTCGTCGACGGACCCGGTCACGCCTGCGCCGCCCATACCGGCGGCCTCGGGGGCGGGCGGGTCAGTCACGCTGGTGGCCGGGTCACCGCCCCGATCACCCCCGTCGCCGCTGCCGGGGGTGTCGGCTTCGGGCGCATCGTCGTGGGAATCTGTGCCGCCCCCGCCCGCACCGTCGGATGCGCTCGCCTCGCCGACCCCCTCGGGCGGTCCGGAGTTCATGGTCTCCTCGGCGGCAGCCAGGTCGAAGCGGTCGACGTTCGCCTGCTCCTGACTATCGCTGCCATCTTCGCTGTCGCCGCTCTTGTCGTTGTTGCCCATCTCTTTACGAGCCTTCTTCGAGATCGCTCCGGCCATGCGCCCGGCGATGCTGTTGGCGCCGTAGGAGTCCAACCGCGCGTCCGAGAGCTTGTCCCGGAAGGCGCCTTGGGGATCGGCGTCGCGGTCGATGAACGCGAAAAGCTTGAACAGCACCAGTGGAACGCACAGGGCAACGAACAGCACCCCGATTCCGGCCAGCAGCCCGGACAGGCCCTGCGCGCCGCCGACGATCGCGACGGCCAGCACCAGGACGAACGCCAAGGCCGGCTTCATCACGATGGCAACCAGGCACCAGCGAACGACTTTCCAGTACCACCGCACGGTCGCATCCGCCACCAGCCCGGCCGCGGCGATGGGAATCGTGCCGACCAGCACATAAATGGCCGCCTCGCGGAACACCGCCTCGAACGAGAACCCCAGCCCGGCTGGGATGACGCCGAAGGCGCCGGCGAGACCGAGCACGACGTTCTTGACTTCATCGGACAGGGTGTCGGTGAAGCCGGTCATGTTCAACGCGTCGCGGAAGTTCCCCACCCGCAGCCCGGTGGACAGGATCGCTTCGGTCAGACCGTCGGCGGCGGCGAGGAACGCCGCGACCACGCCGACAGTGACAGCGATGGCGATGCCGTACTGGATCGGGCCGGTGATCAGGCGAATGAAGCCGCGGCCGCCGTGCAGGACGGTGGTGATGATCTGCCAGAAGAACATCCCCAGTGCGATGGCCCCGGAAATCCATAGCGTCATCGGCCACAGAATGGACACCGGCCCGTCTGTAGTGGACACGGTGAAGAGGGAGAACTGGTCGACCAGCTGGAACGCGGTCCGCAGGATGAACAAGGCCGCGGCCCAGGTCGCTGCCATGAGCGGCTCGAGGACCCCGGCGGCGGTCGCTTTGACCCCCGCGCCGGCCAGCCTGCCCAGCGCCTTCAGCAACTCCAGCTCCGCAGGCGTCATCGGGCGCCGCCCTGGTTCAGGGGCCGGTAGCCGGCCGCGACCGATTCGGCGCTGCCCGGCCACGCGGACGCGGCGTAGGCGGCGCGAGCGCCGGGAGCGATCCGCCAAGCCGTGCCGGTCCAGCGCAGGGCCTGGCAGTCGCCGATGCCCATGCGCGTGCTCTGGCCCTGGAAGTCGAAACTCAGCTGCCCGAGCGTGCAGACCACCGCGAACCGGCCGCCGTCGGCGGTGCCCTTGATCAAGCCCTGCGTGACGTCGTAGGTCACCGTCAGGCCTGGCTTGAGCTCGCCTGGGCGGATGCCCGCTTCGTCGCGGAAGGAGGTCAGCAGCGCGAGCAGGCCGCTGCCTTGCGGAGCGGGGGCGTGCGGGAGCTCGGATTCCCCGTAGGCCCGCAGGTAGGTGGCCGGGTCACCGCCGCGCAGCGCTGTCTTGTTGAAGTCGGTCAGCCAGCCGAGCGCGCCTTCCGCAGTGGCCGGGAACCCGTCGGAGATTACGCGGTTCGCGATCGGAGCCGGTCGCGGGACGGTGATCGGCGGCCCGGCCGTGGCGGTCGTGAGTTCATGGGGCAGTGCCGCTTCGGGCGGCAAGGTGAGCATGGGGCGCTCGGCCAGCGCGGTCGCCTCGTCGACCGGCGCTGTGGGCGTCCGCGAGGGTGCGCCGCCGGGCGGAGGCGCGGCCGGCGGGGACGACGATAGTGCCGTCGCCTGCCGGGCAACCAGCACCACGGCGACCGCGACGACGAGCAGACCGACGATGATGATCAGGCGGCGCGTTCGCGTACGAGGGCGCAGCGATTCCGTGGACGTGAACATGGCTCAGCCGCCCGCGAAGCTGTTGATCAGCGACCAGCCGATGCCGTAGAGGATCGCGCCGGCGATGGCGCAGAGCATCATGACGACGCCGACTTTCCCGGCGCGGTGATGGTCGACCCAACGGCCGCCGGCCCAGACGATCAGGCCGATGAAGAACCCGGCGACGAGTGCGACTCCCGCGCCCCACTTGACGTTGTTGAGCAGCCCTAGGATCTTGTCGCCACCGACCTCGGGCTGTACGGGTGTCGGGTTCGGGATCTGGACGAGCCAGTCGATGACACTGTGCGCGGACATCGCGCCCTCCACATCGCACCGCCCGACGTCACGTCAGGCGGATCAAGTGGGAGGGCGTTGAAGTTCTTCTCAGCTGAACGACGAGTGGGCTCAGCGGGAGTCGGAGACGCGATCGCGGGCGATCAGCGGCCGCCGCAGCGCCAGGCGGTGTGTCGGCGGCTGCAGCAGGTGCCAGGAACGGAGCAGCCGTTCGGCGGGTGAGCGAAGCGCAGCAGGTGTCACGTTGGCCGTGATGCCGTGCGTGGCGACGTCACGCTCGTGCGGAAAGAACACAGCGTCGGGTAACAGGACGCTGGTGCGGCGGCCCGCGGTGCCGGCCACGCCTTTCGGCCATCGGCGGGCGCCCACGACGAGCAGTTGCGTGGGCGGGGTTACCGCCGCGGCTCGCACCCACGGCTCCAATCGGGCCAAGACCTGTTCGGCATGCGCGAGCGCGGGAACCGTGGGCCGGACCACCAGAGCGGGTATCGGTGAGGGACTGCCGACACGCAGCCACTGGCCCGGTCCGAGCGCGGGGTCAGTGGCCAACCGCCAGGGGTCGTGGCCGATGTCGACAACGGTCACGTCGACCCCGCGACCGCCGGGATGCCAGTACGGCGGTGACGGGAACAGCACCGGCTCAGCAGCGAGATCGGCCACGTCCAAGCGCGCCAGGACTGCGCGGGCACGCCAGGAGAACCGGATACCTGCGGCGGGGCTGGGCCCGACCCGCCGCGGCCCATCAGACCGCGCAGCACTTCCCAGTCCGGATCGGACCGGATCGCCCGCGTCGACGAGCAGGACCGACCGGCCCGCCAGCTGGAGCGCATCGGCGATCGCGACGGCGGTGCTCGTAGCCCCGGCACCGGGAGAGGCCGCCAGGACCGGCACGACCCGGCCGAACGGCGACCAGTCGACCAGCGCGGCCGTCTCCCCCGCAGGCGTGGCCGGCTGCTTCTCGCTCTCCGGCGAGTCCACAGGGGAATGAGCGTCCGCAGGTAGGTTCTCGGAGGTGATCACGACGGGCCTCCCCTCAGCGGTGATGGTTGCGCCGGTGAAGGGTGCGGCGGTCACAGCGGGACCGTGCTCCAACCCCCTGGTTGGGGTGGCGTGGGTTGCTTTCTCTGGACGTTCCGAAGATACTCGCAACAAGCGTGGTGCTTACTTCGATGGTAGACACAACGTGCGGTATGTCAAATGTCTGCCAATGCGGGCTCGACGCTCCGCATTTACTGATGCCGACACGTTACGGGGGCGGACATGGCACGAGCATCCGACGACGATTCAGGGCCTGAGGACAACGCCCCAGCCGTGCCACCGTCGGCCGAGCTGCACTCGCCGATCCCGCGCCGCCGGGCAGCCGACCAGGAGAAACTCACCGTCGCGTTGTTGAACCTGGACACCTTCGCCGAACGGTTGACGTACCTGTTCGACCACGCTTCGACCTACTACCTCCTGCGTGGGGACCCGGTCGTCGATCCCGACGTGATCGATCGGCTCACCGCCGAGGGTGACCCAACATTCCTGACCTTCACCGCGCGGCCGCCGTTGGTGGCCCAGTGGGCGCGGGACCGGACGGGGCTGCCGCTGGCCGAGCAGGCTCTACGCAACTTCAAGGCCGGAATCCGGCAGAACAGCCGCCCCGCGATCACCCGAGCGTTGGCCGAGTTTTGGCGCATCCACCCGGACTTGCTCGACCCCACCGTCCCGGCCACCGACTTTGCCCCGCCCGATGACGAAGTAGCACGCAAGACCCATGAGCTGATGACCGAGCTCGGCCTGGTCGGATTCAACGCACGCGACATCACCAGCTCGATCGGCGATGCCTCCGACGCCGACCGCAAGCAGCTGCTGCGGGTGGTGGAAGAAATCGCGCGATTGCGCCGGGGCGCACGCGACAATCCCGCTTCTTGACCTCGCCGATCTACCGGCTCGGCAGTCCTGCTTTCCGGAGCCTGCGGTGTGTCACGGTGATTCCCGCGGCTATACGCTGCACTCGGCGGTGGGTCAGTGCGTCGCCGACCTCGGCCAGCCACCGGGTCCTGGCGACGTCGTCGACATGCAAGCGTTCGGTCTCCGGCCACCATGCCCGGGACTCGGCGTCGTCGTCCTCGCCGGGCAGATGCTCCGCGGACAGATGTGACAGATGCGCGACGACGGCGGCGATCGCGATCTCGATGTCGACGGCTGTCGCCGTCCCTGGTGGGACATAGACGTAGAGGGCAAGCGTGTGCAGGTCGTCGCGGATCGCGCGACGGATTCGATCGTCGATGAGTTGCTCGACGATCAGCAGCGCGTCTTCGATCTCGACCAGCTTCTGGGTCAGGGTCAGCGGGGGCGGCCGGCGGTGGGCGAGCAGGACCCGCAGGCGTTTCCACAGGCGCTCGATCGCGGCGTCCCGGCGCTGAGTGCGGCGCCGGTCGAGCCAGTCGAATAGCCGTCGGGTCGCCGCGGCGAACAGCGACCCGGCGACGAACAGCACCAAGCCGGCTCCGTCGGTGAACACTCCGAAATGAGCCCCGCGGGGCGGATGGTGCGGGTCGACCAGCAGCCGCAGCACGACACCGAGCCTCCAGGACAACCCGACGAGCGATACCGCGACGCCCAGCTGGGCTAGGGCGACGCCGCCGCGCACCCCGGCTACCTCGCCGCGGGCCACCACGGTCAGGCCCAGCAGGAGCAGTGCGAGCCAGCCGACCAGGTAGCCCAGGTAGATGGCGGAGTAGAGCTGCGATGGCCAGGTCGGGTTCCGGGGCGAGGCGAAAAAGGACGTGTGCGCCCCAGCCACTGTGTACAGGGTGACCATCGCTGCCGCGCAGACCACGAAGATCGTAATCACCGCCGGCATGGGCAGGCGTAGTTGTCCCAGGGTGTGCAGGAACCCGGCGGTGAAGACCATCGCCAGCATCGCCAGCACGTTCTGTGCCACGACCGCGGCGTTGTGCAGGCCCGTCAGGCGGTCGATCCAGTCCAAAGTCACCGGCGCTCCGGCGGCCAGGGACAACGCCATACAGGCGATGCCGGCGGTCAGGAAGTGCCGGCTGAGCGCGTAGCCGCTACCCCGGTTGACCACCGCTTTGCGGGCCGCCTCGACTACGCCCGCGGCCGCGGCGCCGAGCCAGAGGAGTGAGACCGCGTCAGGCATCGGCGCACAGGTGCCGACGCGAACCGAACGCCGCCCGCAGAGCCGTCCGGCCCGGCAGCCGATCGCGATGTCGCGCCGCCCCGGCCTTCACGCGTTCCCGCAGCAGGCACGCGAACTGCTCGGCTTCGACCTCCCACCGGTCGTCCGGGCGTGTGCGGCGGCCGCACGCGTAGTTACCGGGATGGCCGAGGATCCAGTGCCCGATCTCGTGGAAGGCGATGTGCGCGGCGTGCGCCGGTACTGCTTTCGCCACGACCGTCAGCCAGCACTCCTCACGCGTACGCGCCAGCAGACCACTGACCCCGCCTCGTCTCAGCGGCATTCGGCCCAGGATCACGGACATGCCCTGTTGCTGTCCCAGCGCGTCCAGGAAGGCCCGCAATTCGAACGGATGACAGATCGGCAGAGCGCTGATGATGGTTTCGCAGCGCCGGAAGAACTCCTGATCCCCGTGCTCGGTCGTGCTCACTTTCACCCCTGTGTGCCTTCGACGTTTCCAGCCGGCCCCCGCCGGCACCCATTGCTCGCCCACCACCGTCGATGATCTTCATCGCGGCTGTTCAGGGCGTTGGAGCCATAGTGACGGACACGCTCCGCAACTAACGCCGCTTCGTGCCACATTCGGGCCACATGCCGGCGCTGCGGGGTCCACATTCTCTTCCACATGCCCCACAGAACCCCCTTGACCTGCGTCATTCACGGCCAGTAACCAGGTGGGTATGGTTCTGGAAGCGGGGGGCGCTGCAGCGCAGGTGTCGGGGACCGATCCGGCGGATGTGGCGTGGTCGTTCAGTCACCTCGATCCGGCCGTCGCCGAGACCGCCTACGACACGCTGGGGGCGATCCGGCGCGGGTGCCCGGTGGCGCGCAGCGGGGAGCTGGACGGGTTCGTGCTGGTCACCGGGTACGCCGAGATCCGGGAGGCCGCACGTGCCTCGGATCGGTTCAGTGCCTGCGTCGACGGGCTGGGCGCGGCCGCGGTCGTCACCGGGATGCGCGAAGCCGTCGCGCCGATGTTCGAGACCGACGACGACCATCACCACCAGTGGCGGCGACTCCTCCAGACATTCTTCACACCGGCCGCCGCGGCCACGCAAGCGCAGTACGTGCGGGCAGTGTGCCGGGAAGTACTGCAGGAGCTGATCCCGCACGGCGCTGCGGATCTTGTCGGAGCCTACGTCCGCCAGGTGCCGCCGCTGGTGATCGGGCGAGTGCTCGGGCTGGCCGAGCTCGAACGCGCGTGGCTGTCCGAGCACGTCCGTGCCCTCTACAACGCCGAGACGCTCACCGAGGCCCAGCAGGCAGGCCGGATTTACGCGGACTTCCTTCGCGGGCAGATCCACCAGCGACGCACCCACCCGACCGGCGACCTGCTCTCGGTCATGGTGAACGCGCAGGTGGACGGCCGGACCGCCGAAGATGACGAGCTGGTCAAGATGACCATGCTGATGGTCGCGGCCGGACACTTGACCACCGCCGACGCCTGCGCCACCGCGCTCCTGCGCCTGCTGGAAGACACGTCACTGCGGGAGCACATCACCTCCGCCCCGGCGACGCTGGAGGCGTTCGTCGAGGAGCTGGTCCGCTACGACCCGGCCGTCGCCGCCACCGGACGCACCGTCACCACCGAGACTCACCTCGGCGGCATGCCACTGTTCCCGGGAGACCGGCTGCTGCTGGCGTGGGGCAGCGCCAACCGCGACGAACGGGTCTTCGACGACGGCGACCACTTCCGCCTCGACCGTGACCACAGCGGGCCACAGCACCTCGGGTGGGGCGCCGGCGAGCACCGCTGCCTAGGCCGGCACCTCGCCCGCGTCGAACTGCGCGTCATGCTCACCGAACTGCTGCGCGCCCTGCCAGGTCTGCGGCTTCAATCCGGCGCCACGGTGCGGCGAACCTTCGGGGTCATCCGCGGCGTCGCGGGCCTGCCGGTGCGGTGGGAGCAGCAGTAGGCGCCGACCGGGCCCGGTACCACTCGGCGAGCTCCCGACGTCCCGCCACGCCCACCAGGCCATAAATCGTGGTCAGCTCGGTCTCGACCGTGCGTACGGAGAACCGCACGATCGTCGCGATCTGCGGATTCTTCAACCCCCTGGCGACCAGCCGGGTGATCGTCCACTGCCGCTCGGTCAACGTCGGCTCCGGTGGGGAGTCGACTTCGTCGAACGCGAGTGCCACGATCTGCTCGTCGTCCAGCAGGCTGCCCTCGAGGTAGGCCGCCGTCGTCTCCACCGGGCCGAGCACCAAAGCGATCTCGGCCTTCGCCCGACCGCGGTGGGACTTGAAGCTGGTCAGGCCGTTGTAGTGGACGCCGTGGCGGGCCTGCAGGCTGTCCGAGCCGCCGATCCGCCGCGCTGCGCCGACGTAGTCCCCGTCCTTGGCCAACTCCCAGGCTTTCCTCTCGACCCACCAGCCAGGCCCCCACAGATCGCCGAGGGCGATCTGCCGCCGCAACGGCTCGGGATTATCGGTCACGGGCTCGGAACACGCGGGCAGGCCGCGCGTCCACTCCGCCCATGTCACGGCCCATTCGGCGCCGCGGCGGCGGGCTTCGGATAGGCAGCATTGCGACATCCGGTCCGCCTCGTCGGCCGGGCCGAGCAAGCCGGCTGTGATGGCGTAGATCAGGTCCGCCATGTAGGCCGCCCCGTCGGCACCCGCAGCGCGGAAACCGGCGCTGGCGGCCGCCAGCTTCACGAAACCGCTGCGCTGCCCGAGGGCCAGTGCTTCGTAGGCGCCCTCGACGAACTGGACTGCAGGGGCGTCGTCCTTGCCCGCGTCGCGCGCCAGGCGCACGCATTCGTCCAGGAGTGTCTTCCCGCGAGCTTGTTCGCCGAGGGCGATCCACACCCAGCCGACCATCGCCAGCGCCGAGATCCGCACATCTGAGGCCACCACAGGGCCTTCGCCCAGCAGCTCCTCGACCTGGCGGCAGACCTGGATCTCGGTGGCGAAGAAGAACGGCGCCCGCGTCAGCAGGACATCCACCATGATCGCCAAGGCCCGCTCGATCAGGCCGTTGTCGGAGCACCATGCCACAGCTGCGGCGATGTTGCGGGATTCGGCGTTGACCAGGTCCAGCCACCGGACCTCCTCCGGCCCGAACCACCGCTCGGCCGCCTGCCGGACCAGCCCGGCAATCCAGCGGCAGAGTCGTTCGCTGATCTCGTCCAGTTCGCCGAGAATGCGCAACCTGCGCCGGCCGTACTCACGCAGAAACGTGTGCTGGCGGTAGCGCCCATCGGCGGAGGCACCTTCGATGATCGAGTGCCGCACCAGATGATCCAGGGTCTCCAGGATTTCGCCCTGGTCGATCAACTCATCGGCGCAGACCTGTTCGGAGGCGTCGAGAGTGAACCCACCGGTGAAAACGGTCAGCCGCGCCCAGACCCGTTGCTGCTGCGGCGAACACAAGTCCCACGACTCGGTGATCGCGATGTCGAGCGCGAGGTGATGCGATGGCACCCCGCGCGCGCCGGGACCGTACTTCAGCGACGCGCCGCCTTGCAGGCGATCGAGGACCACTGCTGGCGCTCGCCCCCGGCCGAACTGGGCCGCGATGAGTTCCAAGACCAGCGGAATACCTGACGACCAGCGGACCAGGTCGACGATGGCCTGCCAGTCGTCCCGTTCGGCCAGTGGCCGTCCGGCTGCGGCGGCGCGGTCGGCGAGCAGCTCTACCGCGTCACTGTGCTCGGCCGCCGCGCGATCGGCGCCCTCGGCGGGGGTCGCCAAGGGCCCCAGGTGCACCCGGTGCTCTCCCTGGACATCCAGGTAGGCGCGGCTGGTGGCGATCACCTGCACCATGACGGTCTCGGTGATGATCCGGTTGACCACCTCGGCAGCCGCGTCCAGCACTTGCTCGCAGTTGTCCAGCACGATCAGCACGCGCCGGTTACGGACGTGCTCGATCAGAACGTCCGCGGGGTCGACGTTCGGCTGATGATGCGAGATACGCAAGGCTGCAATGAGCAAGTTGCAGATTCGCTGCTCGGTGTCCAGCATGTCGACATGCGCGCCGAGTTCGGCGAGACGAATGAACACCGATGCGTCGTAGTGCTCATTCATATGCACGAGCAGTTCGCCCGCGAATCGCGTCTTCCCGACGCCGGGTGATCCGGTCAGTGTCACCGCGCGATCGCCGGCGTTCAGCCGCTCGCACACCTCGGCCAGCTCACGGGATCGTCCGAAGAATGTCGTCAGTTGAACACCAGCGGGCGGTTGTCCGGCCGGTCTGCGAATGCGCTTATCCACCGCAATGGATCCGGTGACGCCAGCCTGCGCCGACCACGGGTTTTTCCCGGCTCTCGATGCCCTGCACTGTCCCCTCCTCACGCCAGCGTTCCCCGCCCGCCCGATCGGCGGACGGCGCTCACCCGGCTCGTGACACCCTCCGTGACAGATGTCGTACCACCTGTGGCCTGCGAAGATCGACTACTCCACAACCAAGCACCCGATCGGGTTAATCGTCAACACACTGCCCACACAGAAGGAAGGCCAGACCGTGAACGACCGTTTCACTCATCCGACAGAAACCAGAACACACCAAGACTGGCAGTAGGGCTGCCGGCAGCAAGCATGCGCCACGGCGTCCTTAACGCTACGAACCTACGCGACTACTTCGCGCAACATCTCGCAGCGCAAACGACATATCCGAAAAGGTTTCCCGATAAGACCACCACAACTGTTTGCACTTTCTTGCGCGGCCGGTTACTGTTCTCCTCAGCAAGGCAGACCCGTGCTCCACCCTGGGGAGGCGTGGAATCCGGCACGGTCCGCCCGACAATAGGGGCATTCTCGTGTTTCCATCCTCCACGTCATGCCGGGCGCAGGTCGCTCGCGGACCTCCGGCAGCGCAAGCTCAACAGTAGCGCACCTTACGCGTCCGATAGTGTTTCGGACTTCTCGAACAGTGAACTTCACTACCGGCTTCGCACGGCCGGTCTTGTGGTCCCTTGACGTCTCCGCTCAGCCCCCTTCGCGTAACCCTGGCTGCGGCACGAGGCACGCCCTTCAGCACGCACGTCGATCAAACGACACCGCGCTGAACGGCTTTCCCTTTTGATACAAGGAGAAACCTCGATGCACAGCCGTCTTTGGCATGCCCTCGCTGCGACCGCGGCCCTACTCGCCTCCACCGTGGCCACCGCCGTCGCGGCACCCAGCACCCCCGCCGGCGACACCAGCAACCGCGCGCCCATCGCCGGGAACATCCCAGCCTGGGCCACGCCACGCACCGAAGTCGCCCGGACTGATGGAAACACCGTCCGGCACATCCAGGTCGCGCTGGCGCTGCGCGACCAGGCCGGCGCCGAACGCCTCGCCGCCCAGCTGGCGACGCCGGGCAGCACCGAGCACGGAAAGTTCCTCTCCTCGCACCAGTTCCTTGACCGATTCGCCGCCACACAGGACACCGTCGACCAGGTGTCGCACTGGATGGCCGCGCAAGGCCTGCACGTGACCGGAGTCAGCGCCAACCGCCACTTCGTCGACGCCGAGAGCCCGACCGCAGCGTTGGAGTCGGCGTTCGGTACGAGGATCGCCGCATTCCGGACCCGGATCGACGGCGCCACCCGCACGCTCACGGCCCCGGCATCGCCGGTCACCGTGCCGGCCTCGCTGCGCGCGTCGATCACCGCTGTGCTCGGCCTGGACGACAGCGCCGCTCTCCTCAAACCCCAGCACACCCGACCAGCCGCGACGATCGCCGAACAGCATTGCGCGCGCTGGTGGGGCGAGCAGAACAACACCGACGTCCCGCAGAAGTACCCGGCCGGTTCCCAGTCCAACGCCCTCTGCGGCTACACCGGCACCCAGATCCGCGCGATGTACAAGCTGAGCAACGGGAACACCGGCGCGGGCACGACCATCGGTGTCGTCGGCGCCTACAACTCCGACACCGTCGTGGCCGACACCAACCAGGCCGCCGCCCAGCTCGGCGTCCCGCCGCTGACCGACGGCCAGTACAGCGCGGTCCTGCCCCAAGGCGGGTTCACCGACGCGACCGAGTGCGGCGCCGAAGGGTGGAACGCCGAGCAGACCCTGGACGTGCAGGCCTCGCACACGATCGCCCCGGCCGCGAAGATCCGCTACTACGCCGGGAAGACCTGCAAGGGCACCGGGATCTACGACGCGTTCAACCAGGCCGTCACCGACAATGCCGTGGACGTGATCAGCAACAGCTACGGCAATGCCGACGGCGAGAACAGCTTGCCGCAGGCGGCACGGGATCAGTTCAACTCGATGGCGCTGCAGGCAGCGATCCAGGGCCAGACCATCACCGTGTCCACCGGCGACGCCGGCAACAACTCCGGCCCCGTCGGCCACCCGACCGCCAGCTTCCCGTCGTCAAGCCCTTGGGTCGTGGCGGTCGGCGGCACCAGCGTCGGCCTGGACCAGAACAACCAGCCCAAGGTGCTGACCGGGTGGGAGAACAGTGGCAACACCCAATCCGGCACCGCCTGGTCGCCACAGCGGGACGCGGACGGGCCGTTCGCCTCCGGCGCCGGCGGCGGCACCTCCGCGCTCTACGACGCGCCGGACTGGCAGGCCGGCGTCATCCCCGGCAGCGGTGGCAAGCGGGCAGTGCCGGACATCGCGGCGCTGGCCGACTCCTACACCGGGATGCTGGTCGGGCAGACCATCAAGGGCCAGTTCGGGATCGGCTCCTACGGCGGCACCTCGCTCGCCGCGCCGCTGATCGCCGGGCTCGTCGTCGACGCTCAGCAGGCCCGCGCCGGCAACTCCCGGGCCGGGCTGCTGACTCCGGTCCTCTACAGCTCGAAGGGCTCCAGCGCGATCGCGGACGTCGTGCCGCAGAAGGCCGGGGTGTGGACGCCGATGATGCACGCCTTCGGCGGCGTCGCCGTCCCCGGCGGGCAGGGCAGCTACCTGATCGACTTCGACGCCCGCCCGCAGAACCTGCAGAGCGGTCCCGGCTGGGACAACGTCACCGGTCTCGGCACGCCCAGCAGCGGGTTCATCGGCGCGCTTTCCCAGTAACCACACCTCTCGCGGCAGGCCCGTTCAAGTGCGGGCGGGCCTGCCGCGTCCTTCATCGACCTTCAAGGAAGGACTGCTCCATGTCCGAGATGCCGCAACCGGCACCGAACAGGTGGCGGGTGCTCGCCCTTTGGCTGGCCGGGATCGCGCTGGTCGGCACCGTGGGTGTGCTGCTCGCTCCATCGCGGCCCGCGCCCGACGCCGCACACGTTGCCGATCAGGCGGAGCTGGGAGTCGAGCTGCGTGCCCCAGTTGTGGCGGCCCGCACCGTCCCGAACCTTGCCGAGCTGCCGGAAGCCAGCACCTTCAGCACCGTGCCGGCCGCTCCGCAGGACGTGACAGCTGAGGAGGTCCCGGACGGGCAGCTCGTGCACCCGACCGAGCCGGTGCCGGTGTTCGACCGGCCCGGCGGGGCGGCCATCGCCGTCCTGCCGACCACACAACTCGGGTCCGACACGTGGGTGCCGGTGATCGCCAACGAACCGGGCTGGGTGCAGGTGCTGCTGCCGTCCCGACCCAACGGCTCCACCGCCTGGCTGTCCACCCAGGACAACACGCTCACGATCCGGTCGACGACCGACCGGATCGTCATCGACCGGGCCGCGTTCCGACTCACGCTCTACCGCGATCACCACGAGATCGGCAGCTGGAGCGTCGGCGTCGGCACGCCGGCTGCGCCGACCCCGGCCGGGCGGACGTTCGTCCTCGCCTCGATGACCGACGCGAAACAGAAATTCAGCCCGGTGATCTTCCCGCTCGGGATCCACTCGGCAACCTTCTCCACCTACGGCGGCGGCCCCGGCACCACCGGCATCCACGGCTGGCCCACCACCGACGTCTTCGGCCGCCCCTCCAGCGACGGATGCATCCGCATCCCCGCCGACGCACTCGCAACCCTCACCAATCCCCTCGACCCGGTGCCCATCGGCACCCCGGTCCTCATCCGCTAACCCGACCGCACCGACACCACTTCTGGAGAGACCAGCCATGAACACCACTCGCAACGCCCTCGCGGCCGCCGGAGCCGGCGCGCTCCTCATCGGCACCCTCAGCACATTCGCGTCCAGCTGCACCCCAGCGACTGCCGCGCCGCCCGCCCTCGCGGCGGCCGCGACGACGTCGACAGCGACGGGGATCTCCGTCTCCGGCGGCGAGCACCTCTCGGCCCGTCCAAGCGTGTCCAGCAGCGGCGCGATCAAGTCCGCCGGCGGGTCGGTGTCCACGCCGAGTGGCGCGGTCGTGGCCAGCGGCATCAGCCTGCAGGCCGGCGCCGGATTCGCCGAAGCCAGCGTCACGTCGGTGCGGGTCGGCGGAACCACCGTCGGTCCGTTCACCGCGACCTGCCGCAACGGCGCCATCACCACCAGCGCACCCAAGAGCGGCAGCGGCAACCTGAAGATCTCACCCGGCGGACACGGCACCGCCGGGGTCATCACCGTCACCACCAGCACCGCACCCACCCGCACGAACGAATCCGGGGCACCGACCAAGCCGACCGCAGGCACGGCGATCACGGTGACGGTGGCGACGGTCAGCTGCGGCGCCGGAACCCTGCCGCCGCCGACGGGCAACCCGCCCACCGGCACGCGCCCCGCGCCGACGCACAAGCCCGGCGCCCCCGGGACCTCTCGGCCGGGTGTGCCGGGCCAACGGCACCAGCAGGGCGACAACCCGGGTGATCGGACCGCACCCAAGCCGCAGCCAAAACCCGGCCACGTCGCCGTCACCGGCTGACCACCACCAGGCCGCGCGGGCCTGCAGACCTCAATCCCTCCGTCGCGGTCCCGTGCCCCCTCCCTTCCCAAGTCCCCGCCGGGCGGCCTCCCCACGCCCGCACAACTCAACCGATCCCATTCGCCCACCAGGGGAGATTCCCATGTCCACGCTCGTTTTCGGCCACCCAAGCAATGACCGGCTCGATGCCGCCTCCTCCGAGGACGTCCGGGCCGTGCACTTCGTCGGCTCGCTGCCCGCCGTCTTGACCGGCGACCACCGCCAGATGATGCAGTGGTTCCTCGACCACAGCGCCGACACGGCGTTAACCGGGCTGCCGTGCGACCCGGACCCGCGGTGGATCATCGACTGGCTCGACGGCCTCGCCAACGTCGACGCGCTCGAACCCGTCCGCACCGGCCACTCCGCCAACTACGACGACATGCCGACCTACCGCCTCAAGCACGGACACTGGCTGAAATCCGACGATCTGTCCCTCGGCCGCGCCACACACACCGACGCCGTCATGGCCGCCCGCGCCCAGCTGCACGGCGACCGCGACTTCCCACCTCACCAGGTGTCGATCCCGAATCCCTACGACCTGTCGCTGTTCACCTTCGGCAGCCCGGCTGCCGCGGTCACGCACCTGCCGATGTTCCGCCAGGCCGTGCTCGACGACGTCCACACGATCCACCGCCAACACGGCAACCAAGTCGTTTTCCAGCTCGAGACCCCCGCCGTCCTCGCGACACTCGATCGCACTCCGCGGCCGTTGTGGCCCGCCGCGGTGCGAGCGCTGGCCAAGCAGGTCGCCCGGGTCTTCGCCGACGGCCCCCGCGAGGCAACGTGGCGGATCCACCTCTGCCACGGCGACCTCGGCCACCAGCCCCTGTTCGCGCTGACCGACCTCGTGTCTGCCGTGCAGTTCCTCAACGCGCTGCACAAGCAGCTGCACCGGTTGCGGCTCCCGATGCCTGCCGCGCACATCCCGATGTGCACCGGCACCCAGGCCCCGTCGACAGATCCGCGGTTCTACCGGGCGCTGCGACACCTGCGCCGCGACATCAACGTCATCGCCGGCCTCGTCGACGAAACCCACCCCAAGGGCTCCCGCAGCGCGCTCAGGCTGGTCGAAACCGAACTGGACCGGCCCGTGCTCGCCGTCGCCGCCGCCTGCGGCCACGGCCGCCGACTCGTTCCCGACGCAGTCGCCAACGCCGCACTCGCCTGCGAACTCGCCCACCACACCACCGACACCCCGGCCCGCTGAACCCACCGAGAGGACTGCCGAGATGGACACCACGACCCTTCCGATACCGTCCGCGGCTGGCCAGCTTGCCGACGAAGACGAGACGCTCACCCCGATCCTCCGCACCGGGATCGTGCCCACCCGCGCACTCTCCGGCGGCCGGATGCACCTGCCCGGCGCCACCACCCTCGCCCCACAACGCCACGACACCACCGAAACCGCAATCGCGATCATCAGCGGCCACGTCGCCATCCTCTCCGGCAACGCCATGCAGGCCTTCCACCCACAGGCCGGCGACATCATCTACATCCCCGCGACCCTGCCGTACGCGGTGGTCAACCTCAGCAACAACGCTTCGGTCCTCGCCCTGGTCTTCCGCACCGACCCCGGCTTCGACACCGACGTCCACCGCATGCCCGAACTCGACCAAGCCTTAAGCGACCAGATCCCCGACCTGCGCCGCGCCCACCACAAGGCCCTGCTGACCCGGCGCAGCGCCCGTGCCCGCCGCACCTGAGCCCGCTCCCACCCTCCGCCCAGCACCACGCCACCCGCCAATCAGACCCGTTCGGCGCCTCCCCGTCACCTGGCGTGCCACACCGACCGGCTCGATCAGAAAGACGTCATGCGTACCTGGATCACCGACACCGCCCGCGATCTACTCGCCAACCCACAACCCGGCGGACCGCTCACGTTCGACGAAATCGCCGCCTGCGCCGGAATCAAGACCCATCACCTGCGGGCCTATCACTGCTCGGTCGAGGCCATCGTCGCTGACCACGCCGCCATCCCGGCCCACGTAGATCAGGTCAGGCGGTGCTGACGATGCACTGGAGCCACCTGCATCTGCGCGGCGTAGGCGCCGCGCTCGGCGAGATCGTCGCCGTCGACGACCTCGAGCCCAGCCGGACACTGCACGGCGCGACCAGCCAGCGCGCCATATCGATCGCCCGCGACAGCACCGGCATGGATCTCGCCGTCCGCGCCGGCCGCAACGCCCTCGCCAGCATGGCCATCACCACCACCGACCCGCTCCCGGTGCCCGACCTGCACTTCCACACCGCGATCTGGCGCGGCAGCCGCGGCATCGACTTCTGGTCCCGCGCCGCCTACATCCGCTCCCGCCTCGGCCTGCCCGCCGGCCGCGGCATCGCCAGCGAGCTCAACGCCATGAGCAACAGCCTCGTCGGCGGCATCGACATCTCCGCCCGCGTCCTGGCCGGCAGCCCCGACCTCAACACCGTCCTGCTCACCGGCGGCGAAACCTTCGGCCCACCCGCCTTCGACCACCTCACCGCCGACCACGGCATCGCCTACGGCGACGGCGGCTCCGCCCTCATCCTCGGCCGCCACCCCGGCTACGCCACCATCCTCGCCACCAGCTCCTACACAGACCCCACCCTCGAACAACTCCACCGCGGCAACCACCACTTCGCCCCCGCCGGCACCACCGAACACGGCATCGAACGCATCCACGAACGCAAACGCCAATACACCGACCTCGTCGGCACCGACTCCATCACCCGCCGCAATCACGACGGCATCCGCGCCGTCATCGACGAAGCCCTCCGCGACGCCGAGCTCGACCTCGACCAGCTGCGCTGGGTCCTGCTGCCGCACTACGGCCGGCACCTGCTCGACACCCACTGCCTGCAACCGCTCGGCATCACCGCCGACCGCACCCTCTGCCACGCCGGCGACCAATGGGGCCACATCGGCCCCAACGACCAGATCATCGGACTCACCCATCTCCTGGCCCGCGGCGCCGTCGCTCCTGGCGACTACGTCGCCCTGCTCGGCATCGGCATCGGCATGACCTGGACCGCCGTCATCATCCGCATCGACACCGTGGCGACAGGCCTGTGTGCTCTCGCGCCGCCACTGCGCTGGCCCTGGCGCCCACCAGCCGACATGCCGAGCTGACCAACGTCTGGCCCCCGCCACGCCGAGCTCCCGAGGACTTCCCATGCCCGACACCTACCTGCCCTCACACCTCGACCAAGCGCTCTTCGGCCCCCCGTTCATCGTGATCGACACCGGCAACGCCGCGCACACGATCACCCACCATCTCGACGACGCCACGGACATCCTCAACACCGACAGTGCGGCGCGCGCAATCGTCGGCACACTCCGGCCACCTCTGCTCGCCATCGACATCGACCCGGCCGACACCAACGCCGATGCCGATGCCGGTGACGTGGTCGCCGAACAGCTGTTGCTCTGGGCCGACCGCTACGGGCTGCCTTGGCTGCGCCGCGACTCCGGCCGCCCTGGCCACGCCCACCTCATCATCAAGACACCGCCGTGCCTGCGCGAGGAGCTCCAGCTCGTCGTCCGCACCGTCGCCAGCCGGCAGCACGTCTCCACTACTCTCCGCTCCACCCTCCGCCTTACCTCCTCTCCGCACCGCCACGGGCTGCCCAGCCCCGTCGTGAGCTGCGCCCTCAAGACAGCCGACGTAGACCCACCCGTCACCTCCACATCAACGCGTGCCACGCGACCCCCAAGACAGCGACGCGGCTCCGGCCGCAGCAGATCCGAAAGCGAATACGGCCACGCCCTCGCCCTTGCCCGCGCAGGCCAGAGCACCGCGCACGCCTGGGCCTTCGCCAACCTCAGCGGCACCAAGGCTCGCGAGATCGGCCAGAACGCCTGGCGACGTTGGTTCTGGGCACCCGCCACCACCATCGCCGCCGCCGAACGTGGCCTCACCGAGCAGCAAGCATGGGACCTCTTCCACCAGGCTTCTCCCACCCAAGCTGCCCGCGTCGGGCGCGACACATGGCGCCGCGGCCGATGGTTACCCGCCCTCCGCGAAACGACGGAGACACGGCCACGACGCAAACGCCTCGGACCACACCAAGCAACCGGCCGCGTACGGGAACCCTCACCTCATCGACTCCGGCAAGTGCAGGCGGCGCTTCACGCCGCCGCAGACCGGCATTTGGCACAGAGACCCGGCACCGGAGGGCGCCACGACACGATCGCCGGCGTACGAGTCAGCAGCCTGCATGCTGCCCTCGACGCATTCGCGCACGCCGCACTCACAACCAACGGCTCGATCTCCGTACGCCACTGGGCCGAGCGAGCAGGCCTCGACCCCAAGACCGTTCGCCGAGCCCGCGACGCCGCGCTCAAACTCGGCATCCTCAAACGCGTGCGCCGCTACACGGGAGGTGAAACAGACTGCGACGCATTTACAACAATCGAACTTCCGAAGCCTGGAACCAACAGGGAACTAACTTCCCCCACTTTGTACACCCCCAGTCTTGGGCGGGCGGACATCTTTAGGCTGCGGTCCCAGAACAGGGACGACAGACGCCAGCGACTGATATCGCTCCACAGCGCCTGGAAGACCGTTGCGGTCAACGAGTCATTCAATAACCCTGACTGCCACCTCGGACCTGACCTGAAATCGGTTGCTCCCGTGTTCAAAACACCCAGTTCCCCTTCGCGTCTGCCATCTGCTGGGGAACCGAGCTGCACCTTGCAACCAACTGCAGTGTCACGATTACGAACGAGTGTTTACGACGGTCTCATCCCAGTAAGCAGGATCTCGACCGTAGTTCGGCGTGGCAAACGCACGTTCCCAAACCGCGTCGAGCGCGAGAATCTCCCGCCACGGGGCCACCTCGGTATAGAGGACGCGCAGGGAGTTGAGCGCGCCCTCGTGCAATGCGGGGCCGTCGGTTGACACCGCGTCGCTGGGCACTGCGACCTCGAAGTTGCGGGCGAGAGCCGCTCGGGCGGTCGCTTCGACGCACACGTTCGTTTGCAAGCCGGCAACGACGAGTCGCCGCACGTTGAGGTTGTGAAGCAGCGGATCGAGTTCGGTGTAGTCGAAGAAGCTGGCCCGCGTCTTATCCAACACGACCTCGCCGGACCGAGGCGCGACCGCGTCCATGATTCGCCGCTTCCACTCCCGTTCGGTCTTGCCCACCTCAGGAATGAGGTGCCCGCGGTGAGCCAGCAACCGCGCGATGCGGGGATTTTCGCCGAGCGTCCCGGCCGCGCTGCCGGTCGATCGGGAGTAGATGACCGGCAGCCCCTGGGCCCGGGCAGCCGCCAGCAGGTCGGTGCAGGCGGCGATCGTTTCCTCTAACCGCCAGATCGGCGGCCAGCCCAACGCGTCCCGGACACCGTCGTCCGCGACGTACGAGTTCTGCATGTCGATCATCAACAGCGCGGTAATCCCCATCACTTGACTCTCCTCAACGAAAGCAGCCCGGCCGACGATGATTTGACCACGTCGAACGTCCAACGGATCGCGTCCTGAGTCGGTTCCAGCATTCGTTGGAGAGTCCAGCTACCTGGCGATGCCCGAACGACGGCAGTACTGCCTTACGTCGGCATCGGTGTTCGCCTGCGTCCCACGCCGACGTAACGAAGCCCCGCGTCGGCAACAACCGCGGGGTCGAGCGCGTTGCGGGTGTCAAAGACCAGCTCGCCGGTCATCAGCGTCGCCACGGTCGTCCAGTTGACCCCGCGGTATTCGGGCCACTCGGTCAGGAGCACGAGGGCGTCCGCGTTGGCTATGGCGGCATGGACGGTCGGGGCGACACGAAGCCTGTGGATCGCGTCCGTGATCGCGGGGTCGTGCGCGGTAACGTGTGCTCCGTGCTCGATGAGTGCGTGCGCGACGTGCATGGCCGGGGAGTTGCGGAGGTCGTCGGTGTTGGCTTTGAAGGTCAAGCCGAGGAGTGCAACACGTGTTCCAGCAAGCTCGCAGCCAAGTTCCTCACGTAGCCGGTGGATCGTTCGGTCGAGATGGTGCCGGTTGCTGCTGATCGTCGCGTCCAGGATCGGAAACGGCACACCGACGTCCTGGGCCTGCCAGGCAAGTGCACGAGCATCCTTCGGGAGACACGGGCCGCCCCAGCCTGGACCGGGCTTGAGGTAGTCACCGCCGATGCGAGGGTCCGCGGCAAGGATGTAGGCGAGGTCGCTGTGGTCGGCACCGAATGCTTCGCACAGTTCCGCGATGGAGTTGTTGTACGACAATCTTGTTGCCAGGTAGCAGTTCGCCGCGTACTTGACTAACTCTGCCGTGGCCGGGTCGGTGATGGTCACTTCGGTGCGGATAGCGTCGTACAGCCCTGCGACGCGTTTGGCTGCCGCGTCGTCGTCGGTTCCGATGACGATGCGGGTGGGGTGCAGGAAGTCATAGACGGCGTGGCCTTCGCGGAGGAATTCTGGGTTCGCCACAACCGCGATGTCGTCGCGTCGCAGCCAGGACCCGATCGTGGCCGTTGTTCCGACCGGAGTGGTGGATTTCGTGACCACCACGGCTCCAGCCGGCAGTAGGTCGCGGATACGGATGACCGTGTCGCGGATCGCAGTGAGGTCAACCGATCCGTCGAGCGCCGACGGCGTGGGGAGGCACAGCATGATTAAGCTGGCCTCCATGACCGCTTGGTCGGGGGCTGTGTCGAACTTGAGCCGGTTGGCGTCGAGTCCTTCGCGCAGCAGCGATTCGATGCCGGGTTCGGCAAGGTGGCTGCGGCCCGCGCGCAGCGCTGCGACGGTGGGCTCGTCGAGATCGATGCACGTGACGGTGTGTCCGAGTGAGGCCAGGCAGGCTCCGGTGGTGAGTCCGACGTAGCCACTTCCGATGACGGTGATGCGTTCAGCAAGCTCCATGGGAAAGTCCTTCCCTATCGCGTTCGTGAGCACGACGTCGACCTGTGTCGACGTCTTGGGCCGTCAGGCTGCAGCGCGACCTAGTGAGGCAAACCCTTGTGGTACCGGGCGTCGACGGCAACGGAAGCTTGTTGCTGTTGCCGCTGAGCCACGGCGTCGGTCCCGCCGGCGGGTCGCTGATCGATTGCTTGGAGCCACTGCACGGCGACCGCGGCGGCTTGGACGAGTTCGCCGCGGATGCGGTCCGGCTCCTCCTCGGCGAGTGCTTCGGCGACTTCTTCGAGCAGGATGTGCCGCCAGGTCATGCGGCCTTCGGCGGCGGCCCGTTGGCATTCGGTGCGCATGTGCTCGGCGAAGGCCCGCCACTCCGCGCCGGTGCCGTCGGCGAGGTGATGTTGGACGCCGTGGGCGGCGTGCTGGGCTTCTCGTTCGGCGGTGACGTCGCCCAGCACGCGAGCCAGGCCGCTGTGCGCGTCGATGGGCTGGTCGGAGTGCCGGCGGGTGCTCATGGAATCACCTGCGGGACGGGCCAGGGACGTAGGTGAGGCCACGGGTGCTGGTAGCCGTTGCGGTGCAGGTAGCGCGCGGTGAGGTGGTGGTGGAATTCGCAGTAGAGCCGCAGGGCGTCCGCGGTGCAGGTCGCGGCGGTGTCGGCTCGTCCGGCTTCGGTGTTGTAGACCTGTCGTGCTTGGTCGATCTGCTCGATTGTGAGCCGGCCGAAGGTCATCGCGGTGCTGATGATGAGTTTGGCGAGGTCGTAGCCGAATGGCGCGAGGGTGAGGTCGTCGAAGTCGACGAGCGCGATCCCGTCGCCGGTACGCAGGAAGTTGCGGACGTTGGCGTCCTTGTAGAACGCGACCGGCAGCCCCACGATCGGGAGCGGAAGGTGCTGCAGGGCCGCGGCGCGGGGCGTGACGAAGTCGGTGATCACCAGGCCGGGTGCGGTGTACGGCTGGTCGAGCGACGCGGCATGCAGTTCGTGAGTATGCGCGGCGGCGTGAATCCTCCCCAGTGCTTCAGCGGCTGCGTCGAGGTCGGTGGGCCCGAGGTGCCGGTCGCCGAGGTGCTCGAACACGAGCCGGCCGGGCCGGACCGCGCGCAGCTGGGGTATGCGCACGCCGGAGTTGAGTCCGGCCAGCCAGCTCCGGTGAGCCGCAGCGGCTTCTGCGGTGTGCTGGTCGGAGTAGCGCTTGACGAACGTCTCGGTGGTCATCGGCGGGCCGCCTGGACGTAGGTGACGGTGGAGGTCGCGGTGATCGGCCGGTCGGGTAGCCGTCGGCGCAGCTCTGCGGCCAGCCGGCGAGGGTGCCCGGCCAGGTGGGCGGGCAGCGTGTACTTGGGGCTGGTCGCGACGTAGTCGGCGAGGTGGTCCAGATGCTGGAAGCGGAAGACCTGCTGCTGGTGCTGGGTCTGCAGTACCTGCAGGGCGGTGGCGGTCGTGGCGGCGGCGTTGCCGCTGTGGAAGGTCGTGTAGAGGCTGGGGCGGTCGGCCGCCTCGAGGTCGAGGCCGGACTCGGCGATCAGCTGGTCGATTTCCTGGTAGCTGTCCGCGGACTTGGTGACCAGCACGGCCCGGCCACCGGTTGCCAGGCATCGAGCGATCTCGGCGATCACGTCGCCCGGCTGCGGCGAGTGGTAGAGGCAGAACGCTGCGATCGCGACATCGACGCTGCCGTCCGGCAGCGGCAGGTGGTGGAAGTCCGCGCACATCGTGTCGACGTCGTGCCCGGCGGCGGTGAGGCGTTCGCGCACGGTGTCCAGCAGCGCCGCGGATTGGTCGACGGCGATGAGCCGGCGTGGCCGCAGCTGGGTGGCCAGGTGCAGGGTGCTGGTGCCGCGGCCGCAGCCGATGTCGCAGATCACCGGTGCCGTGGTGGAGGTGGTGGTGGCGAGGGCGGTGATGGTGGCGGTGGCGTCGTCGCCGCTGATCTTCGCGGCGTGCAGGGCGCTGGTGCGGCGGGCGAGCCGCGTGGGGTCTGCGTAGAGGGGGCCGGCGATCTGGTCGGGGTCGGTGAAGGGAGTGGCGGGCATGGACGGGTCGCCTCCCTGGCGGGTGGTTTAGGTCCGAGTTGAGGTCTCCGCGCGAACGTGCGCGATGAAGCGCGCGGCCTGGCGTCGGCTGGTCAGGGTGATCAATCGCACGTGGGGTCCGTGCTCGGCCAGCAGTTGGCGCACCTTGGGGCGCATGGTCTTGCGGTAGCCCCAGATGTAGCGGACGAAGTTCCAGGTGATGCGGTCATAGACGCCGTCGTTGGCGTGCTGTCCGCCGCGGTAGCGCCGCCGGCGTTGCAGGATCCCGGCCAGGCAGGTGAGCGCGGGCAGGTCGAGGAAGATGACGGTGTCGGCCGCGGCGAGCCGGATGGGGAGGGTGCCGGCGTAGTTGCCTTCCAGCAGCCACCGTGGCCCGGCCACGAGCGTGCGCTGAAGCTCGGCGAATTCGTCCTGTGGGAGCGTGTTCCAGTCGGCGTCGTAGTAGACGGCGTCGAGGTGGGTCAGCGGCAGGTTGAGCAGCGAGGCGAGCTGGTTGGCCAGGTGGGTCTTGCCGGACCCGCCGCAGCCGATGATGGCGATCCTGTCCATGTCGCGCGAGGCTACCCGGGGCGATTTGGGTCCGTGCGGAGGCAGGCCGGTCATGATGCGACCGTCCCCCGGGTAGGTTGCGCGGCCAGCAGTGCGTCGAGGACGGCGAGCTGGCGGGACACCCGGAACAGGTCCAGTCTCGTGAGGCAGTCGGCGAGCAGCTCGGCGTGCTCGGTCGTGCCGGCGAGGCTGGCCAGCTGGGTAATCGTGGCGGCTGCGGAGGCGCCGTCGTGCACGTGAAGCTGGGTCGGGGTGAAGCGTGCTGCATCGCGGATGGCGGCGGGTGTCAGCGGCAGACATCCGGCGAGTACAGCTTCCGGGAGCCGTTGGGTCATCTGTCCGGCCTGGGCATAGCGCTGGGGCAGCAGCAGCATCGTGCACAGCGCCCGCCCGTGGATCTCGGCGACCTCGTCGAACGGGACGCGCCCGACGAACCGCACGCCGGGCCAGGAGTCGGTGCGGGGCCACTTGCCGGCGACGAGGTGGTCATGCCGGGCGGCGGCGGGGGCGAAGAAGGCGGTGAAGGCGTCGTCGCGGTCGTACTGGTTCCCGACGTAGACCAGCGGCAGATCCCGGGCGCGGCTGGCCAGGGCGACGGGGTCGGCGGTGTCCAGGGCATGATCGGCGACGGGGAACAGCAGCGACACCGCGCCTGGTGTGGGGTGTAGCGCGGCCTCGCAGACGATCACGTTTGGCGTGGAGCGCAGCGGGTCGTCGGCGGGCAGGGTGCGGTCCTTGTCCCAGAGGATCGTGCGGATGCCGCGGTCGCGGGTGTAGTGGTCGAGCAGCTGCTGCTGGCGGTGCAGGTCGCAGGTGTGCCCGACCGCGCCGCACCAGGTGGTGTTGCGCCCGGGGATGGGCCAGCGCCACTCGAGGAACAGGATGTCGATGTCCGGGAGCCCAACGTCCCAGCGGTAGTGCGGGGACAGGTCGAGCCCGGCTTCCAGGTAGTCGCGGTCGGGTTGGAGGAACACCAGCTGGTGACCGCGCTCGCGGAGTCCGTCGATGAGGACGCGGCGGTGGCTGCGGCCTCCGTCGGGGGTGTCGCGGATGCCGGGGCCGAGGAAGCCCCAGAAGCTGTAGCCGATCTTCACTTGGTGACCCACCAGCCTTCCAGCATCAGGGCGTCCAGGCCGCTGTCGACGAGGCAGTCCAGCGCCATTTCCGGGGTGCCGCAGATCGGTTTGCCTTTGACGTTGAGCGAGGTGTTGATCAGGACGGGCACGCCGGTGATCGCCGCGAACTCGGACAGGACCTCGGCGAGGAACGGGTTCTGCTCCGGGGTCACCGTCTGGACCCGGGCGGTGGCGTTCGCGTGCACGATCGCGGGGATCTTGTCGCGGGCCAGGTCGGTGACCCCGGAGGCGATGGACATGTAGGGGGTGGGCTGCGGCACCGTGAAGTACTCCGCGGCGGCGTCGCCGAGGACGACGGGCGCGAATGGTCGGAAGGGCTCCCGAAATTTGACGGTGTCGTTCAGCCGGGAGACGACGTCGGGCAACAGCGGGGAAGCGAGGATCGAGCGATTGCCGAGCGCTCGCGGGCCCGCTTCAAGCCGGCCGTGGAAGAGACCGGCGATCCGGCCGTCGGCCAGCTGACGGGCCAGGAACCGGGCCGGGGCCTCCGGCTGGTGCGCGGCCAGGCCGGGCCGGGGGCTGGCCGGCAGCCTCAGGCCCGGGTGGGCGGGCCCGAGATAGCAGCGCTCGGCCACCCCGGTCGGGAGTGTGCCGGTGGCGGACAGGTGTGCAGCGAGCGCGGCGCCGATGGCGGTGCCGGCGTCTCCCGGGGCCGGCGGGACGTGGACCTCGTCGAACAGGTCGGCGTCGACGATCTTGCCGACGGCGACGCAGTTGGTCGCGACACCGCCGCCGAGGCACAGCCAGCGGGAGCCGGTGAGGTCACGGGCGCGGCGGGCGAGGTGGAGCATGACCTGTTCGGTGCGTTCCTGCAGCGCGGCGGCCAGGTCATGGTGGACCTGCTCGACGGGGCTGTCGGGGTGCCGCGGCGGGCAGGTGCGCGCGGCGAACGCGGGGGCGATGCGGGGGTGGCGGCGGGAGAGGACCCGCAGCGGCAACAGCGCCGGGTCGAGGGTGAAGCCGGTGTCGGTGAGCGGGATCGCGCGGGTGAACAGGTCGCGGAAGCGGGCCGGGTCACCGAGCGCGGCCAGGGCCATGACGGTGCCCTCTTCGTCGCCCCGGCGCCATCCCAGATGTTCGGTGACCGCGCCGTAGGCGTAGCCGAGGGACGCGGGATCGTCGATGGTGTCGATGATGCGGTAGTCCGTTCCCGCGCCGGTGCGGCGGGCGTAGCCGATGGTCGTTGACTGCAGCTCGCCGAGGCTGTCGGCGACCAGGACCGCGGCGTGCTCGTAGCCGGCGGAGGCGAAGGCGTAGAGGCCGTGCGCGCGGTGGTGCTGGCCGGCGGCCACGCGGGCGCGCGGGAAGCGGTAGGCCAGTTCCCGGGTTCGGGTGCGGGTGCGGGCGGCGACGGTGGCGAAGCTGCGGGCCCGCGCCGGGACCCGGCTGCGGCGGTCGCGGCTGAGGATTTGGGCCGGCGCCTGGGTGAGGGCGCCCAGGTAGCGGTGCGCCTGGAAGTTGTAGCCGACGAGGTCGACGTCCTCGGGCACGAGGTTGCTGCTCTCGAGCAGCCATGCGATGGCGCGCCCGGGGTAGGCCTTGGTGTGCTTGTGGCCGTTGAGGCGCTCCTCCTCGGCGAAGCCGACCAGTTCGCCGTCCATGATCAGGGCTGCCGCTGAGTCGTGGGTGTAGGCGCACACGCCCAGCACGACCGGCGAAGTCGAGTGTCGAGTCCGCATCATGCGCCCCCGACCGTCGCTGCCGGGCGGGCGGACGCGGTGAGGTGGTCGTACCAGCGTTCCAGCGCCCGTCCGAGGTCACCCGGCGCGTCGTGCGCGCTGGCCCGGGCCTGATCGCGGTCGCCATGGGCCCAGGTGCCGTAGCTGGCCATCAGCGCGGCGAACGTGGTCCACGGCTCTCCGGCCTCGTCGGGGCAGCGGCCGGCGATCACCTCGGCCAGCAGGCCGGGCATTCGTTCCCAGGCCACGGCCAGGGGCGGCATGCTTGGCGGCGGGCTTCCTTCGTTCGGACCGGGCAGCTCCGAGGCGGGGCTGAGGTGCTGGTCGTAGAGGTGTAGCGAGTCGACGAAGTGGTGGTACTCCCCCAGTTCCGCGCCCAGCCAGCCGGCCAGCAGCTCCTGCAGGACCGTGGCGGCGAAGATGTCGTACGGGAACCCGAGCCAGAGGTCTTGGCTGCGCATGGAGGTGTGCATGTGCAGCCGTCCGGCGCGCAGGAAGAACCGGTAGCCGAGCGTGCAGGGCACGTCGCGATGGCCGCGGGTGTCGCGTTCCGGGTCGAACAGCTGGATCACGGCCTGCCGCGAGTCCGGGTCGCGGGTCAGCAGGCGGCGGACCCCGTCGAGCTGGTCGATACGGCCGCGCCACTTCCGCATGCGGGGTCCGTAGGCGCCTTGCAGACGTCCGTCGTCGGTGTAGCGGGTCAAGGCGCGGTTGTACTGGAAGATCCATGGTCCGTCCGAGCCGGACAGGATCCACAACGTCTCCGCGACCGCGAAGGCCGGGTTGAGGATCCGCGCCGGCGGTGCGTCGACGAAGCGGCGCCGCGGGTTGGTCAGGCAGAGGTGGGCGCCGAGGACTTCGGTGGTGGCCATGCCGCGCGGGGTGACGATCATCCCGTCGCGGCGGACCGCCTGGTTGGCGGCGAGGAACAGGTCGGTGGCCGAGTCGGCTGTCAGGGTGATCATCGGGTCACCGCCAGCTGGTCGCGGAGCAGGGAGTGCCGCTGGGTGTCGGTGAGGGCGGTCAGCCACGCGGCCTGCGCGGCCATACCGTCGTGCAGCTCGACCGCGGGCCGGTAGCCGAGGACACGGCCGGCCAGGGTGAGGTCGGCTTCGGTGGCGCGCACGTCCCCGGCCTGGTCGTCGAGTTCGGCGACCGCCACCGGGCGGCCGGTGACCTCGCCGGCCAGCTGGATTGCCTGCCGCATGGTGATGCTGGTCCCGCCGCCGACGTTGACGACGGCGGCCTTCACGCCCGCCTCGGCTGCCGCCAGCGTCGCGGTGACGACGTCGGAGACGAAGGTGAATTCGCGCCGCTGGCGGCCGTCGCCGTAGAGCGGAATGACGGCGCCGGTCAGAGCGCTCAGCAGCAGCTGGTTGATCGCCATGCCGGGACGTTGGCGCGGGCCGTAGACGGTGAAGTACCGCAGTGCCACGACGCTCAGCGCGGTGTCGGCCCGGCTCGCGTGCGCGAGGCAGAGCTGTTCGGCGGCGAGCTTGGTGACACCGTACGGCGACAGCGGCCCGGTCGGGTCCTGTTCCCGGCTGGGCGCGGTCGAGGTGCCGTACACGCTCGATGATGAGGCGATCACCAGCCGACGGACGCCCTGCTGCTCGCAGGCGGTCAGCAGCCGGTGGGTGGCGGTGATGTTCGAGCGGACGTAGTCGGGGAACCGATCACCCCAGGATGTGCGCACACCCGGGACAGCGGCCAGGTGGAACACCGTGTCCGCGCCGGCCACCACCTCAGCCAGGTCAGCCTCCGCAAGGTCCGCGTGAACGATGCGGACCTGCGGGTTCTCGGCCGCGACGGCGAGGTTCATCGCAGCGAACGGGTCGTCGGTGACGTTCCGCCGGTCCACGCCGACGACCTGGCATCCTCGTTCGGTCAACGCGTCGACCAGGTGCGAGCCGATGAAACCCGCGGCGCCGGTGACCACGATCTGCTTTCCCAAGGGTGTTGTTCGCCTGGAGTCGATCACTGCCCCTCCTCGTGAGGCCGGTTCCCCGGCGCTCTACCTCGGTCTGTGGAACGACAAGATCCAGTTCAACAGCGCGCGAAGAACGGATCGACCCCGCGCCGTGGACGCGCGGTACCCGAATCGTGGACGTGGTGGGGACGACACGTGGACGTTGACGGTCACGAAGCGGGGTCAGTCACCTACGGTGGGGACATGGCAGGCTCGTCCTCGTACCGCACACCCAACGAAACGCTGATCGCGCTCCGCGAGAACCGCGCCCTGTCGCAGCAGGAGCTGGCCGAGGAACTGAACCGGCTGGCTACGACCAGCCATGGCGCTCAGCTGACGTTGACCAAGAAGTCGGTCTACCGCTGGGAGTGCGGGGAAACCACGTTCCCGAAACGTTTCTACCAGCAGCTGCTTGCCGAATTTTTCGGCGTCCCGATCGCTGAGCTGGGGTTCAAACGGCCGCACCTGTCTCCAGCCATCACACTCACACCCATGGCACCGACAGGAGCGGATGAACCGGTCTCCCCCAGCCCGGAAGTCGAACGCGAGCAGCAGCGCTGGCGCGAGACCAGGGCCGCCCTCGGCACCACGCGGCGAGCCTTGGCGATCACCGCCGAGGGCCTCTACCCCGACTTCCGCCTGCCTGGGCTGCACAACACCGGAGTCATCGCCCATCAGAGCTGGCTTCCTCGATGCCCGGTGTCACTTCAGGACATCACGCTGACTCTTGCCTCCGACACCCCACCGCCGGAGATAACCGGGGGTGAGGCCGAGACTGCGGCCGTGCGTCCCTGGTCCACGCCTGGCCATCGCTACCGCCGCTACCACGATGTCATCCGCGATCTGACCCCACCGAAGCTGTTCGAGAACCGACTGTGCTTCCGCCTGACGCATCTCGATTGGACAACTCCAGAAATCGGGATGCACTTCGGACACATGGGCTTCTTCGACTCCATGGACACCAACGAAGCCCTCGCTCACGAAACCGCGCTGCGGCACCTGATGCGTGACCACAACGACGAGCTGTGCACCATGAAACCGTCGTGGCGGCGGCTCCCCTTCAGAACCCTCATCGGTGACCCATTCGACCTCAGCCGCCGCCCGCTGATGGGCGCAGTCGGAACCTTGACCATCCGCGGAGGCGACTCACCCAGCGTGGTCCTGCATCAGCGTGACGGCAACAAAGTCGCCGGCGGCGGAGGCATGACCCATCTCCTCCCCGCCGGGATCTTCCAACCCTCCAGCGTTCTCCCAGCGGCCATAGCCGCGGACTTCTCCCTCTGGCGCAACATACAGCGCGAACTCGCCGAAGAACTTCTCGGCCACGACGAATACGACGGCAGCGGCCACCCGATCGCCTACGACGACCTCGAGCCCTTCGCCACCCTCGACCGCGCGCTCGACGCCGGCGACATCCAGATCTGGTGCCTCGGAGTCACCCTCGACGCCCTGACCCTGTGCGGCGACATCCTCACCGCCGCGGTCATCGCCCCCGACCTTTACGACCACCTCTTCGCCGACGCCGTCAACACCAACTCCGAAGGAACCGTCCCGGCCCGCGCTCTGCCGTTCGAAGAAAACACGCTGCGCTACCTACGTGAAGAAGGTCGGCTCTCCCCGGGCGCAGCGGCGGCCCTCCACCTCGCCTGGAACCATCGCCACGTCCTCTTCGCGTGACAACGCGCGCCAGCACGCGGCAGCCCTGGCCGGTATTCCTCAGCAACGGCCACAGCAGTGGCAGCCTGCGGCTCGCGCGTAGCTTTACCTCAACCTCGACGTGCCAGCCCATGTTCGGGGCAACGTCAACGGTCGCTCCATGGATACAGAGCACTGAACTGGTCGAACGCCTCGTTCAAGTCGTCGTCGTGCGCCACGTCGTCTACGAAGATCGACGACCTGGCAACTAAGCCAGCAGCATCGAGCACCCCAGCAACTGCGTGCACAATGACCGCGTACTGGGTCGGCGGCACGTCGGATGGAAGCTGTACCCGAAACTCACGCGATTCCACAAGCTCGACACTGCCCGTCCCCAACAAGCGACACCAAGCCCCCGATCGAGTGGCTGCGATCGATTGCGTGCCACCCCAGCATCCACGCCCGTCACGACTACCACAGCGCTCCGGCCGCTAAGAATTTGACGCGAATCCGCAGCCTTGCAGGCCAGATCATCACCGTCGAAAACCGCCCAAACGCGTGTCACCAGATCGCGGCGGACTGTTTTACTCGACACCGCGGCTCGCGCATCCTCGACATCGTGACGCTGGACTTCCGCGACCTCAAAGGCGCACTCGCTGACCTCGACCGGACACTGCTGACCGAACTTCGCCAGGCCGGCTACGACCAGGACACCTCCGAGCAGCTAACCGCACTTGACCACGCCGATCGCCTGATCTCGCAGATCAAGCAGCTTCTCGACGACCACCGCGAGGACCTGACGACACCCGACCCACCCAGCCCGAGCGTCGCCGTCTCCCGTCACTACGGCGGCGGCTAATCAGCAACTCGCCGATCACACGGCGCACGCGGAATAGAGCCACGTACGAGGGACACCTGCGCCCGGCAACTCGTCTCGACGGTCCAATACCGATACAAGTGTCCCGGTCGGTGCCCGGCTGCCCGGCAGGTTCGGGGGGCCGATGCCCTGCCAGGCCCCGGGCACCGGCGCGCTACCTGACTCTGGTGCCCCGCCAGCACGAGACGTCATCGCGGTCCGGCGTGCCGCCTCAGACCGCTGCCCTCTTCCGCGGTGCCCGCTTCCGCGCCGGCTTCTCAGCCGGTTCCGCCTCAACCTCGGCAGGCGCTGTGCGAGCGGTCTCGTAGGCTTCGATCAGCTCGCTCGACAACCGACCACGCTCAGCAACTTCGTACCCGTTCGCCGCGGCCCACTCGCGCACCTGCTGGTTGTACTCGCGAGAGTTAACCTTGCCGGTTCCCGATGACCTGGTGGCCTCGCTGGTGGACTGGCCGAGCGCGACTTTCATCCGCCGGCCGCCGACTCGCCGCGCAGCTTGGACGAAGCGCTCGAACTCACCACGCAACGCCTCGGCATTCTCCGCCGACAAGTCGATCTCGTACGACACCCCATCCAGACCGAACGCGACAGTCTCCGCCGCCTCGCCGCCGTCCAGATCGTCGAGCACCTCGACACGCACCTTCTGCGCCATCACCGAACCCCTTCACCGATTTCCACGATCAACCCGCGCCCCGTTGACCAGGGCTGGGCCTGGGCAGACGTTACGCTCGGGCCGACCAAGTGGTCTGTCCGGCACGCCCACAACATCACCGCAAGACGAGCTGCGCCCGAAGACCGTCGCAGTGCTTTGATGGTGGATACCCCGCCGAACCTCGCTCGTGCATACGGTGCGGCCGCGCGGACATATCCGGCTTCCGAAGACTCAAGTCCGCCGACGCGTCTCCACCGATGGCGACACGAAGTGCCGGGTGACGCCGGATGCCGGGGAGATTCCTCGCCAGCACGCCTCCGCGACCCGGACACCAGCGCGTCACCCGTCTCGGTGATCTCCATCGCCGGACGTCATTGTGGCCGCCGAACGCCCTCTTGTTGGTTGCTGAGGTGATCGGTCCGGCACGCCCCCCGACCGTCCCGATCATCGCCAGTCCTGGCTCGGCGGCACAACGCCCCCCGATGTGCCGCCGAGCCCTACCCCCTCGTCTACGGCAGTGTCACGCGAATCGCGGCGTAATTGAGCGCTCCTGGTGGTCGGCCACCGCGGTCGCGATGTCTCACGACAAGCTCCTGCGCGCCGAGCGGTCGGCCTCTACTGCAAGGCGCTACTCGACGATCGATTCCCGCTCATTCCCCTTAGCCCTCATCGCCTGAACTCCGCGCCTCCGACGTGGGGACAAGGCGGACCGGCCCGGCGCATGGCGATCCGAGCACGGAACGACTGCGCCGCCGGGCCGTCCGGCAACGGAGCCGTCCATCGGTACGACGGCGCCCGAGCCACCGCGGCCGCCACCAGCGTGCGACCGAAGCCCAGGCGCCGGTACTCGGCGGCGACATGGACATAGTCGAGGGTGGCCGTCCGACATCTCCCGCACGGGCTCGCCGTCACCGCGCCTACCTCAGTGCCGTCCAGGTGCAGTGTGATCCGACCTGCCAGCGTTCCCGCGACCGGCGGATGGGCCACCAGGACGAGCCCGCCGGTCGGCGCCGCGTCGGGCGAGTGCTGGACGGTGACGTCGAGGCGCGCCCACTCGGCGAGGCGCCGAGCCTCCGGCTCGCACGCTTCAAGACCGCGACAGACCTCGCACAGCCAGCCGTGCAGCCGGTAGCGCTGGCTGAACGGCGCGAGCTTGTCGTAGAGGTCCAGGGTCAACCAGTGCCCACGCAAGCACCTCTCGACCTCCTTAACCGCCGGCCGGACTGGGACCAGCGCACCGAACTCGCCGCGCGCACCCGAGCGGACGGCCTCGCCGATCACCTGGCACCTCGCGACGGTCCCGACCCGCTCGAACGCCGCTGCGACGTGCGGATCATCCGGCGACCTCACGCACGCCGCGGCCAGCAGATTCCTCGCCAGCGGCGACAGCACCGCCGGGGCCCGGCAGCTGCAGCGCGACGGTGCGCGGACGCGCAGCGGCGCCGCGGCCACGGCGGGTCGCGACGACGTCACGGAACTCCAGGTGGCCGAAGCCGTCGCCGGTCAGACCGCGCCACCGGCGGTTCGACACCCTCAGTTGGAGATCCGCGCCCGGCCACGGGCCGGCGGCAAGCAGAACGGCGCCCCGGTTGCGGACCCGTCCGCCCAGTCGGCGCGCCAGCGGCGCTTGCATCACTCGGGTGACGGCTGGGCCGAGCACGACCAGGTCGAACCCGTCGATCAACGCCGACAGCACCGCGGCGACCTCGGCCCCCGGGGCGGAGATGAGGGCGAGCCGCTCCAGCTCGACGCCCAGCTCGGCGGCGGCCGCCACTCCCACCTCGGGCATGCCAGCGATCGCTGCCCACGAGCCCTCCCGGGTCGCCTCGGCAAGCAACGCCAGCACCAGCGCGGTCGAGCCCGAGACCAACACCGCCGCGCCGCGCCGCAGGCCGTCGGGCACTAGCTTGGCCAACGCTGGCGTCACCGGGAGCGACCCGACGGGCGCCGAAGGCTCCGGGCTCGGCTCGCCGAGCTGCGCGGCCGTGCGGACGCCGGGGATTGCCGCGAGGCCGGCCACCACGTCCGGCACCGCCACTACGCACCTCCAGCACCACGAACACGCACCGGAGACGCCCACGAGGGGAAGCCGCGAGCGAACCCGAAACATCGAACACTTGTTCGGATACTGCGAGACCGCCCGGCCGCTGTCAAGTCGAGACCGGGCGAAGCCGCACTTACCACAGCGGGACGTCGGCCAATCGAAGTGGGCGCAGCACCTGAAGTAGCGCTTGCTCGCGCTGGCGCGATGCACCGTCCGTGACGTTCTGGAAGCTGACGTTGCCAGGGTGGCTCCGCGAATGCTGGGCGCAGGCGCGCGGGGCCCTGGCGCTGAGTGGGGTGGCGCTGCTGGTCGGGATGGTGGTGCTGTTCGGCTGGGTGGACTGGGCGGGGCTGGGGCGGTGGGCGCGCCCGCTCGCTGTGCCGCTGGCTCTGTTTGCCGCGGCCAGCGGTGGGCTTGCGGTCGCCCTGGTGCGTCGGCGGGGGGAGCGGCCGCCGCGGACTCGGGCCTCAGGGATGAGCTGGTGGGTCGTGTTCGCTGCCGCGGTCGTAGTAGCCGCGGCGGGGTGGGGGGCGACCAGTTGGCTGATCGACGAGGCCGACCAAACTAGGGACGCGGACAAGAGGGCATCGGCGAGAGTCGAGGCAATCAAGACCGGGCTGGGGATCGGCGCTGGGACGACCGGGATCTTCGCGTTGCTCTTGGCGGTGCGGCGCCAGCAGCACAGCGAGAGTGACGCGACGGAGAAGAACGTCACTGAGCTATACACCAAGGCAGCCGACCAGCTCGGCTCGACCGAGGCTCCGGTCCGACTGGCCGGGCTCTACGCCCTAGAGCGCCTGGCCCACAACAACCCCGGCCAGCGCCAGAGCATCGTCAACGTCCTCTGCGCCTACCTGCGGATGCCCTTCACATCATTCGACGTCCAGCCTCCAACCGCTGCGGACGACGCTCAACTCGATGCGCACCACAGCAGGATGCAGGAACGAGAAGTCCGGCTTACGGCCCAGCGCATCCTTCGCGAGCACCTTCAGCCCGCGGTCCGCCGGGCGTTCTGGGCGGACATCGACCTCGACCTCACCGACACCCATCTGGTCAGCTTCTCCCTGGGAGACTGCCAGGTACGTGAAGCGCGGTTCGACGGCGCAACCTTCGTCGGCCCCACACGGTTCGGTGGCGTGGCCTTCACCGACCTCGCCCAGTTCGATCACGCGACCTTCACCGGCCCCGCTTGGTTTAACCACGCGACCTTCACCTGCGATGCCGTATTTCGCGGCGTGACCTTCGCCGGGCGTGCCGAGTTCGGTCACGCGACCTTTACCGGTACCGCTTGGTTCGACCGCGCGATTTTCGCTAAGGGTGCGCAATTCGTGGCCTCGACGTTCGCCAGCGCTTCGCAGTTCGGCCGCGCGTCCTTCGTCGGCCTCGTCCAGTTCGGCAATGCAACCTTCGCTAAAGGCGCGCGATTCGAAGGCGCAAAGTGCGGAGGCCTCGCCCAGTTCGATCACGCAACCTTCATCGGCCCCGCCCAGTTCCTCGGCGTGACCTTCACCGGCGGCCATTCTTTCGAGGGAACAACCTTCGTCGGTACCGCCCAGTTCGACGGCGCGATCTTCATTGGAGTCGGCCGGTTCGTCGGCACCCTAGGGTTCCGCGGCGCGACCTTCAAGCGCAATGCCCAGTTCACCCGCGCGACCTTCGTAGGCGGCGCCAGGTTCGGCCGTGCAAATTTCGCTGGCTCCGCTCATTTTCGCTATGCGGAGTTCATCGGCCCCGCTGAGTTCGAGTACGCTGCATTCGCGGGCTCGGTCCAGTTCGAACGCGCGACTTTCGTTGGCGGCGCGAGGTTCGACTGCGCGGCGTTCACAGGCGGCGCAAAGTTCGACCACGTTGTCATCGTTGGCGGCATCAACTTCCCCCGCAACAGCTTCAGCGGCGAAGAAGGGCTCATCAACACAATCCTCACCGAAGCAGTCTTCCTCATGAATTCGCGCCTCGGCGTCGCCGTTACCGCTGACGCATCGAATGACGGGCCCCTATCCAACACATAGCCAATCGGCGCATCACGGCGACCTTGGAGAGGCGTCCGGGTGGCCTCACGCGAGAACGGCACGTTCGGGTCGCCTTGGCACCCGGGAACCCTGCTTTCACCTTGGCGTCCCGGCGCATCTCCACCGCGAACTCCAGCTCGATGGGCCCCACCACAAACTCGACATCACTGCCGGCTCCCCGCGCCGCAGCCGCCACCAGCTCGTCCCGCACCGAGGCCACCACGTCCGCCAACTCGATTTCCATGCCCCCACAGTCGCAGCACACGCACGACTCACAACACGGCCGCCCGGAGAGGAGTAAGGACTCGGTCAGACGCGGTGCACCGGACAGCTGCAGGCCAGTCGACACCGGCCAGACGGCCGGCAGGTCGCCGCCGAATATCGCACGGTCAAATACGTGCACTGCACCAGCAGCCGGACAACCTCACCCCAGCCGTGACGCCGCCGCAACGTAGGGCGCTCACCCCATACCCACCGTCACCGATCAGGGTGTTGACCAGCTCAAACACAGCAGAGCTGGGCCAGCCGAGTCATTGAGTCCCAGATCAAACTAGCCCACACGCCACCCAAAGGGTACAGTTGCCCCTGTACCTACAGGAGGTAACTATGCGCGTCTCACTTGACCAAGTGCTTCGCCAGCTCCGCACTACCGCCGACCCCTACCAGCGGCTGCGCGACGCCGATGAGCTCGACCAGGCGCTGGTGGCCGCTCGCAGCGCGGTCACGATGATCAAAAAAGCAACGGTCAACGAGCTGCGGGACCGGACCACAGGGTACGGCACGATCGCCGGCAAGCTCGGTGTCACCAAGACTCGTGTGCAGCAGATCGCCAACGCTGCCGACAAACACGGCCCCGTGGTAGTCGCCGTCAAAGACGAGACTGACCGCTGGTACGGCCAGCCGGACCTGGCCGGCGGAGCGGGCAGCGGCGAGGCGGAGACGGCGAACCCGTTCCGGCCGGCGAACCAGGACCATCCACTCTACGGCCAAAAGCTCCTCGCGCGCTGGATGGACCTGCCCTACGACGAACACGTCAGCCTCTATGCGCTTCATCTTCACGGTGACGACGGCAGCATCCGGCCGACCCGCATGACCCTCGACGTGTTCGACACGCTGTTCGGCACGACCACAAACCAGCCGGCCAGCACCGACTAACCCGGCCACCGGCCGCAATGCCCGATCGAGAAAGGCACCAGTCATGCCGGGTCGAGTGCCCTGGGAGCGCTACAGCGGAGACGACATCGAAGCCGTCATCGCGATGATGGTGCTGCGCCAGCATCCGCGAGGCCAGCGCATCCGGCCCTCCCGCGGCGACGGCGGAATCGACGTCCTCGTTCCGCACGCGCCGCACCGGTGGGAAGTTTTCCAGATCAAGAAGTTCACCACCACGCGCGATCGCTCCCAGGAGCGCCAGATCACCAAGTCGTGGAACAGCCTTCTCGCCTTTACCAAGGAGGAACACATCCGCGTCTCCGCATGGCACGTGGTGCGCCCGATCGACCCAACACGGGAAGATCGCGAATGGCTCGCCGAGCTCACTGCGGACTCAGGGATTCCCAGCGACTGGATCGGTCTGACCACAGTCGACAACTGGGCAGCCGACTATCCCCAGGTCGTCGACTACTACTTCAACAACGGCCAACAGTACGTCCTCGATACCGCACGAACACTGATGCAAGCCCTTAACGCCACCGGCGAGACCGAACCCAGCACAGTCCTGCAGCCAGCCACTGCCTTAGCCAGCATCCGCGGCATCGTCGCAGCCCTCAACAAGACCGACCCCCACTACAACTACCGCTTGTCCGCACAGCTCGCTCCCGAAGACAGCCAACCGGTCATGACACCCGCGCCCGGAGCGGTGTTCTCAGCTGTCGTCATCGAGGACAGCACCATGTCCCAGCTGGACATCATCGCGCGCTACGACCAAGCACAGCTCGACCGCCCCTTGCCGATGGATCTACGTGTCACGATCACTCCCGAGACTGACGACGTTCGCCAGCAGATGCGCGACTTCCTCGGCTACGGCATACCTTTCACCGATGTCCCCGCAAGTGTTGTCACCGCCGAGCTTCCCGGCGGGTTCAGCTTCGCCGACATGGACCGAATCTCCGTCTCCGTCCTAGCCAGCGACCAACCCAGACCCTTCGAACTTCGCGGACTCGACCATGACGACAACCTGGTCGCGACACTGCCGCTGGTCATGCAGCGCCCCACCGAAGCCCGCGACGGCACCGAACGACTCGCGTGGACCGGCCACGACGTTGCCGACATCGTCACCGTAGAGTTCCGCATCGACCTTACGGACCACACCGTCACCTTCGGTGTCACCTTGCCGGATATCTCCGGCGCGAATCCCGCGCTAGCAGCAGAATCCTTAGCCGCACTGCACGCGCTCAAAGCCGGATGCCGCATCAAGGTCGGCGTGCCCGGCGGCCCGCCAGTCCTGTCGCTGGCCCCACTGCCCGAAGACCTCGTCAGCGGCGACGCCGAACCCGACTACCTGTCCCAGCTGTCCATCTGCGTGGCGCTACGCACATTGCAAGCCAAGATCGCGCGACAGTTGCTGGTTCCCGAACTGTCCACAGTGGAACAAGAGCAGGCGGTCGGGTGGCTCCATGCCGCGATACTGGTCGAAGGCCATCAGGTCGTCACGTCCTGGTCCGCGCTCAGCGTCACCCAGGACAGCACCACCCGGATCTCCCTGCCGTGTTGGGTTCGTGTGACCTGGCATCTCACGGTCGAGATCGACGGTGCCGAGTGGAACCTCGGCTACATCCACCAAACTTGCAAAGCTGAGCACTGGACTCCGACAGACCAGGCCGGCGGCGGGATCCTGACCCCCGGCGAAGACGACCAGCTCATCCTCACCATCGCTGGAGGAAGCGACGAGGACAATCAAGCCCAACTCGGCCGAGTCCACACCAGGCCGATAGATGAGCCGTAGCTCGCCTTCGGTAACCAACTTCCAGCCGATCACCTAAGCGTGTTCTCCGGCCGTCTGGGAACAACCCGGCTGGGACGCTCTGAATGAGTCCGCATCGCCCGTCCGAGTAGACTTCACGGCCGCGGCACGTGGGCGGGGTTCCGCTAGGCGGAATGACCACCGCGCCGACCAGATGGATCATGCGATGTCTGTTTGTGACCGGTCGAGGGCTCGACACCTGCACAACGGGCGGCCGGGTGTTATCCCTACGCGGCTGAGGCCATGTCCGCGTGGAACCGCCTCTCGCGATGAAGGTCGGCGCCGCTGAGAACGGCGCGGACGAGCACCAGAACTCCAGTATCTTAGACTGCTATGGAAGCTGAGAGGTTCCCTTCGCCGCCTTTCCCTGCTCCGGACTCACCAGTCCTGGGCATGATCATCGAAGGTGCCGTTGCGGCGTACGAGTCGGGGGAAGCGGACGTCCGGGTCGCCGTGACGCATGCAGCGGTGCATGCCTGGTACGAAGGCCACATCCAGGGCGAGGATGTTTGCCCAGGATGCAACTTCCGAGGTGACCTACCCAAGCAGCATTGGAAAGGGGCAGACAACCGCGACGACTTCGCCGACCAACACTGGAATCGGAAGCTGCCTCCGCCTCAATGAGCTGGAAACACCTTCCGCCGTCATCGAGAAACTCGATCACCAGTGTCATCGCGCTTCTGCTGATCACCGTGGTTGGACCTGCTCTTCAATCTGTTGTGCCAGCTGCAGCGGCCAGGGCAGCGGGGTGGTCCAGCGGGTGTACGGCACAGCGTCGCGAAGGTTGTGTGCCATCGCCGCCCACTGCTCGGGCTGGTCGCCGTTTTGGAGCCCGGCAACGCCAAGTTCAAGAAGTTGCTCGTTCCACACAGGAGCCTGGGTGTTCAACCGGGTGAACCCGTCGCGTCCATACGGGAGCCCCTCGGCGATCTTCGAGTTGCGTAGGACCGAGTTCACGGCATAGGCGGGTTTGCCGCTGGTGCTGGCGAATAGGCGCGGTTCGGGAAAGCGCCACATTCCTTTGGGATGACCGATAATTCCGTCATTGACCCCGTACGACTGCGGTGTTCCCGCGCCGTGGGCGCTGCGGACCCAGATGTGGCGCAGGCCGGGCAGCTCTTTGATCGGCTGAGGACCGCGGCCAAGGTCGATGGTGTCCACGTCCATCTGAGGGCCGGCCAAAGCCGGCCACGTGGAGCGGAGGTTCTGAGCGTGGGTGAGCAGGAGGGTGTCGGGGTGGCTGGCGATTGCGTGCTCGACGGACTCCTTGATGAACTGCCCGGGATCTATGCCCGTCGCCGTGGCGGCGTTCCCGTAGCGCTGAGGGAGATCAACCAGTCCGACGTGCAAAGGCTGCCACGAGAACCAGGTTGTGCGGATTTGGACCTGGTGGCCGGTGGGGTCGATCAGGAGTGCAATGGGGACCTGCCGGTGTACGCGTCGGCGATCAGCCTTGGGCCGGCGGATCATCCAGATGGCGAGCAGAGCCGGCCTGCAGTTCACGGTGTTCGGCGCCGGCTCTGGGAGATGCGTCGGCCGAACCCCGAGTTGCCCGAACAGGTCGTCGACTGCACGGCCGAGCTTCGCCACATTTAGCGATTCCGGCGCGCCCATTGGTTCCGGTGAAACGAACCCGATGAGCCGGCCTGTGGCTGCCACGGCACGGCACTAATGACGATGGCGTCGATATTAGGATATGGCCGGCGCAGCCACGTGCGGGCGAGCCTCCACTTGCGATAGTTCAATGCAAGAGGCAGCAGTCGAAGATCGAGAAGGTGGTCGTCAAGGCACTATGGGCAGACGTCGAAGCCAATTCGTCCATGCGCGGCCTGGTTGCCACGACTTCAACACTGTCCGTCGGTGCTGTCAAAACGATCGACGCGCGTGGCTACGGAATTGACGTCGCCGACCACGCAACCATTCACCATTGGCTGACGACTATGCGAACCCCGGGCACGGGCATCAGCGCGACAGACATATAGATCAATGAGATTCATTGGATTATTCACCAAACCTGACTCAGGTCATACCTTAACTTTACCGACGACGCGTCAGACGGCACCCCCGTCGAAATCCCTAGTCGCGGTAATTTTATTCGAGTCGCAGCTCAATCCTCTGAGACGCCGAGTAGAAGTTCGGCGACCGAGCGGGGGTATTCTTCCGAGAGCAGGGTCACGTTCGTCGAATTTGCATTTTCACCTATACCGTAGACGTGACCCACGAAGACAGGCAAATTAAACCGCTCCACTGCTTCCTCGCGCGAAATTGAAGGACCATGCGATGCATTTTTCGTCTCGAAAGTAAAACGTCCCTCAGTGACTGTCATCAGTGCAATTCCGTGAGATTTTGCGAATTTTACCGCTCCGCTCTGATACGGCGCAGTCGAGATCATGACGCCCTTGTGCGCTCCGACACTCACCACTTTCTGGTAGAGAACCGCGACCAGCTCGCGCTTGACAGGGTTCTTATGCCTTTTCGCCTCAACCAAGATCAAGAACTCCATCCCAGCGAACTCATAACGCACTGTTGCATCAAAGTCGTAGACGCCATCCGCAACCTCGATCTTCTCGTGAGAGGTGACAATTAGATTGTCAACCTCAGCCTCCGCCGAACGAAGCAAGCCGACGACAAATCCTTCAAACTCATCCGGCGTAATATCCGCGGGCGGATAGTGTGCTGTGACTCGGTCAACAACTGTCTCGTCGGTCATACACCGAATAGTACCCGGTCTTGACCGACGTGCACTGGCTGGCACGGGTCTCACACAGGCTGCGTACCGCGCCAAGGACCGGGAAACCGAATACCTGCACCGCGTCCATCCTTGACTCAGGGGACACGTTGGCCGCGCATCCTGCCGAGCATGCACGCGTTCTGCGCAGTTCGTCCGCTGGCACCTCCTACCGAAGGCGCAACGCGCTGTGGCGCGACGCGATGCAAGGCACAGTGCGACGTCCGGGCGCCGCTTAGAACGGCGGCCGCTCCTAATAGGCACCGCGTGACACATTTCGGCGCGCACCGAGTAGAGCGAGAGCGCCGCTATCGGTTCGCCGGCCGCGAGCGTCTCGGGGCCGCACGGCCTCCACGGCGATTGTCCTGATTAGAGGCCAGCCAGTGTTCGTGCGTGCTTGCCAGGCGGGCTCGCACACGGCGATGAGAAGTCGGCCGTCTTCGTCAAGCGTGACACGCCTGCGACCTCTCTCAACCACAATGGCAACTGCATTTACTATCTATCGTGCCGGGCGGCGGTTGTAGAGGTCATGGACAATGCGCTCGATCTCGGCACCGCCGGAGAAGTACCATTTTGCTCGCTGAGCGTCGATCGTTCAGTCTTCGGCCACCAGGTCGTGCAGGCAGTCAGCGCAGATCAAGTCGTCGGGATCGAAGGTGGTTCGACCGCACCGTCCGCAGGAGCCGAGTTCCCCGTCGGCGATGAAGCCGCAGTGGAAACAGGCGTTAGTGAGAAAGCTGTCGGGGTCCGTGCGGGTGGCGACGGCGATGAGCGCTTCGAGCTCGCATTCCGGGCAGTCGGAGATCGACCACCCGGTTCGTCCTTTTACAGCCATGTAGCTTGATTCGCTCAGAACGGATGTGACGTACTCTTCAGCGGCTTCGGCGCCCTCGACTTGGCTCCAATCGCGACCGCAGAACCGGCAGCGTGAGGTTTCCTCGAAGGGTGCGAAGGTCCAGGCCACCTGCATGCATTCGGGGCAGTGTATGACGATGCTCTGCCACGCCTCTAGTTCGGGGGCGATGCGGTCCAGCCTTGCCCGGTTGACCGCCGCGATGGTCGTGAGCGCGGCGCCGATGGTTTCCTCTGCTTGCTCGAGGTGCTCAACCTCGTCGTCCGGCGCGTCCGGAACGAGGTGTTGCCGGATGAACTCGGACAGCACGTCAAGGGCTGCCGCGGCGCGTGCGGTCACAACCTCGTGGTTGCTGGTGGAGCCGAAGTGCTGAAGCTTGTTGCGTTCCCTGTTGAGGCCGTCCAGGGCGTCACGTTGAGCAGTTGACAGCTTGATGTCGGCGACCTTGGCGAGCCGTTTGATCGCTGCGTTGAGCGTGACGCTGCGGAAGGCGCCCTGCTTGAGCTTGTTCTCGTCGGCGCTGTAGGGATCCTCGAAGATGTGCTCGATACCCTCGCGCTGCAAGCGGATCTTGACGAGGATTTCAATCGCGGCCTGCAGGTGCAGCACCGCGTACTTCAAGCGGCGCGGATCCGCGGATGCGGCCAGGTGGGAGATCGCGCTGTCGAGGAAGTCGACGCCGTTGACGATCGGGTCGAATTCCAGACTGTTCCCGGATGGGCCTCTTCCTTCGCCGCCCTGTGAGTCGCTCATCGCCTGCCCTTGTCGTCGTAGGTGGCGAGCTGCTTCGCCTGTCTTCTGCGTCAGCCTCGATGTGCCCGCTCTCGAAGTATCCGGGACATCGGCGAACGACACGCCAGGCGGTCGATGGGTCCCGCGGCGAGCAACGACGACCCGAACGACGCGCTACTGCCCGTCCGCACCCGCCTGCGAGCACATCCTTATAGCGCTGCGCGGCGATCATCCACCGACGAGCCTTCAGACTGCTCTGCAACCTGTCCGCGCACACGGCTCGACGACAGCAAGGTACTGACAAGCGGCGCCCGCGGTCGGCGCGAATGCGTCAGGACTCGCACTTCAGCTCGTCGGGTTCGACCACGACGTCCGCAGGGCCCGCACCTCGTCCGTCGCTGGCCGGGGGATGTCGGTCTGATCGGCGTCCTCTGCCATCCAGGCCGCGAGCTTCGCCAGACCGACGCTGCTGTCGTAGCGCGCACCGTCGTCGGCGTGGTGCTCCAACAGCGCGTAGAGCTGGCGAGGCGAGATTCGCTCGGGCGAGTCGACCCGGCGTCGCGATCGGGAACGCTCAAAGAGAACCCTGATCCACGCCCGGGTCCGCGTTTCCTTGCTGATGACGTCGGCGGGTGCGTAGTCGTGAGCGTCACTGTGCTCGGAATGCCGGATGACTTCGTCGAAGAACCACGATGATCCGATGACCGCCAGGAGAGCGTGCTTCTCCGCGCTCGCGGTCCGCACCGCGGCGGAGTCGAGCAGGCGGAAGGCGTGCATGATCGATGTCCCGGTGAAGCCGTGCTCGTCGTAGTTGACCTCTCCGGCGTGGAGAGCGAGCCGGAGCCGAATCCGCTCGGTCGGGGGGTGAGTCCGGTTGTGCTGGAGGAGCGCCGTCAACATGGTGCCTGGCAGCAGATCGACGAAGGAAGTCTTGGGAATGTTTGCGGGCGCAATCACGACGATGCCGTCGCCGAGATCTTCCCTTCGGCAAGACTCCCAGGGCACGCCGGCGGCGTCGAAGGCATGCTGCGTCGCCTGGTAGAAACCGCGCCGGATACGCACCCTGTTCGCGTCGGTCCGACTGCGATGGCCGAAGCCGACGATGTCCACCGCCACGATCGTGCAGTGCGCCGTTGCCAGGACAGAACCATCCGGCTGGTTGTGGAGCCGGGGAAGCGAAATCCGATGCGATGCGGGCTCGGGGGTGATGTCGTTGCTCGTCACGGCGCTTCCTCCTTCCCAGCGGCCCCCTCAGTCAGCAGCATGTCCGGCCCGAGTACGGCCGCCAGCTCGTCGCGCGCAGTCTTGAGGTGCACCCGCACCGTCGACTGGGCAATCCCGAGCAGATCAGCGACTTCCCGCGTCGACCACTGCTCGTACCAGCGCAGATACGCTACCCGACTCCTCGTCGGCGGCATCCGCTCGAGCACCTTCCTGCACTCTTGCAGAGTCAGGGCGCAGAGCGTCTTGTGCCAGGTGTCCTCGGGTGCTGACACCTTGCCCTGGCGTTCGAGGCGTTCGGTTCCGACCTCGACCCGGGTGTCGGCTTTCCAGCGGCTGATGGCCTTGTTCCTCGTGACGGTGAACAGCCACGCCCGCTGGTGCCCGTGTTCGCAGTTGCGGAGGGTGGGCCACGCGAGCGCGACGTCGTGGAACGTCTCCTGCACGAGGTCCTCGGCGGCGGCGTGGTTGCCCTGCACGAGCGTCATCGCGTAGCGATGCAGGTCGTGCACAACCTTGGTGAACAAGGCGCCTACCTCCTCGGCGGTCTGTTCAGGGATGCGACGCGGCATGACCGTCTCCGAACCTACGGCACGGCGCCGGCCCGGCCTGGACCCAGGCGGCCGGCAGCCACGCTGACTCAGTCACGGCCACGATTGTCTCCGCCTGCACGTTTTCGGCCAACGTCAGCACAGTGCGCCGCCAGCGCAGCTCGATCAGCAGTCGCAGCCCGCTCAGCACGATCACCATCGCGGCGATCAGGCACGCTGTCGGCCACGACCACGTGCTGACGCCCGCGATCAGCGAGCACGGTATCCACTCCGGGCGCACAGGTTTCACATCCAAGACATCGTCCGGGACCGCAAAACCGTTTAGCTCCCGGCGCTCGCTGAGGACGGCTCACGCACAACGGTGATCCTTTGCGACAGTTACCTTCGCGGCGCCGAGGTGCGGGTGGACGGCCTGCCGGAGGACGCCAAGACCGCCGCTGCGAGGCCATCGTCCTGCGTACCTGCGTGATGGGGTGGGTCGTGACAGCGATTGCCGGATAACGCGATGATCGTCTTATCCACGTCGACGACTGTGGTCCCCGGTCCCCGGGTCTCTCGCATCGAAAGCGTGCATGGGTCTGGGACAATGAGCGAGGTACGTGGGGCGGTGGGCGTACTCCTACCGAGTACACAGGTTGTAGTTGATCAGTTACGGTGACATGGACGGCCGACCCGTCGGGCCGGATTCACCAGTTCCGACTGGCGCGTCTTCCGGCTGTCACAGAACAATGACGGGTCTACTTGTGGGGCCGACCTTTGTGGTTCCTCGCGCTGCAGTCGAGGGAGCACTCCGAGCCCCGGCTTCATCGAGCCTCAGCTCGATGGCGCTTCGGAGAGAAAGGAAGGCGATCGATCTTGACTTCACGTCGGGATCGACGGCGTGACAGCAGCAAGTGCTGGCTCACCGTCACGATCACGGGTTCCGTGACCGTGACGGCGGCCCAGTTGGTGACCATAGTGGTGCTGGTACTCACAGGCCTCGCGAACCTGTACCTGCACTAGCCGGTCACCTGGCTGTTCGGCTCGGCGAGGCCTGCTCATCGAGCGGGCTTCGTCGAAGCCTGCGCCGGTTGACCCGGTGCTGTCAACGTCACTGTAGCCTCGCCCAAGATGAAGATCGGGCACATCGCCTGGCTCGACGAGGCGCGCGATGCGGTCTGGATCAGCCAAGTTGTGCGTGTGGCTTATCTGATCGGCGTTCCATCGATCCGACCAGCCGGTGTGCGGATCTCGGCGCTGCCGAGCACCACACGGGCCGCCGCGAGGATGAGCTCATGGGCGGTGATGCGCAGCGTCCTGTAGTCCGCAGCGCTTGGTAGGGCTCGACCAGGCTGTACTCCGGCGAACGTGTTGGGTCCACCGGCTCGTCGTTCTTGACAGTGCGTGGCGCTACCCTGCACACCGAGGACTTTGTCTTCTACTCGGCCATGAAGATCTTGACCGCCGCGAGGTAGTCGCCATCACCGGCCCTTGGCGATGCGGTTGGCACGGTCGCTGGCGTTCCCGACCTGGAACGCTTGGATGCCGCGCGTGACGTCGGGGGACGCAGCCGCACGGCCGCGGATCTTGTGGCCCGATTCGATGGAGGATTGTGGAGATCCGCTACTCCCTTGGCGGAGGGAGCCAGGTGAGCTACTGGCCTCTCGTCCTGGTGGAGTACCACGCAGGAGGATGCAGCGGACGTGACCACTCGCTCCCGAACGTCCGCACATGCCGATGAGCGTATGTTCAACGCCACCGTCTGCCGGTTCCGGAAACGACCGACCAGTGGCGGCTTCGGGTTGATCGCGCTGCGTCGAGGTTCGAAAGGATAGCCTTGGTCAGGGGAGGTCGGGTCCCAGCACCCTCTCGCTGTTGGCGAGCACCGCCTCGTACAGTGGGATCGCCCGCTCCAGGTCACCCGCTGACTCGTAGGCGACCGCCAGATTGTTCCGTGAGGTCAGCGTATCCGGGTGGTCGGGGCCCAGCACCCGCTCGGAATCGGCGAGCACCGCCTCGAATAACGGGATCGCCCGCTCCAGGTCACCCGCTGACTCGTAGGCGGCCGCCAGATTGTTCCGTGAGGTCAGCGTGCCCGGGTGGTCGGGGCCCAGCACCCGCTCGGAATCGGCGAGCACCGCCTCGACGATCGGGATCGCCCGCTCCAGGTCACCCGCCGCCCGGTAGGCGCCCGCCAGATTGTTCCGCGGGGCCAGTGTGCTCGGGTGGTCGGGGCCCAGCACCCGCTCGCGCTCGGCGAGCGCCGCCTCGAATAACGGGATCGCCCGCCCCAGGTCGCCCGCCGACTCGTGGGCGTAGGCCAGGTTGTTCCGTGAGGCCAGCGTGCTCGGGTGGTCGGGGCCCAGCACCCGCTCGGAGTCGGCGAGCGCCGCCTCGAATAACGGGATCGCCCGCTCTAGGTCACCCGCCGCCCGGTATGCGTAGGCCAGGTTGTTCTGCGAAATTAGCGTGTCCGGATGGTCGGGCCCTTTAAGGCGTAGGCCGTTGTCGCGGACGCGAATGAGGCAATCAATAGCAGTGCCGTAGTCGCCCTGACCTTCGAGGTACACGCCCAACTTATTTAGCAGAAGGTTGGTCTGCGTGGTGTCGGTGTCGGGTGTGGCGTGTTCCCACAGAGCCCGCGCATGAGGCAGCACCATCCGATAGGCAGGCCAGGCCGCGGGAGTGAGCGGGTCGAGACCGGAGAGAGCGGCCAGCAGAAGGATCGCGGTGCTGTCGCGGCCGGTGGCGATGTCGGCGGGCCGCCGATGCGGGTCGGTTGGGTCAGGCGTGCGAGTGACCGCTTGGACCAGACGATGCACAGCTACTGTGTCCTCAGTCAAGATGATCATGCTGTAGGCAGCCAGCCGGCCCAGCGCCTCCGAGAAATCGGGTTCCCTCACTGCGCGGGCGAACAAGTTCCGGGGGATGCCGTCCGGGGCGAACCAAGCCAGAGTCCGCAGCACCCATCCCGCGGCCGGGTGTCGGCCAGGCGGTCGAGGGTGACGTGCCAGATCCTCGCCATCGTCCGCTGTGCGTCACCGCCCTCCGCTGTCGCGGTGAACATCCGCGCCGGAAACCGCGCCAGCAAATTAAGATACGCGGCAGGGCTGGTGCGCGTCTGGGCCAAGTAGGCGCCCGCCTGCTCAACTGCCAGCGGCAGCCACCCCAGCTCACCGCACAACCGGTCCGCGCCGGCCAGGTCCGCGTCCGGCCACTCCGGCCGCACGATCCGGGCCAGCAGCGCCATCGCCTCGTCCTCGGCGAGCACGTCCAGCGGCACTGTCTCCGCAGCCCGCCATCCTGAGCGTTGACGACTGGTGATCACTATCGTGCCGGTCCGGACCCGGCTCAATAAGCCCGCCACGTCCTGCGGAGTGGTCACGTTGTCCAGCACGAGCAGCCAGTCGTCGTGGGTCGCGATCCACCGCACACCGAGCGCGCTGCGCTGCTCCACCGGTAAGTCCGCGGTGGCCGGCTGAAGGGTTTCGGCCAGCTCGGCCAGACCCATGTCGAGAGCGGCCCGGGAATCCGCGGTGATCCACCACCGGAGCCCGAACCGGTCGGCGTGCTGGTGCGCGAACCGGGCTGCCAGCGTGCTCTTGCCCACCCCGCCCAGACCATGCACGACGACCACTGCCGCCCGCCCGGACCCGCTCAATACCTCCTCAAGCTGGTCCAGCTCATCAATGCGGCCCACGAACAGTGCCGTGTCGAGAGGGATCCGGGAGAAGTTCGGCAAGGCAGGCACCGACTCGATCGCGGGCAGCGGAGCCGGTATGACGGTGTTGTAATTGATCTGGGTGTTGTGGTCTCCCACCTGCACGCTCTGGTTGCCGTGCAGCCAAACCTGGTACTTGCCCGCATGAGTCCCGTCGGGGTAGATCAGCTCCAGCACCTTCAGCGCCGCTGCCACCAACTCCTCGTCGGCCCCGGCACCCGCTGCGGCCAGCGCAGCGGTGAGCTCACGGTGTCCCGCGGTGCCGCTCTCGTCTCCGGCCAGCGTCATCGCGTCGGACTCCACCAGCTCCACAACCTCGACCGGGACCGACTCCGCGCGACGCAGCACTCGTACAGCCAACGATTTCACCCCCGCGTGCGCGTTCTTGACCGCCGTCGATGCCGTCTCTTGCGCACCTGTCGCAGCACCGGCCACCAGCGCTGCCACCACCAGCTTCACAGACTCGTTCACACAAATCCCCCCATGTAACCCCGGACTGTCAGCTACCAGTATCGGTTCAACCGAGCGGACCGCCACAACTACTCTCAACAACACCCAGTTGTCACGAAAATTGCCCCCAGCGTCCCCCGAACTGGTGATCTCCTGAGGTACACAGGCCGCCGCCGCGCCCCGTCGTCAACGTTCGCGCTGGAGCGCGTCCGGTAGCCCGTACGCCCCGGCGTCGGCCAGCTTGTCCACGACGTCGAGGCATCTGTCGCGCATTGCCGCGTCGCCTTGCCGGTAGAGCCGCAGGACGACGGTGACGATGTCACGGCTGATAGCAGCGGCGGCCCTACTTAGATCGCCAAGTTCGGCGCCGGCGTGCTCGACGGCGCGTTCGCAGGCGATGATCGTGGTCGAGGGCAGCAGTCTCAGGCTTTGCTCGAGCGCGTGGAAGAGGTCACCGAAGTTTTCTGGGAAGGCTCGGCTGGCCGCGTATGCCGCCACAACGCGTTCGCTGATCGAGGCGGAGTCGGGCTCGTGGAGGACTCGGATCGCCCCAGCGGCGGCTTTGCGGACATCCGGGTCATCGTCGTCGAACAACCTCACGAGCACTTCGTGGGCATGCTGCGGCGCCGTGGCCATGGTTTGCGCAGCCCCCTGCCGAGCCCGAACAGGTAAGTCGGCGACGTCGGAGGGACATGCCTCCGGCAGCAGGTCGTTCAATGATGCGTTGGCCCAGATGTGGCCAGCTTTCACCGCGATGTTGCTGTCCGCGTCGAGTGCGCGGTTGAGATGCCGAGAGAAACGGGCGCCTGCACGATAGATGGAGTACTTCAACAACCTGTTAGCTGCGTTGGAATGGTAAATTTCGATGTCGCTGCTGGCGAACAGAGCATCGGCGACATCAAGAGCCTGATCCAGATGGCTGTTGAGCAGGGCCGAAACCGGACGGGTGGCTGCAGCGCGTACTGACAGGATCGGATCGTGCGCGAGTAGAGCCACAGTCGGAAGCAGCCGGAGTGCGTACGTGTCGCCAGCGAAGAGGATCTGACCGATTGCTGCAGCGGCAACTCCCCGTGTCGAGTTCATCCCCGCTGTGTCGAGGTCGAATTCGCCATCACGCTGCCCGCTCGGACGCTCCTCCGCAGGGTCGGACGCACGGGCGTAGTGCTCAAGCAAGGCGATCAGCGCGTCCGTAACTCCTTCGGCGGAGTTCGCAATGGCCCGACATACGGCTTGACCAGCCGCTTCTCCCGCGATACGCCGTGCGTGCTCGCACAGTTCAGTCAGCTTCGCGATGCTGACCTTATCAGCCACAGCATCAACAACTTCGATGATGTTGGAAGCGGGCGTCTTATCGTCGAATGTCAAGGCGAGTTCAGTGAATCGTTCCGGGTCGACCGCAGCGCGGCGACCAAGCACTCCGGCAAGTTCCCGTGAGCCTCCGACCGCGTAGTTCCTACGCGGGCGGTCTTCAGCGGTCGCGTACTTGGTGATGGCGCGAGACCAGTCCCTGTCGGTCATGTGTTCACCCGCCTCTTCGGGTACCGGAGAGCCGACGAAGTGAGCTTCGAGCGGCTCGGGCGGCTGCATGGCGGCCCGAGTGAATTTACGCTCGAGTTCGCCGAGTCTACGTCGGACCGCAGCTGACAGCCGGCTCTCGGGCAGCGCGGACATGAGCACGTACTGCGTGTACCCCCAGGCTTCGCCCCTACCGGGCTGCTTCTCCCATAGGGGGTAGAAGGCGAGAAGTTTTGTGCATAGAGCGTCGAGCTGGACGTTGCCGCAGTGCGGTGCGGCCGCTTCGATGAGTTGCCGTGATGCCCAGACGCTGCTGCCCTGCCAGCCTAGCCGAAGGTTTCGGTCGTCCGATCGCAGCCAGTCGATGGCCTCATCCGCTGCTTGCTCGGCGATGGCTGTGTAGGCATGGCACACGAAAAATCGCGCAACCTCGTACTCGCTGCTGCGCAGCTCCTCGAAGATCGTGCTCGGCCCGCTCCAGAGCTCATGTGCTGTTGCGCGCAGAGCGATCTCGACGCCGTCCAGGACAGCGTCATCGACTTCGTGCGACCCGTAGAACCGGTACGCCCACGGGCCGCCGGACTTCAGCCCATCGTCGTCGTTCGTAGCTGTATCGCTCGACACCGCAAGTACGAAGGGAAGAACGTGCTCCAAGTACTGCTGAGGTGCTGCAGTTGCGATCTCGATGATCGTCGTATCACCCCCGGCAGCTCCTGAGTGGTCAATGTAATCCGGAAACGGGTCGGTGACGCCGTCGGCCCGCGCTCGGTCTCTGGCACGGTCCAAGTAGGCGCCTACGACCCGTGCTGCTCCTGCGGGGTCTTCGTCGTTGAGGCGCGCGACGATCGACCAGAAGTTGCTGTTGACCGCGATGGGGCCGCGCGCTCCGTCGAGCAAGCCGAGGCGGAGCAGCTCGACGGTCAGATCCACTAGGCCTGGAGAGAGGAACCACTCGACCATGGACCGCAGACGACGCGTCCACTCCTCAGAGCTGCCGATGAACGGCTTGACCAGTTCAGTAACGCGTCTCCCGCGCTCCTTGGCCGCCCTGACCAGCACTTCGGCCATGGGTGCAGCTGTCGAGGTCTCCGCGAGCAACGGCTCCCAGCGACCGGCTGAGTCGGCGGCATCGAACCACGCCGGCACCATCAGCAGAGCGAGGATCCGCCCACTACGCCGTGAGCCACCGAACGCAAACGGTTCGATCGCCAGCCAGTCCTCCGCCACGGCCGGCAGGGAACCGAGTACCCCGATCACGACGTCGAGCAAATTCGAACGAATCGCGTCGCTGGTCAAGAGCCGGACCGCGTCCGCCCGGAACCGCCGCCGATCCACGCCGATGAGGTGTTCGAGGACCTGCCGCACCTGGGCGCGCCGGAACAGCTGCTGACCCGAGCTCACCACGAAGTCGTGCAGATCTTGCCCCTGAGCGACGAACTCCTGAGCGAACAAAAAGTCGAAGTAGGTCTCATGGAAGAACTGGACGGTGTCGCCGTCATCGCGAATGATCCCCGTCGAAGCCAGCGTCGGCCGTGCGCGTGGTGGAAGCCGGTCGAGGAGCGCAGCCGGTGCGTGCAAGGTCTCATGTTCGCTCATATAGGCCACCAGAGGTGCGACCGCCCCGTGCCAGCCGGTGGGTCCCAGGTCGCTTTCAACCCGCGGGCGGAGCTCACGCGTCATCTGCTGGTACAGGTCTGGGAGCGTCCGATACGGCAGCTCGCGCGACGTGGCTTCCAGCCGGAAGAACACCGCCAGATGCAGGGGCACGCGAAGCAAGTCAAGCGTCTCCGGCGCTAGCGAGTTCGCTTCGACGTTGAAGGTCGTAAGAGCGGTCTGCACAGCCGCGGCGTCGAGGTGACCGACTTCGACTTGCTCGACCTCGTCCTCGTCGGCGAGCAGGGACCTCATCCGCGGATCAGCCGAAAGATCAGCAGTGCGCACGACGAGGACAACTTTCACTCGCCCACGCATGCCAGCTTGTTCGACGACTTCGGCGACAGCCTCGAAGCTATCGGGCATGCGACCGCTGTACGTACTCACCGCATCGAGCTGGTCGATGACGAGTACCGCCTGCCCACCTTCAGCAGCCGAACCAAGGACGTCGACCGGGGACGACCGCAACTGAGCCGCTTCCCCCAATGCTGTGGCGCTTCGACAGACACTGTCGATCGCGTCCATTCGCAATACCGCGGCGGCCCAGCCTGCGTCGGTCAATTGCTTCACAGCCTCGGCCGCAACAGTGCTCTTGCCCGAACCTGCGCGACCGTGCATCACAACAACCGGACGGCCATCCTCTGCAGTCAACCGACCGACTAGAAGTGACGCTCCGGGATGCACAGCCATGACCCGTGGCCGCGCCATCCGGTTCCGCCGATAGTTCCGGTCCACGGTGCCGCTGATTGCCTCATCGTCCCGAGCCGGCGCGGCGCCATCGTCGCCATCGCGGCGAACGATGTAGTTGATCTGTGTGTTGTGGTCACCAACCTGCACGCCGTCGCTTTGGCTGACGTCGACACGCCGCACCGGCTCGGGCGGCGTCGGGCCGCGGTCCTGTCGACCTCGGGAGATCACTGCGAACTACCGGTCGAAGTGATTGGTCTGTGCGTTGTCGTCACCGATCTGGACACCGCGGCTATCTTGAACATCGACCACATACTTTCCGGCCGAGTTGGATGACGGGCGCAGAGCAGCCCCCTCCGCAGCTGGAGGGTGGCTGCGCAGCTGGCGCAGCGAGACGACCAGGGTGACCATCCCAAGAATCAGTCCGACGATACCGGCAACCCAGCTCAACGCTTCAACCACCGGGCGAGCTGGATGGTTTTCCTCCCACAACCAATTCAATGCGCCAAGCTGCCACGCTCCCCAGAGCGCCAGACCAACAGCAGCCATGCCTCCCGACCACCAGATGCGACGACCAAGCCCGCTCATATGACCTCCCCAGCCGACACTTCGCCGCCGTGTTCGTTGCAGAGTAATCGTCGACGGCGCGAAGATCGCTACGGGTGTTGCCGGAAGCGCGGTTCGACCTCCAGATGCTCCGACAGCGTAGTTCAGCGGAGTTCGACGCGACCACGTCCCGTCGCGCACTTCTACGCCGCCATGCGGTGGCGCGGTCACCCTGGTCGCGCCGCCCGGCGGTCACGGCGAGGTCCTCCCCAGAGCGCCTGCTGGTCGCCGAGTGTGTCGAGCATCAGCTGGCACCAGGTGAAGGCGGCGTTCACCGCGAGGTGCGCGTGTCGTGTTCCCAGCCCAGTGCGAGTTCCGGCCGCACCATGTCCGGTCCCGTAGCGGTTTCGCAGCTCGGCCACACCAATGGCGACGCCGGTAACCGACCCCAGGATCTTCTTCACCGCGTCGTTGCCGTCGGGACCAGGGGCGTGGGAACTCGGGTGCAGTCCGAGTGCGGTCTGGGCGTCCTTCACCAATGCCGGGGCGCTGATGCCGACCACGATCACCAAAAGCGGTGTCTCCTATCAGCGGATACCGACTGCCGGCGGCTTCGGACGAAACCCTCGTGGATGGCGGGCACCTCATCCCGCACCTGTCCAGCGGCGAGTTCGGCCCGAACATCTTCCGGCACCAAGGCGGCTCCCTAACCCACCGCGTGGTAACGCCTTCAGGTCGATTGCGTCCTGTCAAGGTTTGAGCGGACAGCCCGGGTCGTGGGGTGGTCAGGTCCCAACAACCGCTCACTGTCGGTGAAAGTGGCCTTATACAGCTGGATCGCCCGCCCCGGATCACCCGCCGACTCGTAGGCGTAAGCCAGGTTGTTTCGCGAGATCAGTGTGTTCGGGTGGTCGAGTCCCAGAATCCGCTCACTGTCCGCGAGGATGGCCTTGTACAGGGGGATCGCCCGTCCCGGATCACCCGCCAAATCGTAGGCGCTCGCCAGGTTGTTCCGCGAGATTAGTGTGTCGAGATGGTCGGGTCCCAATAGCCGTATCCGATCGGCGAGGGTCGCCTCGTACAGCGGAATCGCGCGCCCCAGATCACCCGCCTCTCGGTAGGCGTAGGCCAGGTTGTTTCTCGAGGTCAGCGTGTCCGGATGGTCGGCCCCCAGCACACGTTCCCGATCAGCGAGGCTGGCCTCGAACAGCGGAATCGCCCGCTCCAAATTCCCCGTCACTCGGTAAACATAAGCCAAGTTGTTCCGCGAGATCAATGTGTCCGGGTGGTCTGGTCCCAGTACCCGTTCCCGAACCGCAAGGATGGCATTGTAAAGCGGAATCGCCCGCTCCAAATCCCCGGCTGACTCGTAGGCGCCCGCCAGGTTGTTCCTCGCTATCAGCGTGTTCGGGTGGTCGACGCCATGGATACGTTCGTAACTGTCGCATGCCCGGGTGAAGTAACCATGGGCAGTGCCCACATGACCCTGCCCCGTGAGGTAGAGACCCAGGTCGTTGAGCAGTCGGCTGGTGTGGGTGGTGTCGGCGTCGGGTGTGGTGTGTTCCAGCAGAGCCCGCGCATGGGGCAAGACCGTCTGATAGGCAGGCCAGTCCGCGGGATTGCGTGGGTCTAGCTCGTTGAGGGCAGCTGCCAGAGAGGTCGCGGTGTTGTCGCGGGCGGTGGCGATGTCGGCGGGCTGACGGTGCGGGTCGGTCGGGTCAGGTGTGCGGGTGACCGCCTGAACCAGACGATGCACGGCCACAGCGGTCCCGGTCAGGGTGACCATGCTGTAGGCGGCCAGACGGCCCAGCGCCTCGGAAAGATCCGGTTCCCCTACCTCACCGGTCAGCCAGTCTCGGGGGATGGCATCCGGGGCGAACCAGGCCAGCTGCCGCAGCACCCGCCCAGCCTCGGGGGTGTCGGCCAGGCGGTCGAGGGTGACGTGCCAAACCCTCGCCATCGTCCGCTGCGCGTCACCGCCCTCCGCTGAGGCGGTGAACATCCGCGCCGGAAACCGCCCCAGCAAGTCCAGATAAGCGGCGGGGGTGGTCCGGGTCTGGGCAAGGTAGGCGCCCGCCTGCTCGACCGCCAGCGGCAACCAGCCCAGCTCGCTGCACAACCGGTCCGCGCCGGTCAGGTCAGCCTCCGGCCACTCCGACCGCACGATCCGGGCCAGCAAATGCACTGCCTCGTCCTCGGCGAGCACGTCCAGCGGCACCGTTTCCCCAGCTCGCCATCCCGAGCGCTGACGGCTGGTGATCACTATCGTGCCTGTCCGCACCTGGCTCAATAAACTCGCCACATCCTGCGGAGTAGTCACATTGTCCAGCACCAGCAACCAGTCTTCATGGGTGGCCAGCCAACGCACACCCAGGGCACTGCGCTGCTCCACCGGCAGATTCGCAGTGGCCGGCTGGAGGGTTTCGGCCAGCTCAGCCAGACCGCTGTCGAGAGCTGCCGCAGAGTCTGCGCTGATCCACCACCGGAACCCGAATCGGTCGGCGTGCAGGTGTGCGAACCGGGTCGCCAGCGTGCTCTTGCCCACTCCACCCAGACCGTGTACAGCGACCACCGCCGCTCGCTCAGCCCCGCGCAGCGCCTCGTCGAGCTGGTCCAGCTCGCCCGTGCGACCCACGAACAGTGCCGTGTCGGGAGGGATACGGGACAGGCCCGGCGCCGCCAGCACTGACTCGATCGCAGGCAGTGGAGCCCGCGTGACGGTGTAGTTGTGCTGGGTGTTGTTATTGCCGACCTGCACACCCTGGCTGTTGTTCACCTCGCGCACGGGCTGCGCCGAGCCGACAGGGTCCGGAGGTTCCGGGTCCGGGGACGGCGGTTCGGTGGGCTTCAAGGGCCGGGTCAGTGGAAGGTGTTGGTCTGGGTGTTGTGGTCGCCCACCTGCACACCCTTGTTGCCGTGCAGCAAGAGCCGGTACTTGCCCGCGTGGGTCCCGTCGGGTTCGGTCAGCTCCAGCACCTTCAGGGCCGCCGCCACCAGCTCCTCGTCGGCTCCGGCGTCCGCTGCGGTCAACGCAGCGGTGAGCACACGTCGCCCTGCAGTGCCGCTTACGTCCCCGGCCGACGTGATCGCGTCGGCTTCCACCATCTCCACGACCTCGGCCGGCACCGGCTCCGCGCGGCGCAGCACTCGCACAGCCAGGGACTTCACCCCCGCGTAGGCGTCCTTGACTGCCGTCGATGCCGTCTCACCCGCACCTGCCGCAGCACCGGCCGCCAGCGCAGCCACCACCAACTCCACCGCCTCGATCACACCTTCCCCCTCGCCTGGACCCGGACTGTCAGCTACAAGTATCGGCTGAACCGAGCAGACCGCTACAAGCCACACCGAGCCACCGACATCCCCAACGTCCGCCCCTCGGCGACGGCCGGACACTGGGTCGGTCAGGGCCCGAGCCATAGCGCGACTCATGGAGCCTGGGGCGCCAGCTCGAACGGCTCCCATTCCGTCCATCCCGTACCGGCCCAGTACCAGCGGTGCAGCAGGGCGCCGTGGACGGTGGTCGCGAACAGTTCAAGATGTCCTGTGGTCAGTGACGAGCTCGTGATGGCGACGATGGGTTCCAGGGCGGACATCGATGTCCACTCGGGATCCCACTCGTGGCCGGTTCGGCCGTATCGCCGGGAGAAGACAGTGCCGTCTCCCAAGACGACGATCAAGTCTTGTTGTGCTCGCCGAGGCGATCCGGCGGTGGCGCTGCGGACGCGGCCTGGAGCGTCCATATCGGCCCAGTCACTCCAGTCCTCGCCGGCGTCCAGGTGGTTCCATCGGTGTAGAACACGCCCGTTCTTGGTGACGGCGAACAACTCGCGATGACCGCGGGACCGGTTCATCCCAGACCAAGCCACTCCGACAACAGGCTCCGGAGCCCCGAAATCCACCCACCCCGTCCAGTCCCCGCGATCGCGATCGAATCTCCGCGTGTACACGTGACCGTCAGTGGTCACCAGGAACAGATCTTGGGAGCCGTCCCGGGCCGAGCCGACGTCGAGTGCGATGATCTTGCCAGGGGTGGCAAGGACCCGCCATGGCGACCACCGAGCCGGGCTTCCCTCGCGCCAGCGGTGGATCAAGCCCTGATCATCGGTGACGGCGAAGACTTCCAGGTGTCCGGCGTCCAAGCTGGAACAGGCGACGCGCTGCACGGGTTCGGGCTCGTTCATCAGCCACCAGCGCGACCAGCCCGACCGCGCCTTTGGGCCGTGCGGCTGGTCCAGGTCGTTCCACCGGTGCACCAGCCGACGGTCGCGATCGACCACGAACAGCTCCTGATGGCCTTCCTGCAGCGATCCGGCGGCCACGCAGTTTCGATGAGCTCTGCCCGTCACCTGCGCCGCATGGTCGGAGTTCGGGGCGTAGGTGTCGGCTTGCCCCGTCGAGTCCAGTCGTAGGTAGTCCGTCCAGTCGACAGCCGGGTTGGCCGACAAAGTCTCGCGAGCCCGGATCAGCTCCCGTGGTGAGCCCCCGAGAAAGGCGGCCAGCGCCCGAGCTGCTGGCTCGGGCGAGGCTCCCGCCGGAGGCAGCAGAAGACTGGTAGCCGCCTCGAAGTCAAGCGGTCCGACGTCGATGGCGACATGGTCACGCCATCCGGTAGCCGCGCTCGTAACAATCACGTCGCCCGACCCGGCGGCCGGGATCAGTCGCCGGATCAGATTCGGGTGCCGGACGTCGTCCAGAACCAGGAGCCACCGCTTGTCCTGATTTGCCAAGTAACCGTGCAACAGCACGTCCACGGGGTTGTCAACGTCGGCTTCTCCCGGAGCCACCACGTTCAGCACGTTGCGGCATAGCTCGGCGATCTGATCGGGGTCGCGGGCATCAATCCACACCATCGAGCCGTAACGGTCATGATGACGACGACCATGGGCCGCGGCCAGCGCCGACTTGCCCGCACCGTTCTCGCCGGTGAGAACTCGGACCGTCGGCCTCGACAGGTTGCCTGCAAAAGCGTCCGCCAGGGCAGCGAGCTCGCTCGCCCGGCCAGCCAGATCCGGAACCGGAGAGAATTCCGGTGCGACGAACCGACGGGAAGGCCAGAGACTGAAAAAGTTGTTGTTCTGAATATTTCTCCGACCTACCACCACCCCCTTGCTGTCGCTGACCACGCTCGCCGGCTCTCCATCGCGTTGGTTTGCAGACATCGACAACTCGGTCAGTTGAAGGTGTTGTTCTGGATGTTGCCGTCGCCCACTTGCACACCTTTGTTGCCGTGCAGGACGACCCGGTACTTTTTCACCTGGCTCCCGGCGCGATCAGCCAACTCAAGAACCTTGAGTGCTGCGGCTACCAGTTCGTCGTCGGCTCCCGCATCCGCCGCGGTCAACGCGGCCGCAAGTTCCCGTCGCTGTGAGACCCCCGCCTCGTCGTCGGCCGTCGTGATCGCGTCAGTCTCGACCGCCTCGACCATGGCGCTCGGTACCGGCTCCACGCGGCGCAACACTCGCAGGGCCAGCGTCTTCGCTCCGGAATACGCGTCTTTCACCGCGGTGGATGCCGTCTCACGCGTGCCTGCCACCGCACCGGCAGCCAACGCCGCGACCACCAGTTCCACTGATTCGATCACACCGAACCCCTCGTTGAGCCCTTCGAGCAAGAGCTATATCGGTCGCGCTGCCTGAACTGCTACAACGCGCTCTAATGCCGCTGACCCGGTCGCTCGCGGACACGGCCCGGCCACCAGGAGGCCGGGAAAGACGTCGGCGACCACTCGACACCGCGATCTGATGACACTGCCAGGACAGCGTCATCAGAACATCCAGCGCGACTACTTTAAGTATTCATTCACGCTACGCTGAGATACTGCACTCCCGGCACGTACTAGCTTCACCAAGGTGCGCGAACGCTCTGCACCTACGCCCAGTGCCTTCCGGAGGTTCTCGGCAGAGACCGGACGCTGATACAGCTCACGATGTCGCCGATCCTCGCATCGCGCCCGCTCCAGCAACTCGGCATCCGCGCTCACGCCTTCTGCCCGTTCCGCCGAATTGCTGTCCGAGTCTGCAGTCTGGGCAACGACGCTCGCACGCCCAGTGACTGAGGCAGAGGCCAGCGCCTGCAGCAAGACCGGTCCCACCTCCGACCAGCCGATCAACAACAGCGGACCCACCGCATCGAACAACGCCTTCCCCACCTCACCAGCGGTCAACGGCTCCGCGACGTTCAACGCCAACGTCACCACGCTTGAGGCCAACAACAGCCGCCGAGCCGGCCGGATCACCTCAACGGGAGCGCCCCGCATCGACAGGGACCGAATGGCGATCAGCAACCCGACCACCGACAGATCCACCGCAGGCGCCACCAGCGGCGCAACCCAGACCGGCACCCCCAGCCGAAGCGCCAACGTCAGCACGTTCCCGAAACCGAAGAAGAAAGTCAGAGCCACGACGACCCCCACGATCAGCGTCACCGCCGAAAGCACCGGATCACGTCCCCCGCTCGGGCTCAACACTGCAACCACCCTGCCCCGCCGTCCACACCACGAACCACGAACCACCTGCACAAACAGCTCGACAGAATCCGGCACGGACGTGCCCGAGAAGTGCCCGAGAGATCTCGTACCCGTCGACAGAATGCGGTATAGTCCGACACAAGTGATGGCCGTTGACCAGCCGAAAAGGTCTTGTCCGGCATCACTTGGCATCACCTGACACCCCAAAACGGGTTCAGATACCACTGGTCTTCGAAGCTGCTTAGCGAAGCCTCGCCGAGGCTCAGACTGTCCCGGCATGTCCGCTGCGCGCTTGGCACGAACGCCGGTGGCGAGCCGCCACGCTCGAGCAGTAGCGATCTGCAGCATGGCCGAAGCCTCCGACTCATCGGGCTGCCAGACGGCGAGTGGCTCCGGTCAGATTCCGGCAGCAGTCACCAATCGTTCTGGCCGTCTGGTGAGCGGTCACGGCTACACTCGATGATGTTTAGTTCGGCGCGATAGCACCGTTGAACGCTGCCTCGCCTCGCCCTCCCACTGCGAGACACTCTGGGAATAGTCATGTCACACCATCGAGGGAGCCGAGCCGGGAGCCACCTCAGGCGTCCAACCGTTGCTGCGCCTGCTGAAGCGTGGCCCTCCACATCGAAGAAGGCCGGGGACAAGATCGTCGCGTCGCTGCTCCTTCCTGAGAAACGGCGCAGCACCGAGCCTGTGGTCCCGTTGCCGGTTGCCGACCTCGGCCCGCTGGTGGACGGCGGTTCGGTCGCATTCAGCCTGGTGAAGGTCGGCGGAAACGGCGTCGTGGCGGCACGGATAGCGCTCCAGCAGCTGGAATGGATTCCAGGGCGTGCACTGCGCTTCTCGGCGTCCTCGGGTCTGCTGATCGTGGCGCCCGCCGAGAAACCGACGACGGCATTCGTGCCGCAGACGCTGAATCTTACCTTGCCAGCACGGTTGCGGGCACGGTGTCGCATCCGCACCGGCGACCAGGTTCTGCTTGCCTCCGTGCTCGACCACGACCTCCTGGTCATCTACCCGCTTCATGTCCTCCACACGATGCTCGCGGCCTACCACGACAGGCTGGCCGCCACATCCGAGGACCTCGGTCGATGAAGCGTGAGGCGGAGGCAGTCTGCGTGACTGCGCCCGCTGCGATCACTCCCTAACTGGCTGCTGTGAACGAGCCGGTGCCAACGGATGCGGCTCACCGGTGAGCGCGGCCAGCGCTTCGGCGACTTCGCTGATGTCGGCCTTGACGTAGGTGGTGGTCGTCAGGTCGCTGCCGGACTCGGCGTGTCCGGCGTAGGCGCGGACGACGCCGATGCCGAAGTTGCGTTCGACCCAGGTCAGTGTGGTGTGGCGCAGCCAATGGGCACTGACCTGGAGCGCCCTGGCCCAGTCCAACTCGTTCTGGACACGGCCGAAGATGTAGTCGTAGCGGCGCTTGGTGATCGGCTTGCCGTTGGCGTAGCGCAGCAGCTGACTTTCGGGGTTGCCGTCGCCCCGCTCGTCGAAGTGGGCAAGGAGGTGCCGCATCAGGGTCGGTGACACCGGTTGCCAGCGTTCGGTCTCACCCTTCTCCCGCAGCAGGATCGTGCACTGACTTCGGTCCAGGTCGCGCCGGCGTAAGGCGAGCGCGCCACCACGTCGGCAGGCGCTCTCCTCGTGCAGCCGGCAGATCAGCGCATCCAGCTCCGGGTCATCGCCGGTGCTGGAAACGATGTCGTTGAGTTCGCCGACCCGGTCGGACGCGAGGGCCCGGCGAGTGGAGGCGTTGCGCCGTGGTTTGGTGACCCGCATGGCGGGGTTGGCGCGCTCGTCGAGGCGCCCGTCGTTGACTAGGTGCTTGTAGAGGCAGCGCATGGCGGCGATGAAGTTCTCCGCCGCGTTGCGGCCGCCGCGGGAGTTGCGGCGGACACGGGCGGTGCTGCGGACGTGCTCGGCCATCGCCTTGATCTCAGTGGCCGTGATCGTGTCCATGGGCCGCGCACCCCACATGGCTTCGGCCTTCTTCCAGTACGACCCGTAGGAGCTGGCCGTGCTGGGCGATACCAGGTCGGCGACGACCGGGATCCATTCGCCGAGCGTCGGCATCGGCGGACGATCGCCGTCGGCGTCGCCGCCGGGTGCGTCACCGATGAGGTCGGCAGGGTCCACGCCAAGGCGCGACAACAGCAGCCGCGCCGCTTCGAGATCTTGAGTGGTCACGCTCATGACGCCTCCTCGGGGGCGGCCAGCGAAGTGTGGAAGGCGCGCAGCATCGCCTGCACGGCAGCTTCCGGGTGAACGATGAGCACGTCGTGGACGGGATCGGCGACCAGCAACAGCCGGCTGCCCGCCAGGGCTCCGCAGCCGCGGCGCACCGGAGCCGGAAGGGCGACGTAGGGCTTGCGGGGCATGACGAACACCCCGTCCGGACGCCGGCGGATCACCACCGAGGTCCGGACGAGAGTGATCAGCAGCCGGTCACCTGGCCTCCAGCCGAGCGCCGCGACGGCGCCACGGTCCTGCAACCGCCCTCCCCCGTCCATCAGCGCGATCGACAGCCGCGGACCGTCCGCCGCACGGAGATCACGCAACGACGGCAAGTCCATCGGGACAGGAGACGAAACCACGCGTTCCGGGCCCGGCGCGGTGATCCGGCCGGGCAGGCCCAAGGAGGGGATGCCGGTCATGCGACACCTCCCCGACATGCTGCGCGAAGGGAGGGCGCGGTCAAGGTCAGCCTAGCCGAGATCGACAGGAGCCGAACGCGAGAAAGACCCGCCGTGGCGGGTCGACTACTCTGTGGTTTGGGAGATCTCCCACGTATTTGTGTCCGAGGGGGGACTTGAACCCCCACGCCCGTTAAGGGCACTAGCACCTCAAGCTAGCGCGTCTGCCATTCCGCCACTCGGACCTGCTGAAGAAAGAGTATACGGCCCCACCCCACCCTCGTTCAGGGGGGTCCGGATCCACACCCCCCACCCCTCTGGCATGATCGGCAAGTTTAACCCTCCTGCATCGATCCAGGCGCCGGAAACTTCCTGGCAGCCACCCCACTGAGCACCGGGATCACGTGGTTTACAAGACCGTCGCCGGTTCCTAGGATTCGGCCGCAAGCCCGCGCGTCGAGCGCCTCGGGGACTGGAGGTTTCGTTATGGCGCGCGCCGGTTGGCCGTCCGATGAGCACTTCTCCGTTGATGATCTTCTGCGGGAGACCGGGGCCACTCCGCGGTCGCTGCTGGGGTCCGCTCCCGATCTGCGGGTCCGGGAGGACGACACCGGCGTCGGCTACCGGGAACGGCTCGAGCAGCGGGCGCGGGAGGCCGCCGCTGCTCAGCAGCGGGCCGGGCGGCGGATTCGGTGGGTCTCGGCGCTCTGTGGGGCCGTTGTGGTCGTCGGGAGCCTGGTGATCATCGCCGTCACCTCCGAGAGCTCCCCTGGGCGGCAGGCCGCCTTGGCTCCTGATTCGCTGGCGCCCGCCACCACCACCCCTCCCGCCTCCAGCCGGCCCTCGGCCGCCAGTGCGACGCCGGTGCCCACCGTGCTTCGGCAGACGTCCTCCGAGGCCGAGGCCACGCCCACGAGCACCACTGCGGCGCCCAAGACCTCACAGGCCCCTCCGCCGCCCGTCCAAAGCGCGGCCTGTTCCGTCCGGTACACCGTGACCGACCAGTGGAACAACGGCTTCACCGCCGGTGTCTCCGTCACCAACACCGGCAGCCAGACGCTCTCGCCGTGGACCGTCACCTGGACCTTCACCGCCGGGCAGCGGGTCACGCACAGCTGGAACGGCGACTACTCGCAGAGCGGCTCGCGCGTCACCATGAAAGCGGTTTCCTACAACCTCACCCTCGCCCCCGGCGCGACCGTCGACATCGGCTTCAACGGGGCCTTCGACCGCGGCAACCCTCCCCCCACCGGGTTCACCCTCAACGGCGCGAGCTGCAAGACGCCCTAGCCCAGCACCGAGCGCATGAAGCCCACCAGCCAGTGCTGGGCCGGGCTGCGCGCGTGCGTGTGTCGCGTGTAGACCGACACCTGGGCCGGCTCGACCTCCAGGGGCAGCTCGAACAGGCGGACGCGGTGCTCGGCCGCGAACATCTCCGCCACCAGCCGGGGCACCATCGCCACCAGCTCGCCGTCCTGGACCAGGTACGGCAGCGCCGCGAAGCGCGTCACCTCCAGGACCACGCGGTCCAGCAGGCCGCACGCCTCCAGCGCGCGGCGGGGACCGTCGTGGCCCGTCGGGCCGAACACCGTCACGTGGCGCTCCGCCGCCAGCTCGCCGAACGAGACCGCCGAGGAAAGCCGCGGGTGGTCCGCGGCCACCATCCCCAGGTAGCCCTCGGAAAACAACGGGATGCGGGCGACGCGCTGCGAGCTGATCAGCGATGACGCGATGAACGCGTCGATCTCGCCGCGGCCGAGCTGGTCCGCCGCGCGGTCGACGTCCAGCGGGCGGACGGTCAGCGTCACCCCGGGCGCCACCGGGGGCAGCGCCGCCATCAGCCGTGGCAGCAGCGAGATCTCCCCCAGGTCCGACAGGCACAGCGTGAACGCCGCCCGCGCCGTCGACGGCGAGAACGACCACGCGCCGCTCACCGCCGCCTCGATCTCCGACAACGCCCCGTGCAGCGGCTCGTACAGCGCGCGGGCCGTCGTCGTGGGCTCCAGGCCGCCGCCCGTGCGGCGGAACAGCTCGTCGGAGAACCGGCGCCGCAGCTTCTGCAGGCTGTAGCTGATCGTCGGCTGGGTGACGTGCAGGGCCTCGGCCGTCGCGGTCACGCTGCGGGTCTCGTAGAGCAGCACGAACGTGCGCACCAGGTTCAGGTCGAAGTCCTGCATTATCGATCCCATCGATGAAGCAACGAGCCAACATCTATTGGAACACAGGCGCGCAGCTCCATAGGGTCGGTCCGACTTCGAGGAGGCCCCACCGATGCCCACCGCCCGCCGGCTCGCCCACGAGTTCCTGGACCGCCGTGGCCTGACCACCATCTTCGGCAACCCGGGCTCGAACGAGCTGCCGTTCCTCGCCGAGCTGCCCGAGCACTTCCGGTACGTCCTCGGCCTGCACGAAGGCGTCGTCGTCGGGATGGCCGACGGGTACGCCCAGGCGACCGGCCGCCCGGTGCTGGTCAACCTGCACGCGGCCGCCGGCTCGGGCAACGCCATGGGCGCGCTGACCAACGCCGTCCACTCGCGCACTCCCCTGGTGCTCACCGCCGGCCAGCAGGTCCGGACCGCGATCGGGCTGGAGGCGATGCTCGCCAACACCGAAGCCACTCAGCTGATGCGCCCCCTGGTCGCCTGGGCCGGCGAGCCGAGCTGCGCCGCGGACGTCCCGCGGTCGCTCGCGCAGGCGGTGTTCGAGGCCGAGCTGAACCGGCGCCCCACCTACCTTTCGGTGCCCTACGACGACTGGGCCGCCGAGCTGGACGAGAACGCCGTGATCGACCGGCAGGTCCGGGCGGGTCTCGCCCCGACCGAAGCCCAGCTCGACGAGCTTGTCGCCACCATCGCCGCGGCGAAGAACCCGGCCCTGGTCCTGGGCGGCGACGTCGACGCCGGTGGCCTGTTCGACCGGGCCGTCGCCCTGGCCGAGCACCTGGACCTGCCGACGTGGGTGGCGCCCTCGCCGCACCGGCTGCCCTTCCCCAACCGGCACCGGCTCTTCCGCGGCGTGCTGCCGGCCGGCATCGCGCCGGTGTCGGCCGCGCTGACCGGGCACGACGTCGTCCTCGTGCTCGGCGCGCCGGTGTTTCGCTACCACCAGCACGTCCCCGGCCGGTTCCTGCCCGCGGGCACCCGGCTGATCCAGGTGACCGACGACTTCGGCGCCGCGGCCCGGGCGCCGATGGGCGAAGCGCTGGTCGCCGATCCGGCGCCGGTGATCGAGGCGCTGCTGAAGAAGATCCCCGCCAAGGAAACAGCACGCGGTTACGTCGAGAACCCGGAACCCCGGACAGGCGAGAAGGCGCTGCACCCGGAGCAGGTCTTCGCCGCCCTGCGCGATACCCAGGCCGGCGACACGCGCTACGTCGTCGAGTCGACGTCGACGAACTCGGCCTGGTGGCGGCAGATGGACCTGCGCCGCGAAGGCTCGTACTTCTTCCCGGCCGCCGGCGGGCTCGGCTTCGGGCTGCCCGCCGCGGTCGGCGTCGCGATGGGCGACCCGGACCGCCCGGTCGTCGGCGTCGTCGGCGACGGCTCGGCGAACTACGGCATCACGGCGTTGTGGTCGGCGGCGCACTACCGCGTCCCGGTCACCTTCGTGATCCTGCGCAACGGCGTCTACGGCGCGCTGCGGTGGTTCGGCGAGCTGCTCGGGACGCCGGACGTGCCCGGCACCGAGATCCCCGGGCTCGACTTCACGGCCATCGCCGCCGGTTACGGCGTCGAAGCCACCACCGTCACCGACGAAGACCACCTGCGCACCCAGCTCAAGACGATCCCGGACGGCCCGCGGCTGATCCAGGTCGACACCGAACCGACCTCCCCGGAGTGATCATGACCCTGCTCGAGCACGAATTCCACGGCGGTACCGGCGGAACCCACCCGGTCGTCGAGCCGGCCACCGGCGACACCCTGGGCCACGTGGGCATCGCGACACCGATCGACGTCGCCGAAGCCGCCACGGCCGCGGCGGAGGCGCAACGCGACTGGGCCCGGCGCAAGCCCGCCGAACGCGCCGCCGTGCTGCGCCGCGCCGGCGAGCTGTGGGAGGCCCACGCCGCGGAGGTGCAGGACTGGATCGTCCGCGAGGCCGGATCGACGCGGCCCAAGGCCGGGATCGAGACGGAAATGGCGGCCGGCATCTGCTTCGAGGCCGCCGCCCTGCCCACCCATCCCCTCGGCGAGGTGCTGAGCACCGGCGAACCGCGCTGGTCGCTGGCCCGCCGGATGCCGGCCGGCGTGGTTTCGGTGATCTCGCCGTTCAACTTCCCGCTGATCCTGGCGATCCGCTCGGTCGCGCCCGCCCTCGCGCTCGGCAACGCCGTGCTGCTCAAGCCCGACCTGCGCACCGCGGTGTCCGGTGGCGTCAGCATCCTGCGCGTCTTCGAGGCGGCCGGCCTGCCGGATGGTCTGCTGCACCTGCTGCCCGGGGACGCCGCCGTCGGCGCCGCGGTGGTCGACGCGCCCGAGGTGTCGGTAGTGTCGTTCACCGGGTCCACCGCGGCCGGGCGGAAGGTCGGCGAGGCTGCCGCGCGCTCGCTCAAGCGCGTGCACCTGGAGCTGGGCGGCAACAACGCGCTCGTCGTGCTGCCGGGTGCCGACGTCGCCAAGGCGGCCTCGGCCGGTGCGTTCGGCTCGTTCCTGCACCAGGGCCAGATCTGCATGACCACCGGCCGCCACCTGGTCCACGAGTCCCAAGTGGACGAATACGTCGAAGCCCTCGCCGAGAAGGCGCGCCGGCTGCCGGTCGGCAACCCGGCCACGGGCGACGTCGCGCTCGGCCCGATCATCGACGACCGGCAGCTCGCGCACGTCACCGACGTCGTCGACCGCAGCGTGGCGGCGGGCGCGCAGGTGCCGGCCGGCGGCAAGCCGGACGCGCCGTTCTACCCGCCGACCGTCCTCACCGGACTGGACGACAGCACCCCGGCCTGGCGCGAGGAGATCTTCGGCCCGGTCGCGCCGGTGCGCGCCTACCGCGACCTCGACGAGGCCGCGCGGCTGGTCAACGACTCCGAATACGGCCTGTCCGTCGGCATCCTCGGCGACGTCGGCACCGCAATGAAGCTGGCCGACGAGGTCCGTTCGGGCAAGGTGCACATCAACGAGCAGACCGTCGGCGACGAGCCGACCGCCCCCTTCGGCGGGGTCGGCGACTCCGGCAACGGCTCCCGCTTCGGCGGGGCGAAGGCCAACATCGAGGCCTTCACCGAGACGCAGTGGCTGACCGTCCGCGCGGACATCGCGGGTTACCCCTTCTAGAAGGAGCACGGCAATGACGACGTCTCCCACCCGTCCCGTGTGGACGGCGGTCCTCTGCTGGCTGACCGTCCTGCTCGAGGGCTACGACCTGGTCGCGCTCGGCGCCACCATCCCGACCCTGCTGAAGAGCGGCTACCTCGGCTTCACCGCGGCCGGCGCGACCCTGGTCGCGACGGTGTCGCTGATCGGCGTGGCCGTCGGCGCGGCCTGCCTCGGGCCGCTCACCGACCGGTTCGGCCGCCGCGTGATGCTGATCGGCTCGGTTTTGCTGTTCTCGCTGTTCACCCTGCTGACGCCACTTGCGCCGAACGTCGCGACCTTCGGCGTCTTCCGGTTCGCCGCCGGGCTCGGTCTCGGCGCGTGCATGCCGGTGGCGCTCACCGTGATGTCGGAGAACCTGCCCGCGCGGCGCCGGGCGAGCGCGAGCACGTACACGATGACCGGCTACCACGTCGGCGCGGTGCTGACGTCGGTCCTCGCGCTGTCCGCGAAGGAGGACTGGCACCTGCTGTTCTACGGCGGCGGCATCGTCGGCCTGCTGGCCGTGCCGCTGATGTGGTGGAAGCTGCCGGAATCCGCGGCCTACCTCGAGGCCCGCGAAACGGCGGAGCGGGTGGGCCTGCGAGACCTGCTCGGCGCCCGGTTCCGGCGGATCAGCATCGCCGTGTGGACCGGCTCGTTCATGGGACTGCTGCTGGTCTACGGGCTCAACACCTGGCTACCGCAGCTGATGCGCACCGCGGGCTACCCGATTTCGACGTCGATCACGCTGCTGCTGGTGCTCAACATCGGCGCGGTGCTCGGGCTGGTGCTGGCCGGCACGATCGCCGACCGGTTCGGCATCCGGCCGATCGCGCGCATCTGGTTCGGCGCCGGAGCCGTCCTGCTGGCGGCCTTGAGCCTGCGCATCGGGAACGCGGTGCTGCTCAACACGGTCGTGCTGCTGACCGGGGTGTTCGTGTTCTCCGCGCAGGTGCTGATCTACGGCTACGTCGCGCAGGCGTTCCCGGCGCAGGCCAGGGGCACCGCGCTCGGGCTGACGTCGGCGGTCGGGCGGCTGGGGTCGATCCTCGGCCCGTTCGTCACCGGCGCGCTCGTGACCGCGGGGGTCGCCTATCCGTGGGGCTTCTACTTCTTCGCCGTCGTCTCCGTGTGCGGCCTGGGCGCGGTGCTGCTGCTGCGCGGCGAGAAGCGGACGGAGGCGCGGTTGACGCCGGTGTCCGCCGGCTAGACCGTGTCTTCGGGCTTGCGGCGGCCCAGCGTCGCCTCAGGGTGTTCGGTGCGGCGGTCGGAGTCGCGCAGGACCTCGCGGGCCTGGCCCTCGGGGTCCGCGCTGTCGACCGCCTGCTCTTCCGGCAGCAGCTCGGCGCGGGTTTCCGTCCGGTCGGGAGTCTCGTCCATGCCCGGCTGGTACCCGTTCTCCCGCGGTCTCAGACACGCAGCCAGCCGACGGCCAGCGAGAGCACCAGCGCGGCCACCATCAGCACGAGCACGCCGGTGAGGACCAGCCACAGCACCGGCATCGCCTTGGACGGCATCGGCTGCGGGTGCGACAGCCCCGACGTCTGGGCGGAGTCCGGCGGGGTGCTGCCCGGCGGCACCCCGCCCCCGGGTTCCAGGTCCGGCGTCCGGCGGGGGTCCGGATCCGGGGGTGTGGCGGTCATGGCGCACCGTCCTTCCGTCGCTCCCGCAGCGGGTGCCCGGCCGGGAGCCGGGCAAACCCGGCGTCAGTCGCGGGAGCGGCGGTTGCCGGCGGCGTCGCGGCGGAGCTGGTCGGTGCGGGCCGAGATCTCGCCGAGTTCCTGGGCCAGTCCCGCGTGCGGGCCGGTCAGGTGCGGCCGGGCGGCGGCCAGCGGCGGGAGCAGCGTCGCCGGGTCGTCGTCGCCGAGGGCCGCGCCGATGCGGTCGGCGCTCTCCTGCGCGGCCGGGCCGAGGCCGTCGAGGGCGCTGACCTGACCGGCGATCCGGCGCAGGATCGCGGAGTTGCGGCGGGCCCAGTCGGCGACGGCCCGGTCGCCCGCCCGCCGGTCGCGTTCGGCGTCGACCCGTGCCTCGCCGGTCGTCTCGCCGGTGTGCGACGGCTGCAGCCGCAGGTAGCGGCGTTCCGCGGCCTGTCGGCTCGCGACGCCCAGCGCGGGCGCGAGCGCGACCCAGCTGGTGCCGGCCGCCCTGGCCGCCGTGATCAGCTCCGGTTCCCAGCTCGCGAGCTCCTCCCGCAGCAGGCGCAGGCCGGACAACGCGGTCAGCAACTGGTCCCGGTCCGCCGCGCCGGCCCGGGCGCCCGCGACGACCTCGTGGATCCGCCGGAGCGCGCCGGCGGGATCGGTTCCGTCCATCGTCATCCTTTCGACGACCTGGTTCTTGTCATCGTTTTGACGACATGCTAGAACAGAAGCGCGTGTTGACACCAGTGCTGTCAGATTCCAGGAGGTGGATCCCGATGTTGATGCGCACCGACCCGTTCCGCGACCTCGACCGGTTCGCCCAGCAGGTCTTCGGCGCCGGCACCTGGTCGAAACCGGCCGCGATGCCGATGGACGCCTACCGCGCCGGCGACGAGTTCGTGGTGTGCTTCGACCTCCCCGGCGTCGATCCCGGCGCCGTCGAGCTGGACGTCGAGCGCAACGTTCTCACCGTCAAGGCCGAACGACGGCCCCTGCCGACGGGTGACGACGTCCGGATGCACGTCTCCGAACGGCGGCTCGGCGTGTTCTCCCGCCAGCTGTTCCTCGGCGACACCCTGGACACCGAGCACATCACCGCGAACTACGACGCCGGGGTGCTGACCGTCCGCATCCCGATCGTCGAAAAGGCGAAGCCGCGCCGCATCGAGATCGACGGCGCCGGCGACCACAAGCAGATCCAGGCCTGACCCCGACGAAGGCGGGGGCCGGGCGCGCGCCCGGCCCCCGCCGCCACCGCGCCGAGGAGGGCTTGCGGTGACCGGAACACCCACGACGTCCGCGGCGACGCCGTTGCTGGAGGAACTGCTCGCCCGGATCGCGGCCGACGTGCCGGGCACCCTCGGCGCGGCGGTGTCGGTGCACCCGCGCGGCGGCGTGCTGTCCGCGGCGGCCACGTACGGAATCTCCACGGCTTTCGTGCCCGCGCAGCTGACCGGGTCCGGCGGCCCGGTCCCGGTCGCCGGCCGCACCGGCGTGCCGGTGGTGACCGCCGACGTCTTCGCCGACGACCGCTGGCCCGGCCTCACGCTCACCGGCATGCTCGACCGCCACCCCGGGTTCGCGGCGGACTGGCCGCGTGTCCGTGGCGTCGCGGCGCTGCCCGCCACCTGGGACACCGACGGGCTCCTGGTCCTGTCGGTGACGCTCGACCGCCCCGCCACCGAGGAGACGGTGAACGTGCTGCGGCGGTACGAACGGCTCGCCGCGGTGACCCTGGTCGTCGCCGAGGCCGCACAGCCGGATCGCACCGAGCAGATGCTGGACCTCCTGCAGTCACGAGCGGCACTGGAGGAGGCCAAGGGCATCATCATCGCCCTGCGGCGCTGTGACCCCGACGAAGCGTGGAGCACCCTGCGGCGGGCGAGCCAGGAGTTCAACGTCAAGGTCCGCGAGCTCGCCGTCGCGCTGGTGGAGCTGATCGCCGGGGCACCGGCGACCCAGCCGGACGGCGAGCGGACGATCACCCCGGGACCCGCCGCACGTCGCGCCGCCGGGCGGTTGCTGCGCGTGCTCGAAGGCCGCTGACTCAGACGCGTTCGACACGGAAGACCGCGATGCGCTCCGCAGCCGCCGCGACGGCGTCCGGCGTGGGCGCGTCCGCGAGGCCGGTCGTGACGAACCGCTTCCCCACGCTCGGCGGGCTGGTTTCGACCAGCCGGCGCAGCATGGGCCGCCGCTCTTCGACGGGCAGCTCGGCCAGCCGTGCCTTCGACGAGCGCCGGCCGCGGGTGAGCGTCACCTCGCCCGCGGCCCGCACGTTCGCCACCCAGGCCGCCTTCGGATAGGCCTGGAAGAGGTAGCTCTCGCCTTCGATGGGGATGACGGCGATGGGGAAGGTGCGCGGTACGCCGGTGCGGCGTCCGGGCACGGTGAGCAGCTGCATCGGGCCGAAGGCGATGCCGAGCCGCTGCAGCCCCATGACGATCCGGTTGCCGGCGTTCACCATCCGCCGGTAGTTCTGCGCTGTTGTCATGCCCGCGACGGTACACGAGATCATATGGAACTCATATGATCTCGGCTTCGTAGTTACTCGCGTTCGGGTCCGGGCTTCGGCTCCGGCGGCAGCGGATCGGGGACGGGCACGCCGGGGTCGGGAAGGGGCAGGTCCGGCGCGGGGGTGCCCGGTTCCGGCACGGCGGGCTCGGGCTGGACGGGCTCGGGTGACACCGGGGGTGCGGTCGACATCGGACTTCCCTCCGCCAACGGCGCCGCCCGCGGTTCGGACGGCGATCACCTGGAGGGCTACCCCGTGCGGTTGACCCTGACACCGTGTCAGGCTCTATCCCGGACCACATGACGCCTTTCCGCACCGCGACCGACGTGGCCGCCGGAATCCGCCGCGGCGAGCTCTCGTCGCGTGACCTGACCGAGCAGCTCTTCGCCCGCATCGACGCCTCCACCGTCAACGCCGTCGTCGAGACCTGCCGTGACTCCGCGCTGGAAGCCGCTTCGGAGGCCGATCGAACGGTCGCCCGTGGGCCGCTGCACGGCGTCCCGATGACGATCAAGGATGCCTTCGCCGTGGCGGGCCTGCCGACGACGTGGGGCGAGCCGGCGTTCGCGGACTGCGTCGCGGACGAGGACGCGGCGGTCGTCGAACGGCTGCGCGCCGCGGGTGCGATCGTCGTGGGCAAGTCGAACGTGCACCACCTGCTCGCCGACTTCGGCCGGACTGAGAATCCGCTGTACGGACGGACGCTCAACCCGAGGGACCACACCCGGACACCGGGCGGCTCGAGCGGGGGCGCCGCGGCCGCGCTCGCCGACGGCCTGACCTCCCTCGAATACGGCTCCGACCTCGCCGGTTCGATCCGGATTCCGGCCGCCTACTGCGGGGTCTACGGCCTCAAGCCCACGCCGGGCACCGTGCCGCTGCGGGGGTTCCAGCCGCCGGGGCCGCCTAAGCCGCTCGCGCGGGAGTTCCCCTCGGCGGTCGGTCCGCTGGCCCGCTCGGCGGCCGACCTGCGCGTCGCCCTGGAGGTCACCGGCGGGGCGCTGCGGCCCCCACGGCGGTCCCGGCTCGGGGAATTCCGCGCCGGTGTCGTGCTCGACGACCCGGCCTGCCCGGTGACCGGCGAAGTCGGTGCGGCGCTGTCGGACGCCGTCGACGCTCTGGCCCGCGCCGGGGTGCAGGTTCTCGAGGGCTGGCCGCCGGACGTCGACCCGGCCGGACAGGCCGAGGCGTTCGGCTTCCAGGTGGAGCTGTTCTTCGCGAGCCAGGAAGGCCGTGACCTGGCCGGTGCCGCCGAGCAGGAGCGGCGGCGGGCGGATCTGGGAGCAGCCTGGGCCCGGTACTTCGCCGACGTCGACGTCTTCCTCTGCCCGACGGTGTTCACCACCGCGCCGGCCCACGACGACCGGCACCGCTACGACGACCAGGTGTTCTGGATCGCGCAGGCGTCGCTGCCCGGGCTGCCGGCGGTCAGCGCCCCGATCGGCGGAGAGCTGCCGGCCGGGCTGCAGGTCGTCGGGCCCGCGCACGAAGACGACACCGCGATCACCTTCGCGGACCTCGCCGCCGACATCGTGGGCGGATTCGTCCCGCCTCCGGCAGGATCGGGCCGTGTTCTCGATCGGTGACTTCGCCCGCCACGGCCGGGTTTCGGTCCGGATGCTGCGGCACTACGACACACTCGGGCTGCTGCGCCCGGCGCGCGTCGACCCCGCGACCGGCTACCGCAGCTACACCGCGGGCCAGCTGGCGCGGCTCAACCGGATCGTCGCGCTCAAGGACCTCGGGTTCACCCTGGAGCAGGTGGCCACGCTGCTGGCCGAGGAGATCACGGTCGAGCAGGTGCGCGGCATGCTGGCGCTGCGGCGCGCGGAACTGGAAGCCGCACTGGCCGAAAGCGCGGCCCGGCTGGCGCAGGTCGAGGCCCGGCTGCGGACGATCGAGGCGGAAGGCCGGCCGCCCGCGCACGACGTCGTCGTCAAGGAGCTACCCGCGATGCGGGTGGTGGAGCTGACGGGGATCGCGGCGGGCTTCGCGCCGGAGGCGATCGGGCCGGTCGTCCACCCGCTGTGCGCGGAGCTCGGTCACCGCCTTCCGCAGGCGGACGTCACCCCCGCCGGCCGGCTGGTCTGTTACTACGAGCAGCGCGCGGAGGACGAAGTCGTCGTGCACGCCGCGGTCCCGGCCTCGGTCGGGGCCGGCGATCTGAACGGGCTGACGGTGGCGGACCTGCCGGCCGTCCACGCGGCGACGCTCGTCCACCGCGGCGCGATCGACGGCGTCCTGCCGAGCTGGCAGGCGGTGGTCCGCTGGATCGACGACCACGGCTGCCGGTCGGCCGGGCCGCAGCGGGAGGTTTACCTGGACTGCCCCGCGGACCCGGCGGGCTGGGTGACGGAGCTGCAGGAACCGATCAGTTAGACCGCGGGTGGTGGGCGTGGTCGCCCGACGGGATGTCGCGGTCCACGTGGTCCGCGTGGTGCAGGGCCTGGGCCAGCAGGCCGCGGACGTGGTTGTCGGCCGCCGAGTAGTAGACGAACGTTCCTTCGCGGCGGCCCTTCACCAGGCCCGCCAGGCGGAGCTTGGCCAGGTGCTGGCTCACCGCCGTCGGGGCCGCGCCGGCCAGGTCCGCCAGGCAGGCCACCGAGGACTCGCCCTGCAGCAGCGCCCACAGCACCTTGATCCGGGTCGGGTCGGCCAGCAGCCGGAACGACTCCGCCGCCAGGTGGACCTGCTCGTCGGTGGGCATGTCGAAGTCCGGCAGCGACGTGTGCATGGCCATGACCTTACTACTTGCGTATCTGCGTGCCTGCGCAGGTAGTCTCCGTGCCATGACCGGACACGGACACGGACACGGACACCGCCACTCCCGGTGGCGGCCGCACAGCCACGACAGCGCCGACCGCGTCGACCACGCCCTCGAAACCAGCCGGCGCGGGATGCGGGCGCTCGTGTGGTCGTTCGCCGCGCTGTCCGTCACCGCCGTCGCGCAGCTGGTGCTCGTGGTCGTCACCGGCTCGGTCGCACTGCTCGGCGACACCGTCCACAACTTCGCCGACGCGCTGACCGCCGTGCCGCTCGGCATCGCGTTCCTGCTCGGCCGGCGGGCGGCGACGCGGCGCTACACCTACGGGCTCGGCCGCGCCGAAGACCTCGCCGGGGTGGCCGTCGTGCTCGCCGTCGCGGCTTCGGCGGCGGTCGCCGGCTGCGAATCCGTGCGGCGGCTGCTGGATCCGCAGCCGGTCGCGCACCCCTGGGTGGTGGCCGTCGCCGGCGTGATCGGGTTCGCCGGCAACGAACTCGTGGCGCGGTACCGGATCCGGATCGGCCGCGAGATCGGCTCGGCCGCCCTGGTCGCCGACGGGCTGCACGCGCGCACGGACGGCTTCACGTCGCTGGCCGTGGTCGCCGGAGCGGCCGGGGTGGCGTTCGGTTTCCCGGCCGCCGACCCGATCGTCGGGCTCGGCATCACGGTGGCGATCCTGTTCGTCCTGCGCGACGCGGCGAAGGAGGTGTTCCGGCGGCTGCTGGACGCCGTCGACCCGGCGTCGGTCGAGCTGGCCGAACGCACGGCTCGCACGGTCGGCGGCGTGCTCGGCGCGCGGGACCTGCGGATGCGCTGGATCGGGCACCACCTGCGGGCCGAGCTGGCGGTGACGGTCGCCGCGGACCTGACCGTCGAGGCCGCGCACGCGCTGGCGCACGAGGTGGAACACCGCCTGCTGCACACGATCCCGCGGCTGACCGCGGTGGTGATCCACACCGAACCGGCCACCGGCGCGGACCGGGCGCACGAGACCGTGGCCCACCACCGATAGCGGAGGTCAGCCGACGGGCTGCTCCGCCGGTTCCGGTTCCGGGGTCAGCACGCCGGCGAACGCCGCCGCGAGCACGCACAGCACCACCGGCACCGCGAAGGTGACGTTCAGCGGCATCCACCGCGTCAGCCCGCCGATCAGCGCCGGGCCCGCCAGCAGCCCGACGTACCCGAGGCCGACCACCCGGGCCATCAACGCGCCCGACGCCCGGGTGTCCAGGTTGCCCGCCGCGGTGAACAGCTGCGGGACGCCGCCCGACAGGCCCAGCCCGAACACCGCCCAGCCGATCAGGGACACCGGCACCCACGGGGCCGCGGCGGCCGTCGTCAGGCCGATCGCCGCCAGCAGCGCGCCGTAGCGGACGATCGCCGCCGGGCCCGCCCAGGCCGCGACGCGGTCGGTCAGGAACCGGCCGGTCGTCATCGCCACCGCGAACGCGCCGTAGGCCAGCGCCGCCGTCGACGCCGAAGTGCCCAGCACCTTCTCCATGTGCAGTGCGGCCCAGTCGTTCGCCACGCCCTCCGACAGCATCAATGCCAGCGCCAGCAGACCGAGCAGCCAGACCAGGCGGCCCGGCGTGCGGCGCGCGACGGCCGGCGCGGCGGCGTCGGCAACGGAAGCGGCGGCCGGTGCCTCGGCCGGCTCCATCAGGAACCGCGCCGACAGCACGGAAAGCAGCACGCACAGCAGGCCGGTGCCGGTGAGCGTGACGCCGGTGGGGACGCCCGCACCGAGCGTCGCCGCGCCGATGACCGCGGCGATCGCGCCGCCGATCGACCACATCGCGTGGAAGGCCGCCATGATCGGGCGCGGGTAGGCCCGCTCCACCACGACCGCGTGGGAGTTCATCCCGACGTCGATCGCGCCGTTGCCGAAGCCGAAGAAGGCCAGCGACAGGCCCAGGGCCCACCACGAGTTCGCGAACCCGGGCGCGCACACCGCGAGGCCCATCAGGATCCCGGCCGCCGGGACCATCCGCCGGTGCCCGAGCCGGTCGACGAGCGGGCCGGCCACCTGCATGCCGGCGAACGCCGCGCCGCCGAGCACCAGCAGCAGCGCGCCCAGCGTGCTGTGCGAGATGCCCGTCGCGCGCTCGACGTTCGGGATGTGCACCACCCACATGCCCATCGCGAAGCCGTTGAGGCCGAAGAACATGAAGGTCGCGAACCGGGCGGCACGCGGGCGGGGCAGGACGGTCATCGGCTCTCCAAGGGAACGGCGACGTGCACGAGGACGCCGCGGTCGGCCAGCGCGGCACGCTGGTCCTCGGGCGCTCCCGGGTCGGTGATCACTACATCGGCGCGGTCGGCCGGGCAGACGTGGGCGAGCGCGGCGCGGCCCCACTTGGCGCCGTCGGCGAGCACGATCGCGCGGGCCGCGACGTCGAGGGCGGCCTGCTTGACCTCGGCGTCACCGAGGTCGAAGGCGGTGAGCCCGGCGTCCAGCCCGAACGCGCAGGGGCTCAGCACGGCGACGTCGAACCGCAGCGCCCGCAGCGACGCGAGCGTCAGCGGCCCCACCAGGGCCTGCTCCCCCGGCCGCGGTTCGCCGCCGGGCAGCAGCAACCGGACGCCGGGGTCCTCGGCCAGTTCCCGGACCGCGTGCAGGGACAGCGGCATCACGGTGACCGGGCGCCCGCGCAGCAGCCGCGCCAGCTCCAGCGCCGTGGTACCGCTGTCGAGGACGACCGTTTCGCCGTCGCGGATCAGCTCGGCCGCCGCGGCGGCGATGGCCCGCTTCGCCGCGATCGCGGCCGTCGCCCGCGCCGCGAACGGCGGCTCGATCCCCGACGGCGAGGCCGGGACCGCGCCGCCGTGCACCCGCCGCAGCACGCCCCGGGACGCCAGCTGGTCGAGGTCGCGGCGGACCGTCATCTCCGAGGCGCCGGTCGCTTCGGCCAGCTCGGCGACGCCGACCTGGTCGGCGTCGCGCAGCCGCTCCACGATGACCCGTTGCCGTTCCGCGCTCTTCACGCCGTGATGTTCGCAAGCCGCCCGCATTCGCACAACCACTTTGTTCGTCCGCTCACGTCGAATGTGCGAAATCCCGCTGCGGCATGATGGGGCCGTGCACGCCGCCGAGACCACCGCGACCCCGTGACCGGGGGCTACCTGAAGGGCCGGATCCGCCGCGAAGACATCATCACGGCGGCGGCCGCGGCATACGGCGAGCTCGGCTACCACAGCTCGTCGCTGAGGGAGATCGCCAAGCGCGTCGGGATCTCGCACGCCGGCCTCCTCTACTACTTCCCCACCAAGGAGGCCCTGCTCGCCGCCGTGCTCGAACGCCGGGACGCCGAGGACTCCGAACGCGAGCAACTCACCGTGCCGCCCGGGCTCGAAGTCCTGCGCCACTTCGTCGCGCTCGCCGAGCACAACGTCCGCCACCCCGGAATCGTCGACCTCTACTCCCGGCTCGCCGCCGAAGCGGTCGCCCCGGACCACCCGGCGCACGAGTACTTCGTGCGCCACTACCGGGCCGCCCGCGACGGCGTCCACGAGTCGTTCGACGCCCTCGCCGCCCGCGGCGAACTGCGCGCGGGCGTCGAGCCCGGGCTGGCGGCCCTGACGTTCATCGCCCTGATGGACGGCTTGCAGGTGCAGTGGCTGACCGTCCCGGGCGACGTCGACCTGGTCGGCTCGCTGCGCTTCTACCTGCAGAACCTGCTCACCGTCCCGCTCTAGAGGGTCTTCGCGTACGGGTCCCAGCCCACCGGCAGGGCCGGCGGGACCTCGACCGTGCCGGCGACGTCCACGCTCTGCCCGTGGGTCAGCGACTCGTCGATGGCCAGCATCGCGTCGAGCACGTGGTAGGCCAGCTCACCGGACGCGCGTTCGGGCACCCCGGCCCGGATCGCCCGCGCCAGCTCCAGCGTGCCGGTGCCGCGCGAAGCCGCGTGTCCCTGCGCCGGCAGCTCTTCCGGCTCGTCGTGGCCGAGCAGGTGCAGCCGGGTCGGCTCGTCGAACCGGTTGGGGTCCGGCAGCACGGCCGTGCCGAGCGTGCCGGTCAGCTCGACCAGCGCGGGCCGCCTGAGCGCCGAGTCGAAGCTCAGCACCACCTGCGCGGAAGCGCTTTCGAACTCGACGAGCGCGGTCACCGTGGTGGTCACCGAGACGGGGAACTCCGTGCCAGCCCGCGGGCCGGCCCCGATGACCCGGGTGTCGCGTGCCCGGGCGCCGGCCGCGGTGACCCGGCGGATCGGGCCGAGCAGGTGCACCAGCGCCGTCAGGTGGTACGGGCCCATGTCGAGCAGCGGGCCGCCGCCGGCCTGGAAGTAGAACTCCGGCGCCGGGTGCCACACCTCCGGGCCGGGCACCTGGAACAGCGCCAGCGCGGTCAGCGGACGGCCGATCCGGCCCGCGTCGACGGCCCGCCGCGCGGTCTGCCACGCGGCACCGAGCACGGTGTCGGGGGCGCTGGCCACGCGCAGGTTCTTCTCCCGTGCGCGATCCAGCAGCTTGCGGCCGGTCTGGCGGTCCAGGGCCAGTGGCTTCTCCGCCCACACGTGCTTGCCCGCCTCCAGCGCGGCGAGCCCGATCTCGACGTGCGCGACCGGCACGGTCAGGTTGACCACGATCTCGACGTCCGGGTCGTCCAGCAGCCCGGCCACCGTGCCCGAACGCGGGACGCCGTACTCGGCCGCGCGGGCCGCCGCCCGCCCGGTGTCGAGGTCGGCGACCCACCGCACGTCGACGTCCGGGAAGCTGGTCAGGTTCTCGAGGTAGGTGCCGCTGATCACGCCGGCGCCGACGATCCCGACGCCGACCGGCCCGCCGCTCACCGGCCGGCGCCGGTCAGGAAGGCGTGGCTGGCGGCGATGGCCGCGAAGAGATCACCGTCGAAGGCGTCGAACTCCACCACCCGCAAGGCGTCCGGCGCGGCGGCGAGCACGTCCGCGACCGGCACCCGCCCCTGCCCGGCCGGCACCTGGCCGGTGGCGTCGGTGGCGAGGCCGCCGTCCTTGACGTGGATGGCCCGCACCCGGTCACCGAGCCGCCGGAGCAGGGCGGGCGCGTCCTCGCCGCCCGCGGTGGCCCAGTACGTGTCGACCTCCAGCGCGACCGCCGGGTCGAGCTGTTCGGCGAACACTTCGAACGCGCTGCGCCCGTCGATCCGGGACTGCAGCTCCCACCAGTGGTTGTGGTAGCCGACGCGCACGCCGTGCTCGGCCGCGAGCTTGGCGGCGGCGTTGAGCGCCTCCGCCGTGGCGGCGATGTCGGCCGGGTCCTGCCACTGCTCGGGCGGCACCAGCGGATCGATGACCAGGCCGATGCCGAGCTCGGCCGCCGCGGCGAACACGGCCTGCTGGTCGGCGCCGAGCAGGCGCGCGTGCGCGGTCGGGGCGGTCAGGCCGTTCGACGGAAGGCCGTCTCGCAGCGCGTCGACGTTCTCGACGACGCCGTACGGCTCCACCTGGGTGAAGCCGATCTCGGCGAGCCGCCGCAGGGTGCCGGCGGGGTCGGCCGCGAAGGCGTCGCGGACCGAATACAGCTGTACGGAAGGCAGGCTCATCCCCAGCTCCTCCAGTTCCCGGTGGCGGGTCGTCCGCCACGGCTGCCCAATTTCTACCACCTGGTCAAAATTGTGACCAGGGCTTTTCCCGCGGGTCCACCGGACGGCGGCGTGCCGCGGTTCACGCGGAGCAGTGTTTTGGCAAGCCCCCGATGGGGCAGTAACGCCAGGAGCGGGGGCCAGGCCGATCCGGGAGGTGCGGTAGTGGACAGGGCAGGGGACGAAGTGGACACGGGGGCGGCCACCGGGCGCCCGGCGTCCCGTCGCGACCCGACGGACCTGTCCGAGGCCGCGCGCGACCTCGACCGGCGGATCGACCAGCACCTCGAGCGGCTGCGCCGCGAACGCGCCCAGCGCGCCGCCGACATCCCCGGCCAGCGGCTCCGCCCCAGCGGCTGACCGGGCCGGGTTCACCCGCAGGACGCGGCCTACTACGCTGGGTGGCGCAACGCAGCCCGCCGAAGTCCTGCGAGGTCGCCATGTCCGACGTCCCGTCCACGCTGTCCCCGAGCCAGACACCGGTGGGGGTGGACCCCGCTCGGCCGAGCATCGCGCGGATCTACGACGGGTTCCTCGGCGGCAACAACTTCTACGAAGTCGACCGCGTGGTGATGGACAAGATCCGCACCGCGGTCCCGGAAGCGGTGGACATCGCCCGTGGCAACCGCGGGTTCCACAACCGCGCGCTGCGGATGCTGGCGAACCAGACGAAGATCCACCAGTACCTCGACTGCGGATCGGGGTTGCCGACGGCCGAGAACACCCACCAGATCGTGCAGCGCATCGACAAGGACAACACGGTCGTCTACGTCGACAACGACCCGGTGGTCCTCGCCCACGGCCGGGCCCTGCTGGTCGAGAACGACTTCACGCACATGGTCGAGGCGGACATCTTCGACCCGCCGCAGGTCCTGGGCCACGAGGAGGTGCTGCGCCACATCGACTTCACCGAGCCGGTCGCCCTGCTGCAGGTGGGCACGATGCACCACTGCGAGGGCGACGGCGTCTTCGACATCATGCGCACCTACATCGACGCGCTGCCGTCGGGCTCGTACGTGGTGCTCTCGCACTTCTTCGACCCCGAGGTGCCGGAACTTACCGCGATCGCCAAGCGCATCGAGCAGATCCTGGTCCAGGGTCCGCTCGGGGCCGGCCGCTTCCGCACCCGCGCGGAGATCGAGGCGCTGATGGACGGCCTCGAGCTGGTCCAGCCGAACGCGACGGCCGGGCCGGGCATGGCGGTGTGCGACGAGTGGTGGCCGGACGGCCCCCGGCTCACCCCGCTGAGCGACTCGGCGCGGTGCGTCGCCGGGGTCGTCGGCTACAAGCCGTAGGGCCTCATTCCTCCGGCTCCGCGACAGCGTCCTCTGTGGACGGTTCGCCGTCGCGCACCCACTTCAGCTTGACCTCGAACTGGCCCTGCAGGCCGGTGCGCGCGATCACCGCCCCGGCCTGGGCGTCGAGCTTGACGCCGAACTTCAGCTCGACCTCGTCCGGGCCCAGGTCGCGGAACTGCGCCAGCGCGGCGGCCGCGGCCACCCGGACCTCGCTCAGCGCGTGCTCGAAGGTCGTGGTCGCCTTGCGCAGCACCCCCGAAGGAACCGAGGCGTGCTCGAGGCCGGGTTCGCCCTCGACCTCGACGACCACCGAACCGCCGTCGGCGAGCGGGAAACGCACGAACTCCTGCACCGGATCTCCTTCTTCCGCACGGTTTTCAGCACGGCAGGTCGAGCCACTGATCGCGGCCGATGCCGAGACGCACCTGTTCCAGCTGTTTGAGCAGCTCGTCCAGCCGGTCGGGGTGGGCCAGGTACTCCAGCACGGCCTGGTAGAACGCGCTGGTCATCGCCGAGGGCATCAGATCCGACGCGTCGAAGCACAGGGCGGTGCCCTGGGCGAGGACCTTCGCGATCTGCCGGCTCACGTCGCTGCGGTAGACGTCCTGGCCGGCGAGACGCCGGTGTACCGAGAACGTCGTCCCGCCGGACGGCCAGATCCGCTGCCCCTGTTCCCCGGCCAGGTAGACCATGAGCCGGCGCGCGGCCGGGGTGTCGTGGAACATCCCGGCGAGGTCGGCCGACACCTCGGAGCGTCCGGGTTTCCCGGTGCCCGGGAACGGGAAGAACCGGAAGTCCCGGTCGGGCACCGGCGGCCCGGCCGGCCGCGGGACCGCCAGGTAGCCGCCGATGGCGAAGGAGCCGAGGTGCTCCAGCAGGCAGCCGGGCGGATCGGCGAACAGGCCCCGGCCGGCGTCGGCGAACGAGGTGAGCAGGGCCGCCGTGCTGCCACCGCCGACCGCACCCGGGGCCAGGACCAGCCGGCCCCAGGTCTGCCACGCGGTGCGCATGGCCTCGTCGGTCCAGGCCAGGTTGTCGGCCGCCCACTTGCCGTACTGGTCCGGAGCCTGGTGCAGCAGGATGTCCTCGAGCCAGTCGGTGCCCGGGAAGCCGGAGTTCGGCGGCGCCCCCATGCCGAGGCACCACGGCTGCTGCCCGGCCTCGGCGAGCCGCTGGGAAGCAGCCACGAGCGCGTCCAAGGTGTCCGGCGGGCGTTCCCCGAACCGGTGCGGGTCGTACCAGACGATGCTCTTCAGATCCGCCTTCACCACGACCGTGTACATCGTGGCGCTGCCGAGCTGCTGCAGTTTCAGCCACTGCGGGCCGTACGCCGCGGTCGCGTCGGCGTCGAGGACGTCCGTCAGCGGCTTCAGCTGTCCCGAACGCGCGTACCCCGCCAGCTCGGCCGGGTTGGACAGCACCGCCACGTCGGGCGGGGTGCCCTGCTGCAGGTCCCCGCGCAGCACCTGGTTCTGCGCGCGGGTGCCCTGGTAGCGCGTGGGAATCCCGGTCTCCCGGGTGAACCCGTCGAGGACCCGCAAGAACGCCGCCTGCTCGTCGCCGGTCCACGACCCCAGCACGATCACCGGCTCCACGCCGGCCCCGGCCGTACACCCGGAGAGCAGGAGAACGACGGCCAGCGCGAGGCCGGCACAGCGCTTCATCACGGCTCTCTCCTGACGCGGAACCGGTATTCGTCGAGCCGGGGCTGCAGGCCGGCGGCCGCGAGGACGCCGATCCCGGCGGCCAGCACCGGGATCCCGAAGCCGAGGGCCCCGTTCCACCCCGGTTCGGCGAGCTGCGGGCCCAGCAACGCCGTTTCGTCGCGGGCGCCCGGCGGTGTCTTCGGGGCGGCCGGCGGGACGGGTGTCGCGATGGCGAAGGCGGTCACCGTCTCGCCGCACGCGGCCACTCCCTCGATGCCGCACTGGGCGGTGAGCACCTGGGCGAGGGTCCACCGGGTCCGGCCGGCGGCGGCTGTGGTGGCCGCGGACCGGGCGTCGACGGCGTGCTCCAGCGCGGCACCGCCGTCCCGGGCGTCGGACTGGATGCCGAGCAGCAGGGCCGTGCCCGCGCCCAGCAGCACGCACGCCACCGTGGCCGCCAGCAGCGCGGTGTTCACGGTGCGCCGGAACCGCCGGGCGAGGAACCGCTGGGCCCACAGCAGCGCGGCCAGCAGCAGGACCAGCGGTACCGCCCAGAGCACCGTGATCGCGGGGCTCAGCCAGTTCGCCCCGAGCTGCTGGTCGAGAGCGGCGCGTTGCGCGGCCTCGAGCGCGTCGAGCCGGGCGAGGATCCCGTTCTCCGGCGCGGTCAGCAGGTCCGATGCGCTCTGCAGGTCGCCGGCGGCGAGCGCCCGCCCCCCGTCCTGCCGGAAATGGGCGTCGGCCTGCCCGATGAAACCGTTGTACGACGGCAGCAGCCCTTCGATCAGCCGCAGCGTCTGGCTGCCTGCCGCACCGGCCGCGTTGTGCTCGGCGACCTGGGTGAGCTGCTGGCTCGTCCGGGCGATTTCGTCCTCGTACTGCTCGCTGGGGCCGGTCAGGCGCGCCTGCCGGGTGTCGAACGCGGTCACCGCCGCCCCGTGCGCGGCCACGATCGCTTCCTTGGCCAGCGAGACCTCGAGCACCGCGGGTGCGGTGCGGTCCCGCACCTCGGCGATGCTGGCCCGCACGCCGAGGAAGGTCGCCAAAGCCGTGCCCAGGACCAGCACGCTGCCGGCAATCAGGCCGATCCGCAGCCACCACAGAGTCTGCCGGGTGGTGCTGGTCGCCGTCACGACGGGGCTCCGGGCTCGAACTGCTTGCCGCAGTGCCCGCACACCTTCGCCGAAGGCAGCGCTTTGTGTCCACAGTGGACGCACTGCCGGGGCGCACCGGCCACCTCGGCGGGGACGGCCGCACCGGGTTCGGCCGCACCGGTGTAGGTGGAGATGGTCGACCCCAGCACCAGGGAGAACCCGTGGCGGGGGCGCACCCCCTCCTTGAACGCCACGCTGCCGTCTTCGCCGAAGTCGATCAGCCGGCCGAGGCGCTTGAGGATCTCCGCGTTGCCCAGCTCGGTCGCCAGCCGGACCGCGGTACCCCATTCGCGCGCCGCCTCCGCGCGGTCGCCGCGTTCGAAGGCTTCCCAGCCGGCCCGGACCGCGCGGCCCAGCTCGGCCTGCCCGGTGACGCGGGCGACGTGGTCGTCCGGCACGCTGGACAGCGCCAGGTCGTCGGTCAGGTAGGCCACCACGGCCTGCCGCTCGACGACCGGGGCGCCGGTGTCTTCGGCCAGGGTGACCGTGCCGAGCAGCAGGTCCTCGGACCGGGGCAGCTCCGCCGCCGCGACGTCGAGGCAGAGGTGGTACTCGCGGAGCTCCTCGCCCCACGCGCCGGTGGGCAGTTCGAGCTCGCGGCCTTCGGTCCGGCTCTGCGCGGTCAGGTCGACCTCGGTGGGGAAGACCTGCTTGACGAACCGCAGCCGGCTGTGGGGCATGGTGGTCAGCCGCAGCCGGAGGTCCGGCACGGTCCGGCCCATCGCCCGCTCGACCAGGCGCCGGAAGTCCCCGGCGAGCTCGGCGTCCTCCAGGACGGCGTCCGCGCTGCCCCGCAGCACGGACGTGATGCGGTCGAGGTCCCGCGGGTCCCAGTCGTCGCCGATGCCCCGGGCGTCACAGGCGAACTCGCCCTGGCAGCGGCCGAGCGCGGCTTCCAGCGCGCCCGCGCGGTCGGACTGGTTGCGGCCGTCGGTGAGCAGCACGGCGTGCCGGATGGCCGCCGGCGTCTTCGCGAACAGCTCCCGGGCCAGGTCCAGCCACGTGCTCATCGCGGTGCCGCCGCCGGCGATCAGCTTGGCGACGGCGTCCTTCGCCTCCTGCCGGGTCCGCTCGCCGGCCACCGCCAGCGGCGGCGCGGGCGGGTACACCAGCCGCGCGCGGCCGGTGCCCTCGACCACGCCGAACAGCACCCCGTCGCGCAGGGAGCCGATGGCCGCCCGGCAGGCGTGCCGGGCGGCCTCGATCTTCGTCGGCGGCCAGTCCATCGAGCTGGAGCAGTCCACCAGCAGCAGCTCGGCGGTGGGTGGTGGCTCGGGTGCGGCGGCGCCCGCCTCGCCCACCCGCACGGTGAGCACGACGTCCATCCGGTCGCCGGTGGGCGCGAGGTACTTGTTCTGGTCCAGCCGGAGGGTGAACGACGGGCGGTCCCGCTCGGGCATCCGATCACCTTCTCGTCTTCGGCCGGACGGAGTTCGCGAGGTCGACCAGCAGGCCGTGCTCGTTGCGGTCCCGCGCCTGTTCGGCGAGGCGGCGCAGGGACTGCTCCAGGAGCGACCGCAGGCCGCGTTCGGTGACGTGCTCGCCGAGGAGCGCGCCGCCGTTCCAGCCCTCGTGGCCGCCGAGCCCGGCCAGGGCGGCCTCGCGGACGAGCGCCTCCAGCCGGTCCTGGGCCTCCGGGTCGAGGTAGAGCTCGGGCAGCCGCCGCGCCGCGTCGCCGAGGTCGTCGCGGCCGGGCGGCCCGGCCGGCAGGCGGCCGGCGCGGATCCGCACGGTGGCGATCCGCGCGGCGTCGTAGTGGCGCGAGATCGGCGGGACGACGTCGAGCAGCGCGACCGCGGCGTCGCGGTCCTTGTTCCGCAGCGCGCAGCGGGCCAGCCCGAACGCGGCGCTGACCTGGGCGTGGTCGCGGTGCCACACCGAGCGGTAGCAGCGCTCGGCCTGCGCGGTCTCCCCGCGGAGTTCGGCGCAGTACCCGAGGGCCAGCTTCGGCGCGATCTCGCCGGGCCGGCTCCCGTGCACGGCGTCGAACTTGGCGGCGGCTTCCTTGGCGTTGCCGCGCGCCAGGGCCAGCAGGCCGTGGTGCCAGGCCGCCCGCCAGTCGCGGGTGGCCTCGGCGCCGAGCAGCTGTTCGGCCGCGGACAGGGCCACGGCGGCCTCGCCGGGTTCGTGCAGGGCGATCTGCACCCGGGTCAGGGCGAACGCGATCTCGGCCGAGGGTTCGCCGAACATCCGCAGCTTGTCCAGCCAGCGGCGCGGCCCGGGCGCGCCCGCGGCGGCGATGAACGCGGCCGCGGGGTCGTCGGGAACGACCCGCGGGACCGGCAGCCGTCCGGCGCCGTCGGCCGCCTCCGGCAGGCCGAGGTCGAGCTCGTCGGCGGCGTGGTCGCCGGTGATCCAGTGGTCGAGGCCGGGCACCGCACCGAGGCCCTCGTCGAGCAGTTCCGCGGTGTCCTCGAACAGCGCCGACGGCACCGGACGCGGCTGTTCGTCGCGCAGGGACAGGATTTCCCGGCGCACGCCCTCGAGCTGCTCCGCCATTTCGGCCGCGGTGGCGAACCGCCGTTCGAACGGCGCGACGGCCCGGCCGAGGACGCGGTTCAGGGAGCTCAGGCCACCGGCGACGCGCTCCGGGTGGGGTTCTTCGGCCGCGCCGTCGAGCAGGGCCTCGAGTGTCTTTCCCACGGCGTGCAGGTCCGAGCGCACGGTGAGGCCGTGCCGTTCGATTTCGTGCGACGGCGCCTGGAAGTCCTTGGTCCCGACCCTCGGGCCGGGCGGAGCGTCGATCGGGCGGGCCGCGCCGAGGTCGATCACCTTGACGCGCTTGTCGCCGTGGATCACGTTCGCCGGGCTCATGTCGCAGTAGAGCAGGCCCTCGCCGTGCAGGTAGTCCAGGGCGGCGAGGATCGCCTGGCCGTAGACGATCACGTGCTCGACCCGCGGCGGCGGCCCCTTCTGCAGCAGGTTCTGCAGCGACCGGCCGCCGACGTACTCCATCACCAGGTAGGTGTCCGGTGCGTCGCCGTGCTCGACGAAGTCGGTGATCCGCACGATGTTGGGGTGGTCGAGCCCGACGAGCACGTCCCGCTCGGCCCGCGCCTGCGCGCGCCGCACCTCGTCGCCGCTGTTGATCACGCCCTTGAGCACGACGTGCTGGCCGCCGAGCTTGGTGTCGGCGGCCAGGTAGATCCAGCCGAAACCGCCGTGGTCGATGCACCCGATGACCTGGTAGCGGCCGCCGATCCGCTCGTCGCGCGTCAGCTTGGGCAGGAAGGAAAAGCGTTCGCCGCAGCTTTCGCAGAACCCTTCGGCGTACGCCGGCTCACCGGCGTAGGCGCGGCCGACCGGCTCACCGCACCGGCCGCAGAACCGGAGCAGCTCGGGGAAGTCGGGCTCGGTGAGCACGAGCTTCTCCGGGTCCGGCACCTCGATCGCCGGCAGGGACTGGAAGTCCGCGTCACCGCCCGGGAATTCGAAACTGCGCCGGGTGCTCCCGGTTGCCGGGCCGGATCCGCCCGGTTCGGCGGCCGGCTGCCCGGCCGGCACCCGGCGGCGGCCGCAGACCTCGCAGAACCCGATCGGCCCGACCGGTTGCCCGTGGCACCACACCGTTCCGGCCGTCACGCGCCCTCCCACCGGAGGCGGACCGCGTCCACGTACCGCCCGACCAGCCCGGCCGCGGCTTCCAGGTCGACCGGCCGCGTGGTCAGGGCCGCCATGGCCGCGCGGTACAGATCCGCCAGTTCCTCGTCTTCCCTCAAGCCCTCACTGGTCGCCTTCGCGTTGTAGGCGCGCAGCCGTCCGAGCAGTTCGTCGAGCAGGGCAGCCTGCGGACCGAGTTCGGCGTAAAGCCGGCCGAGCTCCTGCCACGCGGCTTCGGCTTCCCGCTCGGCCTTCGCCAGAGCGCGCCGCATCCGGCCGGGGTCGGTCTGCTCACCCGCCGACCGCAGAATGCTCAGCCGCAGGTGCAGGCCCGCCGACGGGCTGGGCACCGCCGCGTCGGCACCCAGCCGGGTGGCCACGGCCCGCGTCCGTTCCTCCTCGTGCTCCACCATTTCCACCAGCAGCGCCAGCCGCTCCAGGCCGTGCGCGTTCCGCTCGCTTTCCCAGTGGCGGGCCAGGCTCAGGCCCGGCGAGTCCGGCGCGCTGAACTGGGCCAGGACGGTGGCTCCCTGGTCCACCAACGGTTTCACCGCGCCGGTGAGCACCTCCTCGGGCGCGCGGGCCGCGTCGATGCCGGTCACCGCGACGGCGACCGCCTCCGGGGTGCGCGCCAGCACGGTGGGGACCTCTTCGGTGCTGATGCCGGCCTTGACGCGGTCGGCCACCTCCTCGGCGGTCCGGCCGGCGGCGTCGACGATCGCCGCGAGCCGCTCGCCGGGTTCCCGCTGCGCGGCCGGCGGACGGGATACCCGGCGTTCCCGCCGCACCTGTGCCTGGAAGTAGCCGAGGACGTCCGAGTCGCTCGCCCTGACGAGCACGATCAGCGGGCCGGTCGGCAGCCGCGGGGGTGCGCCCACCCACCGGGCCACGTCCGGCACGTGCCGGGTGATCACCTCGACGGGGAGCATGAACGCCGTTCCGACCTCTTCGTCGGTGTACTCGGTGACCACCATGCCGAGCACCGCGCCGGTCGCCTTGTCGATCACGCCGCCGCCGCTGAAACCGCGGCGGACCCGCTCCCCCGGGAGTTTGGAGTTGACCTGGACCCACTCTCCGGCCGGCCCGGACGGCCCGGCCAGCACGGCGTCGTTCACCCAGAGGCCGTTGCGGTGCCCCTGCGGGAACCCGTAGGTGTGGACCGCCCGGTCGCGCACGGCGCCGAGGCGGACCAGCGGCGCACCGGGCACGTGGGGGAACCGTTCTTCCAGGTCGAGCAGCGCGACGTCACCGCGCAGGTCCGCCGACGGCGGCACCCAGCAGCCGGGCCGCACCTCGGCGCGCGTTTCCGGCGTTCCGGCGAGGCCGACGAACCGGACCCGCAGGTGCTGTCCCGAAAGCGCTTCCTTTTCCAGTGCCTGCACGACGTGCGCACAAGTGAGCACGGTGTTTTCGCCCAGCAGCATCCCGGCGCCCAGTACCCGGCCCGACGAACTCAGCAGGCATACCCGCCACGGTTCCGAACCCCCCGCGCGCCCAGCGGAAACACCGTTGTCCTCCCTCACCGGGTGTGACTGTACGACGGTGCACCGGCCCTCCGGGGCGGGTTCCCCCGCTTACCCCGGCAGATCACCCGATCGGCCGCCGCGGGGTGGAAAACTCACGAAGCCGCGGCGGCGTCCGGTGGAGAACCCGCGCCGGTCAGGCGATCGTGCGCAGGCGACGGAGCGCGAAGAACACCAGCGCGGCGGCCAGGAGTACGAAGATCCCGGTCTCGATGCCCTGGAAGAGCCAGAACCGGTCCCCCGGCTGGTATTCCAGCCAGTTGTACGCCCCCGCGCCCACGTCGCCGCCACCGGCTCCGCAGCCGGCGGGCGGGCACGGGCCGATCTGCGCGTCCGGCAGCACGAGCTCCCCCGCCGCGTTGCGGACCCCTTGCTGCATCACCCAGTTCCCTGCCGCGGGGTTCGGCGTCTGCGTGCCCGTCGGGGCGAACGACAGGGTCTGCGCCGGCAGGTACCGCGGCCGGGCCAGGACCTCGACCGCGACCCGGACCACCGCGAACCCGGCCAGGGAGATGGCCATGGCGGGCAGCACTTTCCGCCAGTACGTCCCGGCGAAGACGCCGAGGGCGAGCGCGAACAGCGTGTACGCGACCGGCACCACCCCCTGGACGTCGAACGTGACGTAGGCCAGCCGGCCGGTGGTCGCGCCGGCCAGGGGCCGGAACCACCAGGACACGCCGAGCGCGTACCCGACGGCCAGCACCGCGGTGATCGCGCCGACGAGGCCGAACTTCGCCAGTGCCCACCGCAGGCGGCTGACTCCCTGTGTCCACACGAGACGGTGAGTGCCCTGTTCGACCTCGCGGGCGACCAGCGGCGCGCCGAAGAACACGCCGACCAGCACGGGCAGGACCACGAACAGGACGGCGACGAACACCAGGCCGCTGAACTGGTCCTGGAACTGGTGGCCGAGGCTTTCGCAGCGGGCCACCGCCTCGGTCTGCGTGACCAGCGGCGCGGTGCCGAGCGCGGCCCGGCAGGCGGCGAGGCCGAGGCTGTCGTACTTCGCGTGCATCGCCAGGCCGGTGGGCACCATGATCGCGGCGAGCACGGCCAGCGCGCCGAGGGTGAACAGCGCCTGCCTGCGGTGCTGGCGCCAGGTCAGCCAGATCATGCCGGCACCTCCCACGCGGACGCCGGGACGCGGGCTCCGGCTTCGGCCAGGTACGCCAGCACCACGTCCTCCAAGGTCACTCCGTGCTCCGTCCACAGTGGATCGATCGGGCCGTCGCCGCGGCGGACCAGCAGCGTCGACTGGCGTTCGGTGTGGCTCGCGCGGACCACCTCCGCGACGCCGGCGATGGACCCGCTGCCGGCCCGGGGGCCGACGAGGGAGCAGTGGGTGTCCAGCAGCTCGTCGACCCCGCCGGTGAGCTGCACCCGGGACTGCTGCAGGACGACGAGGTGGTCGCAGGCGCGCTCGAGGTCGGCCAGCAGGTGCGACGACAGCAGCACGGTCGTCTCGCTTTCGGCGACCGCGCCCATCAGCGTCTGCATGAATTCGCGGCGCGCCAGCGGGTCCAGGCTGGCGATGGGCTCGTCGAGCAGCAGCAGCCGCGGGCGTTTGGCCAGCGCCAGAGCCAGGGCGACCTGGGCGCGCTGGCCGCCGGACAGCTTCCCCACCGGCTTGTCCGGCGGGATGCCGAGCCGGGCCAGCCGGTCCCGGGCCAGCGGGGCGTCCCAGCGACGGCGGTTGAGCCTGGCGCCCATGGTGACCAGCTCCGCGGCGGTGAAGTCCCGGTACAGCGGGGTGTCCTGCGCGACGAACCCGATGTCGGCGAGCACGTCCCGCGGATCGCGGCCGAACACGCGCACCTCCCCCGCGTCGGGCCGCAGCAGCCCGACGAGCAGGTGCAGCAACGTCGTCTTGCCCGCGCCGTTCGGGCCCACCAGGGCCGCGATCCGGCCGGCGGGCAGCTCGAGCGCGCAGTCCTGCACCGCCCAGGTGCGCCCGTACCGCTTCCCCAGGCCGCGGGTCTGAACCGCGAGTTCCATCCGACTCCCCTACGCCAGGTCCTGCGGCGCCCGCGCGCCGCGCATCGTGGTCTCGATCAGGGCGGCGATGTCGTCGTCGGACATCCCCGCGGCTTCGGCGCGCCCGAGCCAGGCCACCAGCTCGTCGCGCAGCTCCGCCTGGTTCGCCAGCGACGGGCCGGCCAGGCTGCCGGTGACGAACGTGCCCACCCCGGGCCGGCCTTCGGCGAGCCCCTCCAGCACCAGCTCGCGGTAGGCCTTGAGCACGGTGTTCGGGTTGATCGCCAGCGCCTGGGCCACCTCGCGTACCTTCGGCAGCTGGTCGCCGGGGCGCAGCAGGCCGACGCGCAGCGCCTGCTTCACCTGCACGACGAGCTGCATGTACGTGGCGACCCTGGAGCGGCCGTCCAGGACGAACTCGATCACCCGATACCTTCCTATTGTCCTACGACATTAAGACAACACCTTCGGGCGAGCCGCTGTCAAGGACCCGCCCTTCGTCATAGGCTTCCGGGACGCACACACCGGGAGGCAGGCATGTCGTTGCTGGACGGGCTGAGCAAGGCGATCGCGGGCGGGACGATCGAGATCGTCGACCTGACCGCTCCCCTGAGTTCGAGCACGCCGATCCTGCAGCTGCCGGAGCCGTTCGCCAACACCATCCCGTTCCGGCTGGAGGAGATCAGCCGCTACGACGAGCGCGGCCCGCGCTGGTACTGGAACGACATCCACACCGGCGAGCACACCGGCACCCACCTGGACGTCCCGGTGCACTGGGTGTCCGGAAAGGACGGTCACGACGTCTCGCAGGTGCCGCTGAAGACGCTGGTGGCGCCGGCGGTGGTGCTCGACTTCTCCGCCCGGGCGATCGCGGACCCGGACTTCCTCCTGTCGGTCGACGACGTCCGCGGCTGGACGGCCGAGCACGGCCCGCTGCCCGACGGCGGCTGGCTGCTCTACCGCACCGGATGGGATGCGCGCAGCGCCGACCAGGCGGAGTTCCTCAACGCCGACGAATCCGGCTCGCACACGCCGGGCGTGTCCCCGGAGTGCGCCCGCTGGCTCGCCGAGGAAACACCGATCACCGGGCTGGGTGTCGAGACGGTCGGCACCGACGCGGGCCAGGCGCCGGGGCTCGAGCCGATGTTCCCGTGCCACGAGCTCCTGCTCGGCGCGGGCAAGCACGGCCTGACGCAGCTGCAGAACCTGGCTTCGCTGCCGCCGACCGGCGTGCTGCTGGTGGTTTCGCCGCTGCCGATCGTCGGCGGGTCGGGCAGCCCCGCCCGCGTGCTGGCCCTGGTGGAGCGGTGAACGTCGCCGAACTGGTCGGCCGGACCCTGGCGGAGCTGGGCGCCGGCATGGCCTTCGGCGTGGTGGGCAGCGGCAACTTCGAGGTGACGAACGCGCTGCGCGCCGGCGGCGTCCGGTTCGTCGCGGCCCGCCACGAGGGTGGCGCGGCGAGCATGGCCGACGCGTTCGCCCGGATGAGCGGCAAGGTGGCGGTGCTGTCGCTGCACCAGGGCTGCGGTCTGACCAACGCCGTCACCGGGATCACCGAGGCGGCCAAGAGCCGGACGCCGATGGTGGTCCTCGCGGCCGATTCGGCGGGGGCGTCGGTGCTGTCGAACTTCCGCATCGACCAGGACGGCCTGGCCGCCGCGGTCGGCGCGGTGCCGGAGCGGGTGCATTCGGCCGCGAGCGCGGTGGCGGACACGGTGCGGGCGTTCCGGACGGCGGTGCAGCAGCGCCGGACGGTCGTGCTGAACCTGCCGCTCGACGTCCAGGCCGAACCGGCGCCACCGCAGGTCCCGCTGCCGGACATCCCGGGGCCGGCTCCGGTCCGGCCGGACGCGGCTTCGGTGGCCGCGCTCGCGGACCTCCTGGAGGCCGCCGCGCGGCCGGTGTTCATCGCGGGCCGCGGCGCCCGCGCGAGCCGCGAACCGTTGCGGCAGCTGGCTTCGCGGTGCGGCGCGCTGCTGGCGACGTCCGCCGTCGCGCACGGCCTGTTCCACGACGATCCGTTCGCGCTGGGCATCTCGGGCGGGTTCGCCTCCCCGGTGGCGGCCGAGCTGATCGTGGGCGCGGACCTGGTGGTGGGCTGGGGCTGCGCGCTGAACATGTGGACCACCCGCCACGGCAAGCTGCTCAGCCCGCACGCGAAGCTGGCGCAGGTCGACGTCGAGCAGGCGGCCCTGGGCGCCCACCGCCCGATCGACCTCGGGGTGGTCGGTGACGTCGGCTGCACGGCTTCGGAGGTGCTGTCTCTGGTGGGCGGGAAGCTCGGCTACCGCACGGACGACGTCGCGGCCCGGGTGGCGACCGGCCGCTGGAACGACGTGGAGCACGACGAACGGCCCGGTGACGGCCGCATTGACCCCCGGACGTTGTCCCAGCTCCTGGACGACCTGCTGCCGGCCGACCGGATCGTCTCGATCGACTCGGGCAACTTCATGGGTTACCCGAGCGCGTACCTGTCGGTGCCCGACGAGCGGGGATTCTGTTTCACCCAGGCGTTCCAGAGCATCGGCCTGGGCCTGGCCACGGCGATCGGAGCGGCCCTGGCCCGCCCGGACCGCCTCCCGGTCCTGGGCACCGGCGACGGCGGATTCCACATGGCACTGTCCGAACTGGACACGGCGGTCCGCCTGCGCCTGCCCCTGGTGGTGATCGTGTACAACGACGCGGCGTACGGCGCCGAGGTCCACCACTTCGGCGCCGCCGACATGACTACGGTCCGCTTCCCGGACACGGACCTGGCGGCGCTCGCCCGCGGCTTCGGCTGCACGGGTGTCACGGTGCGCAGCCGTTCCGACCTGACGCCGGTCCGGGACTGGCTGGCCGGGCCGCGGGCGGAACCGCTGGTGATCGACGCGAAGATCGCGGACGACGGCGGATCGTGGTGGCTGGCGGAGGCGTTCCGCCACTGACCCGCCCTTGACAATGCCGGGGCCCGCCCGGGATGCTGCCCTCGCTGTCTTACTGTCTTAAGACAATGGGGAAACAAGCTGATGCGACTCTTCTTGGCCGTGATCGCGGCTCTCACGTTGTTCGCGGCCCCGGCCACCGGCCAGCCACCCGCCCGCCCGGACCCGGCGGGTGCTCTGCTCGCGGCGTTCGACACCCACCCGATCGTGGCCAAGTCCAGCCCGGACGTCGGGCCGTTCGTGTTCGACCTCGTCCGCGACCCGCGATTTCCAGGGCGGGTGAACGACATCGTGGTGGAGTGCGGCAACGCGCGTCTGCAGCCTTTGCTGGACGCGTACACCGGGGGCGGCGACGTGCCGGACATCAGCCGCGTCTGGCGCGACACGACGCAGCCGAGCTGCGGGTTTTCGACGTTCTACGAGCAGTTGTTCGCTTTGGTGCGCCGGGTGAACACGACGCTGCCGGCGGCACGGAAGCTCCGGGTGCTGGCGGCCGACCCGCCGATCGACTGGAGCCGGGTGCACACACCGGCGGACCTGGAGCCGTTCCTGGACCGCGACGCCTCGATCGCGTCCGTGGTGAAGACGCAAGTGCTGCAGAAGGGGCGCAGGGCGTTGATGCTGTTCGGCTTGGGCCACCTGACCCACGACGGCGGCAGCGGAGCGGTGGCCCAGCTCGAGCGCGAGTACCCGGGGGCGGCGTACGTCATCGCGGACCACCGCGGGTTCACTGCGGACAATGCGCGGCTGGAGCGGAAGCTGGGGGCGTGGCCTGCCTTGGTGCCGCTTCAGGGGTCATGGCTCGGCGCGCTGGAGACGACGTATTTCCCGGTGAACCGCGAGTACCCGCCGGGGACGCGGGGGCATCCGGGGGTGGATGCGTACCTGTACGAGGGTCCGGCGGATCTGCTGCTGCGGGAGCCGTTGTCGGCCCGGGCGGTGCTGGACACGGACTATCTGACGGAGCTGCGCCGAAGGGCAACGGCGATCGAGGCGCCGCCGGACTCGATCGAATGGCCGGAGACGTTCTTTGCGCGGGAGCGGGCTTCCGGAGTTCTGCTCCGGGACTAGACCCGATGCGAAACCCAGACGTTGGCTTCGACATAAACAGCATAGTCGTGCACAACGGAAACAAGAACCGGAGCAAGAGCGCCGGGAACCACGGCCACACCCTCACGATCGAACCCCAGCCCGGTCCACTCCCGCCAAGAAGCCAACGGCGCCTGCACGGTGGCCGAGCAGGAAGCCACACCTTCGATCCGCCCACCGGCCCGGACATGAGTCCTCAGCCAAGGATCGGCGGGCAGCCCGTCCCGACGAACCGCGAAGGCGTACTCGGCCATCGGCAGAAGAGGAACGGCAGCCTTGCCCGGCGGCCGAACGGGAATTACCAGCGAAGAAAGACCGGCAGCAGCAACAGCATCCCGCATCGCGGCCAGAACCACGGAGGAAAGGCCACGCTGCTGATACCCAGGATGAACCGCGATCTCCAGCGCACAAGCGGCATCGGGAGCAACCCCGTCAAGAGCATCCTCAGCAGCCCAGACGGCCACCTCGTCCCAGCCGCGGGCGGGAAAAGGCTCCCGCCCGCGGAAGGGAACCATGATGCCCCGGGCAACCGGCACCCCACGATCCAGCAAGGCAACAACCAGCTCCGGCCACCGCCGGGCCACCCGCCGCCCCCGGACGAGCAGGCTGGTCAAGCTGCCCGCCATGAACCGCGGCGAATCCGCCGGGTACGGGATGGCGTACACCGCCGAACCCAGATCGGGACGCTCCGCCAGGGTCACGACCTCCACGGCTAACGCGACCAGGATTCCAGCGCGATCAACGTCTTCGTCCCCGTCACCTGGTGCTGCCGCCGGATCTCGTCGATCGTCTTCTGCAGGTGGGCCATGTCGCGGACCCGCAACCACACCAGCGCGTCCGGGTCGCCCGCGATCGTGAACACCGCCTGGGCCTCCGGCATCCGCGTTGTCGTCCGGAGGATCTCCGCCACCTTCGTGTTGCCCACGAACCGCAGTTCCGTGAACGCCTCGATCCCCCAGCCCAGCTTCGCGTGGTCGACCTGGACCGTGAACCCCGTGATCACCCCGGTCTCGCGCAGCCGGTCGATGCGGCGCTTGACCGCCGCCGTGGACAGGGTGACCCGGTCCGCTATGTCGGACAGCGTCCGGCGGGCGTCCTCGCGCAGGAGGGCGAGGATCTCGTGGTCGGTCGCGTCCAGCAGCTCTTCGGGCATGTCCGCGAGCGTACACGCAAAATTTGGCAGCAAATTTCGCCGCAACGCACCGAAGTTTGCGCCGAAGGGAGCAAAACGGCGGATCCTATTGCGTCGGTGTGGCCCACATCGCACCCTCCCCCGAAGCACACCGACGCGAAGGGAGCCGCGCCGTGGAGACGTTCACGCTGGAGGACCGCTACCTGCGGGAGGCCGGGACCGTGCACCTGACCGGGGTGCAGGCCCTCGTCCGGCTGCTGTTCGACCGCGTCCGCCACGACCGGGCCCGCGGGGGCGATCCCGCCGTCTTCGTCTCCGGCTACGAGGGCTCGCCGCTGGCCGGCTACGACCTCGAACTCGGCCGCCGTGCGACCCTGCTCGAGAAGCACGACGTCGTGCACCGGCCCGGGCTGAACGAGGAGCTCGCCGCGACTTCGGTCATGGGCAGCCAGCTCGTGGCGACCGCCGGCGGGCAACGGGGGGTCACCGGGTTCTGGTACGGCAAGGCGCCCGGCCTCGACCGCGCCTCCGACGCCCTCCGGCACGCCAACCTGGCCGGCACCGATCCGCGCGGCGGCGCCGTCGCCCTCGTCGGCGACGATCCCAACGCCAAGTCCTCCACCGTCCCCTGCGCGTCCGAGCTCGCGCTCGCCGACCTCGCCATCCCGGTGCTCTTCCCCGCCGACGCCCAGGACGTACTCGACCTCGGGATGCACGCCGTCGAGCTGTCGCGGGCCAGCGGGCTGTGGACGTCGCTGAAGATCGTCGCCAACGTCGCCGACGCCTCCGGCACCGCGACCGTCAGTCCACAGTGGACTCCACCCGAACCGGCCGGGGCCTACCGCCACCAGCCGACATCACGGCTGCTCGGCGCGAGCCTCGCCGAGCTGGAACGCAGCCTCTTCACCGTCCGGCTCCCGCTCGTCCTCGAGTACCTGCGCGCGAGCGGCATCAACCGGATCACCGCCCGCGGCCCGGCCGACCGGATCGGCATCGTCGCCGCCGGCAAGTCCTACCTGGACCTCCGGCAGGCCATGCGCACGCTGGGCCTGGACAACGTCCGCGTGCTCAAGCTCGGCGCGATCCACCCCCTCGAACCCGCGATCGTCCGCGAGTTCGCCGACGGCCTCGACGACATCATCGTCGTCGAGGAGAAACGCGCGTTCGTCGAAACCGCGCTGAAGGAGATCCTCTACGGCGTGAGCAACGCGCCGCGGATCATCGGCAAGAAGGACCACCAAGGCAGGACGCTGTTCACCGAGCTCGGCGAGCTGGACCCGGACGGCATCGCCGCCGGGCTGGCCAGGGTCCTGCCCGAAGGCATCCCGTCGGTCGACGCCTACCGGGGACGGCGCCGTCGCGAGCGCATCGCCGTCCCGCTGCTCGCGCGGACGCCGTACTTCTGCTCGGGCTGTCCGCACAACTCCTCCACGAAGGTGCCGGAAGGGACGCTCGTCGGCGGCGGCATCGGCTGCCACACCATGGCGCTGTTCATGGAGCCCGACCAGGTCGGCACCGTGCTCGGCGTGACGCAGATGGGCGGCGAAGGCACCCAGTGGATCGGCATGGCGCCGTTCGTCGAGGCCGACCACTTCGTCCAGAACATCGGCGACGGCACGTTCACCCACTCCGGCAGCCTCGCCGTGCGCGCGGCGGTCGCCGCCGGGGTCAACATCACCTACAAGCTGCTCTACAACTCCGCCGTGGCGATGACCGGCGGCCAGGACGCCGTCGGCGGGCTGCCGGTCGAAAAGGTCGCCCAGCTGCTGCTCGTCGAAGGCGCGAAGCGGGTCGTGATCACCAGCGACGCCCCGGCGAAGCACCGGAAGCTGCCGCCCGGTGTCGAGGTTCGCGACCGCGCGGAAATCCTGCGCACGCAGGAGGAACTGGCCGCGATCAAGGGCGTCACCGTACTGATCCACGAGCAGGAGTGCGCGGCCGAGAAGCGCCGGAAACGCCGTCGCGGCAAGCAAACCGCGCCCGCCACGCGGGTGGTCGTCAACGAGCGCGTCTGCGAAGGCTGCGGCGACTGCGGCACCAAGTCGAACTGCCTGTCCGTGCAGCCGGTGGCGACCGAGTTCGGCCGCAAGACCGCGATCCACCAGTCGTCGTGCAACGTCGACTATTCCTGCCTGGCCGGCGACTGCCCGTCGTTCGTCACCGTGGTGCCGACCGGCCGCAAGCGCCGCCGGAAGCTCGCCGAGCTGACCACCGACGCGGTCGAAGCGCCGGAGACAGCGGCGGAGAAGGACTTCACCGTGCGGATCACCGGGATCGGCGGGACCGGCGTCGTCACCGTGACGCAGATCCTCGCCACGGCGGCGGTGCTCGACGGGCGGCACGTCCGCACCCTCGACCAGACCGGGCTCGCCCAGAAGGGCGGCGCGGTCGTCTCCGACCTCAAGGTGACGGCGGAGCCGGTCGAACAGGCGCCGAAGCTCGCCGCCGGCGAATGCGACCTCTACCTGGCCTGCGACGCGCTCGTCGGCGCGGACGCGGCGAACCTTCGTGTCGCCGACCCGGCCCGCACGACCGCCGTCGTCTCCACGACCGAGGTGCCGACCGGCCGGATGGTCGTCGACACGACGGTGTCCTTCCCGGACCCGGGCAGTGTCCTCGCGCCGCTGGAGGCAGCGGTGGCGCGGACGGTGTCGCTGGACGCCCGCGGCCTGGCCGAGGAGCTGTTCGACGACGACCAGTTCGCGAACGTGCTGCAGCTCGGCGCGGCGTTCCAGGCCGGCGCGATCCCGCTGCCCGCGCCGGTGATCGAACGAGCCATCGAACTGAACGGCACCCGGGTGGCGGCGAACCTGCAGGCGTTCCGCCACGGCCGCCGGCTCGTCGCCGAGCCCCCGGCGGCCGCCCCGGTGCCCGTGACCGTCGCGAAGCCTGCGGCGGCGCGGAAGCTGGTGCACGCCGAGCCCGGCTCCGAGCTGGCGCGGCTCCTCGACATCCGGGTGCCCGACCTGGTCGCCTACCAGGACAAGGCCTACGCCCGCGCGTACGCGGAGTTCGTCGAGCGGGTGCGGGTGCTGGAGAACGGGCCGACCGAGATCACCGAGGCCGTCGCGAAGCACCTGTACAAGCTGATGGCGTACAAGGACGAGTACGAGGTCGCCCGGCTGTCGCTGGACCCCGCGTTCACCGACGGTCTCGAGGAGCAGTTCGGGGTGGGCACCCGGTACGCCTACCGGCTGCACCCGCCGGTGCTGCGGGCGCTCGGCATGAAGCGCAAGATCGCCCTCGGCCCGTGGTTCCGCCCGGCGTTCCGGCTGCTGCACACGCTGCGGCGGCTGCGCGGCACCCGGTTCGACCCGTTCGGCCGTGCCGAGGTGCGCCGGGTCGAGCGCGAGCTGATCGAGGACTATCGCCAGGTGGTCCTGCAGGCCTTGGAGGCCGGGGACGCCGGCCGGGCGCGGGCCTTGGCCGAGCTGCCCGACCTCGTCCGCGGCTACGAGGACGTCAAGCTGGCCAACGTGGCCCGGTACCGGGAGCGGCAGGCCGAGGTCCTCACGCCCGCAGGTAGCTGAGCATCGCGCCGTCGGGGACGCGCAGCTTCGTGCTGACGTCCCCGGCGTGCTGCCGGGCCGCGGCGGTGCCGATGCCGAGCAGCCGCCCGATCGTGGGCACCGAGTGGCCTTCGGCCAGCAACGCCACGACCTCGCGCTCCCGCGCGGTCAACGTCGCCACCGGGTCGCCCGGCCGGGGCCGGGCCAGCTGGACCGCCACGACGTCCCGGTCCAGGACCGTGCCGCCGGCGGCGACGCGCCGGAGGGCGTCGAGGAACTCGCCGGGCTTGCCGACCCGCTCCTTGAGCAGGTAGCCGGCCCCGCCACCGGCGGCGGCCAGCAGGTCGCCCGCGTAGCCGTCTTCGACGAACGCCGAAAGCGCGAGGATCGCCAGCCCCGGTGCGCGGCGGCGGGCTTCGAGGGCGGCGCGGAGCCCTTCGTCGGTGAACGTCGGCGGCATCCGGACGTCGACGACGGCCAGGTCCGGCGCCTCGGTTTCGACCGACGCCACGAGGTCGTCGGGGTGGTCGACGGCGGCGGCGACCTCGAAGCCCTCGCTGCGCAGGAGCAGCACCAGCCCCTCCCGCAGCAGGGCGTCGTCTTCCGCGATCACGATCCGCACGGCGGCCGCCTCCTCGCCTCCGGTTCATCCCCTGCCTGGAGGCACGGACGCGCGGGGCAGGCGGTTCAGCCCTGGCCGGACCAGCCGCTCAGCCGGGTCAGGAGGCGCTCCAGGACCTCGGGGTCGGCGGCCACCGGGTCGCCGGAAACGGGCTCGTCGACGAGCGTCCGGCGATCCTGGCGCCGCGGCAGGCGCACCTGGCGCGCGGTCATCCCGCCCGGCAGCGGCAGTTCGCACCAGGTGGTGCGGCCGCCGCCGTCGGCGGGTGACACGCCCAGCCGCTCGCCGGGACGGGCCGGCGTGTCGGGCCGGCCGGGGACGTCGTCGTCGACCTCGATCGAGAGCACTTCGGCGCGCAGCCGCAGCCGCAGCGTGACGAAGGCCGGCGCCTTGGGGTCACTGGCGTCGACCACGGCGCCGACCAGGCGTTTCGCGGTGGCGGTCACCTGCTCCAGCATCGGCAGCAGGGACCAGTCGGTGAGAATCAGGCGGACGAACAGCTCGGTGACCGGCAGCGCGCTGGGCTGCGCGACGAGCCGGATGTCGTCCATCTGGGAGGTGTGCGCGCTCAAACCTGACCTTCCTCGCCCAGGTGCGGCCCGTGCCGCAGTCTGCCAGTCCGCCCGCCGCGGCACGGTACCGCCCGCGCCGGGCGTTGCTACCGTCGGGGCCATGGGCGAGCTGGTCGAAGACGAGACGGTACGCGCCGCACGGCTGCTGGACGCGCAGGAGAAGGCCGTCGAGCTGTTCGCGGCGGTCGTCGAGCGCGGCATCCTGGCCCCCGGCGTCCGGGAGTCCGAGGCGAGCGACGCGATCCGCGACCTGGCCGGTGAGCTGCTCGGCATCCGCCGGTACTGGCACAAGCGGATCGTCCGGGCGGGGGTCAACACGCTGCAGCCGTACCGCGAGAACCCGCCGGACCGGGTCCTCGCCGAGGACGACATCGTGTTCGCCGACTTCGGCCCGATCTTCGAGGAGTTCGAGGCGGACTTCGGCCGGACGTACGTGCTCGGCGACGACCCGGTCAAGCACCGGCTGCGCGACACCCTGCCGGTGGTGTTCGACGCCGGCCGCGCGTACTTCGCCGCGCGGCCGGACATCACGGGTGCCGAGCTGTACGCGCACATGGTGGAGCTGGCGCGGGAGGCGGGCTGGGAGTTCGGCGGCACCATCGCGGGCCACCTGGTCGGCCAGTTCCCGCACGAGACGATCGACGGCGACCGCCTCGAGTCCTACATCGCGCCGGGGAGCGACTACCCGATGCGGCGGCCGGACCGCAACGGGCAGACGTCGCACTGGATCCTCGAGGTGCACCTCGTGGACCGCGAGCGGGGCATCGGCGGGTTCCTGGAGCAGCTGCTGACCCTCGGGCCGCCCGCCGGCTCCTGACCGGTCAGACGCGGGCGGGCACCCACAGCTCGTCGATGGCGCGTTCGGCCGCCGCGAGGCTCTCCTCGGCGAGCGGGATGAGCTCGGCCAGCGCCGGGCGGACCGGGGCCAGGGTGAGTTCCGCGGTGATGAACCGCGGCTCCAGGCCGGTCAGCGCGACGCCGTGGGGCAGCCACTGCTGGGCGTGGTCCCAGCCTTCGCGGGGCGTGCCTTCGCCGTAGCCGCCCCCGCGGCTGGCCAGCACGACGAACTCGCGGCCGCCGAGCAGGCCGGCGGAGGTCTCGGGGTCGATCGACAGGCCCGGGGCGATGAGGTGGTCGACCCACGTCTTGACGCTGCTCGGCGCGCCGAAGTTGTACAGCGGCAGGCCCAGCAGCACGGTGTCGGCCGCCTTCACCTCTTCGACGACCGCGACGGTCCGCGCCCAGGCCGCCGCCTGCTCCGGCGTGTGCTGGTCGGGCGGGACCATGCCGGCCTGACCGCCGGCCGTGTCGACGTGCGGGAGCGGGTCCGCGCCCAGGTCGCGGTAGGTGACGGTGCCCTCGGGGTGGGCGGCCCGCCACGCGGCGGCGGCCCGCGCGGTCAGGCGGCGGCTCACCGAGCGCTCGCCCTGGATGCTCGAGTCGATGTGGAGGAGATGCGCCATGTTCTTAGCCGTCCATAGATCGTTGGTGTAGGACAAACCATTAATAGCACACCGACCATTGCTCGGCCCATATACTGGGCACATGCCCTCGCTGCCGGTCGTCAACCAGCCGCCCCACCGGTGCGGCGCGCTGATCGACCACGTCGCCCGCCGGCTGCGGCTGCGCAGCGAGTCGGTGCTGGCGCCGCTCGGCATCCGGCCGCGGCACCTCATCGCCCTGACGGTGCTGCGCGACCGCGGCGAAAGCTCGCAGCAGGACCTGGCGAAGATCCTCGAGATGGACGGCACGAACGTCGTCGGCCTGCTGAACGACCTGGAAGCGGAGAACCTCGTCGAACGCCGCCGCTCGACGGCCGACCGGCGGCGCCACGTCGTCGAACTGACCGACGTGGGCGCGAAGCTGCTCGCGCGGGCCGAGTTCGCACTCGCCGCGGTCGAGGACGAGGTGTTCAGCGCCCTCAGCGACGACCAGCGCGAGACGCTCTACGAACTCCTGCAGCAGGCGACCCGCAGGACGGGACCGGAAGCCTGCCGCGAAGCCGATCCCTGCTAGCCGGCCGCGAGGATCGCCTCGAGCCCGGACGCCTGCGTGCGCCAGTCCGCCACGTTCGGCGTGGTGCCGGTCCAGCGCTGGCCGATCCGGTTGAGCCCGTCCCGGTCGCCCGCCCACAGCGCGTCGGCCTGCTTCTGCGCGAACGCGCGGTAGGCCGCCGAGCCCGTCGCGGCGGCGAGGTCGCCGAAGTACCGCATGAAGATGCCCTTGAACTGCTTCTGGTTGTCGTCGCAGGAACCCGTGCCGGTGTCGCAGGACTCGACGAGCACGCCGTTCGAGGTGAGCCGGGCCATCGCCGCGTCCGCGAGGCGCCTCGATCCGTCCAAATAGGACTGCACGCCGGTGGCGCGCCAGAGTTCCAGCAGCCCGCCGATCCCGAGCCCCTGGTTGTAGGTCCAGACGGTCTGGCCGTTGTTCGCGCACGACGCCGTCAGGCCGTCGTTCACCAGACCGGCGGCGTTGACCAAGCCGCTGTTGAGGTACCAGTCGCCTGCCGTGCGGGCTCGCGCGCCCCAGACCGTGTCGCCGGCGATCCGCCGGTGCAGGGACGCGGTCAGCCGCAGGTACAGCCCGGCGGTGACGGCGTTCTTGTACGTCCGCTCGCGGTCCCACCAGACCCCGCCGCCGCAGGTGCCGGTGTCCCAGAAGCCGTGGACGTAGTCCGCGATCGTCGTCGCCTCGGTGAGGTAGCGCGGGTCGCCGGTGCGGTCGTAGACGGCGATCCAGGCCAGGCCCCACCAGGCGCTGTCGTCGATGGCGCGGCTGACGAAGTGCCCGTCGATCGGGTCGGAACTCCGTGCCCCCGCGGGGAAAGCAACGCGGTTGACGTCGAAGGTGCGGGCCAGGGCGGCGTCGAATCCGCCGGCGTCGGCGACCGCGGTGACGGCGACGGCGGAGTTCCACCAGCTCGACGGCCACCAGGCGGTGTAGGGCTCGTAGGACCACATCAGGGCGTCGAGCGCCCCGGCGGCGCGGGTCGGCGCCGGGCGCGCCCAGGCGGTGCAGCTGCCCTGGGCGTGGGTGGCTTCGCGCCCGCACGCCCGCACTGCGCCGCCGTAGAGCCGTCCACGGGGGTCGCGGGTGGCGAACGCTGTCGTGCGGGTGCCGGTGGTCCGGCCCAGCGACGAGCCGTCGGGCCAGCTCGCGCCGGCGTCCCATGACCGGTCGAGCCAGACCTCGTCCCCGGCCCCGCCACCCTCGATGCCGGCCCAGGCCAGGCCGCGGCCGTCGAAGTGCAGCCGGATGGTGCGGCCGAAGAGCGTGGTGGGCGGAACCGGCTGGCTGTCCCCGGCCGCCGGGGCGCTGCGGTCGCAGGCGGTGTCGCAGACGTCGGGGTAGATCCAGGCGGTGCAGCCGACGGCCTGCGCGTCCCCGCAGGCCCGCACCAGCCCGCGGCGGTGGTGGGCGGGATCGGTGAGGTTGTACATGAGCGTGCGGGTGCCGGTCCAGGTGCCGGGGATGCTCGCCTTGCCGAGCAGCCCGTCCCAGGTGGCGCCGCCGTCCCAGGAGCGGTCCAGCCAGACGGCGTCGCCGGGGACGCCCTGGTCGATGCTGGCCCAGGCCATCCCGTCGGGGTCGTCGGCGTGGAGCCTGAGGACGCGGCCGTTGATCACTTTGTCGGGCAGCGGAAAGCTTTCCCGCGCGGCTTGCGACGGATCCCGGGTGTCGCAATAGGTGACGCAGACGGCCGCGGCGGCCGCGGGGGCCGGGATGCCGAGCACGAGCAGCAGTACGAGCAATGTCCGCATCGACATCCCTCTCCACGCACGGGGTTCGTTCCAGGATAGGAAGAGCCGGCCGGGTTTCGAAGGATTCTGTCCGGTTGCCGCGCTTTCCGGACAATGGCTGGCCCGCGGTCAGAGGGGTTCCTGGTACATGGCCAGGACGCGCTGCAGCTGGGCGATCCGCCGCCGGGCCTCCTCCAGCTGCTGCTCGAGCTCCTCCCGTTTGCGGTGCTCGAATTCGGCCCGGGTGAAGTGCAGTTCCATGAAGTCGACGACACGGCCCAGCTGGTGCTCGCTGTCCTTGGACTCGGCGGCGACGAGCTCGACGTGCTCTTCGGCCTGTCGTCTCGCCTGGTTGATCTCCGCCAGTTCGCTCTTCATGTTCTCGATGTGTTCGCGCTCGCGGTCGTGCAACAGGTGCAGTTCCTGTTCGCGCCGGACGTCACTGGGGGAGACCACTGCGCCCGAGGCGGCCCGGCCGGAGCGCAGCCGCTCCAGGTCGGCTTCCAGCTGCCGGCACTTGGTCTCCTCGCGAGCCAGCCGCGCCGCGAGGTCCTGCTCCCGGCGTCGCAGGTCCGACACTTCTTGGCGCGCCTCGGCGAGGCGGTCGCTCAGGTCGCGCGAGAAGTCGTCGAGATCGTTCTTGACGACGACCAGATCCAGCCCCAGCTCCTGCGGGACGGTACTCGTTTCCAGCCGCGCCCTGGCCCGCTGCCACGGCCCGAGTGCCTCCCGGGGCACCCCGCAGGCGAGCAGGATGGTGACCAGCTGGTGCTCCCGCGGCAGCCGGGCCCCGTTGAACAGGTCGGTCATGGTCGACTTGGCCAGCGACTTCGGCCGGTTCGACGACGACCTGGCGAGCTCGTCGTACGTCTTCCCCGAGCGCGACCGGACCTGCCGCAGCAGGACGGCGAAGTCGGCGACGCTGCTCACCCGCTCCGGGTCCAGATCGCCGAACAGGGTGGATGTCTGGGATACGACCACACCAACCGGTCGCGCCGGCCGGCCGTCACGTTACGTGGTTCGTTCCGGCACGTTCCCTCGCGTTCGAGTCAGTCCGCAGTCGTTCGGCTTCGTTCCGCCGGCTATGGAACACGCGCCGGGAAGAGTCTTCTGGAGGCATGAAGCCGTCGAAAAGCAGACCGAGCACCCCTACCGGTTCCGCCGACCTGTTCGCCTTCCTGAAGTGGGTGATGAGCTCCCGGGCACGATCGAAGGACATGCGCAGGCTGCTGTGCGTCGCCGGAGGCATCGCGGCCTTGCTCATCGGCGTGCTCGTCGTGGGGCTGGCCGCTTCCGGGTTGTCCTCCGCCGCGGCCGGCGTGGTCTCCGGAGCCGCGGCCGGCTACGGATACCGAGCCCGGCGGGTCCGCCGGGACTGATGTCGATCCGGTGTCAGTCCGGTGGGAACAACCGCGGCATGAAGGCCAGCATCAACGCCGACCACACCACGTGCGTCAGCACCGGCGCCTGCACCCCACCCGACCGCCCGCGCTGCCAGGCGAACAGCGTCCCCATCACCGCCGACGCCAGGACCAGCGCCGGGTTCCGGGTCGCCGTCGTCGACAGCACGTACGCCGCCGTGGCTTTGCCCGGGCCGAGGGCGTCGTACAGCGTCCCGCGGAAGAACACCTCCTCCGCCACGCCCGTGACCAGGGCCGTCACCGCCACCGAAGCCGTCGGGCCACGGTGGGCGTGGTCGAGGACGCCGGTGATCGCCCGGCGCAGCACCGGGATGCGGCGGGCCACCAGCGCGCACCCGTAGAACGCCGCGAACGCGCCCGCGCCCACCGCCACCGGCTGGACGACGTCCCGGCGGCCACGGGGCACCCCGCCGCCCGCCCGCGCTCCGGTGAGCCAGGTCGCCGCCACCGAGGCCGTCAGGAGGTGGAACCGGCGGGATCCGGGGCGGCTGGCCAGCGAGGCACCGAGAAGCCCGGACCCGGCGGCCGTCACCGCGGCGAGGACCGGCTTCACCCTGTCCGCCGGCTCTTGGCCCGCTCGCCCAGGGCCTGCAGGACGGCTTCGTCGTAGCCCATCGGCTCGAACTCGACGATCCGGCGGATCGCGTCGTCGCGGACGACGACCTCGTTGGTCATCGAGTCGATCAGCGCGCGGCCGGTCGTGGCGTCGATGTCCGTGACGAGCGACAGCCAGTACGACGACAGGCGCGGGGACAGCAGCGGCACCGGCAGGATCAGCAGCGGACGGCCCTCGATCGCCGCGACCCGCTGCAGCATGTCCCGGTACGCCAGCACCTCCGGCCCGCCGATGTCGAACGTCCGACCGGCGGCCTCCGGGTGGTCGAGCACGCCGACCAGGTAGCGGACGACGTCGGCGACCGCGATCGGCTGCGTCCGGGTGCCGACCCAGCGCGGGGTGACCATCGCCGGCAGGTGCTCCACCAGCTGGCGCGTCAGCTCCCACGACGTGCCGCCGTGCCCGATCACGATCCCGGCGCGCAGCACCGTCACCGGCACGCCGGTCTCCCCCAGCAGCCCCTCCACCTCGCGGCGGCTGGCCAGGTGTTCCGACAGGGCATCGTCGTCGTCCCCGAGGCCGCCGAGGTAGACGATCCGGCGCAGGCCCGCGCCGGCCGCGGCCCGGGCGAACCCCCGCGCGGCGTCGGCGTCCCGGCGCTTGAAGTCCGCACTGTCGAGTGAATGCACGAGGTAGTACGCGGCTTCGGCGCCCTTGAGCGCGTCACGCAGGGAACCGACGTCGGCGACGTCGCCGCGGACGGCCTTCCCGGCGCCGCGGTACTTCGCGGGGTGGCGGGTCATCGCGAGGACCTCGTGGCCGGCGGCTTCCAGCGCCGGGCACAACCGGCCGCCGACGAACCCCGACGCCCCGGCCACCAGCACCCGCATGCCCGCGACGTTAGCCGGGACGGCCTTCGCGCGCAGATCTTCCGCCGCCGGCGAAGCAGACCGCCGCGACCACCCCGGCGCAGCCGATCAGCTGCGCCCACCCGGGCGTCTCGCCGAGCAGGACGATGCCCAGCAGCACCGCGCCGACCGGCTGCAGCAGCATCAGCGTCGCCCCGGTGGTGGCCGACATCCGCGGCAGCGCGGCGGAGATGAGCAGCCAGCCCGCCAGCTGGCCGATCCCGGCGAGCGCGACCAGCCAGCCGAACGCCGGCCAGCCGGGCGTCAGGTCGAGCGTGCCGGTCGGGAGGCCGAGCACCACGGCGACCGCGCCCGCGGACACCGTCGCCAGCACCAGCGAGTGCGCCTGCGTGCCGGTGCCGCCGGTGAGCCGGATCAGGAACAGGTAGAGGGCGTACCCGGCGCCCGCGAGCAGTGCGGCGACGGCTCCGGTCACCGGATCCGGGCCGAACGAGCCGGTGCCGGCGAACCCGCCGGCCAGCACGATGCCGCCGATGAGCACGGGCGCCGCGGCGAGGAACCGCCTGGCCGGCCGCTCGCCCAGGAACGCGAACGCCAGCAGCGGCACGATCACCACCTGCACGGCGAGCAGCACCGTCGCGATGCCGGCGCCGACCCGCGGGATCGCCTCGCCCCACAGCACGAAGTCCAGCCCGAGGCCGGTCCCGGCCAGCAGCGGGAGCAGCACCCGGCGGCGCGGCGCCGGGCCGGCCTGCCGCCGTTCCCGCCGGGCCAGCAGGAGCAGCACCGGCAGGGCGAGCAGGCAGCGCCAGAACGCGCTCGTGCTGCCGCTGGCGTGCGAGAACTTGATGAAGACCGACGACAGCGCGATGCAGAAACTGCCGAGCGCGGCGAGCAGCCGCGGGTCGAGGCGGCCGGTGAACGTCCGGGCGGGCCGGGAGGCGGTCGTGGTCACGGCTCCAGCGTGCGCGCGGCAACTGTCAAGGACAAGCGAATGTTTCTGCGCGGATTTCGGTAGGATCGCTACCGTGTTCGGACTCGAGCGGATGCGGGCGCTGCACGCCGTCGCCACCCAGGGCTCGGTCGCCGCGGCGGCCGCGTCCCTCCACGTGACACCGTCCGGCGTGTCGCAGCAGCTGGCGAAACTGGAACGCGAAGCAGGTCAGCCGCTGCTGGAGCCGCGCGGCCGCGGCGTCCGGCTGACGAAGGCGGGCCAGGTGCTGGCCGGGCACGCCGAGCGGATCCTCGCGCAGGTCGCCGAGGCGAAGGCGGACCTGGAGCTGCTGCGCGAGGACGTCATCGGGCCGCTGCGGGTCGGCGCGATCCCGACGACGGTGCACGCGCTGCTGCCGCCCGCGCTGGCCACCCTGGCCGCGCAGCACCCGCGGCTGGCGGTGACCCTGCACGAGGGCGAGGCGGAGCAGACGATCCCCCGGGTCGTGTCCGGCGACCTCGACGTCGCCGTCGTGGAGAGCTGGGCCGACCGCCCCACCGCGATCCCGCCGTCGGCCACGGCCACCGCGCTGTTCGCCGACGTCGCCGACCTCGCCCTGCCCGCCGGGCACCGGCTGGCCCGCCGCCGGACCGTCGATCTGTCCGAAGTGGACGACCTGCCGTGGATCGGCTGGACCGCCGGGTCCGGCTGCCACGAGTGGCTGGTGCAGGTGCTGCGCAAGCAGGGCCTGGAGCCCCGGATCAGCTGCGCGGTCGGCGGCTACCCGACCCAGCTGGCCCTGGTGGCGGGCAACGTCGGCGCGGCGCTGGTGCCGCGCCTGGCCCGCGACCGCATCCCCGACGGAGTCCGCATCCTGACCACGCGCCCTGCGCTGACCCGGACGATCCACGCGATCTGCCGGGCGGGCGAGGAGGAGACCGGCGCGGTGCGGGCGTGCCTGGACGCGCTGCGCACGGCCTCGACCCGGTTCGAAGGCGGCCGGCCGGTCAGCTGAGGTCGCGGATCGCCTGCACGACCGCGTCTTCGCGCTGGATGTGCAGGAACTGGTGCGCGGCGTCGTCGAGCACGCGGTGCTCACCCCGCGGCACGGCGGCCGCGATCGACGCGTGCAGGTCGCGGATCCCGCGCTGCGCCGCCGCGATGAGCTCCTCGGAGCCGAACTGGGACCAGTACGGGTTGCGGCCCATCGCGGTGAGCACGATCAGCGGCACGTCCGGGAGCCCGCCGCCGGCCCGCAGTTCGGCGTGGACGTCGTCCTCGTTCTTCGTCTCGCCGAGCGCCGTCCGCCAGGTGGCCAGGTGGTGCTCGACCAGCGGTTCCCGCACGTCGGAGGGCCACTTCGCGAACAGCTCCGCGTACTGCGCCCGCGCGGTCCGGAGCTGGTCCCCGGTCAGGTCCGGCATTTCGGCCGCGCCCTGCTTCATCCGTTCGTTCAGCTCGGCCGCTTCCGCCGGCAGGTGGGCGAAGAGGTCTTCGTGTCCCGGATCCAGCAGGAGCAAGCCGGCGACGTCGGCCGGGAACAGCTGGGTGAACCGCCGGGCGTAGGCCGCGCCGAGGGAGTGCGCGGCGAGCACGTAGGGCCCTTCGACGCCGGCGGCACGCAGGAGATCCCGCAGTTCCGTCGCCACTTCGGCCGCCGTGCGCGGCAACGCGACCGGGTCGCTCCAGCCCGTGCCGGCGCGGTCGTAGAGCACGCTCGTCGTGAACTCCGCGGCCGCGGTGTGGACGTTCAGGTAGTCCAGTCCGACGAGCCCGGCTCCCGGCAGCAGCACGACGGGCGGACCGCCGGTGCCCGCGCGGTCCAGCAGCAGCTTGCGCCCGGCGACGTCGTAGGTCCGGCCGCGCGGCGGTTCGGTGACGGGCATGGTTCCCCTCCGTTTGCGTTCTCAATTTTGAGAACGGTATCACACGTGAGAACATCGCGGGGTGGATTCCCTGAACCTGCTGGTGCACCCGGTGCGGCTGCGGATCGTGCACGCGATGGCGGGCGGCCAGACCCGCACCACGTCCGAGCTGTGCGAACGCCTGCCGGACGTCTCGAAGGCGACCGTGTACCGGCACGTCGGCGTGCTCGCCGACGGCGGGATCCTCGAGGTCGAGGGCGAGCAGCGGGTGCACGGCGCCGTCGAGCGGCGCTACCGCCTGCGCCGGGAACGCGCGGTGGTCGATGAAGCCACCGCGGCGTCGGTGTCCAAAGAGGACCACCGGCACGTGTTCGCGACCGCGATGGCCGCGCTCATCGCGGAGTTCAACGCCTACCTCGACCGCGAGGACGCCGACCCGGCCGCCGACCTCGTCGGCTACCGGCAGCACGCGCTGTGGCTCAGCCGCGCCGAACTGGCCGAGATGATCGGCGAGCTGCGGGAGGTGATCGTGCGCCGGATGGGCCACGAGCCCACCGCGGACCGCGTCCGCTACCTGCTGAGCCCCATCCAGTTCCCGGCCGCCGGCGGAGCTACTGCGGACGGCTGAGCCGGGCCACCATCTCCGTCACCAGCTTCCCCGGCCGCCGGTAGTGCACCACGAAGATCTCCCGCGCCGGCCGCGCGTCCGCCGCGTCACGCACCTCGACGCGGTCCGGCGCCACCCGCTCGAGCACGCCCTCCGGCACGAACGCGACGCCCAGCCCGGCCTCCACCAGCGCCAGGATCACCTGGTAGTCCCGCGTCTCGTAGGCCACCCGCAGCCGGACGCCGGCGGCGTCGGCCAGCTGCTCCAGGCAGGCTCGGTTGGGCACGCCCGGGCTGCCGGAGATCCAGTCCTCCCCGGCCAGGGCACTCAGGGTGAGCCGGCGGGCGCCCGCCTTCGCGTGCCCCTTCGGCAGGATCAGCCGGAACCGCTCCGAACGCAACAGCGTCCGCTCCAGGCCGCGCGGCTCGGGCAGCGGGGCGCCGGGATAGCGGTGGGTGATCAGCAGGTCGAGGTCGCGCGAGCTGACCAGGCCGTAGCCGTCGGGCGGCTCCAGGTCCAGCAGCCGCAGCGCCACGCCGGGGTGGTCGCGGCGGAAACCGGCGAGCGCGGCGGGCACCAGGGTCATGCCCGCGCTCGCGAACGTGCCGACGGTGAGTTCCTCCTCGAGCAGGGCACGGACCGTCCGCTCGGCCGCCCGCAGCTCGCCGACGATCGCCTCGGCGTGGACGAGCAGCTCCTCCCCGGCCGTGGTGAGGGTGACCCCGCGCGGGTGGCGGTGCAGCAGCCGGGCGCCGGCGTCCCGCTCCAGCTTGGCCAGCTGCTGCGAAACGGCGGACGGCGTGAAGGAAAGCCGCTGGGCGGCCGCGGCGATCGAGCCCGCGTGCGCGACCTCGGCCAGCACGGCCAGCCGGTGGGCGTCGAGCACGGGGACCTCCAGCCGTAAGCGTCGCTAATGCCAGCATAGGAGACGTCGCTGGTGCTTACGGCGGCCCGCGCGCATGCTGGAGCCATGATCAGCACTGCGGACGTGGCCCGGGCGGCCGCGCGCATCGAGGGCCGGGTCCGCCGGACGCCGGTGTTCGCCGACGACGGCCTGTGGTTCAAGCTCGAGCACCTGCAGCACACCGGGTCGTTCAAGGCCCGGGGCGCCTTCAACCGGATCCTCGCCGCCGGCGAGCAGACCGGCGTCGTGACCGCTTCGGGCGGCAACGCCGGGCTCGCCGTCGCCCACGCCGCCCGCGAATTCGGCCTCCCGGCGCACGTCTACGTCCCGGCGACCGCGCCCGCCGTGAAAGTCGCGAAGCTGCGGCAGCTCGGCGCGGCGGTGGAGCTGGTGGGCGAGAAGTACGCCGATGCCTACGACGCGGCCGTGAAGGCCGCCGCGGACTCCGGCGCCCTGTTCTGCCACGCCTACGACCAGCCGGACATCTGCGCCGGGCAGGGCACCCTCGGCCTCGAGCTGCTGGACCAGGCCGGCGGCCTGGACACCGTGCTCGTCGCGGTCGGCGGCGGCGGGCTGCTGGCCGGCGTCGCCGCCGCGGTCGAGGGCCGGGCGCGGGTGGTCGGCGTCGAGCCGCGCACGATCCCGACGCTGCATTCGGCGCTGGCCGCGGGCGCGCCGGCGACGGTCGAGGTCTCGGGCGTCGCCGCCGACTCGCTGGGCGCCTCCCGGCTCGGCGACATCGCCTTCGCCGTCGCCACCCGCACGAACGCGGGTTCGGTGCTGGTGGACGACACCGCGATCCTCGAGGCGAGGACGGCGCTGTGGGACCGCTACCGCCTCGCCGTCGAACCCGGTGGCGCGACGGCGTTCGCCGCCCTGCTCTCCGGCGCCTACCGGCCCGCGCCGGGCGAACGGGTCGCCGTCGTGCTCTGCGGCGCCAACACCGACCCCTCGACGCTCACTTCCCCGACAGCCGCTCCACCACCGGAGCGAATTCCTCAAGGAAAGCGCCGTTGACGCTGAAGTAGGACACGCCCTGTTCCTCGCGGCGCCGTTCCAGCTCCGCCACCATGTCGTCGACGCTGCCGCGGAGCAGGCCGAGGGAGTCGTGCTCGATCAGCGTTTCGGCGTCGACGCCGATGAAACCGCGGATCCACGGCGGCACCCGCTCGCCGACGACCCAGATGTTCATCGCGAGCTCGATCTCGCGGTCACCGGCGGCCGACCGGATTTCTTCGACGTGGCCGGACATTTCCTCCCGGGTGGTCAGCACGCCGCCGGCGAGGGTGACGATGTCGGCCTTCAGCCCGGCCAGGCGGCGCACCTTCGGCCCGCCCGCGGCGATCATCACCGGCGTGTGCCCGTCGCCGTCGAGCCGGCGGACGTGGTCGATCGTCTCGGAAATCGCGTCGAGCCGCTCCTGCCCGGAACCGTAGGGCAGGCCGAGTTCCCCGGCCTGCTGCCGCATTTCCGGCCGCCCGGTGCCCAGGCCGAGCTCGAACCGGCCGTCCGTGACGACGCTCAGGCTGTGCGCCTCCCAGGCCGCCGCCCGCGCCGTGCGCAACGGGCTGGCCAGGACGAACGAGCCGACGCGCAGGCCGGTCGTCGCCGCCGCGGCGGCCGCGAGGGCGGCGGTCGGCGTCGGCATGTTCAGGTTGTCCGGGCACAGCAGCGTCGAATAGCCGAGTTCCTCGGCCCGGCGGGCGGTGGCGAGCCATTTCGCGCCACCTTCGGTCGCGCCCGCGACCACGCCGAACCGGAACGCCTTCTGCGGCATCGAAGCACCCCCAAGTCGTTGGTCCTTCGATCAAACCACCGGTGCGCCCGGCCGTGCCACCACGGCCGGGCGCGCGCCCGGCATCAGCCGCGCTGGTACTCCTCCCACGTCACCTTCGCGACCTGCGGGCCGTCGTCGGCGCCGCGGCCGGCCAGGCCGTTCATGCCCAGGTAGTAGTCGCCGGTCTGGTGCTGGGCCCCCGAGGACAGGTCCGGGTCGGAGATGGCCATGGCGTGGATGTGGTACTCGAAACCCTGCGCCGGCGTGCGGTACCAGGCCGCGAACCCGACGTTGCGCAGCGCCTTCAGCAGGTTGGTGCGGTTGGTCGAGGACATGCCGGACACCGAGATGTCCATCGCGCCGCCGCCGTCGTGCGTCCCGGCCGAGGCGTCGACGCCACCGGGGTTGTACGAACCCTGCGTCAGGGTGACCTGGAAGCCCACTTTTCCTTCCGCCGCAACGAGCATCGCCTTGGTGCGGGTGTTGAGGGTCTTGCCGTGGTAGGTCACCTGGCTGCCGGCGGAAACCGCGTTGGTGACCGTGTACCGGCCTTCGCCCAGCTTCTCCAGCGACGTCTTGCCCGGCAGGCCGGACGCGTCGAGTCCGCTGTAGCCCAGGGACTTCTGGTACTGCGAGTACGCCGAGATCGTGGTGGTGCCGAAGTACCCGTCGACGTACTGGCTGTCGAGCAGCCCCTTCGCCTGCAACGCCTGCTCGACGAGCAGCACGCTGTCGTGGGCACCCGGGGTCTGGGTGTCGTCGGCGCGGCGCGGGTCGATCTGGGCCGCCTTCAGCACGGCCTCCATATTGGCCGTGGGCAGCGCCGTCGTGGCCGCGGTCTCGGCCTGGGCCGGTGCGGCCACGGCGAACGTCGCGGCGGTGAGCGCCGTGAGCACGGCGGCCTTCGTGAACATCTTCCTCGTCCTCCATGGATCGGAATCGGTGTGGCCGGGAGCATCACCGAACCGGATACAAGGGACGTACAAACTGGATTCACGCACCTTATTCGGCCGTGACGGCATGTAATTCCAGCCACAACAAGTCAGGGTTCCTCCTGGTCCAGGCGTGTGATCGAGCGTCACAGAGAGTTTCGACCGCCCCCCTCTGGACGCTGCCGTGCTCGTTTCGTAACCTGTTCGAGATCTCGCGGCCCCCGGTCGTCCCCCCGACGGCGACGCGAGATCGCCGCCGATACCCCCTGTCGGGTACCGGACCCCACCGCGGGCTCTTCCTGTTGCGGTCGAGCGCGCCCCGGGGACGGGCGAGGCCCCCGACTCGCCGTCCCGGTACCCGCCGGCGGCCGATCAGCAAAGGAGACCCGCGCGAGAATGCGTTCGCATCCCGTCAAGCGCGTGGTGTCAGGTGCCCTCGCCGCGGCCTCGGTGATCACCGTCGTCACCATGGCCCAGCCGGCCACCGCCGCCCCCGTCCCCGTCCTCCAGGCCCCGCCCACCGGGTCGGACGCCCTCGCCAGGTACCGCGATCTCGCAGCACAGGCGGAAAAGCTCAACGAAGACCTGCTGCGCGCGCAGGACGACCTGACCGCCAAGCAGGGCCAGCTCGACAAGGCCGACGCCGACCTGACCGCCGCGAAGAACGCCGGTGCCCAGGCGATCGACGCGAAGCGGAAGTACCAGTCCGAAGTGGACAAGTTCGCCGGCGCGTCGTTCACCGGCGGCGTCCAGATGAACAAGCTGTCGGCGCTGCTGGCCGGAACGTCCACTCAGGAGTTCCTGGACCGGTCGGCGGCGCTCGAGGTGATCGCGACCGACAAGAACGCCGCGATGGACAACCTCACCGGAGCCGCGGACAAGGCCACGGCGGCGGAGAAGGCGGCGGCCGACGCGGCGAATCGGGCGCAGGACGCGCGCGACGCGGCGGCGAAGCTGGCGGCGGACATCGAGGGCAAGAAGAAGAACCTCCAGGCGCAGATCGACCAGATCGAGGCGCAGAGCCGGAACCTCAGCAGCGCGGACAAGGCCGCGCAGAAGGACACCGGCGGCGCGGCACCGAACGTCAAGGCGCCCACCGCGGCCGCACAGGCCGCGGTCAACGCGGCGCTGAGCAAGCTCGGCAGCGCCTACGTCTGGGGCGCCACCGGGCCGAGCACGTTCGACTGCTCGGGCCTCATGCAGTGGGCGTACAAGCAGGCGGGCATCAGCCTGCCGCGGACGTCCTCGGCGCAGGCCGGCTTCGGCACCCCGGTGTCGCGGGACCAGCTGCAGCCGGGCGACCTGGTCGCCTACTACTCCCCCGTGTCCCACATCGGCATGTACATCGGCGACGGCAAGATGGTGCACGCGCCGACGAGCGGCGACGTCGTCAAGATCTCGCCCCTGCTGAGCCAGTACGCGGGAGCCACGCGGCCCACGGCGTGAGGTCCGGCCGGTGCCCCGTTCCGCGAGGTGTAGAAATCGCGGAACGGGGCACTTTCCGCGCATGGACGAGAACCCTGACGCCGCCACCGTCGAAGCCGTCGGCAAGGTCACCGAGGCGCTCGAGACGATCGAGCGCGCCCGCGGGCACCTGTACTCGTTCCACCAGCTGACCGGGAGCGCGGACCTGGCCCTCGGCGACGCCGTGGAACAGCTCGAGAAGGCCGGCCACGGCGACTGGGCGCGGCGCATCTCCGAGGAGCTGATCGGGCTCAACGTGTTACCCGATCGGTGGACGTTCCAGGTCGTCGAGGAGTACGACGACGGGTACTACAAGGCCTGCCGCGACCTTGAGCGTGAGCTGCTCACGTCGTTGACGGGAGGCCGCCGCCACCTGCACGAACAGCAGATGAAGGACGACCGCCGCACCCACGGCCGCCCGGGCCACGAGGCAGGCGTCCCGAGCACACCCCCGGCCGGCTCGTGAGCGGCGGATGTCGGACCCCTGCGCTAGAGTCGGTCGCAGGCGAACAGATGTTCGATTCCTCGATGCTCGATGGGAGTGGTGATGACTGACCAGGTGGAACCGAACCCGGAGAAGGACCCGAGCGACTGGACCACCGGCGACGAGCCGATGACCGGGCCGCAGAAGTCGTACCTGCAGACCCTGGCGCAGGAAGCCGGCGAGGAGGTGCCGGAAGGTCTGACGAAGGCGGAGGCGTCCGAGCGGATCGACGCGCTGCAGAAGGCGACGGGCCGGGGGACCTGAGGGTTTGCCGCGGTGGGGGTTGCGGGTGGCTGGCCGGGTGAAGCCGGTCCGGGCGGGCGCGCCGGAGCCAGGCCGGGGCCGGAGGCGCGCAGGTGCGCAACCGGGCAAGTCCGGCGCCCGGTGAGCCGTCCCTGTGCCCGACGCCACGGCTTGTCGCCCGCCCGTTCGGGGTAGTCGGCGGGCAGATGGCCGACTCCCCGAAGGAGGACATCCCGTGTACCTGACCGTGCTGCTCGTCACCCTCGCCGGGCTGCTTGTTCTCGGCGCCACCGCCGTGCGGGAACTGCCGAAACCGTATCCGCTCACCGCGAAGCGCACCCTCGCCGTGGCCTGGGTCGTGGCTGCCGGTGGGTTCGGCTGGTGGGTGGCGGCTCCCGGGGCCGGTGCGCTCGTCGTGATCGTCGTCGGGTTCGGGTTTCTCGTCGCCACCCTGAACCGGGGGCCCGAACGGCCGTCCTACCCGCAGGCCACCCCCTACCAGCCGCCTCGATGAAAGGAGCCGGGATGTCGCAGCCGGACGAACAGCAGCCCGAGATCGCGCGCCCCGGGACTCCGGATCCCGGGCGGGCCGAGGATGATCTTTATCGTCCCGGCCAGGGCGAACCCCCGGCCGGTGTCGAGGATGCCGAGGGCGCCGGGCAGCAGGTGATCGGCGAACTGCGGGAGCGTCGCCGCAGCTGACCGTTCAAGCCGCGTCAGGCAGGGCCGCGCCCGTCACGCGGAGGAGGAACTCGGCGTTGGAACCGGTCTTGCGGAGCTGGTCCAGCAGCTGCTCGATCGCGTGCGGCCCCGGCAACGCCCGCCGGACCTCCCGCATCGCGGCGAGCTCGCCCGGGGTCACCAGCAGTTCTTCCCGCCGGGTGCCGGAGGCGGCCACGTCGACCGCCGGGAAGACGCGGCGCTCGGCCGTTTTGCGGTCCAGCTTGAGTTCGGCGTTGCCGGTGCTCTTCAGCTCCTCGAAGAACACCGTATCGGCCAGGGACCCCGTCTCCACCAGGGCCGACGCGATGATCGTGAGGGACCCGCCGCCCTCGACGTTCCGGGCGGCGCCGACGATCCGCTTCATCGGCTGCAACGCGGCCGCGTCGACGCCGCCGGAGAGCGTGCGGCCGGACGGGCGCGTCGAAAGGTTGTACGCGCGGCCGAGGCGGGTCAGCGAGTCGAGCAGGAGGACGACGTCTTCGCCCTTCTCCACCAAGCGTTTCGCGCGCTCGACGGTGAGTTCCGCCACCGCGACGTGCTCGGCGGGCGGACGGTCGAAGGTGGACGCGATCACCTCGCCGCGCACCGTCCGGCGCAGCTCGGTGACCTCCTCGGGCCGTTCGTCGGCCAGCAGGACCAACAGCCGGCAGTCCGGGTGGTTGACCGACAGGCCGTGGCCGATTTCGCTCAGCACCGTGGTTTTCCCGGCTTTCGGCGGCGAAACGACCAGGGCGCGCTGGCCCCGGCCGAGCGGGGTGACGAGGTCGATGACGCGGGGCAGCAGCCGCGCCGGCGTGGTTTCGAGCAGCAGCCGGCGGTCCGGGTGCACCGGGACGAGGTCGGCGAAACGGGGCCGGGGTTCGGCCGGGTCGGTGCCGTTGACGCTGGTGATCTGCTCGGTGGTGCCGGTGATTTCGTCGCCCGGCCGCAGATCGTGCCGGCGGACGAGGGCGAGCGGGATGGCGACGTCGTCGGGCGCCGCCCGGTAGCCCGGCCGGACGTAGGGGGTCTTGCCGGACAGGTCGAGGATTCCGTGGAAGGACATGGGTGTCTCCAGATGAGGTGATCGGCCCGCGCGAAGACGGCGTGACCGTGAGTGAAGGAAAGAGGCCGAGCGGCCTGGATCCGGGGAGCTGCCTCCGGGCGGCCGAGGGGCCGGCATCCGCGAGGAGCGCCTCCACTGTAGCGAGCCATCTCACGAAGCACAACGGGTAAGACTCCGTGGCGGTGGGTAGTCCACAGGAGAAGCCCGCCGAAACGGGGGAACCGCGGCTGACCGATGGGAGCTGATCGTGTATCGACATACCCCGGAAACTGGCGTCGATACGGGCGACAAGACCGACGCCGACCAAGCCGGGACCACGGCACCCGAGCGCGTCGCCGCCGGACCCGTGGTCGCCTCGACCTTCGAAGAGCTGGCGCCCGCCCTGCCCAACGAGATGGCCGGTCTGCGCCGCAAGCTGATCCACTGGCTGAACGAGCTCCCGCTCGACCCGGACAGCAAGCACGACATCACCTTGGCGACGTACGAAGCCCTGGCGAACGTGGCGGCCCACGCCTACCCGGACGGCCACGGCTGGGCCCGCCTCCAGGCCGGCCGGGCCGGCGACGCGATCACCGTCACGGTGACGGACACGGGCTGCGGAATCCCGGCCACCCGCCCCCGCCCGGCGGCGCTGCGCACCTCGGGCGGCCGCGGCCTGCTGCTGATCGACCAGGTGACGGACCAGTCCGACGTCGACAGCAGCACCAAGGGAACAACGGTCCGCATGACCTGGCGCCCGGCAGCACTCCGGGAAGCCACCCCGGCCTGAGGAAGGGCTACCCGCCGGCTCACGAAGAAGCGGCCGGCGGGCATCGAGCCCCACGCGGGCGAACGAACGGCCCTTGTCGTCCGGCTCACACCGGCAGGGCAAAGACCACAAGCGACAGACAACAAGGGTGAATGCCCAGCGACTCGGGCAATGCGGGCTGCCCCACCGGCGGATCGTGCAGGAGCAAGCCCACCGAGCTCACGCAGATACGCCAGCCCTCGCCGCCGGCCTACCTGGCCCGGCAACCCTGCCACTTCTTCCGGCAAACCCCTGTCGCACCCAGGTGGCCGCGCCCCACCCTCACGGGCGCGGCCACCTCACCACCCCACCGTCCTCTCCCCCTCAAGCCACCTCGGCCAACCGCACCAACCGGTTCCGCGGGTACGAAACCAGCTCCCTCTCCTCGTCCGTGGTGAAGATCTCGACGGAATCTTCCACCAACTCCGCCGAATTCACCTGCAGCTGCCACGCGGGCAGCCCCGGCGCCGGCTCGTGCCAGAACCACTGGCCCTTGGTGAGCTGGTGCGCCGGGACCGTCGCGTCGTCCGTTTTCATGTGCCGAGGCTATCCGTCACCACCGACAGTTTCCGCACGGCCTCGCCACCGCGGCTACCCCACCGCGCAGGTCACCGTCGGCGGGGTCAGGTTCCCGCCGTGCTGGACCGTGAAGCCGATGACGTTGCCGCTTCCGTTGGGCCGCGCCGTCAGCACGTAGCCCGTGCTGTCCCACGTTCCCGTGTAGTTCCAGCTGCCGATCACCTTCTGCGGTGCGTGGAACGTGATCGTGAGAACCCAGGTGTTCGTCCCCGTCACCGTCACCTGGCCGTTGAAGCCCACGTTCCACTCCGCCGTCTTGAGGTAGGCGGCCGAACAGGGCGACGACGTCGGAGTCGTGGTCGGAGTGGTGGTGCCGCCGTCCGGGGGTGCGCCGCCGTTCAGCGCGTCCAGCACCGCCGTGTACGCCTCCTTCTTCTGGCCGTTCCCGTCGAACAGCAACGGCGTTGCCGACGCCCGCCACGAGTCCGTGTCACGGATGCCCCACGTCGTCATGCCGGTGCAGCGGGCGACCGCCATGCACGCCTGCGTCACCGTGCGGTAGTTGTTCGCCTGGGCCGTTCCCGAGCCCTCGACGTCCAGTTCGGTGATCTGCACGTCCACGCCGAGGTCGGCGAAGTTCTGCAGCGTCGTGCGGTAGTTCGACGGCACCGGGCTGTTGCTGTTGAAATGGGACTGGAAGCCGACGCAGTCGATCGGGACGCCGCGGGCCTTGAAGTCCTGCACCATGCGGTACACCGCCTGGGTCTTCGCCTGGTTCCAGTCGTCGGTGTTGTAGTCGTTGTAGCAGAGCTTCGCGTCCGGGTCGGCCGAACGTGCGGCGCGGAACGCCGCCTCGATCCAGTCGTCGCCCGTGCGCTGCAGGTTCGAGTCGCGCCGGGCCCCCGATCCGCCGTCGGCGAACGCCTCGTTCACCACGTCCCACGCGTAGATCTTGCCCCGGTAGTGGGACGCCACCTGCGTGATGTGGTTGAGCATCGCCTGCCGCAGCGCCGAACCCTCCATGCTCTGCATCCAGCCCGGCTGCTGCGCGTACCAGGCCAGCGTGTGCCCGCGCATCCGGGCACCCTGGCTCGCCGCCTGGCTCACGATCCGGTCCGCGTTGGCGTAGGAGAACTGGCCCTGCGACGGCTCGGTCGCGTCGATCTTCATCTCGTTCTCCGGCGTGATCATGGAGAACTCGCGGCTCAGGATGCCGGTGTAGACGCTGTCGGACAGCTTGCTCGCCGACACCGCCGTGCCGAAGTACCGCCCGGTCCGGGCCGCCGCGCTGCCGAGCGTGGTTCCCGCCGGCGGCGTGGACGACGTGGTCGTGGTGGGCGTGGTCGGCGTCGTCGTGGCCGGGCCACCGCTGTTCAGGCCGAGGAACGCGATCGCGTACGCCACCATCCCGTTCTGCGGCAACGCATGGCCGGCGCCCTGGACGCTGATGCCCTCGACCGGCGCTTGCACGCCGGTGCCGCCGTAGCGGGTGCGCGTCCAGCCGGACTGCGGGGCGTCACTCGACGACGGTGTCTGGCTCACCCCCTGCAGGTTGGTCCACTGCTTGATCTCCTCCCCGAAGTTCGGGTAGCGCAGCGTGTCGTCGGCGGTGCCGTGCCACAGCTGCATCCGCGGGTACGGGCCGCTGCGCCCGCCGCTCATCTGCCGCGCCTGGTCGCCCCACTGCTGCGCGGTCTTGATGATCTGGCCGTTCGCGCACTGGCTGTTCCAGCCGGACCCGTCCGTGGTGCCGAAACAGCCCGCGGGCACGCCCATGAACGCCGAGCCGGCCGCGAACACGTCCGGGTACTCCGCGGCGAGCACGTTCGTCATCATCGCGCCCGAGGAGAACCCGGTGACGTACACGCGGGACGAGTCGACGTTGTAGCGCTGCTTGGCCCAGTTGACCATCGACAGGATGCCGACCGGGTCGCTGCCGCCGCCGCGGGTCAGGGCCTGCGGCGAAGAGACGTCGAAGCACTGCCCGCTGCGCGTGGCTTCCGGGAACACGATGACGTACCCGTACTGGTCGGCCGCGGTGACGTAGTCGCGGGCGTAGCCGTTGAACACTGCCGACGCCGAACCGGTGCAGTAGTGGATCGCCACCAGCAGCGCGGGGCGCGCGGCGACCCGGTCCGGGACGTAGGTGTACATGTTGAGGTTGCTGGGATTGCTGCCGAAGTCGGTGACCCGGGTCAGCGCGGCCGCGGACGCCGGCTGCGCCGCCACGACCAGCACGATCGCGGCGGCGATCGCCAGCACGGCGGCGGAGAGGGCCGTGAGGAGTCTTCGCACGGGAGGAAATCCTTTCCGGGAAAGGGAGAGGAACTGCGATGATGGTTCGTCCCCGGTTCCGGCCGGTCAACGATTATCGCGATGTTTCGCCACCTTCCGAACGGCTCACCGCCCGGCCGCGAGGCCGGGGGTCTGGCAGGATTCCGGGATGACCGAGCTGCTGCTGGGCCCGCTGCTGCGGCACGTGAACGCCGATTCGGCGACGATCTGGGTGGAGACCGCCGGTCCCTGCGAAGTCGCCGTCGCCGGCGCGGCCGCCCGGACGTTCGAGGTCGCCGGCCACCACTACGCCCTCGTCGTGCTGACCGGCCTCGAGCCGGGGCGCAGCACGCCGTACGAAGTCCGCCTCGACGGCACCCTGGTCTGGCCGGAGCCGGACAGCCCGCTGCCGCCGAGCCGGATCCGGACGCTCGAGCCCGGCGATCCGCGGTTCCGGCTGGTCTTCGGGTCCTGCCGCAAGCCACGGGAGCAGGACGCGCTGGGCCCGGACGCGCTCGCCGCGTACGCCCACCGGATGGCCGGGCTCGACGAAACCGCATGGCCGGAATCGCTGCTCCTGCTCGGCGACCAGGTCTACGCCGACGAGACCACCGACGCGACGCAGGACTGGCTCGCCACCCGGCGCGACACGAAGAAACCGCCCGGCAACGAGGTCGCCGACTTCGAGGAGTACTGCCACCTGTACGCCGAAGCCTGGTGCGACCCGGCGGTGCGCTGGCTGCTCTCCACCGTGCCGACGTCGATGATCTTCGACGACCACGACGTCCGCGACGACTGGAACACCTCCCACGCCTGGCGCGAGCAGATGGCCCGGACGCCCTGGTGGCGGGAGCGGATCCGCGGCGCGCTGGTCTCGTACTGGGTGTACCAGCACCTCGGCAACCTCGGGCCCGGCGAGCTCGCCGAAGACGACCTCTACCAGCGGGTGAGCCGGTCCGGCGAGGACAACGCCGAGCTGCTGCGCGAGTTCGCCGACCGCGCCGACCGGGAGGCGGACGGCGCCAAGGGCACCCGGTGGTCCTACCGGCGCGACTTCGGGCCGGTCCGGCTGCTGGTCGTCGACTCGCGGGCGGGCCGGATCCTGGCCGGCGGGCAGCGGGCGATGATCGGCGACGAGGAGTTCCGCTGGATCGAGGAGCAGGCGTCCGGCCCGTTCGACCACCTGCTGATCGGCACGTCGCTGCCGTGGCTGCTGCCCACCGCCCTGTCGGCCGCCCAGTCGGTGAACGAGCGGCTCTGCGCCCGGCCCGGGGTCGTCGGGAAGGCCGGGGAATGGGTGCGTCAGCTGCTGGACCTGGAGCACTGGCCGGCGTTCCGGACGTCGTTCGAACGGCTGGCGAAGCTGGTCGCCCGGGTCGCCGACGACGGACCGGCCTCGGTCAACGTGCTTTCCGGCGACGTGCACCACGCCTACGTCGCGCAGGCCGAGTTCCCCGGCGGCACCACCGCGCCGGTCCACCAGCTGACCTGCTCACCGGTGCACAACACCGTGCCGTGGTTCATGACCCGGCTGTTCCGTGCCGGCTGGTCGCGGCGGTTGACGCGGGTGAGCGAGTGGCTGGCGCGCCGCACCGGGGTCCCGCCCGCGCCGCTGTCGTGGCACTGCGTGTCCGGGCCGCACTTCGGGAACGCGGTGATGGAGCTGGACGTCGACGGGCGCACGGCCACGGCGAAGCTGGTGCGGCCGGAGGAGGACGGCGAGCCGATCCGGCTGGCCTGAGGGTGGGTGTGCCGCGGCCACCCTCCGGCACGTGATCCGGGTTAGCCTCGGATCATGGCCGCGGAAAACTCGCTCGGGGAGTTCCTCCGGGCCCGCCGTGAACAGGTGGGCCCGGAGGAGCTCGGCCTGCCCGCGGGCGGGCCGCGCCGGGTCGCGGGGCTGCGCCGCGAAGAGGTGGCGGTCCTGGCCGGGGTGAGCACCGACTACTACGTCCGGCTGGAGCAGGGCCGCGAGCGGAACCCGTCGGCGCAGGTCGTCGACGCGCTCGCCCGCGGGCTGGCGCTGGACGAGGAGGCGACGGCCCACCTGCACCGGCTCGCCCAGCCGGTGCCCCCGCGCCGCCGGCGCGCCCGGCGGCCGGAGCGGGTCAGCCCGAACCTGCTGCGCCTGATGGACGGCTGGCCGGACACGCCCGCCCTGGTCCTCGGCCCCTGCCTCGAGGTGCTCGCGCACAACGCGCTGGGCGAGGCGTTGTTCGCCGGGCACACCCACAGCGGTGACCTGGTCCGCCTGGTGTTCCTCGACCCGGACGCCCGCGAGTTCTACCCGGACTGGGAGCGCGTGGCGGTCAACACGGTCGGCGGTCTCCGCGTGGCCGCCGGGATCGACCCGGACGACCCGCGGCTGATCGAGACGGTCGGCGAGCTGTCGGTGAAGAGCGCGGACTTCCGCCGGTTGTGGGCGCGCCACGACATCCGGCAGAAGACGCGGGAGACCAAGCGGTTCCGGCACCGGCTGGTCGGCGAGCTGGAGCTGAGTTACGAGGCGCTGACCGTGAACAGCGCGCCCGGCCAGCAGCTGATCGTCTACCAGGCCGAGCCGGGAAGCCCGTCGGAAGCGGCGCTGGCGCTGCTGGGCAGCCTCGCCGCGTCCTGAAATCCCCTTTCCTTCCACAATGGACGGAGTAGTTCGTCATGCCCGAAAACGCTGTCTGGTTCATCACCGGCTGCTCCAGCGGCCTCGGCCGCGCGCTGGCCGAAGCCGTGCTCGGCCGCGGCCTGCGCGCGGTCGTCACCGCCCGCGATCCGGGGCGGGTGGCCGACCTCGTCGCCGCCCACGGCGACCGCGCGCTGGCGCTGCCGCTCGACGTCACCGACCACGCCCAGGTCGTCGACGCCGTCAAGCGCGCCGAAGCCGCGTTCGGCCGGATCGACGTCCTGGTCGGCAACGCCGGCTACGGCTACCTCGCCGCGGTCGAAGAGGGCGAGGACGAGGAGATCCGGAAACTGTTCGACACCAACGTGTTCGGCCTCGCCGACGTCACCCGGGCCGTGCTGCCGGGTATGCGGGCCCGCCGCAGCGGGCACGTCGTCACCGTGTCGTCCCTCGGCGGCTTGGCCGCCTTCGGCGCCACCGGCTACTACCACGCGACGAAGTTCGCCGTCGAAGGGCTGTCGGAGTCCCTGGCCGCGGAGGTGGCGCCGCTGGGCATCAAGGTGACCATCGTCGAGCCCGCCGCCTTCCGCACCGGCTGGTCCGGTCCCTCGATGCGGCAGTCGGCGATCCGCATCGACGACTACGCCGAAACCGCGGGCGCACGCCGTGAAGCGACCCTCGCGACCTACGGCCACCAGCCGGGCGACCCGGCGCGCGCCGCCGAAGCGATCATCGCCGCGGTCGGCAGCGAGGAACCGCCGCTGCGCCTGCTCCTCGGCCGGGCCGCCTACGACATCGCCACCGCCCGGCTGGACACCCTTCGCTCCACTTTCGACGCCTGGCGCGAGACCACCCTCGGCGCCGACTACCCCCAGGAGGAAACCCCGTGAAGACCGTCCTCATCACCGGCGCCAGCAGCGGCATCGGCCGCGCCACCGCGCTGCGGCTGGCCCGCGAAGGCCACCACGTCGTGCTCGGCGCCCGGCGTGAAGACCGGCTGACCGCGCTGGCCAAGGAAATCCACGACGCCGGGGGCACCGCCGACGTCCACCGCCTCGATGTCACCGACCGCGCGGACGTCGCCGCGTTCGCCGACGCCGCCGTCGAAGCCCACGGGCGGATCGACGTCTTCGTCGCCAACGCCGGCGTGATGCCGTTGTCCCGCCTGGATTCCCTGCACGTCGACGAGTGGGACCGGATGATCGACGTCAACGTCCGCGGCCTGCTCCACGGGATCGCCGCGGCCCTGCCGCACTTCCGCCGTCAGGGCGGCGGGCACTTCGTGACGATCGCCTCCACCGGCGCGCACGAGGTGGTCCCGACGGCCGCGGTCTACTGCGGAACCAAGTACGCGGCCCGGGCGATCACCGAGGGCCTGCGCCGGGAAGCCGAGCCCGGCATCCGCGTGACGACGGTCTCCCCCGGCGTCACCGAGTCCGAACTGGCCGACACGATCACCGAACCGGGCGCGCAGGAGGCGATGCGGGCCTACCGCGCGGTCACCCTGCCGGCGGACGCCATCGCCGGAGCCATCGCGTACGCGCTCGCGCAGCCGGACGACGTGGACGTCAACGAGATCATCGTGCGGCCGACCGCGCAGCGCTAGCGGTTCAGCGTTCCAGTTCGGCGATGACCCGCGGGATCTCGGCCACCAGCTCGCGCGCCAGCAGGCCGGTGCTGCCGGTGTCCGGGATCAGCCGCTGGCCGGCCACCGCGTGGACGTGCGTCGCCCAGCAGGCCGCCTGGTCGACGGCCGCGCCGCGGGCGAGGAAGCCGCCCGTCAGGCCGGCCAGGACGTCGCCGCTGCCCGACGTCGCCAGCCCGACGTGGCCGCTGCCGTCGCGCCAGGTGCGGCCGTCCGGTGCCGCGACCACGCCCATCAGCAGGACCACACCGCCGTAGCGGCCGGCGATCCGGACCGCCGTCTCCAGGTCGTCGACGTCCTTCTCCTCGCAGCCGTCGAGGTAAGCGGCCTCGACGCGGTTCGGGGTGAGAAGCAGCCGGCCGGCCAGGGGTTCCGCGAGCGAGGGGTCCCGGCTCAGCGCCCCGAGCGCGAACGCGTCGAGCACCACCTTCGCGTCCGGGGCGATGGCCGGGACCAGTCGCCGCAGCAGCTCTTCGGTCTCCGAAACGCCGGTGAGGCCGGGGCCGGCCACGACGGTGCCGGCGTCGGGCAGCACGTCGGCCAGCCGGTCCACCGCGTCCGCGGCGATCGCGCCGGAAGCGGTTTCCGGCAGCCCGAAGACCGACGACTCGGGCACCGAGACGCCGATCGGCGTCGCGTGCCGGTCGGCGACCGCCAGCTGCAGGGTGCCGGCCCCAGCGCGCAGGGCGGCGGTCCCGGACAGCGCCGGTGCGCCCGGCACCGTCCGGGCGCCGCCGACGACGAGCACGGTTCCGCGGTCTTCGGCGCCGATCCGCCAGTCCCGCAACAGGGCGGGGCTGACCGGCTCAGGAGAGCTGCTGCGCGGCATCGTCGTCCGCCGTCGGCGGGGTGTCGGTGGCGTGCAGGTGGCCGACCTCCTGGGCCAGCACCATGGTGAACCCGCCGTCGTGGTCGCGTTCCCAGGCCGTCACCGACCCGTTCGGGACCTCGGTGGCGTCGGCCGCGCGCAGCAGGTCGGGTTCCGGCAGTCCTTCGAGGAGGTAGCGCAGGGCGAAGACGGTCATCTCGTGCGCGGCCAGCAGAACGCGCTTTCCCGCGTGCTCCGCGCTCAGCTCGGCGAGCAGGGACCGCAGCCGCAGCACGACGTCGGCCCAGGATTCCCCGCCCGGCGGCCGGTAGTAGAACTTGCCCAGCCGCCGCTTGCGCCGCAGCTCGTCGGGCCACCGTTCGCGGACGCCGTGGGAGGTCAGCAGGTCCAGCACACCGAGCTCGCGGTCGCGCAGCCGCTCGTCGGGCACGATCGGCACGCCGTCGGGCGCGGCCAGCCGGGCGGTGTCCCAGGCCCGGCGGTAGGTCGAGGTGACGACGAGGTCCGGCGGCCGCTCGGCCAGGAACTTCCCCGCGGCCGACGCCTGTTCCCGCCCCAGGTCGGTCAGCGGCACGTCGGCGTCGCGCTCGGCGATGTCGATCACATCCGCCCCCGCCGACTCCGCCTCTTCCCTGGCCATGTTCCCGGTGCTCTGACCGTGCCGCAGCACGCCCACCCAGTCCAAGTCGACGTTCACGCCGGCCTGGTTACCCCGCGGGACCCGCCGTCGAAACCCGGGATGGTTAGGCCCGCAAACCACCGGCGGCTAGGGTCGTTCCATGTCGCGAAGTCTCGACGCCCAGAACCGGCTGCAGCAGCTGGAGGCGATCATCGGTACTCCGGCCACGCACCTGGGGCTGGCCGAGGTGCTCGCCGGAACCCTCCAGCGCCTGCGCGAGGTCATGGCGGTCGACACCGCGACCGTGCTCCGGTACCAGGCCAGCGGCCGCCAGCTGGTGGCCTTCGCGGCGGCGGGCATCGAAGAGGAGGTCCACCAGGGCGTCCGGGTACCGGTGGGCAGCGGCTTCGCCGGCACGGTGGCGCTGCGGCGGGCGCCGGTGATCCTGGACCACGTCGACGAGACCACCGTCGTCAACTCCCTGCTCTGGGAACGCGGGCTGCACTCCATGCTCGGTGTGCCGATGATCGCCGGCAGCGAGCTCGTCGGGGTGCTGCACGTCGGTTCGGTCGCGCCGCGGCAGTTCGGCGAGGCCGACGTGGCCACCATGCAGCTGCTCGCCGAACGCCTGGCGCTGGTGATCCAGGTGGAGGCCCTGGAGGAGAACCGCACCGCCACCATGGCGCTGCAGCGCAGCCTGCTGCCGAGCACCCTGCCGGAGGTGCCCGGCCTGGCCTTCGGCGCCCGGTACGTGCCCGGCGCGGAAACCGGCCTCGGCGGCGACTGGTACGACCTGTTCACACTGCCGGGTGACCGGCTCGGCGTGGTGATGGGCGACGTCTCCGGCCACGGCCTCGACGCGGCGGTGATCATGGGACGGCTGCGCAGCGCCCTGCGCGCCTACGCCCTCGACTCCGAAAGCCCCGCCGAGGTGCTCGCCAAGCTCGACCGCAAGGCCAACCACTTCGAGCACGGGGCGATGGCCACGGTGGCCTACGGGATCATCGGGCCCGACCGCGAGGCGCTGACGCTGTCCCTCGCCGGGCACCTGCCGCCGGTGCTGGCCCTGCCCGGTGAAGCCGGCCGGCTGGTCGACGCACCCGCGGATCCCCCCATCGGGTTGACCATCGGGGTGCCGGAGCGGCGGACGACCGTCCTGGAGCTGCCGGTGGACGCGGTGCTGGCCTTCTACACCGACGGCCTGGTGGAGCGCCGGGACCGGCCGGTGGACGTCGGGATGGCGCAGCTGGCGGCGACCGTGCGCGCCGGCGAACCGGACCGGGTGTGCGCGCAGATCATGGCCGCGATGATCGGCAACCGGGCGGCCCAGGACGACGTCGCCCTGCTGGCCATCCGGCGCCGGAGCGTCCCGGCCGGCAGCTGAAGCGGCCGGGACGACAGGGTCAGGACCCGGCCAAAGCCGCTTCCCGGGTCGGGAACAGCGAAAGGCTGTCCTCGAGGCCGGTCAGCTGGATCGGGCGCAGGGTGGCCCGGCCGGACGCGACGATCCGGACCGCGGTGCCGGTGCCGGCGTTGCGGTGGATGGTCAGCAGGGCGGTCAGGCCGGGTGAAGCGAGGAACTCGACCCGGCTCAGGTCGACCACCAGCACCGGCGGCTGCCCGGCCAGTGCGGCGTCCGCGGCCTCCACGAGGGCCGGCGCGGTGGTGGTGTCCACGTCCCCGGCGACCTCGACGACGACCGCCTCCCCTTGCTCCGTTCGGGCTATCCTGAACTCCCCGAACGGCACAGCGGTGGCCGAGCTTTCAGTGTGGGTGTGCTCGGTCATGTGATTTCTCCTCGCCTTCGGCAGGACCACCGGGAGATCCGGTGGGCGCGCGTGATCACGAAGGCTGTCTGCTCAACCGCTGTCAATCATGCCTGCCCGGGCGACACGCCGCCGTGTCAGCACCCCTCCCGCTTTTCGCCACGCCTCCGAACAGGCAGGATGAGCACCATGAGCGAAAGGGACGTGACCGAGGACGCACTCGGCGACGCCGCCAGCTCCGCGGGATCGGTGGCGTTGGAAAGCCGTGACGGTGTGGCAGTCCTGCGTGTCGAGGGCGCGCTCGACCTCGCGCTCGCACCGAAACTGCGCCAACTGGCCGAACGCGCCGCCCGGCTGGGCGCCCCGCTGCTCGTCATCGACCTCACCGGTGTCACGTTCCTCGCCTCGGCGGGCATGGCCGAACTGGTCCGCGCGCACCGCGGAACCACCGCCGAGGCCGGGCTGCGGGTGGTGGCCAGCGGCCGGATCACCCTGCGCCCGCTGGAACTGACCCGGCTCGTCGACGAGCTCGCCATCTACCCGTCCCTGTCCGACGCGCTGGCGACCTGATGACCCCGCCGGGGTTCGACGCCGTGCTCGACGCGGTGCGCCGCGCCTTCGTCTCCGGTGACGGCACTCCGGCGGCCACCGAGGTCCGCCCGCTCGCGCCGGCCGAGGTGGCCGCGGTGCTCGGCGACCACGTCGCGCTCGCAGTGACCGACTCGGGCGTCCTCGCGGACCTGGTGCCGGGCCGGGAGATCACCGGCGCGATCGCGGTCGCCGCCGAGGGTGGCCGGCACGGCGCACTGGTCTATACCACTGGCGACACCGGGACACCGCCCGCGGCCGTCGCCGCCGCCATCGACGCCGCCACCGCGGACCTGGCCGGCACGGTCCGGCGGCTGCGCAGTGAAGCCGTGGTCCTCGACGCGCTGCACTCCACCGGCCGCAAGCTGACCGCCCAGCTCGACATCGACCGGATCGTCCAGGACGCGACCGACGCGGCCACGAAGGCGACCGGCGCCGGCTTCGGCGCCTTCTTCTACAACCTGGTCGACGAGTTCGGCGAGTCGTACACGCTGTACACGATTTCCGGGGTGCCGAAGGAGGCGTTCGCCCGGTTCCCGATGCCGCGCAACACCGACGTGTTCGCGCCGACCTTCGACGGCGACGGCACCGTCCGCAGCCCCGACATCACGAAGGACCCGCGGTTCGGCCGGAACGCGCCCCACCACGGGATGCCGGAAGGGCACCTGCCGGTGTGCAGCTACCTGGCCGTCTCGGTGCTCAGTCCGACCTCCGGCGAGGTGCTGGGCGGGTTCTTCTTCGGCCACCCGGAGCCGGACCGGTTCACCGCGCGCCACGAGTACCTCGCCGAGGGCATCGCCGGCTACACGGCCATCGCGCTGGACAACGCCCGGCTCTACGAACGCGAGCGCACGCTCGCCACCGAGCTGTCCCGCAGCATGCTGCCGGTCGCCCCGCCCACCCCGGGCCTCGACGTGGTCACCCGGTACCTGCCCGCGGCCACCGGCAGCAAGGTCGGCGGCGACTGGTTCGACGTCATCCGGCTGCCCTCGGGCGGCACCGCGTTCGTCATCGGCGACGTCGTCGGCCACGGCGTCACCGCCGCGACGGTGATGGGCCAGGTCCGGACGGCGATCCGCAGCTACGCCCTGCTGGAGCTGCCGCCGTCGGAAGTGCTGCGCAACGTCTCCGAGCTGATCACCGGCCTGTTCGGCGAAAGCTTCGTGACCTGCTTCTACGCGGTCCACCAGCCGTCCGACGGCACGCTGCGCTACGCGAACGCCGGTCACCTGCCGGCGATCATGGTCCGCCCGGGCGAGCCCCCCGAGCAGATCGGCGAGGCGCTGGCGCAGCCGCTGGGCGTCGGCTCGGTGTTCCCCCAGCGGACGACCGGGTTCCCGCCCGGCGCGGACCTGGTGCTCTACACCGACGGGCTGGTCGAAAGCCGCACCCGGGACCTCACCCTGGGCGTCGAATGGCTCCTGGCGGGTATCCCGGGCCTGCTGACCGCCGCCGACCTCGGCACGGCGTGGGACAAGCTCGTCGAGGAGCTGACGAGCGGACGGCACGACGACGACATCGCCCTGATCCACGTGCGCCACCGCGGAGAGGACGCCCCATGACGGATCCCCGCCCGCCGGGCGCGCCCGCTCCCCCCGCCTCGTTCCACCGGCGCACGGCCGCGGTGGCCGACCACCTGCCGGGCCTGCGCGAAGCCCTCGGCCGCTGGCTCACCGCATTGCACGTCGACGTCGAACGGCGGGAGGACATCATCCTCGCCGGCTACGAGGCGATGGCGAACACCGCCGAGCACGCCTATCCCGAAGGCGAAGCGGGCCCGGTCGACGTCCGGGCCGAAGCGCTGCCCGGACGGATCACCGTGACGGTCACCGACTACGGCACCTGGCGGCCGCCGGCGCCGACGAACGGGCTGCGCGGCCGCGGCCTGCTGCTCATCGACACCCTCGCCGACCACAGCGCCCAGGTGCACCGGGAAGACGGCACCACGGTCACCATGACGTGGCTGACCGGCGAAACCCCGCTGGACTGATACCCCGCCGCGCGGGGGGCACGCACGCCCGGCGGCTCCGCCGGGGGCCGGGTAGGCTCGGCCGGGGTCGCTTGAGCCGGGAGTGAGATGAGCGTCGGGGAAGAGGCCGGCCACCGTGCCGTGTTTCCCGGGACCAGCCGGATGGCCGCCCGGATGCGGGACTTCGACTGGACGTCGTCCCCGCTCGGGCCGCCGCGGGACTGGCCACCGAGCCTGACGACGGCCGTCCGGATCTGCCTCACCTCCCGCTTCCCGATGATCGTCTGGTGGGGACCCGAGCTGCGGTTCCTCTACAACGACGCGTACCTGCCGCTGCTGGGCACCAAGCACCCGGCGCTGGACAAGCCGGGGTCGGAGGTCTGGGCCGAGATCTGGCACATCATCGGCCCGATGCTGGACAGCGTGATGACCACCGGCGAGGCGACCTGGTCGGAGGACCTGCTGCTGCCGATGAACCGGCACGGCTACTGGGAAGAGACCTACTGGACGTATTCCTACAGCCCGGTGCACGACGACCGCGGCGCCGTGCGGGCGGTGTTCACCGCGGTCTCGGACACGACCGAGCGCGTGATCGGCGCCCGCCGGCTGGCGACGCTGCGCGAGCTCGGCGCCCAGGCCGGGGTCGCCCGCACCGTGGACGAAGCCTGCGAGCTGGTCGCCGGCGTGCTGGGCCGCGCCGAGGCCGACGTCCCCTACGCCGCGATCCACATCCGCGGCGACGACGGCGAGCTGGCGCTCGCGGCCGTCACCCCCGGCGGGGCCGGCGCGGGCGACGAGGCCGCGTGGCCGCTGAAGGACGTGCTCGCCGACGGGGTTCCGCGGACGGTGTCGGACGGGGTGTTCGGCGAACTGCCCGCGGGCAGCTGGTCGACGCCACCCGCCGAGGCGATGGTGCTGCCGCTGCCCGGGGACGCCGGCGACGCGGCCACCGGCGTCATCGTGCTGGCGGCCAGCGCCGGGCGGGCGCTCGACGAGTCCTACCGGACCTTCCTGGGGCTGGTCGCCCAGCAGACGACGGCGCTGGTCAACGGCGCGATCGCCTACCAGGTCCAGCAGCGGCGCGCCGAGGAGCTGGCCGCGCTGGACGCGGCGAAGACCACGTTCTTCGCCAACATCAGCCACGAGTTCCGGACCCCGCTCACCCTCATCCTGGGCCCCGCGGCCGAGCTGCGGGACACCCTCGGCGACGCCGGCGACCGCGTGCGGGAGGAGGTCGACGTCATCCACCGCAACGCGCTGCGGCTGGGGCGGCTGGTGAACAACCTGCTCGACTTCTCCCGGATCGAGGCGGGCCGGATGCAGGCGCGCTTCGAGCCGGTCGACCTCGGGACGTTCACCGCGGAGCTGGCGAGCGTCTTCCGCGCCGCGGTCGAGCGGGCCGGGCTGGCCTTCGAGGTCGACTGCGGCCCGCTGCGCGAGCCGGTGCACGTCGACCGCGGGATGTGGGAGAAGGTCGTCTTCAACCTGCTGTCCAACGCGGTCAAGTTCACCTTCGAGGGCGCGATCCGGGTGAGCGCCGGCCTCGAGGGCGGGCACGCCGTGGTCGCCGTGTCCGACACCGGCACCGGGATCGACGCCGCCGAGCTGCCACGCCTGTTCGAGCGGTTCCACCGGATCCCGTCGGCGCGGGCGCGGTCGAACGAGGGCAGCGGGATCGGCCTCGCGCTGGTGCGCGAGCTCGTGGGCATGCACGGCGGCCGCGTCGCCGTGGAGAGCACGCCGGGCGCCGGGACGACGTTCCGGGTCCGGATCCCGCTGGGCACCCGGCACCTGCCCGCCGAGCACGTCGTCGACGAACCCTCCCCCGGCGGCCCCACCGCGGAGACCGCGGAACCGTACGTGCAGGAGGCGCTGCGCTGGCTGCCCGACGCCGGCCAGGCCGAACGGCCCGTGCCCGCCGTGGCCGCGGGCGCCCGCGTGCTGGTCGCCGACGACAACGCCGACATGCGCGACTACCTCGTCCGGCTGCTGCGCGACGACTACGCGGTGACGGCGGTGCGCGACGGCGTCGAGGCGTTCGCCGCCGCGCGCGCCGAGCCGCCCGAGCTGATCATCAGCGACGTCATGATGCCGCGGCTGGACGGCCTCGGCCTGCTCGCCGAGCTGCGCGGCGACCCGCGCACCGCCGCGGTGCCCGTGCTGCTGCTGTCCGCGCGGGCCGGCCAGGAAGCCGCCGTCGACGGCCTGGCCGCCGGCGCCGACGACTACCTCGTGAAGCCGTTCTCCGCGCAGGAGCTGCTCGCCCGCGTCCGCACGACCGTCCAGCTGGCCCGGCTGCGGTCGCAGCACACCCGGTGGCGGGCGGCGATGATCGAGTCGCTGCAGGAGGGTTTCTTCGTCTGCGACGCCGACGGCCGGGTCGTGGAGATCAACACGGCGTTCACCGAGCTGCTCGGGTTCGGCACCGCCGGCCTGCCCTACGACCCGCCGTTCCCGTGGTGGCCGGACCCGGACACCGACCCCGCCGCCCACCGCCAGGTCGCCGACGCGTCCGAACGCGCGTGGAGCGAGCCCGCCGGCAGCCTGGTCCTGCCGATGCGGCACCAGGCCGGGCACCGGGTGTGGATCGCGATCTCCTACAACCAGCTGCACGACGACGAGGGCCGCCGCCGGGTGGTCGGCACGATCCGCGACGTCACGGCCGAGCGCTACGCCATCCAGCGCGAAAGCGCGCTCGCCTCGATGAACCAGCGGCTGGCCGGGATCAGCGGGACCCCGGAGGTCCTCCGCACGGCTTTGGAGCTGCTGCGCGAACTGTGGGCCGCGCAGCGCGTCCTCGCGGTGACCTGGCCGCGCGACGGCGAACCGGAACTCGCCTCCACCGATCCGGGCGACCGGCGCTGGGCGGACCTCGCCGCCCCGCTGCGGGCGACGCTCGACGAGGTCCGCGCCCTCCCGGCGTTGCACGCGACCCCGGCGGACGGCGGCGCGGGCACCACCCTCGACCACCCCGGCGGCCGGCTGACGCTGTGGATCGAACCGGCGCCGGGCCGCCCGCTCGGCACCGAGGACCGGACGTTGCTCTCGCTGCTGGCCGGGACGCTCGCGCACGCCCTGCGCCGCACCCACCGCGACGACCGGCAGCGGGAGGTCGCGCTCGCCCTGCAGCGTTCGATCCTCGGCCCGGCCGAGCTGCCCGACGGCTTCGCGGTGCGCTACGAGCCGGCGAACCCGCCCCTGGAAGTCGGTGGCGACTGGTACGACGTCGTCCCGCTGGCCGGCGCCCGGATCGGCATCGTCGTCGGCGACTGCGTCGGCCGGGGCCTGGCCGCGGCCGCGGTGATGGGCCAGCTGCGCAGCGCCTGCCGGGCCCTGCTGCTGGAGGCCAGCAGCCCGGCGCAGGCCCTGGCCGCGCTCGACCGGTTCGCCTGGCGGCTGCCGGGAGCGCTGTGCACCACCGTCTTCTGCGGGGTGCTCGACCCGGCGGCCGGGACGCTCACCTACAGCAGCGCCGGGCACCTGCCCGCCACCCTCGTGCACCGCGACGGCTCGGCGCAGCTGCTGGACGACGCCGGGAGCGTGCCGCTCGCCGTCCGCATCGCGGCGCCGCGTCCGGAAGCCAAGGCGGTCGTGCCGATCGGCTCCCTGCTCATGCTCTACACCGACGGGCTGGTCGAGCGCCGCCGCGAGGCACTCGACGACGGCATGGACCGGGCCACCACGGTCGCCCACGACACGCGGGACGCGGAGCTCGGCGACCTGGCGGCCACCCTGATGGACCGGCTGCGCCCGGCGGACGGCTACGAGGACGACGTCGCGGTGCTGCTCTACCGCCGGTCGGTGCCCGCGCTGGACTTCGAGTTCGCGGCGGACCCGGACCACCTCGCCTCGACCCGCCACTGGCTGCGCGCGTGGCTGGAGAACGCGGCGATCGAGCCGGACCTCACGCAGGACGTGCTCGTCGCGGCCGGCGAAGCCTGCGCCAACGCCGTCGAGCACGCCTACCTCGGCGGTGCCGGGGCGACCGCCCGCCTGACGGCCCGGCTCACCGGCGGGCACCTGGTCGTCACGGTGACCGACCGGGGCCGCTGGAAGCAGCCGCCGCCGGACAACCACGTGCTGCGCGGCCGCGGCGTGCCGATGATGGAGGCGCTGGCCGACACGGTCGCCTTCCGGCACGACGCCGCCGGGACCACCGTCACGCTGGAATGGAGGATCGGTTCGTGACGACGGGACTCACGCTGGTCAGCGGCCCGGACGACGACGGCGACCGGGTGCTGGCCGTCAGGGGCGAGATCGACATGAGCAACGCCGCGGAGTTCGGTGCGGCCCTGGACCGCGAGCTGGCGGCCGGCCCCGCGGTGACGGTGGACCTCACCGGGGTGACCTACCTCGACAGCGCGGGCGTCGCGGTGCTGTTCGACCGGGCGGGCGAAAACGACCTGCGGCTGCTCGCGCCGCGGCTGCTCGATCGCGTGCTGCGCGTGTCCGGCCTCACCCAGGTGGCGAAGGTGATGATCCGCTGAACGGTTGACCGCCGCTCCACGGGGTAAGCAGGCGGCAGCGACGGCGGGTCGGGTGGGTTGGTGCTGCCGTCCGTCGCCAGGTGACCCCGGCGCCCCAACCCACGACGTTCAGCAGTGAGCGCCGGGCCGGAGTCACCGCCCCCTCCCCGTCCCGGTGTTGCGGAAGACGCACCGGACGCGAGTAAGGTTTTGCCGTTCCGTTGAAGCAGCAGCGGTCCGGCGCCTGCCGCAGCCATCCGGGACGGAGATGATCGAGTGACCGGTGAGCCGATCCTGCCCGAGCACCTCGACGAGCTGACCGCCGCGATGGCGGACCTCACGGGCGCGCTGGAAACCGAACCCGCCGAAGCGGAAATCCTCGACGCCGTCTGCGCCGAAGCGGTCCGGGCCATCCCCGGCGCCGACATGGCGAGCATCACCGCGATCCGCGACGGCGATCCGACGACGGCGGCCTGCACGGACGAGCGTGCCGTGACGATCGACCGGGCCCAGTACGACGCGGGCGCGGGCCCCTGCCTGCAGGCCGCGGAGACCGGGAAAATCGTCCGCGTCCCGCTCGCCACGGCCGGGGCGCAGTGGCCCGCGTTCACCGCGCGTGCCGTCGAACTCGGTGTCGGCAGCTACCTCGCCGCGCCGCTGCGCGTCGACGAGCACCTTTCCGGTGCGCTCAACCTCTTCGGCTACGGCGACCACGGCTTCGCGGAGACCGACTCGCGGCTGCTGGAGCTCTACACGACGGTCGTCTCGTTCGGGCTGCGGACGACGCGGCGCTACCACCGGGCCCGGCAGCGGGCCACCGAGCTCGAGGCGGCGATGCGGTCGCGGGCGGTGATCGAGCAGGCGAAGGGCATCCTGATGGCCGTGCACCGGATCAGCGCGGACGACGCGATGAAGCTGCTGGTCACCGAATCGCAGCACACCAACGTGAAGCTCCGGGACATCGCGACCCGGTTCGTCGAAGACCTGTCCTCGGCCGAGTCACCCGGCTGAGCCGCTCAGGCGCTGCGGCGGGCCGGGAACGGCCAGGTGAGCGTGAAGACGGTGCCGTTCTCGGTCGAGCGCAGGTCGAGCCCGTCCACCAGGGCCTGGATCAGGCGCAGGCCGCGCCCGTCGTCCGCGCGCTCGGCCAGCGTCGCCCACCGGCCCTGGTCGGCGACGGTGACGATCAGCACGTCCTGGTCGATCCGGGCGCGGACGTCGATCAGCCCCGGCTGCCCGTGGTAGGCGTGGTCGAGCACGTTGGCCATCGCCTCCCAGCAGGCGAGGACGACGTCGTCGGCCTGCCGCCCGACCTCGTCACCGGCGCGCCGCCGCAGCCACGACACCAGGTGCCGGCGCAGGCTGGGCAGCGTGCGTGGCGAAATCGTGCCGCGGTACCGCCATCCGTCCGATCCCGGCTCTTCCACGTTCACCTCCTCGGGGGACTTCAGGTTTGCTACCCACCGGTTCGGATTCTCAATCACCGGTAAAGAGCTCTCAGGCGCCGTTCGGACCTGGTGCGGGCCGGGACGGTCGTGATCGGATGGGCGGATGATTCGGTCGACGTCGTCCGTGGTGCTGAGCGCGGTGCTGGCCGCGACCCTCCTGCCCGCCCCGGTGGCCACCGCGGCACCGGCGCCCGGGCCGGGCGCGGTCTCCCACTTCGGCCTGGCCCGCAAGGACTGCCTGGGCACCGCGGGGAACACCACGAGCAAGGCGTGGTTCACCGTGGCCGGCGGCGTGCTGTCCGACGTCTACGCGCCGGTGATCGACAACACGAACGTCGAAACGCTGCAATTCGCCGTCACCGACGGCCGCAGCTTCACCGACCTGCAGGCCCGCGACATGACCTACACGGTCCGCACGAGCGCGGGCGGGATGGCGTGCGAGGTGACGTCGACCCCGCGCAGCGGGCGGTACCGGCTGGTCACCGAATACCTGGCCGACCCGGCCCGGACCGGCGTGCTCATCCGCACCCGGCTGGAACCACTGCGGGACTCCGGCCGGGACCTCAAGGTCTACGTGCGGTTCGACGCGAGCGTCAACGGCAACGGCGGCGGTGGCCCGGCCAACGGCGGCGGCGACACCGCCACGGTCGACGCAGCCACGTCCGCGCTGGTCAGCGCCGACCCGAACACGGTGTCCAGCGCACCGGCCCGCGACTACGGCACCCCGCTGGCCGCGGCCCTGCGTGCCGACCACCGGTTCCTGGCCACCAGCAGCGGGTTCGCGGGCACCGCGGGCGACGGCCTGGCCCAGCTCGACCGCGACCACCGGCTCACCGACACCACGCCGGCGGCGGCGAACGGCAACGTCGTCCAGACCGCGCAGCTGGATCTGCAGCCGCGGCGACCGGCCGTGCTGGCGCTGGGGTTCGGCACGGACGCGCGGGCCGCCGTCGCCACGGCCGGCGCGAGCCTGCGCACGCCGTTCGAGCAGAGCTACCGCGAGTACGCGCGCGAGTGGCGTGACTACGACAACGGCCTGATCCCGGTGCGCGGCAAGGACTCCGACGCCTACTACCAGTCCGTCAACGTGCTGAAGGCCAGTGAGGACAAGACGTTCCCGGGCGCGGTCGTCGCCTCGCTCGGCAGCCCGTGGGGCCAGGCGGTGTCCGCGGGCGACGCGCCCGGCGGCAAGCCGGTCTACTTCGGGTCCTACCGCGAAATCTTCGCCCGCGACCTCTACGAAAGCTTCTCGGGCCTGCTGGCGGCCGGCGACCGCGAGACGGCGCGGGCGAGCGTCCGGTGGCTGTTCACTCGGCAGCAGCAGCCGGACGGCCGGTTCCCGCGCAACTCCCTGCTCAACGGCAAGAAGGCGCCCGACTCCGGCGGTGACCAGCTCGACGAGAGCGCGTACCCGATCCTGATGGCCCTGCAGGCCGGGCTCGACCGCGACCGCACGCTCTACACCGGCCACATCCGCGCGGCCGCGGACTTCGTCGTCGCGCACGGGCCGGCGTTCGGCTCGGAGCGCTGGGAGGAACAGGGCGGTTACTCCCCCTCGACGATCGCGGCGGAGATCGCCGGGCTCGTCGCCGCGGGCGTGATCGCCGACCGCAACGGCGACCCCGCGCGCGCGAACGTCTACCGCGCCACCGCGGACCACTTCCAGCGCAGCATCAAGGGCTGGACGGTGACGCAGAACGGGCCGTACGGCGGCCGGTACTTCCTGCGGCTGACGAAGAACGGCGATCCGGACTCGGAGTGGATCTACAACCTGGGCAACGGCTCGGTCGACGCCGACCAGCGCGCCGTCGTCGACGCCGGGTTCCTCGAGCTGACGCGCCTGGGCGTGCTGCCCGCGAACGACCCGGACGTCGCCGCGTCGCTCGCCGTCGTGGACCGCGTGATCAAGCGCGACACCCCGGCCGGCCCGGGCTGGTACCGCTACGGGACGTCGGCGCCGGGCAGCGAGGACGGCTACGGCGACTGCTACGAGCCCGACCCGACGAACTGCGGCCCGACGGGCGCGCCCTGGCCGTCGACGAACACCGGGTCCGGGCACCTGTGGCCGGTCCTCGCCGGCGAACGCGGCGAGCAGGCCGTGCAGACCGGCGACCGGGCGGGCGCGGCGGCGCTGCTGCGCGCGATGCGGGCGCAGACGAACGGGACCGGCCTGATCCCCGAGCAGATCTGGGAGAACCCGGCGCTGCCGCCGTCGCCGTACGGGTCGGACCCGAAGACGGCGTCGATCGGCTTCACACCGGGCCAGCCGGTCGGGTCGGTGGCCCCGCTGAGCTGGGCGCAGTCGCAGTCGGTGCGCCTGGCCAGGGCCCTGGAGGACGGCCGGCTCCCCGAGCAGCCCGCCGAAGTCCGCTCGCGGTACGCCTCGGCCCCGCCTGCGTTGGCGGTCACGCTGGACGCGCCGACGTCGGTGTCCAGCGCGACCGCCGTGGTCACCGGCACCGCACCGGCGGGCCGCCGCGTCGACATCGCGGTTTCGGCCACCGACGCGGGCACGACGACGGTGCTGTCGACCCGGGCGTCGGCGGCGGGGACGTTCACCGCTTCGGTGCCGACGCCGCTGGGCGCGAACGTCGTCACGGCCACCGCGACCGGCACCGGAACGGGCTACGCGCAGAAGACGATCAGCTCGGACTTCGTCACCGGCACGGTCCTGCTGGACACGACGGACCCGGACGGCGACGACAACGGCCCGGGCACGTACACCTACCCGACCGCGGGCGACTTCCACGCGGGCGCGTTCGACCTGCAGCGGTTCCAGGTCATCGACTCGGGCACCACCCTGGTGTTCCGGGCCCAGATCCGCGACCTGACCCCGACGTTCGGCTCACCGCTGGGCGCCCAGCTGCTGACGATCCACGCCCACGACCCGGCGGCAACGGCGACGTCGACGGCAGCGCCGTTCCCGAGCCGCGCGTACACGATCGCGGCACAGGACGCGTGGAGCCGCCGCATCGAAATCCAGGGCTTCGCGGAACCGGCTCTCGTCGATGCTTCGGGTGCTTCGCTGGCAACGCCGTCGGTGCAGGCTTCGCAGGCAACGCGGTATATCACGGTGAGCGTGGCGAAGTCGGCCTTCGGGACACCGGGTCCGGGCTGGACGTTCGCCGTGGTCCTGACCGGCCAGGACGGCAACTCCCCGGACCAGGCCAGGCCGTTCACCCCGACGGCGGGCCAGTACACGTTCGGCCTGTGCGCACCGGGCGGAACGGCCCCGATCTGCGCAGCCGACCCGGCAACGGCCCCGAAGGCGTTCGACGTGCTGACGCCGTCCGGCGTGGACCAGAAGGCGGAGCTGGATCCGACCCGCGGCCCGGTAGCCGTGCGCGGGGTGCCGGTGGGCTGACAAGCTGGCGGCATGATCGACGAGTTCGCGAAGAACTACCTGCACGGCGACCTGCGCGAAGTCCGCGAAGAGCTGCTCGCCAAACTGGACGGTCTCGGCGAGTACGACATCCGCCGTCCCCTGACGGCAACGGGCACGAACCTCCTCGGCCTGGTCAAGCACCTGACCCTGACCGAGGCGAGGTACTTCGGCGAGATCTTCGACCGCCCGTACCCGGAGCCGCTCCCCCGCTGGGACGACCCGGAGGCCCGCGGCAGGGACATGTGGGCCACCGAGCACGAGTCACGAGCGGAGATCACCGACGCCTACCGCCGGGCATGGCAGCACGCCGACGCAACGATCACCGAGCTCCCGATCACCGCACCGGGCCACGTGCCCTGGTGGCCCCGCCCGGACGTGATGCTGTTCAACATCCTGGTCCACGTGCTGACGGAGACAAGCCGCCACGCAGGCCACGCGGACATCCTCCGCGAGCAACTGGACGGAGCAACGGCAACGGCGAGCAGCCGCACCAAGGAGTTCTGGACGGCCAGGCACACGGAGGTGGAACGAGCAGCAAGGGCAGCAGCAGGAAATCCACAGTAGACAAAGGCGGCGGCAGGCCACCCAGCGCAAGGGACCAGCAGCCGGCCCCACCCCGCAGGAAGCCGCGTTGCGCCCCCGGAAGGGCACCCATAGGCACCATCAAGGAGAAAACCAGGCACACTCCGGACCAACTCCGGATGAATGTCCGGTAACCTCCCCGATCATGGACCCGGCCGCCCGCGCCGGCGCGTCGAGGAGCGAATGCCGTGCAACCGAACCTGTCCCCGGGTGAAGACTTCCAGCTCCTGCTGGAACGGCAGGTCCGCGAGATGCAGTCAAAAGCGGCAGCCCTGAACGAAGCGCTGTCCACAGCAGGCGCAACGGTCCGCACCCGCGACGGAGCGGTCACGGTGACCCTCGCCCCGAACGGCGCCCTGACCAACCTCGAACTGGGCCACCGAGCCTGCGAACTGGGCCCGGCCCGCCTGACCGCGGCGATCATGGGCGCGGTCCGCGACGCCCAGCGGCAGACGGCCCGAGCCGTCGCGGACTCCTTCGCCACCATCAACGGCGACACCGAATCGACGGCAATGGTCCGTTCCTTCCTCCCCCCGGACCCACCCCCGGAAAACACCGAGCCCGCACCCCGGCACCGTCCCACGGCCGAAGACCGTCCCGACGACGAATCGAACCCCTGGTGAGCGGCGGCTTCCGGGTCCACTCGGAGCCCCTGGCGAACTTCGGCAAGCACCTCGACGAGCTGCAGCGCAACCTGCAGAGCACCGCGGACCTGGTCGGCGGGATGGTCTGCGACCCGGGCATGTTCGGCATCAACCCGGCGTGCCAGCTGATGGCCGCGGGCGCGAGCGCCTGGACCGACAAGGCCCACCACCAGTTCGGCGAGTACGCGAAGACCGTCGGCGAGTTCGCCGACAAAGTCACCGAGGCGGCGAAGCGCTACCAGTCGGGCGAAGAGGACGCCGTGAACTCGATCGTGAGGTTCAAATAGTGGGCGACGACTACCAGAGCAAGGACGTCAGCCTCCACGGCAAGGAACTGTTCGACAGCGACAACGCGTCGGCCGGCGCGGGCTTCTTCGAGGCGGCGATCGGTCTGGACAAGGCCGTCAAGGAGCACGACAAGGTCGCGATCGGCATCGGCTCGGCGGGCATGGCGCTGGAGACGATCGGGCTGGTGCTGGATCCGATCGGCAGCCTGCTCACGGCCGGGATCGGCTGGCTGATCGAGCACATCACGATCCTGCGGTGGCCGCTGGACATCCTGATGGGCGACCCGATCGGCATCGCGGCGGCCAGCGAGGCGCTCACGGCCGAGAAGAAGAAGCTGGAGCAGTGGTCGGCCGACCACCAGCAGGCGCTCGACGTGCTCATGAAGGACTGGAGCGGGCAGGCCGCGGACCAGTTCAAGAAGGACATGGACGCGGTCACCGAGCAGCTGGCTTCCCTGGGCGGCTACCTCGACGAGGCGGGCAAGAACATGAAGATCGCCGGCGGCATCGTCGGCGCCTTCCGCGGCATCCTCCGCGACCTGATCGCGATGCTCCTGGCGACGATCGTCAAGGGCGCCCTGATCGCGGCGGCACTGGCCCCGGTGACGTTCGGGGCCTCGATCGCGATCTTCATCGGCACGACGATCGGCACGGTGGCGACGGCACTGGGCAAGATCGGCGCGAAGCTGGCCCAGCTGGCCAAGAAGCTGGGCGACCTGCTGCAGGCCTTGACGAAGCTGGGCAAGGCGGGCGACGACCTGGCGGCGGCCAAGCCCCCGGCGAGCAGCCTGACCCCGGCCCCGGCACCCCTCCCCAAGCCGGACAGCACACCGGCCCCGAAGCCGGACACGACACCTTCGTCGGCGGCTCCGGAACCGAAGCCCGAGCCCAAACCGGAACCAGCACCGGAGCCCAAGCCCGAGCCGAAGCCGGAACCGGCGCCTTCGTCCTCCTCGGCCACCCCGGAACCGAAACCCGAACCGAAGCCGGAACCGGCTCCCGAGCCCAAGCCCGAGCCGAAGCCGGAACCCTCGTCGGCCACCCCGGAGCCCAAGCCCGAACCCGCGCCTTCGTCCTCCTCGGCCACCCCGGAACCGAAACCCGAGCCCAAACCGGACCCGGCACCCGAACCCAAACCCGAGCCCGCCCCTCCTTCGGCGACCCCGGAACCCAAGCCGCACAAGCCGTTCACCGACCAGATGACCGACGTCATCAAGACCAAGCTGTCCCAAGTAGACGGTGTGACGCCCGAGATCATGCAGAAGTTCGACAAGATCAGCAACTTCTCCGTGCACGAGCTCGGCAAGCTCTTCGGCAAGGAGGGCGCGGAAAAGTTCGAGTCGGCCATCAAGGTGATGACCGACCCCTGGTTCGGCAAGTCGGGCCTGGCGGGCAAGACCGTCGTCGACATGATCAAGGGCGTGCCCGCCAGCATCGGCAACGTCACCGGCGGGGACGACGACTAGCCGAGCGGGTCCACCCCGGTCAGCGCCACGCTTTCGGTCCACAGCCGCGCGGCGGCCGCGCAGGCCGAACACGCGCCGACCCCACAGCCGGCCCTCGACGTCCGGGCCGAGCACCGCGCGCACCGCGGGGGCGAGCGCCGGCGTCCTTGCCGTGCAGCAAGCCCGCGCAACCACGCGCCAGCCGTGTGCGTGTGCACCGGAGGCGGTGAAGGCGTCAGCGAGTCGAGCGCGCCACCGGGGTGCGCGAGCACGCTGAGCCGCGAAGCTGCCGGTGGCCGGCATCAGCCGCGCGATGACCACTTCCGCGCCCGCCGAAGCCGGCTGCTCGGCGGCGAAGTACCCGATCCCGCGTTGCCGCCGGTCACCAGGACCCGCATCGCGTGCCAAGCTGTCCTCCGTGGACAACGCTACCGACGAACCGGCCCGGGCGGCTTACCGGCGGTCGGCCGGGTCGCCCCGCGGGGAGGCGCGGCGCCGGGAACTGCTGGCGAAGATCACCGACGACGTCGCCGAAAACGGGCTCGTCGACTTCTCGCTGCGGCGGGCCGCCCGGGCGGCCGGCACCACGCACAAGGTGCTGCTCTACCACTTCGAAGGCGCCGAAGACCTGCTGCGGCAGGTGGTTTTCGCGCTGCGGGAACGGCGGATCGGCAACGCGCTGACAGCCGTCGCCGCGGAGTCGCCGACGCTCGCCGGCCGCGTCCGGGCCGCCTGGTCCAGCCTCCGCGACGAGGAAACGCAGCTGCGGCGCGTGCTCGACCAGGCGATGGGCCTGGCGATGTACGACCCGGGCCGGTACGCCGCGCTCGGCCGGGGCGCGTCCCAGCAGTACCTGCCGACGCTGGTGTCGTTCTGCCCGGCGCACTGGCCGGAGCAGCGCAAGCTCGAGGTCGCCGAGATGATCCTCGCGACCCTGCGCGGGTTCCTCGTGGACCTGCTGACCAGCCCGGACGGCGACGGCGCGGCGGCCGGCTTCGCGGCGTTGCTGCGGGCGGTCGAACGGGAGGAAGCCACGCCCTGAGCCTCGACAGTTTGCGAACCACGTGGTTCACTTCCCCGGGGGGACTTCTCCGGGAGGCTGCAATGCAGGTCGAGCTGTCCGCGGGCACCGTCGAGTACACCGACACGGGCGGGGCGGGCCCGGTCGTCGTCTTCGTCCACGGCCTGCTGATGGACGGCTCGCTCTGGGACGTCCCCGTGGCGGACCTCGACGGCGTTCGCTGCGTGGTCCCGACGCTGCCGCTGGGCGCGCACCGCCACCCGATGCGCGACGACGCCGACCTGTCCATGCCCGGCATCGCGCGGCTGCTCGCGGAGTTCCTGGAGCGGCTCGGCCTGCGGGACGTCACCCTGGCCGGCGTCGACACGGGCGGAGCGCTGGTGCAGCTGCTCATGGCGGACGGCGCGCCCCGGGTGAGCCGGGTGGTGCTGGCGTCGTGCGACGCGTTCGACAACTTCCCGCCCGGCCTCACCGGCAAGACGCTGTTCCTGGCGGGCAAGCTCTCGCCGCGCCTGTTCGGGTTGTTCGTGCAGCAGCTGCGGCTGCGCGCGGTGCGGCGCCTCCCGATCGCGTTCGGCTGGCTGACGAAACGCGGTGACGCCGCCACGGCCCGCTGGATCCGTCCGCTGCTGAGCCGGCCCGGCATCCGTCGCGACACGATCCGCGTGCTCCGGGCGGCGGCCGCCGCCCCGGGAATCCTGGTGGAGGCAGCCGAGCGGCTGCCGGGCTTCGACCGCCCGGCGCTGGTCGTCTGGGCCACCGAGGACCGCGTGATGCCTCTCGAGCACGGCCGGCGCCTGGCCGCCTTGCTGCCCAAGGGCGAGCTCGCCGAGGTGGCCGGCAGCTACACGCTGCTGCCGCTGGACCAGCCGGCCGAGTTCGCCCGGCTGATCCGGGAGTTCACAGCCGGCTGAGGCCGTGCAGGATGCGCTTCATCAAATCCATGTTCGGCCGGTTGCCGTTGCCGCGCTTCGCCGTGTGCACGGCGACGAGGCCGCGATCGGCGAGGTCGGAAAGCAGCACGCGCGCGACGCCCAGCGGAAGGCGCCGGCGGGCGGCGACCTCGGCCACCGACTGCGAGGTGCGGCACAGCACGCAGATTTCCGACTCTTCCGGGGTGCTGCCCCGCGTCATGGCCCGCCCGCGCGCGGTGGTCGAGACCAGCGTCTCGACCGGAAGGTCACGCGTCGGCCGGGTCCGGCCGTGGGTGCGGAAGTACGGACGGACGAGTCCCGCCGCCCCTCCGTCTTCGAGCGCGGTCCCCCAGTGCACAGCCAGCTCCTCACGGCGATTAATCCTTGTCGGCGATTATTCGACACCGTGATCGACTCCTCCGCAATCGACCGAACAGGCTAACGGACGGTAAACTGCTGGTCAGGATGGCGCCGTTGAACGACACCACCCAGGGGGAGGAAAGTCATCCGGCTGGATTATCAGCGGTCTGACAACTCCCTCCGCCGGCGTGCCTTGCGGGCGCAGGCCACCAGGCGCGTCAGCCGGCGGGACCACCCCCTGGCGGCGGCGAACTCCTGCTGGACCTCGGCGATGCGTGCGCGGAGGTAGGCGTCGGAAATCATCTCGGCTCCTGCCCTGGTCGTGTGTGCCGCCAGGCTGGGCCGGGGCCGTTGGGAAAACCTTGAACAGACCTTGTCGAGGCGGCGCCGATCCGCTACGCCTGAGGGCAGGGAGGGGCGGTCGTGGTGGAGCTGCGGGTGCTGGGCGCCGTCGAGGTCGTGGCCGGCGGCACCCGGCTGGACATCGGGCACGCGCGCCAGCGTGACGTGCTGGCGGTGCTGCTCCTCGACGCCGGCCGGGCGGTCCCCGCCGATCGGCTCGTCGACCGCGTGTGGGGCGAACGGCCGCCCCGGCAGCCGCGGAACTCGCTGTACGCGTACGTCTCGCGGCTGCGGGCGCTGCTGGGCGCGCTCGACGGCGTCACGATCGAGCGCGAGCGTGACGGCTATGTCCTCGTCACCGATCCGCTGCGGGTGGACGTCCACCGGTTCGAGCACCTCGTCCGGCAGGCGAAGACGACGTCGGACGACCACGCCGCGCTCGCGCTGTACGACGAAGCCCTGTCCCTGTGGCGGGGGACGCCGCTCAGCGAGTTGGAGTCGCCGTGGGTGGACGGCGTCCGCAGCGAGCTGGAGCGCAAGCACGACACGGCCGTGCTGGACCGCGACGACCTCCGGTTGCGCACCGGCGCCCACACCGCCGTCCTCGCCCGGCCGGCTCCGGACGTCGGCGAGCGGGCGGCGGCGCAGCGGATCGAGGCGCTGTTCCTCGACGGGCGCCCGGCCGACGCGCTGCGGGAGTACGAAGCGGTCCGGTCCCGCCTGGCGGACGAGCTCGGTGCCGACCCGGGCCCGCGGCTGCGCGGCCTCCACGAGCGGATCCTGACCGGCAGCGGCCCGGAACCGCGGCAGCTGCCGGCCGCGCCGTCGGCGTTCTCCGGGCGCACCGGCGAGCTGGCGGAGCTCGACCGGATGCTGGCCGCGGACGGCGCGGTCGCGGTGGTTTCCGGCGCGGGCGGGCTCGGGAAGACGTGGCTGGCGGTCCGGTGGGCGACCGACCACGCGAGCCGCTTCCCCGACGGCCAGCTCTACGTCGACCTCCGCGGTTTCGACCCGGTCCGCGAACCGGTGCCCGCCGAGCGCGCGGTCCGCGGGTTCCTCGGCGCGCTGGGGGTCGCCGCGGCGTCGATCCCGCCGGAAGCGGACGGGCAGGTGGCGCTGTACCGGAGTCTCACGGCCCGGCGCCGGCTGCTGGTGGTCCTCGACAACGCCCGCGACACGCGGCACGTGACGCCGTTGCTGCCCGGCGGGTCCTCGTGTTCGGTTCTCGTGACCAGCCGCCACGAGCTCGGCGGCCTGCTCACCACGCACGGCGCGAGCGCGCTGCCGCTGCGGACGCTCGACGAAGACCAGGCGCGGGAACTGCTGGCGCACAAGCTGGGCGCGGCCCGGCTGGCCGCGGAACCGGAGGCGGCCCGGGAAATCCTGGACCGGTGCGGCGGAATGGCGCTGGCGCTGGCGATCGTCGCCGCCCGCGTGGCGGTCCAGCCGGGGCGGCGGCTGTCCGCGCTGGCTGCGGAACTGCGCGAGAGCCGGCTGGACGCGCTGGACACCGGGGAGCTGACGGCGAGCCTGCGCGCGGTGTTCGACGCTTCCTACCGCTCGCTGCCCCCGGAGGCGGCCTCGGCGTTCCGCCTGCTGGGGCTGATGCCGGCGAACGACATCGGGCGCGCGGCGGCGACGGCGCTGCTCGGGGACGCCCGGGCCGTACGCGTGCTGTGCGCGGCCAGCCTCTTGGAGGAGCACCTGCCGGGCCGGTTCCGGATGCACGACCTGGTCCGGCTGTACGCGGCGGAGCTGGTCGACCCGGCCACCGGCCTGGCGGCGACGACCCGCCTGTTCGACCACTACCTGTGCGGCGCGGCGGCGGCGATGGACCTGTTCTCACCGCACGAGCCCTACCTGAGGCCGCCCCCACCGGGCCCGCACCCGCCGTTCGCGGACGGCCAGGCGGCGCGGGCGTGGCTGGACGCCGAGCGGGCGACGATGCTGGCGCTGGCCACGAGCGCACCGGAGCCCTTGGCCGGGCACGTGGTCCGCTTGTCGGCAACGCTGTGGCGCTACCTGTACGTAGCGGCGCACCATCACGAGGCGCTGGCGCTCCACACGGCCGCGCTGGCCGCGGCCGGCCCCGGCACGCGCGAACGGGGGTTCGCCGGCCACGCCGTCGGCAAGGCGTTGATTTTCCTCGGCCGTTTCGACGAGGCGGCCCCGCACCTCGACGAGGCGCTCGCCCTGGCGGCGGAGCAGCAGAACGACCTGCTGGAGAGCATGACCCGCAACAGCATCGCCACGATCGAGGACATCCGCGGCCACCGCCCGGCGGCCCGCAAGCAGTACGACCTGGCGCTGGCGGCAGCCCGCCGGACGGGCCATGCGCTGCTGGAAGGAATAGCGCTGTGCAACATCGGAGAGCACTACCGCTGGTGCGGCGACCATGCGAAGGCGGTGGAGTACTTGCACCGCAGCGGCCGGATAGCGGAGGAATTGGGTTCGGCGGGTTTGGGTGGGCCGGTGTTGTCGGCGTTGGGGAGTGCGTATGCGGGGTTGGGCCGGGCGGAGGAGGCGGAGGAGCAGTTCCGCCGGGCGCTGGAGTTCGCTCGATTGGGCGGCAACACGAACCTGGAGGTGACGGTCCTCAACGACCTGGCGGCTACCAAGGAGGGTTTTGAGGCGATCTCGTTGTACGGGAAGGCATTGGAGCTCGCTGGGGCATCCGGTGACCTGCGTGAGTGTGCGGTGGCGCACCATGGGTTGGGTGTGGCTCATCTCGCCGTCGGCGAGGGTGCTGAGGCCCGATGTCATTTGGAGGCGGCGATGGCTGCGTATGGCGAGTTGCGGGCGCCGGAGGCCGAAGCGGTGCGGGAGTTGCTCGGGACTTTTGAGCAGTAGGCCTCTGGGTCAGAGGCGGATGGGCTTCTTGTTCATGAACTCCTCGATCCCCAACGCCCCCAGCTCCCGCCCCATCCCCGAGCGCTTGATCCCGCCGAACGGCAGATCTGCCTCCGACCCACCCGACTTGTTCACATAAACCATCCCCGCCTCGATCCCCCGCGCCACCCGGGCCGCGCGCGCACGGTCCGTCCCGAACACACTCGCCCCCAACCCGAACGGTGTGTCGTTCGCCAGCGCGATCGCCTCCTCCTCGCTCTCCGCCCGGAACAACAACGCCACCGGCCCGAAGATCTCCTCGTAATACGCCGCCATCCCAGCAGTCACATCGGTCAGCACCGTCGCCTCCACATACGCCCCCGGCCCCGGCACCCGATGGCCGCCCGCGCGCAACGTCGCGCCCGCAGCAAGCGCCGCCTGGATCTGCGCTGCCACCTCGTCCGCCGCCGACGCCGAGGCCAGTGGGGGCAGCGTTGTCGCCGGGTCCGCCGGGTCTCCCGGGACGTAGTACTCCGCCACGCGCTTGGCGAACCGGTCCGCGAATTCCTCGTACAGCTCGCCGAGCACGATGATGCGCTTCGGTGCGTTGCACGACTGGCCGCAGTTGCGCATCCGGGCCGTGGCCGTCGTCCTGACCGTCTCGTCCAGGTCGTCGGTGTCCAGTACGATCAGCGGGTCCGAACCGCCCAGTTCCAGCACGCACCTCTTGAGGTTGCGGCCGGCTTCGGCCGCCACCGCGATGCCCGCCTGCTCGCTGCCCGTCAGCGACACCCCGGCCAGGCGCGGGTCCGCGAGCATCCACGGGACCTGCCGGCTCGACGCGAACACGTTCACGTACGCGTCCGCGGGCACGCCGGCGTCGTGCAGCACCGCTTCGATCGCCGCCGCCGAACGGGGGCAGATCGAGGCGTGCTTCAGCAGGATCGTGTTGCCCAGCACCAGGTTCGGCGCCACGAACCGGGCGACCTGGTAGCACGGGAAGTTCCACGGCATCACGCCCAGCAGCGCCCCGATCGGCTCCTTCGTCAGCACCGCCTCGCCGCCGCGGATCGGCAGCGGCTCGTCCGCCAGCAACTCCGGGCCCCGCGAGCCGTAGTACCGGAAGATGTCGACGACGACGCCGATCTCGCCGCGGCCTTCGTTGATCCGCTTGCCCATCTCCAGGGTCATGATCGCGGCCAGCTCGCCGGCGCGCTCGGCGAACAGCTCCGCCGCGCGCAGCACGACCGCGGCGCGCTCGGCGACCGGCCGGGCGCGCCAGGCGCCGTACCCGCGGTGCACCCGGTTGATCGCCGCGCGGACCTCCTCGTCGGCCGCGTTCGGGATCTCGTCCACCAGCTCGCCCGTCGCCGGGTTGGTGACTGTGTACAAGACGGCCTCCTTTGCCAGGCTACTGGATACTGTATACACTATTGAGGCAATGATCGGCACCCGCGCGGCGGTACCCCTTCCCGCTTGATCGACTATCGTTCCCCCATGACGCTGGAACTCGCCGGCGGACCGGATTTCGCCGTCACAGCACCGGAAAACGCGCGTTGGACCCGGCGGTACGCCGATGGCGCGATCACGTTCGGCAGCCCCGCGCGCACGCCCGAACGCATGCCGCGGGTGTGGAGCGGCCGCGGCCTCGGCCTGCCGGAGGCCGAGCTGGCGGAGTTCGCCGGGCAGCTGCGCCGCGTCATGAAGCACAACGCCTACTGGGCGGCCCGGAACCCGAGAGAAGGCGACGCGAAGGTCTGGACGCCCGGTCGTTACGACGACGAAGACGGCTTCGTCTACTTCGCCGGTCCGTGCGCACACGGCCACCCATGGCCCGGCTACCGGCCGGCGCAGGCGTTCACGATCGCGCTCCCCCACGTCCGCGGCCTGCGCATCCGGGTGGCCGCGTACCTGGCCGGATGAAGGCCACGCGGGCGGGCGCTGTCGCCGCCGTGGTCAGCGGGATACCGTCGACTGTCCACGCGCTCGTCACTGATCGTGACATCCTCGCCGCCACCCGCGCGGCGGGCACTCTGCTGCCGGGCCGGCGTGACCGGCCCGGCGTCGCCGCCGGGCTGGTCGCGCACGCCGTCGTTTCGGCGGTCTGGACCAGTGTGCTGGCCGCGGCCGCCCGCCGGCACCGGCTGGGCGCCGGCGGTGGTGCGGTCGCCGGGCTCGTCATCGCGGCACTGGACCTCGGGATCGCGGCCCGCGGTTACCCCTACGTGCGGGCATTACCGCGCGGGCCGCAGATCCTGGACCACCTCGTGTTCGGCGCCGTCACCGGCGCGCTGCTGGACCGTCCACAACGGACGGATCAGGACACGACCTCGACGACGTCACCCGGGTGCAGCGAGTTGTAGAACGTCACCGCGGCGGCGTGCGAAAGGTGCACGCACCCGTGGGACTTGACCTTCAGGCTGCCCTGGTGGAACGCGACCCCGGTGGTGGTGAAGAACACCGAGTACGGCATCGGCCCGTTGAACTGCTTGCTGTAGTGGTCGATGTCCTTGTACTGCACGTGGAACTTCCCCAGCGGGGTCGGGTACTTCGGCAGCCCCACGGTGATCGGGACGCCGCCGTAGGTGACGTTCCCGGCGCCGTCGGTCAGCCACGCGGTATTCGAACTGCGCTGGACGCAGGCCTTCGCTTCGGCACTGCACGGCGTCGACGCCGCTTCGGCCGTTCCCGCGAACGCCACGGTCCCCGCCATCGCGGCGACCCCGCCCAGTAGTGCGATCATCCTCCGGTTCATCGTGTGCCTCCCGTTGTCGTTCGGCTACACGGAGAGAGTGCCCATTCGCGCGATCTTCGAACCGGGCGGATCGTGCCTCAGTTCTGCGGTTGCGAAAGCCCGAGGAATTCGGCCTGCTCACGGTCGTAGCGGCGGGTCAGGCCGGTGCCGTAGCGGTCCCACCAGTTCTGCGTGTGGCCGCCCTGGGTGGTCGTCGTCCCGCCGTAGATCCGACGGTCGTATTCCACGCGCGCGTCGCGGAACTCCTGCTGGAACTGTTCCGGCGTCAGGCCCTGGACGTGCCGGATCGTCGCGTCACCGAGCGTGCGCGAACTGCGCACGATGTCCTCGCCCGCCATGTGGTTGAGGATGGCCCGGACGCCGCCGGCGCCGCGCATGTGCGCCCCGGACATGATCGCGGCCTGGGTGCCGGGATCGGTGAAGTTGAGCGCGCCCGCCGTGCGCGCGTTCGCGGTCATCAGGTCGGCGACGACGGCCCGTTCTTCGGCGCTGCCGATCCCGTACTGCTCGCGCGCGGCGATGATCCGGTCGTAGCCGTTGTGCATGTTCTGCCGGAAGCCGTAGGCCTCGGGCACCCCGCCCTGCTCGCCGGTCGCGCCTTCGGACCGCATGATCGAGTCGACGACCCGCGGGTCGAGCTGCGGCGGCGCGGCGGCGGCCGCGGCACCACCCCCACCACCCTGCCCGCCACCGTAGGCCTGGGCGACGTCGGAGTCGGCGGCGCGGTAGCCGTCCGCGGCGGTCTGGACGTTCTGGTTCACGTTCGTCAGGAGGCTGAGCAGCTTCTGGAGCGCGCTGCCGAGCGTCGAGTGCAACGCGGTGTTCGCGGCGGCGACCCCGCTGCCGATGCCGGCGAAGGACAACGCGTCCAGCACCAGACCTTCCAGGTCGCGCGTCGCCGAGAGGAACGACGACCCGACGTCTTCGACCGCCCTGACGACCGCACCCATTTCCGCGGTTTCGGCGCGGTAGGCCCCGGCACTCATGGTCTGCTCCCTCCGGACACCGGCTGTGCGCGTCGAGAATTCCCCACCGGCCCCGCCCGGCCCACGGCCGAATTACCCACTGACTGCGGCAGGACTGCCCACAACGGCGCTAGAGTCGAGAGATGAACAACGACGACCGGAACGTGGTCGAGGGCGAAATCGTCGACGACACCCCGACCGCGGCGATCGCGATCCCGTCGCCGCCGCTGCCGGATCCGGACTACAGCCAGGGCGGGGTCCCCAGCTTCGATTTCGTGCGCGACAAGATCGAGAACCGGTACACCACATCGCTCGGGGCCACCGACGTCGCCGGGCTCGGGACCGAGCACACCGCCGAGGCCCTCGACAAGCAGATCGCCGACCGCGACCAGGCGGCCAAGGACCGGCTCGCCGAGATCCGCCGCTCGATGCGCGGAGAGTGACGCGGCGTCACGTCCGGCGCGCGGGGCTCGTCCCGCACTCCGGCGCGCCGCTGCCCCGGAGGAGGTGCGCGCCAGCAGGTCGCCGCCGCCCGGCGGCGGGGTTCACCGCGGCAGCCACCGCACCGCGACCGGCTGGTAGGCGGCGATGGCGAGCAGGCGGTGGGCGAACACCGGCACCCGGGCCGCCAGCCCGGTGAACCGGACCATCCGCTCGACATTGCTCCCGGCCGGTGCGATCAGGCAGCCCGCGATCCCGTGGTCCCGGCACCGGGCGAACGCGCCCAGCACGCCGCGGGCCCCGCGGGCCGAGAGGAAGTCCAGCATGCCGAGGTCGAGCACCAGCAGGTGCGGCCCCGGCAGCTCGCAGATCGCGGCTTCGAACACCGTCGTCCACCGCAGCACCGGGTCGATGTCCGGTTCGGCGCGCACTTCGACGACCAGCACGCCGCCGGGCCGTTCCGGGGCGGTGTCGTCGCGCATCGCGCCTCCCGGGAGGGAATCCCCTCCCCGCCCATCGTCGCACGTCACGTCAGGCTTCCGTAATACCGGCGTGGAATCATCGGAGGTGCCGGGAAGTTGTACAGACCGTAACCCCGCACGAGGAGAAGGAGAGACGCCGTGACCACGTCAACCGAAAGGGCCGTCCTGGCCGGCGGCTGCTTCTGGGGCATGCAGGAGCTGTTCCGCCGTCAGCCCGGGGTGATCTCGACCCGGGTCGGTTACAGCGGCGGCGACGTCCCGAACGCCACGTACCGCAACCACGGCACGCACGCCGAGGCCATCGAGGTGATCTACGACCCCTCTCGGACCACGTTCCGCGATCTGCTCGAGTTCTTCTTCCAGGTGCACGACCCGACGACGAAGAACCGCCAGGGCAACGACATCGGCCTGAGCTACCGCTCGGCGATCTTCTTCGAGAACGACGAGCAGAAGCGCGTCGCCGAGGACACGATCGCGGATGTCGACGCGTCCGGGCTGTGGCCGGGCAAGGTCGTCACCGAGGTCGCCCCGGTGGGTGACTTCTGGGAGGCCGAGCCGGAGCACCAGGACTACCTGCAGCGGATCCCCAACGGGTACACCTGCCACTTCGTGCGCCCGGGGTGGAAGCTCCCGAAGCGTGAGAAGACCGCCTGACCCCTGCACCACCGAAGGCCCTTTCGCCGAGCGAGGCGAAAGGGCCTTCGTCGTCTCAGACGCAGGAAAGATCACCCGAACGGCGGTGAGGGCGGCCAAGTCCTCAGTGGACATTCAACGGCCGAGATCCCAATAGTGTCAATTGTCCTGTTTGGGATGTATTGCTACTTCCAAATAAGACCGTACGTTCGTCGCTTGTTCACGGGGCTTCGGCGCCGGATCCTGATTTCCGCTAAGCCGCACCATTTTTCCCCACCGTCCCCGTTCTCGGCCCGGCTCGACCCCGGGCCGGTTCGCCCTGCCCGGAGGAGATCCTTCGATGCAACTGAGACGTCCATTCGTCTTGGCCGCGAGCGGCGCGCTGATCGCCGCGGTGTGCACGACCACCACCGCCCAGGCCCAGCCCACCACCCCGAACGCCGTGCCGGACGCCCAGACCATGGCCGTGTCGGCGGCGGCCGGTCTCGTGGCGAGCAGGCCCGCCGCGCTGCACGCCAGCGCGGACGACGTTTTCCAGGCCCAGAAGGCGATTTCCTCGACCAACGGGCTGAAGTACATCCCCTACGAGCGCAGCTACAAGGGCCTGCCCGTGGTGGGCGGCGACTTCGTCGTGGCGACGAACTCGACGGGCCAGGTGCTCGGCACCTCCGTCGCCCAGGACCAGACGATCGACCTCGCCACGACCACCGCGAAGGTCACGAAGGCCGCGGCCGAGGCGACCGCGCGGCAGCAGCTGTCCGCCGTGGACAGCGTGAGCCCGGCGCAGCAGGTCGTCTACGCGCTCGGCACCCCGACGCTGGCGTGGAAGAGCACCGTCGTCGGCCGCGACGCCGAAGGCCCGAGCCGGCTCGACGTCATCGTCGACGCCACCACCGGCAAGGTGCTCAAGACCCAGGAGCACGTCCTCAACGGTGACGGCACCAGCGCGTGGAACGGCCCGAACCCGGTGCACCTCGACACCACCCACTCGGGCAGCACGTACTCGCTGAAGGACCCCACCATCACCAACACGTCCTGCCAGGACGCGGCCAACAACACGACCTTCAGCGGGCCGGACGACCTCTGGGGCAACGGCACCGCCAGCAACCGCGAAACCGGCTGCGTCGACGCGCTGTTCGCCGCCCAGACCGAGAACAAGATGCTCTCGCAGTGGCTGGGCCGCAACGGCTTCGACGGCAACGGCGGCGGCTGGCCGATCCGCGTCGGCCTGAACGACCAGAACGCCTACTACGACGGCAGCCAGGTCCAGATCGGCAAGAACACCGCCGGCGGCTGGATCGGCTCGATCGACGTCGTGGCGCACGAGCACGGCCACGGCATCGACGACCACACCCCGGGCGGCATCTCGGGTGCGGGCACCCAGGAGTTCGTCGCGGACGTCTTCGGCGCCTCGACCGAGTGGTTCGCGAACGAGCCCGCTCCCTACGACCAGCCGGACTTCCTCGTCGGCGAGCAGGTGAACCTGGTCGGCTCCGGCCCGATCCGCAACATGTACAACCCGTCGGCGCTGGGAGACAAGAACTGCTACGACAGCAGCGTCCCCAACGGTGAGGTGCACGCGGCCGCCGGCCCCGGCAACCACTGGTTCTACCTGCTGGCCGAAGGCACCAACCCGACCAACGGCCAGCCGACCAGCACCACGTGCAACAACACCACCATCACCGGCCTCGGTGTCCAGACCGCGGTGAAGATCTTCTACAACGCGATGCTGCTCAAGACCACCAGCAGCTCGTACCTGAAGTACCGCACCTGGACGCTGACCGCGGCGAAGAACCTGTTCCCGGGCAGCTGCACCGAGTTCAACACCGTCAAGGCGGCGTGGGACGCGATCAGCGTGCCGGCCCAGTCGGCCGACCCGACCTGCTCGGCGACCGGCACGGTCACCGTGTCGAACCCGGGCAACCAGTCGACCGTGACCGGCGCTTCGGTCAACCTGCCGCTGTCGGCTTCCGGCGGCACCGCGCCGTACACCTGGTCGGCCACCGGCCTCCCGGCCGGCCTGTCGATCAACGCCTCCACCGGCACGATCTCGGGCACCGCGACCACCGCGGGCACCTCGAACGTCACGGTGACGGCGAAGGACGCGGCCGGCAAGACCGGTACGGCGTCGTTCACCTGGACCGTCGGCACCACCGGCGGCTGCTCCGGCCAGAAGATCGCCAACGGCGGCTTCGAGTCGGGTGCGGCGAGCTGGACCGGCGACACCGGCTCCATCGGCCAGTGGGCGTCCTCCGGTGAGGCGGCGCACGGCGGCACGTACAGCGCCTACCTCGACGGCTACGGCTCGACCCACACCGAGGCCGTCGCCCAGTCGGTGAGCATTCCGGCGGGCTGCCACGCCAGCCTGACGTTCTACCTGCACATCGACACCGCGGAGACCACCACCACGGTCGCCTACGACAAGCTGACCGTCACCAACGGCAGCGCGACGCTGGGCAGCTACTCCAACCTGAACAAGGGCACCGGGTACACGCTCAAGACGATCGACGTCTCGTCGGCCGCCGGCGCCACCCTGGCGCTGAAGTTCAGCGGCACCGAAGACAGCTCGCTGCAGACCTCGTTCGTCATCGACGACGTGGCCGTCACCCTGAGCTGACGCTAGCGGATTGAGGCGGGGAGGCCGGGAAACCGGCCTCCCCGCTTCTGCGTTTTCCGGAGCAGAATCGGCGCATGGACACCGAGGAACTGCGTGCGACCCAGGCGCCGCTGAAGGACAAGTACCGCGAACGACCGGAGAGCGCACTCGTCACGCTGCACGCCGACGCCGAGCTCGACGGCCTCGGTATCTCCTGCAAGGTCGAGACCGGGCGCGCGGTGGTGGAGGCCGGCCTGCACCCGGCGACCGGCGGCGACGGCACCCTCGCCTGTTCGGGGGACATGCTGCTCGAAGCGCTCGTCGCGTGCGCGGGCGTGACGCTGCGGGCCGTGGCGACGTCGCTGGGTCTCGAGGTCCGCGGCGGGCGCGTCCGGGCCGAGGGCGACCTCGACTTCCGCGGCACCCTCGCCGTGGCGAAGGACGCTCCGGTGGGGTTCCGCGCCATCCGGCTGTCCTTCGACCTGGACACCGACGCTTCCGGCGAGCAGCTCGCCACGCTGAAGAAGCTGACAGAGCGCTACTGCGTCGTGTTCCAGTCCCTGCGGACGCCGCCGGAGTTCGCCGTCACGCTCTCGGCGAACCAGGGATAAACCCGGAGGACAAACCGGACTCCCTTGGCCTAGCTTGTCGGGGTCACCGGAAGGGGGAGCCGACATGCCAGAGCCGGAACCGGACGTCGCCGTCCGGGTGCGCGGGCTCGTGAAGACCTACGGGTCGACCCGTGCGCTCGACGGCGTCGACCTCGACATCCCGGCCGGGCGCGTGCTCGGCCTGCTCGGGCCGAACGGCGCCGGGAAGACCACGACCGTCCGCATCCTGACCACGCTGCTGCGGCCCGACTCGGGCGAGGCGCACGTGGCGGGGTACGACGTGCTGGCCGAGCCGGACGAGGTCCGGCGCCGGATCGGCCTGTCCGGCCAGTACGCGGCGGTCGACGAGAACCTCACCGGGTTCGAGAACCTGTACATGGTCGGGCGGCTCTACGGCCGGAAGAAGGCCGCGGCCCGCTCGCGCGCCCGGGAGCTGCTCGCGCGGTTCCGCCTGGAGGAGGCCGCGGACCGGCCGGCGAAGGGGTATTCCGGCGGGATGCGCCGCCGGCTCGACCTGGCCGGCGCGCTGGTCGCCGAGCCGACCGTGGTGGTGCTGGACGAGCCCACCACGGGTCTCGACCCGGGCGGGCGCCTCGACACGTGGGCGGTCATCAAGGAGCTCGTCGCCGACGGCACGACCGTGCTGCTGACCACCCAGTACCTCGAAGAGGCCGACCAGCTCGCCGACTCGATCGTGGTGATCGACCACGGCCGGGTGATCGCCCGCGGCACGGCGGACGAGCTGAAGGCCCAGATCGGCGGCGAACGCCTGGAGCTGGTCGTCGCCTCGGCCGCGGACCTGCCGAAGACCCTGGACGTGCTGCGCGAGGTCGGCACCGGCGAGCCGGCCGGCGACGACCACACGCGGCGGGCCGAGATCCTGGTCGACACCGGGCCGAAGGCGCTCATCGAGGCCCTGCGCCGGCTCGACGCCCAGGGCATCGCGGTCCAGGACGTGGCGTTGCACCGGCCGACCCTGGACGACGTCTTCCTGTCCCTGACCGGCCACGGCGCTTCTGCTACCGAGGGGGCTGCGAAGTGAACGCGCTCGCGAAAGGCATTTCCGACGGCGGCATCGTCACGTGGCGCAACCTGATGAACGTCCGCCGCAACCCCGACTGGCTGATGGCGGCCACCCTGCAGCCGATCATGTTCGTGTTGTTGTTCGCGTACGTGTTCGGCAACGCAATCGGCGGCGAAGCGGGCGGCGCGGCGTACCGCGAGTTCCTGATCGCGGGGATCTTCGCCCAGACGGTGGCGTTCAATTCGGCGTTCACGGTCATCGGCTTCGCGAACGACCTGCAGAAGGGCATCATCGACCGGTTCCGTTCCCTGCCGATGTCCCGCATCGCGGTGGTGCTGGGCCGCACGACGTCGGATCTGGTCGTCAGCGTGGTCGCGCTGGTCGTGATGTCGCTGTGCGGGCTGCTGGTGGGCTGGCGGATCCGCGGCAGTTTCTGGGACGCGCTGCTCGGTTACCTGGTGATGCTGATGTTCGCGTGGGCCCTGTCGTGGGTCGGCGCGCTGATCGGCCTGGCGGCGCGGAGTGTGGAGGTGGCGCAGAGCGCGGGGCTGATTTGGATGTTCCCGTTGAGCTTCATTTCTTCGGCGTTCGTCCCGACGGGCACGCTCCCGCCGTTCCTGAAGGCGATCGCGGACTGGAACCCGTTCACGGCGGTGATCAACGCGACGCGCGATTTGTTCGGCAATCGGTTCGGGCCGGTGCAGACGGGGTGGCCGGCGGAACATGCGGCGTTGTATGCGATCTTGTGCTGCGTGGCGATCATCGCGGTGTTCGCCCCGCTGGCGACGGCGAAGTACCGGCGGGTGGCGAGCAAGTAGAGGCTTCTCTTGGGGTTGGTCTAGGTGGACTTTCTGATCAACCCCGTGTAGCCGGCGAGGGCGAGGGTCGCGAGGCCCCAGATCGCGGCTTGCAGGATCCAGATCGCGATGGTGAAGGCCGCCGCCCAGGTTGTGTCGGGATTGAGGTCGCAGCGGGCGCGGACGCCGGTCGGGGCCAGGGGAAGCCCTCGGTCGAGGCCGAGACCCACGAGTTCCACCGCGGTGCATTCCTGTCCATACGGCGAACTGAAGGAGCTCACTCGCTCTCCGACGTGATGTCCGCCGTCGGTGACGTGTCCGGCCCACACACCGAGCACGCCTGCCGCCATCATCGCGAGAAGCAGCGCAAAAGCGGTCCGCCGGGTGAGGTAGCCGTATCCCGCCAGCACTCCCCAAAGCCAGTGGAAGCACCGGGTCGGCCAGCTACCCAGAGCTTCCGGTGCGCGCTGGCGGAGGTCCTTCTGCTGGGCGATGAGGATCCTTCTGACATTGCCGTCGTGCCCTGCATCCCGTTCGGCACTGGCGAGGGCCTGATACGGCCCAGGTCGATAGGACTTCGTGTGATGACGGATGAGGTGAAGCCAGTCGCGCCACGACACAGGTTGCCCGGGTGAAGCCTCCAGGGCGCCGAATTTGAATCCGTTCAGGTCGATCAACACCGGATCCCCGCAAACCGATCCGGCTCCCACATTCGCGCACACGGTCGAGCGGACCAGGAAAACCTTCCCCACCACCTGGGCATGCTCGAGGTCCAGAGCCAGGCCGGACCGGTTGGCGACTTCGGCACCCAAGAACATCGCATCACCGCCGACATGGGCACCGAGAAGAGAAATCGCTCCACCGAAGTTGTCACCGGAGGCTTTGACCCCTTTGCAATCGAGAACTCCCTCGACCCTCAGCTGACTGGCCCGGATGGCCGCGCCGCTGCCATTGGTGATCTTCGTGGCTCTTAGCAGCAGATTGCCGCCGACGTGCGCCCCGAAAAGCTGCACGGCGCAGCGGCCCGCTCCGGTCAGGTCGGCACCGGACATCAGCACGCTTCCGCTCACTTCGAGCCCGTGGGCCCGGAGTGCAGCGCCGCTGCCGTTGATGACTTGCGCTTCGTCGAGGTCGAGCGACCCCGTGATACGAGCACCCGGGAGTGCGACCGCGCCGCCATTGCCGGAGCCGACGATCACGGCTCCGGTCAGCCACAGTCCCGCTTCTACCTCGACCAGATCCCCATGAAATCCCGGAAGCCACGAGCGGGAAAGGTCCAGCCACGGCAGCCGAGCGTTCCACGCGCTGACCGGTTCGGCGAACAAACATCCGGTCAGCGCCGCCCCCGCGCAGGCAGTCACATGGTCGAGATCGAGCACACCGGTGATCCGGGCGCCGGCAACTCGGATTCCCCGCGGATCCACCGGACCGTACCTGCCGAGCAGCAGCTCGCGTATCAGCCGCGCCCGAATCGCCTCGCCGTCACAAACCAGCTCTTCGCCGGTCCGCGCTGCCTCCACCAACGCGCGTTCGAGGTCGTTCAGCCGGTTCGTGAAATCCTCAGTCACACCGGCTCAGTCGCTCGACCACACGAAGGTGCTACGCCGCTCAGTCCTCTTCGGACAGTTCCACGATCGGGATCACCCGCTTCGCCTGCCGCGCCTTCGCCTGGTGATCAGCCAAAAACGGATACTCCTTCTCCAGCTCGGTCCACGTCCGCACATAATCCGCCCCGAGCAGCGGCAACGCCTCCGCGTCGAACTCTCGGCCGTCCACCTCCACGTGCACCCGCGGATCGGCATCCAGGTTCAGATACCAGTCCGGATGCCGCGGCGCGCCGATGTTCGACGCCACCACCAGCCACCGGGAGCCGTCGCGGTGGACCATCATCGGGACTGTTCTGGGCTCGCCCGACCTCCGGCCCGTCGTCGTGAGCAGGATCAGCCGCTCGCGGTGCATGCCGTCGACTTCGCCGCCCGCCCGGAACTGCTCGATCACGCGGCGGTTGGTCTCCTGGACGTCCATGGTCAGCGGTCGTAGTAGCGGGTCGGCGGGTCCTGCTGGGTCCACTGCTGCCGGGTCGGCGGCGGTGCCGCGTTCTGCTGGCTGCGGCGGCGGTGCAGCGTGCGGGCGCTGGCCGCCATGCTGTTGACCACCGCCGCGATGACCAGGCCGATCACCAGGTTGATCACCGCCGTGGCGATCTTCGCGCTCGGCGCCACCGTGAGCGTCAGCGGCAGCACCACCGCGATGAGCGTGACGAGCACCATGATCCAGCCGAAGAACTGGGACGGCGCCGGCGTCGCCACGCTCAGCAGGTGCATCAGCCCGGTGGCGAGCAGGGCCACCGCGGCGGCGACCAGCGCGTACGTCGTGGTGCTCGCGTTGCCCCAGACGCCCTCGCCTTTTGGGGCGAGCACTTCGACCTCGAAGATCCCCCGTGCGATCAGCAGCCCGACGACGGCGAGCAGGGCTGCGACCACCGCCGTCGCGACGCCGCCCGCCCACAGGCGGCGCGCGTCGATCCCCGGGCGGACGTCCTGGGGCTGGTTCCCGTAGTAGTCGGACATCAGAGCCTTCCTGGGTCGGCTGCGCCTCTCCCCCCGATTGTCCCCCGTTTCGGCCCCGAACGCGATTTGCGCTGGAGCGCACTCCAGCTCGTAGCGTCGGGGACATGACCACCGCACAGCACAAGATCGGTTCGGGCTTCGGCGCCACCACCACGGCCGCCGAAGCCGTCGCAGGCGTCGACCTCACCGGGAAGCTCGCCGTCGTCACCGGCGGGTACTCCGGGATCGGCCTCGAAACCACCCGGGCGCTCACCGGCGCCGGCGCCCACGTCGTCGTCCCGGCCCGCCGCCGCGCCACCGCCGAGGAGGCGCTCTCCGGCCTCGGAAACGTCGAGGTCGACGAGCTGGACCTGGGCGACCTCGAGAGCGTCCGCGCGTTCGCCGACCGGTTCCTGGCGACCGGACGGCGGATCGACCTGCTCATCGCCAACGCGGGCATCATGGCCTGCCCCGAGACCCGCGTCGGCCCGGGCTGGGAAGCCCAGTTCGCCACCAACCACCTCGGCCACTTCGCGCTGGTCAACCGCCTGTGGCCGGCGGTCGCCGACGGCGCCCGCGTGGTGTCGCTGTCCTCGCGCGGCCACCACTACTCGCCGATCCGCTGGGACGACGTCCAGTTCGAGCACGGCTACGAGAAGTGGCAGGCCTACGGTCAGGCCAAGACCGCGAACGTGCTGTTCGCCGTGCAGCTCGACCAGCTGGGCGCGGAAAAGGGTGTCCACGCGTTCGCGCTGCACCCCGGCGGCATCATGACGCCGCTGCAGCGGCACCTGCCCCGCGAGGAGATGATCGAACGCGGCTGGATCGACGAGGCCGGGAACTACCTGGTCGAGTTCAAGACGCCCGAGCAGGGCGCCGCCACCACGGTCTGGGCCGCGACGTCGCCGCAGCTGGCCGGGCTCGGCGGGCTGTACCTGGAGGACTGCGACGTGGCGGAGCTCGCGCCGTCCGGCACCGAGGGCCTCGCCGAATCGGGCGTCCGCCGCTACGCCGTCGACCGCGAGGAGGCCGCGCGCCTGTGGACGCTGTCGGCGCAGCTCACCGGCGTGGACGCGTTCGCGCGGCCCTGACTGTCACGTCGGCGGGCTCCCGGACGATACTTTCTCCGTGATCTTCCGACGTTTGCCGGCCACGAACCCGGGGTACACCCGGCCCGTGGCCGACGAAGCCGGGAGACAGGGGCGCCCGCCGACGAGCGACGGCGATGACCTCACCTGTGGTCGTTACGCACTCGGTGAATTCACCATCACCCCGCGCAGCGCCCTGGAGGACGAACGGCCGCCGGAACTTCTGGGCGGGCGGTACGAGGTCGGCAGGCTGATCGGCAGCGGCGGCACCGCGCGGGTCTACCGCGCCTACGACGTGCGGCTGGGCCGCGAGGTCGCCGTCAAGATCTACGACCGCGACGCGGTGGCCCTGGACCAGCGCCGCCGGCTGCGCGAGATGACGATCCAGGGCAGCATCAGCCATCCGGGGGTGGTGGCGCTGCTGGACAGCGGCACCGAGGGCGGCCGGACGTTCCTGGTGATGCAGCTGGTCGAGGGCGAGAACCTGGCGGAGCGCCTGCTGGGCGGCCCGATGCCGGTGGCGGAGGTGACGGCGCTGGCCGACGGGCTGGCGGAGGCACTGGCCCACGTCCACGCGCGCCGGATCGTGCACCGCGACCTGAAGCCGGCCAACGTGTTCCTGTCCGCGGACGGCCCGCTGATCGGCGACTTCGGCATCGCCCACGCGCTCGACACGACCCACATCACGGGCACGGGCCTGATCCCGGGCACCGCGGCGTACCTGGCCCCGGAGCAGGTGTCGGGCGAGCCGGCGGGCCCGCCGGCGGACGTGTACGCGCTGGGCTTGATCCTGCTGGAATGCCTGACGGGCCAACGGGAGTACCCGGGAACGATGGTCGAGGCGGCGATGGCCCGGCTGACCCGCCCGCCCCGGATCCCGGAGGAGGTACCGCCGGCCCTGCGGTACACGCTCCGCCGGATGACGCAGCGCGACCCCGCCGACCGGCCGACGGCGGCGAAGGTGCTGGACATGCTGCACCGTCCGCCGCCGACGCTGCCGTGGAGCAGGACCCGCAGCCCGCGCTGGCGCCGCCGCCCGGCGGCGGTGAGCCCGGCACAGCAAGGCGACCTCGCCGGCGGCGCGGTGCACGAGGACACGACAGCGGCTTTCAGCCCCGCCCGAAGCGAGCTGGACGCGGCCGGGGCGATCCACGACGGCACCGCACGCGGCGACCGGGCCACCTCGGCCCCCGGCACCACACGCCGCGACTCACACACGGCCGACGCCCCCGACCTCGGCACCGCCCGAGGCGACCAAGCCGCCACCTCGGCCCCCTACCCCGCTCGCCGCGACTCACACACGGCGGACGCCCCCGACCTCGGCACCGCCCGAAGCGACCAAGCAACCACCTCGGCCCCCGACACCACACGCCGCGACTCACACACGGCCGACGCCCCCGACCTCCGCACCACACACGGCGACCAAGCAGCCACCTCGGCCCCCTACCCCCCTCGCCGCGACTGGCACGCAACCGACGCAGCCGCCGCCACCTCGATCGCGGGCGCCGTGGCCCACGGCCCCACCCCTGTTCCCAGCCCCACCCGCCGCGAACCGCTCTCCGATACCCCGCCGCACCACCACGACGTCACCGCCGTCGCCGTCCCGGCCGATAGCCCACGGCGCCGGCGGCTGGCCGCGGCCGCCGGGCTCACCGCTGCCGCCGTGGTTGCCGTCTCCGCGTTCCTGCTGACCCAGCAGGAAGCCGGCACCGGCTCGCCCGCCCAGCAGCAGCCGCCCGCCGCGCACTCGACGACCGCCGCCTCCACTCCTTCGACGGCCACGCCCCTGGCCGAGTCCGGCAGCTCCGCGCCGCGCCCCGGCCCCGGCGGCTCCGGTGCGCAGCCCGGCACCAGCGAAGCCGCATCGCTCGAGCCCGCCGCCGTGACCCACGAGGCCCCGCCGTCCGCCGGCCAGCCGCCGAAACAGGGCAAGCCTCCGAAGGTCGATCCGCCCGGCAAGCCCAAGGGGAAGGGTCCCGGCCACGATTCCTGAGCCGCGCGGCGCGGGACCTCCGGCGCGCGGATCCGGGTCCAATGGCCCTGGTGCCGGAAACACGCGGAAACCGCAGGTAATTCGATTCAGTGAATGGGGACTCGAACCGATAACGACGGGTAACCGGAACCGGGTCCGGCCCGACACACACCACGGTACCGCCACCGGGAATCCCCTCCCGGCCGGTTCGACGAACATTCCCGGAGGTCTGGATGAGTGTCCACGCTGCCCTCGAGCGGCCGGTCATGCGCACCCCTCGCGGCCGGCACGCCAAGCCCCGCCCCGCGTGGCCGCGGGTCGCCGGCCGGGCAGTCTTCCTGGTGTCCGCCTTGATCTTCGCGGGTGCCACCGGGTGGCCGCCCGTCCTGCTGGTGGTGCCCGCCGCCGCGTTCCTGCTGCTGGTTTCGAGCGTGCGGAAATTGCGGTCCGCGAGCCGGAAGATCGACACCATCTTCGCCGAAGAACTGTCCGGCAACTGATCGGGCATACTCGCGCCCATGGAGTTCTTCTGCTTCCACCGCGACCGCGCCGGCTCGTCGGCGCTGCGGCAGGAAACGCTGGAAGCGCACTGGTCGTACATCGACCGGTACGCGACCCGGATGATCGCCCGTGGCCCGACCCTCGACGGCGACGGCACCCCCACCGGCAGCGTGCACGTCCTCGACCTGCCGGATCCGGCCGCGGCCCGGGCGTTCGCCTTCGACGAACCCACCTACCAGGCCGGCGGGTACCGGGACGTCCTGCTGCGACGGTGGCGCAACATCCTCGGGACCACGATGTGGGACTCCCCCGGCGAACCGTCCGGCTTCCTGGTCCTCGGCCTCGGCGAAGGCGCGCCCGCCGACGTCGAACGCCCGGACGGGCACGACCTCATCGCCTACGGGCCGCTGCTGTCCGACGACGGCGGCACCTGGCTCGGCACGGCCGCCCTGGTGCGGGCGGCGGACCCGGACGCGGCGCGCACGGTGCTGGCCCGGGATCGGTACGCCGTCGTCGAAGTCCGCGCCTGGCAGTTCGGCGGCCGCCGCTGAGACCCGTTCACCGCAGGTCGAGCCACATGATGTGCAGCCCGACGTCCCCCGCGGACGGGTGGCGGAACGCGCCCGGCGCCGTCCCGAGGATCACGAATCCCAGGCTCTCGTAGAGCCGGACCGCGGCCACGTTCACCTCGACGACGGCGTTGAACTGGATCGCCGCGAACCCGCTCCGCCGCGCCCACCCGATCAGGTCGGTCGCGAGGGCGCGCCCCACGCCCGTGCCGCGCGCCTCCCTCGCCACCATGAGGCTGCCGGAGGCGACGTGGCTGCCGGGGCCCGGGCGGTTGGCGTACATGTTCGCCGTACCCGTCACCCGGCCGCCGTCGAGGGCGACGACCACGCGGGCGGGCGGATCGAGCAGCCACATCCGCCGCGCGTCGCGCTCGCTCATCGCCGGGTCGTAGGGGAACGTCCGCTGCTCGGTGATGACGTCGTGAATGATCGGCCAGATCCCCGGCCAGTCCTCGTCACGGGCTTCGCGGATCACCAGTGCCCGGCCCCCGTCACGGCGGCGCAGAGCTCGGGCACGACGGCCTCGATGTCGTCCCGCAGCACGAACGCGGCATCGTCGTCGTACGGCGTCGGGTCTCGGTTGACGATCACCAGCGTCGCTCCCGCCTGGACCGCCACCGTGCACAGCGACGCGGCCGGTTCCACTTGCAGTGAGCTGCCGATGGCCAGGAAGAGCCCGCTCGCCGCGGCGATGTTCCGCGCGTGGCCGAGGACTTCGGCGTCCAGCATCTGTCCGAAAAGGACGATGTCGGGCTGGAGGATGCCCCCGCAGCGCGGGCACGGCGGATCGTCATCGGCCGCCGCGAGGATCTCCGTGGTCGGGAACCGCGCCGGGCACGAGGTGCACCGCGTGGTGTGCATCGTGCCGTGCAGTTCGAGGACCTTCCGCGCGGCGAGACCGGCCCGCTGGTGCAGGCCGTCGACGTTCTGGGTGAGCACCCGCACGGCAACCCCCGCATCGTCCAGCGCGGCGAGCGCCCGGTGGGCGGCGTTCGGTTCGGCCCGCCACGCGGCGTGCCCCGCGTAGGCGCGCCAGAACTCCCGGCGCACCGCGGCGTCGGCCATGAAGTTCTCGTGGGTGAAGGCATTCACGGCGCCCGGGCTGCGCGTCCAGACGCCTTCGGGGCCGCGGTAGTCGGGGATCCCGGACGCGGTGGAGATGCCCGCGCCGGTCAGCGCGGCGATCCGCCGGGCGCCGCGGATCCGGTCGATGAGCTTGCCGTCCATGCTGCGGAGGGTAACGGCCGGCCCGCGGTGGCACGACCGGTTTATCGCGCGGGATCGGTGACCAGCAAGGGATTGCCACGCCGGTGCGAGGCCAGCACGTCGGCGGTGCTCGTCTCCTTCGCGGTGCGCAGCTCGTCGTCGGTGATGCCGAACACCGTCAGGAACCGGGCCGCGCCGTGCGGGGTGCCGATCGGGCCGAGCACCGGGTCGGCGTCGAACGCGATCGCGGTGAGCCGCGTGTCCGCCGAGCCGGTGATCGGGCCGCCCGGGCTCAGCCGGTGCCCCGGCTCGAACCCCCGGCCGGTGGAGAACACGTACTCGCCGAGCCTTTGGAGGAGCGTCAGCGACCAGGGCGCGGGCTGCTCCCCGGCGACGGGGACGCGCAGGGTGAGCTCGAAGCCGAACCCGCTGGTGCCGGGGTCGTCGCTCTCCTTGCCGAACAGCTCGGTGAGGCCGAAGGTGACCAGCAGCCAGTGCCCGTCACCGCGGTAGGCGCTGATCCCGTAAATGCCGTCCTGGCCGGGCACCGTGCCCGTCCCCCAGTGCAGCGGCTCCTGCGCCGGGACGTGTGGCGCCACCGCGGCTTCGATCGCGTCCCATCCCGGTGCACTCTCCTCGTCCACCGCCGCAGGCTACCCCTCACTCCTTCCGCAGCCGCAACGCCAGTGCCGGGCACGCCGAGGCCGCGCGGCGGGCTTCCGCGGCCAGCTCCGGCGGCACCGGGTCCCGTGCCACCACCGGGTAGCCCCACTCGTCGAGCCGCACCAGTTCCGGGAGCAGGTCCGCGCACAGGCCGTGGGCGCGGCAGCCGATCGGGTCCACCGTCACCTTCACGCCACACCCGCCGGGACCCGGCACCGGCCACCGGCCTGGTGCGTGTGGACGTCCGCGTCGAAGACCCGCAACGCGCTCGCCGCGAGGCGGGCCGCGCCGTCCGGGTGGGCGCACGCGCCGCGGCCGGTGAGCAGCGGGAGGCGGCGGGCCAGCCGGGCGGTCGCCGGGCCGCCGCGGACCAGCTCCGCGAAGTCCGCCGCGATCGCGGGGAGGCCGAACGTGCACGGCCCGCACTGCCGGGCCGATTCCGCCGCCAGGAACGCCAGCACCTTCGCGGTGTACTCCAGCCCGCACGCCCGCGCCGGGAGCGCGAAGACCGCGGAAATGCCGGTCAGCGCCCCGGTCAGGCTCGTCGTCCATGACCCGCCGTAGCCGCCGGCGAGCACGGCCTGGACCGGCTCCGCTTCGCCGCCCGCCGCCGCCAGCATCCCGGCCAGTGACGTTCCCGCGGGCACCTCGACGACGCCGGGCCGCCGGACCGCACCGGTCACCGTGATCAGGTCGGTGCGGGCCGCGCGGTAGTGGTGCGGGCCGAGGAGCACCACCGAAGCCAGCTGCGCCAATGTGTCCACATTGGACACCAGGGTCGGACGGCCGCGCACTCCGCGGTCGGCGGGCCGCGGGAGTTTGCCGCGCGGCCGCGCGTCCCCTGACGTCAGGTAGCGGACGAGCGCCGTTTCCTCGCTGGCGACGTACCGGCGCGGGATTTCCGTGACCCGGACCGGCACGCGGTCGTCGCGCTCGGCCAGCGCCGCGGCGACACCCGGCAGCACCGGGCTGCCCGCGTGCACGCAGAGGACGGCTTCGGCGGCGCCGATGGCGTGCGCGGCGAGCTGCAGGCCGTCGAGCACGAGGTGCGGCGAAAGGCTCAGGAGCGCAACGTCCTTCTGGCTGAGCGGGTCGCCTTCGCACCCGTTCGCGACGACGATCGAGCGCTTCGCCCGGGCCGCGCGCAGCTTCACCGCAAGGGGGAAACCGGCGCCGCCGCGGCCGCGCAGGTTCGCCGCTTCGACGGCCTCGATCAGCCGGTCGCGGCCGTCGTCGCCGTGGTAGGCGACCCACGGCAGGACACCGTTGCGGCGCCGGTGACCGGCCAGGTCGAGCCGGTGCGGGGGCAGGATGGTCATCGGGAGCCTCCCAGGGCAGCGAACTTGCGGGCGGAGGTGGCGCGGTGGGCGACGACGGCGGCCACCGCCAGCACGCACAGCGCGTCGAGGGCGACGATCCAGCCGTACGCGGCGTCGTCTTCGGCCATGCCGAAGCCGTGCACCAGCGCCACGGGCCAGCACAGGTAGGCCAGCCAGTGCACGGCGCGCCACGCCCGCGGCGGGATGCGGGTGCGCACGAGGCTGGTGACGACGATCGCGAGCAGCAGGTCGATCGCGACGGCACCGAGGCCGACCCAAAGGGGCCGGTAGCCGGCGCCGAACGGGACGACGACGTCGAGCCAGCTCAGCGAGACGTACCCGTCGAGGATCGCCGACGCGATGTGCGCGGCGAGGAACGCGAGGCTGGTGAGCGCGAGGTTCCGGTGCACGGCGGCGACGGTGAACCGCGGCCACCCGCGCGTGGCGAACCGGCCGGCACCGAGGGCGCCGAGGACGACGACGCCGGTGAAGAGCACCAGCGAAACGAGCCCGGTGGCGCGGCTGAAGTACCACACGGCGGAGCTCATGACGGCCACCCGGGCGTGGTGACGACGTCGCCGCCGACGCCGACGAGCCGCGCGGGCAGGTGTCTTCGCGCGAGCCAGTCCGGTGCGCCGGCACCGAGGACGATCGCCGCGGTGCTCGCGGTGTTGGCGTCCACAGTGGACTTGGCGGCGACGGTGACGGTGCGCCAGCGCGGGGCGGGCAGGTCGCCGGTGCGCGGATCGACGATGTGGTGCACGGTCCGGCCGCCGCGGCGCCACCGCCGCCGGGTGGTCCCGGAGGTGGCGAGGGCACCGTCGCGGGTCAGCGCCACGGAGGTGTCGGGCCGGGCCACGGCCTCGGCGTGGTCATCGGCGAGCGCGACCTGCCAGCCCCCGGCGGGTGGAGGCCCGGCGGCACGGAGATCACCACCGAGGTTGACGAGCACCCCGCACCCGAGTGCGGCGTGGATCCGGCGGGCGGCCCGGTCGGCGGCGAGGGCTTTCGCGGTCGCGCCGAGGTCGAGGTGGACACCGCGCGGGAGGACGACGAGCCGATGGACGGGATCGAAGAGCACCCGGTGCCAGCCGGGTGCGGGCTCGCCGGTGGTGGCGGTGTCCCGATCACCGGCAAGACCGGGCTCGTCACCGGCAATCCCGGCGACATCGAGCGCACTCTCGGCCGCGGCGGCCGAACCCGGATCGCCGCCGGCAATCGCAGCAACATCATGCGCGCCAGCGCCGGCGGCGGCCGGTCCAGCCACATTCCGCTCGCCGCGCCGGCGCGCGCCAGGCGAGCCGTCCGTGCCGGAAGCCGTATCCCGATCACCGGTCACCAAAGCGAAATCCCGGTCGTACCCCAGGTCCCGCACCGCCGCCCCGACCGTCGGATCCACCAGTCCGCCCGTCAACCGCGCCGCGCGGAACGCCACCCCCAGTGCCTCCGCCAGCAACGGCCCCACCCGGACCTGCCGCCCCGCCGCCGCGTGCAGGCGGGAAATCTCCGAGTCCGCGCGGAACCGGCTGCAGGCCGCGTCGATCGCCGCCAGCTCCTCCCGCAGCAGGGCTGCCGCCGGCTCCAGCCACGCCGGGTCGGTCACCACGAGCTCCGCCGTCGTGCCCAGTGCCGGGAACGCCGTGGTCACGATGCACCCGAGCCGGTGTGCGCGCTGCCGGACCCGGAGCTCAAGCCGCTGTCCGGGGCCTGCAGCTGGTCACCCAAGCCGGAAGAATCCGAAGACGTGGGCGTGGAGGTGTCCGCCGAAGCCGACGAAAGGCCGAAGCCGATCGCGCCGGCCGCGGCCGCCGCCAGCACCGCCGCGGCCGCCGTGGCCAGTGCGGCCTTGTGGCGGCCGTGCTCTCGGCGGGCCGGGCCGCCTGTGCCGAAGGGTTCCATGGGACCGAGTGTCGGCTTCGTTCCTTTGAACGAGCTGGGAGCGACCTGTCAGCTCCCTGACCGGCCATTGTGGACACCTACCAAAGGAGGTTGACACCGGAAAGCCATTAACCCACTCTTTCCGTTGTCCGCCGGAGGTTTCCTGGTGTTCACGAGCCGGACAGCGGCAGCCCACGTGCCGGCCCCCTGCCGTGGGCATCATGAGGCGCCCTCACCCGCCACCGTTGGAGGACCCATGATCCGCAAGCGGATCTTCGCCGCGTTCGCCGCCGCCACCCTGGTCACAGCCGGTGTCGTCACCGCGGCCGTCGTCACCGGAACGGACGAGCCCGCCGCGATCAAGCCGACCGCGTCGGCCGTGCCCGCGTTCGACCACATCGTCCTGGTGATGTTCGAGAACAAGAAGTACTCCTCGATCAACGGCAGTTCCAGCGCGCCCTACTTCAACACCCTCGCCTCGCAGAGCGCGAAGTTCACGAACTCCTTCGCCATCACCCACCCGAGCCAGCCCAACTACGTCGCCCTCTTCTCCGGCGCGACGCAGGGCGTCACCGACGACACCTGCCCGGCCAACCTCGGCGCGAAGGCGAACCTCGGCCAGCAGCTGATCGGCGCGGGCAAGACGTTCAAGGGCTACTCCGAAGCGATGCCCTCGGACGGCTACACCGGCTGCTCCAGCGGCACCTACCGGCGCAAGCACAACAGCTGGGTCGACTTCTCGAACGTCCCGGCCGCCAGCAACGTCCGGTTCTCGAGCTTCCCCAGCGACTTCACCCAGCTGCCGACCGTCGCCTTCGTGACGCCCGACATGTGCAACGACATGCACGACTGCAGCATCGGCACCGGCGACACCTGGCTGAAGAACCACCTCGACGCCTACGCCCAGTGGGCCAAGACGCACAACAGCCTGCTGATCACCACCTTCGACGAGGACAGCGGCACCTCGGTCAACCAGATCTTCACCACGTTCACCGGCGCGAACGTCAAGGTCGGCAGCTACAGCGAGTCGATCAACCACTACACCGTGCTGCGCACCATCGAGGCGTCCTACGGCCTGCCCGGCATCGGCAACGCCGCGAGCAAGTCGCCGATCCTCGACGTCTGGCAGTAACCGCGTGTACCTGTCCACCATCGGCCGCCGAGAGCATGCTGGGACGGTGTCCCGGCGCAGGCTCTCGGCGGTCGGCGCGAACGTCTTCGCGCTCGGCGCCGTCAGCCTGGTCACCGACGTCTCCTCGGAGATGGTCACCGCGATCCTGCCGGTGTACCTGGTCCTCGGGCTGCACCTCAGCCCGGCCGCGTACGGGCTGGTCGACGGCCTGTACACCGGCGCGACGGCGTTGCTGCGGATCGTCGGCGGGTACGTCGCCGACCGGATCCGGCGGCGCAAGGTCGTGGCCGGCGTGGGCTACGCGCTGTCCGCGGTGGCCAAGCTCGGCCTGCTCGCCGCCGGAGCGTCCGCCGCCGCGATCGGCGCGGTGATCACGCTCGACCGCACCGGCAAGGGCCTCCGGACGGCACCGCGGGACGCGCTCATCACGCTGTCGGCTCCCGAACCGCTGCTCGGGCGGGCGTTCGGCGTGCACCGCGCGATGGACAGCATGGGCGCGTTCGCCGGGCCGCTGGTCGCGCTCGCCGTGCTGGCCGCCGTCGGGGCCGCCGACCCCGAGGCGTTCGACGCGGTGTTCGTCGTCAGCTTCTGCATCGCCGCGATCGGCGTCCTGCTGCTGGTGCTGTTCGTCCGCGACCGCCGGACGCCGGAAGCGGCCGCGACCCCGGTTTCGCCCCGCGCGGCCGCCGCGTTGCTGCGCGGCAGCGGCGTCCGGCGGCTGCTGGTGGCCGCCTGTGTGCTCGGCCTGGCCACGGTCGGCGACGGCTTCGTCTACCTGTTGCTGCAGCACAGGGAGGACATCGCCACGGGCTGGTTCCCGCTGCTCGCGGTGGGCACGAACCTCAGCTACCTGCTGCTCGCCGCACCGCTGGGCGCGCTGGCGGACCGGGTCGGCCGGCTGCCGGTGGTGCTCGGCGGCTACGGCGCGCTGGCGCTGGTCTATCTCCTGCTGGCCGGCCCGGTGGCCGGCTGGCCGCTGATCGCGGCGGCCCTGGCGTTGTACGGTGCGTTCTACGCGGCGACCGACGGCGTCCTGATGGCCCTGGCCGGTCCGCTGCTGCCGGAGTCGTTGCGCACCACGGGAATCTCGCTCGTCCAGACCGCGCAGGCGCTTTCCTACTTCACCTCGTCCGTCCTTTTCGGACTGGCGTGGCAGTTCTGGGGCGCGGACCGCGCGATCGTCGTCGCGGCGGGCGGCGCCGTGGTCGCGATCGCCGTGACGTTCGCGGTGCTGGCCCCGCGGAAGGTGGCGGCGTGAAGATCCGGATCCTCATCGCCGTCGCCGGGGTGCTCGTGCTGGCCGGAGCGGCCGTCGCCTACGTCGGGTTCGCCAGCGCGCGCGGCCACGGCGTCGCCGCATCCGGCACGGTCAGCCTCGCCCCCGGCCCGCGGCTGCTGTTCCGCAGCACCGCCGACGCCGATCGCGGGCACGTCGCCACGGTGTCCACCGGCGATCCCGGCGGCCCGCGGACGGTGTCGCCGCTGTCGTGCACGCGGGTGTACGCCGCCGGCGGCACCGGGCTCTGCCTGCGCCAGGACGGCGACCTGACCACCTACCAGCTGGCGGTGCTCGACCGCGGGCTGGCCGTGCAGCGGGAGATCCCGCTGGTCGGGCTGCCGAACCGGGCGCGGGTGTCGGCGAGCGGCCGGATGCTCGCGTGGACGGTGTTCGTCACCGGCGATTCGTACAACGGCGGCCTGTTCTCCACCCGCGCCGGCATCCTCGACACGGCCACCGGCGAACTCGCGGGCACGCTGGAGGACTACGTGGTGACCCGGGACGGCCGGCCGTACCAGGCCGCCGACCTCAACTTCTGGGGCGTGACGTTCACCCGCGACGACCGCCACTTCTACGCCACGATGTCGACGGCCGGCCACCGCTACCTGGTCGCGGGCGACTTCGCCGCCCACACCGTGCGCACGCTGCACGAGAACGTCGAGTGCCCGTCGCTGTCCCCGGACGGGACGCGGGTGGCGTTCAAGTCCGCCGTGGACGGTGACCCGGCGCGCGGGTGGCGGCCTGCCGTCCTGGACCTGGCGACGTCGAGGGTGACGCCGCTGGCGGAGACGCGCAGCGTCGACGACCAGCCGGCCTGGCTGGACGACCACACGATCGGCTACGGCGTCCCCCGCGGGCCCGGCCACGCGGACGTCTGGTCGGTCCCGGCCGACGGCTCGGGCGCGCCCCGGCTGCTGATCCCGGAGGCCGAATCCCCCGCCGCGCTGGGCTCGTGAGGTCAGTCCAGCCGGCGCAGGCCGTCGAGGATGCGGCGCATCAGGTCCGTGTCCGGGGGCGCGAAGGCGAACCGCGGCGCCGGGGCCCCCGCCGTGGCCGGGCGCGGTGGCGGGAGCGAGCCGACCACGCGCAACGGCAGGCTGTCCAGGACGGGCCTGCGCCGGGTCTGCGCCGGGATCGGCAGGGTCGGCAGCGCGACCGTGCCCGCTTCGGCCAGCTGCCTCGCGGCCTTCTCCTGGCGGAGGCGCGTCTGGATGCCGGCCACGGTGAAGTCCGGTTCCGGATCGGGTTCGGCGGCGGGCCGGCGGCGGCGCGGCCGCCGTTCCAAGGCGATCGCCCACGCGGCGGCGGCGAGAACGGGCAGCAGCAGGCCGGCCACGATGGCGAGGCCCGGCAGGTCGGCGGCCATCAGGGGGCCCCGGGCGCGGGTAGGAGCATGACGTTCACTTCCGGACGGACGGTTGTTCCGCAGCATGGCCGACACCTGGTTATTCGGGTTTAACGAATTTTGCGGACCCCGCCGCCCATCATGAATGACGGGCAACGCTCCCGCAAGCGGCCGAAAGGGGTCGACCATCCGGACGGCAAAACGGCAGGTCAGCACGGGTTTGGCCGCAGGGTGGACCGGGCCCGTCACTGAGTAGTACGGCCCGCGGTTCGATCCGGTTCACCCGCATTTCCGGACGATTCGCGTGCCCCGCCGCGGCCCCGCCGGAAGCGCCCCAATTGGGGCGCTTGAGGTCAGTCCAGCGAGCAGGTGCGGGCCAGCTCCGCCGGAGTCGCCCCGGCGGGGCGGGCGATCGTCGCCGAGGCCGGCGGGCGGGCTCCCCGCAGCCAGCCGCCGAGGGCGTCGAATGCCGTCCGGAAGCACGGGCCCAGCGGCCGCAGCCGGTCCGGGTAGGCGTCGGCCAGGCCGTCCACGTGGTTGCCGCCTTCGACGCGGTAGTACCGGTGCAGCGCGCCGCGGCCCGCGGCCGTGATCATCCGGTCGTAGACGTCGGAGTCGCGGCTGATCGGCAGCAGCGTGTCGAGCGTGCCGTGGAGCGTCAGCAGCGGCTTGCCGATCCGCCCGGTCAGCGAAATCCGCTCCACCGCCCGCGCCACCGGCGCCGGCCGCGCGGAATACTCGTAGTCCGCGTCGCAGGACGGCGTTCCCGAAGCGCAGAACGGGGTTCCGGCCGCCAGCGATCCGTCGAACGAGGGATCGACCTCCTCGCGGTAGATCCGCTGGGTCAGGTCCCAGTAGACGCGGTAGTGGTAGTCCCACAGGAACTCCGACCCCGGCGCGAACCCGGCGTCCAGAATGGACTGGTGTGCCGACGGAGAACCCGCCGCGTACGCCGGGTACGCACGCAGCGCCGGTGGCAGGAACGTGAGCAGGTTCGGCCCGTCGGCCCGCCAGAGCGTCCCCTCCCAGTCGACCCCGCCGTTGTAGAGCCACGGCCGGTTCTCCAGCTGCCACCGCACGAGGTACCCGCCGTTGGACAGCCCGGCCGCCAGGGTCTTCGCGACCGGACGGCCGTAGTGCCGGGCCGCGGCCGCGCGGGCGGCCAGCGTCAGCTGCGTGACGCGGGAGTTCCACTCCGCCAGCGCGTCGCCCGGCCGGACGCCGTCGGTGTAGAAGGCCGCGCCGGTGTTGCCCTTGTCGGTCGCGGCGAACGCGTAGCCCTCCGCGAGCGCCTGGTCGCCGATCGCGCGGTCGTTCGCGTACTGGCGCCGGACGCCGGGCGAGCCGGAGACGACCAGGCCGCCGTTCCACCGGTCCGGCAGGCGCAGCACGAACTGGGCGTCGTGGTTCCAGCCGTGGTTGGTGTTCGCCGTCGACGTGTCCGGGAAATACCCGTCGACCTGCACGCCGGGCACGGCGCCGTAGGTGGGCAGCCCCGCCGACGTCAGGCCCGCCCAGTCGGCCTCGACGGTGTGCCCGGACGCGACGGTCCCGGTCGTCGTCAGGTCGTCGAGGCACGCGGCCACCGACATTTCGGCGCCGGGCACGCCCACGCTGCAGCGTCCGGCCGAAGCCGACGCCGAAGCCGACGCGGGCAGCGCCGCCGTGAGTGCTCCCGCCAGAACCCAAGCCAGCCAACCCCGCACGGTTCACCTCCGCCTCTTCCGATGGTCCGAACCCAAGCGCGTGCACGAGCCGGATGCCATCCCGCCGGCCACCACTAATCGCCGGGCCGATGTGGTGGGCAGCCACATGGTCGCGGCGGCGACGCCGATTTAGCGTCGCTGGGGACCCTCTCAACGACGAGAAGGAACTCACCATGCGCAAACTCGCGTTCGCCGGCCTCGCCGCGATCACCGCCGCCGTGCTCACCACCGTCGGGGTGGCCGCCGCCGATCCGCCGCCGTCGTCCCTCGTGCAGACCACGTCGTTCGGCGCGAATCCCGGGGCACTGGCCATGTTCAGCTATACCCCGGCCGGGCTGGAGACCGGCCGTCCGGTGGTCGTCGCCCTGCACGGCTGCACGCAGAGCGCCGCGGACTACTACGCCCATTCGGGCTGGCCGGAACTGGCCGACCGCTGGCGGTTCGAGGTCGTGTTCCCCCAGCAGCCGACCGCGAACAACTCGCTGAAGTGCTTCAACTGGTTCTCCACCGCCGACGACACCCGTGGCAACGGCGAAGCCGCGTCCGTGAAGTCCATGGTGGACAAGGCGATCGCCGACCACGGTTCGGACCGCTCGCGGGTGTTCGTCACCGGTCTGTCGGCCGGCGGCGGCATGACCGCCGACCTGCTGGCCGCCTACCCGGACGTCTTCGCCGCCGGCGGGATCGACGCCGGGCTGCCCGCCCAGTGCGCCACCAGCGTCACCGAAGCGACGAACTGCCAGCAGAACGACCAGCACCTGACGCCGGCGCAGTGGGCGTCGAAGGCCAAGGCGCAGTACCCCGGTTACGGCGGGCCGTGGCCGCGGGTGGCGATCTGGCAGGGCACCGCCGACTACACGGTCTACCCGGTCAACGGCACCGAGCTGCGCGACCAGTGGACCGCGGTGCACGGCGTGTCCCAGACGCCGACGAGCACGCAGTCCCTGCCGGGCGGCACGACCTTGACGAACTACGGCGGCAAGGTGCAGCTGTACTCGGTCGCGGGCATGGGCCACGGCACCGCGGTCGACCCGGGCACCGGCCCGGCGCAGTGCGGCAGCACCGGCGCGTACTTCCTCGCCGGCATCTGCTCCAGCTACTACACGGGCGTGTTCTTCGGGCTGGACAACGGATCGGGCACCACCACCCCACCCCCACCGACGACGACCACCACCACTACCACTCCGGCCGGAACGTGCGTGAGCGCCAGCAACTACGCCCACACGCAGGCGGGCCGCGCGCACCAGAGCGGCGGGCAGACGTACGCGAACGGTTCGAACCAGGCGATGGGACTGTGGAACACCTTCACCGTGCACGCGCTGAGGGAGACGTCCCCCGGCTATTGGGTGCTCGCCGACGGGCAGTGTTAGAGGAAGATCCGCCTCGGGTTGAGGTCTTCGTACGCGGTCGGCTCGGCCAGGCGGCCGAGCCGCACCGGCACGTCGTAGAGCCGGCCGGGCGCGAACCGCCCCCAGAACCCGCGCAGGCCCGGCACGATCACCTTCACCACCGGCAGGCCGATGTCGGGCCGCGTCTGGTCGAGCACGAACACCTCCAGCCCGGCGGCTTCGAGCTCGGCCTGGACCAGTTTGACGTCGGTCAGCAGGTCGGGTGCGGACAGGTCCTCGAACCGGGCCGCGCCGAGGGCCGGGTCCGGCACCAGGTACGGCTCGGACGCCACGGTCGCGTCCCGCAGCCACCGCACCGCGTCCGGGTCGTCGCCGCCGTCCCAGCCGTCGAGGACGGCGGGCATCATCTGGTTCAGCTCGGTCAACGCGCGCCGCAGCGCGACGGCCGGGTCCAGGTGGGCGCCGAACCCCAGCATGATCGCCTCGCGGGGGCCGCCGGTCTGCCGGGACAGCGCCACCACCACCGGCACGCCGAGGTCGGAGGTGATGTCGAGCGCCCAGACTTCGCGGCCCAGGTCCGCGTACACCTGCCGCAGCTCGGCGATCCAGGGGTCGCCGGAGGCGTCCAGGTCGACGGCCGGGTGCCGGGTGCGGTTGTACCACCACAGCGCGACGGCGTCGCGTTCGACGACCTCCAGCATGCCCTGGAGCGTGGCGTCCTCCAGAGTGGAGCCCGCGGCGTTGCCGTTGGAGTCGGCGAACAACGACACCGGACCCGGCTCGGCGGGCACGCCGAAGTAGAGCATGCCGGTCGGGAACAGCCGGTGTTCGCCGCGGGTGAGCGACCACACCGGCGTCCAGTCGCGCACGGCGTCGTCGTCGAACGGGTCGCAGACGAACTGGAACGGGCCGTGCTCGGCGTTGCTGCGCGCCCGGTCGGCGAACTGGCGTTCGTGGTAGAGCTGGCACGTGTCCGGGTGCACGGCTTTGCCGCCCAGGGAACGGAAACTGGCCCGCACCCGCTCTTCGTCGCCGTCGTGGTGCCCGCTGTGCCGTTCGAGGGCTTCGCACAGCGCGCCGACCTCGGCCTGCAGCGGCGTGACACCCTTGCCGCCGTTCTCGCTCCGCAGCGCCGTGCGCAGCCGGTCGGCGCCGCGCCGGCCCAGCGCGATGTTCGGGCCGGAGCGGAACGAGCTGAACAGGGCCGGCCCGCGCGCGTCGCGGCGAAGTTCCTTGACGACCCCGGTCAGCGGGCTGACCAGGTGCCGGTAGGTGGCGAGCACCTGCTCCGGCGGCCACGCGCGGTGCCCGCCGCCGCCGGTGTGGGACTTGGGCCGCGATTCGAACACCACGGGCCGGCGCGCCCGCTCCCGCACCAGATCCGGGTTTCCGCAGGAGGGGCACTGCGGCCGGGCCCGGACCTCGTGGCGTTCGCCGGTCAGGTCGCGGCTGTCGAACGTCCACAGTGCACGCTGCCCCGGATATCGCTGCCCGGCCAGCCACTTGGCGGCTTCGAGGGCGATCAGGTTGAGCGCGACGGCGGTCAGCGGCGTGAACGCGGCCTGCGGGCGTGGCACCGGACCGAGCAGGCCCAGTGCGTCTCGGACGTGGGCCTCGGCGGGGCGGTTGCCCCACAGCCGCGTGGCCAGGCAGTGCCGGCACGGGCCGTCACCGGGGGTGAAGAACGGGCCGAGCCACACCCGCGCGCCGAGTGGCTTGGCGAGCAGCCACGGCCGCCCGGACGCGCGGTGCTCGGCGTCCACTTCGGACAGTCTTTCGTCGAGATAGTCGTGGCACAGCACGATGGAGAGGTCGGCGTCGTCGGCCACGGTGAGCCCGGCTGCGCGCAGGGTGTCCGCCGCCGCGGCATCGCCGCCGAGCAGCGCGACCCGGCCGCGCGCGGGCTCGCCGCCGACGGCGTCCCAATAGGCCAGTTCGGGGGTGGACGCGGCCGGGCGCAGGCCGATCAGTCCGGCTTCGGCGAGCCGGGTCAGCACGCCGGACGCCTCGTCGGCGGGGACATCGGCGGGGAGGTCACGGCGGAGGGCCGCGAAGTCCCTGGTGCCGTCCAGCAACGGGACCAGGGACTCCAGGTGCGGCCCGCTCAGCGCCGTCGCACCGTCTTCGGAGAGGACGTAGACCGCGTCGCCGGGCACCACGGCGGTGCTGAGGTGCCGCTTGAACCCGACGACCGGCGGGGACGGTTCGGTCACCCGGCGGTCGCGGCCACCGGCTCGGGCACCTCGGCCTGGCAGAAGCAGACCTGGACCTGCTGCGGCTCGGCCTGGCAGTAGGAAGCGGGCACCGGCTCGGCCGCGCAGTAGGAAGCGGGCACCGCCTCCACCCGGCACACCGTCGGCCGCACGGGGTCGACGTGCTCGACCCGGCAGACCGTCGGCCGCACCGGATCGGCCTGCTCCACCCGGCACACCGACGGCCGCACCGGATCGGCGTGCTCCGCCTGGCAGGTGCCGCACGCCCGGACCGGCTCACCGTCCAGGCACGGGCTGACCGACCCGCGAACCGGCTCCGCCGCCCACGTGTAGCACAACGGCGCCGCGCCGGACCCGGGCGCGCGGCCGTCGAGCTGGTCGATCGCCAGCCCCGGTACTTCGGCCGGGCGCGCGCCGAACGCAGCCGCGAGCGCGTTTTCGAATTCCTTCACGAGACCCCCTCGATATCGGTATTCGTCAACTCCCACCGTGCCGAACCGGCGGGGGTTCCGCTAGGGCCGGGCGGGGGTACTTTCCGAGCCCGCGGGGGCGCCCCCCGTTTTCCACGCTACCGGAGAGCACCGACAAAAACCGGAGTCACCGCGGCGAACCGAGCCGGTGCAGCCGCAGCGCCAGCTGGATCTCCAGCGCCCGGTCCGGCGCCTGCCAGTCCTCCCCCAGCAGCGACGCCACCCGCTCCAGCCGCTGCACCACCGTGTTCACGTGGACGTGCAGCACGTCCTTCGTCCGCGCCAGCTGCGCACCGTTCGCGAAGTACGCCCGCAGCGTCGCGACCAGCTCGGTGCCGCGGCGCTCGTCGTAGTCGAGAACCGGTCCGAGGGTCTGGCGGACGAACGCGTCCAGGTCCGCGCGGTCGCCGAGGAGCTGTCCCAAAAAACCCAGTCCGGCCATCGCCGCGCCTTCGCCGGTCCGGCCGAGCGCCAGCAGCGCGCGGACGCAGCGCGCCGCCTCCGCGTGGGCGTCCGCGATCGCCGACGGGCCGCTCGCCGGCCCCGCCGCGCCCACCGTGACCGGGCGGCCGGTCGCCGAACCGAGGTCGGCCGCGACGCGGCGGGCCAGCTCGTCCGGGTCGCCCGCGGCGAGCAGCACGACCTCCTCCGCGTGCACCCCGACCAGCGTCGCGTGCCGGGCGGCCGCGCTCGCCACGCGCCGCCGCGAGCCGCCGTCCGCGTGCGCGACCAGCACCGCGTGCGGCGCTGACAGGTCGATGCCCAGCCGGCGGCCCCGGGCCAGCAGCGCGCGCGGGTTGCGGCCGGGGGCGGTGAGCAGGTCGGTCAGCAGCTCGCCGCGGACCTCGTCCTCCGCGCGCACCACCGACCGCCGCAGCATCAGCAGCAACGCCGTCACGACGCCGGCGCGTTCGAACAGCCGCCGGTCGGGGTCGCTGAGCCCGGCGCGGCCCGCCAATACCAGGCTGCCGAGCAGTTCCGGGCCGGCCTGCACCGCGCACACCCAGTTGTCCTTTGTGGACACCGCTCGCCCGGCGGTGCGGGCCGCGGCGAGCGCATCGGCGTCGAGCGCCACCGGCGCCGACGAGCTCGCCAGGAGCGTGCCGTCGGCGTCGTACACCGTGAGATCGCCGTGCAGCACGCCCGCGACGGCGTCGGCCACGTCCGGCAGGTCGCCCCCGCGCAGCACCAGGTCGGTGAGCCGGTCGTGCGCGTCCTCGGCGCGTTCCATCGTCGCGTTGGCTTCGTTAAGTTCCGCGACCGCCTGGCGGGTCTGGTCGAGCAGGTTGGCGCTGTCGAGGGCGATCGCCGCGTGGTCGGCGAGCGACGACAGCAGCGCCACCTCGTCGGCGGAGAACTCCCGCGTGGCCCGGTCGGACGCGAACAGCACCCCGAGGACCTTCGGGCCGATGGCCAGCGGGACGCCGAGGATCGCGGTCAGGCCCTCGTCCTGGACGCCGGAGTCGATGGGCCGGGTGTGCTTGAACCGGTCGTCGTTGAAGTAGTCCGAGGTCGCGTACGGCCGCGCGGTCTGCGCGACCAGCCCGCCCAGGCCCTCCCCCATGCCGAGCACGATCTGCTGGAACTCCGCCGACACCGAGCCGTCGCTGACCCGGATGTAGGTCTTGCCTTCGGCTTCGTTGTTGAGCGACAGGTAGGAGACGTCGACGCCGAGCAGCGCCCGCGCCCGCCGGACGATCGAGCGCAGCACGGTGTCCGGGTCGGACAGCGCGGCGAGCTCGCTCGCGGTCTCGAACAACGCCGTGAGCTGGGCTTCGCGCCGCCGGTGTTCGGCCAGGGTCTCGCGGATCCGCAGCGCCAGCTCGCCCGCGCTGGCCAGCGCCGCCAGGTCCGCCGCGTCGAGGGCGCCTTCGGCCCGGGCGGCCACGACGACGTGCGCCAGCTGCTCGGTGCTCGCCCCGGAGGCGAGCAGGTCGAGCAGCCGGCGCAACGCGTCCGAGGGTGCGGTCACGGCGGTCATGCTAGGGCGAAACGGCTTCCTTTTCCGCCGAAACGTCGTCGTGCAGCGATTCGCCGTGGGTTTCGCGGGCGGCGAGCAGCGCGATCACCGTGATCAGGCACATCGCCGCGACGTACAGCGACACCGGCACCGTGCTGCCCCAGCTCGAGAACAGCGCGACGGCGATCAGCGGCGCGACGGCCCCGGCGGCGATGGACGACAGCTGCCCGCCGACGGAGAGCCCGGTGTAGCGCACCCGGGTCGGGAACTGCTCGGCGAAGAACGCGGCCTGCGGCCCGTACATCGCGCCGTGCAGCACCAGCCCGACGATCGTGGCCAGCACGATCACCGCCGGCGACTTCGTGTCCAGCAGGGCGAAGAACGCGAAGCCCCACACGGCCATCCCGATCGCGCCGAACAGGTACACCGGACGCCGCCCGACGCGGTCGGACAGCGCGCCCCACACCGGGATCGTCACGAAGTGCACGGCCGAGCCGATCAGCACCGCGGTCAGGCCGACGCCCTTGGGCAGGTGCAGCCCGGTCGTGACGTACACCAGGATGAACGCGGTGATCACGTAGTACGAGACGTTCTCGGCCATCCGCGCGCCGATCGTGACGAGCACCTGCCGCCAGCTGTGGCGGAAGACGTCGACAACGGGAACGTGCTTTTCGGCGCGCGCCTCGGCTTGGCGCTGAGCGGCGAGGAACACCGGCGACTCCGCGACGGCCAGCCGGATCCACAGCCCGATCAGCAGCAGGACGCCGGAGAGCAGGAACGGGACGCGCCAGCCCCAGGACATGAAGGTCGCGTCGGACTGGGTGGCCGAGAGGATGGCCAGGACGGCGGTGGCGAGGAGGTTGCCGCCGGGCGCGCCGCACTGCGGCCAGCTCGCCCAGAAGCCGCGGCGGCGGTCGTCACCGTGTTCGGAGACGATCAGCACGGCGCCACCCCATTCGCCGCCGAGTGCGAAGCCCTGGATCAGGCGAAGCAGCGTGAGCAGGAGGGGTGCCGCGACACCCGCGCTCGCGTACGTCGGCAGGACGCCCATCAGGCACGTCGAGCCGCCCATCAGGACGAGGCTGACGACCAGCAGTTTCTTCCGGCCGAGCCGGTCGCCGAAGTGGCCGAAGACCAGGCCGCCGATCGGGCGGGCGAGGAACCCGACGGCGTAGGTCAGGAACGCCAGCAGCGTGCCGGTGAGCGGGTTCGCCGTCGGGAAGAACAGCTTGTTGAAGACGAGGGCGGCGGCCGAGGTGTAGAGGAAGAAGTCGTACCACTCGATGGTGGTGCCGATCAGGCTCGCGCCGACGATCTTGGCGATCGCCGACCGGTGGGGTTGGCTCACTGCGGGCTCCACTTCCTTGTGGTTGTGCGGGCGGTTAGGCGGCGGTCCAACCGCCATCGAGGGGAATCGAGGCCCCGGTGATGTGACCGGCGTGCGGCGAGCACAGCCACACCACCAGGGAAGCGACGTCTTCGGGTTCGATCAGCTTCTTGATCGCGGCCCGCTTGAGCAGGACGTCCGCGACGACGTCCTCGCGCGGGATGTCGTGCTCGGCGGCCTGGGCGTCGATCTGCCCGTCGACGAGCGGCGTACGCACGTAACCCGGGTTGACGCAGTTGCTCGTGACGCCGTGTTCGGCCCCTTCCAGGGCGGCGACCTTCGAGAGCCCTTCGAGGCCGTGCTTGGCGGCGACGTAGGCGGCTTTGAAGGCGGAGGCACGCAGGCCGTGGACGCTCGACATGTTCACGATCCGCCCCCAGCCCCGGGCGTACATCGAGGGCAGCGTGTGCCGGATGAGCAGGAAGGGGGCGGTCACCATCAGGGACTGGATGTGGGTGAACCGGTCGGGCGGGAAGTCCTGGATCGGCGCGATGTGCTGCACGCCGGCGTTGTTGACCAGGATGTCGGCTTCGGCGGGCAGGGCGTCGATGGAGGCGGGGTCGGTGAGGTCGGCGGCGTGCGCCCACCCGCCGACCTCGGTGGCGGCGGCTTCGGCGCGGTCGGCGTCCAAGTCGACGACGTGCACCTTGGCCCCGGCCGCGGCGAGGGCGCGGACGCAGGCGAGGCCGATGCCGCTCGCACCGCCGGTGACGAGGGCGGTGCGCCCGTCCAGATCGCTGGTCATGGACGGGAACGGTAAGCGTGACGCCGGTCGCTAGCTATGTGTGCGGGGACTACACCTGGGGAAGATCCAGTGTGGCTGGGCGACACAGTGCGGAGAGTAAGGCTTCCCACGATCGGGTGGAGATTTCGAGGGTGCCGCCGGAACGGTCCTTGGTGTCGCGGATTTTTGCCGCAGGTCCCAGCGCCACTTCGACGCAGTTGTCCTCGCCTGAGAAGCGGGAGGTCCGCCACTCACCCATCCGAGCCTCCGAGTTCGGCGATCACCTCCCCGATGAACGCGCAGCTCTCCTGCTCGCTCAGGGCAAGCGCCGCCAAGGTCTTGGCGGCGGAGCGATAATCCGCCACCTGATCGTCAGCGTAGAGGTAGGCGCTGGACCGGTACTGCTCGATGAACACGATCGGCGGCAGCTGCCAGAAGTCGAGGATCACGAACGGCCCGCACAGCCCGGGATGGAAGCTCGGGCTGCGGCGGAGCACCTGCAGGGAAATGTTGCTCCGCCGGGACAGATCGCGCAGGAAGCGGAGCTGCTCGACCATGACCGGCGGCTCAATGAAATCGGGCCGCAGCGCCGCCTCGCCGATGATCGCCCGGAACGGGGTCGGCCGCGCTCCCGCCAGCACGCTCCGCCGAGCCTGCCGGGCGTTGGCCAGCTTCTCGTTCTGCTCGCCGACGACCCCGAAACCAGCCAGCACGACCCGCGCATAGCCGGCGGTCTGCAGCAGCCCGGGAATCAGCGCCGGTTCCCATCCGAACAGCGCACTCGCCTCGCGCTCGTACTGCACATAGGTGCCCGGCTTCAGCGAGAACCCGGGCATCACTTTCTCGAGCCAGCTCAGTTCGGTCGCGGTGCGGGCGAGCTCCAGCAACCTCGCCCGCTCCCCCGGCTCCACGACCAGCGCCCCCATCAGCAGCGCCACCTGCTCGATCTTCGGGATCCGCTTCCCGTACTCCCAGTTGGACAGTTCCTGCGCATGCACGCCGATCTTCCGGGCCAGCTGCCGCACGCCCAGGTTCCGCGCCTCCCGGCAGGTGCGCAACCCGAACCCGAGCGCTCTCGCCCGGGGTGTCGCGAAGGGTGTCGCCATGAGCACATAGTGTCACCGGGGTCCGACATTTCCGCTCGCCCGCCCGTCCGCTGGTGTCGCGGATCCGCGTCGGTTTCCCTGCAGCTCATGGACCCAGACCACGCACTTCTGACCCGTCTGCGCGACCTCGCCGAAACGCTGCCCGGCGACATCACCTGGCTGACCGGCCCGCCCCTGCGCGCCGACGGCATGCGCGATCTCGGCGAGCGGCTCGCCTGCCTCGGCGCGGACCTGATCACGCGGGCCGGCGAGCTCGACGAGATCGCGGCCGCCCGCCTGCCCGCCCACGGCTGGATCCCCGAGTGCGGTCCGGAACCGCGCCGCCGGGCCGTCCACTACGTCGGGCGCGGCGAAGTACGGCTCGGCCTGATCTACTTCGCCAGCTGCGGCGCGGGCTGCTTCCCCTTCTACAGCAAGGACCCTTGGGACAAGACCGCCCGGCACCAGCGGTGCGAAAAGTGCGTGAAGGAGGCGTACCGGCTCATGAGCGTTCCGCCAGCACCGCAAGGTAGTGCACGTTCGTCATGATCCCGAGGACGTTGCCGAACGGGTCGACGACCGAGGCCGTCACGAACCCGGGCCCCCGCTCGGTGATCGGCTCGTACTCCTTCGCGCCGAGCTCGAGCAGGCGGCCGAACGTCGCTTCGAGGTCGTCGACGTGCCAGCGGACGATCTCCCCGCCGGGCTCGGCCTGGTTGCCGGGGGCGTACCGGCCGTCGATGACGCCGAGTTCGTGCCGGTAGTCGCCGATCCGGAACTCGAAGTACCCGGGGACTTCGAAGTACGGCTCGATCCCCAGGAACTCCGTGTACCAGGCTTTCGCGGCCTCGTGGTCGTCGGCGTAGTACGTGACGGTGGCCATTCCTCGCAGCATGTCCTGCTCCTGTTCCGTTCGGTGTGGCGCCAGCATGCGGAGTCAAAGTGCTCACCGAGTGCGCACTTTTCCTGCGAGACTTCCCCCGTGCGCGCCGACCGCCTCGTGGCCACCCTCCTGCTGATGCAGACCCGGGGCCGCGTCACGGCCGCCGAACTGGCCGCCGAGCTCGAAGTCTCGGTCGCGACGGCCCGCCGTGACCTCGAAGCGCTCTCGGCGGCCGGGGTGCCGGTGTACCCGCAGCCGGGCCGGGGCGGCGGCTGGCAGCTCGTCGGCGGCGCCCGCACCGACCTCTCGGGCCTGAGCGCCCGCGAAGCACAGGCCCTCTTCCTGCTGGCGGGCCCGGCGGCGGCCGGCTCCCCGGAGGTCAAGTCCGCGCTGCGGAAGCTGATGGGCGCCCTGCCGGGCACGTTCCGCGCGGAGGCGGAGGCCGCCGCGGACGCGGTCGTCGTCGACCAGACGGGCTGGGGCGAGCGCCCGAAGGACCGGCCGCCGATGGTCACCCTGCTGCGCGACGCCGTCATCGCCCGCCGCCGGGTCCTGCTGACCTACGCCGGGCGCGAACGTTCCGAGCGGCTGGTGGACCCGTGGGGCCTGGTCGACAAGGACGACGTCTGGTACCTGGTCGCCGGCACCGCGAAGGGCCGCCGCACGTTCCGCGTCGACCGGATCATCGCCGCCACCCCGACCGACGAGGCCGCCGACCGCCCCTCGGACCTGGAGCTGGCGCAGGTGTGGCGGGAGGTCGTCGAGGAGGTGGAGCAGCGGCGGTCCCTGCTCAGCGCGCACGTGGTCCTCGACCGCCGGTACTTCGGGGTGCTCCGGGGGCGGTTCGGGCGGCACTGCGAACTGGTCGCCGAGCTGCCCGGGAACCGCGTCCGGGCGCGGGTGGCCGCACCGGCGCCCATCATGATCGCGCAGGAGCTCGCGGGCTGGGGCGCGCTGGTCGACGTCGAAGATCCGGAATCGGTCCGGGCCGAGCTGGCACGCCTGGGTTCGGAGCTGCTGGCCCGCTATGCTCGGTGAACGGCGTTAATCCCTCTACAATGGACACCCGGAGGACCCACTACGAGTGTCCGTTACCCGCCGGTATCTGGCCGTTCGGAGTATCCGCGATCACCCGTTTGCTGCTAATGTGACGCCTCCGTGACCTGAACGTGCGTTCGGTGACACTTACGTGAGGGACGAGCGATGCGTGACGATGTGGTCGAGGCGAGTGCCGTGGTCGGGCACACGCCGGACGTGGTGTGGCAGATCGTCGGATCGCCGGAGTGGTACTCGCGGTTCGTGCCGGAGATCAGCTGGTGCGAGATCCAGGAGCCGGCCGCGCGCGGGCGTGGCCCGAAGGGCGCGATCCGGATCGTCCCCGAGCGGGGGCCGATGCTCCAGACGCAGATGCAGGCCGTCGTGTACCGGCCGGGCGAGCACGTCGTGTGGTGCGGGGTCCCCGACGAAGGCACCTGGGTCTCCCTGGAGCTCAGACCGCTGGCCGGCGGGAAGACCGAACTGTTCGTGCGGATGATGCTGCCGCCGGCGCACCTGGAACTCGTTTCGTCGATCAAGAAGGACGTCCGGGCCCTCGCGCGGCGCCTCGACCTGCACCTGGCCGGGGCGCCCGACCCCGCCACCGACGGCGAGACCAACAAGGCCACCAAGCTGCGCACCACGAGCATCCTGCTGCGCGCCGGCGTGCTCAGCGCCGGGCGGCCCGACAAGCTCGCGCGGCAGCTGAACTCCCTCGCGCAGTGGGGCGCCACGGTCGCGGGCGGCTACCAGGCCGCGGCGGCCCGCGTGCCGGACGAGCCCGCGCTGCACGACGAACGCAGTCTGCGCACCTTCCGCCAGGTCCAGGAGCGCAGCGACCGGCTCGCCAACGCGCTGAGCGAACTCGGCGTCGCCGAACGCGACCGGATCGCGCTGATGTGCCGCAACCACTCGGCGATGATCGAGTCGTTCGTCGCCGCCAGCAAGCTCGGCGCCGACGTCATCCTGCTGAACACCGGCCTGTCCGCGGCGTCGGTGAAGGACGTGCTCGCCGAGCACCAGCCCTCCGCCGTGCTGGCCGACGACGAGTTCGCGCAGACCATCGCGAACGTGCCGGGCGACTTCGCGCGGATCAGCACCTGGCCGGACGCCGACGCCGGCTACCCGACCGTCGACGAGCTGATCCACGCCGCGCCCGCCGACCGCCCGAAGCCGGTCGAGCGGCCCGGCCGGCTGATCGTGCTGACCTCCGGCACCACCGGGACGCCGAAGGGCGCCCGCCGTCCCACCCCGAAGGGGCTGGGCACCGCGGCGGCGATCCTCGACCGCATCCCGCTGCGCGCCGGCGACCGGCTGCTCGTGGCCGCGCCGCTGTTCCACACCTGGGGCCTCGCCGCGATGCAGATCGGCATGGCGCTGCGGGCGTCGCTCGCGCTGATCCGCAAGTTCGACGCCGAAGAGACGCTGCGGACGATCGCCGAGCAGAAGTGCGACGCGCTGTTCGCCGTGCCGATCATGCTGCAGCGGATCATGGACCTGCCCGAGCGGGTCCGCGCGCGCTACGACCTGTCGTCGCTGCGGATCGTGGCCAGCAGCGGCTCGGCGATGTCGGGGTCGTTCGTCACGCAGTTCATGGACACCTTCGGCGACGTCCTCTACAACTTCTACGGCTCGACCGAGGTGTCCTGGGCGAGCATCGCCGACCCGGCCGACCTGCGCGCGGCCCCGACGACGGCCGGCCGCTGCCCGCTGGGCACCCGCCTGGCGATCCTCGACGAGGACCGCAAGCCGGTGCCGCCGGGCGGCGAGGGCCAGATCTTCGTCGGCAACGACATGCTGTTCGAGGGCTACACGAGCGGCACGGACCCGGCCCGCGCGGCGGACATGATGGCCAGCGGCGACGTCGGCTACCTGGACGCGGCGGGCCGCCTGTTCGTCACCGGCCGCGCGGACGAGATGATCGTCTCGGGCGGCGAGAACGTGTTCCCCCGCCCGGTGGAGGAGGCGCTGGTGGCGCTTCCGGGCGTGCACGACGCGGCGGTGGTCGGCGTGGCGGACCCCGAGTGGGGCCAGCGCCTGGCGGCGTACGTCGTCCCGCGGCGGGGCGCGTCCCTGCACGCGGAGGACATCCGGCAGTACATCCACCACCGCCTGGCGCGGTTCGCGGTGCCGCGGGACGTGTACTTCGTGCCGGACCTGCCGCGCAACGCCACAGGCAAGATCCTCAAGCGCCTCCTGCACGACGACACCTGGCCCGCGACCAGCGAATACTGATGCCCGAGTACACGCCGGACGGCCGGTACATCGTCGTCGACGGCCGCCGCTGGCGCGCGACCGACCCCGAGATCCCCGACGACGTCCGCGACCGCCTGCAGAAGCACCTGATGGCGGCCCGGCGGGTCCAGGACCGCCCGCGTGTCCAGCTGGCGAAGGTGGCGCTGGGCGAGCGCGGTGAGCCGTGGTGGGAGCAGACGTCCGCCCAGCGCCGGGCGCGGTGGGAAAGCGGCCTCGCCGCCCTCGATCAGCCGACGGGCTGACGGATCACCGTCTTGAGTTTCGCGGGTTCGACGCGCCTCGGGTCGCCGAGGTAGACCTCGTGGTGCAGCCCGGCCTCCTTCAGCCCTTGCTCCGCCAGGAATTCGTCGTGCAGGCGGGCCATGATCGGTCCCTCGTCGTCGTACGAGCCGATGTGGAGCACCTGCGCGCACCGGCCCTCGTGGAGCTTCTCGAACCGGACCGGCGCGTCGATCTTCTTCTTGTTCTGCACGGTTTCCCGCGCCTGCTCGACGGCCTCCTCACCGATCCACGGCGGCTGTGCGATGAGCATCGTCCACTGCCAGGAATCCTTGGCGCGCACGGTGAAAGCCTCGTAGTCCTCGGCCCACCACAGACCTTCCAGTGGCCCGACGACGAAGTCCTCGCCGCGTTCCTTCGCCGCGAACTTGATCGTGTACGCGAAGGCGTACAGCGCCTCGACGGCCTGTTTGTAGCTCTCGGCCGTGTTCGGGTTGCCGCGGCCGTCGATGGCGAGGAACCGCTGCTCGGGCACGTCGAGCAGCGCCCAGTCCCGGTTCTTGGGGGCGTAGAGCTGCTTGAGTTCCTTCTTGATGTCGTACGGCATCAGGTCATCCCTTCCAGCCAGCGAGCTTCCGCCTCGAGCTGCGCGATGGAGTAGTCGAAGATCGCCCGCACGAACGGCGGGGCGTGTTTCTGCGCGTCCGCTGCCTGCCGCACTTCCGCCAGCCGTTCGCCGACCGCTTCCGCGCGCCGGGCCAGCGCGGCCGCGACCCGTTCGGGCGGGACCGCCGGGCTGTTGGCCAGCCCGACCAGCACGGGCTGGTGCATCGGGCGTAGCTCCGCGATGGCCGCTTCGGCCGCCGCCGCGCACGCTTTCCGGCCCGCTTCGGTGGCGGTGAACGTCTTCTTGGCCTTGGGGTGCGCGCGTTCGGCCTCGACCTCGGCCACCAGGCCGCGGTCGCGGAGTTTGCCCAGGACGTAGTAGATCGAGCTGAAGCCCAGCGCCGTCCAGTCGCGCATGCCGCGTTCGGAGACGACCTCGTCCAGCTCGTAGCCGTGCCTCGGCCGCTCGACCACCAGGCCGAGCACCGTGAGTTCCGCGTCGGTCAGCACGCTCGTACTCTAGCACTAGAATAGCCGCGTTCCGGAAATTGTCGGTGCCATCCGGGGCTCCGCCCCAGGTCGGGGGCTCCGCCACCCGAACCCCCGAAAAAATGTCGGTGGGTGCTGGCATGCTTCAGCGGTACCCGAAACCGAGGGAGAACAGTGGGGGGACAGGTGGTGACGGCGGTGCCGTGGACCGCGGAACGCGTGGCCGGGCTGGCGCCGGATCCCGCATCGGAGAAGGCGGGCCGGGCGCTGGCCACGCCGGCGAAGTGGACGGGCGCGGGCGCGTCCGAAGACGCCGTGTGGGGCTTCTGCCAGGGCAGTGGCAAGAAGCCGTACCAGACGTGCGTCGAGCTGGCCGAGCCCGCGTTCCGGTGTTCCTGTCCGAGCCGGAAGTTCCCGTGCAAGCACGCGCTGGGCCTGCTTCTGTTGTGGTCGGCCGGACGGGTCGACACGGCCGAGGCGCCGGACTGGGTGCACGCGTGGCTGGCCGAGCGGGCCGACCGCGCCCGGCGGGCGGAAAAACGCGCCGAAGCGGCGGGCCCGAAGGACGAGGAGGCGGCCGCGCGCCGCGCTTCCGAACGGGCGGCGCGCGTCGAAGGCGGCGTCGCGGAGCTGAAGGTGTGGCTCACCGACCGGATCGGCGCGGGGTTCGCGGGCTTCGAACGCAACGGCGGCGAAGAGCTGCGCACGGTCGCGGCCCGGATGGTCGACGCCCAGGCCGGCGGCCTGGCGGGCGGCCTGCGCCGGGCGGCCGGCATCGTCGGCCGCCGCGACTGGCCGGAGGCGCTGCTGGCCGAGCTGTCGCTGCTGTACCTGCTGGCGGACTCGGCCACGCGGCTGGAGTCGTTGCCACCGGCGCTGGCGGAGACGGTCCGCACCCGGCTGGGGTTTTCCGTGGAGACGGCCCGGGTGCTGGAGGAGGGCGAGCGCGTCAAGGACGACTGGCTGATCACCGGCGCGGCCGACGAGGAGAACGACCGGCTGCTCACCCGCCGCACGTGGCTGCGCGGCCTCGGCACGGGCCGGGACGCGCTGGTGCTGTCGTTCGCACCACCGGGCCGCCCGCTGGACACGTCCCTCCCACCCGGCCACCGGCTGACGGCCGAGCTGGCGTACTACCCGGGCGCGGCCCCGCTGCGGGCCCTGGTGGCAGAGCGCGGAATCCCCCTCGCGGCCCCGGCGGCGGAGGGCGGTTCGATCGCGGAGGCGCTCGCGGCGTACGCGCGTGCGATGGCGGCGGACCCGTGGCTGGAGCGCTGGCCGGTGTTGCTGTCGAACGTGACCCCGGCCGAGCACGGCGGCGGCTGGTGTCTGTCCGAAAAGGACGGAACGGCGCTACCGCTGGTGCCGTATGCGTTCCCGTGGTCGCTGCTGGCCTTGTCGGCGGGCAACCCGCTGACGGTGGCGGGCGAGTGGAGCCCGGCGGGGCTGCGGCCCCTGATGTGCTGGCACGAGAACCGGGCGGTGCGGCTGTGAACGACGCCTCGAACCACCTCGGCCGCCGACCCGCGCCCGGCCATCCGGAAACGAGCCACCCGGTCACGCACCACCAACCCGCGCCCGGCCAACCAGAACCGCGCAGCGCGGCCATGTCCCTCGCCCCTCACCGCAACCAGGAACCGGAGGTCCGCCCGTGAAGGCCTGGGAAGACCTCGTCGGCACCGCCCTCCTCGGCACCCGGCGGCGCACCCTCGATCCCGCCGCCCAGCCACCGGCGGTCCAGCACCTCGTCGACGGCAAATCCGACCCCGCCGAACAGCTGCTCGCCGCCGCGGCCGTGCTCACCACCTACCGGCGGGCCGGCCGGCACGCGCTGCACGACGTCCGGCCGCTCCCCGTCGCCGCCCCGGACGACCGGCCGCACGTGCCGCCGCTCGCCCGGGAACGGCTCGGCCGGCTGCTCGCCGCCAGCCATCCCGACCTGCTGCTCGAATGGCTCGGCATCGTCGCCGGCACCGCCTACCGTGTCCCGCCCGAAACCCTGCCGCTGCTCGCCGAAGCCGCCCGGACCAAGGCCGCCCTGCGTGCACCGCTGGTCGCCGTGGCCGGGCCGGTCGGGGCCTGGCTCGGGCAGCGGAACCCCGACTGGTCCTTCCTGGCCGCGCCCTCGGAAGAACAAGCCGACGTCTGGCAGTACGGCAGCCTCGCCCAGCGGCGGCGCTGGCTCGCCGCCAAGCTCGCCGAAGACCCCGAGGCCGCCCGGGAAGCCCTCGCCTCCTCCTGGAAGAGCGAGCCCGCCGATGTGCGGGCCGACTTCCTCGGCGTGCTCGCCGGGCACGTGCGGCCCCAGGACGAAGCCTTCCTCGAAACCGCGCTCACCGATCGCGCCGCCGCCGTCCGGGAACAGGCCGCCGACCTGCTCGGGCGGATTCCCGGCACGCGCTACGGCCAGGGCATGGCGCAGCGGCTGCGACCCCTCGTCCACCGCCGGAACCGGGTGCTCACCGTCGCCCTGCCCCAGGGCGAACGCGGCGACGGCACCGTCCGGCTGCGCACGCTCGTCGCCGCCGCCCCGCTGTCCTTCTGGTCCGAGTTCGGCCCGCCGGCCGAGGTCGTGCGGATGACCGTCGAAGGCTGCCCGGCCGGGGTGCTGCGCGACTCCTGGGCCACCGCCGCCCTGCGCCAGCGCGACGAAACCTGGGCGCAGGCGCTGATCGGCGCCGACCCCGGCGGGCGCACCACGCCGCCGCTGCTCGGCGTGCTGAGCCCCGCGGCCCAGGCCGCCACCGTCGGGCACCTGATCGGCCGGCTGCCCGTCGAATCGTTCGCCCGGCTGGTGCACGAGCTGCCCCGGCCGTGGACGAAGGAGCTCGGCACCGCCCTGCTCGACTGGATCGCCCGCCAGGACGACCACCGCCTGGTCTCGCACGCCGCCGTCGTGATCGCCCGCGCGGTCCCGGCCGAATGCCTGCGTCACCCGCTCGCCACCACCCGGCTGACCATGGACGCCGGTCCGTGGCGCCGGGCGCTCACCGAAACCCTGAACTTCCGCCGCGAAATGTACGAGGAGCTCGCATGACCGCCCCCACCGTCCTCCGGCCGCACGCCGAACAGGACCACGCCGCCGAGCTGGCCGCGCTGGCCGCCGCCGACGACCGGGCCAAGCCGCCGAACTGGAACCTCTCCCCCTGGGCCGTCGTCGAGTACCTGCTCGGCGGCACCCTGCCGGACGGCACCGTGATCACCCCGAAGTACGTCGGCCCGCGGCGGCTGATCGAGGTCGCCGTCGCCACCCTGGCCACCGACCGCGCGCTGCTGCTGCTCGGCGTGCCCGGCACGGCGAAGACGTGGGTGTCCGAGCACCTCTCCGCCGCCATCAGCGGGGACTCGACGCTGCTGGTGCAGGGCACCGCGGGCACGTCCGAGGAGTCGATCCGCTACGGCTGGAACTACGCGCGCCTGATCGCCGAGGGCCCGAGCGCCGCCGCGCTCGTCGAAAGCCCGGTGCTGCGCGCGATGCGGGACGGCAAGCTCGCCCGTCTCGAAGAGCTGACGCGCATCCCGGCCGACGTCCAGGACTCGCTGATCACCATCCTGTCCGAAAAGACGCTGCCGATCCCGGAACTCGGCACCGAGGTGCAGGCGCGGCCGGGCTTCAACCTGATCGCGACCGCGAACAACCGCGACAAGGGCGTCAACGAGCTGTCCAGCGCGCTGCGGCGGCGGTTCAACACGGTCGTGCTGCCGCTGCCGGACAGCGCCGAGGCCGAGGTCGAGATCGTCAGCCGGCGGGTCGCCGAGCTGGGCACCTCGCTGCAGCTGCCCGCGGAGGCCGCCGAGCTGGCGGAGATCCGCCGGGTGGTCACGGTGTTCCGCGAGCTGCGCTCGGGACGCACCGAAGACGGCCGCACGGCGGTGAAGTCGCCGTCCGGCACGCTGTCGACCGCGGAAGCGATCAGCGTGCTCACCGGCGGGCTCGCCCTGGCCGCCCACTTCGGCGACGGTGTGCTGCGCCCGCACGACATCGCCGCGGGCATCCACGGCGCGGTGGTCAAGGACCCGGTGGCCGACCGCGCGATCTGGATCGAGTACCTGGAGACCGTCGTCCGCGAGCGCGACGGCTGGGCCGACTTCTACCGGGCCGGTCAGGAGATCTCTTGACCTCGACCCACCTGCTCGGCATCCGCCACCACGGCCCGGGATCCGCCCGGGCCGTGGCGGCGCGGCTCGCCGAACTCGAACCCGACGTCGTCCTCATCGAAGGCCCGCCCGAAGCCGACGCGCTGGTCGAGCTCGCCGAAGACCCGGCCATGCAGCCGCCGGTCGCGCTGCTGGCGTACGCGACCGACGACGTCTCGCGCGCCGCGTTCTGGCCGTTCGCCGTCTTCAGCCCGGAGTGGCAGGCCCTCACCTACGCCCGCGAGGCCGGGATCCCGGTGCGGTTCTGCGACCTCCCGGCCGCGCACACCTTCGCCGCACCGCCGGACGAGCACACCGGCCCGCCGGTCGACCCGCTCGCCCTGCTGGCCTCGGCCGGCGGGTACGACGACCCGGAACGCTGGTGGGACGACGTCGTCGAGTCGCGGCAGGACACCGAAAGCCCGTTCGAGGTGATCGCCGAGGCGATGACCGCGGTGCGGGAAGAGGAAAAACCCCCGCAGGGCAACGAAGCCCGCCGCGAGGCGTACATGCGCTCGGTGCTGCGCCGCACCCGCAAGGACGGTTTCGAGAACATCGCCGTCGTCTGCGGTGCGTGGCACGTGCCCGCGCTGGCCGACCCGCTGCCGCCGGCGTCGCACGACCAGGCCGTCCTCAAAGGACTGCCGAAGCGCAAGGTCGCGTGCACCTGGGTGCCGTGGACGCACGGGCGCCTCGCCACGGCCAGCGGCTACGGCGCCGGCGTCCGCTCGCCGGGCTGGTACCACCACCTGTTCACGACATCCGGCGACGTCACCGCGCGCTGGCTGGCCGGCGTCGCCGCGGTGCTGCGGGAGGAGGACCTGCCCGTCTCCACCGCGCACGTCATCGAGGCGGTCCGCCTCGCCGGCACCCTGGCGACGCTGCGGGGCCGCTCGTCGGCCGGGCTCGCCGAGGTCACCGAAGCCACCCGGTCCGTGCTGTGCGGCGGCGACGAGGTGCAGGTCGAGCTCGTCACGCGGCGGCTGGTGGTCGGCGAGCGGCTCGGCGAGGTGCCGGAGAGCGTCCCGCAGCCGCCGCTGGCCGCGGATCTGACGGCGACCGCGAAGCGCCTGCGGCTCAAGAAGGACCCGGTCGTCAAGGAACTCGACCTGGACCTGCGGACACCGGGCGGGCTCGACCGGTCGAAGCTGCTGCACCGGCTGCGCATCCTCGGCATCGAGTGGGGCAGCCGGGAGGCGTCGGCGCGGCGGAACAAGGGCACGTTCCGCGAAACCTGGGCGCTGGCCTGGGAACCGTCGTTCGAGGTCGACCTGGTCGCGGCGGCGGTGTACGGGACGACCGTGCCGTCGGCGGCCACCGCCGCGGTGCGCGGCACCGTCGAGGGCACGCCCCCGCTGGACGAAGTCACCACAGCCGTCGAAAACTGCCTGCTCGCGGACCTGCCGGAGGCGCTGCCCGAAGCGCTCGCGGCCCTCGACGCCCGGGCGGCGGCGGACGCGGACGTGGCCCGCCTGATGTCGGCCCTGCCCGCGCTGGCCCGGGCCACCCGGTACGGCAACGTCCGCGGCACGGACACCGCCGCGCTGCGCGCGGTCGCCGACCGGATGCTGGACCGGATCTGCGCCGGCCTGCCGCCGGCGGCGCACGGGATCGACGACGACGCCGCGGCCCGGCTGGCCAAGCTGGTCGACGGCGTCCACGACGCCACGTCCTTGCTGGGCGAAGACCCGAAGGAGCGCTGGCTGGCGGCACTGGCCCGGCTGGCGGAAAAGCCTTCGCTGCCCCCGCTGCTGGCCGGCCGGCTCACCCGCATCCTGCACGACGCGGGGTTGTTCGACGCGCTCGACATCGAACTGAGGCTGGGCCGGGCGCTCACGCCGGGGGTCGTCCCGTCGGCGGGCGCGGCGTACGTCGAAGGCTTCTTCGACGGCGGCGCGCTGCTGCTGGTGCACGACGAGGGCCTGCTGCGGGTGATCGACGGGTGGCTGTCGGCGATCCCCGCCGACGTCTTCACCGAGGTTCTTCCGCTGCTGCGCCGCACTTTCGGGGCGTTCAGCGGGCCCGAGAAACGGGCGATCGGGCAGCGCGCGGCCGGGCTCGGCGGCACCGCGCGGGCCGTGCCGGTGGCCGAGGAACTGGACGAAGACCGGGCCGAGCGCGTGCTGCCGGTCCTGGCGACGCTCTTGGGGGTGGGAGCATGAGCCCGGAGACCGACCGGGTGCGGCGCTGGCGGCTGGTGCTGGGCGGCGACGGCGCCGGGCCGGGGTCCGGACTGGAGGACGCTCAGCTGTCCGATGAGGACAGTGGGGTCGACGCGGTCCTGGCCGCCCTCTACGACAAGCCGGACGAGGAAGCCGCGGGCGGGCCGCGCAGCGCGAACCTGGGCGCGTCGGCGCCGCGGGTCGCGCGCTGGCTGGGCGACATCCGGCGGTACTTCCCCAGCACCGTCGTGCAGGTCATGCAGCGCGACGCCGTCGACCGGCTCGGGTTGACCCGGATGCTGCTGGAGAAGGAGCTGCTGTCGGCGGTCGAGCCGGACGTCCACCTGGTCGGGACACTGCTGTCGCTGAACGGCGTGCTGCCGGAGGAGACCAAGGAGACCGCGCGCGAGGTGGTCCGCAAGGTCGTCACGGAGCTGGAGGAGCGGCTGGCGGAACGCACCCGCGCGGCGATCCGGGGCGCGCTGGACAAGGCGTCGCGCACGCACCGGCCGCGGCCGGGCGACGTCGACTGGGCGCGCACGATCCACGCGAACCTCAAGCACTACTCCCCCGACCTGCGCACGATCGTCCCGGAGAAGCTGATCGGCTTCGGACGGCGGCAGCAGGCGGTGCAGCGGGACGTGATCCTGGCCGTCGACCAGTCGGGGTCGATGGCGGAATCGGTGGTGTACTCGGGGTTGTTCGGCGCGGTCCTGGCGTCGATGCGGGCGTTGAAGACGTCGTTCGTGGCGTTCGACACGGAGGTCGCGGACCTCACCGAGCACCTCGCCGACCCGGTCGACGTCCTGTTCGGCACCCAGCTGGGCGGCGGCACGGACATCAACCGCGCGATCGCGTACTGCCAGGGCCTGGTCGAGCGCCCCGAGCGGACGCTGCTGGTCCTGATCAGCGACCTCTACGAAGGCGGCGACGAGGAGGAGCTGCTGCACCGGATGGCGGAGCTGGCCGGCGCGGGGGTCCAGGTGGTGACGCTGCTGGCCCTGTCGGACTCGGGCGCACCCTCGTACGACCACGAGAACGCGGCGGCCCTGGCCGAGCTGGGCATCCCGGCGTTCGCGTGCACCCCGGACCAGTTCCCGGACCTGATGGCCGCCGCCATCCGCGGCGACGACCTGCAAGGGTGGGCAGCCCGCGAGACCAGCTGAGTTGCGGAATCAAACCGACCCCGGAGCGGTTATGCGGGGTGCGGGACAGCTCCCGCAGGAAGGACGGCTCGCCATGAAGGTCCGCAGCTCGATCCGTTCACTCGCCCGCCAGCCGGGTGCCCAGGTCATCCGCCGCGGCAACCGCGTGTTCGTGATCAACAAGGACAACCCCCGCTCCAAGGCCCGCCAAGGCTGACGCAGCACCCCACCAAGGCCCCGGAACTCCCCAGTTCCGGGGCCTTGGCCGTGCGCAAGAGGTCAACACGCGTGATTGGAGGGTCATCTCTCGTGATTGGAGGGTCGACACCCCTGGCCCAGCGGGTATCGCCGTGTCGACCCTTCAATCACGCATGATGACCCTCCAATCACGGGTGATGACCCTTGGCGCACGCCTCGGCAGCGGTACTCAGGCGGGGCCGGCGAGGCCGATGAGGTTGCCCTCGGGGTCGGTGAAGTGGGCGACCACCAGGTCCCGGCCCGGGGCGCGGTCCGGGCCCATCCGGCGGGTGCCGCCGAGGCGTTCCGCCTCCGCCAGTGCCGCCGCGACGTCCGGGACACCCACGTAGAACACCACGTGACTCTCGTACCCCGCGCCACCGCCGACGCCGCCCGGGATGCCGTCCGTCTCCACGAATCCGTAGCCGCCCGGTTCCGACACCTGGTCCGATACCGGGCCGGACGTGTCGAAGTCCCAGCCGAACAGTTCGCCGTAGTACCCGCGCAGCCGCGCCGGGTCGGTGCCGATGATCTCGAAGTGCACGACTGGCCGGCCCATGGCCCGTTCCTTCCGCCGACATCCGGACCCAGCGACCGTACGCCAATCCAGTTGTTAAAAACAACCACCCAGTTGTACATTCGAACCATGCCGACGAGCCGCAGTTACGGGGACGCCTGCACGATCGCCCGAGCCCTCGACGTCGTCGGGGAACGCTGGGCCCTGCTCGTGGTGCGCGAGCTGCTCCTCGGGCCGCAGCGGTTCTCCGACGTCCGCCGCGCCCTGCCGGGCGCCAGCTCGAACCTGGTCACCGACCGGCTCCGCGAGCTCGAGCGCCACGGCGTCGTGACGCGCCGGCCGCTGCCGCCCCCGGCCGCGTCGACGGTCTACGAACTCACCGAGTGGGGCCGCGAACTGGAGCCGGTCGTGCTGGCCTTGGGCGCGTGGGGCACGCGCATCCCGCTCCCCCGGCCCGCGGCCCTCGGCGTCACCTCGGTGCTGCTTTACCTCCGCGGGTCCGCCCGCCCGCGCGGCACCGCGTGCTACCGCGTCGAGCTGGACGCTCGCGTGTGGACGGTCCGCACCGAGCCGGGCCGCCTGACGGTCGAGCCGGGCGAACCCGAGGCCCCGGACGCGACGATCCGGGCCGATCCCCCGACGCTGAACGCCCTGCTCGAACGGCCTTCCCACCTCGAGGAAACCATCGACGACGGCCGGGTGACGATCGAGGGCGACCGGGACGCCGTCCACCGGCTGCTGCGCGAACGCGAAGGCTGAGCCGGAAATCAGCGCGCCGCGGTCGCCCGGTCCGCCGCGCGGCCGAACCGCAGCACGCCGTCGTCCACGCGGCCGAGCCGCATGTCGGCCAGGTCCAGCAGGTAGTTCTGCCGCATCATCCACGGCCGCCGGCCGCCCTGCTTCGGCAGGCCCGGCGCGGCCCGCTTGATGTAGCCCGACTGCAGGTCCACGATCGGCCGCGGCCGGCCCGCGCCCGCCGCCGAGGCCGCGTCCGGAACGCAGTACGCGTACCCGTTCCGGTCCAGATATCCCAGCAGGCGGCACACGAACTGCGACGCCAGGTCCGCCCGCAGCGTCCACGAGCTGTTCGTGTACCCGACACACCACGCCAGGTTCGGCACGCCGCCGAACATCGTGCCCTTGTACGCGCGCTGCTCCCCCGGCTCGATCGCGCGCCCGTCGACCGAAAGCGCGATCCCGCCGAAGGCCACCAGCCGGAGACCGGTCGCCGTGACGATGATGTCCGCCGGAAGGGAGCGGCCCGACTCCAGCTCCACGCCGGACGCCGTGAACCGCACGATCCGGTCCGTCACGATGTCCGCCTTGCCCGACCGCAGCGCCCGGAACAGGTCCGCGTCCGGCACCAGGCACAGCCGCTGGTCCCACGGGTCGTACGACGGCACGAAGTGCGGGTCCACCGGGATCGACGCCGGCAGCTGGGCGGCCACGCGCTTGCGCAGCGCCGCCGACGCCCGGCTGGGCAACCGCCGCATCAGCTGGAAGTACAGCGTCCCCAGCACCACGTTCTTGCCGCGGACCACCCGGTGGGCGAGTTTCTCCGGCAGGAGCGCGCGGATCCGGTCGGCCAGCGCGTCGTGCCCGGGCCGCGCCACGATGTACGACGGCGACCGCTGCAGCATCGTCACCCGCGACGCGCTCGACGCCAGCGCCGGGACGAGCGTCACCGCCGTCGCGCCGCTGCCGATCACCACGACCCGCTTGCCGGTGTGGTCCAGCGACGAGGGCCAGTGTTGCGGGTGCACGATCTCCCCCGCGAACTCCTCCTGCCCCGGGAAGTCGACCACGTGCCCGGATTCGTAGGAGTAGTAACCACTGCACAGGTACAGGAAGCGGCAGGTGAACGTGGCGCCGTGCGCCGTCGAAACCGTCCACCTCGCGTCGGAAGACGACCAGGACGCCCGCTCGACCCGGTGACCGAAGCGGATGTGAGCGGTCACCCCGAAGGCCTCGGCCGTCGACCGGATGTAGCTCAAGATCGAGGGCCCGTCGGCGATGGCCTTCGGGTCCTTCCACGGCCGGAACGGGTAACCGAGGGTGAACATGTCGGAGTCGGACCGGATGCCCGGGTACCGGAAGAGGTCCCAGGTTCCGCCGATCGTGTCACGCGCTTCCAGCACGGCGTACGTCTTGCCCGGCAACCGCTCCTGCAGGCGGCAGGCCGCGCCGACGCCGGACAGGCCGGCGCCCACGATCAGGACGTCCACGTGCTCGGTCATGCCCGGCAGCCTAACCGAGGTGGGGTCCCCGCCGGACCGGGTCGGGGCACCGGCCCGGCGGGGAAGCCTGCCTACAACGCGACGACCTTCGTGGCGCCGAAGGTGCCCTTCAGCGGCACCTCGACGGACCGGCCACGCACCGTCACCGTGACGCTGTCCTGCCGCTGCGTCGGGTCCGACACCGCGAGCTGGGTCCGGAACCCGCACCGCCCGACCGCCACCGACGCCGGTCCGGAGACGCTGACGTCGCCGGCCGAACCCGCGGCGAAGAAGTTCGCCAGCACCGCGCCGTCGGCCGTGCGGATCGCCTGCGCCACCGGCGTGTTCGCCAGCACCCGCCACCCCAGCGGCGCCGTGAGCGTGCCGATCACCGAAGCGCCCGGCAGCACCGCGTACGCGTACTTCGCGTCCGTCGGCTTGATGCCGTGCTCCAGGACCAGCTTCTGGTACCGGCGGGTGTTCGGTGTCGTGGTGCCCTTCGTGTTGGCGCCGGTGTCGATGTCGCGCCACGCGCCCGTCCGGTCTTCGCGCAGCGCGGTCACCGAGCCGTCGTCGAGCAGCACGTACCCGCCGACGTTCTCCAGGTGCAGCCAGCGCGGACGCCGCAGCGCCGCCGCCTTGCCGAGGTCGGTGGCCACTCGCCGGCCGTCGGCCAGCAGGGAGCCGCGGCCGCCTTCGCCGAGGTTGCGGTTCTCGATCGTCGTGCGCACGGCGTAGGCGGACGTGCTGGTGATCCCGGCGCCGAGGCAGACGATCCCGGCCGGGGTGAAGAACCACGACTTCTTCGCGACCAGCGACCCGTCCCAGTTCTTGAAGTCGAACGCGTACGCGCCGTGCCGCGCGTCCCAGCGGACGCCGCCGGTGTGCGGGTTCGGACCCACCGGCACGCCGCCGAACTTGGGGTCGACCGGGCCGTCGTGCTCGGTGGTGCCCGGCAGCAGCAGCGGGTCGACCGTCGGCCAGTAGGCGTCGGTGTAGTGGCCCTTGGCGTTCGGCAGGAAGGTGTACAGCACGCCGTCGCCGACGTGGTAGCCCTTGAGGTTCTGGCCGTTGATGGCCTCGTAGCGCGAGATCCGCGTCGAGCTGACGCCCAGCGACGCCGACCAGTCGTCGGTGACGTGCACCAGCCGGTCCTGCTGGCCGAAGGTCCGGTGCGTCGCCACGACCCGCGCCGGGCGCGCCCCCGACGCCAGCATGTCCTGCGCGAACTCGATGCCCGGCGTGGCCACCAGGTCCGGGCCGGGCGCGAACCGCTCCGGGTCCGGGATCTTCAGGAACGGCGCGTACGTGCCTTCCTTGATCCACTTGGCGGCGAGTGAGTTGAGGTCGGTCTTCGTCTTGCCGGACGCCGTCCGGGCCAGCACGAGCGTCGCGACGGTCAGCTGGTGGCCGATGTCGTGCCCGGTCTCCCCCTGCCGCGACAGCATCCGCCCGCGCACCGGCTCCATCAGCGCGCCTGCGTAGACGAAGGGCGCGAAACTGTCCGCGACGAGCGCGTAGATCTTGTCCTTCAACGCCTGCGGCAGCGCGTACTCGGTGCCCTGCGTGACGTGGATGGCGCCGGCGAGCGCGGTCAGCAGCACGATGCCGTAGTGGCCGGGGTACGGGATGGTGTCGTGCTGGATGAACGAGCCGTCGACGTGGAAGCCGTCGCCGGCCGCGCGGTCCAGCTTCGCGACGACGCTCGCCGCGCCACCGCCGGCCACGTCGGTGAGCGCGTCGATGCCGGTCCTGATCCACGCGGTGTCGCCGAGCATCGCGCCGGCCACGATCGAGATGAGCCCCTTGTCGGCGCGGTTGGCGCCGGTTTCGATCACCGACGCGTTGTTCGCGCGCAGGTTCGGATTGCCGACGAACCGCTTGACCGGCTTGAGGTAGCGCGCGAGCTGCTCGGCGGTGAGCTGGTCGGCGACCACCGACAGGGTGTGCAGCAGGTAGTACGGGATGCCGATTTCGTAGGTGTACCAGTTGCCGATCTCGCCGACGTTCTCGTTGTACTGGCTGGCGTAGATCAGTTCGAGCGCGGCCTTGATGCGGTCGAGCACGACGGGGTCACCGGACAGCGCGCCGCCCGGGGTGCCCCAGTCGACGGCGATCGCGCGCAGCCGCGCGTACATCGACGTGGTGTAGTCGCTGCCGGGGCCGAGCGGCAAGTCTGTCCACAGTGGAGCGCCACCGCCGGCGACGGACAGGCTGGCGTTGTAGGCCTTGGCGACGCGGCCGAGGTTGGCGAGGGCCTCGGTGCGTTCGGGCGACGGCCGGTTGATTCCGGTCTGCAGCTGCCGGTAGGCGGCGACGATCGGCGCGGTCGCGGCGGGCACCGGGCTCGCGGCTTTCGCCACGCGCCCGGCCGCGGCGCTCGCGAAGGCGGGCCGGGTCAGGAGCACGGTGGAAGCGGCCGCCAGGGCACCGCCGCGCAGGGCATTTCTCCGGTTCACGGGCATGGCAATGCCTCCCAGGAAGACATCCTCGGCTTACGGGGAACGGGGATTCGGTTGTGCGGCGGCGGAGGTCCCGGCCCGGCGCCTTGCGGGAAAGGCACCGGGCCGGGGTGGCGTTTCCCGGGGGAAGCGCCGGTTTTCGGTTGGTCGGCGGCCGCGGCAAGCGCCGGGCCGGGGTGGCGCTCGGAAGCGCCGGTTCAGCGGGCTCGGCGCCGGAAACTGTCGGTGCCGGGCGATAGAGTGGAAACGGGGGGCGCCCCCGCGGGCCGGTGGCATCTGCCAGTCGGGCCGGGCCGGTGACGTCTGCCAATCGGGCCGGGCCGGTGGCATCTGCCAGCCGGGCCGGGGCCGGTGGCATCTGCCAGCCGGGCCGGGGCCGGTGGCGTCTGTCGGTCGGACCGGGTCGGTGGCCCCGAAACTGTCGGTGCCAACCGGTAGCGTGGAAACCGGGGGGCGCCCCCGCGGGGTCAGCGGATCAGCGGGAGCCGTCGGTGCGGCGGGGCAGCTGCCACGGGTTGTCCTCCTTCAGCGGTTCCGGCAGCAGCGCGTCCGGGAAGCCCTGCCAGGCGATCGGGCGCAGGAACCGCTCGATCGCCGCCGTCCCCACCGAGGTCGTCGTCGGGGCCGTCGTGGCCGGGTACGGGCCGCCGTGCTGCTGGGCCCAGCTCACCGTCACTCCGGTGGGCCAGTCGTTCCACAGCAGGCGGCCGGCGATGCGGGCCAGCGGGGGCAGCACCGGCCGGAGCCAGTCCACATCGGACTCCTCGCCGTGGATCGTGGCGGTGAGCCCCGGTTCGAGCACGTCGAGCAGGCGCAGCAGCTCGGCCTGGTCGGCGTACGTCACGATCAGCGACGCCGGCCCGAAGCACTCCTCGTGCACGGTGTCGCCGCCCTCGAGGAACTGCTTGCCGGTCGTGGCCAGCAGCGTCGGGGTGAACGCGGGCGAGGAAGAATCCGACGACGACACGACCTCGACACCCGGGGCCTCCCGCAGCTCCGACAGCCGGGAGGCGTACCCGGACGCGATCCGGTCGTTGAGCATCGGCTGGGCCGCGGCGCCGTCCAGGGCCGCGCGCAGCACGTCGGTCAGGCCGTGGTCCTCCGGCAGGAACAGCAGGCCCGGCTTGGTGCAGAACTGGCCGGCCCCCAGGGTGAACGACCCGGCGTACCCCTTGGCCACCGCCTCGCCGCGCGCGGCGATCGCGGCCTCGGTGACCACGACCGGGTTGACGCTGCCGAGCTCGCCGTAGAACGGGATCGGCCGCGGCCGGGCGTTCGCGATGTCGAACAGGGCCCGGCCGCCCGGGATCGATCCGGTGAAGGACGCCGCCGCGATCCGCGGGTCCTTCAGGGCCGTGACCCCCTGGTCCTGGCCGAAGACGACGTCGAAGATGCCCTCGGGCGCACCGGCGCCGATCAGGGCCTCCCGCACGATCCGGCCGGTCAGCGCGGACAGCTCCGGGTGCCCGGAGTGCGCCTTGACGATCACCGGGCAGCCCGCGGCCAGCGCGGACGCCGTGTCGCCGCCGGCGACGCTGAACGCGAACGGGAAGTTGCTGGCCGCGAACACCAGCACCGGCCCGATCGCGGTCTTCACCCGGCGGATGTCCGGCCGCGGGCCCATCGGCCACTCCGGGTCGGCGTGGTCGACGGTGGCGCCGAGGTACTCGCCGTCGGCGAGGACCTCGCCGAACAGGCGCAGCTGGAACGTCGTGCGCTTCAGCTCGCCCGCCAGCCGCGGGGTCTCCGGCAGGTGCGTCTCGGCGTGCGCCTGCGGGACCAGTTCGCCCGCGGCGGCGTCGAGCGCGTCGGCGGCCGCGGTCAGCCAGCGGGCGCGTTCGGCCGGGGTGGCCTCGGCGGCGGGACGGGCGGCCGAGGCTGCTCCGGCAAGGATCTTCTCGAGCGTGGCGGCGTCGGTGGCCTGGCTCATGGGGGGTACAGCTCCTCAGTTCTCGTGGGCGGCGGCGGTGGCCGTGCCCAGGTCGCCCCAGCGACCCGGACCGGCCAGTCCGAGGTGGTACAGGTGCAGTTCGGCGGCCCCCGCCTTGGCCAGCTCGCCGACGTACGCGGCGATGTCCGGCACCGGCGCGGCGGCCACCGCGGTGATGTAACTGGCGATCGCCACGCGTTCGGGCAGGGCCTCCCGGGCCGCCGCGACGGCCTCGGCGCCCGTGGCGGGGACCCACCCGAACAATACGACCGCGTCGACGTCGTCCGGCGCGGACGGCGTCAGCCCGGGCAGCGCGCCGGTGACCCACGGGTCGAGCGCGCCGTGCAGCACGACCCGCACCCCCGAAGGCAGCGTCGCCAGCACCGCGGCCCGCAGCTCGTCGGTGGCCTGCTGCCGGCCTCGGAGCAGCATCTGGGTCACCTCCGGCGGCAGCCGGTCGCCGGTGACGCCGAGGTCGCCGGTGGCGATCAGCCGCCGGACCTCCTCGACGAGCTGGGCCCGAACGGTGTCCGCGTCGACGTCCCACGCCGCGGCGCAGGCATCGCAGCAGCAGATGGACAGCAGGCGGGCCACCGCGGGTGCCCACACGCCGTCGGTCTTTTCGTGCTGGTGCTGGTGCACCGCGCCGAGCGGGCCGCACGCTTCGAGGATCACCGACGACAGTTCGAGCCCGGCGACGGAATTCGCGGTCACCTTCGCCGCATACTCGCGCACCTCAGGCCGCGACGGGCACAACGCCCACGGGTAGCTCTCCCCGAAGCAGTTGCGCACCACGACGTCCGGGTGCTCGTAACCCAGCTGTGAGTTGTGGGTCAGCACAATCCAGGCGGCGGCGGGAATCCCGGCCTCGTTGAGCAGCCGGACGGCGTCCCCGCCGGAGTCCGCCGAAGGCACCCAGTCCGGAGTGGACGGCCGCAGTTCGCCCCACTCGCCGGAAACCGGCCGGTAGAACGCCGCGTGCCGCGCCACGACGGCCGTCCGCGACGGCGACCACGGCGTCGCCGCGCGGGCGCTGTGGTAGGACAGCGCCACGGCCACCTCGTCGACGCCGAGCGCCTGGACCCGCGAGGCGAACCCGGATTCCAGGACGTCCCAGGGGTAGGCGTATCCCGTCACCTTCACCGGATCACCACCTCGCCGTGTTCGGCTCGAACCCGGAGACGTACTGGCGCATGTACGTCACATCGTCCCGTTTGGTCAGTCCACATCGGACGTAGTTCTCGTGCAGGCGGCCCAGCGCGTCCTCGTCGAGCGTGATGCCGAGCCCCGGCGTCGTGGGCACCGCGACGGCACCCTCCCGGAATTCCAGCACCCCGGGCTCGATGACGTCCTCGACCTTCCACGGCCAGTGCGTGTCGCACGCGTAGGTCAGGTGCGGCGTCGCCGCCGCGACCTGCACCATCGCGGCCAGGCTGATCCCGAGGTGGCTGTTGGAGTGCATCGACAGCCCGACGCCGAAGCTTTCACACGTCACCGACAGCGCCTGCGTCGCGCGCAGGCCGCCCCAGAAGTGGTGGTCCGACAGCAGCACGCCGATCGCCCGCGCCCGGAAGCCCGGCTCGACGTCGCCGAAGTTCACCACGCACATGTTGGTGGCCAGCGGCATCGACGCTTCGGCGGCGACCTGCGCCATGCCCTCGATGCCCGGTGTCGGGTCTTCGAGGTACTCCAGGACGCCGTCGAGCTCGCCGGCCACCCGGATGCCGGTTTCCACCGTCCACGCGCCGTTCGGGTCGATCCGCAGCGGGTGCCCGGGGAACGCCTCGGCCAGCGCGCGGACGCCGTCGACCTCCTGCGCCGGCTCGTAGACGCCGCCCTTGAGCTTGATCGAGCGGAAGCCGTACTCGTCGATCATCCGCTTCGCCGACCCCACCAGGGTTTCCGGCGTGGTGATCTCGCCCCAGGAGTCCTCCCGGCCGTCGACGTGCTTGCCGTACTTGTAGAACAGGTAGGCGGAGAACTCGACGGCGTCGCGGGCCTTGCCGCCGAGCAGGTCGGTCACCGGACGGCCCAGGTAGTGTCCCTGCGCGTCCAGGCAGGCCACCTCGAACAGCGAGTACACGCTGGCCACGGTCTTGCGGATGGAGAACCCGCCGATCAGGCCGTGCGCGTCGGTCAGCACGGTGTCCGACAGCGCCTGCGCGACCAGCCGCTGCAGGCCCGGCAGGTCGAACACGTCGTGGCCGCGCAGCTGCGGCAGCACCTTGCGCACCTCGCCGAGGAACGCGGAATCGCCGTAGGACTCGCCGAGCCCGACGATCCCGTCCTCGCACCTGACCTGCACGATGCTCCGGAGCGCGAACGGCTCGTGCACGCCCATGACGTTGAGCAGCGGCGGGTCGGCGAACGCGACCGGGGTCAGCACCACATCGAGGATCTTCATCAGCCCAGCGCCTTCAGCGTCACGAAGCCGTCCTCCACGACCTTCTCCAGCCGGCGGATCTGCTCCGGCGTCGGCTCGATCAGCGGCGGCCGGACCGGGCCGACCTTGTCCCCGCGCAGCCGCGCGGCGGCCTTCACCAGGGACACGGCGAACCCGGGCGTCTCGTCGCGCAGCGCCACCAGAGGCAGGTAGAAGCCGTTCAGCAGCGCGTCCATCACGCGGGTGTCGCCTTCGCCGAGCGCGCGGTGGAACCGGTGGGCGATCTCCGGCGCGAAGCAGTGCACCGCCGAGGAGTACCGGGCGACGCCGATCGCCGCGTACGCCTTGGCCGAGACCTCCGCGGTCGGCAAGCCGTTGAAGAACAGGAAGTTCCGCGCCCGCTCGGTGTCCAGCGACCGGATCGTGGTGACGATCCGGGTCATGCATTCGACGTCGCCGTAGCCGTCCTTGAGCCCGACGACCGACGGGATGTCCAGCAGCGAAGCCGCGGCCGGCGCGGTGAACACCCCGGTGCCGCGGTGGTAGACGATCACCGGCACCGACGAGTCGCCGACGGCGTACCGGACGAAGTCCACCAGCCCCGCCGACGGCCCGGTGACCAGGTACGGCGGCAGCAGCAGGACGCCGTCCGCGCCCCCCTCCCCGGCCGCCGCGATCCCGGCCCGCGCGGCCGCCGCGCCGCCCCCGGCGCCCACCCAGACCGGGACGCGGCCGGCGGCCACCTCCCGGGCCCGGGCGAGCACCGAGGCGACCTCGGCAGGCGAGAGCGAGCTGAACTCGCCGGTGCCGCACGCGACGAACAGCGCACCGGCGCCCGCCGCGATGTGGCTCTCCACGTTCTCCGCGAGCGCGTCGAGGTTGACCTCGAGGTCCTCGGTGAACGGGGTGAGGGGGAACGCCAGCAGGCCGTCCAGCTCGATCTCGTTCTGTGCCATCAGTTTCCGCTCTCTCGTCCTTCTTCGGTTGCGGCCGGTGTGGCCGGGTCAGGCGGGCACGGTCGTGCCTTCCTGCGTGCGGTCGACGTCGTCGTCGGCGTTCACGGTGTCGACGATCTCATCGGCGGCCGCGCTGCGCTCGGGGGCGAGCAGCCCGAGGCCGACGTAGAGCGCGAGCGACACCAGGATCGGCGTCGCGATCAGGACGGTCTGGTTCGCCTTGAACACGTAGTACACCAGTGCGTAGTCGATCAGGCCGCCCGCCCAGGAGATCAGCGCCGCGCGCGGGCCGCACTTGCGGAACCACGGCAGCATGCCCAGCAGCAGCGGGATCGAGATCGGGCCCATCAGCGCCGCGACCCAGTTGACGACGATCTGCAGCACGCCGCCGAGGTTCTGCGCCTGGGTGGCCACCAGCATGGTGAGCGCGACGAAGATCACCGTGGTGATCCGCGCGGCCTTGAGGCCCTGGACGTCGGTCCACTGCCGGGTGCGGCGGAACATCGCCGGGATCATGTCGCGGGTGATCACCGCGGAGATCGCGTTGGCGTCGGAGGAAACCATCGCCATCGTGTGCGAGAAGATGCCGGCCAGCACCAGGCCGATCAGGCCCGGCGGCAGGAACGTCGTCGTCATGATCGCGTAGGACTGCGTCGGGTCCTTGACGCCGGGGATCAGCAGTGGCGCCGCGAACATCGGGAACATCAGCACCAGGGGCCACAACAGGTACAGCGCCGAGGAAAGCCGGGCACCCCGCTTCGCCTCGTGGGTGTTCGGCGCGGCCATGTACCGCTGCGCCAGGTTCCACATGCCTCCGTTGTACTCCAGCGTCTTCACCAGCACGTAGACGAGCAGGAAGATGGTGGTGTACTTGGACGTCACCGGGTTCACGTGCCCTTCGGGCAGCTTGTCCCACATCGTCCAGAGCGCGGAGATCCCGCCCAGCTTGCCCAGCACCACGACGATCATCACGATCGCGGCGATGGCCTGGATGACGAACTGGCCGAAGTCGGTGAGCGCGTCGGCCCACAGGCCGCCGATGGTGCAGTAGACCAGGGTGACCGCGCCGGTGATGAGGATGCCGAGGTTGTAGTCCAGGCCGGCGAAGACGTGCAGCAGGGTGGCGACGGCGAACCACTTGGCCGCGATGTCGAAGATCTTCAGCAGGCTGCCGCTCCAGGCCAGCGCCTGCTGCGTCGGCACGTTGTACCGCTTGGCCAGGTACTCCAGCGGCGAGGCGACGCCGAGCTTCGAGCGCAACCGGTTCCAGCGGGCGGCGAACAGCCAGCTGCCGATGCCCACGCCGATGCCGATGCTGGCGAAGCCCCAGAAGTACACGGTGACGCCGGAGGTGTAGGCCACGCCCGCGTACGCGACGAAGAGCACGGCGCTGTAACCGGACATGTGGTGCGAGATGCCGGCCAGCCACCACGGCATCTTGCCACCGGCCGTGAAGAAGTCCTTCACGTCGCTCACCCGTTTGTGCGACCACCAGCCGATCACGATCATCAGCGCGAAGTACGCGCAGACCATCGTCCAGTCGAGTGCGTGCACCGCAGGCTCCTTTCCGCGTCCACGTCGATGCGGTCCAGCTGTTCACATCTATGAACGGAGTCTGTTATAGTGATTATGTTCATCCATAAGAACGTTGTTCGGGACGCTAATATGGCCGGAGTCACAAGTCAACGGCCGGACGGAGGCACACAAATGCCGCAAAAGGTGGACAACGCGGCCGAGAGCGCCCCGGCCGAGTCCTCGGGCGTCAAGTCCGCGCGGCGGGCCGTCGACCTCATCGAAACCTTCGCGGCGAACGACGTCTGGCTCTCGCTGTCCGACCTGCACGCGCGCACCGGCTTCCCGCGCTCCTCGCTGCACGGCTTGCTGCGGACGCTGCTGGAGGCTGGCTGGCTGGAGGCGGACACCAACACCGCCCGCTACCGCCTCGGCGTCCGCGCGCTGATCTGCGGCACGGCGTACCTCGACCGCGACGCCGTCGTCCCGTTCGCCACCGAAGCCCTCGAACGCATCCGGGAGAAGACCGGCTTCACCGCGCACTTCGCGCGCCGCAACGGCACCGAGGTCGTCTACCTGGAGACCCGGGAGTCGCAGCGTTCGACACACCTCGTCTCCCGCGTCGGGCGCACGCTGCCCGCGCACGCGACGGCGCTGGGCAAGGCGCTGCTGGCCGAGCTGACGCACGACGAGATCGAGGCGCTGATGCCGGCGTCGCTGACCGCGCTGACGCCGAACACCATCACCACCCTCGAAGGCCTGCACGCCGAGTGCGCCGCGACGCGCGAGCGCGGGTACGCCGCGGAGATCGAGGAAGGCACGCTCGGCGTCCGGTGCGTCGCCGCGGTGATCCCGTACCGCATCCCGGGCACCGACGCGATCAGCTGCTCGATGCCGATCGCCCAGGTGAGCGACGACGACGCCCGCCGCGTCGGCGAGCTGCTCGCCGAAACCACCGCCGAGCTCGGGCAGCAGCTGCGCCGGGCCGGCATCCGCTAGCCGCCGCCCCCAGTGAAAGGAACCCCATGACGGACCAGCGTGTGCTCATCACCGGGTCGGCGGGTGTCGTCGGCACCCTGATGCGCCCCCGCCTGAAGCGCGAAGGCCGGGTGCTGCGCCTGCTCGACGTCGCCCCGCAGACGGCGTCGGACGCCTCCGAAGAGATCGTGACCGCGTCGGTGACCGACCGGGCGGCGATGGCGGCGGCGTGCGAAGGCGTCGACGCGCTGATCCACCTGGGCGGGCACAGCCGCGAGAACTCGTGGGAGGCGACCCTCGACGTCAACATCAACGGGACGCAGACGGTCCTGGAGGCGGCGCAGGCCGCGGGGATCCGGCGGGTGATCCTGGCGTCGAGCAACCACGCGGTGGGCTTCCGCCGGGTCGATTCCGACCTGCCGGCGGACTCGTCCCCGCGCCCGGACACCTACTACGGCGTCTCGAAGGCGGCGATCGAGGCGCTGGGGAGCCTGTACCACTCCCGCTTCGGAATGGACGTCATCGTGATCCGCATCGGCTCGTGCTTCGAGACACCGTTGCCGCTGGGCCCCCGCGGCCTGACGACGTGGCTCTCCCCCGACGACGGCGCCCGGCTGTTCGAGGCGTGCCTGTCGGCGCCTTCGCCGGGGTACCGGCTGATCTGGGGCGTCTCGGACAACACGCGCCGGATCTACTCGCTGGAAGAGGCGGAGGCGCTGGGCTACAAGTCGCTGGACGACGCGGAGGTGTACGCGGACCAGCTGGCTTCGAAGCCCGCCCCGACGGGGGCGGCGGCCGAGTACGTCGGGGGGCCGTTCTGCACCGCTCCGCTGGGCGTGTTCAACCCCCTCTGACGGTTCCCGGAAGCCGCGGAGGTACTGGTACCTTCGCGGCTTCCGCCGTTCCCGGGTCCTCGGTTCGAGGAGCGGGGCTACCGGTTCGCGACCGTGTCACAGCTCATCGCCACCCGGTAAAGCGCGGCGAGCGCGCCGTCGATCGGGTGCGGCTGGGGGCGGCCCGACTCGTCGAGCCGGTTCCAGCGCTGCGCGTTCACCGCTATCGCGAACTGCCGCGTGCCGTCCGGACGGGCCGCCGCCAGGGTTCCGCCACCCCAGACCGTGCCGCCGTGGCCCCAGAACTCCGTCGACTCGACCGGATGCACGCCGAGGCCGTAGTCGATCAGCTTGCCCTCCTGGGAAACGATCCGGACCGTCCGCCGCATTTCCGCCAGCGAAGCCGGTGAGACGATCTCGCCCGCCAGCAACAGCCCGTAGAAGCGGTTGAGGTCCGAGACCGTCGAGATCAGCGAAGCCGACGGCCCCACCCACGACATGTCGAAGACGCTGTAGTCGCGCGGCGGGTCGATCATCCCGAACCACGATTCGTACAGCTTCGAGTGCGGCCCCTCGACGTGCGTCCCGGCCGGGAAGGCGGTGTCGCGGAGCCCGGCGCGGTCGATGACGTCGCGGGTGATGCACTCCTCCGCGCTGCCACCGCTCACATGCTCCAAGAGCTGGCCGAGCAGCAGGTAATTGGTGTTCGAGTACACCCCGGGCGGGCCGACCGGCGGCGCGCCGACCCCCATCGCGATCAGCTCGGCCGGGTCGAACCGCGTGCACCGGTGGTCGTCGAGGCTGTCCGGCCGGGTGTTCGCCAGGTCCGGGAACGCCTTGAGGCTCGGGTAGGCGTACGGGAGGTATTCGGCGAGCCCGCTCGTGTGGTCGATCAGCATCCGGACGGTGATCGCCCGCCCGCGCTCGCCGGGCACCAGCTTCGGCAGGTAGTGGCCGATCGGGGTGTCCAGCCCGATCCGGCCCTGCTCGACCTGCCGCAGCACCGCGGCGGCGGTGAACGTCTTCGTGACGCTGCCGACGCGGTGCCGCATCCCGGCGTCGGCGGGCCGGCCGGTGCCGGTGTCGGCAACCCCCGCCGCGCCGCGCCAGACCTCCTCGCCGGCCCGCACCTCGGCGAACACGCCCGGGACGCCGGCCCGGTGCACGGCGTCGAGAGTGGCGTCCAGCTGCGCGTGATCCATGGGGACTCCTTTCGGGAAGGGAAGTGTCCTCATTATGCACGCACTGCGTGCAACAGCAAGTGCATAAGCTATGCTGACGGTCGGCGAAGGGACGAGATGGCGAACCGAAGGCGTTGGACGACCGAAGAAATCCTGGACACGGCGGCGGATCTGCTGCGCCGGAGCGACGCCGAGTCGTTCAGCGTGCGCAAGCTCGCCGCGGAGCTGGGGACCGACTCCTCGAGCCTCTACCGGCACTTCCGCACCAAGACCGAGCTGCTGCGCGCCCTCGCCGACCGGATCCTCGTGGGCGCGATGGAGGGCTACCGCCCCGAAGGCGACTGGAAGCAGCGGCTGACGGCGCTGGCCCTGCGCCTGCGGGAGGCGTTCGGCGAGCAGCCGCAGATCGCCGTGGTCTGGGGGCGCTACGCCTCCAGCGGCGCGGGATCCCGGCTGGTGATGGAGGAGGTGCTGCAGGCCCTGCGTGCGTCAGGCCTGGCGGAGGAGGAAATCCCGGCGCGCTACCACCGGATCGCGATCCTCTTCGCCGCGCTGATCGCTTCCGAGGCCGGCGTCAGCACCGTCACCCCCGAGGAACACGAGCAGGGCATGGAGCTGTTCCGCGTCGCGGTGCTGGGCGCCGATCCCGAACGCTTCCCCGCCCTGGCCCACTTCGCCCGCGAGGTCCGGCCGCTCGGGGCGGACCGCCGGGCGGCGTTCGAGGAACTCATCGCCGCCCAGCTCGCCGACGTGGAGGCCGCGATCAGGACGAGACCCGCACGCCCGGCAGCGCGAGGCTGACCACCACTCGCCGTCCCGCCGGCCGTGTGTCACCGCTCCCCGGCCGCCGCGGCCTGCTCCGCGAGCCCGGCCGCTGCTGCGCGGCGGCTCCCCGGACGTCACCGTGCGGTACGCGGCGGCGCTCCTAACGTCCTATCAGGACCTTCGGGGCCGCCGGTTCACCGAGGAGGAGCGGGAAATCGCGTGGGCGGCGAGCCTGTGGCCGGCGCTGCACAACGCCCGCTGGAAAGCCTTGCCCGGCGACCGACCGGTCTACGGTGGCGCGGTCCGCGAGCAAGCCGCCGAACGGCTCCACCGGGCGGGCGCCTGATCGGCTAACCTCGGGACGGGGAGGGATCCGCTATGACCTGTTCCGTCATCCGCGACGGCTCCGGAAGCTCGAGACGGGCGGCTGGCCGGGCGGTCGGCCGGTGAGCACCGAGTACTTCGGCGTGCAGGATTTCATGTCCGGAACCGTCGGCTCGGTGATCCGGCGCGAGAACGGCGTCGAAGAGATCTTCGTGCGCGACGGGTTGTGGGCCCGGTCGGATCGGCTCCTCCAAGACTTCGACCACTGCCTGCCGCTCAGCGCCGAGGAGGCCGGGCAGGTCATCGCGCGGCTCCCCCGCTCGCGCTGCTTCCTCGTGGAAGACGGGCGGAGCACCCCGCGCGCGGTGGTGCACCTCGACGGCGAAACCGAGCGGATCTTCGGGCGCGACCTCGAGTGGCGGACGGGCAGTGTCCGCGAGGAGGTGGCGGGCTACCCGCACCGGACCGTCAAGGCGGCCGCCCCGGATCAGGAACTCATCCAGGCCTACCACCTGGCGCGGCAGATCCGCCGGTTCAAGCAACGCCACGAATGGGACGGCAATGCCTGGTACTTCGGCATCTACGGCACGTACCGCGAGACGTTCGACCTCGCCGCCACGCGCCTGCTCGTCAGGACCGGGGTGGGCGATTCCTGGTTCGGCGAGCGCTACGCCGGGCAAGGCCGGTGGGAAGAAACCCGCGACCTGGACGACATCTGGCGTGGCCGCAGCTACGACAACGAGCTCGCCTTGAGCCCGGCCGAAGCGGAAGCGATCATGAACCGGCTCGGCTGACCGGCGGCCCGTTCACCCCTTGACGTACCGGGTCAGCATCGCGACCATCTCGTCCTCGAGCCGCCGGGCGTCGATCGGGTCGGGTTCGGCCAGCAGGTCGTGCACCGCCAGCTCGACCGTCGCGATGACCAGGCGGGCCGCGGTGTCGAGGTCGGCGACGCGGACCTCGGGGTGGCCGGCCAGGAGGTCGCGGGTGTGGCCGACCATGTCCCGCTTCACCCGGCCGATCCGCTCCAGCAGCTCGTCCGACCGCGGGGCCTGCTCCAGCAGCATGCGCAGCAGGTGGGGGTCGTCGAGGTGGGCTTCGACGGCGAGCCGGACGAAGACGCGGAGGAGCTCCTCGATCGACTCGGGCAGTGGGCCGGCCAGGAGCTTCGCCGCGGCCGCCGTGCCGTCGTCGAGGTGGCGGGTCAGCAGTTCGGCGAGGATCGCGTCCTTGTTCGGGAAGTACTGGTACAGCGAGCCGATCGAGATCCCGGCGCGTTCGGCGATGCGGTTGGTGGTGCCGGCGGCGTAGCCGTGGTCGGCGAAAACGTGAGCAGCCGCAGTCAGGATCCGCTGCCGGGTCAGCTCGGCGCGTACCTGCCGCGGCTGTTTACGTGGCTGGATGCGGCGCTGGTCCGACGACACGGAACCCTCCGGGAAAGCGAGTAGTCAAGATCTGAGTATTTGCTCATAATTGTGCCATGACCAGCACAAACACGCTGCGCCGCGTCTCCGCGGCCGAGGTGCGGGCGCGGGTGGGCGAGCCCGAGGCGATGATCGAGGCCAAGATCGGCGACCGCATCGACCCCCATGCCCGCCGCTTCATCGCGCATTCGCCGTTCCTCACGCTCGCGACGGCGGACGCGGCCGGCCGCGCCGACTGCTCGCCCCGCGGGGACTACCCCGGCTTCGTCAAGGTCCTCGACGAGCGCACCCTCGCCCTGCCCGACCGGCCCGGCAACAAGCTCGCCGACTCCTTCCGCAACATCGCCGAGAACGACGGCGTGGGCCTGCTGTTCTTCGTCCCCGGCATGCGGGAAACCCTGCGGGTCAACGGAAGCGCGTACGTCACCGACGACCCGGACGTGCTCGCCCGGATGCGCACCGAGGCGAAGGCGCCGATGTTCGCCATCGTCGTCGACGTCGAGCAGGTGTTCTTCCACTGCGGCCGGGCGCTGATCCGGTCGCGCCTGTGGGACCCGGCGAGCCAGGCGCTGGCCGCCGAACTGCCGTCGCCCGGCGAGATCGCCGCCGAAAAGATGAACCTCGACCCGGCTCTGCTCGACCAGCTCCTCGAAGCCGGCTACCGGAAGCTGTACTGACATGCAGAAGACGATCCTGGAGCGCATCGACCGGGTGACCGACGACGTCGTCTCGCTGGTCCTGCGCGGCGACGAAGGCCCGCTCGCGCCGTGGGAGCCGGGCGCGCACATCGACCTGGAGCTGCCGAACTGGCTGACGCGGCAGTATTCGCTGTGCGGCGACCCCGGCGACCTCTCGGCCTACCGGATCGCGGTCCGCCACGACCCGCTGAGCCGCGGCGGCTCCGAGTACGTCCACCTGTTCCTGCAGCCGGGCCGGACGTTGCCGGTTTCGCTGCCCCGCAACCACTTCCCGCTGCTCCCGGCGCCGGAGTACCTGTTCGTGGCGGGCGGGATCGGGATCACGCCGATCATGCCGATGCTGCGTGCCGCCGTCGCGGCCGGTGCGGCGGTGACGCTGGTGTACGCGGGCCGTCCGTTCGCCGCGGAACTCGCTGCGGAGTACGGAGAACGCGTGCGGCTCGGACGGCCGGACTGCACGGCGCTGGCGCGGGAGTTCCCGGCGGCGGAGGTCTACTGCTGCGGCCCGGCGTCCATGGTGGACGCGGCCGAAGCGGCGTTCCCCGCGGTGCACACCGAACGCTTCGAGCCCACCCGCCGGACCTTCGGGCCGGACACCCCGTTCGAGGTGGTCTGCGCCCGCTCGGGTGACACGATCCAGGTCCCGGCGGACGAGTCCCTGCTGGACGCGCTGAACCACGCGGGACGCCCGGTGCCGTCGGCGTGCCGCGAAGGCGTGTGCGGCAGTTGCGAGGTGCTGGTCGTGGACGGCGAACCCGAGCACCGCGACGACATCGGCGCGGCCCCCGGCCGCATGTACCCGTGCGTCTCCCGCGCCCGGTCGCCCCGGCTGGTGCTGGACCTCTGACCGGAACGGCCGGCTCGCGTACCCCGAGGGTCGGCTCGCGAACCGACCCTCCAGGTACGCAGGCCGACCGTCCGGGTACGCGTACCATCGCGGTCAGCCTCGACGGCGAGGAGGCAGCGTGGGCGAACTCGGGCTGGCCGACACCAACGGCATCCTGGCGCTGCCCTGGGTCCGCCCGGACCGGACCAGCGCCGGCCTCGGCTGGGACCGGGTCTACGTCTCCCGCCAGCGGGAACGGCCCTACCGCGCCGAGTTCGGCGCCGCCCGCAGCCACCAGCTGATCCTGCACCTCGACGGCCCGGTCACCGTCCGGCGCGGCGTCGGGACCGCCCGCGAGCAGAGCCGGCGGATGCCCGCCGGCGGGCTCTTCCTGCAGCCGTCGCACGCCGAGCTGTCCGTGGAGCTCGGCGGGGTGCTCGACACCGTGCACGTCTACCTCGCCGACGACGCCGTGCAGGACGCCGCCGGCGGGCCCGTGCGGCTCGCCGAGGAGCTCGGCAGCCGCGATCCCCTGCTCGAACAGCTCGTGCTCGGCCTCGACCGGCTCGTCCGCGACTGGGAACCGGGCGCCCGCACCTACGCCGACCAGCTCGGCGCGCTCGTGGCCGCCCAGCTCGTGCGCCACCACCGGGCCGGGCACGTCCCCGGCCCGGAGCCGGCCCGCGGCCTGTCCGACCGCCAGTTCGCGCGGGTCCGCGACCTGATGGCCGAGCGGCTGGCCGAGCCGGTGCCGCTGGCGGATCTGGCCGCGCTCGCCGGGCTGAGCGTCAGCCAGTTCTCCCGCCGGTTCAAGGCCCGCACCGGCCTGCCGCCCCACCGGTACCTGCTGCGGCTGCGCGTCGAACAGGCCGGGCTGCTGCTGCGCACGGGCGAGGACCCGATCGCCGAGATCGCCGTCCGCTGCGGGTTTTCCCACCAGGAGCACCTGACGCGCGTGCTGCGCGCCCAGCTCGGCACCACGCCGGCCGCGCTGCGCCGCTCGGGCTGAACAACGCGCGTTTCGTGCTGCCGGGCAGCACGAACGTGCAGGACCGGGCTGGTTCTGCGGCTCGATACTGCCTGCCATGACCTCGTTCAGCTACGCCGCGAACCCCGTCCGGGTGGTCTTCGGCTCGCTCGACACGCTGGGTGCGGAGGCTGACCGCCTCGGGCTCGGCCGCGTCCTGCTGATCGGCCGCCCGCGCCACGGCGACCGGGCCGCGGCCGCACTCGGCGACCGGCTGGCGGCACGGTTCGAAGACGCCGCCATGCACACGCCCGCCGACGTCACCGAGCGCGCGCTCAAGGTCGTCGCCGAGCACGACGCCGACGGCGTCGTCGCGATCGGCGGCGGCTCGGCGACCGGGCTGACGAAGGCGCTTGCCCTGCGGACGGGCCTGCCGCAGCTGATCGTCCCGACGACGTACGCGGGTTCCGAACTGACGTCCGTCCTCGGCGAGACGGCCGACGGCCGCAAAACCACCCGGCGGAACCCGGCGGTCCGGCCCGAGACGGTCCTCTACGACGTGTCGCTCACGCTCTCGTTACCGGTCCCCGTGTCGGCGGCGAGCGGGCTGAACGCGCTCGCCCACGCCGTCGAAGCGCGCTACGCCCCGGACGCCAACCCGATGACCGACCTGCTCGCCGCCGAAGCGATCAGGCTGCTCACGAGTGCCCTGCCGCGGATCGCGGCGGATCCGTCCGATGTGGACGCCCGCACCGACGCCCTGCGCGGCGCCTGGCTCGCGGGCACGTGCCTCGACGCCGTGCAGATGGGCCTGCACCACCGGCTCTGCCACCACCTCGGCGGCAAGTTCGGCCTGCCGCACGCCGAAACCCACGCCGTCCTCCTCCCGTACGTCATGGCGCACCAGGGTCTCGACGACGCTTCGGAGGTGTTCGAGCTGGCCGCGTCGCTCCCGGTCCCGCATTCGCTGGCCGAGCTGGGCCTCACCGAAGCCGACCTCGACGGCGAGCCGGACTTGCTGCGCGCCGCGTTGCACGGCACCCGCCCGGCCGCGCGCCCGAGCCTGACGGCGCTCACCAAGCAGGTCGTCGACAGCTTCGCCGGGGCACCGGAGCGGGTGCGGTTCCTGCTGGCCGACCTCGTCGAGACCCTGCACGGCTACGTGATCCGCACCGATCTCACGCAGGCCGAGTGGGAGTACGCAATCGATTTCCTGACCCGCGCCGGGCACATCACCACCGACACGCGGCAGGAGTTCATCCTGCTGTCGGACACTCTCGGCGTGTCGAGCGTCGTCGACGTCCTGACCAATTCGCGGACGCCGGACACGACCCCGTCGGCCGTCCTCGGGCCGTTCTACGTCGACGGCCCGCCGGAAACCCCGCAGGGCGCCGATCTCGCGGAAGGTCTGCCCGGAACTCCGCTGCCGGTGGACATCCGGGTGGTGGACACCGGCGACCGGCCGGTCGCGGACGCGGTCGTGGACGTCTGGCAGTCCAATGAGGACGGCTTCTACGACGTCCAGCTGCCCGAAGTGGACGGTCCGGTGCTGCGCGCCCGCTTCCGCACCGACGCCGACGGGCGGCTGCGCTTCCGGACGATCGTGCCGAGCGCGTACCCCATCCCCGCCGACGGCCCGGTCGGGCAGATGCTGGACGCCGTCGGGCGACACCCCTACCGGGCGCCGCACGTGCACTTCATGATCGCCAAGCCGGGCTACCGGACGCTGATCACGCAGCTGTTCGTCGCCGGCGGCGACTACCTCGGCTCGGACACCGTGTTCGGTGTCAAGGACGGCCTGATCGTCGATTTCACCGGCGGGCTCGACTTCACCTTCCGGATCTCAGGGAGCGGCGCATGAGTTACGACACCGACGTCATCGTGGTCGGCAGCGGCCCGGCCGGCGGCTCCGCGGCGCTGCTGCTGGCCACCTACGGCGTGCCGACCGTGCTGGCCACCAAGTACGGCTGGACGGCGAACACGCCCCGCGCCCACATCACGAACCAGCGGACCATGGAGGTGCTGCGCGACCTCGGCGTCGAGGACAAGGCCCTCGCCGCCGGGACCCCGCCGGAGCTGATGGGCGACACCGTGCTCTGCACGTCGCTGACCGGGCCGGAGATCGGCCGGATCGCCAGCTGGGGCACCGGCGACCGGTCGGCGTCGGAGTACGCGGCCGCCAGCCCGTGCCACATGATCGACCTGCCGCAGACGTACCTGGAGCCGATCCTGGTGAGCGAAGCGGCCGCGCGCGGCGCGAAACTGCGGCTGGACACGGAGTTCCTGTCCTTCGCCCAGGACGATGCCGGTGTCACCGCGCGGTTCCGCGACCGGGTGCGCGGCGACGAGTTCACGTTGCGCGCCAAGTACCTCGTCGGCGCGGACGGCGCCCGCAGCCGCGTCGCCGAGCAGGCCGGGCTGCCCATCGCCGGGCAGACCGGCAAGGCGGGCAGCATGAACATCACGTTCACCGCCGACCTCGCGCGGTACGTGGCGCACCGGCCGAGCGTGCTGTACTGGGTGATGCGGCCGGGCGCGCACCTGGGCGGCATCGGGATGGGCCTGGTCCGGATGGTGCGGCCGTGGAACGAATGGCTGCTCACCTGGGGGTACGACATCGCCCAGCCGCCACCGTCGGTGGACGCCGCGGAAGCGACGCGGCTGGTGCGCGACCTCGTCGGGGATCCGGCGCTGGACGTCGAGATCACGTCGACGTCGCTGTGGACGGTGAACCACAACTACGCGACGGAGTACCGCAGCGGCCGGGTGTTCTGCGCCGGGGACGCCGTGCACCGGCACCCGCCGTCGAACGGGCTCGGCTCGAACACGTCCATTCAGGACTCGTACAACCTGGCGTGGAAGCTCGCGATGGTGCTGCGCGGCGAGGCGGGCGAGGGGCTGCTGGACAGCTACTCGGCCGAACGGGCGCCGGTGGGCAAGCAGATCGTCGACCGCGCGAACCTCAGCCGCGACCAGTTCGGGCCGATCTTCGCCGCCCTCGGCATCGACGGCGACACCGACGCCGACGGCATCACGGCCGGGCTGGAAACCTGCCTCGCGCCGACGGCCGAGGGGGCGCGGAAGCGGCGTGAACTGGAGCAGGCGATCGCGCTCAAGCACTACGAGTTCAACGCCCACGGCGTCGAACTGGACCAGCGGTACGTCTCCGGGGCGGTGCTGCCCGACGGCGTACCGGCTCCTCCGGAGCGCGATCCCGAGCTGTTCCACCGGCCGAGCACCGAGCCCGGGGCGAAGCTGCCGCACGCGTGGCTGGTCGGGCCGCACGGCCGCCGCGTGTCCACTTTGGACCTGGTGGGAGGCGGCCGCTGGACGCTCCTGACCGGCCTGACCGGCACCCCGTGGCGCGACGCGGCGGCCAAGGTGGGCGCCGAGCTGGGCCTGGACCTGAGAACGGTCTGCATCGGCGACCCGGCCGCCCGCGACGCCTACGGCGACTGGTCCCGCCTCAGCGGCATCGCCGAGGACGGCTGCCTCCTCATCCGCCCCGACGCCTACGTCGCTTTCCGCCAAGTCACCCTCTCCCCCACCCCCGCCGCAACCCTCCTTACCGCCCTGCGGTCCCTCCTGGACCGTGCCTGAACGGCCGACACGCGTGATCAGAGGGTCAACTCACGTGATTGGAGGGTCGACACGGCGAACCGGCCGCGGCAGCTCGTGTCGACCCTCCAATCACGCGTGTCGACCTCCCAATCACGCGTGTCGGCGGTTCCGTCACGGGGTGGCGGTGACGTGGGTGATGACCACTGGGACCTCAGGGGGGCCGCTGCCGTCGCCGATGCCGGGTTTCGACGGGTCGATTCCGCGGCGGGCGATCGCGTCGAGGGTCGCCAGGCCCGGGTCGTCGATGCTGCCGAAGACCGTGTACTCCGGTGGGATGTTCGTCTCGCCGAAGACCAGGAAGAACTGGGAGCCGCCGGAGTCCGGGGCGGTCGTCTTCGCCATCGCGAGGATGCCGCGGCCGTACGTCAGCTCGGGGAACACCTCGTCGCGGATCGTGTAGCCCGGGCCGCCGGTGCCGTCGCCGGCGGGGTCGCCGCACTGGAGCATCTGCAGCCCGCTGATCACCGACAGCCGGTGGCACGACGTGCCGTCGTAGAAACCCTGCCGGGCCAGGCTCAGGAAGTTGACCACGGTGCACGGCGCCAGCGCCCGGTCGAGCGTCAGCCCGATGTCCCCCGCCGTCGTCGCGAGCCGCACGCCGGCCGTTCCGGTAGACGGCGTCGGGCCGTCGGGCGGCAACGCGACCTTCTTCGGCGCCGGTGAGCTCGGGTCGGGGGTGAACGCGCACGTCACCGGGTCGGCCAGCGGCCTCGGCCGCTTCGGCATCGGCGCCCGCTCGCCGGGGATCCCGGCCAGGGTGCCGGGCGGGATCGACGCCGGGCTCGACGACGTCGGCGGCGACCGGAAGGCGCCGTCGGCCTCCGCGTCCGGTTTGCGCAGGAACCCCGGGGAACCCCAGGCCAGAAACGCCAGCACCATCGCCACGACGACCGCGACCGACCCGGTGACCAGCACGATCGCCGTCGTCGACGACTGCTTCGGCGGCACGGGCGGCTGCCACGGCGGGTACCGGCCAGGTCTGCCGTCCGGCTGGCTCATCAACGCTCCCCTCGTCGGAGAGCACCATTCTGCCGTGCGAGCCGGCTTCCCGGGCCCGAACCCGGGAAGCCGGCTCAGCTCACGGCAGGCCCCAGGGCGCGCTCGGGCCGCCCGGCGCCACCGGCCGGACGCCGAAGTCCGGCCGATCGCCCTTCCGGTACACGAACGCGTCCTCACCGCAGCCGAGGTCCACCTGGACGTCCCCGTTGGCCAGCCGCCGCCAGCGGCGCGCCCGCCCGCGCGCGTCGGTCACCGCGAGGTCGCCGTCGATGCCCGGCCGCAGCACGCACGGCGCCCCGGCCTCGCTGTGCACTTTCAGCCAGCGCGTCTTCCCGCCGGCGCGGGACGCGCTGAGCAGGAACGCGCCTTCGGTGCGGAAGTCCCGCAGCGCGACGTCACCCCAGGCCGCGGGCACCGCCGGGAACAGCCGGACGACGCCGCCCCAGCTCTGCACCAGCATGTCCTGCAGGGACTTCGCCGCCGAGAGCGGCGTCTCGATGACCGGCCCGGACTCCTTGTACATCGTGTTCGGCTGGATGTACCGCCGCTGCAGTTCGCCGAGGTAGAACGCGGCCTGGTCACCGCGGAGCATCTGCGCCGAGATCGACGCGGCCCCGGTGAAGGTGTAGCCCTGCAGGGCGCCTTCGAAGCCGACCCAGTGGTTCAGCGACGTCTCGATGATCGCCCGGTGCTCCGGCTGCTCCCAGGTGACGTCGTAGAGGGGGTAGATCTGCAGCAGGTGCGAGTAGTGCCGGTGCGACTTCGCGAACGGCACCCCGGCACCGATCATGTAGCCGTTGACGTCGGCGGGGTAGTCGACGAGGTTCGCGAGCACGTCCTGCCAGCGAGGCGCCAGCGGATCGCCGGGCGACGTCTGCAGCAGAGTCTTGCAGCCCCACCGGATCAGCGACAGGTCGTAGTTGCAGTCGGGCGCGTTGACGCCGTACTCGGGTGAGAACGTCGGCGGCAGGTGCAGCTTCCCGTCCGCCCCCGGCGCGAGGAAGTGCAGGTAGTAGTTGATCGCCTTGCGCAGCAACGGGAACAGCGTGTTCCGCAGCAGTGCGCGGTCCATCGTGTGCCGGTAGGACAGCCACACGTTGTGCAGGGCCCAGGTCAGGTTGCCGACCTCCGGCGTCGGCGTGTCCTGCCCCGGGATCCCGACGGGGAACCCGCTGGTCGTGTTCGAGACGCCGTTGAGCAGCGTCATGTCGGTCGTCCGCGGGATGCCCGCAGAGTCGGCCTGGTAGGGCGAAGCGACCTGGCTGGACAGATTCGCGCGGTACTTGTCCAGCGCGTGGCTGACGGCGTCCAGCTCCAGGTGGTTCGAGCCGTGGATCAGCCAGTACTCGAGCTGGACGTTGAGGTTCCACCAGGTCGCCGGCCACGGCGTGTTCTCCAGCCACGGCCCGGAGGTCGCCATCACCGGCGCCTCGCGGCGGGCGGCCGAGGCGACCTTGTACAGCTGGATCCAGTAGAAGCTCTGCAACCGGGTGTCCGGAATGGACAGGAAGCTCCGCCGGTAGTAGTCGTGCCACCAGCGCCGGTGGTCCTGGGTCAGCGCGCCGAACTCCCCCGCCCGGCGGACCGTGCCCAGCGCCCGTGCCACCGACGTCTTCTCGGGGTGTGACCAGGCCACCGACGTGTACAGCGTCCGGGCGCCGCCGCGCGAGACCTCGCGCCAGGCCGTCACGTGCTCGCCGCCGGCCAGCAGCGGCTGGACGGCCAGCTGCGCGTCACCGCCGGCCGACAGCTGCACCGGCGGGTTCGCGGTGTACCCGGCGGGCGGCGGCTTGTTCCACACCGGGTCGGCACGGGGGCTGACGGCCACCGCCGGGTGGAACACCCACCTGAACCCGCGTTCCCCTGCGGACGGCCGGATTTCGACGGCGAGCAAGGACTGTCCGGTGTGGACGATCGCGCGCAGGCTCAGGCTGCCCGCGGCCGTCGTGATCGCGCCGGTCAGTTCGGCGTTCCACAGGTCCATCCGCCAGTCGATCGCGGTGATCGCGCCGACCGGTTCGAGGGTGAAGTACCCGATCGGGAGCCGGGCCAGGCCGAAGAGCGAGCCGAACTCCGGGCGGTGGTCCTGCACCTGGCTGTGCTGGACGTTGAACCGGATCGCGTTCTGCCCGGGCTCGGCGTAGATGCCGGACCCGAGGAACCCGTTGCCCAGGAACGGGCCTTCGTACCACGTCTTGGGCAGCCGCCGCCAGTACAGGTCGGCGGTGCCCAGGAACCCGGCCCAGCCGAAGTCGTCAGTGCCGGGTGCCGCCTCGGCGGTTCCGGGGGCCAAGCCGGCGACGGCCAGCCCGGCGAGCGCGCCGCCGAGCACGGTTCTGCGGGTGATGTCCATTCGACCTCCTCGTCGAAAACACAGTTCAGCTCGGCAGGCCCCACGCCGGCGCCGGGCCGAGCGCGGGGACGTCCCGGGGCGCGAAGTCCGGCCGCCCGCCCCGCGGGGTGACGACGGCGGTGCCGCCGCGGCGCAGCCCGATCGCGATCCGCCCGGGGCCCGCCGGGCGCCACGGCAGCCGCCTGCCGTGCTCGTCGCGGACGTCGACGTCGCCGAGCACACTGTGCTGCAGCACCAGGGGCTCGCCGGCTTCGCTGTGCACGCGGACGTATTCCGTCTTGCCGTCGCGACGGGAGGCGTCCACCAGGAACGCGCCTTCCGCGCGCAGCCCGGCGATCGAGGCGTCGCGCCAGGTCGCCGACACCGACGGGAAGACCTTGAGCACCCCACCGGATCCCTGCATCACCATGTCCACAACGGACTGCGCGGCGATGATCGGGCTCTCGATGGCGAAGTTGGAGCCCTCGCGGTACATCGTGTTCGCGGTCAGCTCGGTGTCGGCCACGATGTTGCGGTCCAGGAAGAACTTCAGGTACCGCAACGCTTCTTCGGGGGCGTCCATCACCGACTTCATCGACGACGCGGCCGCGTAGCTGTAGCCGTGCCAGGCGGACTGGTCGGCGGCCCAGTGGTCGAAGGTCCGCGTCATGACGTCCCGGTCGCCCGGGGTCTCCCAGACCTTCTCCCGCAGCGGGTACAGCCACAGCAGGTGCGAGAAGTGCCGGTGCGACGCAGCCAGCGGAACACCGTCGCCGATCAGCACGCCGGTGGCGGGATCTTCTTGGTAGGGCACGAGTTTCGCACTGATTTCCCGCCAGATCGGCACCCGCGGCTCGTCCAGGCACAGGATCCGCGCGGCGTCGACGAGGGTGCGGGCCGCCCACCGGATCAGCGACAGGTCGTAGGTGCAGTCGGGTGCGTCGGCGTACTCCGGCGACCGGGTCAGCGGCAGGTGCAGCGACCCGTCCGGGCCGGTGAACAGGAAGTGGCGGTAGAAGTTCAGCGCCTTCGCCAGCGTCGGGTACAGGACGTCTCGCAGCACGCGCTTGTCCATGTGGTGCCGGTAGGCCAGCCAGACGTTGTGCAGGCCCCACAGCAGGTTCCCGGTCTGGTCGGTCTTGGACGTCGTGCCGGGGACGCCCACCGAGCGCGTGCCGCCGGGCCGCAGCCGCCAGTCACCGGGGTGCGAGAGGGCGTAGGTGTCGCCGTCGCGGTACGCGGGCGGGACGGACACCTCGAGGTTGGCGTGGTCGCGCCGGAACGTCTCGGTGACGGCGTCGAGCTCGGGGTGGTTGGTGCTGTTGACGATCGGGTAGGTGACCTGGACGTTGAGGTTCCACCAGACGGCGGTCCAGCTGTTGCCGACTTCGGGGAACCACGGCCCCCATTCGGAGACGACCGGGCCGTCCGCGCGGGTGGCGGCCGCGATCTTGTACAGCTGGATCCAGTAGAACCGCTGCACCTGCTTGTCGGGCACCGAAACGAAGCTGCGCCGGTGGTAGTCGTTCCACCAGCGGCGGTGGCGGGCGAGCAGGACGTCCGGCCGGTCGGCAAGCGCTTTCCGGACGGCGTTGCGGGCGTCCGCGGTGTGTGTCGTGCCCGGGAAGCTGTAGGCGACGGCGGCGGCGAGCAGCCGTCGCGTGCCGATCGCGCGTTCCTGCCACGCCGTGGTGTACCCGCCGCCGGCGAGCAGGGGCTGGGCGCAGTAGCCGTCAGCCTGCTCGGGCGCCGGGTTGGCGACGTACTCGGGTGGCTTGCGGACGGTCCGGGTGGTCGCGGATTCGAGGGGCTGGAACGCCCAGGCGGCGTTCGCCTCCCCCGCGCTCGGGGTCAGCGAAACGAGCAGCACGCTCAGGTCGTTGTGCACGACGGCGGAGAACGCGATCGAGCCCTGCGTGGTGGTGATGGTGCCGCCGAGCTCGGCGTTGTAGAGGTCGAGCGTCCAGTCGACGGCGGTGATCGCGCCGGTCAGGGTGAGCGTGAGGTAGCCGATGGGCAGCCGCGAGAGCCCGATCCCGGCTTCCCACTGGATGCGCTGGTCCTGCACCTGGGTGTGGCTGAGCATGAACTTGAGGACCTGCGGCGTCTTCCCGGCGTAGACCTGGACGCCGAGGTAGCCGTTGGCGAGGAAGGGGCCTTCCTGCCAGTTCTTCGGCAGCCGCCGCCAGATCATCCGCGCATCTTCGGCGACGTCCCGGTGGGGGTTCCCTCCGGCGGCGAGCGCGGGCGGGGCCGCGCGGGCCCACAGACCCCCGAAGGCCGCCGCCCCGGCGAGGACCGAGGCCGACCGGAGCACCGTCCGCCTGGACACAGAGTCCATGAAGCATCCTCCGAATTCATACTACGTTTCGGCGAGATCATGCGGCGGCGTCCGGCCATACTTACAGAGAGGTGCCCAAAAGGCCAGAGGAGTTCACTCGGAAAGCGGCAGATACATCCGATGAATGACGGTCAGTTCTCGCCGTCCCGGTGGCAGAGCTGGGCCACCAGGGTGTCGCCCGCCCACTTCTCCCACCGGTCGGGAGACCAGCCGCGGTCGCGGACGAACACCTGGTAGAGCTCCGGGCTGAGCAGCCCGAACAGGAGGTCGGCCGCCTGCTCGGCGGTCACCCCGGCGCGCGCACCGGGCTTGGCGACCAGTGCCCGCGCGGCCTCGAGGTGCACCGTGAAGCGCGGGTCGCCGTCGTCCCACTGCCCGGCGAGCGCCGGGTCGGCCGCCGCGGCGGCGCGCAGCATCTCGACGATCGAGGCGACGCGCTCGAGGATCTCCCGCGTGCCCCGGACGTGCAGCCGCAGCTGGGATTCGGCGAGTGGCGCGGCGAGTGCGTCCCGGAACCACGGCCGGTCCATCGTCGCCACCGGCTCGGCATCGCCGGCGATCGCCACATCGACCAGTTCCTTGAGCAGGACCCGCTTGTTGCCGAAGGTGAAATAGATCGTCTGCACGGCCACGCCGGCCCGTTCGGCGATCTCTTTGAGCGTCGTCGCGCCGTAGCCCTGGCGCACGAACAGCTCGCGCGCCGCGGCCAGCATCCGCGCCCGGGTCTGCGTGGCGTTGCGCGTCCGTTTCGGCCCGTCCTTGCGCTGTTCCATGGCTAGAGTGTAACTCTAGAGCTTGACTCTAGTAACGTCGATCCCGGGAGGCGCTCATGCACGCCGTAGCCAACGCCGAAGCCGCCGAAGCCTGGAACGGCTGGGAAGGCGTGCATTGGGCACGCCACCGCGCCCGGTACAACGCCGTGGTCGGCGCCTTCAACGACAGCCTCTTCCGCACCGCCGCGATCGCCCCGGACGACCACGTCCTCGACGTCGGCTGCGGTACGGGCCACGTCACGCTGCTGGCGGCGCGGCGGGCCGCCCGCGGGCACGTCGCCGGTGTCGACCTCTCGGCTCCGATGCTGGAACGCGCCCGCGCCGACGCGGCCGCCGCGGGCATCGGCAACGTCCGGTTCGACCAGGGTGACGCGCAGGTCCACCCCTTCCCCGACGCCGGCTTCGACGTCGCGATCAGCCGGGGCGGGGTGATGTTCTTCGGCGACCCGGTGGCCGCGTTCGCCAACATCCGGCGGGCGCTGCGGCCCGGCGGCCGGCTGGTGTTCCTGGGCCCGCAGGGCGGCGGCCCCGACAGCGACTACGCCCGCGCCACCGCGGCGCTCAAGCCGCTGCTGCGCACACCGTCGCCCGCATCACGAGGTATGGGCTCCCTGGTCGACCCGGGGCGGATCCGCGAGGTGCTGGCAGCGGCCGGGTTCGGCGAGGTCGAGGTCGAACCGGTCACCGCACCGATGGACTACGGGCGGGACGCCGCCGACGCGGCCGAGTTCATCCTCGGCCAGGGTCCGGTGCGCGTGAACCTGGCCGGCCTCGCCCCGGACGTCGTCGAACGGACGCGCGGACAGCTGCGAGAAGGGCTCGAAGCGTACGAAACCCCCGAAGGCGTCCGCATTCCCGGCGCGGTGTGGGTGGTCAGCGCGACCCGGCGCTGATCGGCGGGACCCTTCAGGCTCCCGGCAGCGGCGGCAACGCCGGCGTGAACAGCCAGCGGGTGAAGAACGCGCTCAGCGAGCGGCCCGCGTGCGTCTCCGCCGCGGCCACGAAGGCCTCGGTCGTGACCAGGCCGTGCCGGTGCTCCTCGGCCCAAGACTTCAGCAACGCGAAGAACGCCGGATCCCCGATCTCCGCCCGCAGGGCGTGCAGCGTCAACCCGCCGCGCTTGTACACCCGCTCGTCGAACATCCGCGCCACACCCGGGTCGGCGATGCGGACGTCCGCCGGCTTCACCTTGATCCGCGTGTGCCAGTCGCGGGCCAGCGCCGCCGCCGACGGGCCGCCGGACTCCTCCGACCACAGCCACTCCGCGTACGTCGCGAAGCCCTCGTTCAGCCAGATGTGGCGCCAGTCGGCCACCGTCAGGCTGTTGCCGAACCACTGGTGGGCCAGCTCGTGCAGCACGAGCCGCTCGTGGGTGCGGCGGCCGTCGACGTGGTTGGCGCCGAAGATCGCCATGCCCTGGGCCTCGATCGGGTCGTCGAGGGCGTCGTCGGTGATCACGATGACGTACTCGGCGAACGGGTACGCGCCGAACAGCCGCTGCAGGAACTCCATCATCCGGCCCTGGCGCCCGAAGTCGCGGTCGAACGCGCGGCGCAGCCGCGGGGGCACGGCGGCCCGCTGCGGCACCGTCTCGAAGATCGACTCCACCTGGCCGGTCGCGCGCCCGATGCCGAGGCTCAGCCGGCGCAGCCCGACCCCCGAGTGGGGGAACCAGTTGCGGCCGGTCAGCTCGACCTCGTCGTACCGGCCGATCTGCACGCTCATCAGGTAGGTCGCCGTCGGCTCGCGCCGCTCGTAGACCCACTTCGTCGTGCTCGCCAACGTCGTCCGCTCGACCAGGGTGCCGGTGACCGCGACCAGGTACGGCGACGCCGTCGTCACGCTCACCCGGTAGCTCGCCTTGTCCGACGGGTGGTCGTTGCACGGGAACCACGACGGCGCCCCGACCGGCTGGCTCGCCACCAGCGCGCCGTCGGTCAGCTCGTCCCAGCCGACGTCACCCCAGCGGCTGCGCACCGGCCGCGGGTTGCCGACGTAGTGGACCTCGACGGTGAACGCGGTACCCGCCGGGATCGACCTCGCCGGCTTGACGTGCAGCTTCGCGCCGCGCTTGAGGTACTTCGCGGCCTTCCCGTCGACGAGGACCCGGTTGATCCGGAACTCGCCGAAGTCGAAGCTGACGCGGGACAGCGCCTGCGTCGCCTCCGCGGTGATCACCGCGGACGCCGACAGCCGGTTCGGCGCGACCTTGTAGTCGAGGTTCAGGTCGTAGTGCCGGGTCCGGTAGCCGCCGTTGCCGTGCGCGGGCAGGTAGGGGTCGCCGGAGGTGTCCGCGCCGGGAGCGGGAGCCTTCGAAATCACCCGTGGCGAACCTTTCTTCGTGCGTGCTGGAACCAGGCTCGCACGGAGGGGTGAGTCCGGCGCGCCCGGTCCTGCATTCGTTACTTACCCGGCCAGGCGGAGATCGGGTTGCCCAGCCAGCGGGTGTCGGCGGGCACCTCGTCGCCGCGGGTCACCAGCGAGCCCGGGCCCACCGTGGTGCGGGCGCCGATGCCCGCGCCCGGCAGCACGATGCCGTGCGGGCCGAGCGTCGCGCCCTCGCCGAGGGTCACCCGGGACATGCTCATGATCCGGTCGTGGAACAGGTGCGTCTGGACGACGCAGCCGCGGTTGATCGTCGCGCCGTCACCCAGCTCGACGAGGTCGGCCTCGGGCAGCCAGTACGTCTCCAGCCAGACACCGCGGCCGATCTTGACGCCCATCGTGCGCAGCCACGCGGCCAGTAGCGGGGTGCCGCCGACCGAGCCGATCAGCCACGGCACCGCGAGGGCCTCGACGAAGGTGTCGGCCAGCTCGTTGCGCCAGACGAAGGAGCTCCACAGCGGGTGGTCGATCTCGCGGAACTTGCCGACGAGCAGCCACTTCATCACCGTCGCGGTCAGCGCGGCGACGATCCCGGCGGCCAGCAGGGCGGGCCCGGCCAGCAGCGCGGCGACGCCGAAGCCGAACGCCGACGCCGTCCACAGCAGGCCGAAGGCGACCACGACGGTCAGCGCGACCCCGCACATGACCGGGACGATCCGGCACAGCTCGACCAGCGCCCGCGCGGCCTTGAGGTGCAGCGCCGGGGTGTAGGTGCGGCTGGTGTCGGCCTCGCCGACCGCGCGGCGCACCGGCAGCGGCGGCATGCCGAGGTACGACGAGCCCTTCTTGGCCTTCAGCGGCGTCGAGGACAGGACGCCGACCAGGCCGCGCTTCGGCACCGAGCGGCCTGGCGCGGTCATCCCCGAGTTGCCCAGGAACGCCTGCTTGCCGATCCGGGCCGGGGCGACGTGCAGCCAGCCGTGGCCGAGCTCGTAGGTGGCGACCATGGTGTCGTCGGCCAGGAACGCGCCGCTGTCGACCTTGGTCATCTTCGGCAGGGCGAGGACGGTCGACGCCTCGACGTTGCGGCCGACCTTCGCGCCGAGCAGCCGCAGCCACACCGGCGTGAACAGGCTGGCGTACAGCGGGAACAGGCCTTCGCGGGCCATGCTCATCAGCCGTTCGGTGGCCCAGACCTGCCAGGCGACGCGGCCGTGCACCGGGTGGTAGCCCTCGACCATGCCGATGCTCAGCGCCCGGACGCCGATCAGCACCAGCAGCATGTACGCGCCGAAGTAGGCCACGGTCGCGACCGGCACGAAGATCATCGCGCGGGTGAAGGCGTCCAGCAGTGTCGGGGCACCGGCGATGCCGTAGCCGAGCACGGCGACGCCCGCGAGCGCGGCGATGCCGGGCAGGAAGCCGAGGAGCAGCGAGGTCGCGCCGTAGACGGCGGCCCAGAAGTACGAGCGCGGCGGGCGGCTGGACGGCCACTTCAGCGCGTCGCGCTCGTCCTTGGCGACGCGGGCCGCGGGCGAACCGGCCCAGCGCTGCCCGGCCGGGACGGCGCCGCGGACGGTCGAGCCGGCCGCGATCTCCGCGCCCTTGCCGATCCGGACGCCGGGGAACAGCGTGCTGCGCGCGCCGACGCGGGCTTCGGCGCCCACGCGGACCTTGCCGATGTGCACGACGTCGCCGTCGACCCAGTGGCCGGTGAGGTCGACCTCAGGCTCGATCGCGGCGCCGCGGCCCAGCTTGAGGAAGCCGGTGACCGGCGGCGGCGAGTGCAGGTCGACGTCCTTGCCGATCCGCGCGCCGAGCGCCTTCGCGTACGTCGTCATCCAGGACGCGCCCGCGACGCTGTCGGCACCGGAGAACTCGGCCAGCTTCTCGGCCGTCCACAGTCGCAAGTGGACACTGCCGCCGCGCGGGTACGTGCCGGGCTGCACGCCCGACAGCAGCACGCGCGCGCCGCCCGCGGCGATGGCGATCCGGCCCGCGGGGCTGAACAGCACGACCCACGCCAGGCCGATCCACGCCCAGCCGAGCGTCGGCGCCCAGGCGAACCCGAGCAGGTACAGGACGTTCGACAGCGCGGCGGCCAGCGTCGCCCAGCGCAGCCCGACCAGGCCCATCAGCGGGACCATCAGCAGCGTCTGGATGACCCCGGCACGGCGTTTCGTCGGCGCGATGTCCCGGCGTTCGGTGGCCTGGCCGCTCAGCGCGTCCAGCATCGCGGCCAGCGCGCCCAGCTTGGGGTGGGCGTAGATGTCGGCGACCGACACCTGCGGGTGCCGGGTGCGGATGCGCGCGACCACCTGCGCGGCGGTCAGGCTGCCGCCGCCGTGGGTGAAGAAGTCCGCCTTCGGGCTGTCGACCGACACGCCGAGGATCTCGGCCCAGCCTTCGGCGAGCCACGTCTCGGTCGGGGTCAGCCCGGAAGCCTCCACAGTGGACAGCGGCCACGGGAGGGCGTTGCGGTCGACCTTGCCGGAGGTGCGGGTCGGCAGGTCGTCGACGACGGCGAGCAGCGGGACCAGCGCGGCGGGCAGGTGCTCACGCAGGCGCGTGGCGGCCTGGTCGTGGTCGAAGGTCTCGCCGGCGGGGACGACGTACCCGACGAGGACCTGGTTGCCGGCCTTGGTGCGGCGGATCGCGGCGGCCGCGCCCTGCACACCCGGCAGGGCCTGCAGCGCGGCGTCGACCTCGCCCAGCTCGATGCGGCGGCCGCCGAGCTTGACCTGCTCGTCGAGCCGGCCGAGGAACAGCAGGCCCTCCTCTTCGGCGCGGACCATGTCGCCGGAGCGGTACGCACGCTGCCAGCCCAGGGACGGCAGCGGCGCGAACTTCTCGGCGTCCTTGGCCGCGTCGAGGTAGCGGGCCAGGCCGACGCCGCCGATGACGAGCTCACCGGTCTCGCCCATGGCGACCGGCTCACCCTCTTCGTTCACGACGGCGAGCTGCCAGCCGGCGAGCGGCAGGCCGATGCGGACCGGGCCTTCGCCGGTCAGCTGCGCGGCGCAGGCGACGACGGTGGCCTCGGTCGGGCCGTAGGTGTTCCAGACTTCGCGGCCTTCGACGGCGACGCGTTCGGCCAGCTCCGGCGGGCACGCCTCGCCGCCGAAGATGAGCAGGCGGACGTCCTCGAGCGCGTCCGCGGGCCACAGGGCGGCCAGCGTCGGCACGGTCGAGACGACGGTGATCCGCTGCGCGACCAGCCACGGGCCGAGGTCGACACCGGTGCGGACCAGCGCGCGGGGCGCCGGGACCAGGCAGGCGCCGTGCCGCCAGGCCAGCCACATCTCTTCGCAGGAGGCGTCGAAGGCGACGCTCAGGCCGGCCAGGACGCGGTCGCCGGGGCCGATCGGCTCGTCGGTGAGGAAGAGCTCGGCCTCGGCGTCGACGAAGGCGGCGGCACTCGCGTGGGTGACCGCCACACCCTTGGGCTTGCCGGTGGAGCCGGAGGTGAAGATGATCCACGCGTCGTCGGCGGGACCGGGACGGCCTTCGCGGCCACCCGGGGTGCTGTGAACGTTGATCTTGCCGTCGGTGGCGACCGCGGCGACCTGAGCTTCCTCGAAGACCAGCTCGGCGCGCTCGTCCGGGTCGTCCGCGTCGACCGGCACGTAGGCGGCGCCGACGGACAGGGTGGCGAGGATGGCGATGTACAGCTCGGCGGTGCCGGAGGAGATCCGGATGCCGACGCGGTCGCCGAGGCCGACGCCGTATCCCTTGAGGCGGCGCCCGTAGGCGTCGATCTCGTCGAGGAGCCGGCGGTAGGTCAGGGTGGTGGTGCCGTCGTCGATCGCGGCGGCGTTCGGGTGCCGCTCGGCCGTGGCGGCGAGGACGTCGAGCAGGGTGCGCTCACCGGCACCGAGGCCGGACCAGAAGAGCGCCCGGTCGGCGACCGGGGCGAAGGTCGCTTCGGCGGATTCGGCGGGTTCGATCGTGACGGTCATCGGGCGTGCACCTCGACCGTGACGCAGACGTGCAGGGACAAACCATGGGCGCGCAAGCCCACCACTCACCTTCCGGGAGCCTCAACCGGGCTTGCTCTCCCATTGAGGCGCCCGCAACGACCTTTCACCATACCCGCGGATGAAGAAAAGGTGTCCACAGGATCACGACGGAGTGTCGGACCTCACCCCGCACCGGACGAACCACCGTGACTGAAGGGGCGACACGCGTGATTGGAAGGTCGACACGGCGTCCGGCCGGACAGCTGCCGTGTCGACCCTTTGATCACGCGTGTCGACCCTCCAGTCACGCGTGTCGACCGAAACGGGTCAGGAAATCACCGGGTTCGGGCGGCTTTTCCGCCGACCTTCGGCTTCGCCTTCTTTTCGCGGACGCGGACATTCACCCGGACGGGGCTGCCGGTGAAGCCGAACTGCTCACGGAACTTGCGTTCGATGAAGCGGCGGTAGCCCGCCTCGAGGAAGCCGGTGGTGAACAGCACCAGCGTCGGCGGGCGGATGCCGGCCTGGGTCGCGAACAGGACCTTCGGCTGCTTGCCCGAGCGGACCGGCGGCGGGGTGGCCGCGATCAGGTCGGACAGCCACGCGTTGAGCTGGCCGGTCGGCACCCGCTGGTCCCACGACTTCAGCGCGGTCCGCAGGGCCGGCGCCAGCTTGCGCACCGAGCGGCCGGTCAGCGCGGAGATGTTGACCTTCTCCGCCCACGGCACGCGGACCAGGCCGCGGTCGAGCTCGCGGACCATCGCGTGCCGGCGGTCCTCGTCGACCAGGTCCCACTTGTTGAACGCCAGCACGCAGGCGCGCCCGGCCTCGACGACCATGGTCAGCACCCGCAGGTCCTGCTCCGACAGCGGCTCGGCCGCGTCCAGCAGCACGATCGCGACCTCGGCCGCGTCGATCGCGGTCTTGGTGCGCAGCGAGGCGTAGTACTCGGCGCCGGCGGCGAAGTTGACGCGCTTGCGCAGGCCCGCCGTGTCCACGAACCGCCAGGTCTCGCCGTCCAGCTCGACCAGCGAGTCGACCGGGTCGACCGTGGTGCCGGCGACCGAGTCGACGACCGAGCGCTCCTCGCCCGACAGCTTGTTCAGCAGGCTCGACTTGCCGACGTTCGGCTTCCCGACCAGCGCGACGCGCCGCGGACCCGACGTCACCGGGCCGCCCTCGCGCGGCGACTCGGGCAGGGCCTTGAGGATCGCGTCGAGCAGGTCGCCGGAGCTGCGGCCGTGCAGCGCGCTGACCGGGTGCGGCTCGCCGAGGCCGAGCGACCAGAGCGACGCGGTGTCGGCGAGCAGCCGGTCGTCGTCGACCTTGTTCGCGGCCAGCAGCACCGGCTTCTTCGACCGGCGCAGCACCTTCGAGACGGCTTCGTCGGTCGCCGTCGCGCCGACGGTGGCGTCGATGACCAGCAGCACCGCGTCCGCGGTCTGCATGGCCAGCTCGGCCTGGGCGGCGACGGAGGCCTGCAGCCCGGTCGCGTCCGGCTCCCAGCCGCCGGTGTCGACCAGGGTGAACTTGCGCCCGCCCCAGTAGGCGTCGTAGGCGACGCGGTCGCGAGTCACGCCGGGGACGTCCTGCACGACGGCTTCGCGCCGGCCGAGGATGCGGTTGACCAGCGTCGACTTGCCCACGTTGGGCCGGCCGACGACGGCGAGCACCGGCTGCGCGAGCGCAGCCTCCTCGGCCGCTTCCGCCGCCTCGATCTGCGCGTCGAGCGCGGCGAACTCGGTCTCTTCCGACCAGGTGCCGTCGACTTCGCCGACGCCGTCAAACTCTTCCATTACTACCCAATTTCCCTTATACCGCGCCGAATCCGTGTTCGGCACGCCAGTCGTCCAAAGTCTTCACGAGCGCTGCGAGCTCACCGCGCAGCTCTTCGGTGCCCTGGTCGAGCCCGGTCTTCCCGGGCCCCACCTTCGGCGAAAACGGCTCGCCCACGAGGATGTCCACCCGCGGCCGGAACCGCCGCCTGCCGTCGGCCGGCTTGAGCGTGCCCCGCGTCGCGACCGGGAGCACGGTCGCGCCGGAGGCCCGGACCAGCCAGGCCGCGCCGCGTTCGGCCGCGCCGACGTCCCCGGCACCGCGGGTGCCCTCGGGGAAGATCCCGACGACTCCCCCGTCCTTCAAGACGCCGACGGCGGTCATCAGCGGCTTGCGGTCGATCTCGCCGCGCTTGAGCGGGATCTGCCCGATCGCCAGCAGGAACCTGCCGACGATCCCGCCGAACATCTCGGCTTTGACCAGGAACGCCGAACGCCGCGGAAGCATTCCGAAGATCAGCTGCGGCTCGATCATGGAGCTGTGGTTGGCGATCACGAGCAGCGGCCCGGTGGCGGGGACGCGCTCGCGGCCGTGCACCCGGATGCGGAAGGCCGAGCGCAGATAGTACCGGGCGAAGACCCGCCCGGCGTCGTGGAGCCTGCCGACGGATCCCTCGGGGAGTCCGTCAGCTTTCATCGCGCGACCTCGGCGTTGCAGCCTTCGAGGATGCCGCGGTGGCTGGCCAGCTCGCTGAGGGCGACGATCACCTGGTCGATCGACAGTTCCGAGGTGTCGACGTGCACGGCGTCGTCGGCCGCGCGCAGCGGCGAGGCGGCACGGGTGGAGTCGAGCCGATCGCGGCGCTCGACCGAAGCCAGCGCGTCGGCGACCGACGACTGCCGCCCGGCCGCGGTGTCCTGGGTGCTGCGGCGCGACGCGCGGACGTCGGCCGAAGCGGTCAGGTAGACCTTGAGCGGCGAGTCCGGCGCGACGACCGTGCCGATGTCCCGGCCCTCGACGACGATCCCGCCGCGGTGGGAGACGACGTCCTCGATGATCCGCCGCTGCCGCGCGACCAGCAGCTCACGCACGTGCGGCACGGCCGAGACCGGCGAAACCGCCTTGGTGACCTCGGGCCCGCGGATGTGGGCGGCCACGTCGTCGCCGGCCAGGCGGATCTCCGGCCGGTCGGGGCTGGTGCCGATGGTGAACTCGGCGCGGTCCGCGACCTCGGCGACCGCGGCCGCGTCGGCCGGGTCGACGCCGGCGCGCAGCACGGCGAGGGTGACCATCCGGTACATCGCCCCGGTGTCGAGGTACCCGGCGCCGAGGCGCTGGGCGAGCTTGCGGGCGACGGTGGTCTTCCCGGTCCCCGACGGGCCGTCCAGCGCGACCACACCACGTAGGGCTCCCGTCACCGGCACTCTCCTCGCGTTCTCGTCCCGTCCTGTCCGGTGTCCATTCTGCCGGTCGGGGTGCGGAGGAGATCAGTCGGCCCGCGCCCCGAAGCGCGCCACCACGAGCTTGAGGCGCTCGTCACGGTGGGCCCGGGACAGTCGGTGGCCGCGATCCAGCGTCACCAGGCCGTGCAGGGTGCTCCAGAACACCTCGGTCAGCGGCCCGGCGTTCTGCTTCCCGGCCACCGGCTCGATGACCGCCAGGAGCTCGGCGAAGTTCGCCTTCATCACCTCCGGGGTGTCGTCCTGGGCGAACGGGAGCTCCGAAGCCAGCGTGAACATGGCGTCGTACAACGCCGGCTTCGCCTCGGCGAACGTCACGTACGCCTCCGCGACCCCCGCCAGGCCGCCCGCGCGGGCGGTCTCCAGCACCGAGGCCAGCTCGGCGAAGCCCTCCAGCGCGGCCGCGGCCATGATCGCGTCCTTGCCGCCCGGGAAGTGGCTGTAGAGCACCGGCTGGCTGTACTCGATCAGCGCCGCGAGCTTCCGGGTCGTGACCGCGTCCCAGCCTTCCGCCTCGGCCAGTTCGCGGGCCGCGGAGACGATCCGCCGCGCTCGCTCGGTCCGGTCGCGCACTCGCCGCTGTCGCTGGGTCATACGTCACATGCTAGCACTGCTAGACAAACTAGCGCCGCTAGATTAGCGTTGCTAGCAATCCTAGCGATGCTAGAAACCACTGGAGGGAACATCATGGTCATCACCGGTTACGTCCTCACCGCGATCGTCGCGCTCGGGATCATCTACATCGGCCTCAACTACCTCTTCGCGCCCAAGAAGATCGCCGCGGGCTTCGGCTTCAACGACGTTCCCGAGAACGCCGAGACCTTCCTCAACGTCAAGGGCGGCCGCGACATCGGAGCCGGCCTGATCCCGCTGGCCCTGATGATCTACGGCGACGCGCACGCCCTCGGCTGGGTGATGCTCACCGCGGCCGTCTGGCCGGTCTTCGACATGCTGCTCATCCTGCGCCACCGCGGGAAGAAGGCCATCGCCTTCGGCGTCCACGGCGTGACCGCCGCCGTGATGGTCGTCGCGGCCCTGCTCCTGCTGCTCGGCTGAACGTCGCGAAACGGACACGTGGGTTACGGTGGCTGGGTGAACGTCGAAGTAACTCCCCTGCCCGGCATCGGGGTCCGCAAGGACTTCGCCACCCGAACCGGCCGCCGCATCGGCGTCGTCACGCAGCGGGACGGCCACATCGAACTCATCGTGTCCAAATCGGACGATCCCGATGCCTGCGCCGCCTCGATCCCGCTCACCGCGGACGAGGCGGGCGCACTGGCCAACCTGCTCGGCGCCCCGCAGCTGGTCGCGCAGCTGACGGAGGAGCACCGCGACCTGCCGGGGATCAGCACCCGGCAGCTGCCGATCAAGCCGTCCGGCCCGTTCGACGGCCGGACGCTCGGCGACACCGCGATGCGCACCCGCACCGGCGTCTCGGTGGTCGCGGTGGCCCGGGCCGGGCAGGTGCACCCGTCGCCGGCGCCGGACTTCACGCTCACCGGGGGCGATCTGCTGGTCGCGGTCGGCACGAGCGAGGGCCTCGAAGCCGCCGCCAAGATCCTCAAGTACGGCTGAGCGACCGATGGACCACACCGCGCTGTCCCTGATCGAACTGGGGGCGGTCTTCTTCGGGCTGGGCGTGCTCGGGCGCCTGGCCGGCAAGATCGGCCTCTCCCCCATCCCGCTCTACCTGCTCGGCGGCCTCTGCTTCGGCTCCGGTGGCCTCATCCCGCTGACCGACATCGGCGGCTTCACGCACCTGGCCGGCGAGATCGGCGTCGTGCTGCTGCTCCTCCTGCTCGGCCTCGAGTACTCCGCGGCCGAGCTGTTCACTGGGCTGCGCCGCTCGTGGACGGCCGGCCTGCTCGACATCGTCCTCAACGCCGCCCCCGGCGCGGCCGTCGCGCTGCTGCTGGGCTGGGGCCCGGTCGGCGCGATGGTGATGGCGGGCGTCACGTACATCTCGTCGTCCGGGATCGTCGCGAAGGTCCTCGGCGACCTGGGCCGGCTCGGCAACCGCGAGACGCCGGTGGTGCTGTCGATCCTCGTGTTCGAAGACCTCGCGATGGCGCTCTACCTGCCGATCCTCACCGCGGTGCTGGGTGGCGTCTCCCTGCTCGGCGGCCTGGAAGCCGTCGGCATCTCGCTGCTGGTGATCACCGTGGTGCTGGTGGTGGCGCTGAAGTTCGGCCGGTACGTCTCCGCGGCGGTGGACAGCCCGGACCGCGAGGTGTTCCTGCTCAAGGTCCTCGGCGCGGCCCTGCTGGTGGCCGGGCTGGCCTCGGCGATGCAGGTGTCGGCGGCGGTCGGGGCGTTCCTGCTCGGCATCGCGATCTCGGGCTCGACGGCGGAGAACGCGACGCACCTGCTGGAGCCGCTGCGGGACCTGTTCGCGGCGGTGTTCTTCGTGGTCTTCGGGCTCAACACGAACCCGGCCTCGATCCCGCCGGTCCTCGGCTGGGCCGTGGTGCTCGCGGTCGTGACGACCCTGACCAAGGTCGGCACGGGCTGGTGGGCGGCTCGCCGCCAGGGCATCGGGAAACTGGGCCGGGCCCGGGCCGGGGCCGCGCTGGTGGCCCGGGGCGAGTTCTCGATCGTCATCGCGGGCCTGGCGGTGACGGCGGGCGCGGTGACCGGCGAGCTGGCGGCCTTGGCCACGGCGTACGTGCTGCTGATGGCGATCCTCGGCCCGACGGCGGCCCGGGTGGTGGAGCCGATCGCCCGCGCGCTGCACCGGAAATCCGCCACCAAGACGGCCCCGGTCGAGGCAAACTGACGCGGTGACCACGAACGCGGCCCTGGCCGAACTGCTGGACGGCTCCTCCTCGGACCACGACGCCCTGCTCGCGGCCCTGGCCGATCACGGCGTGCACGTCCCGGTGGCCGCGAACGGCTCGGTGGTGTTCCTGCGGAGCGAAGACGGCAGTCCCGCCCTGCCGGGCTACGTCAGCGAGGAGTGCTGCGCGGAACTGCTGCCCTCGGCCGACGGCGCCGTGCAGTGCGACGTGCTGCGGCTGCTGGACATCGCCGCGCAGACGGGTGTGGAGGTCCTGGCGCTGTTCTCGGCGGGCGGCTGGGCCCGCGTCCCGGTCCCGCTGCTGCGGCGGGCGCTGCAGGAGCGCGGCCGCGACGCCGCCGGCGAACGGATGAAGCTGACCTGGTCCCGCCACCCGGCGGCCGTCGCGTTGCGCGACGCGGCGGCCGGGCGGATCCGGGAGTTCCCGGCGGTCCGCACGGTGTGGGTCTCGCAGGCGCGGTGGCTCGACACCGGCGTGGAACACCTGATGGTGCACATGGCGGTCGACGAGGAACTGCCGTCGGCGTCGGCGGACCGGCTGATGGCGGCCATGCTCCCGGACGAGGACCGCCCCCAGGTGGGCCTGCTCGCGCTGAACACGAAGGAACACGCGGCCACCATCACCGAGCTCGACGGGATGGGCCTGGACACCGTGCGGGCCGACCACGCCTCCGGCCGCGTCGACGTGCTCTCCCGCGAGTACGGCTAACCCAGGCCGGTCCGGCCCGCCGACGGCACGTGCTCGCCGCCGGCGGCCGCCGGGTGGGTCGTCGCCGCGGGCGGGATGCCCAGCAGCGGCACCGACAGCGACGTCCGGGCCAGGTCCAGCGTCACCCGGCCCGGCTGGGCGGGCCCGCGGATGAAGCTGCCGTCCGTGCCGCCGACGATCAGCGCCAGCGCGTGGCCGCGCGGCACGATGTGGTCGGTCGACGCCAGCCGGAACGTCATCGTGTACGCCGTCCCCGGGGTCAACGGGCGTTCCTGCGAGAGGGACGCGTAGTTGGCCAGGTCCGCCCAGCCGCGGCTGATGATCGTGTAGTTCACCTTCTGCACGTCCGCCGTCGCCACGCGGTAACAAGCGTCGTCGCCGGACGTCGACGAACCCCAGCAGGTCTCCGTGATGCCGGTCTTGATCCCCTCGCCGCTGCCGGCGAAGTTGCGGATCGTCGCCGCGCCCAGGTCCACCAGCAGGGCCGAGAGCCGGGCCGACGACGTGCTCGGCGTCGCCGTCACCGTGATCGACGAAGTCCCCGAGACCTGCAGGTCGGACGTCAGGGCCCCGGTCGAGTAGGTCAGCGCGGCGCTGCCCGGGCTGGTCACCCAGGTGTCTTCGCCGACGTTCGGGTTGTCGGTGAACGACGCCGTCCCGGCGGCCGCCGCGGTGCCGAGTGAGCCGCCGGGGTGCGGGCGCAGCGTCGTCGCGACCGCGTTCGCCGCCGGGTAGCGGGCCTGGTCGGCCCACTGGTCCGGCTGCCGTTCGACGCTGGCCTGCGGGCCGTTCTGGACGCCGTTGTCGACGCCGAGCAGGTAGTGGTCGAACCACCGGTGCAGCAGGTCGACCCAGTCCGCGCGCCGGTAGTCGAACGGGTCGACGTGCCCGGTCTGCGACAGCCAGATCTTCTTCTCGACGTTCAGCGCGTCCCACCACTGTCCGAAGTGGATGGTCTTGACGTTCAGGTCGTTGACGCCGTGGGACAGCAGCACGCTGGCGCGCACGTTCCGCGCGTTCGTGACGTAGTCCCGCGCCGCCCACAGCGGCCCGTAGTCGCCGTTCGCCGTCGCGCCGGAAGCCAGGACCTGGTTCTGCGCCGAGCAGTTCTGGCCGCTGTTGCGCGCTTCGACCGTGCGCGCGAGCCCGTCCGGGTTGAAGCCGAAGGTCGCGCCGTCGGAGCGGTAGTAGTCGTACCAGGAGCTGATGGCCGAGATCGGCACGATAGTCTTCAACCCGGCGACCCCGGTCGCCGCGACGCCGTTGGCGATCGTGCCGTCGTAGGACTTGCCGATCATCCCGACGTTGCCGCTGGTCCAGCTCGCGGCCACCGCGCTGCCGCCGGTCTTGGCGCTGTAGCCGGCCGCGCGGCCGTTCAGCCAGTCGATCACCTTGCGGGCCGAGTCGACGTCCGACGGGCCGCCGACGTCCGCGCAGCCGGCCGAGCGGTTCGTCCCGGCCAGGTCGACCTGCACCACGGCGTAGCCGCGCGGCACGAAGTAGTTGTCGTAGAACAGCGGGAACTTCACCGGTTTCCCGGCACTGTCGTAGGTCTTGAGCTCGCTTTCGTTGCCGCGTCCGCAGCACGAGTAGTACGGGCTGGCGTCCATGATCACCGGCACGCCCGAGGTGGCTTCGGCCGGTCGCACGATGTCGGCGGCGACGCGGTCGGGGCGGCCGTCGCCGTCGCCGTCGCGGCCGATGTCGACCCAGACGGTTTCGCGGACCGCCTTCGCGTAGTCGTAGACCGGTTCGCTTCCCGTGGGCGCCGCGGCGGCCGGGGCCACCGCAGCGGACAGGAGCACCGCGAGGATCCCGCTCACCACTCCGAGTCGCATGCCCGTCACGCTAGCGAGCCGGGGATCGCGCCCACTACGGCGGAAAGTCGGGCGTACGTTGGGATCGTGACCGAGTCCCTGCCCGCGGTGAGCCGCACCGCCGTCGGTGTCGCTGCACTGCGCGCCTACGAGAGTTCCCGCCCGGACCGCCTGTTCGACGACCCGTACGCGGCCGCGTTCGTCGAAGCGGGCCGGTCGGTGCTGCCCGACGCGGGCCGCGGCGGCGCGCAGGCCGGGCTCGGCTCGCTCTTCTACGCGCAGATCGTGATCCGCACCCGGTTCTTCGACGACTACCTGCTCGGCGCCGGCTGCGGGCAGGTCGTGCTGCTCGCGGCCGGGCTCGACACGCGGGCGTTCCGGCTCGCCTGGCCGCCGGGCACCCGGCTGTTCGAGCTCGACCTGCCGGAAGTCCTGGCGTTCAAGGACGGCGTTCTCGCCGAACAGCGCGCGACACCGGCGTGCGAACGGGCCGTCGTGCGCGCGGACCTGCGGGAGGACTGGGCCACCGCGCTGCGCGGCGCGGGGTTCGACCCGGCCGCGCCGACCGCGTGGCTGGCCGAAGGCCTGCTGATCTACTTGTCGTACGAGGACGCCGAACGGCTCCTGACCACCGTCGGCGAGCTGTCGGCGCCGGGCAGCCGGGTGTCGTTCGAGCACCGCCCGGCAGACTCCGCGAGCAGCCTTTTCTCCCGCGCCCGCGAAACCGAAGGCGGTGAGCACGTCACCGGCCTGTGGCTCGGCGGCCTCCGGGACACCGGGCCGGAGTGGCTGGCCGCCCACGGCTGGCAGCCGTCGACGGTCACCCGCGCGGACGTCGCCGCCGGCTACGGCCGGCCGTCGGAAGACGACGCGGCCGCCGGCGGCTTCGTCACCGCCGTGCGATGACCCCGGAAGGACTCAGAGCTCGACGTTGCGGTAGAGCGCACCGACCTCGGTCTTCGTGAGCCGCCGGATCGAGCCGACGCGCTGGTTGCCGAGCTGGACGTCGCCGACCGCGGTGCGGACCAGCTTGAGCACCGGGTGGCCGGTGTCCTTGAGCAGGCGGCGCACGATGTGCTTCTTGCCCTCGTGGATCACCAGCTCGACCAGCGACTTGCCGGAGTGCATGTCCTTGACCCGGAACTGGTCGACCTTGACGATCCCGTCCGGCAGCTCCCAGCCCTTGCGCAGCTCCTTGCCGAGCCCGCGCGGCACCAGGCCATCGACCTCGGCGAGGTAGGTCTTGAGCACCCGGTACGACGGGTGCATCAGGCGGTGCCCGAGGTCGCCGTCGTTGGTCAGCAGCAGCAGGCCCTCGGTGTTCTCGTCGAGCCGGCCGACGTGCACGACGCCGGGCGTCTCCTCGTAGCGGCCGCGCAGGTAGTCGCCGACGCAGGGGCGGCCGCGGTCGTCCGACATCGTCGAGTGCACGCCCTTGGGCTTGTTCAGGGCGAGGTAGATGAGGTCGTCGCGCAGGTTCACCCGGGTGCCGTCGACGTGGATGATCGCGTTGTCCGGGTCGACGCGGCGGCCCAGCTCGGTGACGACCTCGCCGTCCACCTCGACCCGGCCGGCGACGATCAGGTCCTCCGCCGCGCGCCGGGAGGCGACCCCGGCCTGCGACAGCACCTTCTGCAGCCGGACGCCGTCGGGGTGTTCACTGGATGTCATCGATGGTGTCCACTTCGGGTAGCAACGGAGCGATGGGCGGCAGGTCGTTCAGTGACGAAAGCCCCAGTCGCTCCAGGAACAGCTCGGTCGTCACGTACAGCGTGCCGGTCGTCTCGGGATCGGTCCCCATCTCTTCGATGAGGCCGCGCGCGAGCAGCGTCCGGATCACGCCGTCCACGTTCACGCCGCGCACCGCGGCGACCCGCGCACGGGTCACCGGCTGCCGGTACGCGATCACGGCGAGGCTCTCCAGCGCGGCCCTGGTCAGCTTCGACCGCTGGCCGTCCAGCAGGAGCTTCTCCACGAACGGGGCATAGACGTCCCTAGTGTAGAACCGCCACCCTTCGCCGACGCGCCGCAGGTCGATCCCGGAGGCCCGGTCGGTGAACTTCTGCGCCATGGTGCGGAGGGCGACGACGATCCGCGCCTTGGGTTGGCCGAGGGTGTCGGCGAGGAGTTCTTCGCCGGCCGGGGAGTCGACGATGAGGAGAAGCGCCTCGAGGGCGGCTTCGAGGGTTTCATCGGAGGTGACGTCCGGCATGGAGTCGGCGTCACCGGCGGCGACGAGGTCGGACTCGGGATCCTCGGGGCCGGGCTCGGGTTCGGGTTCGGCCGGCTCGGGTTCCAGCTCGGGCTCGGATTCGGCGGCTTCGACCGGCTCGGGCTCGGCAGCCTCGGCCTGCTCGGGCTCGGCGGCCTCGGGTGGGGCGGCCGCGTCCCCGGCCGGCGCTTCCGGCTCGCCGGCAGCGGCCTCCTCGGCCAGCGGCTCGACCGGCTCGCCGTCCTCGGTCACCGGCTCGCCGGACAGCGCCTCGTCCAGCGCCAGCTCCGCCGCGGCCTCCTCCGGTTCGCCCGCCGGCGGCACCGGGGCCTCGGCGACTTCGTTGTTCTCCGGGCTCACCCGTACTCCTCTTCGTCTCCGGCGGCGCGGTCCAGCTCGGCCGCCGCGGAGGCTTCTTCCTTCGAGCCGCCCGTCCAGCGGACGTGCAGCTCGGCCAGTGCCTCGCTCTGCTCGAACTGGACCGTCGCCTCGCGGTAGAGCTCCAGCAGCGCCAGGAAGCGCGCCACGATCTCCACCGTGTGCTCGCAGTCGTCGACCAGCTCGCCGAACGTCGCCTGGCCGCGTTCGGCCAGCATCACCCGCAGCACCGCCGCGTGTTCGCGGACCGAGATGCGGCCCATGTGGATGTGCGCGATCGACACCGTCGGCGGCGGCTTCGGGCGGAACACCGCCACCGCGATGTCGGCGAACCGCTCCGGCGTCACGCCCAGCATCACCTCGGGCAGCAGCCCGACGAACCGCTCCTCCAGCGCCACCGACCGCGGGTAGCGCCGCAGCGCGTTCTGTTCCAGCTCGCCGAACAGCGCCGCCACCTGCTTGTACGCGCGGTACTGCAGGATCCGCGCGAACAGCAGGTCGCGGGCCTCGAGCAGCGCGAGGTCGTCTTCGCTCTCGACCTCGGCCGACGGCAGCAGCCGCGCCGCCTTGAGGTCCAGCAGGGTCGCCGCGATGACCAGGAACTCCGTCGTCTCGTCGAGGTTCCAGTCGGTGCCCAGCGCGCGCGTGTAGGCGATGAAGTCGTCGGTGACCCGGTGCAACGCCACCTCGGTGACGTCGAGCTGGTGCTGCGAGATCAGCTGCAGCAGCAGGTCGAACGGCCCCTCGAAGTTGGCCAGCCGCACCTTGAACTTCGACGTGCTCAGTTCTTCGGTGTTGACGCCTTCGGGGATCATCCCGCCGTGCACGGTCTGGTGCTCTTCGGGGACCTCCGGAGCCGGTTCCGGCTCGTCCATCAGCCCTCGGTTTCGCCGCCGTCTGATCCGACCACCCGCAGCCGCTGGACCAGCACCGATTCGTCGCCGTGCTGGTCGAAGTCGGCCAGCAGCACCGCCACCGCCTCGCGGACCAGCCGGCCGCGGTCGACGACCAGGTCGTGCTTCGCGCGCAGCGTCAGCCGGGCCTGCTCCATGGCCAGGAGCTCGTCGCCGGAGACGTACACCGTGATCTTCGCGTCGTGCTTCGTCCGGCCGGACCCGTGCGGGGCCGCGCTGCGGGCGAGCTGGTCGGAGCGGCCGTTGCCTTCGGGCTTCGGCTGCCGTTCTTCGACGGGCTCGGGCGGGGCCTGAGGAGGGAGATCGAGGGCGGGACTGGAGGTGATCCTGAAGAGTTCCGACGCTCCGGGCAGGGAAGCGCGCCTGCTCACCGAGCGATCACCTCACGGGCCAGCTGGCGGTACGCCGCCGCGCCGGCCGACTTGGGCGCCCAGGTCGTGATCGGCTCACCCGCGACCGTCGTCTCGGGGAACCGCACGGTGCGGTTGATGACCGTGTCGAACACGGTCTCGCCGAATGCCTCCACCACGCGAGCCATGACCTCCTTCGAATGCAGGGTTCTCGGGTCGTACATGGTGGCGAGAATCCCGACTATGTCCAGTTTGGGGTTGAGGCGTTCCTGGACCTTCTCGATGGTGTCGATCAGGAGGGCGACGCCTCGCAGACTGAAGAACTCGCACTCCAGCGGGATGATCACGCCGTCCGCGGCGGTCAGCGCGTTCACCGTGAGCAGGCCGAGCGAGGGCTGGCAGTCGACAAGAACATAGTCGTAGTCGTTCATGACCGGACGAAGGACCCGTAACAACGTGTGCTCGCGCCCTACCTCGGCGACGAGCTGGACCTCCGCCGCGGACAGGTCGATGTTGCTCGGCAGCAGGTCAACGCCGTCGACGCGGGTCTTCATCAGCACGTCGGTGGCGCTGACCGACCGCTCCATGATGGCGTTGTAGACCGTCTGGTCCAGCTCGTGCGGCTGGATGCCGAGGCCGACGGCGAGCGCGCCCTGCGGGTCGAAGTCGACCAGCAGCACCTTGCGGCCGTACTCGGCGAGGGCGGCACCCAGGTTGATGGTCGACGTCGTCTTGCCGACGCCGCCCTTCTGGTTGCACATCGCCATGATCTTGGCCGGGCCGTGCTTGTCCAGCGGCGCCGGATCGGGGTGCTCGCGGATCGGGCGGCCGGTCGGCCCGATGCCCTCGAGCTTCACCTTCTTGCCGTTGCGCTCGGCTGAATCGTCACCGTCGTGGTCGATCGGCGTCGCGATGGTGACCTGGCTGAGGTTCGCCGCCGCCGACCCGGCGGACTCGGCCGGTACGGCCGGCTGGTTCGGTGTCGACATGGCGCGAAAGCTCCTTGTTCGTCAGCGTCCGCCGCAGCCTATGTCCGGAGTCGGAGCCCCGGCAAAGCAACGCGCCGGACTCGACGGGGCAATGTCACTCGACCGTCGGTGCAGGCTGGCAAGGCTGTTGACGCTTTATAGGGCCGTCTAGCCCAGTGCGCGCGGGTGCGCCGTCGCGTACACCTCGCGAAGCGTGTTGACCGTGACCAGCGTGTACACCTGGGTCGTCGTCACCGAGGCGTGCCCGAGCAGTTCTTGGACGACGCGGACATCCGCGCCGCCTTCCAGCAGGTGCGTGGCGAAGGAGTGGCGGAGCGTGTGCGGCGACACGGCGGCGGAAATCCCCGCCCGGCCGGCGGTGTCCTTGAGGACCTGCCACGCGCTCTGCCGCGACAGCCGGCTGCCGCGGGCGTTGAGGAACAGCGCCGCCGTGCCCCGGCCGTGCGCGGCGAGCGCAGGCCGGGCGCGGACGGTGTAGGCGTGCAGCGCGGCGAGCGCCGGACGGCCGATCGGCACCAGGCGCTGCTTGCCGCCCTTGCCGTCGAGCAGCACCGTGCGCTCGGTGGCGTCGACGTCGTCGACGTCCAGGCCGACGGCCTCGGAGATCCGGGCCCCGGTGGAGTAGAGCACCTCCAGCAGGGCCCGGTCGCGCAGCGCGCGCTCGCCGTCCGGGGGCGGGGTCTCCAGCAGCCGCAGCACGTCGTCGACCGGCAGGGCCTTGGGCAGCCGCTTTGCCGGTGTCGGCGGCCGGACTTCGCGGGCCGGGTTGTGTTCGGTGAGGCCCTCGGCGTGCGCGAACTTGTGCAGGCCCCGCACGGCCACCAGCGCGCGGGCGGCCGAGGACGCGGCGAGCGGCTGGTGCTCGTCGTCGCCCTCCCGCAGCGCGGCGCCGAACGCCGTGACGTGCGCGGACGTGACGTCGGCGACCTTCGCGACACCCAGGCCGTCCAGGTGCGCGGCGTACCGGCGCAGGTCGCGGGCATAGCTGTCCAAGGTGTTACGCGCGGTCCCGCGTTCGACGACCAGGTGGTCGAGGTACGCGGCGATCACGCCGTCGGTGCTGCCCCCGGCTGCCACGCCGCCACCTTAGGCCGCCCGGGGCTCGTGACCCGGCAGAAACCCCGTTCTCAGCTCCACGCGGTTACCGTGGATTCATGGAGTCCGACGAGCTCCGCATCGGCACCGCCGAGCGCGAGGAAGCGGCGAGACTGCTCGCCGACCACTTCGGCATGGGCCGCATCACCCCGGACGAGTACGAGACCCGGGTGACGGACGCCTACGCGGCGGCCACCCTGGGCGACCTGCGGCCGCTGTTCTGCGACCTGCCCCAGCCGCACCCGGGCTTCTTCGGGGCGCCGCCGGCGCCGATGACCATGCCGATGCCGCTGTACGCACCGCCGCCGATGCCCGCGCCGATGCCGTACGCGCCGCAACTGCCGGTGCCGTACTCGTACCGGTCGAAGACGGTGGCCGGGGTGCTGCAGATCGTGCTGCCCTTCGGCGTCGGCCGGTTCTACACCGGCCAGATCGGCCTCGGCCTGCTGCAGCTGTTCGTCTGCGTGATCACCGTCGGCGCCGGCGCGATCTGGCCGATCATCGACGGCATCGTCCTGCTGGCCAACGGCGGCCTCGACGCCGAAGGCCGCCCGCTGCGCCCCTGACCGAGCCGGGGCGCAGCGGAGCGGCTCACGCTTCCTTGCGCTTGGCGAACGCCGTGGGGCGGTCGTCCCACGGCGCGTCCGCCGGGCGGGCCGACCCGGCGCCGGTGAGGACCGCGTGGGTGGCCAGCACCCCCGACACCGTGGCGCCGTTGAGCAGCTCGCCCGCCAGGGCCATCCGGACCGCCTCGGCGAGCGGGAACTTGCGGATGACCAGGTCCGCCTCCTCCTCGCCGAGCACCTCGCGGTCCACTTCGGACAGTCCGCGGGCCAGGAAGACCCGCACGACCTCGTCGGTGAACCCGGGCGACGCGGCCACGTCGACCAGGGTCACCCAGTCGTCCGCGGCCAGGCCGACCTCTTCGACGAGCTCGCGCTTGGCCGTGGCCACCGGGTCCTCGCCGAGGTGGTCGATCAGGCCGGCGGGCAGCTCCCACAGCCGGTGCCCGATCGGGTGCCGGTACTGGTGGATCAGCGTGACCTGCTGCTCGTCGTCCAGCGCGACGATCGCGACCGCGCCCAGGTGCTCGATCACCTCGCGGGTCGCGGTGTCGCCGCCCGGCATCACGACCTCGTCGATCCGGAGGCCGACGACGCGTCCGATGTGGACGTCCCGGCTGGACGCGACGCTGAACTCGTGCTCGCCCGGCGCGGTCATCGGGCCGCCACCGGGGCCTCGGGCAGCTCGACCGGCAGCCGCTCGGCGACCTTGCGGTCCACGACGGCCTTGACGAACGCGCTGAACAGCGGGTGCGGCCGGGTCGGGCGGCTCTTGAGCTCGGGGTGGGCCTGGGTGCCGACGAAGAACGGGTGCTTGTCGGCGGGCAGCTCGACGAACTCGACCAGGTGGTCGTCCGGCGAGGTGCCGGAGAACACCAGGCCGGCGTCGGTGAGCTGCTTGCGGTAGGCGTTGTTGACCTCGTAGCGGTGCCGGTGCCGCTCGGACACCTCGGTGGTGCCGTACGCCTTCGCGACCTGCGAACCCGCCTTCAGCTTCGCCGGGTACGCGCCCAGGCGCATGGTGCCGCCCATGTCCCGCTCCCCCGCGACGACGTCGCGCTGGTCGGCCATGGTCGAGATCACCGGGTGCTTGGTGTTCTCGTCGAACTCCGACGAGCCCGCGTCCTCGATGCCGGCCAGGTGCCGGGCGGCCTCGATGACCATGCACTGCAGGCCGAGGCACAGGCCGAGCAGCGGGACGCCGCGGGTGCGGGCGTACTCGATCGCGCCGACCTTGCCCTCGATGCCGCGGATGCCGAACCCGCCCGGGATCAGCACACCGTCCACATCGGACAGCACGGAGGCCGCGCCGGACGCGGTCTGCGCGTCGTCGGAGGCCACCCAGACGATCTCGACCTTGGCGCGGTGGGCGAACCCGCCCGCCCGCAGGGCCTCGGTGACCGAGAGGTAGGCGTCCGGCAGGTCGATGTACTTGCCGACGACGGCGATCCGGACGATCTCGCTGGGGTTGTGCACGCGGTCGAGCAGGTCGCCCCACACCGTCCAGTCGACGTCGCGGAACGGCAGGCCGAGGCGGCGGACGACGTAGGCGTCGAGCGCCTCGCCGTGCAGCACCTTCGGGATGTCGTAGATGGACCGCGCGTCCGGGCAGGCGATGACGGCCTCGGTGTCGACGTCGCACATCAGGCCGATCTTGCGCTTGAGGTCCTCCGGGATCTCCCGGTCGGCCCGGCAGACCAGCGCGTCCGGCTGGATACCGATGTTGCGCAGCGCGGCGACCGAGTGCTGGGTCGGCTTGGTCTTCAGCTCGCCCGACGGCGCCAGGTACGGCACCAGCGAGACGTGCAGGAAGAAGCAGTGGTCGCGGCCGACGTCGTGGCGGACCTGGCGGCAGGCCTCCAGGAACGGCAGGGACTCGATGTCGCCGACCGTGCCGCCGACCTCGGTGATCACGACGTCCGGCGACTGGCCGGTCTCGTCGGGCCCGGCGGCCGCGGTGATCCGGGCCTTGATCTCGTCGGTGATGTGCGGGATGACCTGCACGGTGTCGCCGAGGTACTCGCCGCGGCGCTCCTTGGCGATCACCTCGGAGTAGACCTGGCCGGTGGTGACGTTGGCCTTGCCGTCGAGGTCGCGGTCGAGGAACCGCTCGTAGTGGCCGATGTCGAGGTCGGTCTCGGCGCCGTCGTCGGTGACGAACACCTCGCCGTGCTGGAACGGGTTCATCGTCCCGGGGTCGACGTTGAGGTAGGGGTCGAGCTTCTGCATCGTGACGCGAAGCCCGCGCGCGGTAAGGAGCTGACCCAGGCTGGAAGCCGTGAGTCCCTTACCCAGAGAGGAGGCGACGCCTCCGGTGACAAAGACGTACTTGGTTGCCCGTGACTGAAGTCCCACGGGCCGCCAGCATATCCCACTCCTGCGGATCCGCGCGCTGTGACATGCCCGAGCCTCCGGATATGACGCCCGCCACCCACCCGGGTGACCTAAGCCGCACCCTTCGCCGACGCCAGCCGCGGCCGGCCGGTGAGCGCCCGGCTGCCGGGCAGCCGCCGCAGGACCTCGACGATCAGGACGGTCAACAGGATCGTCGCCAGGTAGATGATCACGCTCAGCCACGGCGCGCCGAACCGCTCCGCCACGTGCGGGATCGCCGGGCCGAGCAGGGCCAAGGCGAGCGGGTGCACGAGGAAGATGCTGAACGACCGGTTCGCCGCCCACGAAACCAGCCGGGCCCCGCGGCTGCCTTCCCGCCGGCGCGCCGCCCACCACGTGCTGAAGGCGTAGATCGCCGCGATGACGGTGAGGAACCACGGGATCAGGTACGGCTGGAACGGGTCGCTGGCCACCTGCGGGAACGTTCCACTGTGGACAGTACGGAGGTAGTACCACTCGGTGCCGGCCAGCACGGCGACGAGCGCGCCGCCGAGCAGCAGCCGGTGCCGGCCCGCCCAGGCGTGCACGGTCTCGAAGTGCATGGCCACCACGGCACCGAACAGCGTGTAGAACTGGTACGGCAGGATCGTGCCGTACAGGTGGGTGATCGTCTCGTAGCTCACGCCCAGCGGCTGGTAGGTCATGAACAGCGTGACGCCGACCTGCACCAGGCCGCTGCCGAGCAGCAGCCACCGGTGCTTGCCCTCGGTCGCGCGCAGCACCTTCATCAGCACCGGGAAGAGCAGGTAGACCTGCATCGTCACGAGCAGGAAGTACAGGTGGTACCAGGCGCCGCCGGTGACGAGGTCCTTGAGCAGCAGGCGCATCGACGCTTCGAGCGAGCCCGGCTGCTGCTCCCCGGTCACCAGGCCGTAGGCCCAGAAGAACATCGACCAGGCCAGGTAGGGCGTCGCGACCAGCGAGAGCCGCCGTCGCCAGAAGTCGCCCGCGGTGAACTCGCGGCGGCGGTTCTGGAACACCAGCACGAACCCGGTGAGCGCGAAGAACGCCTCCCGGGTGAAGTGCAGCGGCGTCTCCACCGCGTTGGCGCCGACGTCCTGCGCGAAGTTCGTCGCGCCCACCACGTGGATGAGGATGACGCAGGCGAACGTGACCAACCGGAACAGGTCGATCTGGTGCAGGTAGGGTGCTTTGCCGCCCGGTCTCGTGCGGGCGGGGGCTTCGAGCGTGGCCTGGGCAGTCGTCATCGTGCCGCCGGTCCGGCACCGTCGTCGGCGTGGTTCACGTTCTCAGACTTGCCACCCATTCTGTGAATTTCCCATGAAGCCACTGGGAAGCGCCTGTTGGCCGGGCTACCGGGGCCTGTCGGATATGCCACTCCCGCTGGGGATGCACGACTACGGTGATCATGTTAATGCTCAGCGTGAGGGGCCACCACCCGGGCGTGTCGACGCGCGGGTGGTGGCCCCTGGTAACGGAAATCAGAAGGCAGCGGCCCCGTTCGGGGTACCGAGGCCGGTCGGGCCGTCATAACCGGTGACCGCGGTGCAGAGGTAGCTGCCGCCGCACGAGCCGTTGCTGCCGCCGCTCACGTCGTAGAGCGAACCTGTGTGCGAGTACACCGTGTTCGCCCCCGTGACGCCGCTGACACCGCCGAGCGCGTAGACCCCGCCGACGACCGGGGCCGCGACGCTCGTGCCGCCGAACACCATCCAGCCGGACCGGCCCTGGTAGGCCGTGCTGTCGTAGACGGCGACCCCGGTGGCCGGGTCGGCGACGGCGCTGACGTCGGCCACCGACCGCTTGCCGCAGCCGCTGTCGGTCTGCCAGGACGGCTTGGTGATGTACGCCGAGCAGCCGCTGCCCGCGCCGCTCCAGGCCGTCTCGCTCCAGCCGCGGGTGTTCGACGCCTTCTTCAGGCTGGTGCCGCCGACCGCGGTGACGTACCGCGACGCGGCCGGGAACTCGACGCCGTACCCGGAGTCACCGGAACTGACCGTGATCGCGACGCCGGGGTGGTTGAAGTACTGGCCTTCGGAGCTCGCCTCGCCGGAGAACTCGCTGCCGCCGTAGCTGTTGCTGACCACTTCGGCGCCCAGCCGCACGGCGGTGTTCACGGCCGTGCCGAGGTTGGCGAAGCTCGACGAGGTGCCCTCGACCAGCAGGATGTTGCACTTCGGGCAGATCGCCGACGCCATGTCCAGGTCGAGGGAGATCTCCTGGGCCCAGCCGCCGTCCTTGCGCGGGTAGCTGGTCCCGCCGCTCTGGTCGGCCTTGGCGAAGCACGGGGTGGTGCTGGCGTCGACCGACGACGGCGTGCAGGACGCCAGCGCGGGGATGCCGTACTGGGCGCGGTACACGTTGACGTCGGCGAAGGCGGTCGGGGCGTCGTAGGCGTCGACGATGGCGATCGTGCGGCCCGCCCCGGCGCTGCCCGCGAGCGAGCCGAGGTTGTACGCGGAGAGCAGGTCGGCCGGGCCCAGCCCGGACGGCGTGGCCGCCAGGGTGGCGGTGGTGTCGGTGTCGATCCAGGCGTTGCAGGCCGCGAACCCGGCGGGTGCGACCGAGCAGACGCGCTGGGCGTGGCCGTGGCCGGCGGGGGCGGCCTCGGCGACGCCGGTGACGGTGAGAGCGAGGGTGAAGGCGGCGGCGAAGACTGTCGCACTACGCACAGTGAACCTCCGGAACGGCGGGGACACCGGTCGGTGAGACCGGTGAGCGAAGACCGTAAGCCGCCGTTCGGCCGTGTGACACAGACCAAAGTCGCGTCACCGCTGGTGCCAATGGCTGAAAAAGCGGGCGTTCGGCCGCAATCCGCACCAAAGCGGCGGGTCTCAGCCCGCGGGCCGCTCACCGGGTTCTTCGCCGAACAGGGAACGCAGCGTGACTTCCCGGTTGACGCGCACGTGTTCGACCGCCGAGGCCTTCGCCCGGTCCGCGTCCCCCGACGCGATCGCCTCGTGGAGCCGCCGGTGCTCGTCGAGCAGTTCGGCCCAGTGCTCGTTCTGGCTCGTGAGCCAGCGGAGCCGGCCTTCGAGGGGCTGGAGCATGGTGGAGAGCAGCGCGTTGCCCGCGATGGCGACGATCTCGTCGTGGAAGCGCGAGTTCAGCACGGTGATCCGGGCCGCGTCGCCGCGGGCCGTGGCGCGGGCGGCGTCGGCCAGCACGCGCTCGAGGCGCTTGAGCTCCGCCGCTCCCGCGCGGGCCGCCGCCAGCCCGGCGGCCAGGCCTTCCAGGGCCTCCCGGACGTCGAACAGCTCCTCGACGTCGACCCGCGCGAGCTGCCGGACGACGACCCGGCGCGGCGACTGGACGACGAGGAACCCCTCGGCCTCCAGACTGCGGATGGCCTCGCGGACCGGCACCCGCGAGACGCCGAGGTCCTCGGCCAGCTCGCGCTCGACCAGCCGGTCGCCCGGGCGGAGCCGCCCGGTCAGGATCCGTTCGCGCAGCTCCTCGCGCACCCGCTGCCGGGTGGCCGCGAGGGGTTGCCGCTCGTTCACCGCGCCCCTCCTTCAACACCGCCGTAACCGGCCGTTACACGAGTTTATCGGCCGGAGGGTTGACTCGCGGGGACCCCGGGGTGATATTTGGGATTCCAAAGTTTGGTATCCCAAATCGTCGTCCTCGCACGTCGATCGGAGGGCCCCATGACCGCCGCCCCGCTCACCGAACCTTCCCCGGAGACGACCACGCCACCCGATCCCCGGCTGTGGAACGAAGACCTCGCCCCCGCGAAGGAACGCCGGTGGAAGGTCTACGACATCTTCGCGCTGTGGATGTCCGACGTGCACAACCTCGGCAACTACACCTTCGCGGCCGGCCTGTTCGTGCTCGGGCTGTCGGCGTGGCAGGTGTTCACCGCCCTGCTGTTCGGGTTCATCATCATCTACGCCGGCATGAACCTGATGGGCCGGATCGGCCAGCGCACCGGCGTGCCGTTCCCGGTCGTGGCGCGGATCAGCTTCGGCACCTTCGGCGCCAACCTGCCCGCGCTGATCCGCGCGATCATCGCGATCTTCTGGTACGGCATCCAGACCTACCTCGCCAGCGTCGCCATCACGCTGCTCGTGCTCGCCATCGACCCGGGCCTGAAACCGCTGACCGAACACGGGTTCCTCGGCCTGCACGCGCTCGGCTGGATCTGCTTCGTCGCGCTGTGGGCGGTCCAGGCGCTGATCCTGACCCGCGGCATGGAGTCGGTGCGCAAGTTCCAGGACTGGTGCGGCCCGGCGATCTGGGTCGTGATGATCGCGCTCGCCGTCTGGATCCTCGCCGCCGGGCACTGGAACATCTCCTTCACCAGCAGCCCGAAGCAGCTGTCCACCGGGGAGCAGATCCGGCAGTGGTTCGGCGCGGCCGGGCTCATCCTGGCCACCTACGGCACGCTCATGCTCAACTTCTGCGACTTCTCGCGGTTCGCCCCGGACCAGAAGACGGTGAAGCGCGGCAACTTCTGGGGCCTGCCGATCAACTCGACGGCGTTCGCGCTGCTGTCGGTGATCGTCACCGCGGGCAGCATGCAGGTGTTCGGCGAGGCCATCACCGACCCGGCCGAGCTGCTGGCCAAGGTGCACAACACGCCGGTGCTCGTCATCGGCGCGCTCACCTTCGCGATCGCGACCATGGGCGTCAACATCGTCGCCAACTTCGTCTCCCCCGCCTACGACCTGGCCAACATCTGGCCGAAGCGGATCACGTTCACCATCGGCGGGATGATCAGCGCGGTCGCCGCGCTGTGCGTGCTGCCGTGGAAGCTGTACTCCTCGCCCGCGGTGGTCAACTACTTCCTCGGCGGGCTCGGCGCGTTCCTCGGCCCGCTGTTCGGGATCATGATCGTCGACTACTACCTGATCCGGCGCGGCAAGGTCGACGTCGCGCAGCTGTTCGTCGACGGCGGCATCTACCCGCGCGTGAACCCCCGTGCGCTGGTGACGTTCTTCCCGACCGCCGCGTTGTCCGCCGTCATCGCGCTGGTGCCGTTCTTCGCGCCGGCCGCGCCGTACTCGTGGTTCATCGGGACGGCGTCGTCCGCCGCCCTCTACTACGTGGTGTCGAGGAAGCACCGATGAGGATCGTCGTCACCAACTGCAACACCACCGAGGCGATGACGAAGGAGATCGAAGCCGGGGCCCGCGCGGCCGCGAGCCCCGGCACGGAGATCCTGGCGCGGACGCCCCGCTGGGGACCCGAGTCCGCCGAGGGCTGGCTGGACAGTTTCCTCTCCGCCGCGGCGGTGCTGGACCTGTTGCGGGGCCTGGACGAACCGTTCGACGCCGTCGTGGGGGGGGGGGGGGGGGGGGGGGGGGGCGGGGGGGCGGGGGGGCGGCGGGGGGGGCCCGGCGGGGGGAAAAACCAGGCGGGCGCGCCCCACGCGTGGCGCCGCCGGCGCCCCAAAC
>NZ_JBFANY010000011.1:0-242734 GCF_040674975.1 Amycolatopsis sp. NPDC049688
GTGAGTGCGTAACAGTGTTAGAACACTGTTACGCACTCACGACCACTCAGCCGACGAGGAAGTCCTCGCGCCGCACCTTCCGCGTGTCGAGCCAGTAGCGCCAGGTGAAGCCGGGCCAGATCGTCCGGTTGACGCCCTTCGCGTCCAGGTACCAGCTCTTGCAGCCGCCGCGCGTCCAGATGCCCTTCGCGAGCTTGCGCTGGATCCGCTCGTTGAACCGCTCCTGCACCTCGGGCTTCGGCTCGATCGCCCGGCCACGGGCCAGCCGCAGCGCTTCGGCGACGTAGGAGATCTGGGCCTCGATCATGAACACGACCGAGTTGTGCCCGAGGCCGGTGTTGGGGCCGAGCAGGAAGAACAGATTCGGGAAGCCGGCGACGGTGATGCCGAGGTGCGTCCGCATGCCCTCGGTCGCCCACTCCTTGCCGAGGTTGCGCCCGTCGCGGCCGACGATCTCCAGGTCGTCGAAGGCGTCGGTGACGTGGAAGCCGGTGCCGTAGACGATGACGTCGGCCTCGTGCTCGACCCCCGCCGCGTCGACGACGCTGCGCTCGCGGACCTCCCGGACGCCCTCGGTCACCACGTCGACGTTGTCGCGCGCCAGCGCCGGGTAGTAGTCGTTGGAGATGAGCACCCGCTTGCAGCCCATGGTGTAGTCCGGGGTGACCTTGCGCCGCAGCTGCGGGTCCTTGATCGCGCGGTCGATGTGGCGCCGGGCGATCCGCTGGCCCAGCTTCATCACCCAGGACTGGCCGTTGAAGCCGATCGCGCGGGCTTCGAGCAGCCAGTAGAGCAGGCTGCGGTAGGCGCGCTGGGCCGGCGGGAACGCCCGGAACAGCGCGCGGGTGCGGCCGGACATCTCGTGGTCGGCCTTCGGCATGATCCACGGCGGCGTCCGCTGGAACACCGTCAGCGCTTCGACGTCCGGGGCGATCTTCGGCACGAACTGGACCGCGCTGGCGCCGGTGCCGATCACGGCGACCTTCTTGCCCGTGAGGTCGACGTCGTGGCGCCACCGCGCGGAGTGGTAGGCCGGCCCCTGGAACCGCTCGATCCCCGGCAGCTCCGGGATCATCGGCAGGTGTAGCGCCCCGACCCCGGCGACCAGGGCGTCCGCCACGAACTCGTCGCCGCCCCTCGTGGCGATGTGCCAGCGGTTCTCCTCGGCGTCCCAGCGGGCGCCGGTCATCTCCTGGCCGAAGCGGATGAACCGGCGCAGGTCGTGCTTGTCGGCCACCTCGCGCATGTAGCGCCAGATCTCCGGCTGCGGTGAGTAGGCCCGCGACCAGCCGGGGTTCTGCTCGAAGGAGAACGAGTACATGTGCGACGGGATGTCGCAGGCGCACCCGGGGTAGCTGTTGTCGCGCCAGGTGCCGCCGACGTCGTGTGCCTTCTCGAGGACGACGAAGTCGTCGCGGCCCTCCTTGCGCAGCTGGATCGCCATGCCGAGACCGGAGAACCCGGTCCCGACGATGACGACCCCGGTCTCCGTGCGGTTGCCCATGAGGCCTCCCGGTTCCTGTTACCCGTCGTCCATCTTACTCAGAGTAGGTTACCCCCGGTAGAGTGTGCGGGGTGACCACCGCGAAGCGCAAGCGCATGCCACGAGCCGACCGGATGCGGCAGATGATCGAGGTCGCCGAGCAGGTCTTTTCGGCGCGCGGCTACGCGGCGGCGTCGATGGACGAGATCGCCGAGCTGGTGGGCGTCTCGAAGCCGATGCTCTACGAGTACTTCAACTCGAAGGAGGGCCTGCTGCTGGCCTGCATCCGGGAGTCCCGGGCGGTGCTGCGCGAGGTCACCGAGCAGGCCACGGTCGGCGCGGCGGACGCCGAGGACGCGCTGCGGCGGGGCCTGCTGGCGTTCTTCGTCTTCATCCGCGAGCGGCGCCAGGCGTGGTCGCTGCTGCGGCACGAGATGGCCTTGATCGGCACGCCGGCCGCGGACGAGGTCGAGGAGACCCGCCGCCAGCAGACCGACCTGATCGCCGCGCTGATGAGCGGCTACTTCGACAGCGGCGACGACCTGCGTGCCGAAGCGGCTGCGGAATTCGTGGTCGGCGCGTGCGAACGGCTCGCGATCTGGTGTGAGCGGCACGACGAAGTGAGCCCGGAGACGGCGACCGGTTACGCCATGGACGTGCTGTGGAGCGGCCTCGCGCAGCGTGCACGTTAGCCTGCGCGTGCATTAGGCCATTTGGTCGTTACGCAGCGCTGTCGTGTCCTGTGACACAGAGTTGCTCTACGGTACTGCTGACAAGGTAGAAAGTGTGCTGGACCTTCGCGACCGGGGGAGGGGCGCGGGAACCACGTCACGAATGCGCGGTGGCCGCGTCACGGTTGTGTAAGGATGCTGGTGAGGGAGAGGGGCGTGAGGCAGATGGTGGAAACGATCACGGCGACGTACGTCCAGGAAGACGCCGACTGGGCGATCACGGTCAGCGGCCGCGGCAAGGAGCTGACCGCCCGCGCGCCGGGCATCATCGCCGCGCGCGACCGGGCCGACCAGCTGGTCGAGGAGCTCGCCGGCGACGCCAAGACGACGGTGGTGCACCTGCTCAACGGCAGTGCGCTGGACTTCACCAGCGCGTACATGACGGCCCGGCTGACGCTCCCGAAGCTCCCGCCGCTGGAGGTCCCGCCGCCCGGCGGCGTGCCGAAGCAGCAGACTCCGGCGTCCGCGGACAAGAAGCCCCAGCTCCCGCCGAGCAAGCAGCTCCCGAAGGCGGTCGAGGACCGCAAGGCCGGGCCGGCGCCCGCCGCGGAGAGCAAGGCGCCGGCGAAGCAGGCCTGAGGGCTACTTCAGGAGCTTGCGCACCAGCAGGACGAGCACGAGGACGCCCGCCCCGATCAGCGGGAACTTGACCTTGGGGTTGTCCAGCTTGGCGCGCACGCCGTCCTTGGCCGCGTCGGCGAGCTTCTTCGGGTCGGCCTTGACGGTGAGCTGGTCGAGCGTCGCCGCCAGAGCGGTCCTAGCCTGCTCGATCTCACGCTCGATCGTCTCGGGATCGCGGGCCACGTGTCCTCCTCGCCGCCGGTACTTGCCGAGCCCAACTTAGTCGACCGCCCCACCGCCGCCGCACGGGCCACGCCGCACGCTACGCTTCGAAGTGCTGGGGGCCCGTAGCCCAATTGGCAGAGGCACACGGTTTAGGTCCGTGCCAGTGAGAGTTCGAGTCTCTCCGGGCCCACTCGAGTGGCTTCCACCCCCGCTTCACCGCTGCTCCACCGTGATGTGCGGCGCCAGCGCCCGCAGGAAGTCCGCCGCGTCGAACATCTCCCCCGCCGCCGCCACACCCTTCGCGCGGACCCGGCCGGTGAGGATCCGGTCCACCGCCTCCACCGCCAGCGGTGCGCTCACCGCGTAGATGTCCTCGCCGCGCGCCACGATCCGGCGCTCCTCACCCCCGGCGCGCACGACGACCTCCACCACGAACGTCTCCGCCGAGTCGCGCTCGGCGGCCGCCGCCAGGCCCTGGGCCGCGTCCACCGTCATGTACGACGTCACGTCGCGGACCGTCAGGTGCCGCGGGATGGTGACGATGTCGGCCATCGAGAACTCGCCGAGCACCGGCCGCGGGCCGAGCGTCTCGGGGAACGCCCACTCCAGCGTCGGCAGGGCGTCGTCGCGGTACTCCAGGCGGCCGCCCGCGTACCGGACGCGCCGCCCGTCGCGGCGTTCCCGGGACACCCGGCCCGCCGCGAGGGTCCCGGGCGTCGGGTGCCAGCCGCTGAGGCCGTAGGCGACGTGCACCTCGTCGGCCGCCGCCCAGCCGTCCATCGCCGCCGTGGCCAGCAGGTCGGCCAGGCCGCCGAAGAACGCCATCGCGGGCACGACCGCGGTGTCCGCGGCCAGCTCGAAGGTGTCGAGGTTGGCCTCGATCTCCGCGGCGACGTCCACGTACGGGACGCCGGCGCGGATCGCCGCCCCGGCCACCGGGCGCGCCGTCACGGCGAAGGGACCCGCGCAGTTGATCACCGCCGCCACCCCGTCGAGCGCGCGGTCCAGGGACGCCGGGTCGTCGACCGACGCGGGCCGCCCGCCCGGCAGCCGGGCCGCGTCCCGTCCGGAAAGGACCGGCTCGAAGCCGCGTTTCCGCAGTTCAGCCACCACGAAGCGGCCGGTGTGCCCGTAAGCGCCGTAAACCAGTACCGAAGTCATGACGATCATCCTGGCGACGGCTCCGGCCGGTCACCAGTGTCCGGAACGACGTGCTGCGTACAGTTTCGGACATGCACGCAGTCGCGCTCGCCGCCACCGACGGGATGCTCGGCTTCGAGCTGACCATCGCCACCGAGGTGTTCGGCGAAGACCCCCGCTACGCCTTCGCGGTCTGCGGCCCGCACGCGGTGCGGGTCGGCCGGTTCCGGCTCGAACCGGACCACGGCCTCGGCCGGCTGGCGACCGCGGACACGGTGCTCGTGCCGGGCTGGGCCGACGTCGACGCGGACCCGCCGCCGGACCTGCTCGAAGCCGTGCGCGGGGCCCACTCGCGCGGCGCCCGGGTGGCGTCGCTGTGCACGGGCGCGTTCGTGCTCGCGGCGGCCGGCCTGCTGGACGGCTTGCGCGCGACGACGCACTGGGCGCACACGGACGTCCTCGCCGCCCGCTACCCGCGGGTGACGGTGGACCCGGACGTCCTCTACGTCGACAACGGCCAGGTGCTCACCTCGGCGGGCAAGGCGGCGGCGATGGACCTGTGCCTGCACCTGGTCCGCGCCGACCACGGCCCGGCGGCGGCCAACGCGATCGCCCGCCGCCTGGTGGTCCCGCCGCACCGGGCGGGCGGCCAGGCCCAGTTCGTCCCGGCCCCCGTCCCGGCCCGCGACGACCACCCCCTGGCGGCCCTGCTCCCGTGGATCACGGCCCGCCTCGACCGCCCGCTGACGGTGGCGGACCTGGCCCGCCAGGCGAACATGAGCAGCCGCCACCTGGCCCGCCACTTCCGCGCGGCCACGGGCACGACACCGTTGCAGTGGTTGCTGAACCAGCGGATCAGACGGGCCCAGGAACTGCTGGAGAACACGGACGCGGGCATCGACGCGGTGGCGGAGGCGGTGGGAATGGGCACGGCGACGACGTTGCGGCGGCACTTCAACCGGACGGTCGGCGTGCCGCCGGACACGTACCGGCGGACGTTCCGCAGCTGAGTCGCGCGGCCGAGCTCAATAACGGACGGCGCTCTGCAGCAGCGGCGGGTACACAGTGGACGGTTCACCGTCGACGGTCGCGCCCGCGAACTGCAGCATCGCCCGCTGGGCGCCGTGCATCGGGGCCGGGTAGTCCAGCGTGGGCGCCGACACCTCGTCCAGCCTCGCCAGCTGCGCGGCCGTGAGCGTCACGTCGAGACCGGCGAGGTTGCCGGTCAGGTGCTCCAGCCGCCGCGCGCCGATGATCGGGACCACCGTTCCGCGCCGGGCCCGCAGCCACGCCAGCGACACCGCCGCCGACGTCGTGCCGGCCTCCTCCGCGATCGCGGCGACCGCGTCGATCACCGCGAACTCCGCCTCGGACGGACCGCCGACGAAGGCCGCGCGGGCGGAATCCGCCACCGGAGCGCCCCGCCGGTACTTGCCGGACAGGAAACCGTTCTTCAGCGGGCTCCACGGCACCAGTGCCAGCCCCTGGTCCAGCGCGAAGGGCGCCAGCTCGCCCTCGACCGTCCGCGCCAGCAGCGAATACTCGACCTGCAGCGCCACCAACGGCGTCCAGCCCCGCAGCAGCGCCGTCGTCTGCGCCTGCGCGGTGACCCACGCCGGGGTGTTCGAGAAGCCGACGTACCGGATCTTGCCCGCGCGCACCAGGTCGTCGAGCGCCCGCAGCGTCTCCTCGACCGGCGTGCTGCGGTCCCAGTTGTGCAGCCAGTACAGGTCGAGGTAGTCCGTCTGCAGCCGCCGGAGGGTCTCGTCGAGCTGGGCGATGACCGACGCGCGGCCGGCGCCGCCGCCGTTGGGGTCGCCGGGGAACATGTTGCCGAAGAACTTCGACGCGAGCACCACCCGCGCCCGCCGGCCCGGGCGGGCGGCGAAGAAGTCGCCGAGGATCTTCTCCGAATGCCCGTTGGTGTAGAAGTTCGCCGTGTCGACGAAGTTCCCGCCGAGGTCGAGGTAGGTCGCGAGGATCTTTCCGGACTCCGGGACGTCGCAGCCGGCGCCACCGGGGTCCTCCCCGAAGGTCATCGCGCCGAGCGCGAACGGGCTGACGCGGAGGCCGGACCGGCCCAGGGTGACGTAGTGGTCGAGTGGCACGAAACTCTCCTTGCCTGACGAGGGGAAGGAACCCAGCAAACCTCGAACACCCAGCTCAGCGGTAGACCGATCATGGCCCCCTCTTGCCCAATCCTCTCGATGCCGGTTTCCTGGACGCGTGCTCGCAGAACTCCGTGACCTCGTCGCCCGGCACGCGCGGGCCGACCTGCACACCCCGGTGCCCGGCCTCCTGTTGTCCAAAGTGGACACGAGCGAGCCGCACCACTCGCTCGCCGAGCCGCTGCTGGTCGTCATGGCCCAGGGCGGCAAGCGGCTGCTGCTCGGCGAGCAGGTGCACGAGTACCGCGCCGGGCAGTACCTGCTGGTCGGCACCGACCTGCCGGTGACCGGCCACTTCGACGGCGCCACTCCGCGGACGCCCGCGCTGGGCATCGGCCTCGCGCTGCGCCCCGCGGCGATCGCACCGCTGCTGCTCGAAGCGCCGCCCCGCACGCCACCGGCGTCCCCCATCGCCATCGGCGACGCCGGTCCGGAGCTGCTCGACGCGGTGCTGCGGTTGCTGCGGCTGCTCGACCACCCGTCCGACGTGCCCGTCCTCGCGCCGCTGATCGAGCGGGAGATCCTCTGGCGGCTGCTGACCGGCCCGCACGGCGGCCTGGTCCGCCGGCTCGGCCTGACCGACAGCGGGGCCGCCCACGTCGGCCGCGCGATCCGGTGGATCCGGCGCAACTACGCCGAACCGGTGCGGATCGAGGAGCTCGCCCGGCTGAGCGGGCTGAGCGCGTCGGCGTTCCACCGCCACTTCCGGGCGGCGACCGCGATGAGCCCGCTGCAGTTCCAGAAGCGCATCCGCCTGCAGGAGGCCCGTTCGCTGCTGCTGGCCGACGCGGGCGACGTCGCCGGCGTCGGGCACCTCGTCGGCTACGACAGCCCGTCGCAGTTCAACCGGGAGTACCGCCGCCTGTTCGGCGCGCCGCCCGGCCAGGACGCGGTGCGGCTGCGCGAAGCCGCCACCGCCGGGCCGCAGCTGCCCTGAGCGTCCGATCCGTTCAAGACGGCCGGTGGCGCCGGGTGCGACGCTGGCCGCATGCCCGTGAACCTTCCCGCGGCGGCGTCCTTCATGGCGACGCACGCCCGCCTCCTCGACCGCCGCCGCTTCGAACTGCTCGGCGGCGCGACGAACACCGACGCCGTGCTGGCCGCGGTCGACGGCTACCGCAATCCCGACGGCGGCTACGGCTGGGGCCTCGAGCCGGACCTGCGGGCCCCGGAAAGCCAGCCCGGCGGCGCCCTGCACGCCTTCGAGGTGTTCGAGGAGATCGCCCCGGCCACGACACCGCACGCGGCGAAGCTCTGCGACTGGCTGGCGACGGCGTCCCGGCCGGACGGTGGCCTGCCGTTCGCCCTGCCCGTGGCGGACCCGGCCGGTTGCGCTCCCTTCTGGGCCCAGGCCGATCCGGCGGTGGCCACCCTCCAGAGCACCGCCTTCGCCGCCGGGGTGGCTTTGCGCGTCGCCCGCCACGACGCGGCTGTGCGCGAACACCCGTGGCTGGCGGCGGCAACGCAGTACTGCTTCCGCGCGATCCGCGAGCTTTCCGAGCCACCGCACGCGATCGCGTTGTCCTTCGCGGTGCAGTTCGCGGACGCGGCCCACGAACTCCACGGGGAGGCGCCCGCGCTGCTGGACCACCTGGCCGCGTTCGTCCCGGCCGACGGCCTGGTCCCGGTGGCCGGCGGGTCGGACGGCGAAACCCTGCGCGCCCTGGATTTCGCGCCGCTGCCGGATCGCCCGGCCCGTGCGCTGTTCGCCGCCGGCGTCATCGACGCCGAACTGCGGCGGCTCGCCGGCGGGCAGCAGGACGACGGCGGCTGGCGGGTCGACTTCGCCAGCTATTCACCCGCGGCGGCACTCGAATGGCGGGGGTATGCGACCGTCCGTGCGGTCTCGGTGCTGCGGCGTCACGGGCTCGCCTGATCTTCTACACGGCCACCACCGAAGTTCACCCGACCGTGGGGTGTCCGGGATGGACGGCCGCCGGTGCCTTCCGGGGCACCCGGCCGAACCCGTACTGTAACCGGCGGAACCGGTTCCCGGAGGTGGAGCATGTCGTCGCGCAACCCGTTGCGCTGGTTCGCCCGCTGGGCGGACTGGTTCGAGGAGCGCGGCGTGTACGTGCCCGGCGAGGAGAGCCGCGCGGTCGATCCGGTCCGGGATTTCGGCTGGCTGATGGCCGCGTGGGCGGTCGGCGTCGCGATCTTCATCCTGTTGTTCGCGCTCGCGGTTTAAGTGGCATGTGGGCAAAGATTGTCACCAGCCGTGCCGTTCCGGTCACGGATTGGCCACGGGGCGGCACCAGGTGCGCGACAACCCCCGGTCGCGCCTCGTAACCGCGCGCGATCACGGCCAGAGTGGAGCGGGTTCGCCCGGCATCCCCCGTTGCCGAACGGCACCCCGACCCGCCGACTGGAGTACCCGCGATGGCGCTCGCGCGCACGTGCAAGATCATGTTCACCTCAGGACTGCTCGGCCTGGCGGTGGCGTGCGGGGTCCCTTCGGCGCACGAGGGCACCGCGGCCCTCGGTGCGGCCGGCTCGCCCGCGGGTGCCGGGGCGTCGGCTTCCCAGGCGGGCAACGACCTCAAGTTCGGCGCCGACCACCGGTTCCCCAGCGGCCTCACGATCTCGGTCGGCTCCCCGACGTCGTTCCGGCCCAGCCCGTCGGCGTACCCGCAGAGCCCGCGCGGCGCGGCCTTCGACGTCGAGCTGACCAACGAAGGCTCGACGACGTACAAGCTTTCGGGGCTCACGGTGACCGCCACGGCGGCGGGGGCGCCGGTCAAGCAGGTCGTGGACACCACGCAGGGCTTCACCGGTATCACCGACGCGGGCAAGGACGTGCTGCCGGGGCGTTCGGTGCACCTGACGCTGGCGTTCGCGGTGCCGCAGGAGCAGACGCAGCTGCGCCTGCAGCTCCGGCCGAGCGCGACGGAAACCGCGGCCGTCACCTATTGTGGCCCCGCCTGACCGTCCGCCGTTAGGCTCGGGGCATGACCGAGCGCCTTTCCCCCGGTGACGAAGCCCCGGACTTCACCCTGCCCGACAGCACGGGCAAGGAGGTCTCGCTGAGCGACTTCCGCGGCCGGTCCGTCGTCGTGTACTTCTACCCGGCGGCGAGCACGCCGGGCTGCACGAAGCAGGCCTGCGACTTCCGCGACAACCTCGCCGAGCTGAACGACGCCGGCTACCAGGTCGTCGGCATTTCGCCGGACAAGCAGGCGAAGCTGGCGAAGTTCGTCGAGAACGAGGAGCTGACGTTCCCCCTGCTGGGAGACCCGGAGAAGGGTGTCCTCGAGGCGTGGGGCGTGTGGGGCGAGAAGCGCAACTACGGCAAGACGTACATGGGCGTGATCCGCTCGACGTTCGTGGTCGACCCGGAGGGGAAGATCGCCAACGCCTGGTACAACGTCCGGGCGACCGGCCACGTGGCCAAGCTGATCCGGGACCTCGGCCTGGCGTCCTGACGCCACCCGATCGCAGGCTTGCCCCCACCCCGTTCCGCCGGAATCATCCGGCGGTCTGAGGGTGGGAGGAAGTGTTGACGAGCCTGGAGGGCCCGGCGCTGAAGCTGGGCGGCCGGATCGCCTCGGCGGCGGCGAAGTCGTGGCTGCAGCGGCGGAAGGCCGGCGTCGAGCGGTCCGCGGACCTGGCCGACCTGGCGGCGGCCGAGCTGAAGGGGCCGCTGGAGCGGGCCAAGCTCGAGAACCTGGTCCAGCACATCGGCATGCAGGTGGCCGAGCAGCTGGAGCCGGTCCTCGCCGACCGTTTTTCGACGCTGCCACCGCACGAGATCGAGGCGGCGTTCCTCGCGGTGGAAGACGCGCTGTCCAAGGCGGACCTGTCGGACGAGGCATTGCTGGCGGCGGACGCGGATCCGGAGCAGCTGGCCCGGAAAATCCGCGGTGACCTCCCGCGCGAGCGGCTCCTTGCGCCCAAGGCAGCTGCGCTCTACGACCTCGCTTTGGACCAGGCGTGCCGGCATCTGGTGCAGGTGGTGCGTCACCTGCCTTCGTTCCAGCCGCGTGCGCTGGCCGACGTCCTGGGGCGGCTGAGCCGCCAGAGCGACCAGCTCGAGGAGCTGCTGGCGCGAGTGCCGAAGACGAGCCTCGCGGCCCCGGAGGGCATCGATCGTGACGCCGAGTTCGAAGCGGCTTACCTGCGCTCGATCGCCCGCGACCTCGACCGGCTCGAGCTGCTCGGCCTGACGATGGACGACCAACCGGCGTTGCCGCTGACGGTCGCGTACCTCAGTTTGAGCGTCTCGCCCGAGGGCCAGCCCCGGAAGCGACGCGTGGACGAGCTGTGGTTCGAGAAGCGGCAGAACCGCGTGGGCAGCGCGAACATGCGCGTGGAGACGGCGCTGAGCGGGACCACTCACGTCCTGGTGCGCGGGGAAGCCGGCTCAGGCAAGACGACCCTCCTGGACTGGCTGGCGGTGACGGCGGCCCGCGCGGGCTTCACCGGGAAGCTCGCCGACTGGAACGGCCGGGTACCGTTCCCGATCCGCCTGCGCAGCTTCGCCGCCGAGCCGTTGCCGCGGCCGGAGGAGTTCCTGGCGCACATCGCGCCGATGCAGGCGCCCCCGGAGGGCTGGGCCCGCCGCGTGCTCGAAAGCGGGCGGGCGATGGTGCTGGTCGACGGCGTCGACGAGGTCGGAACGGGTCACCGCCGCGAAGTGAAGTCGTGGCTGCGAAAGCTCACCGCCACGTTCCCGGACACGCTGATCGTGGTGACCTCCCGCACGGCGGCGGCCGACCAGCGCTGGCTGGCCCAGGAGGGTTTCGGCTGCGTGCTGCTGGAGCCGATGAACGCGGACGACATCCAGGCATTGGTGACCCGCTGGCACAACGCGGCCGCGGCGGGCGGCACGGTCCGCCCGGACACGGACCTGGCGGCGGTCCAACGGCGGCTGCTCAACCAGCTCGATTCGCGGCCACACCTCCGGACTCTCGCGGCGAGTCCGTTGCTGTGCGCGATGTTGTGCGCGTTGAACCTGGCGCATCGATCGGAGCTGCCGCGGGACCGGATGGATCTGTACCGCAAGGCGCTGTCGATGTTGTTGCACCTGCGGGACGCCGAGCGGCGGATCGACGTGATCCTGACGGAGGCGCAGAAGCAGATCCTGCTGGGTGATCTGGCTTGGCGGCTATCGCTGGCTTCGAAAGTGGAGCTGCCGAAGGAGCGGGTGCTGTCGCATGTCGCGCTGCGCTTGCCTTCGCTGCCGCATGTGGATCACACGCCTTCGGAAGTCTTGGACCACTTGCTGGAGCGCAGCGGGGTGTTGCGGGAGCCGGTGCGGGGCCGGGTGGATTTCGTGCACCGGACGTTCCAGGAGTGCTTGGCGGCGAATGAGGCGACGGAACAGGACCACCTGGAGACGCTGATCGACCGGGCGCATCTGGACACGTGGTGGGAGACGTTCGTGATGGCGTGCGGCCACGCAAAGCACCACCAGGTGGGGACTCTGCTGACCGGGATCCTGGACCGGGCGGACAACGAACCCCGCCACGCACGCCATCTGCGGTTGCTGGCGGCCGCTTGCCTGGAGACGGTGAGCAATGCGGACCCGGAGGTGATCGCGCGGGTCGAGACGGTGATCCAGGATCAACTGGTGCCGCCGCGAAGCCTGCGGGAGACGCGATCGCTGGCCTCGATCGGGCATCGCGTGTTGCGGTATCTTCCCGAGAGCCTGGACGGCCTGTCGGACGCGGTAGCGGCAGCTTCGGTGCGGGCCGCAGCACTGACCGCCGGAGAGGATGCGTTGAAGGTCCTGCGCAACTATGCGCAGGATCCTCGCCGCGCGGTACAGAGGCAGCTGGCCGAGGCGTGGCAGTACTTCGACCCGGAGCGCTATGCGGTCGAGGTACTGGCCGACTCACCGCTGGCCGATGGAGCGATCACTGTCGGAGCCGCACGTCTGTTGCCTCTCGTGCACCACCTGAAGCACCTGACCGAGCTAGCCGTCCGGCTGCCCATGGCTGAGCCGCTGACAGACCTCGGCTTACTCGAGGGCCTGCCCCACCTGATTCGATTCGAGTGCGATCTCCGCGGTGGAACGACCATCGACCTGGTCACATTGAGCAACCATCATGAACTGGCGACCATTTCTTTGTATTCGGCCCACCGGTTCGTCGGCGAACACAACCTGGCAAAACTTCAGAACCTGAAGGATTTGGCGCTGTTTCGAAACACACCTTGCGAAGATCTCGAAGCATTCGGCGAGATAACCGGCTTGAGAGAGATCACTCTCAACGAGCTACGGCACACCAAATCCTTCAGCCCACTTGCACGACTGCAAAACCTGCACGCTGTCAGCCTGGTCCAGATTCCGATTCAAACTCTCACCAAGTCGGCGCCGATCACCGGCCCCGTGCAGGTCTCTCTCTACGATGACGAAGGAGGCAAGCTAACCGGCGAAACCATCATCAGATGCTTCCCACACGTGAAAGATCTGTACCTCTACGGTTTGGAAGTGACCAGCCTTCGCGCGCTTGCCCTTCCTCAAATACGCAAGCTCTCCTTCAGTTCGCTCACCGCGCCTGTTGATATCAGTCCCCTGGCGGACCTCGAACTGACCATCGAGGCCAAAGACACCGAGCTCATCGGCACCGAAAAGCTCGGCCCCGGCGTCAAACTGATCTAACCCAAATCCCGCAGCGCAGGCAGCAAAGCCCGCAAAGCCAGCCCCCGGTGAGAAGCCGCATCCTTCTCCGCCGGCTCCATCTCAGCCGACGTCCGGCTCTCCCCATCAGGCTGGAAGATCGGGTCATACCCGAACCCATTACCCCCACGCCGTTCCCGGATCAGCGTCCCCCGCCACTCCCCGCGAACCACCGTCTCCTCCCCCGACGGCAACACCAAAGCCGCAGCACAAACAAACTGCGCCCCCCGCCGCTCATCGGGCACGTCGGAAAGCTGCCCCAGCACCAGATCCAGGTTGGCCTCGTCATCCCCATGCCGCCCGGACCACCGAGCCGACAACACCCCAGGCATCCCGTTCAACGCATCAACAGCAAGCCCGGAATCATCAGCAATAGCAGCCAACCCCGTAGCAGCAACAGCATCCCGGGCCTTCGCCACCGCATTACCCTCGAAGTCCGGCGCAGTCTCCGGAGCCTCAGGAAACGAAGGCACATCAGCAAGCCCGATGACCTCAATCCCGGAAAGCCCTTCCGCAGCAACGATCCGCCGCAGCTCGCCGAGCTTCTTCGCGTTGCGCGTGGCCAGAAGCAGCTTCGTCACTTCGCGCCCTTCTTCTTGTCCGGACGCGGCTCCGGCAGCTCACCCGGGTACGGCAGCGCCAGCGCCTCGTTCTGCAGCCGGGTCAGTTCCGCACACCCCGCCAGCGCCATGTCCAACATCGTGTCCAAAGTGGACCGGGCGAACGTCGCGCCCTCGCCGGTTCCCTGGACCTCGATCAGCGTCCCCGCGTCCGTCGCCACGACGTTCATGTCGACCTCCGCGCGGGAGTCCTCTTCGTACGGCAGGTCCAGCCGGACCCGGCCGTCGACCACGCCGACGCTCACTGCCGCCACCGATGACGACAGGGGCTGGGGGTCATTGAGGCGGTTCGCCGCCGCCAGCCACGTGATCGCGTCCGCCAGGGCCACGTACCCGCCCGTCACCGCCGCCGTGCGGGTGCCGCCGTCGGCCTGGATCACGTCGCAGTCGATGACGATCGTGTTCTCGCCCAGTGCCGCCAGGTCGATGCACGCCCGCAGGGACCGGCCGATCAGCCGGGAGATCTCGTGCGTGCGGCCGCCGATGCGGCCCTTCACCGACTCGCGGTCGCTGCGCGTGTTGGTCGCGGACGGCAGCATCGCGTACTCGGCCGTCACCCAGCCGAGGCCGGACCCGGCCCGCCAGCGCGGCACCCCTTCGGTCACACTCGCCGCGCACAGCACCCGCGTGTTGCCGAATTCGATCAGCACCGACCCGGCCGGCCACTGCTGGAACCCCCGGGTGATCTTGATGCCGCGGAGCTGGTCGTCGGTCCTGCCATCGTTACGAGCCACCAGTGCACTCTATGACCGGCCCTCAGACGTCGTAGACGGCACCCTGCTTGACGACCTCGGCCCCGGGGAACCCGGCCGACGCCTCGGCCAGGACCGCGCCGGCGTCGGTCCACGGCGCGATGTGCGTCAGCAGCAGCCGCCCGACACCGGCGTCGCGCGCCAGCTCGCCCGCCTGCTTGCCGGACAGGTGCACCCCCGGGGGCCGTTCCGCCGAGTCCGTCCACGACGCTTCCGCGAGCAGCAGGTCGACGCCGTCCGCGAGCTCGTTCAGCGCCGCGCACGGGCCGGAGTCGCCGGTGAACGCCAGGATCCGGCCGCCGTAGGAAATCCGGAGGCCGTACGCCGGGGTCGGGTGGTCCACCTCGACCGCGACCACCTCGAACGGCCCGATGCGGAACGGCTCGGCCCGCAGCGGGTGGAAGTCGTAGACGTCGGAGAGGTCGGTGGTGGCCCGCTCGGTCTCGTTGGGCGCGTACGCGTTCGCCAGCCGGACCGGGGCGTCCGGCGGCGCGTACAGCGGCAGCAGGCGCGGCCGGGCGGGGTACGGCGGCGCCGGGTGGTAGCGCCGCAGGACGGTGAGCGCGCTGACGTCGGCGCAGTGGTCCGGGTGCAGGTGGGTGAGCACGAGGGCGTCGAGGTCGAACGGGTCGGCCACGGCCTGCAGCTGCGCGAGCGTGCCGTTGCCGAGTTCCAGGCCGAGCAGGAAGCCCTCGGCTTCGATGAGGTAACCGGACGCGGCGGCGTTCGGCCCGGGGATGCTGCCGGAGCACCCGAGGATGGTCAGTCGCACGACGACACCCTAAGCGTCCGCACGGCGGTTCAGGCAGTCGTGGGAGCGAGGACACCCGGGGCGAAGCCCATGAAGCGCTGCGCGAGCCGGGTGAACGGCTCCGCCGAGCCGGTGGCGAGGAACTCGTGGCGCGGCGCGGTCTCCCCGCTCGTCAGCAGGTCCCGCTCGGTGAGCACGCGGACGAGGTCCTTGGCGGTCTCCTCGGCGCTGCTCACCAGGGTGACCTCCTGGCCCATCACGATCTGCAGCACCCCCTGCAGCAGCGGGTAGTGGGTGCAGCCGAGCACGAGCGTGTCGACCTCGGCGTCGAGCAGCGGCTGCAGGTAGCCCTGCGCGAGGCCGAGCACCTGCCGCCCGGTCGTGATGCCCCGCTCGACGAAGTCCACGAACCGCGGGCAGGCGACGCTGGTCAGGGTGATGCCGGGCGCCGCGGCGAAGGCGTCTTCGTAGGCCCGCGACCGCACGGTGCCTTCGGTGCCGATGACGCCGACGCGGCCGGTGTGCGTCGCGACGACGGCGCGGCGCGCGGCGGGCAGGACGACCTCGATCACCGGGACGTCGTACCGCTCGCGCGCGTCGCGCAGGCAGGCCGCCGACGCCGTGTTGCAGGCGATCACCAGCGCCTTCACGCCGCTTTCCACGAGCTCGTCGAGCGCCGCCAGCGCGTAACTGCGGGCCGTGGCGATCGGGAGCGGGCCGTACGGGTTGTGGGCCGTGTCGCCGACGTAGCGGAGCTGCTCGGCGGGGAGCTGCTCGAGGATCGCGCGGGCGACCGTCAGCCCGCCGACGCCGGAATCGAACACGCCGATCGGGGCATCGGCGGGCGAAGGTGTCACCCTTCGAGGTTACCCGCAGGCGCCGGGGCGGCCTTGCGGGACCGCCGGGTGGTCAGCCAGGCCGCGAGGACGCCGGCCAGCGCGCCGAAGAGGTGCCCCTGCCACGAGACGCCGGGGTTGCCGGGCAGCAGCCCGGCCAGCATGCCGCTCCACACGCCGAGCAGCACGACGGCGACCAGGATCTGCCCGGCCGCGCGGTTGAAGAGGCCGCGGACCAGCAGGTAGGCGAGCCAGCCGAAGGCCAGCCCGGACGCGCCGACGGTGACGCCGTCCGACGGCCCGAGCAGCCACACGCCGAGCCCGGAGACCACCCAGATGATGGCCGTGACCAGCGCGAACCGGCCGATCCCGGCGGCCATCGCGAGGAAGGAGAACACGAGCACGGGAACGGTGTTCGCGAACAGGTGCGACCAGCCGGCGTGCAGCACCGGGGCGAACAGCACGCCGTCGAGGCCGGACAGCACGCGGGAGTGGATGCCGCCCTGGTCCAGGTCGCCGGGCAGGATCACGTCCACCAGCTCGACCAGGTAGAGCAGCAGGGTGAACGACAGCGCGACGATCGCGGCCGCCATCGGTTTCGGCGGCAGCACGCGCTTGGCGGCGGCGGTTTCCGGGGCGGGGGTCAGTGTGCTCACGTCTTCGAGGCTACGACGGGTGCGGGCGGTCCACCTCGGGTGAAATCCCTGATCCGGGAGTTTTGTCGGTGGTCGCCGCTAGCGTGGCGGGCATGGGGAACCTCGACGTCACCGGATACCTGCAGCGGCTCGGCCTCGACCCGGAACCGCCGGGCCTGGCCGCGCTGCGGCGCCTGCACGCGGCCCACGTGGAGCGCGTGCCGTACGAGCCGCTGGAGATCCAGCTCGGGCGGACGACGCCGCTCGAGCCCACGGCGTCTTCGGCTCGGATCCTGCAGGGCCGCGGCGGGTACTGCTACCACCTCAACGGCGCCTTCTCGGCCCTACTCCGCGCCCTCGGCTACCAGGTCACGCGGCACCTCGGCGGGGTGCAGGGCAGCGCGGCGGACGCGCCGAACGTCGACCGCAACCACCTGGCCCTGACCGTCACCGGCCTGCCCGAGGACCCGTCGGCGACCTGGCTGGTGGACGCCGGGCTGGGTGACGGCATCCACGAGCCGCTCCCCCTCCGGGAAGGCACCTACGTCCAGGGCCCGCACACCTACCGGCTGCGACCGTCGGAGGTGGCGCCGGGCGGCTGGCGGTTCGACCACGACCCTTCCGGCAGCTTCGCCGGCTTCGACTTCGCGCCCGGTCCCGCGGAGATGGCCGACTTCGCCGAGAAGCACGCATGGCTGTCGACCTCGCCGGAGTCCGGCTTCGTGCGGGTCTGCGTGCTGCAGCGGCGGGACGCGACGGGCGTCGACACCCTCCGGGCGCTGACGCTGAACCGGCACGGCGTGAAGGAGCTGATCGGGTCACCGGAGGACTGGTGGACGGCGGCGGGTGACGTGTTCGGCATCCCGGCGGCGCTGTTCACGGCGGAGGAGCGCGAGCGGCTGTGGCGGCAGTGCGTCGCTCAGCACGAGGCTCACGTCGGCGGCAAGGGCAGCGAGGTGGTGCCCAGCGCGTAGTCCACCGCCGCCTCGGCGTGCAGGCGGGTCGTGGGGAACGTCGGCACCGGGGAGTCCTCGGGACCGACGAGGAGCTCGATCTCGGTGCAGCCGTAGATGACGCCCTCGGCGCCCGCGTCGACGAGCCGCGCGATCACCCCGCGGTAGGCCTCTCGGGACTCGGGCTTGACGACGCCGAGCACGAGCTCGTCGTAGATGACCCGGTGCACGAGGTCGCGGTCTTCTTCGCCGGGCACGAGGACGTCGAGGCCGTGCGCGGCGAGGCGGTCGCGGTAGAACGGCTGGCCCATGGTGAAGCCGGTGCCGAGCAGCCCGACGCGGCGGATCCCGGCGGCCTTGACGGCCGCGGCCGTGGCGTCGCCGAGGTGCAGCAGCGGGATCCCGAGGCCGTCTTCGAGCCGGTCGGCGACCTTGTGCATGGTGTTGGTGCAGAGCACGACGAAGTCGGCCCCGGCCGCTTCCAGCGCGCGAGCGGCGCGGTTGAGCTCGGTACCGGCGTCGTCCCAGCGGCCCTCGGCCTGCATGGCTTCGACGGCGGCGAAGTCGACGGAGTAGAGCACGGTGTGCGCGGAGTGGAAGCCGCCGAGGGCGGTCTTCACCCGTTCGTTGACGAGCCGGTAGTACTCGGCCGAGGATTCCCAGCTCATCCCGCCGAGCAGCCCGATGACCTTCATGCCGTCAGGATGCCTAAGCCCAGAGCTGCCCGTCGAGCCGCTCGGCCGCCTCGTCCAGCGATCCCGCGTACGCCCCGGTCGACAGGTACTTCCACCCGGCGTCCGCGACGACGAAGGCGACATCGGCGGCGTCACCCCGGGCCGCGGCCTTCTCCGCCACGGCCAGCGCCGCATGCAGCACCGCGCCCGTCGAGATGCCCGCGAAGATGCCTTCGTGCTCCAGCAGCTCCCGGGTGCGCCGCAGCGCGTCGTACGCGCCCACGGAGTACCGCCCGTTGAGCACCGAAGCGTCGTACAGCTCCGGCACGAACCCCTCGTCGAGGTTGCGCAGGCCGTACACCAGCTCGCCGTAGCGCGGCTCGGCCGCGATGATCTGGACGTCCGGCTTGGCCTCGTGCAGGTACCGCCCGACTCCCACCAGCGTCCCGGTCGTGCCGAGGCCGCCGACGAAGTGCGTCAGCGTCGGCAGGTCCTTGAGCAGCTCCGGGCCGGTGCCGCGGTAGTGCGCGTCGGCGTTGGCCGGGTTGCCGTACTGGTAGAGCATCACCCAGTCCGGGTTCGCCTCGGCCAGCTCCTTCGCCCGCCGGACGGCCTCGTTCGAGCCGCCCGCGGCCGGCGAGAACACGATCCGCGCGCCGTACGCCTGCAGCAGCTGCTTGCGCTCGGTGGAGGTGTTCTCCGGCATCACGCAGACCAGCCCGTAGCCCTTGAGCTTGGCGGCCATGGCCAGCGAGATGCCGGTGTTGCCCGACGTCGGCTCCAGGATTGTGGAGCCGCGCCGCAGCTTGCCTTCACGCTCGGCGGCTTCGATCATGGCCAGCGCGGGCCGGTCCTTGATCGAGCCGGTCGGGTTGCGGTCCTCCAGCTTCGCCCACAGGCGCACGTCGTGCGTCGGGGAGAGCCGGGGCAGCCCGACCAGCGGGGTGCCGCCGAGCGCGTCGAGCAGGGACTCGAAGCGAGCCATCGATCAGCCACCGGCCACGGCGGGCAGGATGGTCAGCGTGTCGCCGTCCTTGACCTCGGCCTCGAGCCCGCCGGCGAAGCGCACGTCCTCGTCGTTGACGTAGACGTTGATGAAGCGGTGCAGCTTCTCCTCCTTGACCAGGCGCGCCTTGATGCCGGCGTGCCGGGCCTCGACGTCGTCGATGACCTCGAGGACGGTCGCGCCCTTCGCCTCGACGGACTTCTCGCCGCCGGTGTGGGTGCGCAGGATCGTCGGGATGGAGACGGTCACGGCCATGGGTTCTTACCTCCGGTGGGTTCTTACACGCAGACGCCGGTGGCGCGGCGGTTTATTCCGACAGGTCAGTCGACGATCTCGACCGGCTCCTCGGTGATCTCGGCGTCCACGATCCGGTACGACCGGAACTCGTGCACTTCGGGGTCGCGGGTGGAGACGAGCACGTAGTGCGCCTCCGGCTCGGCCGCGATGTTCGCGTCGGTCCGCGACGGGTACGCCTCGGTCGCGGTGTGCGAGTGGTAGATGACCACCGGCACCTCGTCGTTCGCGGCCATCTCGCGGTAGAGCTTCAGCAGGTCGCCGGAGTCGAACTCGTAGAACGTCGGCGACCGGGCCGCGTTCAGCATCGGGATGAACCGCTCGGGTGAGTCGGAGCCCTCGGGCCCGGCGATCACCCCGCACGCCTCGTCGGGGTGGTCACGGCGGGCGTGGGCGACGATCTCGTCGACGAGTTCACGGCGGATCCGGAGCACACCGACATCTTAGGTGGTGGACAAAGCGCGTCCAGATGATGAGATATACCGCTCACCAGCGGTTCCCGGGATACTGGGCCGATGCCGTTGTCGTCGAAGGTGCGCGATCGGTGCCGGATGTACCTGGGCACGGACGAGCGGATCCAGTACGTGATCCCCGGGATGTCGCTGTACGTGAACCGGATGCGGGCCCGGGTCGGCTTCCTCGTCATGGTGACCGACCGGCACGTCACGCTGCTGGCCTGCAGCCGCTGGACGCTGAACCGGCCGAAGCAGATCTGGGAACGCCTGCCGCGCAGCACCGAGCTGGGCCCGCTGGAGATCCACCCGTCGCTCGGGCCGATCCTCTCCGTCGGCGGCATCGACCTCGAGATCGACGAGGAGTACATCGCGGCCGTGCGCGCGGCGAACCTGGAAGCAGGTGGCGACGCCCTGCCCGAGGACCCCTTCCCCGGCGCTTGACGGGTCAGAGCTCCAGGAACACCGGCACGTCGTCCCGGGCCAGCGCCGCCGCGGCGACGTGGCTTTCCAGCTCCTGCAGCCAGGCGAACTTCAGTTCGGCACCCCAGCGCGTGGAGAACAGCTCGTCGGCCGGCACCTCCCAGCGCGGCTTCCGCAGGTACGCCGACTGGGCGTGGGCGAGCACGAGCCGCAGGTCGCGGGCGCCCGCCAGATCCAGCTCCAGCTCCGTCCCGCCGGACCACGCACCGAGCACCCGGTCGAACGCGGCCACCACTTCGGCGCGCATCGCCGCGCCGTGCCGGTCCCGGAACGCGGCACTCGGCTTGCGGTACCGGTAGGCGTCCGGGAACAGCGTGGTGTCGGCGATGCCCTTCCGCCCGGAGCCGCCCAGCCGGGCCGCGACGTCGGAGAGCATTCCGTGCAGCACCGACGCGGTGTTGGGCGCGAACGCGATCCGGACGCACCCGGACCAGGCCGTGACGTGCGCGAAGTCGGTCACGGGGCCGGCTCCAGGGTCGCGCGCAGGCCGCGGACCTGCAAAGCCGCGACGAAGTCCTCCGCCGGGCCTGCCGGCAGCGGGTCGAGCCTCGCCGAGCCGGTCGTGCCGATCCGCTCCGCGGCGGCCCGGCATTCTTCGGCCGGCAGCTCCAGCAGCTCCGCCAGCACCAGTGCCACCCCGGCGTGGCTGTTCACGTTGTCGTCGTGGATCCGGACGACCCACTTTTCGTCGAGCTGCACCCCAGGATGATCCGAGCGGGGCCGCCCGGCGTTACGCGAACGCCTCCGGCCAGACGTCCCGGTAGGCGGGCACCCCGCCGGCCGTGGTCGCCGCCAGCAGCCCGTGGACCATCGCCCGGGCGAACACCCGCGCGGCCGCCGAGCACAGCGCGTCCAGGGCCGCCGGCCGGGCCGCCGCGCCGAACGGGCCGCTCGCGTCCGGCAGCTCGTGCGCGCCCGTGGCCAGCGCGAACACCGTGTCCCCGTCGAACATCGAGTGGGCGGGCCGCACCGCCCGCGCCAGCCCGTCCTGCGCCGCGACCGCGAGCCGCCGCGCCTCGGCCTTGGACAGGGCCGCGTCGACCGCGACCACCCCGATCGTCGTGTTGAGGTCCGTCCGGCGGGACGGCAGGTCGGCCGCCCGCGAAGGCCACGTGACGCCGAAATCGCCGTGGTCGGCCGCGTACGCCCGGCCCGTCGAGAGGTCCACGGCCTCGCCGGCCGCGTTGACCGCCGCCAGCGCCCCGACCGTGAACTCGCCGACGACCTCGCTCGCCGACCCGATCCCGCCCTTCAGCGACCCGACAGCCGCCCCGGCGCCCGCGCCGACCGTGCCCTGGGCGAAGGAGCCCGAAGCGGCTTCGCAGGCCGCGTAGCCGAAGGAGGCGTCGGGCCGGTTGCCCCAGTCGCTGCGCGGCAGGTCGAACAGCACCGCCGCGGGCACGATCGGCACCACCTCGTGCGGCTGTGTCCCGACGGGAAAGCCCAGGTTCCGCTCGGCCAGCCACCGCATCACGCCGTCGGCCGCGGCCAGGCCGTACGCCGACCCGCCCGACAGGCACACGGCGTTGACCCGCTGCACCAGGTTCTCGGGCTCCAGCAGGTTCGTCTCCCGCGTGCCGGGCGCGCCGCCGCGCTGGTCGACCGCGCCGACCGCGCCCTCGGGGACCAGGACCACCGTCGTCCCGGTGGCCCAGCCGCCGCCGACCCGCTCGTGGTGCCCGACGAGGACACCGGGCACGTCGGTGATCATCCGGTCAGCGCCTGGATCAGCGTCTCCTGCACCCAAGTCAGCCAGTGGTAGACGCCCAGGTGCGGCGCCCGCGGGTCGTCCTCGGGCAGCTCGTCGGGCATGTCCTCGGTGACGTCGAGCGCGGTGCCCAGCGCCAGCCGGACGTCGTTGAGCGCGCCCAGCCAGGCGTCGGCCTGCTCCTCGGTCAGCCGGACGTGGCCGCCGTCGCGGGGCAGCGTGTCCAGCACGATCTTCGCCACGCCGACCTTGATGTCGAGCAGCTCCGGCTCGTGCAGCGACCGCATCGCCGCGGAGGAGTCGATGTCCTCCCGCGACGGGTTGTCCGGGTCGAGCTTGTGGAAGTCCGGGAGCAGCCGCGAGAGCACCGGGTCGTCCGGGGACTCGGTCGGCCCGGTCCGGATGCCGGTGAGCTCGGCGAGCTCGTCCTGGGGGGCCTCCTCGGCACGCGCGGTGAGCATGTCCTCGAGCTGGCTGACCAGGCCGCGCAGCACGGCCGCTTCCTGCTGCTCGAACCCCGCGTGGATCACCGCGCCCTTGCGCCGCCAGCCGTTCACGAAGGCTGCTCCATGGTGGCCCAGAGGCCGGCCGCGTGCAGTTTCGCCACGTCGGTCTCCACCTTCTCCTTGCTGCCGGACGACACGATCGCCTTGCCCTTGTGGTGCACGTCCAGCATCAGCTTGGTGGCGTGGTCGCGGCTGTAGCCGAACAGCTTCTGGAAGACGTAGGTCACGTACGACATGAGGTTGACCGGGTCGTTCCAGACCACGGTCCGCCAGGGGGTGTCCGACTCGGCGACTTCCGCACCGGCCGGTTCGACCTGCGTCTGTTCGGATGCGACAGGCGTGGACATGCACCCCATGGTGTCACGGGGGTCACGGGGTACGCCGCGCCAGGTCCGGCCATGTGGGTGAATAGGCTTACCCCATGGGTTCACCGGAACCGGCCACGGCCAGCACTGCCCTGCTCACCGACCACTACGAGCTGACCATGCTGGGCAGCGCGCTCGCCGACGGGACGCACGCGCGGCCCTGCGTGTTCGAAGTTTTCGCCAGAAGGCTGCCGGACGGCCGCCGCTACGGCGTCGTCGCGGGCACCGCCCGGGTGCTCGACGCGATCGCGGACTTCCGCTTCACCGACGCCGAACTGGCGCAGCTGGAAGCGACCGCCGTCGTCGACGACGCGACGCTCGCCTGGCTCGCCGACTACGAGTTCTCGGGGGACATCGACGGCTATCCCGAGGGCGAGCTGTACTTCCCCGGCTCGCCGATCCTCACCGTCACCGGCTCGTTCGCCGAATGCGTGCTGCTGGAGACGCTGGTCCTGTCGATCCTCAACCACGACAGCGCGATCGCGTCGGCGGCGGCCCGGATGTCCGGCGCCGCGCACGGCCGTCCCATCATCGAGATGGGCGGCCGCCGCACGCACGAGTACGCCGCGGTCGCGGCCGCGCGCGCCGCCTACCTGGCCGGCTTCGCGACGACGTCCAACCTCGAGGCCGGCCGCCGCTACGGCATCCCGACCCGCGGCACCGTCGCGCACGCCTTCATGCTGCTGCACGACAGCGAGGAGGCGGCCTTCCGCGCCCAGGTGGACAAGATGGGCGCGGACACGACGCTGCTGGTCGACACCTACGACATCACCGCGGGCATCGAGACCGCCGTCCGGGTCGCCGGCCCCGAGCTCGGCGCGATCCGGATCGACTCCGGTGACGTCGGCCCGCTCGCCCGCCGCGCCCGCGAGCAGCTGGACGCCCTCGGCGCGAAGGACACCCGGATCGTGGTGTCCGGCGACCTCGACGAACACGCCATCGCGGCGCTGCGCGCGGAGCCGGTGGACGCCTACGGCGTCGGCACCTCGGTGGTCACCGGGTCCGGCGCGCCGACCGCCGGGATGGTCTACAAGCTGGTCGAGGTGGACGGCAAGCCGGTCGCCAAGCGCAGCGCGCACAAGGAGTCGCGCGGCGGCCGCAAGTCCGCCCTGCGGCGCCACCGCAGCACCGGCACGGCGGTCGAGGAGGTCGTCTGGGCGTCCGGTTCGGGCGCGCCGGAGCCGGACGACAACGACCGGCCGCTGCAGATCCCGCTGCTGCGCGCTGGCCGCCCGGAGCCCGGCCTGCCTACGCTCGACGACGCGAGGCAGCGGCTGCGCCGCGGCCTGGTCAGCCTGCCGTGGGAGGGCCTCAAGCTCTCGCACGGCGAGCCTGCCATCCCCACGTTGTTTCTCTGAGAGGGAGTCCGACCGATGGGTACCGCGCTGATCGTGGTGGACGTGCAGAACGATTTCTGCGAAGGGGGTTCGCTCGGCCTGCCGGGCGGGGCCGCGGCGGCCGCCGGCATCTCCAAGCAGGCCGCGGAAGGCGGCTACAGCCACGTGGTGGCGACCCGGGACAACCACATCGACCCGGGTGACCACTTCAGCGAGACGCCGGACTTCAAGGACTCCTGGCCGGTGCACTGCGTCGCCGGCACCGCGGGCGCGTCGTTCCACGCCGCCCTCGACGTCGTCCCGATCGGCGAGGTGTTCTCCAAGGGCGAGTACAGCGCCGCGTACTCCGGCTTCGAGGGCGCGGCCCGGGACGGGAAGTCCCTGGAGGCGTGGCTGCGCGAGCACGACGTGACCGACGTCGACGTCGTCGGCATCGCGACGGACTTCTGCGTGCGCGCGACGGCGCTCGACGCGAAGAAGGCCGGCTTCGGCGTGCGGGTGCTGCTGGACCTGACCGTCGGCGGCTCGCAGCCCACCGTCGACGCGACGCTGAAGGACTTCGACGAGGCGGGTGTCGCCTACACCGGCACCGCCGTCGTCGGCCCGGCCGCGTGAAGGACCTGCAGGCGGCGCTGGCGGAACACCGGCTGGTCGCGATCCTGCGTGCTTCGGACGCTTCGCGGTTCGCCGACGCGGCGATGGTGCTGCACGCGGCGGGTGTCCGCCTGCTCGAAGCGACGCTGACCACGCCGGGCGCGCCCGCGGCCATCACCGCGCTGCGCCTGGCGCTGGGCGAAGCCGCGCTGATCGGCGCGGGCAGCGTCCGCGAACCGTCCGATGTGGACGTCGCGGTGGACGCCGGTGCCGCGTACCTGATCACGCCGACCGTCAACCCGGCGGTGCTCGAGCGCGCTGCGGCACTGGACACCCCGGTGATCTGCGGCGCGCTGACGCCGACGGAGATCGACCAGGCGTGGCGGCTGGGCGCGGCCGCGGTCAAGGTGTTCCCGGTCGCGGCCGTGGGCGGGATCGCGTACCTGCGTGCGGTGCGGGCGCCGCTGCCGGACGTCCCGCTGGTGCCGACCGGCGGCGTCCACCTGGCCGACGTCGAGGGCTACCTGCGCGCGGGCGCGATCGCGGTCGCCGCGGCGACGCCGTTGCTGGGCGACGCGCTCTCCTCCGGCGGCAGCCTGCCGGACCTGGCCGCGCGGGCGGGCGAGTTCGTCGCCGCGGCTTCGCGCTTCGCGACCGCCTGAGCTACTTCTTCCCGAAGGGGTCGCAGGCGGCCGTGCCCAGGTAGATGTCGCCGCTCGCGGGGCCGCCCTGCGGGAACAGCTTGATGTGCACCGCGTGCGTCACCAGGCTGCCGTCCGGCGGCTGGGGCGTCACGGTCTCGTTGAGGGTCACCGTCGCCAGCGCGGTGCCCGCGGCGCCGCCGGGGATGACGATCCGGTGGTTCGGCGGGATCTGCTCCGGCACGGTGATGCCCTCCACGGCGCCGACCGACACCTCGCCGAGGCTGCCGGTCGCCGTCGTCGCGCACTTCACGGAGTACGTGCGCACGGTGATCTCCGGACCGCCGTAGCGCTGCAGCACGGCCGCCCGGAAGCGGCGCCCGGACGCCTGCGCGACCGACACGCCCTCCGACCGGCCGCACTCGCTGTCGCCGGCGCCGAACACGGCGACGTCACCGGTGGCGCCCCCCTGCGTCCAGCCCCGGTACGGCCCGTCGACGCTGCACTTGGCCAGGTCGCCGGTGACGACGTGCTCGTTGTCGATCGTCACGTCCACCGAGCCGGAAGCCGCCCATCCGGTGGACGTCACGGGGGCCGCGGCACCCAGCACCGGAACAGCCAGTGTCGTCACGGCCAGCAACCGAAATGTCCTCTTCCTGGCGGTTCGCATGCTCCGGTCTCCTCGCTTCCGTGACGGTTCGCACCTCGCCCCCTTCGTCATCGGCCGGTCCGGCGGCCGCCCTGATCGGGTCCACCCGGACGAGTGGCCGGTGAGGAACGCAACTCGGCGGGTCCGCGGGACGGTAACGAGCGTTAACCTCGGGCGTCGCCTGTTCACTTCGGGAGGTTTCGTGTCTTCGCTGTCCTTCGCCGGCAAGCGGCCCGTGCTGGCCGACCTCGTGCCCGGCTCGCTCGTGCGGGACATCGCGCTGGTCGCCGGCGGTGCCGTGCTCACCGGTGCCGCCGCGCAGCTGACCATCCCGGTGCCGGGCAGCCCGGTGCCGATGACCGGCCAGACGTTTGCCGCGCTGCTCGTCGGCGCGTCGCTGGGCATGTCGCGCGGTGCCGCGTCGATGCTGGTGTACCTGCTGGTGGGCGCGGTGGGCGTGCCGTGGTTCCAGCACGGCACCGCGGGCCTGTCCGGCGCCAGCGCCGGCTACATCGTCGGGTTCGTCTTCGCCGGCGCACTGGTCGGCGCGCTGGCCGGCCGCGGCGGCGACCGGACGCCGGTGCGCACCGCGGGCACCATGGTGCTCGGCAACGTCGTGATCTACGCGTTCGGCGTGCCGTGGCTGATGGCCTCGACCGGGTTCGACCTGCCGACCGCGTTCGCCAAGGGCGTCACGCCGTTCCTGATCGGGGACGCGATCAAGATCGTCGTGGCCGCCGGGCTGCTGCCGCTGACCTGGAAGCTGGTCTCCGGCCGCAAGCAGGACTGATCGCTCGTCGCGGGACCTTCCGTCCGGGAGGTCCCGCGACGCGAGTGGCCCGTTCGCGACGGAGCACCGATCTCTGTCGGTGGTGGCGGCTAATGTGTGTCGCTGTGCCCGCCCGAACCGATTTCCCCGGCGTCCTCGAACTCCTCACCCACGCGGTGGAGTCCGTCGGCGGTGCCGAACGCCCGGGGCAGGTCCAGATGGCCGACGCCGTCGGCCGCGCCATCCGCACCGGTGAGCACCTGGCCGTGCAGGCCGGCACCGGCACCGGCAAGTCACTGGCCTACCTCGTGCCCGCGATCCGCCACGCCGTCGAGAAGGAAGCGACGGTCGTGGTTTCCACGGCGACGATCGCGCTGCAGCGCCAGCTCGTCGACCGCGACCTGCCGCGCTTGGCGAAGGCGCTGAAGAAGCCGCTCGGCCGCGAGCCGACCTTCGCGATCCTCAAGGGCCGCCGCAACTACATGTGCCTGCACCGGCTGGATTCCGGCGCGCCGGACGAGCCGGAGGACGCCCAGCTGTTCGACCCGTTCGCGGTCTCACGGCTGGGCAAGGAGGTCACGCGGCTGCGGGAGTGGGCGTCGGACACCGAAACCGGCGACCGCGACGAGCTCGTCCCCGGCGTCTCCGACCAGGCGTGGCGTCAGGTTTCGGTGACGGCGAAGGAATGTCTCGGCGCTTCGCGCTGTCCGATCGGCACGGACTGCTTCGCCGAGAAGGCCCGCGCCGAGGCGGGCCGCGCCGACGTCATCGTGACCAACCACGCGCTGCTGGCGATCGACGCGCTGCAGGGCTATCAGGTGCTGCCGGACCACGACGTGGTGATCATCGACGAGGCCCACGACCTGGTCGACCGGGTCACCTCGGTCGCCACCGGCGAGCTGACCAGCGCGATGTGCGCGTCCGCCGCGCGCCGCTGCGGCAAGCTGATCGACGCCGACGTCGCCGACCGCCTGCTGGAGGCGGGTGACGGGCTGGCGCTGATCGTCGACGACCTGCCCCCGGGCCGGATGGACGAGCTGCCGCGGCCGCTGAAGGGCGCGATCCCGGCGGTCCGCGACGCCGCGCACGCATGCATCACCGCCCTGGGTTCCGACCGCAAGGAGGACGTCGAGGGGGCGACGGCGCGCAAGCTGGCGCGGTCGCTGCTCGACGAGGTGCACGACACCGCGGTCCGGCTGCTGGAGGCGTTCGACGAGGACCAGGCGCACCAGCGCGACGTCGTCTGGCTGTCGGGCGACAAGTACTCGTCGAACCCGCGGCCGCCGGCGCTGAAGGTGGCGCCGCTGGGCGTGGCGGGCCTGCTGCGGGAGCGCGTGTTCAACCAGCACACGACGATCCTGACGTCGGCGACGCTCACCCTGGGCGGCACATTCGACACGATGGCGCGGCAGTGGGGCCTCCCGCCGGGCGCAGCCAAGGTGGAGCAGGCGCCGGGCGCGGCGACGGAGAAGGAAGCGCCGTCGGACGACTCGGGCCCGAAGTGGACCGGCCTGGACGTCGGCTCGCCGTTCGACCACCGGCGCAACGGCATCCTGTACCTGGCCAAGCACCTGCCGCCGCCGGGCCGCGACGGCCTGACGCCGTCCACAATGGACGAACTGGCCGAGCTGATCGAGGCCGCGGGCGGGCGCACGCTCGGGCTGTTCTCCTCGATGCGGGCGGCCAAGCAGGCCACCGAGGAGATGCGCGAGCGGCTGGACTTCCCGATCCTGTGCCAGGGTGACGACGCGACATCGCTGCTGGTCCAGAAGTTCTCCGAGGACGTGCGCACGTGCCTGTTCGGCACGCTGAGCCTGTGGCAGGGCGTGGACGTGCCGGGGCCGTCGCTGCAGCTGGTGGTGGTCGACCGGATCCCGTTCCCGCGCCCGGACGACCCGGTGTCCTCGGCGCGGCAGCGCGCGGTGGAAGCCCGCGGCGGCAACGGGTTCCTCACGGTGGCGGCCACGCATGCCGCGCTGCTGCTGGCGCAGGGCACCGGGCGGCTGCACCGGGCGGTCAGCGACCGCGGGGTGGTGGCGGTGCTGGATTCACGGCTGGCGAACGCCCGCTACGGCGGCTTCCTGCGCGCGTCCCTGCCGCCGTTCTGGCCCACGATGGACCCGAAGGTGGTGCGGGAAGCGCTGCGCCGCCTCGACGCAGCCGCGCCCGCGTGACGCGGTCCACAGCCGCGCCCGGTACGGTGAAGCCACCGAAGCAACAAGGGAGCACCGGTTGACCCAGGATTCGTCCAGCGCCCAGTCCCGGACCGTCAGCGTCGACGACACCGGAGTGCGGCGGCGGCTCGCGGACGGCAGCGAAGAGGCCGTCACGTGGGCCGGCCTGTCGTCGGTGATGGTGCGGGTCATCCCCGACGGCCCGTGGAACGAAGACGTCTTCTTCATGCTGGTGGGCACCGACGGCAAGGGCACGGCGGTCCCGAGCGGCGACCCGGCGGCCGACGCGCTCATCGAGCGCCTGCAGGCCCTGCCCGGCTTCGACAACGAGAAGTTCATCGAGGCCATGACGACCGACGCCGACCAGGCCTACGTCGTCTGGGAATCCGGCCAGAACTGACGTGCGCTGCCCGGTCTGCGGTTCGGAGCGTCTCGGCCCGCTCGGCGAGCTGAGAGCCAGCGGACAGCGGATGTTCAGCCTGACGCTGACCTACGCGGCGCCGAAGTTCTTCGCACGCACCCCGACGTTCGACGTCGGTTACGGCCGCGCCTGCCTTGACTGCGGCGCCCTCACCGCGTTCATGAACGACGAAGAGCGCGAGAAGCTCGCCGAAGCCGCCGATCGGCTCGAGCTGCCGAAGTACCTCAGCTAGCCGGGAACTCCTCCGTCACCGGAATCCCCTTCTTGAGCGTCCGGCTCACCGTGCAGAGCCGCTCGATCGCGCGATCCACGGCACCGGCGAGCGCTTCCCGCTGATCCGCTGGCAAAGCCGACACGTCGACATCGAAAGCAACGTGCACGGCGTCCAGCTCCGAAGCTCCTTCACGCCGGTCCGCGGTGACATCCACGCGGAACCTCGCGTTCTCCCCGATCCGCCGGACGATCAGCTCTTCAGCGGTGACTGCACTGCAGCCCGCGGCCGCGATCTGCAGCAGTTCGGCGGGCGAGAACGCCCCTTCGGCGCCCTTGCGGCCCAGCCGGACCTCCGCGCCCCGCTCGTTGCGCCCGACGAACGCGTGCTCGCCCGTGCGTTCCACTTCCAGTGCCATGCCCGCTCCAACCGGGTCAGAGAGCCGCTTGTTCCGGCTCCCACTGGGCAAGAACCGTGATCGTGCCCGGGTCGACTTCGGTGAACCCGGCGTCCCGCACGGCGATCACCCGGTCGCGCCGCCACGCGCCCTCGGGATCGTCGCCGGGGTGCAGTTCCTTCCACTGCACTGGGCTCGCCGTCCGGACAGCGACCCGGAACCCGTCCGCGGCCCAGGCGGCCCGTTCGGCGTCGCCCAGCAGCGCGGCGAGGATCATCGTCGCGTGGCCGACCTGCGCGGCGGCCTTGCCGACGGTCATCGGCACGTGCGGGTTGAGCAGCAGCAACGGGACGCCGTCCGGGATCGGGCCCGGCTCGTCGGGCGGCAGTTCGCTGCCCGAGATCTGCAGCCGCGCGACGTCCTTGGGCGTCTCGGTGACCAGGCCCGGCACGAGGGCGCGCGCCTCGGCGCCCCCGACCTCGACGGTGATGCCCGGCAGGTCCTGGACGGCCGCCCAATGCGCGCCCCTCGCCCGGCGCGCGACCTTCCGGATCCGGTTGTCGAGCCACGCGTGCACCGGCTCGGCCCACTCGCCGCCGGGCCGGGAACGCTCGTCGAGGCAGACCGCCAGCGCCGCCGCGGCCGCCGCCTCCAGCAGCGGGGTGCGGCCCGGCGGCTCGGCCCGCTCGATGCGGAGGATCACCGGCATCGCCCGGACTTCGCCGGGGAGCTCGTCGGAGGTGTCCGAGGTGTCTTCGGCCGGGAGCCCCAGCCAAAAGGCGTAGCGGGCGCCCAGGGGGTCGAGAACGCTGCTCACGGACGCATCAGCTCGAGCCCGTCGGCGGCGTCGGCCGCTTCCACCTCGCCACGGGTGAGGCCGAGGACGAACAGCACGGCGTCGAGGTACGGGTGCGACAGCGCGGTGTCGGCCACCTCCCGCAGCGCGGGTTTCGCGTTGAACGCGACGCCCATGCCCGCGGCCGACAGCATGTCGATGTCGTTGGCGCCGTCCCCGACCGCGACGCACTGTTCGAGCGGGATGTCGTACTCGGCGGCGTAGCGGCGAAGCACCTTCGCCTTGCCTGCCCGGTCGACGACGTCGCCGATGACCTTCCCGGTGAGCTTGCCGTCCACGATCTCGAGCTCGTTCGCCACCGCGAAGTCGAGCCCCAGCTCGGCCACCAGACCGTCGATGACCTGGGTGAACCCGCCCGAGACCACGCCGGTCCGGAAGCCCATCCGCTTGAGGGTCCGGATCGTCGTGCGCGCGCCCGGGGTCAGCTCGATCGACGCGGCGACCTCGTCGATCGCCGTCGCCGGCAGCCCGGCCAGCAATGCGACCCGCCGTTCCAGCGACTCGGTGAAGTTCAGCTCGCCCCGCATGGCCGCCTCGGTGATCTCGCGGATCTCCGGCTCGACCCCGGCGTGCGCGCCCAGCATCTCGATGACCTCGCCCTGGATCAGGGTCGAGTCCACGTCGAACACGACGAGCCGCTTCGCCCGGCGCGTGATGCCCGCCCGCTCCACGGCGATGTCGACGCCCGCCTCGACGGCGGCGTCGGCGAGCTCCGAGCGCAACGCGGCGTCGGCTTCGAGCGTGTCCTCGTCGACCGAGACGTACAGCTCGAGGCCGGTGACCGGGTAGTCGGCGACGCTGCGGATCGCGTCGATGTTGGCGCCCAGCGACGCCAGCCGGCGCGCCACCTCGGAGAAGCCCCGCGCGGTCACCGGGCGGCCCAGCACGACCAGGACGTGGGTCGAGTCCCGGCGGCCGAGCGCGAACGGATCGTCCCCGATGGCCATGCCGATCTTGACGTCGACCTGCATGCCGACGGACGCCATCGCCTGCTCGACCGTCTCCTGCAGCCCCTCCGGGTCGCGGTAGACCCCGGCGAGCACCCCGAGCACGAGCTGCCCGCGGATGACGACCTGCTCGACGTCGAGCACGTCGACGTCGTGCCGGGTCAGCACGGCGAACAGCACGGACGAGACGCCCGGCTTGTCGGGGCCGGTCGTCGTGATCAGGACGGGGGTCTGGGTCACTCTCGTCATCCCTCGTTCGGCAACGCTGCCCGATCAGTCTGCCGGTCCGGGGTCGAACATAAGTAGAGCGCGTGCCCGGCTTCACATAAGCCGGGCACGCGCTCACTCGATCGGGGTGTTACTTGTCGCCCTGCTCGCTCGCGTTGTCGTTCGAGTGATCCCCGGGGATCACCGCTTCGGTGAGCAGCTGCGACGGCGCCGCGTGGCTGTTGACCTTCTGCTTCCCGAAGAAACCGATCTCACCCTCGTTGTGGATGCGCTCGATCATGTGCGGGTAGTGCAGTTCGAACGCCGGCCGCTCGGAGCGAATCCGGGGCAGCTCGGTGAAGTTGTGCCGCGGCGGCGGGCAGGACGTCGCCCACTCGAGCGAGTTGCCGTAGCCCCACGGGTCGTCCACCGTGACGATCTCGCCGTACCGGTAGCTCTTGAAGACGTTCCAGATGAACGGCAGCGTCGAGGCGCCGAGGATGTACGCGCCGATCGTGGAGATCGTGTTCAGCGTGGTGAAGCCGTCACTGGTCAGGTAGTCCGCGTACCGGCGCGGCATGCCCTCGGCGCCCAGCCAGTGCTGGACGAGGAACGTGCCGTGGAAGCCGATGAACGTGGTCCAGAAGTGCCACTTGCCCAGCTTCTCGTCCATCATCCGGCCGGTGATCTTCGGGAACCAGAAGTAGATGCCGGCGAAGGTGGCGAACACGATCGTGCCGTAGAGCACGTAGTGGAAGTGCGCGACGACGAAGTAGCTGTCCGACACGTGGAAGTCGATCGCCGGCGCGGCCAGCAGGATGCCGGTCAGGCCGCCGAAGAGGAACGTGACGATGAAGCCCATCGAGAAGATCATCGGCGTCTCGAAGGACAGCTGGCCCTTCCACATGGTGCCGATCCAGTTGAAGAACTTGATGCCGGTCGGGACGGCGATCAGGAACGTCATGAAGGAGAAGAACGGCAGCAGCACGGCACCGGTGGCGTACATGTGGTGCGCCCACACCGCGACTGACAGCGCCGCGATGGCCAGCGTCGCCCAGACCAGGCTCTTGTAGCCGAACAGCGGTTTCCGGCTGAACACCGGGAAGATCTCCGACACGATCCCGAAGAACGGTAGCGCGACGATGTAGACCTCGGGATGGCCGAAGAACCAGAACAGGTGCTGCCAGAGGATCACGCCGCCGTTTTCGGGGTCGAACACGTGCGCCCCGAGGTGCCGGTCCGCCAGCAGGCCCATCAGGGCCGCGGTCAGGATCGGGAAGGCGAGCAGCACCAGGATGCTGGTGACCAGGATGTTCCAGGTGAAGATCGGCATCCGGTACATCGTCATGCCCGGGGCGCGCAGGCAGACCACGGTGGTGATCATGTTGACCGCGCCGAGGATGGTGCCGAGACCACCGACCACCAGGCCGGAGATCCACAGGTCGGCGCCGACGCCGGGCGAGTGGATGGCGTCCGACAGCGGGGTGTAGGCGAACCAGCCGAAGTCGGCGGCGCCACCCGGGGTCAGGAAGCCGGACATCACGATCAGGCCGCCGAAGAGGTACAGCCAGTACGAGAACGCGTTCAGCCGCGGGAAGGCGACGTCCGGCGAGCCGATCTGCAGCGGGAGCACGAAGTTCGCGAAGCCGAAGAGGATCGGGGTCGCGTACAGCAGCAGCATCACGGTGCCGTGCATGGTGAACAGCTGGTTGTACTGCTCCTGGGACAGGAACTGCTGCCCCGGCCGCGCCAGCTCGGTGCGGATCAGCATGGCCATCGCGCCGCCCGCCATGAAGAAGGCGAACGACGTGACCAGGTACATGATCCCGATCTGCTTGTGGTCCGTCGTGCGGAACAACCGCAGCAGGTACGAACCCTTAACCGACTCGCGCGCGGGGTACGGGCGCGTGGCGATCGGCTTGGGGGCTACGGCCGTCACTCCTGCCTCCAACACTGAAACCTTGTGGTGGTCATCGTCGTGCCACCGGGGCCCGGGAAGACCCGGTCCGGCGGCTTAGGGGGATCGTAGCCCTCGCTACCGACAGTCGCGCGCACCGGCTGGCAAGATCGGGGCGTGGCCGACGACTACACCCGCGCGGCGGTCCGCGCGGCCCGCGCCGTGGCCGGCCGGCTGGGGCTGCCCGAGCACGAGCCCGATGTGCTCCACGAGGGGTCGAACGTGCTGGTGAGACTGGGTCCGCTGGTCGCCAGGGTGCCCGCGACGACCCGGCTGCTCCGGCCGGAACCGGCGGCCTGGCTCGCGCGCGATGTCGCCCTCTCGCGGTTCCTCACCGACCGTGGTGTGCTCGTCGTCTCACCGGCGGCGGATCCCCCGGCCGGGCCGCATTTCGCGGACGGGCTGCCGGTCACGCTCTGGCACCACACCCCGCACGACCCGGCTCACCGGTACGCCCCGGACGTCGTCGCGCGTTCCCTCGCCGAGGTGCACGCGGCCCTGCGTGAATACCCGGGCGAGCTGCCCCGCCGCGGGCCGCTGGCCGAGCTCGATGGACTCCTCGGGCGGTTCGGCCTCGACCCCCGCCTGCGCGAGGAAGCCGCCCGGATCGAAGCCGCGCTGCCGGACAGCCCGGTCCAGCCGCTGCACGGCGACGCGCACCCCGGCAACCTGATCGCGACCCCGGCCGGGCCGTGCTGGCTGGACTTCGAGGACACCTGGCTCGGGCCGCTCGCCTGGGACCTCGGCATCCTGGGCCGGCAAGGCGGCCCGGAGTACCTGGCCGCCTACCCCGCCTCCGTGTCCGAAGAAGCTCTTCGCGCGTACACGCGGGTGCGAGAACTCTTCGCCGTCGCCTGGCGCTTCGTGATCGCCCGGCGGTTCCCGCACCGGCTTCCCGAAGCCCGCACCGCGCTCGACGCCTACTTCTCGTGAGTCGCCGGGTACCAGGACAGGATCGCTTCGACCACGCCCGCGGGGTCTTCCAGCGGGGTCAGGTGACCGGCGTCCGGGAGCACGACGAGCGTCGCGCCGTCCATGACCTCGACCATCGCGCTCGCGGCCGCCACCGGGGTGATCGGGTCCTCTTCCCCGACGATGACCAGGGCGGGAACGCCGGAGTCCCGCAGCAGGCCGAGCGAGTCCGGCCGGGTCCGCAGGGCCAGCGCCGTCCACGAGATGCCGGCGGGCGGCTGCGATTCGATGATCCCGCGGACCGTCTCGACGAGCTCGGGACGCTGCTCCCGCGTCGATTCCGCCAGCAGGGTGGGCAGGTTCGCCTCGGCGAGCCAGGCCTCGGTGCCTTCCCGCTCGACGCGGGCGGCGACGTCGAGCCGGGTCTGCGCGGCCTCGGGCGTGTCGGGCGTGGCCTTGGTGTCGATGAGCACGAGGCCGCCGACGCGCTCCGGCGCGAGCCGCAGCACGGCCATGGCGAGGTAGCCGCCCATCGAGCAGCCGCCGAGCACGACGCGGTCCAGTTCCAGCCGGTCGAGCAGGGCGACGACGTCCCGCGCGGCGTCTTCCAGGCTCGGTTCGCGATCGGTCTCCGGCAGCGGCGAGCGGCCGAGGCCGCGCTGGTCCGGGGTGATCACCCGAAGGTGTGAAGCGAGGGGCGCGCGCACCGCGTTCCACATGCGGGAATCCAGGGGGAAGGCGTGGAGGAGGACCAGCGGGAGTTCGGTCATGCGCGTCATTTTGTCGGACCCCCTCGCTAGCTTCGCCGATGTGTTCACCGACATCGAAACCGACCGGCTGCTGCTGCGTCCGCTCCACGAGGCGGACCGGCAGGCGATGGTCGACATCCATACGGACCCGCGCACCAACCGCTTCCACCCCGACCCGCCCGACGTCCCGCGCGCGTCGGAGATGTTCTCGGAGTGGCTGGCGCACTGGGCCGAGCACGGCTTCGGCTACCCCGCGGTCCTGGAACGCGGCGGCACCGAGGTCCTCGGCCTGTGCGGCGTGCGGCTGCGCGAGTTCCACGGCGAGAAGGTGCTCAACCTCGGCTACCGCTTCCGGCCGTCGGCGTGGGGCAAGGGGTACGCGGTCGAGGCCGGGCAGGCGGTCCTCGAGTGGTGCGCCCGGGAGCTGCCGTCGGTGCCGGTGCTGGCGAGCGTGAGCATCGCGAACAAGCCATCCGTGAGGGTGGCGGAGCGCCTGGGCTTCACGGAGTACACGGAGGAGCTGTACGACGGCGCGATGTCCCGGCACTACCGGCGCTGAGCCGGCGGCTGTTTGACAACTCCAGAGCGAAGCACCCACTCCCCCGGCCCGGGCGCCGGGAGGGGCGGACGCTGCGGCCCATCACCGGCAAGTCAGGCGCGGCGGGAGGGCCGTCGGCCGGGCCCAACGGACGGGTCCGGCCACCGCCAAGGCGGGCTGCTGCGGGCCATCACCGGCGGCTCAGGCCGGAGTCAATAGCGGCGGGAGGGCCGCCGCCGGGCGCGGGCTTCCCAGCAGGCGCGGTGCCAGTGCCGGCGGTCGGCGACCGAGCCGGTCTCGTCGGCGGGCCAGACGACCAGGTGCGGCGTCCCCGGCCGGATCTCGTGGTCGCAGCCGGGGCAGCGGTAGACCTTGGTGGCCTGGCTCCCGGGCACGGTCCGCACGAGCCAGTCCCCGTCCGCGCCGGACTCGGCCCGGGCCCACCCGGTGGCGGCACCGAGCTCCCGCTCGGGCGGCGGCCCACCGTCCGAGCGGCGGCCGGGACGGTTGCGTCGTGGCACCCCCAGACGGTAACGGCCCCCCACAGCCCGCCCCCTCAGCCACCCGCCCCTCCCACACCCGACCCTCCAGGCACGCAACCCGACCCCCTGGGTACGCAACCCGACCCTCCAGGCACGCAACCCGACCCTCCAGGCACGCGAGTCGACCCTCCAGGCACGCGAGTCGTCCGTCCAATCACGCGAGATGACCCTCCAATCACGCGAGATGCCCGCCCCATCACGCGAGATGCCCCACCCGGCTCAAGCGGCCCGGTCCGCCACCCGCTCCCCGGACCGCAGCCGGCCCAGGATCGCGTCGTGGCCGAGGCCGTCCCACCCGAGACGGCGCAACGTCCGGCCCGTGCGGCGGAAGTCCTCCCCGCCGAGCACGGACATGATCGTGATCGCCGCGTCCACCACCGGCGTGGCGACCCCGGCACACCGCGCCAGCGCCTGCAGCGGCACCAGCGTGGACCGGATGTCCTCGCTGAGGAAACGGTGGTCGAGGCTGGTCGGCGCGGCGATCGTCCGGTACGGCTCCACGGTCCGCAGCGCGTCGAGCAACGTCGTGGCCGGGCAGCCGTAGTACCGGTCGAGCACCTCCGTCATGGGCAGCAGCCGGGCACCGTAGGCCTCCGCGACGGCGGCGAACTCGGCTTCGGTGCGCTCCAGCAGGGCGATCGTCCGCGGCGAAACGCCTTCGACGTAGAAGAGCAGCTCCTCCGCCCGGTCGATGGGGCCCAGGTTGGCGAGGGCGATCGGCACGTGCGCGACCGCACCGAAGTCGTGCAGGCCGCGTTCCACCGGGTTGCGCGCGAGCTCCAGCATCGGGAACCACTCGCGCAGCAGGCCGGCGTGCCGGGCGACGGCGGCCTCGGTGCAGCCGGAGATCAGGTTCCAGCCCTTGACGCCCAGCACCGTGACCCCGCCGGTCCCGGACGGCCGGGCGGCGAACAGCGCGTCCGTCTCCACGACGTCGACCTCCGGTGCTCCGGCGGCGGCGAGCGCGTGGGCGAACTCGACGCTCCCGCAGAGCTTGCTGGAGAACAGCACCACCACCTGCCCCGGGCGCAGGTACGGTGCCATCCGCGTCGCGACCGAAGGATAAGCCGTGGTCACGGTGGCGACCAGGACGACGGCCCGCGCGGCCAGCCCGGCCGGGTCCGCGGTCACCTCCCGGAGCGGGAACCGCCCGTCGAGCACCCCGTGCGCGACGATCTCCCGGCGGCACGCGATCTCCCGCACCGCCGCGAGATCCCGGGTGTACAGGTGCACAGGCAGCTCCCGCGCGGCGAGGTAGGCCGCCACGGCCCGTCCCTCGCCGCCCGCCCCGACGACCCCGATCCCGTCCAGAACGCTCATCCCGCCCACTCCCGTCAGTCCGGTACGCAGTGGACGAGTCGGCACCGGGACGGCGAAAGTTCCCGCCGGGGCACGTTCGAGGAAAGCGGGGTCAGCCCTGGGCGAGGGCCAGCGGGACCAGCTGTTCGGCGGTGGTCAGCGAGCCGTGCTGGCCGATCAGCGACGACTCGACGGCTTCCGCGAGCTCCCGCACCATCCCGAACCGGCCGCGGGCCGCGGCGACGACGTCGCCGATGCGCGGCAGCACCCGGTCGCTGACCGTGTGCCCGAACCAGCCCTCGGCGACGGCCTCCTCCCGCGAGCGCACCCAGGCCCGCTCGCCCAGCACCGCCTGCCAGGCCGCGAGGACGTCCGCGGCCGCGCCCGGTTCGGTGTAGACGTGCCGGGCCCGGACCTCGCCCCCGAACGTCCGGACGCCGGCCAGCAGCTCGGGCGCGTCTTCGAGGTCGAGCTTGTCGTCGACGGCCACCATCCCGTGGTCGGCCACCACCGCGAGCAGCGCGCCGGGCGGCAGACCGTCCACAAGGGACTCGACGAGGCGGTCGACCTGCCGCAATTGCATCCGCCAGGCGGCCGACCCGGGTCCGTATACATGGCCGAGCAGGTCGAGTTCGCTGTGGTAGGCGTAGCAGAACGCCCGCCCGCCGAGCACCGACAACGTCCGCGCGGCGAGGTCGCCCAGCGCGTGCACCCCCGCGTACTGCGCCCCGCTCTGGGTGGCCAGGGTCAGTGCCGTGTCGCGGAACTTGGCCGAAGACACCACCGCGGCGTCGATCCCGGCCGCGGCGGCCCGCTCGAACGTCGTCGGCAGGGGCTGCACTTCGCGGGGCGGGAGGGCGCCGCGCAGGTCGCTGCCGTCCTCGTGGCTGCACCAGCGCAACGCGTTGAGCACGCCCGTGCCCGGCATCTCGAAGGTGTAGCCGACCATGCCGTGCTCGCCGGAGGCGAGCCCGGTCCCGATGGCCGCGACGCCGGCGGCCGTCGTCGACGGGAAGCCGACGCGCAGCGGCTCGCGGGCCAGCTCGGCCAGCACCGGGGCGTCCGCGGCGTGCTCGGCGAGCAGCTCCCAGCCGAGCCCGTCGACGAGCAGGACGCCGGCACTGCGCACCTCCGGCACCGCCAGCGTGTTCGCGCAGCCGGGCACCCCGAGCGCGGCGAGCAGGGACGGGACGACCTGGCCGAGGTGCGGGACGTCGGCGAGCGGAGGCGGCTGCACGCGCCCAGCTTCCCACCGATCGACCGAACCCGGGGATGGCTCCGGCGGGCGCGTCCGGCGATAATCACGCTCATGCCGACCTACGCCTACCGCTGCCGCGAGTGCACCGAGACGTTCGAACTCCTGCGCCCGATGAGCGAATCCGGCGCGCCGGCCACCTGCCCGGAGGGCCACGCCGACACCGTCAAGCTGCTCACCACCGTCGCCCTCACCGGGGCCGCGAGCGGTCCCGCGGCCCCGGCCGGCGGCGGTGGCTGCTGTGGTGGCGGCTGCTGCGGCTAAAGCGCCTTCAGCGCCTGCTCCAGGTCGGCCCACAGGTCCTCGACGTCCTCGAGCCCGGCCGAGAGCCGGATCAGCTGGTCGGAGACGCCGGCGCCGTGGCGGTCGCCCTCGTCGACGATCCGGTGGCTGATCGAACCCGGGTGCTGGATCAGCGTGTCGACGCTGCCGAGGCTGACGGCCGGCGTGATCAGCCGGACCGCGCCGATCAGGGCGTGCGGGTCGCCGTCGACCTCGAACGCCACCAGCGGCCCGCCGATCCGCGGGTAGTGGACGGCGGTCACGGCCGGGTGCTCGCCGAGGCGCGAGGCCAGCGTCGCGGCCGTCGCGGAGGCGGCGTTCACGCGCAGCGGGAGCGTCGAAAGCCCGCGCAGCAACAGGTATCCGGCGAGCGGGTGCAGCACGCCGCCGGTGGCGAAGCGGATCTGGCGCAGCCGCGCGGCTTCTTCGGCGCCGCACGCGACGATCCCGCCCATCACGTCGCCGTGGCCGCCGAGGAACTTCGTCGCGCTGTGCAGGACGATCCGGGCGCCGTGGTGGCCGGGGCGCTGCAGGACCGGGGTGGCGAACGTGTTGTCCACCAGCAGCGGCACTTCGCCACAGGCACGGGCCAGCTCGGCGATGTCCGCCTCGGCCAGCGTCGGGTTCGCCGGTGTCTCGACGAACACGAGCCCGGTGTCCGGCTGCAGCGCGGCGGCGACGGCGTCCGGCGCGGCCCAGGTGACCTCGGTGCCGAGCAGTCCGGACTCGAGCAGGTGGTCGCTGCAGCCGTACAGCGGCCGGACCGCGACGACGTGCCGTTTCCCCTGCGCCACCGCGGAAAGCAGGCAGGCCGAGACGGCGGCCATGCCGCTGGCGAACGCGACGCCGTGCTCGAAGCCCTCGAGTTCGGCGAGGGCCCGCTCGAACCGTTCGACGGTCGGGTTGCCGACCCGGCCGTAGATCGGCGGGCCGTCGAGCTCCGCGCCGGCGGCGAAGGCGTCGATCCGGGCGGCTTCGGCGGCGCTGTCCCGGGACGGGTAGGTCGTGGACAGGTCGAGCGGGGCGGCGTGCACGCCGAGGTCGGTGAGGTCGTCACGGCCGGCGTGGACGGCTCGCGTGCGCAGCGAGGAAGTCATGCCAGCATGGTCGAGCTTTCACCGGACCGGGGGCAACAGTCTCGGATATCATTCGGCGATGTCCGCTTCCGTCGAACTGAGTCCGGTCGATCTCGAGATTCTGCGGCTGCTGCAGAACGATGCCCGGATCACGAACAAGGACCTGGCGGCCGCGGTCGGCATCGCACCGTCGACGTGCCTGGACCGCGTCGCCCGGCTGCGGGACACCGGCGTCATCACCGGCCAGCACGCGTCGGTCGACGCGGCCAAGCTGGGCCGCCCGCTGGAGGCGTTCCTGTTCGTTCAGGTCCGCCCGCACCGGCGGCCGCTGGTCGACCCGTTCATCGAACACCTGCTCTCCCTGCCGGAGGTGCGCGCGGTCTACCACCTGACCGGGCCGGACGACTTCCTCGCGCACGTGGCGACCAGCTCGGCCGGCGAGCTGCAGCGGCTGGTCCTCGACGAGCTGACCGCCCGCGACGAGGTCGCCCGCGTCCACACGAACCTGGTGTTCCAGCACTGGAGCGGCGGCCCGCTGCTGCCGCCGGGCGCCTGACCTCAGAGGGTCTCGAGCCAGCGGCGCGTCTCGCGCGGGGACCTCAGCCGGACGACGACCGGGCCGGGTGACTCGGCGGCCCACGCCCGGATGCGCGCCCGCTTGCTCGCGAACGACGTGAAGTGCCAGCGGATGATCGAGTCCGCCGAAAACACCTGGCGGACGGACTCGACGTTGCCGTTGCAGATGCGGTCGCGCGTCACCACCCGCGCGAGCGTCCGGCGCACCAGGCGGCTCAAGGAAAGCCAGCGCGGGTAGTCGAGGCCCACCACCAGCTGCGTGCGGGCCAGCACGATGTCCCGCCACTTGCCGTAGGCGGCGTCGAGGACCCAGCGCTCCCCCGCGCACACCTCGGTGATGCGGCGGCGCTGTTCGTCGTCGGGGACCGGGACCCAGCCCGGCTGCCAGCTGAGGTCGTCCGCGGAGTGGTAGGGCAGGCCGGTCCGCTCGGCGATCCGGGCCGCGAGGGTCGACTTGCCCGAGCCGGTCACGCCGTAGACGAGGACCCGGTCAGGAATCGAGGTCACGGGCGGGCTCCCGGGGTCCGCGGTAAGGCAACGTCCGGCTGTAGACAAGGTTGGTGGTCGTGCTGCCGAACTGGCACAGCTCGTCCACCGTGCGCTCGAGGTGGGCCATCGAGGCCGCGGCGATCTTGAGCGTGTAGCAGTCGTCGCCGGTGGTGCGCAGGCATTCGAGGATCTCCGAACGCTCGGCGAGCAGCTTGTGCAACGGCTCGTGCCGGCTGCCGGGGTACTTGAGCCGGACCACGGCGAGCACCGGGTAGCCGACCTTGCCGAGGTCGATCTCCGCGCGGTAGCCGGTGATCACGCCCGCCGCCTCGAGCCGCCGGAGCCGTTCGGTCGCCGCGGACGCGCTGAGGTTCACGCGGCGGCCCAGCTCGGTGAGCGGCAACCGGGCGTCGCGCTGGAGCTCGGCCAGGATGGCCCAGTCCGTCGGATCGAGACTCTCGGTCATGGGCCGAAGATACCGTGGGATCCACGGCCGAACGGGCCGAACGCCGTGATCGTTCCCTTCCGGATCCGGGCAAAACGTCGATAGCCTTTCGGCGTGAAGATCGGCGTGAACGTCCCCAACTTCGGGCCCGGCACGGACCCGGGCGTGCTGCGCGCCTGGGCGCAGACGGTCGAGGGGCTCGGCTTCGACCTGCTGATGGTGTCCGACCACGTCGCCATCACGCCGGACGTCGCCGGGCAGTACCCGGCGCCGTTCTACGAGCCGTTCACGACATTGTCCTGGCTGGCCGGGGTGACGCAGCGGGTGCGGCTGGGCACCACGGTGCTGGTGGTGCCGTACCGGCATCCCCTGCTGGTGGCGCGGATGGCGGCGAACCTCGACAGTCTCAGCGGCGGCCGGCTCGTGCTCGGCGCCGGGATCGGCTGGGCGAAGCAGGAATTCGACGCGCTGGGCGTGCCGTTCGAGCGGCGCGGGAAGCTCACGACCGAACACCTGCGGGCGATCCGCGCCGCCTGGGCCGGGCACGACGACTACCGCGCGGGGCCGATCCCGCTCTGGCTCGGCGGGCACAGCGACGCGGGTCTGCGGCGGGCGATCGAGCTCGGCGACGCATGGCACCCGCTGCGGCTGACGCCGGCCGGGTTCCGGGAAGGCCTGGCGCGCCTGGAAAAGCTGGCCGGCGACCGGCCGGTGCCGGCCTTCGCGCCCCGGATCCTGCTGCGGGTGACCGGTGCCCCGGTGACCGGGCCGGACCGGCGCGCCGGCGAAGGCACCCTCGACCAGGTCCTCGACGACCTGGCACAGCTGCGGGCACTCGGTGCGGACACCGTCGTGCTCGACCCGTTCGACTCGGACCCCGCCGAGACCCTCCACCCGGAGGTGGCGTGGCGGGACCTCGCGGCGGTGGCCGCATCCTGGAAGGAGAACCGGTGAAGGACACCGAAGAAGCCCTGCTGCGGCGGGCGATCGAACTGGCCCGCGAGGCGCGCGAGGAACACGGCAACCCGCCGTTCGGCTCCCTGCTGGCCGACGCCGACGGGAAGATCCTGGCCGAGGACCGCAACACCTCGTTGACCGACAACGACATCACGGCCCACCCGGAGCTGAAGCTGGCCCGCTGGGCGGCGCAGAACCTGGACCCGGAAACCGCGGCGGCCACGACGATGTTCACCAGCACCCAGCCGTGCGGCATGTGCACCGGCGCGATCGAGCGGTCCGGGCTCGGGCGGGTCGTGTACGCGCTGTCGACGGAACAGTTCCTCACCCTGCGCCCGCCGCTCACGTGGGCCGGAGCGAAGCTGGAGGGCCCGGCATTGTTCGACGAGGCCCGCGTACCGGTCGAGGGCTACTACCGGTGACGACCTACCCCGTGCGGCCGGTGGCCCGGGTGGAGTCGGCCCTCGACCTGACCACGGCGCCGAAGCAGGGCGACGAAGGCGCGCCACCGGCCCGTGTGGTGTTCGACCCGCAGTTCCACACCGCGGCCGCCGACCTCCGCCCCGGCGATCGCCTGGTGCTGCTGACCTGGCTGCACGCAGCGGACCGCGAAGTCCAGGCGGTCCACCCGCGCAGCGACCCGGACCGGCCCGTGCAGGGCGTGTTCTCGACGCGCTCCCCCGACCGCCCGAACCCGATCGGCCTCCACACGGTCACGGTGACGGCGGTCGAGGACGGCACGCTGACGGTCACCGGCCTCGAAGCCATCGACGGCACCCCGGTCCTGGACGTGAAGCCGGTCCTCGGCGAGGTGGCCGAGCGCTGATCAGTAGTCCTTGAAGCCCTTCCCGGTCTTCCGGCCCAGCCGCCCGGCCGTCACGAGGTGCTCCAGCAGCGGCGCCGGCGCGAAACCTTCCTCCCGGAACTCGTTGTACAGCGTCCGCTGGATGGCCAGCGACACGTCCAGGCCGACGACGTCCAGCAGTTCGAACGGCCCCATCGGCAGGCCGCAGCCGACCTTCATGGCCGTGTCGATGTCGTCCGCGCCCGCGTAGTGCGCCTCCAGCATCTTCACCGCGTCGTTGAGGTACGGGAACAGCAGCGCGTTGACGATGAAACCGGCGCGGTCGCCGCAGTGCACCGCGTGCTTGCCCACCGTCGCGCAGACCGCGCTCGCCGTGGCCACCACGTCCGGGGCGGTCGCGATCGTCGAGACCACCTCGACCAGCTTCATCACCGGGGCCGGGTTGAAGAAGTGCAGACCGACCACATCGGACGGCCGGGACGTCGAGGCCGCGCACTCGATCACCGGCAGCGAGGACGTCGTCGTCGCCAGGACCGCGCCGGGGCGGACCACCTCGTCGAGCGCCGCGAACACCGCCTGCTTCACCGAAAGCTCCTCGGCCACCGCCTCGATGACCAGGTCGACGTCGGCCAGTGCCTCGAAGTCGGTGACCGGGGTGATGCGGGCCAGCGCGGCCGCAGCGTCCTCTTCGGACAGTTTGCCCTTGACCACCGCCTTGTCGAGCGACTTCTTGACGCGAGCCACCGACGCCTGCGCCTTCTCCAGGCTCCGGGCCCGCAGCACGACGTCGAGGCCGCGCTTGGCGAACACCTCCGCGATGCCGGTGGCCATCGTGCCCGTGCCGACCACGCCCACCCGCGCCACCGGGCGCGGCGGGACATCCTCCACTGTGGACACGGCCGCGGAGGACACCACGGTGGGCGAATCCGGGGCGTCGTAGGTGTAGAAGCCCCGGCCGGTCTTGCGGCCGAGCAGGCCCGCCGTGATCATCTGCTTGAGCAGCGGCGCCGGCGCGTGCAGGCGGTTGCGGGACTGGTGGTACATCGTGTCGAGGATTTCGTTCGCGGTGTCCAGCCCGATCAGGTCGAGCAGCGCGAGCGGGCCCATCGGGTAGCCGCAGCCGAAGCGCATGGCGGCGTCGAGGTCCTCGCGCGTGGCGTAGCGCTGTTCGTACATCCGCACCGCGTGGTTGAGGTAGCCGAACAGCAGCGCGTTGGCGATGAACCCGGCCCGGTCGCCGATCACCACCGGCACCTTGCCCAGCCGCTCGGCGAACTCGACCACCTCGGCGACCACGTCCGGCTCGGTCACGACGGTCTTCACGACCTCGACGAGCTTCTGTACCGGCGCCGGGTTGAAGAAGTGCATTCCGACGACCTTGCCGGGACGCGTGGTGTGCACGCCGATTTCGGTGATCGACAGCGACGACGTGTTGGACGCGAAGACGACCTCGGGCCGGGTGATCTTGTCCAGCTCGGCGAAGACGTCGGCCTTCGCCGCCAGGCTCTCCGGAATCGCCTCGATCACCAGGTCCACTTCGGACAGATCCGACAGCGAAGTGCCGTACCGGATCCGGCCCAGCAGCGCGGCTCGCCCGGCGGCATCCAGCTTGCCGCCGGAGAGCGCCCGTTCGGTGGAGTGCTCGAGGTGATCGCGGCCGCGGGCGACGCCGGCCTCGTCGAGCTCCACCGTGACGACGTCGAGCCCGCTGCGCGCGAGCACTTCGGCGATTCCAGAGCCCATGGTGCCCAGGCCGACCACACCGACCGTCGAGATTTCCCGCGCCATCCGAGGCCTCCAGAGATGTTACTCGCTGGTAATTGGCCTCGATACTGCCACGCGGCACCGCCGGAAGCCCAGACGGAATCGAGTCAGTACGGCTCAAGTCACCCGGTCGGCGACGACGGCTTCACTCGCCGAAATCGCCGTCCACCAGCTCCTTCACCTTCTCCAGGGCGGCGGAAGCCTGCGGTCCGGTCGCCCGCACGCGGATCCGGTCGCCCTGCCGGGCGCCGAGCGACATGAGGCCGAGCACGCTGTGGGCGTCGGCCTCCTGGTCGCCCAGGCGCACGGTGACGTCGGCGTCGAACGCGCTCAGCGTGCGCACCAGTAACCCGGCCGGCCGGGCGTGCAGGCCGACCTCGTTGCGCAGCTCCAGCTCGATTTCGGCGCCGTCGCCGGTGGCCTCGGCCGGCGCCAGGTCCTCGGGGATTCCCGCCGCGGCGGCTGCCTCCGCCACCGCCTTGCGGCTCCGGCCGGCCTGCGCCGCGACCGCCGCCGCGATCGCGCCCTCGACCAGCGGGCCGTCCGCGACGATCGCGGCCGAGGGGTCGGCCAGCGACTCGACGGCGAGCTCGGCGGTCATCTGCGCGCTGCCGAGGTCGTAAAGCAGCACGACACCGTCGCCGTGGTCGGCGCGCTGGGTGGCGGCGACGACCTCGTCGTAGTCGGTGCCGATCGAACCGTCGGAGAGGCCGCCCGCCGGCACGATGGTGACGTCCGGCGCCATCTGGGCGGCCAGCTCGGCCAGTCCTTCGGCGAGTTTGGCGCTGTGCGAGACGAGCACGATTCCCACGCTCACCGGGCGGCCTCCGCGAACGCCCGCAGCAGCAGCGCCGACGACCGGGCGCCGGGATCCAGGTGCCCGACCGCGCGCTCGCCGAGGTAGGACGCCCGGCCCTTCCGCGGCACCAGGTCCACAGTGGACTCCGCGCCGGTGTCCGCCGCGTCGGCCGCCGCGGTCAGCACCGCGGCGACGTCCCCGCCGTCCGCGGCCGCCTTCTCCGCGGCCGACACCGCCGGGATCAGGGCGTCGACCATGGTCGCGTCGCCGCCCACCGCCTTGCCGCGGGCCTGGACGCCTTCGAGGCCGGCGCGCAGGGCCTCCAGCAACGCCGGGACGTCGAGCTCGCCGGCCGGGCCCAGCTTGGCCGAGGCACGCAGGAAAGCCGTGCCGTACAACGGGCCCGCGGCCCCGCCGACCTTGGAGATCAACGTCGTCGCGACCAGCTTCAGCACTCCGCCGGGGGTGTCCGGGACCGCGGAATCGAGCGCCGCCACGACGGCCGCGAAGCCGCGGTTCAGGTTCTCGCCGTGGTCGCCGTCGCCGATCGCGCGGTCGAGGTCGATCAGCTCCACGCGGTGTTCGGCGACCACCGCCGCGGCGGCGCGCACGGCGGTCGCGACGCCGTCGGCCGTGCAGGCCATCAGAGCCCCCACCGCAGGGCCGCGGTGTTGACCGGGGCGTCCCACAGCTCGGTCAGCTCGTCGTCCAGTTTGAGCAACGTCAGGCTCATCCCTTGCATCTCGAGGCTGGTGATGTACGGGCCGACCAGCCGGCGCTCGACCACGATCCCACGGTCGGCCAGCAGCCGCTCGGCGATGCCGTGGGCCAGGTAGAGCTCGACGAGCGGGGTGCCGCCCATCGAGTTGGTGAACAGCAGCACGCGGTCGCCCGAAGCGAACGGCAGGTCCGAGACGACCGCCTCGACCATCCGCGCCACCAGGGCGTCGGCCGGCTCGGCCGGGATCCGCTCGCGGCCGGGCTCGCCGTGGATGCCGATGCCGAACTCGATCTCGTCCTCGCCGAGGTCGAAGCTGGGGGTGCCGGCGTGCGGCACGGTCGGCGCGGTGAGCGCGACGCCGATCGACCGGACCTGGCCGATCACCTTCTGCGCCAGCGCGGTCACGGCGTCGAGCGAGTCGCCGCGCTCGGCGGCGGCGCCGGTGATCTTCTCCAGCAGCACCGTGCCGCCGACGCCGCGGCGGCCCGCGGTGTACGTCGAGTCCTTGACCGCGACGTCGTCGTCGATCACGACGCTGCGGACCTCAAGGCCCTCGGCGGCGGCCAGCTCGGCGGCCGTCTCGAAGTTCAGCACGTCGCCGGTGTAGTTCTTCACGATGAGCAGCGCGCCCGCGTCGCCGGTGGTGGCGGTGACGGCGGCCTGTACCGCGTCCGGCGTCGGCGAGGTGAACACCGCACCCGGCACGGCGGCGGCGAGCATGCCCCGGCCGACGAAGCCGCCGTGCAGCGGTTCGTGCCCGGACCCGCCGCCGGAGATGACGGCGACCTTGCCCGCGACCGGCGCATCGGCTCTGATCACGACATCCGGGTCGTACTGGACGCGCAGGACGTCGGCGTGCGCGGCGGCAAGCCCCCGCAGCGACTCGGCAACCACGTTCGCCGGATCGTTGATGATCTTCTTCACGGCAGCCTCCGGCACATCGGCGGGTGGGGTGCCCCCTTCCTACCTCGCCGCGCGGCCCGCCGCCAGATCAGGGTTTGGGGAGCTTCGTGACGACGTTCTCCGCCACGGTCACCGCGGTGCCACACGGATCGCCGGCGCTGTCGTCGTAACCCCGGAAGTCCACCTGGGCCAGTTCGACGTCGTCGCCCTGCCACGGCCGGTGCTGCCACTCGACCGTGCACCGGGAGTCGCCGCTCTGCTGTTTCTTGAACGCGGTCACCCCGTTGCCGAGGTCCACCTTGGAATAACCGTCGCCGACGATCGGGGGCAGGCCGGGCCGGAACCCGATCGTCACCGCCGGGCCCCGGTCCTTCCACTCGCACGAGTGCAGGCCGGTGGGTGCGGCCTTCGCCGACGGCACGGCGGCGGTCACCACCGCGGTGTCGGCCATCGCGCACGGGTCGGCGGTCAGCACCGTGCCCGCGGGGGTCGAGTACTTCTCCGGCGAGTTGTGCGCCTTCTGGACGACGGCCTCCACCAGCGCCTGCCCGGGGCGGCAGGGGTCGCCGGCGTAGGCGACGGTCACCGCGAACGCCATGTCCGGGTTCAGCGCGGTCATCGCCGCGACGGTGCAGTCGGTGTCGCCGGTCTTGCTCACCCGCAGCGGCAGGCCGCCGACCTGGCCGGTCGTCTTGTCGGCGTGGGGCAGCAGGGTGCCGCCGACCTCGAGTTCGAGCCGGATCTCCTTGCCGCCGGGGTCCTTCACCTTGTTGCGGCAGGTGTCGAAGGCGATCGTCGACGGCGACGGGTCGTCCTCGACCGTGCCGAGGCCCAGCGCCCCGAGGGCGTCCTTGGTCAGGAACTGGCACGGCTGGATCGTGCGGAGCACGCCGGCCGCCACGGCGGGGTCGGTGATCGGGCCGTCGGCGACCTGGCCGGAGCCGGCCGCCGCGGGCACCGTCGTCCGGGCGAAGTTGGACTTGCCGAGGTCCGGCCCGCACGCCGTCAGGGGCAGCGCGAGGGCGGTGACCAGCAGGAACAGCTTCGGGAACCGGCGGCGCCGGACGTCTGGGAACACGCCGAGCACGGTAGCCGCCGGTGCGCGCCGCTGTCCGGACAACCCGGTTATTCGCCGGCGGCGACCGGTGTGTCGTCGCTCTCGGTCCCGGTGTCGGCCGGCACGACGAGCGGCCGGACCAGGGCCCAGGTGACGAACAGCGCGGCGACCACCAGCATGCCGATGCCGGCCCACAGGTTGATGTTGACGTCGGCCGCCTTCTTGATCTCCTCGTCGGAGGTGAAGCCGATGCCCATCACGGTGAGGATGACGCCGTAGACGCCGATCAGCAGCGCGATGATCAGCCGGATGTCGAAGGCGCCTGCCTTGTGTGCGCGCGGCTGCGACTCGGTAGCCATTCCGACCTCCTAGAAGATGGCGTTCAGGGCGATGGTCAGGACGAGCACGATGCCGGCGAGCAGACCCGGCTTGCGGTACCAGCCCGCGTTCTCGCCGGTGGAGTCGTGCTGCCGGGTTTCCTTCGGCGTCAGCGAGTAGACCAGGCCGACCAGTTCCTCGTCCGGCTTCGGCTTGGTCGCCAGCGAGACGACGACGCTCACCACGATGTCGACCACGAAGGCGACACCGGCGGCCACGAAGCTGGTGCCCTGGCCCTCCAGCCCGATCACCCCGGCCTGCGAAAGGCCCCAGATCGTGATGGCGGACGCCGTCCCGAGCACCAGGCCGCTCCAGCCGGCGTGCGGGGTCATCCGCTTCCAGAACATGCCCAGGATGAACGTCGCGAACAGCGGCGCGTTGAAGAAGGAGAACAGGTCCTGCAGGTAGTTCAGGATGTTGCCGGAGTTCGACGCGATGAACGCGGTGCCGATCGCGAGGATCGTGCCGGCCGAGGTCACCACGCGGCCCAGGTTCAGGTAGTAGTGGTCCGGCTTGTCCTTCTTCACGTACGTCTGCCAGATGTCGTACGTGAAGACGGTGTTGAACGAGCTCAGGTTCGCCGCCATGCCGGCCATGAAGGACGCGAGCAGACCGGCGATGGCGATGCCGAGCATGCCGTTCGGCAGCAGGTCGCGCATCAGCAGCAGGAGCGCGTTGTTGAAGGTGACGCCGCTTTCGGCCTTGCCGCCGTCGAGCAGCACCTGCTTGTCCTTGACGTACTCGGACACGGTGACCGCGGCGATCATGCCGGGGATGATCACGATGAACGGCACCAGCATCTTCGGGAACGCGCCGATGATCGGCGTGCGCCGCGCGGCGGACATGCTCTTGGACGCCATCGCGCGCTGGACCTCGACGAAGTTCGTCGTCCAGTAGCCGAAGGAGAGCACGAACCCGAGACCGAAGACGATGCCCAGCACCGAAAGCAGGCTGTTGCCGAAGCCGGTCAGGTTGTCACCGGGCCACGAGTGCAGCTGCGCGGTGCCGCCCGGGCTGTTGGTCACCTTGTCGACCAGGCCCTGCCAGCCGCCGACCTTGACCAGGCCGATGATCGTCAGCGGCACCAGCGCGATGACGATGACGAAGAACTGCAGGACCTCGTTGTAGATGGCGGCGGAGAGGCCGCCGAGCGCGGTGTAGGAGAGCACGATCGCGGCGGCGACGATGATCGACACCCACAGCGGCCAGCCGAGCAGCAGGTTCACCACGCTGGCCAGCAGGAAGAGGTTCGCGCCCGCGATCAGGATCTGGGCGGCGGCGAAGCTGATGCCGTTGACCAGGTGGGCCGGCTTGCCGAAGCGCCGCCGCATGAACTCCGGGACGCTGCGGACCTTGGAGCCGTAGTAGAACGGCATCATCACGATGCCGAGGAACAGCATCGCCGGGATGGCGCCGATCCAGAAGTAGTGCACGGTCGGCAGGCCGTACTGGGCGCCGTTGGCCGACATGCCCATGACCTCGACCGCGCCGAGGTTGGCCGAGATGAACGCCAGGCCCGTCACCCAGGCGGGCAGCGACCGGCCGGACAGGAAGAAGTCGAGGCTGCTCGACACCTGCCGCCGCGCCAGGTACCCGATGCCGAGCACGAGCACGAAGTAGAACGCCAACTCGATGTAGTCGATCGCGCTCGCGTCGAGTCGCAGGTTCGCATCGGCTAGGACGAGCACCCGACCCACCTCCGGCTGTTTCCTTTTCAAGCAGGACAGAATCCGACAGGAATCACCAGCATCCTGTCGGATCCGGACAGTACTGCATGGATTCAGGGTCGGCACGCTGACGTGTCCACAATGGCCGGAAGGCGCGCCTCCCCCGGCTGTCACCAGGGGAAACGCGCCTTCCTCACGCGCCGCGGGAGCGGCTGGTCATCACCGGTCGGTCGGGACCGCGATCTCGCCTTCCTCGTCGATCAGCTTGGCGAGCACCGCGTCGGGCAGGTAGGTCCGGTGCGGGAAGCCCGGGCCCCACGAGTTGAGGATCGGCACGGCGCCGAGCGCGTCGGCCCGCGGGTTGGCGAGCACGGAGTGCACGTCGTCGACCGACTTCGCCCAGCGGAACGCCTTGATGCCCTGCTTGGCCTCGGGGGTGTACTTCTCGCGCGCCTGCCAGTCGTCGTTGGCGTAGGAGTCGTCCCACAGGACGTGCCCGGTCTCCTTGAGGACCTCGGCCGCGGCCCGGACCGACGTGCCGTTGTCGTCGCCCGGGTTGGTCTCGGGCCACTCGTCGCGCTTCTTGGCCGCATCCCAGAGCCAGCGGGCCGCGTACTCGCTGCTGTTGAACAGCGACATGCACCGGGACCAGCCGAAGCCGACACAGGCACCTTCGCGGCCCTGGTCGTAGAACGCGTACAAGGCGTCAGTGTCCGGTGTGCCGCCCGGTTCGAGGCAGACGCAGTGGCCGCCGCGGATGTGGCCGAGTTTCTTGACGCCGGCCTTCGCGATGAAGAACTCGCCGGACTTCTCGTCCTGTTCCGGCTCGTCGAACGCCGAGTACCAGTTGACGCCGATCACGACCGGCGACCGGGTCGGGCGGTCCTCCTCGGCCAGCGCACCGAGCGGATACCTTTCGACGTGCCGCCAGTCGTCCGGAATGAACCGGCCCAGACGCGGGTCGGCCGGATCGGAACCGAGTGGGCGATAACGCATGACTTCCTCCTCCGTGCAGCCGAAAATGCGCGCACACCGGCCGGATGGCATGCGCACCCGAGCTCGAAGGCGGACTGAAAACGTTGGCACGACAACGAAAGACGGCCGAGCGCACCACCCTCCGGCCACGCCGGACGCACCGGCGGAACCCCTCGAATCGAGTGTCGCACAGCACCGTCGAATAAGATCCCGATCTCACCCGAACAGCGCAGGAATCGGCGTGAAAAAATTCCTCTTCACTGCGCGGCGCCCTATCGGGTTGACGATTCCCTGGCGGAGCAGGAATCACCGAATCAGATACGTCGATTTCCGCATCGATTCGGTATCGGCCCCGAGATCCGCCCGTTCGGGCAGCCGTGGGGCCGATTTTTCACCGACCGTCGTCAGTCCGGCACCCGCCGGAAGCGCGGCACGCGGCCGGCGGGCGTCTCGACCGTCTCGGCGAACATCGCCTCCGGGCGCACCCACAGGCCCATTTCGCCGTACAGCGCCCGGTACACCACGAGCTTCTCTTCGGTCTCGCTGTGCCGCGCCACGCCGAGCACTTCGTACTCGCCGCCCTTGTAGTGGACGTACCGGCCAGGCTCCACGGTCAGAACAGCCGGAATTCGTCGGACTCGATCCCGCGGAGTTCGTCGTAGTCCAGCGTGAGGCAGCGGATGCCGCGGTCCTCGGCCAGCGTGCGGGCCTGCGGCTTGATGATCTGGGCCGCGAACACGCCCTGCACCGGGGCCAGCAGCGGGTCGCGGTTGAGCAGTTCCAGATAGCGGGTGAGCTGCTCGACGCCGTCGATTTCGCCGCGCCGTTTGATCTCGACCGCGACCGAGCGGCCTTCGGCGTCGCGGGCCATGATGTCGACCGGGCCGATCGCGGTCGGGAATTCGCGGCGGACCAGCGTGTAGCCGTCGCCGAGGGTCTTGATGTGCTCGGCCAGCAGTTCCTGCAGGTGCGCTTCGACGCCGTCCTTCTGCAGGCCCGGTTCCGCGCCGAGGGCCTGGGAGTAGTCGTGGAAGACCTCTTCGATCGAGATCACCAGCTTCTCGCCCTGCTTGTTCTCCACGATCCAGAGCTTGCCGTCCTCGATCAGCCAGCACGGCGGGCTCATCCAGTTCAACGGCTTGTACGCACGGTCGTCGGAGTGCACCGACACCGAGCCGTCGGACTTGACGAGCAGCAGGCGGGTGGCCATCGGCAGGTGGGCGGTCAGCCGGCCGGCGTAGTCGACCTGGCACCGCGCGATCACGAGACGCACCCGAGGAGGGTAGGACAGGGTCGGTGATACTGGGCGCGTGGACCCCATTCAGCGTGTCGCGTCCCGCGAGGTGTACCGGAACAACTGGATGACCGTGCGGGAGGACGAGATCCGCCGGTCCGACGGCTCGGCGGGCATCTACGGCGTGATCGACAAGCCCACCTACGCCCTCGTCATCGCCCGGGACGGCGACCGGTTCCGGCTGGTCGAGCAGTTCCGCTACCCGCTCGGGCAGCGGCGCTGGGAGTTCCCCCAGGGCACCGCGCCGGACCTGGCCGACCTGCCGCCGGGCGAGCTCGCCGCGCGGGAGCTGCGCGAGGAGACGGGTCTGCGCGCGGGGTCGCTGGTCCCGCTCGGCAAGCTCGACGTCGCGGCCGGCATGAGCAGCCAGCGCGGCTGGGTGTTCCTCGCCACGGACATCACCGAAGGCGAGCCGGAGCGCGAGCACGAGGAGCAGGACATGCGCAGCGCGTGGTTCGACCGCGAGGACATCGACAAGATGATCGTCACCGGCGAGATCACCGACGCGCAGTCGATCGCCGCGTGGGCCCAGCTCATGCTGGCCGAGCGGCACCGGCCTTGAGCATCCCCCGGATCACCAGGTGGTGGAACGGCTTGATGAGCGCGAAGTAGGCCGGGCCGACGCGGTTGTGGAAGTGCACGATGGTGCCGAGCCGGAAGCCGCGCGGCAGCGCCTCGACCGTCAGGTACCCGGTCAGGTGACTGTCGTCCACGCCGGCCACCAGGTAGCGCTCGGGATCGCCGGACCGGACGGTGAAGAACGCGACGCGGTCGCCCGGCGCGAAGCCGACGTCCTCCGGCCGGAGCCGGCCGGTCCGCGGCACGGAGGCGGTGTCCAGCCGCAGCGCCTTGGCGAGCAGGTAGCGGACGCCGAACAGGGCTTTCACCCAGGCCGGCGACCAGCCGAACACGCCCGCGACGAACTCGCGCAGGCTGTTCTCGCTCTCGATCTCCTTGAACTCGACGTAGTCGGCTCCGTCGACGTACGGCTCGGTCATTTCCGTCTCCCCAGTACGAATTCCAGTGCGTTCTTCAGCCCACGGCCGGTCAGCGGCGGCACGACCTGTGCCGCCCCGACGACGACCAGGTAGAGCGCCTGCGCGAGATCGGCGTCGCCGCTGATCTCGGTCAGGTAGGCGACGCGGGTGGCGTCCACGCGCTCCTGGACCGCCCTCGCCTCGGCGTCCTGCAGCGCCCACGCCCGGACGGCGATCTCGAGCTCCGGCCCGGGTCCCGGCGCGAGGACCAGGCTCAGCAACACGATCAGCCGGTCTTCCCCCGCCCCTTCGGCCTGCTCCACGAACCGCGTGGTGCGTTCGGTTTCGAAGTGCTCCAGCAAGGCGGTCCGGTAGCCGGTGATGCCCTTGAAGTGGTGGTAGAAGGAGCCCTTCGACAGCCCGAGGCGTTCGGTGAGCCGCTCGATCGTCACCGCCGGCGCACCCTGTTCCGCCAGCAGCACCAGCCCCGCGTCCAGCCAGTCCCGTTTGCCCGCCATGGCCATACCATACCGTATGGTACTGGCCGCGGCCACGAAAAAGCCCCGGCCGGAGCCGGGGACGAAATCAGTCGGGCCAGGAAGGTTTGCGCTTCTCCAGGAAAGCCGCCATACCTTCGCGCGCACCGGGCAGCTGGGACGCCGCTGCCATGACCTCCAGCGCGATCGCGTACGCGTCGGCCTCGGGCCGGTCGAGCTGGGCGTAGAGCGTCACCTTGCCCATCGACTTGCTGGCGCGGCTGCCGCGCGTCGCCCGCGACAGGAGGTCCCCGACGGCGTCGTCGAGCTGGTCGTCGGGGACGACCCGGTTGACCAGGCCCCAGTCGAGCGCCGTCGCCGCGTCGATGACGTCGCCGGTGAGCGCCAGCTCCATCAGCCGCTTGCGGCCGATCGAGCGCGCCACCGGGACCGCCGGCGTGTGGCAGAACCAGCCGCCCTTGCCGCCCGGCAGCGCGAACCCCGCCGACTCGGCGGCCACGGCCAGGTCGCACGACGCCACGAGCTGGCAGCCCGCCGCGGTGGCCAGGCCGTGCACCCGCGCGATGACGACCTGCGGGATCGACTGCATGGTCTGCATCAGGTCGGTGCACAGCGTCAGCAGTTCGCGCACGCCCATCAGGTCGCGCTTGGCCACGTCGCCGAAGTCGTGCCCCGCGGAGAACACCGGTCCCGCGCCGGCCAGCACGATGCCGGTCGCGTCGGACGTCCCCGCGACACGGAACGCGGCGAGCAGCTCGGCGAGGTGGTCCGCGGACAGCGAGTTGCGCCGCTCCGGCCGGTTCATGGTGATCGTGACGGTGTCGCCGTCCCGGCTCATCAGGAGGTGCTCGTACATTCCCCGACCGTAGCCCCTCCGGCCCGGAACGTGCGCCGGTAACTGTCCGGGCCGACGCCGACCTCGGCGCGCATCCGCCGGCGCAGGTTCGCCGCCGTGCCCAGCCCGGACCGCTCGGCGACCCGGTCGACCGGCAGCGACGTCGTCTCCAGCAGCCGCTGCGCGTACCGGACGCGCTGGACGCGCAGCCAGCGCCCCGGCGTCACGCCGGTGGCCGCGGCGAATTCGCGGTGGAACGTCCGCTCGCTCATCCGCGCGTGCCCGACCAGGTCCTCGACGCCGATCCCGGCGCCCAGCCGGCCCAGCGCCCAGTCCATCGTGGACGTCAGGCCGGGCTGGGCCGCCGACGGCGGCAGCGGGTGGTCGACGTACTGCCGCTGCCCGCCCTCGCGGGCCGGCGGCATCACGAGCCGGCGCGCCAGCGCGGCGGCGACGTCGGCGCCGTGGTCGCGCCGGACCAGGTACAGGCAGAGGTCGAGGCCGCCGACGACGCCCGCGGACGTCAGGACACCGCCGTCGTCGGTGTAGAGCACGTCCCGCTGCAGGTCCGCCCGCGGTGCGGCGCGAGCGAGCGCGTCGAGGTCACGCCAGTGCGTGGTCGCCTGGCGGCCGTCGAGCAGCCCGGCGGCGGCGAGCGTGAACGCGCCGGAGCACAGCCCGGCGACGGTCGCCCCGGCCCGGTGCGCCCGGCGCAGCGCCGTCACGGCGGCCGGCGGGACCGGGGAAAGCGGGTCGTCGCGGCCCGGCGCCAGCACGAGGTCACAGCCGCCGAGCCCGGCGAGCCCGTGCGTGGCCGCGACGTCACCGAAGGGCGAGAGGGGCGTGCGCACCCGGCCGGGGCTGCAGAGCCGGACCGTGAACGGGCCGATCCCGCTGTCGGTCCGGTCCTGCGCCCAGACCTCGCCGATCACCGCGAGGTCGAACCCCCGGGTGCCCGGCAGCAGCAGGACGCCGATCGTGCGCATGGCAGGAAAGTACCGCATCGCGCACCTTCTGCCACTCCCGTCCGCCGTGCCGAAGCCGGGAAACTCGACGGCATGACGGAAACGGCACTCATCCTGATCGACGTCCAGCGCGGGTTCGACGAGCCGGGCTTCTGGGGTCCGCGCAACAACCCGGGCGCGGAAGCGAACATGAAGGCCCTGCTCGACGCGTGGCAGGAAAGACGGCTCCCGGTGGTGCTCGTGCACCACGACTCCCGGGAGCCGGGCTCGCCGCTGCGGCCCGGGCAGCCGGGCAACGACTTCAAGGCCGAACTCGACGGCGCCCGGCCGGACCTGGTGTTCGGCAAGCAGGTCAACTCGGCCTTCATCGGTGACGTCGACCTCGACGCGTGGCTGCGCAAGCGCGGCATCACCAGCTTCGTCCTGGGCGGCATCCAGACGAACTTCTGCTGCGAAACCACCGCGCGGATGGGCGGGAACCTCGGCTACGACGTGACTTTCGCCCTCGACGCGACGTTCACGTTCGACCTGCCGGGCGTCGACGGCGACGTCGTGACCGCGGACCAGCTCTCCCGCGTCACGGCGGCGAACCTGGCGAACCAGTTCGCCACCGTGAAGTCCACAAAGGACATCCTGGCCGGGCTCAGCTGAGCCCGTGCCGCTCCCGGACCAGGTCCACGATCCCGGCCATGATCCCGGTGAGCTCGTAGTCCTTGGGCGTGAACACCCGGGCGACGCCGCGTTCGGCCAGCAGCGCGGCGTCGTCCGGCGGGATGATGCCGCCGACGATCACCGGCACGTCCCCGGCACCCGCGGCACGCAGGCCGTTGACGACCTGCGGGACGACCTCGAGGTGCGAGCCGGAGAGCACCGACAGCCCGACGACGTGCACGCCCTCCTGCACCGCGGCCGCGACGATCTGCTCGGGGGTCAGCCGGATGCCCTGGTAGACGACCTCGAACCCGGCGTCGCGCGCCCGGACGGCGACCTGCTCGGCGCCGTTGGAGTGCCCGTCGAGCCCCGGCTTGCCGACCAGGATCCGCAGCCGCTCGCCCAGTTCCGCCTCGGTTTCCCGGACCCGCGCGCGCACCCGCTCCAGCTCGGGGTCACCCGCGCCGGCGACCGCGGAGGCGGAAACCCCGGTGGGCGCCCGGTATTCGCCGAACACCTCGCGCAGCGCGCCGGCCCACTCGCCGGTGGTCACGCCGGCCCGCGCACAGTCCACAGTGGCCTCGAAGAGGTTCTCCGTGGTCTGCGCGCGTTCCTTCAGCGTGGCCAGTGACCGCTCGACGGCGGCGTTGTCGCGCCGGGCGCGCCACTCCTCGATGGCCTGGATGGCGGCCTTCTCGGCGGCGGGATCGACCGTCTCGATCGCCTTCGCGCCTTCGGCCTGCAGCGGCGACGGCTCGGTCGTCTCGAACTTGTTGACGCCGACGAGGACGCGCTCGCCGTGCTCCATCCCGCGGCGGTACTCGGCCAGTGACGCGACGAGCTGCGACTTCATGTACCCGCTCTCGACCGCGGCCACGGCGCCGCCGAGGTCCTGCACGCGGGCGATCTCCTCGCGGGCGCCGGCCATGATCTCGTCGACCTTGGCCTGGATGACGTGCGAGCCGTCGAAGATGTCCTCGTACTCCAGCAGGTCGGTCTCGAACGCGAGCACCTGCTGCATCCGCAGCGCCCACTGCTGGTCCCACGGCCGCGGCAGGCCGAGGGCCTCGTTCCACGCGGGCAGCTGGATCGCGCGGGCACGGGCGCCGCGGGAGAGCGACACCGCGAGCATCTCCAGCACGATCCGCTGGACGTTGTTCTCCGGCTGCGCCTCGGTCAGCCCGAGCGAGTTGACCTGGACGCCGTAGCGCAGGCGGCGCGCCTTGGGGTCCGTCACGCCGTAGCGCTCGCGGGTGAGCTCGTCCCAGAGCGCGGTGAACGCGCGCATCTTGGACATCTCCTCGACGAACCGGACGCCGGCGTTGACGAAGAAGGAGATCCGCGCGACGACCTTCGCCATGTCGGCCGCCTCGACCTGTCCGGAGTCGCGGACGGCGTCGAGCACGGCGATCGCGGTGCACAGCGCGTATGCGACCTCCTGCGTCGGCGTCGCGCCGGCTTCCTGCAGGTGGTAGCTGCAGATGTTGATCGGGTTCCACTGCGGGACGTGGTGCACGGTCCACGCGATGACGTCGGTGATCAGCCGCAGGCTCGGCCCCGGCGGGAAGATGTAGGTCCCGCGGGACAGGTACTCCTTGATGATGTCGTTCTGCGTGGTGCCGGCCAGCTTCGCGAGCACCTCGTCGACGTCACGCCCCTCGGCTTCGGCCTGCTCGCGCGCCACGGAGACGTACAGCGCGAGCAGCCACATGGCCGGCGCGTTGATGGTCATCGACGTGTTCGCCTCGGCGAGCGGGATGCCGTCGAACAGCTGCCGCATGTCGCCGATGTGCGACACCGGCACGCCGACCTTGCCGACCTCGCCGCGCGAGAGCTGGTGGTCCGGGTCGTAGCCGGTCTGGGTGGGCAGGTCGAAGGCCACCGAAAGGCCGGTCTGCCCCTTCGCGAGGTTGCGCCGGTAGAGCTCGTTCGACGCGGCCGCCGAGGAGTGTCCCGCGTAGGTGCGCATCACCCACGGGCGGTCTCGTTCTCGGTCCGTTGGGTACGGCACGGTGCACCTCCGGCGGTGGGCGATCCGTCGAGTGTACCCGCCGGTAACTTAGCTGGGCAGTGGAATCGGACACGTCCGGGTGACGACCGGCGCTCAATCCCAGGCCTGCTCCTCCTCGATCAACCGGCAGAGCCGGGCGGCGTCCGGCACGGTGAACAGCTCGATCGCCGGCGCCCCGTTCCGCGACGGCACCGGGACGCCGAAGACGTTCACCGACGCGTCCAGCCGCTTCAACGTCACCGTGCCGGTGCCGTCCTGGCCGGGATCGAGGATGGGTGGCTCCAGATCGCTCAGGTACTCCTCGCGGGTGCGGCCCGAGACGCGGTCGGCGACCACGACCCGCTGATCGGTCACCGCGTACACCGCGCGGCGCCTCGTCCGGAGCCGCCACACCACGGGCCCCCAGGCGATGGCGAGGCCGAAGGCCGCTAAGACCACGACGACCGGGAGCCCGCCGACCGAGTCCGACAGCGCGGCGGCCACCGGCCCCGCCACCAGGAGCGGGCCCAAGACCACGCGGAACCACTCGCCGCCGGTCGGGACGACGCGACGGGACCGTCCCGACCACAGCAGGTGCTCCCCCGGCAACAGCACGATGATCGGTTCTTCCACGGCGGCCTCCCGGCGTCCTTTGCCGGGTGACGCTCCGGGTGGCCGCGGGGGTTGCCTCGGCTCAGGCGGCCGAGCTGTCCTGTTCCGGCGGGGCCTGACGGGCCTTGGCCTCGTCGATGGCCTTGGTCAGCAGGTCGCGGACGCGCTTGGGCTCACCGATGCCGAACAGCGTCACCGTGCCCGGGCCGAAGCCGATGGTGCCGGTGCGGGACGGTCCCGGCTTGAGGACCGGGGCCGGCAGGCCGGCGAGTTCGCTGGCGCGTTCCTTCTGCCGGAACAGGCCCGAGCGCGCGATGATCCGGCTGTCCGTCACGGCGTAGGTCGTGCGCCCGAGGGCGAGGTACCGGACGACGGAACGCCCGACGGCCCCGTAGCAGCCGACGACCAGCACGACGACCGTCGCCACCAGCGCGGCACCGGTCGGCTCTTTCACCAGCAGGAACCAGAGCGCGGCGGCGGCCAGGACGAGCCCGGCGGGGGCGATCACCCCGTCCGCGGCGACGTAGAGCGGGCGCTGGACCGGTTCTCCCGCCCAGAGCACGCGTTCACCGGGCAAAAGATCGATTTCCCCTGCTGACATGGCCGAACACTACTCCGCCCGGACGCCTTCCGCCGAGTGCCGCGGCGCTGTGACCGAAATCCGCGAGACCGGGCGGCGGCCGGTCGATTAGCGTGGGCAGCCGTGACGTGGAGCTTGTACGGGAGTTACCTGGTCATCGTGGTCCTGATCGTGCTGGCGCCGGGCCCGGACACGATGGTCATGCTGAAGAACGCGCTGTCCGGCGGGTTCCGGGGCGGGCTGCTCGCGTCGCTGGGCATCTTCACCGGCAACGCGGTGCAGGGCAGCGCCGCGGCCCTCGGCCTCGGCGTCCTGATCGCGCGGTCGCAGCCGGTGTTCGTCACGCTGAAGTGGGCCGGCGCAGCCTACCTCGTCTTCCTCGGCTTCCAGGCGCTGCGCGGGGCGTTCCGCGGGAACTACGACGGCGTCGAGCAGGTGCAGCGCCGCCGCGGCGGCGGGTTCCGCCGGTTCCGCGAAGGGTTCCTCTCCAACGTCACCAACCCGAAGGTGCTGGTGCTGTACCTGTCGGTGCTGCCCCAGTTCCTCGACCCGGCCCGCACGACGACGTGGGACGCGCTGGCGCTGGCGTACACGGTCGCCGTGCTCGGCGTGCTGTGGCTGCTGGTGCTGCTGGTGTTCGTGCACCGCGTGCGGGCGTGGCTGGAGCGCCGCCGGGTCCGCCGCGCCCTCGACGGCGTCACCGGCACGGCCCTGCTCGGCTTCGGCGCGGCCTTGGCCCTGGAGTCCTGATGACCTGGAACACGTACGCGGGGTTCACCGCGATGATGGCGTTCCTGGCGATGATGCCCGGCCCGGACACGATGATCGTCCTGAAGAACGCCCTGACGGGCGGCCCCCACGGCGGCGCATGGGCGTGCGCGGGCATTTCGGTGGCGAACTTCCTCCAGGGCACGGCGGCGGCCTTCGGCCTGGGCGCGGTGATCGCCCGGTCGCAGCCGGTGTTCCTGACGCTCAAGTGGGCCGGCGCGGCGTACCTGGTGTACCTGGGGATCCAGGCACTGCGCGGCGCGTGGCGCGGCGACTACGACGCCCTGGACGACGTCCGCCGCGCCCGCGCCACCCGGGGACGGCGGTTCCGGGAGGGGTTCCTCTCCAACATCACGAACCCGAAGGTGATCGTGCTGTACCTGTCGGTGCTGCCGCAGTTCCTGACCCCGGGGGTGACGGACCAGGGCGACGCGCTGCTGCTGGCGTACACGGTCGCGGCGCTGGGCGTGCTGTGGCAGGTGCTGCTGCTGTTCTTCGTGCACCGCGTCCGGGGCTGGCTCGGACGGCGCCGGGTTCGCCGGGTCATGGACGGCGCCACCGGGACGGCGTTGGTGGGATTCGGCGCGGCGCTCGCCCTGGAGTCCTAACCTGAGCCCATGACCTGGGGAACTTATGGCACGTACGTGCTCTTCGTCGTGCTCGTGCTGATCGTGCCGGGGCCGGACACCGCCCTCGTGCTCAAGAACTCCCTCGCCGGCGGCAAGCGCGGCGGTGTGCTGACCGCGCTCGGCATCGGCTCCGGCAACCTCGTTCAGGGCCTCGCCGCGGCGCTCGGGCTCAGCGCCGTGATCGTGCGCTCCGAACCCGTCTTCGTGACCCTCAAATGGGCCGGAGCGGCGTACCTCGGCTATCTCGGCGTCAAGGCACTGATCGCGGCCTGGCGCGGCAACTACAGCGCACTCGCCCAGGCGAAGCCCCGCGGTGGACGGCGCTGGCGGGAGGGCTTCCTCGGCAACCTCACCAACCCGAAGGTCCTCGTCTTCTACCTGTCGATGCTGCCGCAGTTCCTCGGCCCGGACTCCTCGATCGCCGAATCGCTGCTGCTCGCCGCGACCGTGGGGGTGCTGGCCACGCTCTGGCAGCTCGTCGTCGTCGCCGGCGTGCACCGGATCCGGGGCTGGCTGGGACGGCGCCGGGTCCGCCGGGTGCTGGACGGCGCGACCGGCACCGCCCTCGTCGGCTTCGGCGCCGCCCTCGCGCTCGAAGGCTAGAGCGTCCGGTCCAGCCAGTCGTAGATCCGGCCCACCGCGAGCCGCTGCGCGCCGACGTGGCAGTGCGCGTCCGCGCCCTCCTCCGCCGTGAACGTCAGCAGCGTCTTCGGTGCCTCAAGGTGCGCGTACAACCGGCGCGGCTCGGTCTCCTCCACGCCGCCGAAGAAGAGGTCGTCCGCCGCTTCGCACACCAGGACCGGGCACGTGATCTTCTCCGCCACGCCGCCCTCCAGCGTGTACTCGAGGTACTTCGCGATGAACTCGCGGTCGGACGCCGCGCCCAGCACATACCGGCCGTGGTCGCACGCCCAGCGCAGCGTCGGGCTCGCCTGCCGTCCCGCCGCGAGCATGGCGTCGAACTCCTCGTCGTGCTCGGCGTTGGCGCGGCGGACGATCTCCTCCCGTGGCCACGGCAGCATCGCCGTCACCGCGGCACCCGCGTCGTACACGCCGTCCACCGCGACGACCGCGGCCAGCCGGCTCTCGTACGCCGCCGCGCGCGGGGCCAGCATCCCGCCGAGGCTCACGCCGAGCAGGGCGATCCGCTCCGGGTCGACGCCGTCGAGCGTGCGGGCGAAGTCCACCACCGGCGTGACGACGTGCTCCCAGTCCGGGCGGAACACGAGCTTCTCCCGCCGGACCGCGCTCGGCTGGCCGGGGCCGTCGAACGTCAGCACGTGGTAGCCGCGCTCCGCACCGGCCGCCGCGCCCAGGTAGTGCAGTTCCTCGGCGCTGCCGTCGAAGCCGTTGTGCATGATCAGCACCGGCTTCGGCCCGGCGCCCGGCGCGCGGTAGAAGTACCCGCTGAGCGTCGTTCCCTCGTACGGGATTTCGATCGGTTCCGCGACGCCTGCACGCCGGAAGCACTCGACGCTCCGGTCGTACGCCGCCGCGATCCGCGGGTCCGCCGGGTTGCCGTGCAGGAAGAACTCCGACGAGAAGTAGTACGTCGACGCGCGGAGCAGCAGGTCACGGGCCGTCACCGGGCCCGCGTCCGCCGCTTCGGCGTACAGCCGGTCGGCCATGGCGCGGTAGGCGTCGTGCCAGCTGTCGTAGTCGCCCGCCGTCACGGCCGACGCCGCCGCGACGACCTCCCCGAAGTCCGAGCCGCCGTAGGCCGCGTGGCCGAACAGGCGCAGGGTCTCGAACCAGAACTGCACGTCCTCTTCGAACATCAGCTGCTTCATCGGATTTCCTCCTGCACGAAGGTGGCGAACGGCCGGGCGGCCCGGCCGGTGATCCGCTCGACGGTCCGGGTCACGCGGTCTTCGGCGCCGCGGCGGATGTCGTCGTCCAGCGCGGCCAGCACGCGGGCGAACTCACCCGGGATCCCGGCCGAGGTCAGCCGCGCGGCGAACTCCGCGGTCTCGACGGGACGGTGCCGTACCGTCCGCCCGAGGTGCGCGGAGACGACCGCGGCGGCTTCGGCGTAGCTGAGGGCGGCCGGGCCGGTCAGGACGTGTTCGGCGTTGTGCGGTACTGCGTCGGTCAAGGCGCGGACGGCGACGGCGGCGATGTCGCCGGCGTCGACGAAGGCGACCCGCGCGTCGCCGGTGGCCGTGACGATCTCGCCGTCCCGGACACCCTGGGCGACCAGGTGCTCGCCGGTGAAGTTCTGCATGAACCACGACGGCTTCAGCACGGCCCACTCCGGCGCCGCGCGCACCAGGCGCTGCAGCTCGCCGAGCCCCGGCGTGTCCGCGGTGACGGCCGACGAGCTGAGCAGCACCACCCGCCGGACGCCGGCGGCCAGCGCGTCGCCGAGGAACGGCTCCACCAGCCGCGCGGGCTCGGCCTCGCCGATCGGCGGCAGCAGGTACACCGCCGACACTCCGCGCAGCGCGCCGGCGTGGGTGGCGCGGTCGGCCCAGTCGAACCGGACCTGCCCGGGTTCGCCCGGCTTGCGGGTGGCCGCCCGCGCGGTGACGCCGTTCGCACGCAGGCCCGCGACCACCCGGCGGCCGGTGGTGCCGGTGCCGCCGAGCACCAGGATTTCAGCCACCGAACGCCGCCGTCAGCTCGGCGACGCCGCCGAGGACCTCGGCCGCGGCCAGCGGGCTCCAGTAGTCGCGGTAGGTGCGGATCGCGCCGTCCTCGACCGTGATCACGGCGATGTACGACAGCTCGTACGGCTTCTGCGTGGCCACGACGACCCCGGCGACGGTGAACTCGGCGACGACCACGCCCGGGTCGGTGGTTTCGTGCACCGTCTTGGCCGTGACCTCGCGGATGTCGAGCAGGTTCGGGTAGTCCCGCAGGTACTCGCGGATCGCATCGCGCCCCTCGACGCGCTTGGGGTAGCCGGGGCCGGCGAACGGGAACTCGAGGACGCCGTCCTCGGCCCAGAGCCCGGCGAACCCGGCCATGTCGTGCTTGAGCAGCAGCTCCAGCGCATGCTCGACGAAGTCGCGCATCGCAGCCTCCTTCCACGTTCGGACGATACGGTACCGTCCCGACGTCACCATAGACGGGACGGTACCGTCCCGTCCACCCGCTACACTGCGCCCATGGCACGCACCCCGACCGGCGCCGCAGTCCTCCAGCCCGAGGTCACGCAGGCGATCACCGAAGCCGTCATGTGGGAACTCGCCGAGCAGGGCTACGGGCGGCTCTCGATGGAAGCGGTGGCCAAACGCGCCGGCGTCAGCAAGAGCGCGCTGTACCGGCGCTGGTCGTCGAAGGACTACATGATCGCTTCCGTCGTGACGGAGTTCAGCGTCACGCGCGCGGCCGATGTGAACACCGGTTCACTGCGCGGCGACCTGCGCGAAACGATGCAGGCCCTGATCGACTGGCTCACCCACCCGCTGTTCTCGCGGATCCTCCCGGACCTGGTCGCGGAGGACGCGCGCAACCCGGGCTACGGCGACGGCTTGCGCGGGGCCATCGGCGGGCCGCGGCGCGAAGTCGGCGAGGCGATGCTGCGCCGCGCCATCGCGCGCGGCGAACTCCCGGAGGACCTGGACATGGAACTGGCGCTCGACGTCCTCGCGGCGCCGATCTACTGGCGCCTGGTGGTCCGGCAGGCCGAGGCGGAGCCGGACTACGTGGACCGGCTGGTGGCGTATGCCCTGCGCGCGCTCGGCGCGCAGGGCTGAGACCACCGGGCCCCCTCCGAGCGGGGGTGACTCACTTCCGGTCGGGCTCGCCGGCGACGCGCTTGATGTTCGCGCCCAGGCGGTTGAGGTTCTCGACGAAGTGCGGGTAGCCGCGGTCGATGTGGAAGACGTCCCAGACCTCGGTGACGCCGTCCGCGCACAGGCCCGCCAGCACCAGCCCCGCGCCCGCGCGGATGTCCGACGCCCAGACCGGCGCGCTCGACAGCCTCTCGACGCCGCGGACCACCGCGTGGTGGCCGTCCGTGCGGGCGTCTCCCGACAACCGGACCATCTCCTCGATGAACCGGAACCGCGCCTCGTAGACGTTCTCCGTGATCATCGACGTGCCTTCCGACACCGCCGACAGCGCCACCGCGAACGGCTGCAGGTCGGTCGCGAAGCCGGGGTACGGCAGCGTCACCCAGTCGACCGCCTTCGGGCGCTCCGGCTGGACCACGCGGAAACCCTTGTCGCCGAACGTCTCGACGTCCGCGCCGGCCAGCTGCAGCTTGTTCAGCACCAGGTCGAGGTGGTGCGGGTTGACCCCGCGCACGGTGATGTCGCCGCGGGTCATCGAGGCGGCGAACGCCCAGGTCGCGCCCACGATCCGGTCGCCGATCACGCTGTGCGTCGTCGGGTGCAGCTGCTCCACGCCGTGCACGGTCAGCGTCGACGTCCCGGCGCCTTCGATCTTCGCGCCCATCTCGGTGAGCATCGTGCAGATGTCGACGATCTCCGGCTCGCGCGCGCAGTTGTCGATGACCGTGGTGCCCTCGGCCAGCACGGCCGCCATCAGGATGTTCTCGGTCGCGCCGACGCTCGGGAAGTCCAGCCAGATCTGCGCGCCGACCAGCGTCTCGGCCTTCGCGACGACGCAGCCGTGCTCGATCGTGCTCGTCGCGCCCAGCTTGCGCAGGCCGTTCTGGTGCATGTCCAGCGGGCGGGAGCCGATCGCGTCGCCGCCCGGCAGCGCCACGACGGCCTGCTTCAGCCGGCCGACCAGTGGCCCCAGCACGCAGACGGACGCACGCAGCTTGCCCATCGCCGCCGAGTCCGCGCGGTGCGACAGCTCGGCCGGCGTCGTGATGGTGGCCGTGTCGCCCTCGATGACGACCTCGCAGCCGACGCTCCGCAGCACGTCTCCCATCAGTGGGACGTCCAGGATCTGCGGGCAGTTCGTGATGGTCGTGGTGCCCTCCGCGAGGAGGGCCGCGGCCATCAGCTTCAGCACGCTGTTCTTGGCGCCGACCACGTCGACCTCGCCGACCAGCCGGGCTCCGCCATGCACGTCGAAGTGCTCGCTCATGGCCGCCAATCATGCCCTCTCGCCCGGATTCGGCCCGGGCGGGGGCCGCTATGGTGGGTTCATGGTCGTTCGCATCAACCGCGTCTACACGAAGGTCGGCGACAACGGCACGACCGCGCTCGGCGACGGGTCCCGCGTGCCCAAAACCTCGGCCCGCCTGGGCGCGTACGCGGACACCGACGAGACGAACTCGGTGCTCGGCCTGGCGATCGCGGTCGGCGCGCTGCCGGCCGAGGTGACGGACGTGCTGCGCACGGTGCAGAACGATCTCTTCGACGTCGGCGCGGACCTCTGCCTGCCGATCTCCGACGACCCGCCGTACCCGCCGCTGCGGATCACCGACAAGTACGTCGAGCGCCTGGAAGGCTGGTGCGACGAGTTCAACGAGCGCCTGCCGAAGCTGACGTCGTTCATCCTGCCGGGCGGCACGCCGGGCGCGGCGTTCCTGCACCAGGCGCGCACGGTGGCGCGGCGGGCGGAGCGGTCGGCCTGGGCCCTGCACGAGGCGGAGCCGGAGACGACGAACCCGGTGGCGATCAAGTACCTGAACCGGCTCTCGGACCTGCTGTTCATCCTCGCCCGGCTGGCGAACCCCGAGGGTGACGTGCTCTGGCAGCCGGGCGGGCAGCCTTAGATCCCCCAGCTCTCCCGCAGCGCACCCAGCGCCTGGTGGAAGCCGGGGAACGTCTTCTTCACGCAGTCCGGGTCATCCAGGGTCACGTCGTCGACCAGCAGGCCCGTGATGCTGAACGCCATCGCGATCCGGTGGTCGCGGCGGCACGTCACCAGCGTCCCCGTGGGCTGTCCCGGCTGGATCTCGATCCAGTCGCGGCCCGTCTCGACCTCGATGCCCATCGCGCGAAGGTTCTCCTCGCACGCGTCGAGCCGGTCGCACTCCTTGATGCGCGTGTTGTAGACGTCCTCGATGCGCACCGGGCCCGAAGCGAAGGGGGCGATGGCCGCCAGGGTCGGGACCGTGTCCGAGATGTCGCGCATGTTCACCGTGATGCCGCGCAGGCCGTCCGACGGCCCCGCGACGGTCACCGAGTCCGGCGCCAGCTCCACGTGCGCGCCCATCTCGCGCAGCACGTCGGCGAAGCGCACGTCGCCCTGCAGGGCGTCCGAGCCGAGGCCCGGGATGGTCACCGTGCGGCCGGTGACCGCCGCCGCGGCCAGGAAGTAGCTCGCCGTCGACGCGTCCGGTTCCACCGGGTACTCGCACGCCCGGTACGGCTGCGCCGGGACCACGAACGTCTGCCCCTCACGGCGGACGTCGACGCCGAAGCGGCGCATCATCTCCAGCGTGATCTCGACGTACGGCACCGACACCAGGTCGGTGACCGTGATCCGCAGGCCCTCCGCGGTCAGCGGGCCGACCAGCAGCAACGCCGTCAGGAACTGCGACGACAACCCCGCGTCCAGCGTCAGCTCGCCGCCCTTGATGCCGTTCGCGCGGACCGTCAGCGGGTGGTGACCCGGCTCGCCGCGGAACTCCAGGTCGACCCCCAGCTCCTGCAGGGCGTCGGTCAGCGGCCCGAGCGGGCGGCGGCGCATCTGGTCGGACGCGTCGAAGCGGAACGTCCCGGTGCCGGCCGCGGCCAGCGCGGGCAGGAACCGGGCCGTCGTGGCGCCGTCCCGGCAGAAGACGTCGGCCTCGGCGACACCCGGCCCCGACGGGCGGCCCTCGATGGTCCACGCCTCCGGCTGCCGGTCGACCCGGTAGCCGAGCTGGGCCAGGCCCTCGGCGAAGCCTTCGGTGTCGTCGGAGTGCAGCGGACGGCCGAGGGTCGTGGTGCCGTGCGCGGCGGCGGCCAGGAACAGGCCACGGGCGGTGACGGACTTGGAGCCGGGGATCTCGACGAGGGTCACACAGCGAGTTTAGTGCGGTGAGATCTCGGCCATCGGGCCCCAGTCGGAGGCGTCCTGGACGTTGATGATCCGGGGGTTGTCGGAGAGGTACGCACCCAGCGTCGCCACCGCCGTCTTGAAGTGCTCGGAGCCGACGTGCGCGACCGCCGCGTTCTGCCCCTCGAAGCCCTCGACCAGCACGTACGTGTTCTTGTCGTCGACGCTGCGGGACCACTCGAAGAACTTGTTGCCCGCTTCGGCCCGCGTGCTGCGGGTGAAGTCCCCGACGATGTCGAGCCAGGATTCCGCGTACTCGGGCTTCACCGGCCACTTGACCACGATGAGAATCATGGCCTCCACGGTAAGCCCGCGCGGCACGCCGGGACGTCTCGGAATGAGACAGCTACGAGGCGCGCGGGAGGCGCCGTCCGGGCGGGGCGGATTCGAGCCAGGAGAGGAACCCGGTGAGCGCGCCCGGCCCCATGGCGATCTCGATCGCCTCCTGGGTCTCCGACTCGCACCGCAGCACCGTCGAGCCCTCCGGAACAGCGTAGGCCTCGGTACCCGACGGGTCGCGGCGGTCGGCGATCTGCATGCTTTCGCGCTGGAAGACGCGGTCGGCGCCGGTCCGCAGGCTCCACACCCGGTACCAGACGAACTCGTCGCCCTCGTAGCGGCCCAGCCCCAGGTGCCAGCTGGACCGCGGGTTGTCCGGACGCCACCGCAGCGCGACGCTCACGCCCCCGCCGCGGCGCATCCGGATCCACCGCTGGCCGTACCAGGCGGCCAGCACCGCGAGCACGATCAGGAGCCCGACTACGACCAAGGTGATCTTCACGGCCCGGCTCCTGCCCGTCTCGCGCTCAGGCCGACTGACCCGCTGCGCGGAGCTGGGCCGAGGCCCTCGCCCGCTCGGTCTCGTCGTCCCCTGTCAGGGCCGCCTTGGCCGCCTCGACGTCGATCTCGTCGGAAAGCTCGGCGCTCTCGGCGAGGATGCTCACCCCGGTGCCGGTCACGGAGAGGAACCCGCCGTGCACGGCCGCGCAGACCGTCTCACCGTCGGTGGTCGTCACCTTGACCACGCCACCCTCGACCAGCTGCCCGAGCACGGGTTCGTGACCGGCCATGATGCCGATCTCACCCTCGGTGGTCTGCGCCACCACGAAAGTGGCGGTACCCGACCAGAGACGGCGCTCGACGGCCACCAGCTCCACGGACATCTCGGCCACGTAGCACTCCTTAACTCGGGGTGTTGCCACCGAGTGTAATAGGTCTGTCCCTCGCTATGAGAACGGCGGGGGCCCGAGTCCAAAGTGGACACAGCCCCCGCCGAGCTCACGAGATCACTTCTTGGTGATTTCCTTGTACTTCTTCTCGAGGTCCTCGAGGCCACCGATGCCCAGGAACGCCTGCTCCGGGTAGTGGTCGAAGTCACCCTTGGCGATGCGGTCGAACGACTCGATGGTCTCCGACAGCGGCACCGTCGAGCCCGGGATCTGCGTGAACGCCTCGGCGACCAGCATGTTCTGCGACAGGAACCGCTCGATGCGGCGCGCGCGCTGAACGGTCAGCTTGTCCTCTTCCGAGAGCTCGTCCATACCCAGGATCGCGATGATGTCCTGCAGCTCCTTGTACTTCTGCAGGATCCGGATGACCTCGGAGGCCACGCGGTAGTGGTCCTCACCGACGATGGCCGGGTCGAGGATCGTCGACGTCGACGCCAGCGGGTCCACCGCCGGGAAGATGCCCTTCTGGAACACCGACCGGGAGAGCTCGGTGGTGGCGTCCAGGTGGGCGAACGTCGTCGCCGGGGCCGGGTCGGTGTAGTCGTCCGCGGGGACGTAGATCGCCTGCATCGAGGTGATCGACCGGCCCCGGGTCGAGGTGATCCGCTCCTGCAGCTGCCCCATCTCGTCGGCCAGCGTCGGCTGGTAACCCACGGCCGACGGCATGCGGCCCAGCAGGGTCGACACCTCGGAGCCGGCCTGGGTGAACCGGAAGATGTTGTCGATGAACAGCAGCACGTCCTGGTTCTGGACGTCGCGGAAGTACTCCGCCATGGTCAGCGCCGACAGCGCGACGCGCATGCGCGTGCCCGGCGGCTCGTCCATCTGGCCGAACACGAGGGCGGTGTCGTTGATGACGCCGTCCTCGGACATCTCCAGGAAGAGGTCGTTGCCCTCGCGGGTGCGCTCGCCGACACCGGCGAACACCGAGGTACCACCGAAGTTCCGGGCGACGCGGGTGATCATCTCCTTGATGAGCACCGTCTTGCCCACGCCGGCGCCGCCGAACAGGCCGATCTTGCCACCCTGGACGTACGGGGTGAGCAGGTCGACGACCTTGAGGCCGGTCTCCAGCATCTCCGTCTTGCCCTCGAGCTGGTCGAAGGACGGCGGGTTGCGGTGGATGCCCCAGCGCTCGAGGTCCTCGCCGTAGCCGGGCTCGTCGAGGCACTCGCCGAGGGCGTTGTAGACGTGCCCCTTGACCTTGTCGCCGACCGGGACGGTGATCGGGCCGCCGGTGTCGGTGACCTCGGCGCCGCGCACCAGGCCGTCCTGCGGCTGCAGGGAGATGGTGCGGACGAGGTTGTCACCCAGGTGGCTGGCGACCTCGAGGGTCACGGTCTTGCGCAGCTGCTCGAACTCGATGTCGACCTTGAGCGCGTTGAACTGGTCGGGAACGGAACCGCGCGGGAACTCGACGTCGACGACCGGCCCGGTCACCGAGACGATGCGCCCCTTGGCGCGCGGGGCTTCAGTACTGGTCATCAGTCATCACTTCCTGCTGCGGTGAGCGCGTTCGCGCCACCGACGATTTCGGAGATCTCCTGGGTGATCTGCGCCTGGCGGGCCTGGTTCGCCTCCCGCGTCAGCGTGTTCACCAGTTCGTTCGCGTTGTCCGACGCCGACTTCATCGCCGTCCGGCGGGCGGCCAGCTCCGAAGCCGCCGACTCCAGCAGCGCGGCGTAGATCCGCGTGTTGATGTACTTCGGCAGGAGCGAGTCCAGCAGCTTGTCGGCACTCGGCTCGAACTCGTAGCTGGGGAGCAGCTCGCCGGGCTCCGGCTTCTGCTCCTCGTCCGTGTACTCGACCTCGAGCGGCGCGACGCGCTTGGCGGTCGGCCGCTGCGTCAGCATCGACACGAACTCGGTGTAGACGATGTGGATCTCGTCGACACCGGTGATGCCGTCCGCGTTGCCGTGCTCGTCGTCGGCACCCAGCATGAACGACTCGACCAGGGTCTCGCCGGCGGCGACCGCGTTGGCGTAGCCCGGCTGGTCGGAGAAGCCCGTCCAGCTGTCCTCGACCGGGCGGTTGCGGAACCGGTAGTAGTTCAGCCCCTTGTTCCCGGTGACGTAGACCTGCGGCTCCTTGCCCTCGTCACGGAGGAGGGCGAGCAGCTCTTCGGTCGCGCGCAGCACGTTGGAGTTGTAGCCACCGCACTGGCCCTTGTCACTGGTCACGACCAGGACAGCGGCCCGCTTCGGGTTCGGGCGCTCGACCAGCAGCGGGTGGTCGAGGTTGGCCGCCGCACCGGCCAGCGCCGAGAGCACCTTGGTGATCTCGTCCGCGTACGGCCGGGAAGCGGCGACCTTCGCCCGCGCCTTCGTGATGCGCGCGGTGGCGATGAGCTCCATCGCCTTGGTGATCTTGCCGATCGACTTGGTCGCCTTGATGCGCGACCGGAGTTCCCGGAGTTGTGCGGCCATGAGCTATCAGCTCACTTCTTCGGGGCGGGCTTGTTGACCTTGACGGTCTCGTGCCCGACCTTGTCGGCGTCCATCGCGTCGGCGTCCGCCTCGACCAGGGACTTGCCCTCGGACGTGGTGAACTCCTTCTTGAACTCGTTCACCGCGGCGACCAGCTTGTCGGCCGTCTCGTCCTCGAACTTGCCGCTGTCGCGGATCGCGCCCAGGACGTCGGTGTGCTTGCGGCGCGCCGAGTCGAGGAACTCGAGGTTGAAGCGGCGGACGTCCTCGACCGGGACCGAGTCGTAGTGGCCGTTCGTGCCCAGCCACACCGTGCAGACCTGCTCCTCGACCGGGATCGGCGAGTACTGCGGCTGCTTGAGCACCTCGTACAGCCGGGCACCGCGCTCGAGCTGCGCCTTGGAGGCGTCGTCGAGGTCCGAGGCGAAGGCCGCGAAGGCTTCCAGCTCGCGGTACTGCGAGAGGTCGATCCGGAGCGAACCGGAGACCGACTTCATCGCCTTGACCTGCGCGGCACCACCCACGCGGGACACCGAGATGCCCACGTCGATGGCCGGGCGCTGGCCGGCGTTGAACAGGTCCGACTGGAAGAAGCACTGGCCGTCGGTGATCGAGATGACGTTGGTCGGGATGTAGGCCGACACGTCGTTCGCCTTGGTCTCGATGATCGGGAGACCGGTCAGCGAGCCGGCGCCCAGCTCGTCCGACAGCTTCGCGCAGCGCTCCAGCAGGCGGGAGTGCAAGTAGAAGACGTCGCCGGGGAACGCCTCGCGGCCCGGCGGGCGGCGCAGCAGCAGCGAGATCGCGCGGTAGGCGTCGGCCTGCTTGGTCAGGTCGTCGAACACGATGAGGACGTGCTTGCCCTCGTACATCCAGTGCTGGCCGATGGCCGAGCCGGTGTACGGCGCGATCCACTTGAAGCCGGCCGAGTCGGACGCGGGGGCCGCGACGATGGTGGTGTACTCCAGCGCGCCGGCGTCCTCGAGGGACTTCTTCACGGCGGCGATCGTGGAGCCCTTCTGGCCGACCGCGACGTAGATGCAGCGGACTTGCTGCTTCGGGTCGCCGGTCTCCCAGTTGGCCTTCTGGTTGATGATCGTGTCCACGGCGACGGCGGTCTTGCCCGTCTTGCGGTCACCGATGATCAGCTGGCGCTGGCCGCGGCCGATCGGCGTCATCGCGTCGATGGCGGTGATGCCGGTCTGCAGCGGCTCCGACACCGGCTGGCGCTCGACCACCGAGGCGGCCTTCAGCTCCAGGGCGCGGCGCTCGGTGGTCTCGATGTCGCCGAGGCCGTCGATCGGCTGGCCCAGCGGGTTGACGACGCGGCCGAGGTAGCCGTCACCGACCGGCACCGACAGGACCTGGCCGGTGCGCTTGACCTGCTGGCCCTCTTCGATGCTTTCGAAGTCACCGAGGATCGCGGCACCGATGGAGCGCGCGTCCAGGTTCAGGGCGACGCCCAGGACGCCGCCGGGGAACTCGAGCAGCTCGTTGGCCATGGCCGAGGGCAGGCCCTCGACGTGGGCGATGCCGTCGCCGGCGTCCACCACGGTGCCAACTTCTTCCCGGCTCACGTCCGGGGCGTAACTCGAGACGTAGTTCTCGATCGCGCTACGGATCTCATCCGAGGAGATCGTCAGCTCGGCCATGTCTTTCCCGCTCTCGCTTCGTTCTTGCCAGTATGCAAAGTCTTGGGTGACCGGGGGCTAGGCCCGGGCCAGCCGCCTGCGCAACGCCGCCAGCTGCCCCGCCGCGCTCCCGTCGATGACCTCGTCGCCGACGCGGACGACGAGCCCGCCGCCGAGCCGGGGGTCGACCTCGACGTGCAGCGCGATCGGCCGCCCGTAGATGTCGTCGAGCTTCGCGCTCAGCTGCGCGACCTGCTCGTCGGACAGGGCGTTCGCGCTGGTCACGTAGGCGACCGAGCGCTGACGCCGTTCCGCGGCCAGCTTGACCAGCTTGTCGAGCCCGATGCCGACGCCGCGGCCCTTGGCCCGGCGCACGACCTGCTCGACGAGGGTCTCGGTGACCACGTCCACCTTGTCGGCGAACAGCCCGCGCACCAGGGTGCGCTTGGCGTCGGCCGGACCGGTCAGGTCCGACAGCGCGGCCTCGAGCTCCGGGTGGTTGGCCACGACCCGCGCGACCTGGAAGAGCTGGGATTCGACGGTGTCGACGTTCCCGGTCTTCTCCGCCGAGGTGAGCAGGGCCGAGCGGCCGAGCGACTCGAGCCCGTCGGTCAGCTCACGGGGGCTGGACCAGCGGCTGCCCGCCACGGCGTCGAGCACCTTGAGGGCCGGTTCGGACACCTTGCCGTCGAACAGCCGGCGCACCAGCGCGGTGCGCGACTCCGGCGTCGCCGAGGCGTCGCTCACCGCCCGGCGCAGGCCGATCTCCCGGTCCAGCAGGTCGACGACCGAGAGCAGCTCGTCGCCGACCGTGGCCGCGTCGGCACCCGCGTCGGCCAGAACCTCGCCGAGGCGTTCCTCGGCGAGGCCGAGCGCTTCACGGCTCGCAGCATGCAGCGTCATCTCTGGTTACTTCCCTGCTCCGTTGGAAGCACCGGCGGTCTCCAGCTCCGCGAGGAACCGGTCGACGGTGCCACGGCGGCGCACCTCGTCCTCGAGCGACTCGCCGACGATCCGGCTGGCCAGCTCGACCGCGTTGCGGCCCATGTCGGCCCGCAGCTCGGCGATGATCTGCGCCTTCTGGGCCTGCAGCTGGGCCTGGCCCTGGGCGACGATGCGCTGGGACTCGGCCTCGGCCTCGGCCCGCAGCTCCGCCTTGATCTGCTCGGCCTCGAGCCGGGCGTCGTCGCGGATCTTCGCGGCTTCGGTACGGGCCTCCCTGAGCTGCGCCTGGTACTTCGCCAGCGCCTCCTCGGCCTCGGCCTGGGCCTTTTCCGCCTTCTCGATGCCGCCTTCGATCATCTGGGCGCGCTCTTCGTACGCCGCTTCGAAGCGCGGAACGACGTACTTCTTCAGAACGAGCAGCAGGATCACGAAGGCGACGAGCCCGAGGATGACCTCGGGAATGTGCGGGATGATCGGGTTGGGCGCCTCTTCGGCGGCCAACACCAGGTCCGTCTTCAGCACAACGTCTCCTTAAGCGATGAGCTAACCGAACTCAGGCGGCGGAGGCGATGAAGTAGATGACGATGCCGATCAGGGCGAGAACCTCGGTAAGCACGAAGGTGGAGAAACCGATGCCCTGCAGCTTGCCCTGCGCCTCCGGCTGACGCGCGGTGCCGTTGATGACGGCGGCGAAGATCAGGCCCACACCGATGCCCGGGCCGATCGCGCCCAGGCCGTAACCGATGGCGGCGAGGCCGGGGTTGATGTTGACAGCCTGCTCCGCGGCCTGGGCCAGAACGATGTTGCTCACGTGCATTTCCCTTCACTTCGGTCCACGCGCTCGCGTGGATCGGGGGCTTGTGTTCTCAGTGCTCCGACGCCAGCGCGGCGCCGATGTACCCGGCCGACAGCAGGGCGAAGATGAAGGCCTGCAGCACCTGGATGAAGGCCTCGAGGAAGGTCATCAGGATCGCGAAGATGAACGCGACCGGCGAAACGAACTTCAGGCCGATGCCGTCGGTCTCCGTCAGCAGGAAGCTGCCGCCGAGCGTGAACACCATGATGATGAGGTGGCCGGCGAACATCGCGGCGAAAACACGGATGGCCAGCGTGGCCGGCGCGATGAAGAACTTCTGCGCGAACTCGATGGTCGAGTAGAGCGGCAGCACGAAACCGGGGATGCCCGGCGGCGCCAGTTCCTTCTTCAGGTAGTGCCCGAAGCCGTGCCGCTTGATGCCGACGTAGTGGTACACCGGGTAGACGACCAGCACCGACAGCGCCAGCGGGAACCCGATCCGCGCCATCGTCGGGAACTGGAAGAACGGGATGATCCCGAACAGGTTGTTCACCAGCACGAAGACGAACAAGCCGAGGATCAGCGGGATGAACGGCTTGAAGTCCTTCGAGCCGATCTGCTCCCGCGCGATGTTGTTGCGGCCGAAGTTGTAGATCGACTCGGCGATGAACTGTCCCTTGCCGGGGACGACCTTCAGCTTCCGGGACGCCAGCATGAAGTAGGCGACGATGATGACCAGCGAGATCACCACGAGCAGCATCGGCTTGGTGAAGCTGCCCCAGTACCCGGAGCCGAAAAGAGGCGGCAGGTTGAAGTCCGCCACACCGGGGGGCGTGAAAGTGCCACCCTCGGTCAGTACCAGCGCGCCCACTGGGCTCCTTCCGGTTCTCCCGGCCGGCGTTCACTCCGCCGGGGGAATCGTCACGATCTGGACTTAACGTACCCGATACGTATCGGGACGCCGGAGGCGGCTACCCCACGGTTCGCAGAACACGCCTTCACGTTCTGCACACGGGGTTGTCTCGCGTGAACACTGCCCTGCGGTCTACTTCGGACCAGCTGCGCAGGGGCGGAACCACTCGGTCGCCACACTGCTGATCGCGGTTCGTCTCAGGGAGCGCGCGGCCGAGGCCGCCACCCTTGACGCGGACCATACCAGCAGGTCAATCGGTGCCGTACAGCCGTACTCCTTCCCCACCGATCAGCCCAGGACTTAGGTCCCGGGTCGACCCGGGACCCAGGTCCGGCGCGAGCCGGGACCGGCGCCGGATCACCGCAGGCGAGGGGTCCCGGTCACCGTCCGCAGTCCGCACGAAAGCGCACTTTGGTGACGCCGGTCACACTCAGGCGGCCGCAGGCGGGTGCACGAAGAGTAACGGAAGTCCGCGGCAAAACGGACAGCGTCAGGAGGGGATGATCGTCGGGATCTTGGTCTTGCGGAACGCGGCGAACTCGGCCGCGGCGGCGAGCAGGATGGCGACGATCATCGTGATGCCGAGCGACATCGGGTGCAGCGCGGTGACGCCCTTCAGCAGCGTCAGCGCCCCGAAGAGCAGGACGACCTTGACGACGTACCCGCCGAGCGCGATCACCATGACGAACATCGGGTCCTGGCCGGCGCTGAACTTCATCATGCCCAGCGTGGACAGCGACGCCAGCATCGCGAGCACGCCGCCGACCAGCGAGCCCAGGAAACCCGGCAGGCCGTTCAGGATGCTGAACAGGGCGATGCAGACGATCACCGCGGGCGGGGTCACCAGCAAGGAGGCCTTCGTCATCGCGCGGGCGGCCCGCAGCACCACCTCGGCGTGCGGGTTCTCCTGCTCGGGCGTTTCGGTTTCGCTCACACTGGCTCCCTGCTCGGTTCGCCACCGAGTGTAGAGAACCCCGCCGGTCAGGTTCCGGGCTGGTTGCGCGAGCGCAGCCGCGGGACGATCGAAACGACCACCGCGAACAGCAGCCCGGCCCCGATGATCCACAGCGCGGCGGCGTCGTCGAACAGCGTCACCGACACCGCGCCGAAGGCGAGGATCCCGGCCCACAGGTAGATCAGCAGGACCGCGCGCCGCTGCGAGTGGCCGATCTCCAGCAGCCGGTGGTGCAGGTGCATCTTGTCGGCCGCGAACGGGCTTTCGCCGCGGCGGGTCCGCCGGACGACCGCCATGATCAGGTCCAGCATCGGCACGAACAGCACCGCCGCGACGACCACCAGCGGCGAGAGCAGCGCGATCGCGTCCTTCCCGCTGAACTGCGGGTAGGGCACGCGGCCGGACGCCGACGTGGTGGCGCCCGCGAGCATCAGGCCGATCATCATCGAACCGGAGTCGCCCATGAATATCTTGGCGGGCTGGAAGTTGTACGGCAGGAAGCCCAGACAGGCGCCGGCGAGGGTGGCCGCGATCAGCGCGGGCGGGTAGGTGCCGACGTCGCCGCCGGAGCTGTCGAGCAGGCCGAGGGAGAACGCGCAGGTGGCGGCGGCCGCGATGAAGCCGAGACCGCCGGCCAGCCCGTCGAGGCCGTCGACGAAGTTCATCGCGTTGACCATCACCACGACCATGACGACGGTGAGCAGCGCGCCCTGGTTCTTGTCGAGCACCAGCACCGAACCGAACGAGCCGCCGGTGCCGCCCCACGGCACCCAGAACGACACCCACTGCACGCCGAAGATGACGAGGATCCCGGCGCACATGACCTGGCCGGCGAGCTTCGTCCAGGCGTCCAGTTCGAACCGGTCGTCGAGCGCGCCGATCAGCGAGATCACCCCGGCGGCGAGCAGCACGCCGACCGAGTCGAACGAGGCGTCGAAGCCGTGCGACAGCGCGGGCAGCTGGTGGGCCAGGCCCATCGCGCCGGCGACGCCGAGGTAGATGCCGACCCCGCCCATCCGCGGGATCGGGGCGACGTGCACGTCGCGGGCGCGCGGGTTGGCGATCGCGCCGACCCGGATCGCGATCCGGCGCACGACACCGGTGAGCAGGTAGGTCACGGCCGTCGCGGTCAGCGCGACGAGGATGTATTCCCGGATGGGGAGGAGACCGGATGTGGGCGGCACGGGTGCGTCACGCTCGGGGGGTCGGGGTCACCCGCGACACGCTATCGTGCCGCGGTTCCCGCCGTGATCCGGCTTCAGGCCAACGATTCCGCGGGCACACCGAGCACCTCCGCGATGGCTTCCTTGCCCACGGCGCCCTCGCGCAGCACGACCGGTTCGGTCCCGGTGAGGTCCACGATGCTCGAGGCGACGGGCTCGCCGCTCGAGCCGCCGTCGAGGTACACCGCGACCGAGTCGCCGAGCTGCTCCTGCGCTTCCTGCGCGGTGCTGGCGGGCGGCCGTCCCGAGACGTTCGCGCTCGACACGGCCATCGGGCCGACGTCGCGCAGCAGTTCGAGGGCCACCGGGTGCAGCGGCATCCGGAGCATGACGGTGCCGCGGGCGTCGCCGAGGTTCCACTGCAGGCTCGGCGCGTGCGGCAGCACGATGGACAGGTCACCGGGCCAGAAGGCTTCGATGAGCGCCCGCGCCTGCGGCGGCACGCCCAGCACCAGTCCGTCCACAGTGGACCAGGAGCCGACGAGCACCCCGACGGGCATGTCCGGGCCGCGGTTCTTGGCGCGCAGCAGCGCTTGGACGGCGCCCGCGTCGAAGGCGTCGGCACCGATGCCGTAGACGGTGTCGGTGGGAAGGACGACCAGCCGGCTCGACCGGACGGCCCCGGCCGCGGCGGCCAGCCCGTCGGCCCGGGTCTCCCGCTTGCTGCAGTCGTAGACCACGCTCATGGGCGCCAAGGGTAGTCCGGCCGGTTGCGGAGGCATCCGCCGCGTCACACCCGCCTCGACGGCCACAGCGAGGACATGTCTCTATCAGCGATAGGGAGACACAACGCGCAAGGCCGCCTGCCGCAGGCATGCAGCGAGGACAGCTCCCGACCACCGATAGAGACATGCTCGCGCGCAGCCCGTCGCCGCAAGCTGCAGCGAGGACATCACTCGATCACCGTCAGAGACACACTCTCGCGCACCCGCCGCCCCACCCCTGCAGCGAGGACATCACTCGATCACCGTCAGAGACGTTCTCTCGCGCACCCGCCGCTCCACCCCTGCAGCGAGGACATCTCTCTATCACCGATAGAGAGATGCTCCGGCGCACCGCGGAGAGCTCGTCGCCGCGGTGGCGGGCAGCCAGACTTTCGTCGTGCGGCAAGCGGGTAAACCTCGCCGCGAGGCGGAACCACGACAGCCGGGCTCAATACGGTCGATCTTCGGGAACCACCACCCCCGTGGGTTCCCAGCGAAGGAGCCGCAGATGCGCCCCAGAACCCCGAAAGCGCTCGCCCTGCTCGCCGCGGTCGCCGTCCTGACCGGGCTCAGTGCGGGCACGGCCGCGGCGGAGCCGCTCACCCGTGGCTGGCCCGCCCCGATCGACGCCGCGCACTGGGAGAACCAGGACCACATGACCTGGTCCGACTACCGCAAGGTCCCCGGCACGAACTGGGCCGACCCGAACCTGAAGCCGACCCAGCGCACCTTCAAGGGCGCCGTCGTCCTGGCCGACTACCCCGACCAGGACTTCGTCGTCACCAAACCGGCGAACTCGACCATCTTCGGCAACCCCGGGCCCGCCGCCGCGAACGTCCCGCGGGCGAACGTCGCGCAGTACTACCAGGACTTCCTCAACAAGCCCGAGGCCCTCAACAACGGCCACACGATCAACGAGTACTGGATGGAGGACTCCGGCGGCCGGTTCGGCGTGCAGCTGACCGCGTTCGGGCCGTACCGGATGCCCGGCAAGTCCTACGAGTACGGCATGGAGTTCCAGCCGAGCGCCTGCCCGCCCGGCGCGAACTGCAGCCGGGACCTCCGCAAGGACGCCGGCGACGCGTGGCGCGCCGACGTCGGCGACACCGCGAAGCAGTTCGACTTCGTCTTCTACCTCTCCGCCGGCCAGGACGAGAGCTCGACGTGGCAGGAGTTCGGCGAGATGAAGTTCGGCACGAAGGAGAACGTGCCCGACAGCTTCGGCCCGCCCAACCACGACCTGCCCAACTACGCGGCGACGCGGTACGTGCCGTGGACGTCGTGGGCGTCGGCCGCCAGCATCTGGCCCAACGCCCAGGACGGCAGCTCGGTGCAGGCGGAGAGCTCCGGCCAGTCGACCTACGCCCACGAGTTCAGCCACATCCTCGGCATCGGCGACAACTACAACAACCCGTTCGGGACCCCGCCGTCCCGCAGCTACAGCGGGCCGTGGGACATGCTGTCGCGCGGCACGTTCAACGGACCGGGCGGCCCGCACACCCGCTGGCAGATCCCGGCGACGCAGGGCAGCTCGATGGGTGCCCAGCACCAGCTGCGCAACAAGCTGAAGCTCGGCATCGTCGACACCGCCGACGTCCTGCAGCTGGACCGCAACGAGCTGGCGTCCACCGGTCCGGTGACGGCGCGGCTCACCGCGCGCGAAACCGAGGCGCAGCCGGGGGCGTTCACCGGCTTGAACATCAAGCTCACCGGCGGCGACAAGGCGCCGAAGTGCGACCGGTCGAAGGACCCGTTCTGCGACGGCGGCGGCTACGACAACTACACGGTCGAGGTCGTCGACCGGATGGGCGCGGACTCGTTCACGCCCGACTCGGGCGTGCTGATCACGAAGACGAAGAACAAGGACAACGCCCCGTTCGACTGGGTGATCGACGCCAACCCGCAGGACATCGGCATCACCGACTACACGAAGCCGGACGGCACCCCGGTCAAGATCACCATCGGTGACTACCGGCAGCTCAACGACGCCCTGTTCAAGGCGGGCACGGAGGCGGCGAGCCCGTACGAGTACACGGACCAGGCCAACCGCCTGCACTTCCTGATCACGGACCTGGCCCGCGACCGCCACGGAGTCCTGTCGTACACGGTGACGGTGGCCTCCCTGGACGGCTCGGGCAGCCAGGCCCGCGGCGCGGCCCTGACCCCGGCCCTGCCGGCCTTCGCCCGCGGCGGCCTGGCCATGTGCGACTTCGGCCTGCTCAACACGGGCGCAGCGCGCGGCGCGCAGGCACCGTACGACACGGACACGTATCGGCTGAGTGTGTCGACGGATGCGCGTGGCTGGGAGGTCCGCTTGCCGAACGCGCTGGCGACGGCGAAGTTCGGCGGCCACGTGAAGGTCCCGGCGTACGCGAAGCGAGGCGCGGGCGGCGATTTCACGGCCAGGGTGAAACTGACGGCAACATCGGTGAGCGACCCGTCGAAGACGGCGACGGCGAGCTGCACGGCCTTCGGTTTCTGAGCATGACGCCGGAGGCTGCCACGGCAGCCTCCGGCGCCCTCACTTCGCGTCAGGTGCCGCCTCGGCGCGCTCGATCAGCGCGACCAGCTCCGCCGTCCGTTCCAGCACCACGTCGTTGCCCGGGAACTGCCGTTCGGCCTCCCCCGGCACCGACTCCCGGATCACGCGCATGATCTCGGCCGCCTCGGCCGCGGAAAACATGCTCAGCGCGAAGAACGAATAGTCCCCCACCACGAACTTCCGCAGCTCGGCCGCCAGCCCGGGGTCGGCGACCCGCTCGGCGACGACCTCGACCACCCACTGCACGTGCGCGCCGCTCGGCATCCACGCCAGCTTCACCGGCTGCTTGCCCGGTGGGTCGATGATGAAGTCGCCCGACACGGGGTCAGCCCAGCCGGCGTGCCGTCACGAAACGGGCCCGGCCCGTCAAGTCCGTGTGGTCCTCCACCCCCGTCAGCACCCGCCGCGCCCGTACCAGGGCCGGGACCGCCGAACCGTGCGTGTCGTCGTGCTCGATCGCCAGGCCGCCTCCCGGGCGCAGGAGCCGGGCGCCGGCCGCGATCGCGTGGCGGATCACCGCCAGGCCGCTCTCCTCCGCGAACACCGCCCGCGGCGGGTCGTGCTCCGCGACCTCCGGGGGCACCGGGGTGCCCTCCGGGACGTACGGCGGGTTGCACAGCACCAGGTCCACCAGGCCGTCGAGCTCCGCGAACATCGTCGGGTCGCCGATGTCCCCCGAGTACAGGCGGATCGGCGTGTGGCCCGCGTCCGCGTGCACGTCCGCGTTGTGGCGGGCCCAGGCCAGGGCCTGCGGGTCGATGTCCACCGCGTAGACCACCGCGTCCGGCCGTGCGTGCGCCACCGCCAGAGCCAGCGCTCCGGAGCCCGTGCACAGGTCGACGACCACCGGGAACTCGCGGCCCTGCAGGAACTTGACCCCCCACTCGAGCAGCAGCTCCGTTTCCGGGCGCGGGACGAACACACCGGCGCCGACCGCGACCGTGATGTCGCCGAGGGCCGCCCAGCCGGTCAGGTACTGCAGCGGGATCCGCTTCGCGCGCTGCTGGACGAGCTGGCCGATCGCCTCGATCACCGGCGGGTCGACCAGCGGCACCATCGGCAGCCGGCCGCGTTCGACCCCGAGCACGTGCGCGGCGATCACCTCGGCGTCGAACCGCGGCGAGGCGACGCCCGCCCGTTCGAGGATCCGGGTGGCCTCGATGATGGCCAGGCGCAGCGGCTGCCGATTCACTCGTCGTCCTTCACCTCGTCAAGCCTGGCACACCAGGCGGAACTGCCCCGTGAGGACACGCGCCGGTCCCACACCGTCCAGCGTATCGAGGCACCCGCACGACCCGGCGGACGGAGCGCTCAGGGCCATGCCGAACAGCCGCGCGCGTATATCCTGGCGGGGGCGGACGCGGTGGCCGTCCACTTCGGCCCGGCCGATGCCTTCGAGCAGCGGACGACCACGTTCGCCGAGGCCATCGCCGGTCCCCCGACGCCGACCTCCGGGAGCGCCCGTGCCGACCGAGCCGACCACGCGCCGCCGGGTCGCGTTCGTCTTCCCCATCCACAACGAGGAAGCGAACATCGACCTGCTGCACAAGACCGTCGACGAGGTGACCGCGGCCCACACCGGGCGCTACGACTTCAGCTTCCTGTACGTCGACGACGGCAGCCGCGACGACTCCCTGGCCAAGCTCACCGAGCTCAGCGCCGTCGACCAGCGGGTCACGGTCATCGAGCTCTCCCGCAACTTCGGGCACCAGATGGCCGTCACCGCGGGTCTGGACCTGGTCGACGCCGACGCCGTCATCATCATGGACAGCGACCTGCAGGACCCGCCGCGGGTCGCGATCGAGCTGCTCGAAAAGTGGGAGGAAGGCTACGACGTCGTCTACGCGCAGCGCCGGTCGCGGCAGGACTCGCCGTTCAAGCGGTTCACCGCGTCCGCGTTCTACTGGTTCCTGCGGAGAATGGCCGCGGTCGACATCCCCAAGAACACCGGCGACTTCCGCCTGATCGACCGCAAGGTGGTCGACGAGCTGCGCAAGTACCGCGAGCGCGACCGCTTCCTGCGCGGCCTGGTGAGCTACGTCGGGTTCAAGCAGACCGCGGTGCTGTTCGACCGCGACAAGCGCCACGCGGGGGTCACCGGCTACCCGCTGACGAAGATGTTGCGCTTCGCCGCCGACGGCATTCTGGGCTTCTCGACCACGCCGCTGCGGATGATCACGCGGATGGGGTACCTGATTTCGCTGCTGAGCTTCCTCGGCGTGCTCTACGTCGTCGGCGTGAAGCTGTTCGCGCCGGAGACGGCGGTGCCTGGCTGGGCGTTCATCACCATCGCCATGTTCTTCCTCGGCGGCATCCAGATCATCATGCTCGGCGTCCTCGGCAGCTACATCGGCCGCACCTACTCCCAAGTGCAGAACCGGCCGCTGTACGCCGTCGCGTCGATACGGTCCCGTCCCGACGAGACTGCCGGCGATCACCGGAGCGCCGCCCGATGAGGCTCGTCACGGCCACGCAGGTGCGGTTCGGGATCGTCGGGATCGGCAACACCCTGGTCGACGCACTGGGCTACGCGCTGCTGGTGACGCTCGGCCTGCCGGCGTTCGTCGCCAACCTGATCTCGACGACGGCGGGCATGCTGCTCTCGTTCGCGCTGAACCGGAACTTCACCTTCCGGGCGCAGGACGGCGACGTCCGCCGCCAGGCCCTGCTCTTCTTCGGCGTCACCGCGTTCGGGCTGTGGGTGGTCCAGTTCGCGATCATCTGGCTGGTCGGGCGGCTGCTGCCGGGAGTCAACCTGCTCGTGCCGAAGGGCGCCGCGATCGTCGTCGGGTTGTTCTGGAACTACCTGCTCTACCACTACGTCGTGTTCCGGCACCGGCCGGTGCGCCCGGCGCCCGGTGCAGCACCGGCCGACTCAGCGTGATCTCGTACCCTGACCGGGGTGCGATCCCGTGAACTGCGCTTCGGCCTGGGCGTTTTCGTCCTGTCCCTGGGCGTGCTGCTGGTGCGGTTCCTCGTACCCCGGCCGGTCGGGATGGCCGACAACGGCGACGGCTGGCGGCTGCTGTGCAACCTCGGCGGCCGGCACCCGGAACTGAGGTCCGAGTACTACGTCCACTTCTCCTACGGCCCGGGCACGGCCTGCAAGAGCGACTACATCTCCAGCCAGGCGTGGCTCGACTGGCTGGCGAGCAAACTCGGCACGCTGCTCGGCTCGTCGGCGCAGCTCAACTTGATCGTCCTCGGCGCGATCACCTGCGTGCTGGTCGCCGTGGGCATCACGGCGACGGTCCTGGCGCTGGACCTGAGCGTCCGCAGCCGCGTCGTCGCCGCTGTGCTGCTGCTGCTCGTGATGGCCGATTCCGCGTTCTTCGGCTACTTCGCGTCGGTGCTGAGCGAGGGCGCGGGCTTCCTCGGGATGCTGCTGACCGCGGGCGGGCTGCTGCTGATGCACCGCACGGGCGCCTGGCGGTACTGGGGCGCCGCGCTGACCGTGGTGGGCGCACTGATCGGGATCAACGCCAAGTCGCAGACGCTGCTGCTGATCCCGCTGTTCGTGCTGGCGCTGGCGCTGGTCCGGCCGCCGGGCAAGCGGGGCTGGGCCCGGTGGGCGCTGCCGCTGGGCGTGCTGGTGGTCGTGGGCGCCGGGACGGCGGTGGTGCAGTCGCAGGGCGACCCGGCCAACACCGAGTACCGCGAAGCGAACGTGTTCCACGTCGTGTTCGACAGCATCGTGGACGGCAGGCACGACACCGACGCCGACCTGGCCGCACTGGGCCTGCCGCCGAGCGCGAAGAAGTTCATCGGCAAGAGCTGGTGGGAAGCGCGGCCCTGGACCGACGCGGACTACGACACCTACTCCGACCGGATCAGCCGCCGGAACGTGGTCCGCTACTACGCCGGCCACCCCGGGCGCACGCTGGAGATCCTCCAGCAGGGCGCGGTGGACACGCTGACCGCCCGCCCCGCGCGGCTCGGCAGTTTCCCGGAGACGTCCGGGCTGCCGCCGATGGCGCAGGAATACCGCGTGCCGGTGTTCTCCGGCCTGTCCGCGCTGGCGGCGCCGCTGGGCCTGTTCGTGCTGGGCCCGGTCTGGCTGCTGATCGTTTGGGCCGGGGTCCGCGCGTTCCGCCGCCGCGCGCGCGAGTACGGGATCGTGGTGTTCTTCCTGCTGCTGTTCGCGGTGGGCCAGCTCGGGCTGTCGGCGCTGGGCGAGGGCGTCGAGGGCGTGAAGCACCAGTTGCTGACCCTGTTCCCGACGTGCCTGGCCTTCGTGTTCGCGGTGCTGAGCCTGCTGCCGCGACCGGCCCCGCCTGCCGAGGACGACGTCGAGGAGGAGCCGGTGACCGAGGTATTCAACGCGTTCCGCGAGCCGGAACGGTCGGCGTTCCGGTGAGGCCGGCCGAGGCGGGTTAACCAGGGTTAACCGGGGGTCTCTCGGCAGGGCGGCCGGTCCCGTCTCCTAGGATGCCGGGCACCGGGTTCGAGGAAAATCTTCACCTGATCGAGCATCGCCCGGGCCGTTTCGCACCGAACTCCGGGGAGTCCCGCAGTGCCGACCAAGCCGACCACCCGCCGGGTGGCGTTCGTCTTCCCGATCTACAACGAGGAAGCGAACATCGACCTGCTGCACAAAACCGTCGACGAAGTCACCGCGCCGCTGGCGGAGCGCTACGACTTCAGCTTCCTGTACGTCGACGACGGCAGCCGCGACGGTTCCCTGGCCAAACTCACCGAACTGGCCGAACGCGACGCCCGCGTCACCGTCATCGAGCTCTCCCGCAACTTCGGCCACCAGATGGCCGTCACCGCCGGGCTCGACCTGGTCGACGCCGACGCCGTCATCATCATGGACAGCGACATGCAGGACCCGCCCCGCGTCGCCCTGGAACTGCTCGAAAAGTGGGAAGAGGGCTACGACGTCGTCTACGCCCAGCGCCGTTCCCGCCAGGATTCCGCGTTCAAGAAGCTCACCGCGGGCGCGTTCTACTGGTCGCTCCGGAAAATGGCCGCGGTCGACATCCCCAAGAACACCGGCGACTTCCGCCTGATCGACCGCAAGGTCGTCGACGAACTCCGCAAGTACCGCGAACGCGACCGCTTCCTCCGCGGCCTCGTCAGCTACATCGGCTTCAAGCAGACCGCCGTCCTGTTCGACCGCGACAAGCGCCACGCCGGCGTCACCGGCTATCCCCTGCGCAAGATGCTCCGCTTCGCCGCCGACGGCATCCTCGGCTTCTCGACCACGCCGCTGCGGATGATCACCCGCATGGGATACCTGATCTCCCTGCTCAGCTTCCTCGGCGTGCTCTACGTCGTCGGCGTCAAACTCTTCGCCCCCGAAACCGCCGTCCCCGGCTGGGCGTTCATCACCATCGCCATGTTCTTCCTCGGCGGCATCCAGATCATCATGCTCGGCGTCCTCGGCAGCTACATCGGCCGCACCTACTCCCAAGTGCAGAACCGGCCGCTCTACGGCGTCGCGTCGGTACGGACCCGTCCCGGCGACCCGGTCGCCGCTCCCGAGAACGCCGACGCGGGAAGAGGTACCCGGTGAAGCTGATCACGGCGACCCAGCTGCGCTTCGGCCTGGTCGGGGTGGCGAACACGCTCGTCGACGCCCTCGGCTACGCGCTGCTGGTGACAGTGGGCGTCCCGCTGTTCGCGGCGAACTTCGCCTCGACGACGACGGGCATGCTGCTCAGCTTCACCCTGAACCGCAACTTCACGTTCCGCGCGAAGGACGGCGACGTCCGGCGCCAGGCGATCCTCTTCTTCGCGGTCACCGCGTTCGGGCTCTGGGTGGTGCAGGCGCTGATCATCTTCGCCGTCACGAAGGCGTTCCCCGGCGTGCACGTGCTCATCCCGAAGTTCGCCGGGATCGCGGTGGGCCTGGTGTGGAACTACCTGCTCTACCACAAGGTCGTCTTCCGGCAGCGGCCCGCGACGGCCGCCGCGCCGGTCCCGGAGGTGTCCCATGACTAGCACCGCCGTCCCGTCCCGGGTCGCCGACGAGACGGAACCGTCCCGTCCCGACGACGCCCGCACCACCCGGTGGGCGTGGCTGAACGGCGACTACGCGCGCGTCTTCGCGGTGGTGCTGGCCTGGAACGTGGTGCTGATCGCCGTCGCGTACCTGTTCGGGCCGTCCAGCCCGACCAGCGAAGGCATCCCGAAGACCGGCATCGGCTCGACGGCGAGCCTCCTGGCGCACACCTACCGCTGGGACGCCGGCAACTACGGCGAGATCGCCGTGCACGCCTACACCGGCAGCTACGCCCCGACGCGGGCGTTCTACCCGGTGTTCCCGATCCTGGTCTGGCTGGTGCAGACGATCAGCTTCGGCACGCTCGGCCTGCTCGCGGCCGGGTTCCTGGTCAACCTGGTGGCGACCTGGCTGGCCGCGGTCGCGCTGCTGAAGATCGGCCGTCACTTCTTCGCGGGCGAGCGGGCCCCGTGGCTGGTCGTCGCGGCGTTCCTCACCGCGCCCGCCGCGTTCTTCCTGCACGCCTTCTACAGCGAAGCGGTGTTCTGCGCGCTGGGCTTCTGGGCCTACCTGTTCGCGCTGCGCCGCCAGTGGCTCTGGATGGGCCTGACGCTCATCCCGCTGACGGCCTCCCGCATCACCGCCGCGGTGTTCGTCGGCCTGTGCTTCCTGGAGTTCTGGCGGTCGAAGGACTGGAAGCTGCGCGGCCTGCTGTCGTGGGACCTGCTGTGGTTCCCGGCGGCCTTCGTCGGCCTCGGCGGCGTGCTGCTCTACATGAAGCTCCAGACCGGCGACGCGTTCGCCAGCTTCAACGCGCTGAAGGGCGTGAAGAGCTGGTCGTACCACAAGTTCAACCCGAACATCCTCGAGACGCTCTGGGGCGAAGCCAAGATCACCGGCCACGCGCTGCTCGGCGACACCCCGATGGACGCGTGGACGCTGATGAGCCACGTGCTGCCGATGATCGGCCTGGCGCTGCTGTTCGTGTCCTCGGTGTACGTCCTGGTGGCGCTGCGGGCGAAGGGCATCCCGCTGGCGCTGTTCGGTTTCGCGTCGATCGTGATGCTGACGATGAACAGCAACGTCGTGTCGGTGCACCGCTACCTGCTGCCGTGCCTGGTGATGTACGTGGCGCTGGTGCTGTTCGGCGAGCGCCGCCCGCAGCTGCGCGGCGCGGTGCACGTGGTGCTGTACGCGAACGCGCTGGTCTGCGGGACGATCTACATCCGCTTCATCACCGGCTTCTGGGCCGGCTGATGCGCATCATGCACCAGGTCGTCACGTTCGACGCGGCCGACCTCGCGGCCGAAAGCCGCTTCTGGGCGGGCGTCCTCGGCGGCGAGGTCGACGACGACGGCGACTGGCACATGGTGCTGGTGGACGGCGCGCCGCGGATCGGCGTGCAGCTCGCGCCGGACCACGTGCCGCCGGCGTGGCCCGATGGTCCGACCAGGCAGCAGGTCCACCTCGACCTGTGGGTCGAGGACTTCGCCGAAGCCCACGAGCAGGTCATGGCCCTCGGCGCGACCGTGCTGAAACCGGCGGCGGGCAACACGACCGGAGACGACTTCCAGGTGTACGCCGACCCGGCCGGGCACCCCTTCTGCCTCTGCTGGCTGGTCGCCCGGCAGCCGGGAGCTCAGCCCGACTGAGCCGCCAGGCGCTCCTCGCGGTCCGCCGTCGCCAGGGCGTCCAACACGCCGTCCAGGTCGCCGTCCAGGACCTGGTCGAGGTTGTACGCCTTGTAGTTCACCCGGTGGTCCGAGATGCGGTTCTCCGGGAAGTTGTACGTCCGGACCCGCTCCGAGCGGTCCACCGTGCGGACCTGCGACCGGCGGGCGTCCGACGCCTTGGCCGCCGCCTCCTCCTCCGCGATCGCCTGCAACCGCGCCTGCAGCACCTGCAGGGCCCGCGCGCGGTTCTGGATCTGGGACTTCTCGTTCTGGCAGGACACCACGATGCCGGTCGGCAGGTGGGTGATCCGGACCGCCGAGTCCGTCGTGTTGACGCTCTGGCCGCCCGGGCCCGAGGACCGGAACACGTCGATGCGCAGGTCGTTCGGGTCGATCTCGACCTCGACCTCCTCCGGCTCCGGGTAGATCAGCACGCCGGACGCCGACGTGTGGATGCGGCCCTGGGACTCGGTCGCCGGCACGCGCTGGACGCGGTGCACACCGCCCTCGAACTTCAACCGGGACCAGACGCCGTCGACGTCCGCTGTCTTGCTCTTGATCGACAGCGTGACGTCCTTGAAGCCGCCCAGGTCGGAGTCGACCGAGTCGAGGACCTCCGCCTTCCAGCCGTGGCGCTCGGCGTAGCGCAGGTACATGCGCAGCAGGTCGCCGGCGAACAGCGCCGACTCCTCGCCGCCCTCGCCGGACTTGATCTCCATCACGACGTCGGAGCCGTCGTACGGGTCGCGGGGCAGCAGCAGCTCGGTGAGCTTCGACTCCAGCTCGGGGATCTTCGCGGCCAGCTCGTCGGCCTCCGCGGCGAACTCCGCGTCCTCCGAGGCCATCTCCCGCGCCGCCGCGAGGTCGTCGCGGGCCGTGTCGAGCTCGTGGACGGCCCGCACCACCGGCGTCAGCTCGGCGTAGCGGCGGCCGAGCTTGCGGGCGCGCCCCTGGTCGGCGTGCACCGCCGGGTCCGCCAGCTGCTGCTCCAGCTCCGCGTGCTCGGCGAGCAGCCCTTTGAGCGAGCTCGAATCCACCTCTGCCACCTCTCAAGCCCGGGGAAACAAGACAAAAAACGACGCCCACTCGCGCGGGCGAGTGGGCGTCGTCGGAAAAGCTACTTGGCGTCGGCCTTCTTCTGGCGCTTGCCGTAGCGAGCCTCGAAGCGCGCGACCCGGCCACCGGTGTCCATGATCTTCTGCTTGCCCGTGTAGAACGGGTGGCAGTTCGAGCAGATCTCGACGTGGATGTTGCCGCTGGTCTTGGTGCTGCGCGTGGTGAAGCTGTTGCCGCAGTCGCAGTTCACGTTCGTGACCACGTACTCGGGGTGAATACCGCTCTTCATGGTGTCCTCTCTCGTTGGCTCCGGGTCCCCAGTCGTTCCACGGGGTGAACCGGCGCCGGACTTCAGCGGGTGATTCTGCCAGACGGGCAGACCTGTACTGGAACGCACCCCGCTGACCAGCTATTCCCGACGCGGAAGGGGCCTCCCCGGTCACCCGGAGAGGCCCCTTTCCGCAGACCGGGACTCAGTCGTCTTCGCCGCCGCCGAGGGCGGTCTTCGAGACCTGCATGAGGAACTCGACGTTGGTCTTGGTCTTGCGCAGCCGCGAGATCAGCAGGTCGATGGCCTGCTGCGAGTCGAGCGCGTGCAGCACCCGGCTGAGCTTCACGGTGACCGCGAGCTCGTCCGGCGAGAGCAGCAGCTCGTCCTTGCGGGTACCGGACGGGTTGACGTCGACCGCCGGGAACACGCGGCGCTCGGCGATCTTCCGGTCCAGCTTGAGCTCGGCGTTGCCGGTGCCCTTGAACTCCTCGAAGATGACCGTGTCCATCGTCGAACCGGTCTCGACCATCGCCGTGGCGAAGATGGTCAGCGAGCCGCCGTTCTCGATGTTGCGCGCCGCACCAAGGAACCGCTTGGGCGGGTACAGCGCGGTCGAGTCGACACCACCGGACAGGATCCGGCCGGACGCCGGCGCCGCCAGGTTGTACGCGCGGCCGAGGCGGGTGATCGAGTCGAGCAGCACGACGACGTCGTGGCCCATCTCGACCAGGCGCTTGGCCCGCTCGATCGACAGCTCCGCGACCGAGGTGTGGTCGGACGGCGGCCGGTCGAAGGTCGAGGCGATGACCTCGCCCTTCACCGAGCGCTGCATGTCGGTGACCTCTTCCGGACGCTCGTCGACCAGGACGACCATCAGGTGGCACTCGGGGTTGTTCGTGGAGATCGCGTTGGCGATGTCCTGCATGATCGTGGTCTTGCCGGCCTTCGGCGGCGACACGATCAGGGCGCGCTGCCCCTTGCCGACCGGCATGATCAGGTCGATCACGCGGGTGGTGAGCTTGTGCGACTCGGTCTCCAGCCGCAGGCGCTCGTTCGGGTACAGCGGGGTCAGCTTGGTGAAGTCGGGACGCCGCTTGGCCTCGTCCGGCTCCAGGCCGTTGATCGAGTCGACACGCACCAGCGGGTTGAACTTCTGCCGCTGCTGCTCGCCGTCACGCGGCTGGCGCACGACACCGGTGATGGCGTCACCGCGGCGCAGGCCGTACTTGCGGACCAGCGACAGCGAGACGTACACGTCGTTCGGGCCGGCGAGGTAGCCGGAGGTCCGCACGAACGCGTAGTTGTCGAGGACGTCCAGGATGCCCGCGACGGGCAGCAGGACGTCGTCCTCGCGGATCTCGGTGTCCGGCGAGCCGCCGTCGCGCTGGCCGCCACCGCTGCCCCGGCGACGGCGGTCGCGGAAGCGACGGCCGCGACGGCCGCCTTCCTCGTCGTCGTCCGGCTGCTGGTTGCGGTTGTCCTGGCCGCCGCGGTTGCCGCCGTCCTGCTGGTTGTTGCGCTGGCGGTCGCCGCGGTTGCCGTCCTGGCGGTTGTCACCCCGGTTGTCGCCGCGGTTGCCGCCCTGGCGCTGCTGGTCGCGGTTGCCGCCCTGCTGGCGGTCGCCCTGCTGGCGGTCGCCGCCCTGGCCCTGCTGACGCTCGCCCTGCTGGCGGTCACCGCCCTGCTGGCCGTCGGGCGCGCCGGCGGCGCGGTTGGCCCCGCGGCGACGCCGGCTGCGGCCGCCCTCCTCGGGCTGGCCGTCCTGGCCCTGGGGGCCGTCCTGCCGGTCCTGCTGCGGGCGCTCGGCCGGCGGCTGGGTGTCCGAGGGCGCGGAGGCGGGCGCCTCGGCCTTCGGCTCCGGCTTGGTCTCGGCCGCGGGGGCTTCGGCCTTGGCCTCGGCCTTGGCGGCCTTCGGCGGCTCGCCGACGCCCTCGAGCGGCAGCGTCTCGGCCGCCGCACGCGGCTTGCGGGACTTGCCCTGGCGCTCGCGGATCGCGGCGATCAGGTCGCCCTTGCGCATGCCCGTCGTCTCGCCGACGCCGAGCTCCCCAGCCAGCGAACGCAGTTCGGCGACGGTCTTACCGGTCAGCCCGCCGACCGTCCGCTTGGGAGCGGGGGCGGTGCCGTTCGTCTCGGCCGTGCCGCTCACGTCGCTCAAAAGATCGGTGTTGCTCACACATGTCCTTCCTGACCGATCCACGCCTCCAGGTGGATCAGCGGACTGCCGCTCGCTTCTGATCGCGAACCGGCGTAGTTGCCCCCCCGATACGCGAGATGAGCTCTTCGGCCGTGCGGAACACAGCTGGAGCGCCTCCACCACAGGGGTTTGCGTCCTCCAAACGGAGGACACGGAATTCGGCACCGCCGAAACCGGAAACCCGCCCAAGTCGTTCCGCGTTACCCCGCAGCTCATGCGGTGCGGATTCGGCGGATCGACGGAGGATGCGGATCCGGGGGTTCCCCGGGACCGGCATCGGGTGCGGAAACGCACGGTGATCGAACGCCCCCGAGGGTAGACCGCGGCGGTGCCGGGTGCAACAACCACCCCCCGCGTGGCGGCTCCCCCGTCGGCCACGTGACCCAGCCTTTACTGAGCCGCAACCTGCACGCCCGTGAGATCCACGGGCAGCTCGAGGACGTCGAAACCGTCAACGCCGGCCTCGGGCGGAAGTATTCCCGTGGTGGTCAGCGCGAGCACCGTGGGACCGGCGCCGGAGATCGTGGCGGCCACTCCCCGTGCACGGAGCGTCGCCACCAGCTCCGTGCTCGCCGGGTACGCGGGGGCACGGTACGCCTGGTGCAGCCGGTCTTCGGTGGCCGCGAGCAGCAGTTCCGGCTTCGCCGTCAGCGCGTGGACGGCCAGCGCGGCCCGGCCGGCGCTGTGCGCGGCGTCGGCGTGCGGCACGGTCGCCGGGAGCAGGCCGCGGGTGGTCGCGGTGGCCGACCGCACGGACGGCACGGCCACCACCGGGTGGACCGACGGGTGCGGGGTGAGCCGTTCGGCGTGGAAACGGCCGCCGTCGCACCAGGCCAGGACCAGGCCGCCCAGCAGGCTGGCGGCGGCGTTGTCGGCATGGCCTTCGAAGCCGGCCGCGAGCTGCAGCGCGTCGAACGCGTCGATGTCCCGGCCGGCGAGGGCGTACCCGGCGGCCACGCCGGACACCACCGCAGCCGCGGAGGAGCCGAGGCCGCGGGCGTGCGGGATCGCGTTGAAGCAGCGCAGGTGCAGGCCGGGCAGCTCGACGCCGAGGTGCTCGCAGGTCTTGCGGATGGCCCGCACGACCAGGTGGGTCTCGTCGGTGGGGACGTCCTCGACCCCGCCCGCGCCGGCGTCGATGACCTCGACCTTGAGCCCGGTGTCGGTGACCCGGACCTCGACGACGTCGTAGAGGCTCAGCGCCATCCCGAAGGCGTCGAAGCCCGGCCCGAGGTTCGCCGTCGACGCCGGGACGGTGACCCGGAAACCGCTGCTCACCGCAGGTCCAGCGCCGCCGCGACGGCCGAGGGGTCCACGGCGAGGGGTTCCACCTCGACGTTGCCCGCCAAGGCCGTCTGCGGGTCCTTCAGGCCGTGGCCGGTGACGGTGCACACGACGCGGGACCCCTTCGGGAGCCGTCCGTCGGCGGCCGTCGCGAGCAGGCCCGCCACGCTGGTCGCCGAGGCCGGCTCGACGAACACGCCCTCGCGCGCGGCCAGCAGCCGGTACGCCTCGAGGATCTTCTCGTCCGTGACGGCGTCGAACAGCCCGTCGGACTCGTCCTTCGCCTTCACCGCGGCGGTCCACGACGCCGGGCTGCCGATCCGGATCGCCGTGGCGATCGTGTCCGGGTCGCTCACCGGCTCGCCCAGCACGAGCGGCGCCGCGCCGGCGGCCTGGAAGCCGAACATCCGCGGGGTGTTCTTCACCACACCGTCGGCGGCGTACTCCGAATAGCCCGCCCAGTAGGCGGTGATGTTGCCGGCGTTGCCGACCGGCAGGCAGTGGATGTCCGGCGCCTCGCCGAGGACGTCGCAGATCTCGAAGGCGGCGGTCTTCTGGCCGGCGATGCGGACCGGGTTGACCGAGTTGACCAGCGTGACCGGGTAGTCGGCCGCGGTCTTGCGGGCCAGCTCGAGGCAGTCGTCGAAGTTGCCGTCGACCTGCAGGATCCGGGCGCCGTGCAGCACGGCCTGGGCGAGCTTGCCCATGGCGATCTTGCCCTGGGGCACCAGCACCGCGCAGGTGAGGCCGGCTCGGGCGGCGTAGGCGGCGGCCGAGGCGGAGGTGTTGCCGGTCGACGCGCAGATCACCGCCTTGAGCCCGCTGGCCAGCGCGTGCGTGATGGCCACGGTCATCCCGCGGTCCTTGAACGAGCCCGTCGGGTTGGCGCCCTCGACCTTGAGGTGCACGTCGCAGCCGGTCAGCTCCGACAGGTGCCGCGCGGGCAGCAGCGGCGTGTTGCCCTCCCCGAGCGTGACGACCCGCGCGCCGTCCGGGACCGGGACGCGGTCGGAGTACGCCTCGATGAGCCCGGGCCAGGGGTGCCTGATCACTGGTCTTCGCCTTCCACGCGCATCACGCTGACAACTTCGTGGACGACGTCGAGCCGCCCGATCTGGTCCACAGTGGACTTCAGGGCGGCGTCCGGCGCCTGGTGCGTCACCACGACCAGGCTCGCGCGGTCGCCGACGTCGCTCTGCCGGACCGCCGCGATGCTGACGCCGTGGTCGGCGAACGCCTGCGCCACTTGAGCGAGCACGCCGGCGCGGTCGGCCACCGACAGGCTCACGTGGTACCGCGTCGGGGTCTGGCCCATCGGCCGCACCGGCAGCGCCGCGTGCGCGGATTCGCGCGGGCCACGGCCGCCCACGACCTGGTTGCGCGCCACCGCGACGAGGTCGCCGAGCACCGCGCTCGCGGTGGGCGCGCCGCCCGCGCCCTGGCCGTAGAACATCAGCTCGCCCGCCGCGTCCGCCTCGACGTAGACGGCGTTGAACGCGCCGCCGACGCCGGCCAGCTGGTGGCTGCGCGGGATCATCACCGGGTGCACGCGAGCGGAAACCGACTCGACGCCGTCGTCGTCGGTGACCCGCTCACAGATGGCCAGCAGCTTCACCGTGCGGCCGAGCATCCGGGCCGCGGCGAGGTCCGCCGCGGTGACGTCGGCGATGCCCTCACGGTGCACGTCCGACGCCGTGACGCGGGTGTGGAAGGCCAGCGAGGCGAGGATCGCGGCCTTCGACGCGGCGTCGTAGCCGTCGACGTCGGCGGTCGGGTCGGCCTCGGCGTACCCGAGCCGGCTGGCCTCGTCGAGCGTCTCGGCGTAGCCGGCGCCGGTGGAGTCCATCGCCGACAGGATGTAGTTCGTGGTGCCGTTGACGATGCCCATCACGCGGGTGATCCGGTCACCGGCCAGGGACTCGCGCAGCGGGCGCAGCAGCGGGATCGCCCCGGCCACCGCGGCCTCGAAGTACAGGTCGGCACCCGCGGCGTCGGCCGCCTCGAACAGGTCCGCGGAGTGCTCGGCCAGCAGCGCCTTGTTCGCCGTGACGACGGACTTGCCGGCCTTCAGGGCGGCGACCAGCCAGCCCCGCACCGGCTCGATGCCGCCGACCAGCTCGACGACGACGTCGACGTCGTCGCTGGTCACGAGCTTTTCGGCGTCGGCGGTCAGCAGCTCCGGCGGCAGCTCGGGGTGCTTGTCCGGGCGGCGGACGGCGATGCCGGCCAGCTCGACCGGCGCACCCGCCCGCGCGGCCAGTTCCCCGGCCTGCTCGGTGAGCAGCCGGGCGACCTCGCCGCCGACGGTCCCGCAGCCGAGCAGGGCGACGCGGATGGCCGGGCGTTCCTCTGGGGCAGACACTGGTGCTCAGACCTCCAGGCGCAGCATGTCGTCGGTCGTCTCCCGCCGCAGCAGCAGCCGCGAGCTGCCGTTGCGCACGGCGACCACGGCCGGGCGGGGCATCCGGTTGTACGTGCTCGCCATCGAGTAGCAGTACGCGCCGGTCGCCGCGACCGCCAGCAGGTCGCCGGGAGCCAGCGTGTCGGGCAGCCAGCAGTCTCGTACGACGATGTCGCCGGACTCACAGTGTTTTCCCACCACCCGGGACAGCACGGCCTGGACCGGCTGCCCGTCGTCGCCCGCGGAGCGGGAAACGACCCGGACGTCGTACACGGCGTCGTAGAGCGCGGTCCGGATGTTGTCGCTCATCCCGCCGTCGACGCTGACGTACCGGCGCGCCGACTCGTCGCCGAGCGAGACGTCCTTGATGGTGCCGACCTCGTACAGCGTGATCGTGCCGGGGCCGGCGATCGCGCGGCCCGGCTCACCGGCGATCCGTGGCACCGGCAGGCCGGCGTACGCGCATTCCTTGCGGACGATCTCGCGGATCTGCGTGATCATCTGCGCCGGCGGCGGCGGGTTGTCCTTTTCGGTGTAGGCGATGCCGAAGCCGCCGCCGAGGTCGACCAGGCTCAGCTGGTCGAGCAGCTCGGGGCCGTGCTCCTTGGCCAGATCGGCGAGCAGCCCGACGACGCGGCGGGCGGCGACCTCGAAGCCGTCCGCGTCGAAGATCTGCGAGCCGATGTGGCTGTGCAGGCCGACGAGCTTGAGTGAACGAGCGTTGAGCACCCGGCGTACGGCCTCGGCGGCGTCGCCACTCGCGAGGGAGAAGCCGAACTTCTGGTCCTCGTGGGCGGTCGCGATGAACTCGTGGGTGTGCGCCTCGACGCCGACGGTGACCCGGATCAGCACCGGCTGCACGACGTCGTGGCGGGCGGCGATGTCGGCCAGCCGGGCGATCTCGAAGTACGAGTCCAGCACGACCGTGCCGACGCCGGCGACGACGGCGGCTTCCAGCTCGGCGGGCGACTTGTTGTTGCCGTGGAAGGTGATCCGCTCGGCCGGGAAGTCCGCCCGCTGTGCCACGGCGAGCTCGCCGCCGCTGCAGACGTCCAGGCTCAGGCCCTGCTCGGCCACCCAGCGGGCGATTTCGATCGACAGGAACGCCTTGGACGCGTAGTGCACGAGCGACGGGTCGTCGAACGCCTCGGCGTAGTCGGCGCAGCGGGACTTGAAGTCGGCTTCGTCGACGACGAACAGCGGTGTGCCGTGCTGCTCGGCCAGCTCGCGGACGTCGACGCCGGCGATCCGGACGACACCGTCGCCGGCCCGGAAGGTGTTGCGGGGCCAGACCTTCGCGGGCAGCTTGTCGAGTTCTTCGACCCCGGACGGCTGCAGCCCGGAGGTGTCGGCGTGGGGGTAGACGTCGGCGTGCCTGGGGCCCGCGGGGTGCGCCATTTCTTACATCCGTTCCGGAGCGGAGACACCGAGGAGGGCGAGGCCGTTCGCCAGCACCTGGCGGGCGGCCTCGCACAGCGCGAGCCGGGCGTACGTCAGAGGGGTCGCCTCTTCGTCGCCCATGGGCAGCACGCGGCCCACGGTGTAGAACTTGTGGTAGGCGCCCGCGAGTTCTTCGAGGTAGCGCGCGATCCGGTGCGGCTCCCGCATTTCGGCGGCGCGGCGCACGGTTTCCGGGAATTCGCCGATGGTGCGGATCAGGTCGCCCTCGGCGGGCAGCGTCAAGAGTCCGAAGTCGACGTCCGATGTGGACTTGATGCCGAGGTCGGCCGCGTTGCGCTGCAAGGAAGCCAGCCGCGCGTGCGCGTACTGGACGTAGTAGACCGGGTTGTCGTTGGAGTGCTTGCGCAGCAGGTCCAGGTCGACGTCCAAAGTGGAGTCGACGGAGTAGCGGATCAGCTCGTAGCGGGCCGGGTCGACGCCGACGGCCTCGACGAGGTCCTCCATGGTGATCACGGTGCCGGCACGCTTGGACATCCGGACCGGCTTGCCGTCGCTGACCAGGTTGACCATCTGGCCGATCAGCACCTCGACGGTGGCCGGGTCGTCGCCGAACGCGGCGGCCGCGGCCTTGAGGCGGGCGATGTAGCCGTGGTGGTCCGCGCCGAGCATGTAGATGCACAGGTCGAAGCCGCGGTTGCGCTTGTCCTTGAAGTAGGCCAGGTCGCCGGCGATGTAGGCCGGGTTGCCGTCCTGCTTGATGACGACGCGGTCCTTGTCGTCGCCGTACTCCTTCGACCTCAGCCACCAGGCGCCGTCTTCGAAGTAGAGGTTCCCCGAGTCCTTCAGCTCCTGGACGGCCGCGCCGACCGCGCCCGACTCGTGCAGCGAGTTCTCGTGGAAGTAGACGTCGAAGTCGGTGCCGAACTCGTGCAGGCTGGACTTGATCTCGCCGAACATCAGCTCGATGCCGATCCGGCGGAACGTCTCGTGCCGCTCGGCCTCCGGCAGCGACAGCGCGCTCGGCTCCTGCTTGAGGACGTTGGCGGCGATGTCGTTGATGTAGCCGCCGGCGTAGCCGTCCTCCGGCGCGGGCTCGCCCTTCGCGGCGGCGATCAGCGACCGGACGAACCGGTCGATCTGGGCACCGGCGTCGTTGAAGTAGTACTCGCGGGTGACGTCGCCGCCCTGCGCGGCGAGCACGCGGCCCAGCGCGTCGCCGACCGCGGCCCAGCGCGTGCCGCCCAGGTGGATCGGGCCGGTCGGGTTGGCCGAGACGAACTCGAGGTTGATCCGGGTGCCGGCCAGCGCGTCGCCGCGGCCGTACGCGGCGCCGGCGTCGAGCACCTGGCGGACGATGTCGCCCTGTGCGGCGGCGGCGAGCCGGAAGTTGAGGAAGCCGGGCCCGGCGACCTCGGCCGAGGCGACGCCGTCGTCCGCCGAGACCGCCTCCGCGAGCGCCTCGGCGAAGTCGCGCGGCTTGAGGCCGGCCTTCTTGGCCACCTGCAGGGCGATGTTCGTCGCGTAATCGCCGTGTTCGGGGTTGCGCGGGCGTTCGATGGTCACCTGCTCCGGCAGCACGGCGTCGTCGATGCCGCGTGCGGCGAGCACCTGCACGGCGGAGCTGCGGACCAGGTCGGCGAGAGCGGCGGGAGTCACTCGTCGAATTCTAGGTGCGCGCTGGCCGGGGCCTTTCATCGGTCTCGAACACGTCACGGAGGGCTGTCGCGTGAGGTGTTAACGGTGATCAGACGGGTGGCCCCTAGACTGGCCCGGGCGGGAATCCGTCCGCAGCCACCAGAGGGAGAACGCGGGAGCCATGGCGAACGGGACAACTCGGAAAAAGGGGTCGGCGGTGAAGGCGGCCCGCGGTTCCGTGGTGAGCAAGAAGGGGACGCCGTGGGGGACGATCATCGCCGTCGTCGCCGTCGTGGCGCTGGCCGCCTCGGTGATCATCTACTACATGGTGCAGTCCGCGCCGAAGCGTGAGCAGGAAGGCCGCGAGGCCGCCGCCGCGTCCTTCGCGCCGAGCGCGCAGGACCCCGACCCCTCGAAGCGCATCCCCGGCGTGGTGACCGCGACCTACACCGGCAGCGTCCACGTCCTCCCGACCGAGCGCGTCGCCTACGACAAGACCCCGCCGTTCGGCGGCCCGCACGACGGCTACTGGGCGGCGTGCACCGGCGTCGTCTACCCGAACGCGGTGCGGACCGAGAACATGGTGCACGCCCTCGAGCACGGCGCCGTGTGGATCGCCTACAACCCGCAGCAGGTCACCGGCGACGCGCTGAACCTGCTCAGCGTCCGCGTCAAGGGCAAGCCGTACACGATGATGTCGCCCTACCCGGGCCTCGACAAGCCGATCTCCCTGCAGTCGTGGGGGCACCAGCTGAAGCTGGACGACGCCAACGACGCCCGGATCGACGAGTTCATCGCGGCCCTGCGCACCAACCCGAACGGGGTCTACCCCGAGGTCGGCGCGTCCTGTGACGCCCTCGGCCCCGGCCAGTTCGACCCGGACAACCCGCCGCCGTTCGACCCGTCGAAGCCCGGTCCCGACGCCAAGCCGATGGACTACAAGGGCAGCGCGGGCGCGCAGCAGGAGCAGGGCGGCATGAACCAGCCGTCGGGCGCGCCTTCCACCGGCGCCTCCGCCCCCTCGGCGACGCCGACCAAGTGACGTCCGGAGAACAGCCCGTCTGGTCGCGGTGGGTGATCATCGGCGGGACGCTGCTCGCGGTCCTGCTGATCGGCGCCACGGCGGGCATGTTCCTCACCCGTGCCATCGACGACGACCCGGCCGCCACCCCGGCGGCCGGGTCGGTCGAGGTCGGCTTCGCGCAGGACATGTCGACCCACCACCTCCAGGCGGTGACGATGGCCGGCTGGGCCCGCGACCACTCGGCCGACCCGGAGATCCGCCAGCTGGCGTTCGACATCGAGCGCACGCAGCTGGAGCAGGTCGGGCGCATGAAGGGCTGGCTCATGCTGTGGGACCAGCCCGAGCAGTCGATCGGCGCCCCGATGCAGTGGATGACCGAGCCGATGTCCGGCCACGGCGGTATGTCGATGGCCCCCGTTTCGGTGAACCCCTCCGGCAGCGCGCTGATGCCGGGCATGGCGACGGACGCGGAGCTGGCCAAGCTGCGGTCCCTGTCGGGCAAGCAGCTGGACGTGTTCTTCCTCCAGCTGATGCTCCGCCACCACCAGGGCGGCACGGCGATGGCCCAGTACGCGGCGTCGCACTCCTCGCTTCCGGCGTTGAAGGCGCTGGTGAACAGCATCATGGCGTCGCAGGGTGCGGAGATGGACCAGATGAAGCTGATGCTTTCCAGCCGGGGTGCCCAGCCGCTGCCGGCCTAGCTGTTCCCGGCTCGCGTCACCAGGACAGTTCCTGGCAGCGGCGTGCGCACTGCGGCGCCTCGACCTGCAGCGTCGCGTGTTCGATCGCGTACCGGGACGACAGCAGGTTCTGCGCGTCCGTCAGCACGTCCGACTGCTTCGCGGGCGGCGCCAGCGTCAGGTGCGCCGAAGCCACCTCCATGCCCGACGTCAGCGTCCAGACGTGCAGGTCGTGCACGTCCGCCACGCCCGGGAGCGCGGACAGCTCCGCGTTGATCGCGCCGACGTCGACGCCGTGGGGCGCGTGCTGGAAGAGGATGCGCAGCGCCCGCCGGGCCAGGACCCACGTGCGGGGCAGCACGAACAGCCCGATCGCCACACCGATGATCGGGTCGGCGTAGCGCCAGCCCGTCAGGAGCGTCACCGCGCCGCTGACCAGGACGCCGACCGAGCCGATGAGGTCGGCCAATACCTCGAGGTACGCGCCGCGGACGTTCAGGCTCTCCTTCGCCCCCGAGCGCAGCACCGCGAACGACACGATGTTGGCCACCAGGCCCGCCGCCGCGGCCAGGAGCACCGGGAGGCCGGGCACCGCCGGCGGGTCGCTGATCCGGCCGATCGCCTCGACGAGGACGTAGCCCGCGACGCCGAACAGCAGGATCGCGTTGCCGAGGGCGGCCAGCACCTCCGCGCGGTAGAGGCCGAAGGTGCGGCTGACCGTGGGGCCGGAGCGGCGCGCCAGGACGATCGCGGCCAGCGCCATGCCGACCCCGAGGACGTCGGTGAACATGTGCGCCGCGTCGGAGATCAGGGCCAGCGAGCCGGTCGCGAAACCGACGACGAACTCGAGCACCATGAAGCCGGCGCCGACGCCGAGGGCGATGGTCAGGCTCCGCACGTACCGGCCCGACGCACTCGCCGGCTCGATCGCGTGCCCGTGGCCGTGTCCGTGCCCCATTCCGCCTCCGTTCCCGGTTCTCCGTCCGGCCAAACATATAGTCGAATGCGCATATGTGCAACAGAGGGCAGCCTAAGTTCACCCATCCGCAAGCTACCGCGCGCGGCGCGTGCCGACCAATCCACCAGGCGGGGTTTCCCACCCGGCGGACTCGTCACGCTTCGCCGTCGACCATCAGCTGCAGCAGCTCGCGCAATCGGACACGCTCCTCCGGAGCAAGCGCGGCCAGCGGCTCCGCGGCGAAGCCGAGCGAGCGCCGGAAGTTGCGGGCCAGCACCGCGCCCGCCGGCGTGGCGACGATGTTCTTGATGCGCCGGTCGCGCTCGTCCGGACGCCGCTCCACCAGGCCGCGCGCTTCGAGCCGGTCGATGATCCCGGTCACGTTCGAGCGCTCGGACTTCAGCTCCTCCGCGATCCGGTGCATCGGCAGCGGCTCTCCGAGCGCGGCGAGCACCTTGGCCTGCACGGTCGTCAGCCCCTGCGACGCCGCCGCGGCCTCGTACGACCCGGTGAACCGGTCGACGATCCGGGCGAGCAGGGCGACGACGTCGTCGGTGATCGGGTCAGCGCTCATCTACCGATGATAGAGGATTAGTTGACTGCATGAACCATCCATGTCTATAGTGATTTTAGTTCACTACATTAATCATCATCCTCCTGAAGCAGGTTCCTATGACAGGCAACGACCGCGTCGCCCTCATCACCGGCACGTCCACCGGAATCGGTCTCGCCACGGCGGTGCAGGCCGCCCGGCGCGGCTTCCGCACCGTCGCCACCCTGCGCGACCCCGCCCGCGCCGATCGCCTCCGCAAGGCCGCTGACGATGCCGACGTGGAACTGGACGTCCGCCCGCTCGACGTCACCGACGCACAGTCCGTCAGTGCGGCGTTCGAAGGTGTCCTCGCCGACTACGGCCGCCTCGACGTCCTGGTCAACAACGCCGGCGCCGGGCACGTCGGCACGATCGAGCAAGAGCCGCTCTCGGCGCTCCGCGACACCATGGAGGTCAACTTCTTCGGCGTCGCCGAGGCGACCAAGGCCGCGCTGCCGGCCCTGCGCGCGAGCGGCGGCCGCCTGATCACGGTGACCAGCGTGGGAGGCGTGATCGGCCAGCCCTTCAACGAGGCGTACTGCGCGGCGAAGTTCGCCGTCGAAGGCCTGATGGAGTCCCTGGCGCCGGTCGCCGCGGCGCAGGGCGTCACGGTGTGCGTCGTCGAGCCGGGCGCGGTCGCCACCGAGTTCGTCAACAACGTCGGCGTCGACGAGCGGCTCTTCGCCGAAGCCGGCCCGTACGCCGGTTCCCCGCAGAAGTACATCGCCAACGTCACGCAGTCGTTCCAGAGCGCGCAGACCGCCGACGAGGTCGCCGAGGTGATTCTCGGCGCGATGACGGCGGATGCGCCCGCGTTCCGGATCCAGACGTCGAAGTGGGCCGAGGAGTTCGCGGCGGTCAAGTTCGCCGACCTGGACGGCTCGGCCGTCCAGCGCCTGACCGGCGGCTGGCTCGCCTAACGCACGAGCTGGAAGAACCCGCGCACCTGCCCGACGAACAACTCGGGTTGTTCGAGCGCGGCGAAGTGCCCGCCGACGGGCAGCTCCTCGAACCAGCGCAGATCGGTGTAGCGCTGTTCGGCCTGGCGCCGTGACGGCCGGACGATTTCCCGCGGGAACACCGAAACCCCGGCCGGGACATCCACTGTGGACAGATCGCGGTCGTTGTTCTCCCAGTACATCCGCGCCGAGGAGGCCGCGGTCGCGGTGAACCAGTAGACGGAGACGGCATCCAGGATGCGCTGCCGGTCGACGGCGTCCTCCGGGTGGCCCTTGTGGTCGGTCCAGGCCCAGAACTTCTCGGCGATCCACGCGGCCTGGCCGGCCGGCGAATCGGTGAGGCCGTAGCCGAGCGTCTGCGGCCGGGTGCCCTGCTGGGCGGAGTAGCCGCTGCCGGTCCGCCGGAACTCCTGGAGGTCGGCGAGGGCCTGGCGCTCCTCGGGCGTCGGGTCGGCGGTGTCCATCCGCACGGGCGCGAAGTTGACGTGCACCCCGGCCACCCGCCCGGACCGCGCGAGCGCGTTCGTGACGGCGGCGCCCCAGTCGCCGCCCTGGGCGCCGTAGCGGTCGTAGCCGAGCGACGTCATCAGCTTGTCCCACAGCTCGGCCACCCGCGGGATCTTCAGAGCGGGCTTGTCGCTCCACCCGAACCCGGGCAGCGACGGCACGACGACGTGGAAGGCGTCGGCGGGATCCCCGCCATGGGCCGCGGGGTCGGTGAGCGGCCCGATGACGTCGAGGAATTCGAGCACGGACCCGGGCCACCCGTGCGTGAGCACGAGCGGCAGCGCGCCGGGCACCGGCGACCGGACGTGCAGGAAGTGCAGCCCGACCCCGTCGACGGTGGCCCGGAACTGCGGAAACGCGTTGAGCCGCCGGGCGAACCCGAAGTCGTACTCTTCACCCCAGTCACGGCAGAGTTCCTGCACGTAGGCGAGCGGAACCCCCTGCGACCAGTCCCCGACGGTCTCGGCCTCGGGCCACCTCGTCCGCCGCAACCGCTCCCGCAGATCGGCAACATCGGCCTCATCGAGCGGTACCTGGAACGGCTCAGCCATCTCGGCTCCTTCAGGTGGGCTTCCCACGCTAGCGACGTGCGCCCGAATCGATCAACGTCATGCCCTTGACCAGCACAATCGTTCATCGGCCCACCTGCGGGACGGGGGTGGCGGGGCATGCGCTAAGCTTTCGGAGTCGCCCAGCGATGGGCCCTCGTAGCTCAGGGGATAGAGCACTGCCCTCCGGAGGCAGGTGTCGCAGGTTCGAATCCTGCCGAGGGCACCCTCTTTGATCACACTAAACCGGCCCCTACCAGCGATAATGCGGTAGGGGCCGATTCGCGTCTTACCCGGCGGCCTGCGGCCAATGTACGGCCAAACTCACCGGCCCGAACCGAGCGCCGTCTCCACCTGCTGCCCCTTGCCAAGGAAGCTGGCGTAGACCTCCAGCAGAACAGCGATCGCCTGGCCGGCCCACTCCGCGACCGTCGCGGCCGGCACACCGGCAAGCCACGTGCTCACCGTGGCGTGCCGGAGGTCGTACGGCCGTCCAACGAGCGACCCCCGCAGAACATCCGGCGTGAACGTCGCCTCCCGGGCCGCGCGGAACACCTTGGCGTAGGTGACCTTTTGAGACTGCGCCCCCGCGCTCACCGACGAACAGGCGTCCATTTGGGCCGTACCCGAACCGCTCGACGTGGCGCCACAGGATGGCGGTCAGCTTCGGCACGCAGGGCACAGGTCGCCTCCCCGGCCGCCCGCGACTTCAGCGGCCGGTCCTCGCCCACCGCGCCGGTGTCTGTCCACAGTGCATCGATGTACGGCCGGGCTCCCCGAGGTCCCAGTCGAACTCGCACTCCCCCGTCTCCGAATCGCGGCGCGGTGCCGGCAGGGACAGCTGCTCTTTGCGGAGGTTCCTGGCCTCCTCCGGCCGGAGCGCCGCGAAGTACATCAGCGCGAAGAACGCTTCGAGGTGCGCGCGGCTCCGGGGCGTCTCCCCGATGATCCGCAGCAGCGAGCGCGCCTGCACCGGGTTGGAGACGACACCTTCGGCGACAGCTATGACCCGTGGGCGGCCCTCGCGGAACCACTCAGCGGAACCCGCGCAGGCGGAGGCTGTTGCTGACGACGAACACCGAGCTGAACGCCATCGCCGCGCCGGCGATCATCGGGTTCAGCAGGCCGGCCGCGGCCAGGGGCAGCGCCGCGACGTTGTAGGCGAACGCCCAGAACAGGTTGCCCTTGATCGTCCGCAGCGTCCGTCGCGACAGCCGGATCGCGTCCACCGCTGCCCGCAGGTCGCCACGCACCAGCGTCAGGTCCGCGGCCTCGATCGCCACGTCGGCGCCGGTGCCCATCGCGAGGCCCAGGTCGGCCTGGGCCAGGGCCGCCGCGTCGTTGACGCCGTCGCCGACCATGGCGACGACCTTGCCCTCGTCCTGCAGCCTGCGGACGACGTCGACCTTGTCCTTCGGCAGCACCTCGGCGACCACCTGCTCGATCCCCACCTCGGCGGCCACCGCCTTCGCGACGGCCTCGTTGTCCCCGGTCAGCAGCACCGGGGTCAAGCCCAGCGCGCGCAGCTTCCCGATCGCCTCGGCCGACGTCGGCTTCACCGTGTCCGCGACGACCAGCACCGCACGGGCCCGTCCGTCCCAGCCGACCGCGACCGCCGTCCGGCCGAGCCGCTCCGCCGAGGCCTTGGCTTCGGCCAGTTCGGCCGGCAGGTGCAGGCTCCACTGCTCCAGCAGCGCCGTCCGGCCGACGAGCACCGCCGCGCCATCGACGACGCCCTGCACACCGAGGCCTTCGATGTTGGTGAAGCCTTCGACCTCGGGCAGGTCACCGACCTTGTCCCGGGCGCCGCGGGCGATCGCCTGCGCGATCGGGTGCTCGGAAGCGTTCTCCAGAGCCCCGGCCAGCCGCAGCACCTTGTCCGCCTCGGCGCCGTCCGCGGTGTGCACGTCGACCAGCGCCATCCGGCCGGTGGTGACGGTGCCCGTCTTGTCCAGCACCACGGTGTCCACCCGGCGGGTCGACTCCAGCACCTCCGGGCCCTTGATCAGGATGCCCAGCTGCGCACCGCGCCCGGTCCCGACGAGCAGCGCGGTCGGCGTCGCCAGCCCAAGGGCGCACGGGCAGGCGATGATCAGCACCGCCACCGCGGCGGTGAACGCCGCCGACGCCGTACCGCCTGCGCCGAGCCAGAAGGCCAGCGTGCCCACGGACAGCGCGATGACGATCGGGACGAACACCGCCGACACGCGGTCGGCGAGCCGCTGGACCTGCGCTTTCCCGGTCTGCGCGTCCTCCACGAGCTTCGCCATCTGCGCGAGCTGCGTGTCGGACCCGATCCGGGTCGCCCGCACGACCAGCCGGCCACCCGCGTTGACGGTCGCGCCGGCCACGGAGTCTCCGGGACCGACCTCGACCGGCACGCTTTCGCCGGTGAGCATGCTCGCGTCGACCGCCGAGCTGCCGTCCTCGATCACGCCGTCGGTGGCGATCTTCTCGCCCGGCCGCACGACGAACCGGTCCCCTACCTGCAGCCGGTCGACCGGAATGCGCTCCTCGCGGCCGTTCCGCAGGACGGCGACGTCCTTCGCGCCCAGCTCGAGAAGCGCCCGCAGCGCAGCGCCGGCGCGGCGCTTGGAGCGGGCCTCGAAGTAGCGGCCGGCCAGGATGAACGTCGTCACGCCGGCGGCGACTTCGAGGTAGATGTTGCCGTCGCCGGACATCCGCTCGATGGTCAGCTCGAACGGGTGCTTCATCCCCGCGACGCCTGCGGTGCCGAACAGCAGCGCGTACAGCGACCACAAGAACGCGGCCAGCGTCCCGAGCGAGATCAGCGTGTCCATCGTCGCGGCGCCGTGCCGCAGGTTGGCCCACGCGGCGCGGTGGAACGGCCAGGCACCCCAGACGAGAACCGGCGCCGCGAGCGTCAGCGAAATCCACTGCCAGTACGTGAACTGCAGTGCCGGCACCATCGCCAGCAGCACCACCGGCAGCGACAGCACCGCCGACACGACCAGCCGCTGCCGCAACGCGCGGGCCGGGTCCTCTTCCTCGGCCGCCTCCGGCGTCTCGGTCTTCGGAGCGGGCAGCGTGGCGCCGTATCCCGCGGCCTCGACTTGCTCGACCAGCCGCTCCGGCTCGATGTCGCCGGAATAGACGACCTTCGCCTTTTCGGTGGCGTAGTTGACCGTGGCGGTCACGCCGTCCAGCTTGTTCAGCTTCCGCTCGATCCGCATCGCGCACGACGCGCAGGTCATCCCGGTGATGGCCAGCTCGACCTCGCCGGTTGCCACATCGGTGCTCATGCGCCGGCCCCCTCTCGCGTGGCGACGGTGAACTCGGCCGTGCGGACCTTCCCGGCGTGCTGGAAGTCCAGGAACAGCCGATAAGTGCCGGCCGAGGGAACCTCGGCGTAGAACGTCACCGCGGGGCCCGCCGGGGTCTTGCCGTCGCCGGGTTCGCCGTCCGGGTGGACGTGCAGGTAGGCGAGGTCGCCGCCGCGCAGCGCCACGAGGTGACCGTACGCGCCGAGGTAGGGCTGGAGGTCGGTGACGGGCTTGCCGTCCTTGGTGACCGTCACGGTGAGCTTCGACGTGTTGCCGGGAACCAGGTCGCCGTCGAGCCGGACCCGGTATCCGTCCACAGTGGACGCTTTCGACGGCGCGTGCTCGACCGGCCGGAAGTCGCCCGGCGCCACGAGGTCGACGCCCAGCGTCGTCGCTTCGGCACCGGCCGGCTTGAAGTCGGCGAAGGCGCGGTAGCTGCCCGCGTCCGCAATGGACAGTGGGACGCTCCAGGTGCCGTCGGCGGCGAGCTCGGGGTGCACGTGCTGGAACCCGGCGGTGTCCCGCCGGACGACGATGAGGTGCAGCCGCTTTTCGTGTTCGACGTCGAAGGCGGTGACTGGGTGTCCGTCCGGACCGGTGATGCGGAAGGTGAAGGGCGTCTTCGTCCCGGGAGTGAGCGTCGTGCTGGTGGGCGTGAGGGTGTAGCCGCCCCTGGACGACGCGAGCCCGCCGGGCTCGTGGGCGTTCGCGGCCTCCGCGACGGTGCCGCTGTGGGTGTCCCCGTGCCCGGCTTCCTCGTCGCCGTGCACCCCGGCCGCGCCGGAGAAGGGACCGACAGCGGTGCCGGTCGCCCAGGCGCCACCGGCGACCAGGACGAGCGCTACACCGTAGGCGGAGAGCTTCGCTGCTGTGTTCATTTCCGGGTCCTCGCTGTCTTCGCAGCTCGAGGAGCCGCCGCGGGTCAGGCGGTCAGCTCGTAGCCGGCTTCCTTGACGGCGCCGCGCACGTCCGCGACGTCGAGCTCCTTGCTGCTGGTCACGGTCACCTTCCCGGTCGGCAGGTCCACCACGACGCCGGTGACGCCGTCGATCTCGCCGATCTCCTCGGTGACCGAGCGCACGCAGTGCTCGCAGGTCATGCCGGTCACGGTGTAGGTCTGCTCGCTCATGCCTCAGTTATACCCTAGGGGGGTAGGGTAGGCAACCAACTCAGCGGCTCACTCGATCCGCTCGACGTGGAAGTACCCCACCGGCTTCGGACCCTCGGTGATCACGACGATCGTCCCCTCCTGGATCCGGTACGGGCCGGCGTTGTCGACCACCAGCCAGCACCCCGCCGCGGAGGCCGTCAGGGCGCCCGGTTCGAAGTCACGCAGCACGAACGACGCCAGCCCGGACGCCGCCGTTTGCGGTGGCACGTACGCGTTCGCCGCGTAGACGCCGTCGGGCGGGTGCGGTGGGCCCGTCAGGCGGCCACCCTGTTCCGCCGTCAGCCAGACCAGCCGGCCGCGGAACGGGAACCGGACGTCGTTCGGGAGATTCGGCACCGGATGAGTATGCACGCCAGGCCGGAAGGCGGGCGTCACCGCGCTTTGAAAGCGTTTTCAGTGCAGACGACCCGCTTGGCCCACTCGCGCCCGGCATGCCCGGTGCTACCGTCGCTTCACCGAAGATCCCGCCCCGGCCATAGCTGGGAGCGCTCTCGGATTCGGTGTCGGTTCTTGCCCGCAAGGAGGCGCGCATGAGTTCGTACGCACACGTCAAGAAAGCGCTTACCGCAGCTGCCGCACTGGTCACGGTGGCCGCGCTGGCGCCACCGGCCACGGCCGCCGCCACCACCCTGTACGTCGCACCCAACGGCAAGGACTCCGCCGCCGGCACGCAGGCGGACCCCACCACCCTGCCCGCCGCCCTCGGCCGGATCACCGCCGGGGGCACCATTTCCCTGCGCGGTGGCACCTACTCCTACGCCCAGACGGTCACCATCGCCCCCGCCAACAGCGGCACGTCCAGCGCCCGCAAGACGCTGTCGGCCTACCCCGGCGAAACCCCGGTGCTGAACTTCTCCGCCATGAAGGAGGACCCGGCCAACCGCGGTCTCGCCCTGAACGGGTCGTACTGGCGGGTCGCCGGCATCGTCGTCGAACGCGCCGGGGACAACGGGATCTTCGTCGGCGGCAGCAACAACGTCATCGAACGCGTGGTGACCCGCTTCAACCACGACTCCGGGCTGCAGATCTCGCGCATCGCGTCGAGCACGCCGAAGGACCAGTGGCCGTCGAACAACCTCGTCGTCAGCTCCGAATCGCACGACAACGCCGACTCCGACGGCGAAGACGCCGACGGATTCGCCGCGAAACTCACCGCCGGCCCCGGCAACGTCTTCCGCTACGACGTCTCCCACAACAACATCGACGACGGCTGGGACCTCTACACCAAGACCGACACCGGCCCGATCGGCCCGGTCACCATCGAAGACTCCCTCGCCTACGCCAACGGCACCCTCAGCAACGGCACCGTCAACAAGAACGGCGACCGCAACGGCTACAAGCTCGGCGGCGACAAGATCGCGGTCAACCACATCGTCCGGCGCGACATCGCCTACCGCAACGGCCACCACGGGTTCACCTACAACAGCAACCCCGGGACGATCACCGTTTCCGACAACGTCGGCATCGACAACGCCGAGCGCAACTTCTCCTTCGACACCGGGACCTCGGTGTTCCGCAACGACACGTCGTGCCGCTTCGCCAGTGGCGGGTCGAACGACAAGACCGTCGGCAGCGTCGACAGCTCCGACCAGTTCTGGACCGGCAAGAACGGCTCCCGGTGCTCGTCCTACGCCGGGACGATGAAGTGGTCCTTCGCCTCCGACGGCCGGCTCGTGGTCACTTTCGGCTGAAGATCGACGCCGTGCGTGGGCCGGGTGAGCCGGCCCACGCACGGCGTGGCGAACCTGTTGAAATGCTGTGAACCGGACAGAACTGGCACTCCTCGTGCCGCCCGCGCGTTCACCGGGTAGGGAGAACGGAGGGGCCATGGGTGCTCTGGGAACGCTGCTCGGCTTCCTGCTGAGCCTGTACCTGCTGGTGCTGGTCGCGCGGATGGTGCTGGACTGGGTCGGGATGGTGACCACCACCCCGCCGTGGGCGCGGCGCGCCCGCGGCCTGGCCTACGCCGCGACCGAGCCGGTGATCGGGCCGGTCCGGCGGGTCGTGCGGCCGGTGCGGATCGGCGGGATTTCGCTCGACCTGGCGTTCACGCTGGTCTTCGTCGGCGTGATCGTGCTGCGGAGCATCGTCTACGCCCTTTAGAGCGAGCCGCGGAAGCCCGCGGACAGCCGGTCGACGCCGCGTTCGAGCTCGGCGCGCAGGCCGCGCAGGTCGACGCCGTCGGGGTCGATGAGGGCCTGCATCGAGATCCCGCGCAGCTGGGCGAGCAGCGCCGAGGCGTACGAGTCGGGGTCGCGGACCCCGGTGATGGACCCGTCCGCGACCCCGCTGGCCACGGTCTGCGCGATGGCGAACCGGAAGCGGCGGTCGGCCTCGGTCAGCGCGCCGCGCAGGCCCGAGTACTCGGCGGCGGCGTCGCCCCAGAGCACCAGGAACGCCTGGTTGAGCGTCGGCATCGTGCGGATCAGCTCGAAGATGATGTCGAGCAGCGCGCGCAGCATGTCCATCGGCGTCGCGTTGGCCGCCCCGGTCCGGGCCGCGACGGCCTCGCTGTAAACGTTCGTGAACTCCTCGACGGCGTGCTCGACGAGCCGCCGCCCGAGCCCGTCCTTGTCGCCGAAGTGCTGGAAGACCACGGACCGCGCGTAGCCGGAGCGGGCGCAGACGCCGCCGATCTTCATCCGGCCGAAGCCCTCTTCGGCGATGAGCTGCGCTGCGGCCGCCAGGATGCGCGCTTCGGCGATCTCCTCGCCGCCCTCCTGGATCCGGCCTTCGGCGGAGCGGTCCACCGCGCCATGTTAGCGACTGCAACCGCTCCGCACCGGCCGAGCTGTCAGCGGATGGTGCGGGGACCGTCAGCGGCCGTGCGCAGTCTCGGGGTCGTCACCACCGACCCGAGAGGAACTCCCGATGACCGCCAAGACCGTGCTCGTTTCCGGGGCCGGCATCGCCGGCCCGTCCGCGGCCCACTGGCTGCACCGCGGCGGCTACCGCGTGACCGTCGTCGAGTCCGCGCCGGCGCCGCGGCCCGGCGGCCAGGCCGTCGACTTCCGCGGTGAGCAGGTGAAACTGCTGGCCGCGATGGGCGTCCTCGACGAGGTGCGCCGGTACGAGACGGCGATGGGCGACCAGACCGTGCTCGGTCTCGACGGCGCTCCCGCGCTGACCGTGCCCGGCGCCGCCTGGAGCGGGGAGGTCGAGATCCTGCGCGGCGATCTCGCGCGGATCCTCTACGAGCACACCGTGGCCCACACCGAATACGTTTTCGGCGACCGCGTCACGAGCCTCACCGAGACTGCGGACGGCGTCGAAGTCACCTTCTCCCGCGGGCCGTCGCGGAAGTTCGACCTGGTCGTCGGGGCCGACGGCGTGCACTCCGGGGTGCGGGCCGCGGCGTTCGGGCCGGAGCGGGACTTCCGGCGCGACCTGGGCTTCGGCATCGCCGGCTTCACCGCCCCCAACCACCTCGGGCTCGACCACGCCAGCGTCATGTACAACGAGCCGGGCCGCGGCCTCACCGTGGGCAGCCACCGGCTGCCGGACCGGCTGCACGTCAACCTCGTCTTCGCCGCCGACGGCGTCGAGTTCCACCGCCGCACGCCCGCCGAGCAGCGCGCGCTGCTCGCGCAGCTGTTCGCCGGTACCGGGTGGGAGACGCCGAAGCTGCTCGATGCGCTCCCGGCGGCCGACGACCTGTACGTCGACTCGATCAGCCAGATCCATCTCGATCAGTGGTCGAGAGGCCGGGTCGTGCTGCTCGGCGACGCCGCCTGGTGCGCCGGGCCCGGCGGCTCCGGCACCGGGCTGGCGATGATGGGTGCGCAGGTGCTGGCCGGGGAACTCGCGGCGGCCGGCGGCGACCACGTGACGGCGTTCGCGAAGTACGAGCAGCGGCTGCGCAAGCCGGCCACGGTCGGGCAGCGGAACGGCAAGGGCTCCGGCAACTTCCTCGCGCCGCGCACGGCGGCGAAGATCCGCAGCCGCAACCGCACCTACCGGATGCTGAACACGCGCGTATTCGGCAGCATTTTCCTCAAGATGACCGACCGGGCGGCGAACGCGCTCGAGTACCGCGAGTACCCCGCGCTCACCGCCGCGTGAGGCTGCCGATCTTCGTCTCATCGGGGGATCCGGGTGGCGGCCCGGCGCGACCGGCGTCACCCTCGACGCCATGTCACCACGTCGGGCCGCCGATACCCCGGTCAGGACGGCGCTCGCGGGGCTGGCCGTGCTCACTCTGGGCGTGGTGACCGCGCTCAACGCGCGGTCCCTACCAGTGATAGGGGACGGCACGACGTATTCGGCGGAATTCAGCGAAGCGGCCGGGCTCGCCGAGGGCAACGACGTCCGCATCGCTGGCGTCGAGGTCGGCCACGTGTCCGACGTGCAGCTGCGCGGCGGCCACGTGCTCGTTTCGTTCCGGGTCAAGGGTGCCTGGCTGGGCGACGCGACGACCGCGGCGATCCGGCTGAAGACCGTGCTGGGCCAGCAGTACCTCGCCCTCGACCCGCAGGGCGCGGACACGCTCGACCCGGGCACGCCGATCCCGCGGTCCCGGACCACCGTGCCCTACGACATCCTGGCCGCGTTCGGCCGTCTTTCGTCCACTGTGGACCACATCGACACCGCGCAGCTGACGAAGAGCTTCGACACGCTGTCGGCGACGCTGGCGAACACGCCGCAGAGTGTCCGCGCCGCGCTCACCGGGCTGTCGCGGCTGTCGGACTCTCTCGCGTCCCGCGACAGCCAGCTGGCCACGCTCCTCAGCAACACCCGCGTCGTTTCGCAAACGCTCGTTAACCGCGACACCGCCGTGCGACGGCTGCTGGACGACGGGAACCAGTTGCTCGGCGAGGTGAGCAGCCGCGAGACCGCGATCAGCAAGCTGCTCGACGGCTCGCGGCAGCTCGCCACCGAACTGTCCGGCCTGATCGCCGAAAACGAAGCGCAGATCGGCCCGGTGCTCACCCAGCTCGACCGGCTGACGTCGATGCTGCAGCGCAACCAGGACGCGCTCGCCGCCGGCATCCGCGGCCTGGCACCGCTGGTCCGGCTGGGCACGAACATCGCCGGGAGCGGCCGGTTCATCGACGGCTACCTGTGCGGGCTGCTCCTGCCTTCGTTCGGACCGCTCAACGAGGAGGGCTGTTACGGCTAGGTTCCGCGATCGGCGCCGTCGCCTGTCTCTTCGTTCGCCGCGGCGTTGCGACGGAACGGTACCGTCTCGTCCACCCCGGGAGGGCGGTTCAGGCGACGATGAGCCGGAACCCCGCGTCCCATTCCGGCAGGTCCATCAGCCCGGCGTGATCGGCGTGCCAGCGGCCGGATTCCAGGTCCGCCCGCAGCCGCGCGATGCCGCGGTCCACCGCGGTCGGCGACGTCTGCGCGAGCGCCGAGCACGACCGGCGCACCGCCGGATCGAGGTAGGCCTCCGGGCGCCGCCAGTACGCCGGGAAGACGCCGTCGGTGAAGTCCCACGGCACCGGCAGCACGCGCACCGAAGAAGCACCGAGGTACTCCGCGATCTCCGGCGCCGACGGACGGGACCGTTCCAGCGCGGCGATCTCCGGCACGTACTCGCGCACGAACCAGAAGTCGTTGTGCAACTCCGTGTCGTAGGCCAGCACGACCTGGCGGCGAGACACGCGGCGCAGCTCGTCGAGACCGCGGCGCCAGTCACCCCAGTGGTGCACGGTCAGCACCGCGAGGGCGGCCTCGAACACCGATAGAGAGAACGGCAGCGCCTCCGCAACCGCGCGCACGACCGGTGCCGCACCGCGCGGACGCTGCCGGATCATCTCCGCCGACGGCTCGACCGCGACGACCCGGCGACCGGGCGGCTCGTACGAGCCCGTCCCGGACCCGACGTCGAGCACGGAGGCAGCGTCGCCGAGCGCATCGAGCACCGGCGCGAGCCAGCGCGGATCAGTCCGCCGCCCGAGGGCGTAGCCGACGCCGATCTCGTCGTAGCGCTCTATCACCGTTCGGGACCGTCGCCGCCGTTCTGCTCGGCGAGGAAGCGCTCGAACTGCGAGCCGAGCTCCTCGGCCGTCGGCATGTGCTCGACGGACTCCGCGAGCAGGCTGCCCCGCTCGGACGCCTCGATGAACGTGTCGTACTGGCGCTCCAGAGCGCGCACGACGTCGGCGATTTCGTCGGACTCGGCGACCTGCCGGTTGATCTCGGCGTCGGCCAGCTCCGCGGCCGCGCGCAGCTCCCCCTCGGCCAGGCTCAGGCCGGTCGCGCGGCTCAGCGCGTCGAGGACGATCAGCGACGCGGCCGGGTACGTCGACTGCGCGAGGTAGTGCGGCACGTGCGCGGCGAAGCCCATGGCGTCGTGGCCCCACTCGCCGAGCCGGTACTCCAGCAGCGCGGCGAGGCTGCCCGGCACCTGCAGCCGGTTCGGCAGCGGCTGGTTGTCGCCGATCAGGTCCTTGCGGGTGGCGTGCGCGGTGACACCGAGCGGGCGCGTGTGCGGCGCCCCCATCGGGATGCCGTGGAAGCCGGCGGTCAGCCGGACGCCCCAGCGCTCGGCGAGGTTCCGGACCGCCGCGCAGAACCGCTCCCAGTCGTGGTCCGGCTCCGGGCCGGACAGCATCAGGAACGGCGTGCCGTCGGTGTCGTGCAGCAGGTGCACCACCAGCTCGGGCGCGTCGTAGTCCTCCCAGTGGTCGACCGCGTAGGTCATCGTCGGCCGCCGCGAGCGGTAGTCGATGAGCCGGTCGACGTCGAAGCGGGCGATCACCCGGTGCTCCCCGCCGAGCAGGTGCTCGGCCAGCAGACGGCCCGCCGAGCCGGCGTCCATGAACCCTTCGAAGTGGTGCAGCAGCACCGCCCCGCTCAGGTCGGGCACGTCCGAGTCCACCTCGTACAGGTCGTCGGGATCGAGTCCCACCGGGTCCTCCTGCTGCTCTTCACATGGCTGTCCGTCAAGCACAACACACCCCGAGTGGGATTCCATTCCGCCGACGGTGTCGCCGATCGTAACGGCACGCGTTCGAAGCCGGTTCGGATCGTCATCGTGACAAGTGTCGTGGGCGCGCAAGGCCCCGATCGGGCACGCTTGAGGCGTGAGCGAACACACCACGGCGTTGCGGCTGCGGCCGCCGGCGCACCGGGTCAGCCGCCGGGCCATCGGCTACTGGACGGTCACCGCCTCGATCCTGTGGATCATCCTGATCGGCGTGCAGACGCTCATCGCGGTGACCAGCGACGACACGCCGTCGTTCCTGACGGTGACGCTGGTGCTTTCCTGCGTGCTCTGCCCGCTGCACCTGATCGTGATGCCGCAGTGGCGCTACCGCGTGCACCGCTGGGAGGTCACCGGCGAGGCCGTCTACACGCAGTCCGGCTGGCTGAAGCAGGAGTGGCGGATCGCGCCGGTCTCGCGGATCCAGACCGTCGACATCGAGCGCGACCCCTTCGAGCAGCTGTTCGGGCTGGCGAAGATCACCGTGACGACGGCGTCCGCGGCGGGCCCGCTGCGCATCGCGGGCCTGGCGCACGATCGCGCGCTCGCGCTGGCCGACGAGCTGACGAAGACGACCCAGGCGGTGCGAGGGGACGCGACGTGAGCAGCACGGAAACGGTCGTGACCCCGCCGGCCGAGGGCACGCAGGACGCGCCGTGGCACCACCTCGACCGGCGCATGCTGCTCATCCGGCCGGTGCTGGACCTGGCGAAGTCCCTCCCGGTGCTGCTGGGCGCGCTGCTGTTCGGCCACGGCGAACCGTGGCAGTGGATCGGCCTCGTGTTCACCGCGATCGCCGTGTTCACCGGTGTCTCGCACGTGCTGACCTCGCGCTACCGGATCACCGGGTCGCAGGTCGAGTGGCACACCGGGCTCCTGCTGCGCAAGCAGCGCGCGATCCCGCGCGACCGGATCCGCACGGTCGACGTCACCTCCGAGCCGAAGCACCGGCTGTTCTCGCTGGCCGCGGCGCGGATCGGCACCGGACGGCACTCGCACGGGAAGGGGCCGGGCAAGGACGAGCTCGTCCTCGACGCCGTCACCATCGCCGAGGCCCAGCGGCTGCGGACGCTCCTGCTGCACCGGAAGGAAGTCGTGGCGACGGAGGCCGCCGCGCCGCCCGAGCAGCTGATCGCCGCGGTCGACAAGCGGTGGCTGCGGTACGCGCCGTTCACGCTGTCGGGGCTGGCCGTGGTCGGCGCAGCCGTCGGCACCGTCTACCACTTCGCGCACGAGCTGCACTTCGACCCGATCCAGTTTTCGCTGGTCCAGGCGGTCGTCGGGCACTTCGCCGAGACGCCGGCGTGGCTGAGCCTGGTGCTCGCCGCCGCCGGTCTGCTGGTGCTCGTCTCGCTGCTGTCGATCGGCGGGTACGTGCTTTCGTTCTGGAACTTCCGGCTCACCCGCGAACCGGCAGGCACCCTGCACGTCCGGCGCGGGCTGATCACCACGCGGTCGGTGTCCATCGAGGAGGACCGCCTGCGCGGCGCCGAAATCCGGGAGCCGCTGCCGCTGCGGCTGGCCGGCGGCGCGCGCTGCGTCGCCATCGCCGGCGGGCTGCGCGAAGGCAAGGGCGCGGACAAGGGCGGCGGCCTGCTGTTGCCGCCGGCGCCGGTGGCACGCGCGCACGAAGTCGTAGCGCAGGTGCTCGGCACGGACCCGGCCGCGACGCCGCTGGTGCGGCACCCGCGGCGGGCGCTGTACCGGCGGCTCTCGCGGGCCGTCTTCGGCGTGCTGCTGCTCGCCGCGGCCCTCTACGGCCTGGCGTGGCTCGGCGCCCTGCCGGACTGGCCGTGGCAGGTCGCGCTCGTGCTGGTGCCCGTCGCCGCACTCGTCGGCTGGGACCGCTACCGCGGTCTCGGGCACGCGCTCGCCGGCCGCTACCTGGTGACGCGGTCGGGTTCGCTGGACCGCGGCACGGCGGCGGTCCGCTGCGACGGGCTGACCGGGATCGTCGTCGAGCGCTCGTACTTCCAGCGCCGGGCCGGGCTGGTCACGCTGGTCGCGCCGGTCGCCGCGGGCAAGGGCAAGTACCGGGTGCTCGACGTCGGCGAGGCCGACGGGCTGGCGCTCGCCGACCGGGCCGTCCCCGGCCTGCTGACGCCGTTCCTCACCGGTGACCGGGACCGCGGTTGACGGTTCACCCGCGTCGCTCCTAACGTGAATTCCGCCGTCCGAAACCCTCGACCGCAGTTCGCGTTCACGAGAGGACGGCAGAATGTTTCGCAAGCTCTTCGGCGTGCTCGCCGCGGGGATCGTCGTGGCTTCGGCCTTCGCCCCGACCGCCGCCGCCGCGGAAAACCCCTACGGCGACCCGAATCTGGTTCCGATGTTCGACGGCACGGACCTGAGTGCGTGGACGTCGTCGAAAACCGGCCTGTGGTCGGCGAAAAACGGCGTCATCCACGGCAACGGCACCGCACGCGGCTGGTTGTACTACAACAAACAGCAGGTCGGCACGTTCCGGTGGATATTCAATGTCCGGCAGGTCAAGGGCAACCACAAACCCACCGTGCTGATCTGGGGCACCACCGATCCGATCCGCGACGCGCTGAGCGCCATCCAGTTCCAGCCGCCGAACGGCGGGCACTGGGACTACCGGCCGGGGCACAACGACGGCGGCGGGAAACTGTTCCAGCAGCTGCCGCACACGACCATCGACATCAAAAAGTGGGCGCAGTGCGAGCTGATCGGCGACGCGGCCACCGGCGTGGCGCGGATGGCGTGCTGCCCGCTCACCGGCACGGCGATCACCTGCAAGGGCACCGAGGTGCTGCGGTTCACCGACAAGACCGCCGGGCGGGTGGGCCCGCTGGCGCTGCAGGTGCACAACTCCGGGATCCAGGACGAGTACCGCGGGCTCTACGTCGAGTCACCGGTGGTGACGAAACCGGGCGAATTTCTCACGATGTGACGCGGGTGAGCCGGCGGCGGGCCTTTCGCGGCACCGCCGCCGGTAATACCTGGCCTTCGTTTCACACTACGTGCTAATTTATTCACCGCGTGTGATAGCGAAGGACGTTTTTGTCTCACCGAGAGGTCATGATGACGCCTGCCGTCAGTAGCGTCGACGGTTCCGCCACCACTTCCCCGCGCCGCACGCCCGGTGCCAGCAGTTCCCGCAAGGTCCTCCAGCTGCTGCTGGCCTTTTCGGAGCGGCGGTGGGAGGCGAGCGTCGCGGAACTCGCGGCGACCATCGGCAGCCCGGTGGCCACGACCTACCGCTACGTGGCCCTGCTCAAGGAGCTCCAGCTGCTCGAGGAGGGCCGGGCCGGGCACTACCACCTCACCAGCCAGGTGATGCCGCTGGCGCGGGCCGCGCAGCTGGCGAACGACATGGTGCGGCTGGCCCGTCCGGCGATGGAGGAGGCGGCGCGGGAACTCGGCGAGACGGTGATGCTGTTCCAGCAGTTCGGCGACTCCGCCGTGTGCGCGGACCGCGTCGAGTGCGACCGCGCCATGCGGTTCACGTTCGAGCCGGGGCATTCGCTGCCGCTCGGCGTCGGCGCGTCCGGCAAGATGCTGCTCGCGCTGCTGCCGGAGATCGAACGCGACCGGCGGTGGGCGTCGATCGTCGAGCAGCGCGGCCCGGGAGTGCGCGACGAGCTGAAGCGGGCGCTGGAGAACCGGTTCGCGGTCAGCTCCGGCGAACTCGACGAAGGCGTCTGGGCGTGTTCGGTGCCGGTGCAGACGATCGGCAGGCGGCCGACGGTGCTGAGCCTGGCCGGCCCGGCCGCCCGGATCACCGACGAGGCCCGGCACACGGCGATCACCGCCCTGCAGGAGTACGCGATCCGCATCCAGCGGGCGATCTCGTCTTATTCGCTGTGAGAATCCGGCGCAGGCGCGTACAACTGCCCGGGTGATCCGGCTTGCGCGTCCCGACGACCTGCCCGCGTTGATCGACGTCGAACGCGAAGCGGGAGAGCTGTTCCGCGACGTCGGCATGGCCGCGATCGCCGACGACGACCCCGGCTCGGTGGCGGAGCTGGCGGTGTACCAGTCCGCCGGCCGCGCGTGGGTGAGCGTCGACGCGGGCGACCGGCCGGTCGCCTACCTGGTCGCGGAGGTCGTCGACGGGTGCGCGCACATCGAGCAGGTCTCGGTCCGGCCGTCCCACGCGCGGCGCGGGCTCGGCCACGCCCTGATCGAGACGCTCGCCGAGTGGGCTGCTTCGCGGGGTCTGACGGCGTTGACGCTGACGACGTTCACGGAGGTGCCGTGGAACGCGCCGTACTACGAGAGGCTGCGATTCCGGGTCGTCCCGGAGCCGGAAATCGGCCCCGGCCTGCGTTCGATCCGCCGTGCCGAGGCGGCGCGCGGCCTGGACGCCTGGCCGCGCGTCGCGATGATCCGACCGCTCTGACCTGCGCTTTTACCCGCCGCTCCCCTACTTGGGGGAGAGAGTGGCGCGGGTGGTCGAACATGTGTTCTACTGTGCCTGCCGGTCCCGGAGGGGGAAGCTCCGCGGGCCGGCCCACAGACTTCGGGAGGTTGTTGTGGCGGTCAAGATCACCCACCTGACGAACGGCCAGCAGGTCCGGTTCGCCAACGCCGACGGCGCCCGCCGGTACGCCGAAATCATGGGCGGCGGCGTGGACAAGTGGCGCTTCACGGTCGTGCCCGAGGACCCGATGCTGCGGAAAATGTCGGACTCGGTCGTTAACGTGCCGGTATGGCGCATGACTTCCAGGTAGTGGTGGATTCGGCCGACCCGCACGTGCTCGCCGGCTGGTGGGCCGAGACGCTCGGCTGGTCCGTGGAACCGACGGACGAGGACTTCATCCGCGAGATGATCGCGAAGGGGTACGCGAAGGAAGAGGAGACCCGGACTTACCGCGGGGCCCTGGTGTGGAAGACGGGTGCGGGGATCCGTCACCCGGACTCGCCGCCGGAGGGGCCGCCGCGGCGGATCCTCTTCCAGGAGGTTCCGGAGGCGAAGACGGTCAAGAACCGGGTGCACCTGGACGTGTGGGTCGGCGCGGAGAACGTCGAGGCGACGATGGAGAAGCTGAAGTCGCGCGGGGCGACGTACCTGTGGCGGGGACGGCAGGGGCCGCACAGCTGGGTGACCATGGCGGACCCCGAGGGGAACGAGTTCTGTATTTCTTGAGTTCGTGAAGGGGGCTCTTTCCCGCCTTGGGCGGCGGGAAAGAGCCCCTTCACCGACGTCAGACCTGCGCCGCCAGGCGGTCCAATGCCTTCGGCAGGGCCGCCGCCAGCAGGTCCAGTTCGGGCTCGGCCGCCACCAGCGGCGGGGACACCGCCACACCCCGGCCCAGGTTCCGCACGATCACGCCCTCGTCCCGGCAGGCTCGCTGCAGCTTCACCGGTGCTCCCGGGTCCGCGTCGACGACCTCCGCCGTCAGCTCCACCGCCGCCAGGAAGCCCAGGCCCGCCCGGACCTCCTTCACGAGCTCGTGCCCGCTGACCCCCGACACCGCGTCGGCCAGGGGTTTCTCCAGCTCGCGGCCGCGGGGGATCAGGCCGTCGCGCTCGTAGATGTCCAAGGTCGCCAAGCCTGCCGCGCACGCCACCGGGTGGCCCGCGTAGGTGGCGCCGTGGCGGAAAATCGGCGCTCCCGGCTTGCCCGTGAAGAACGGCTCCGCGACCCGCGGCGCCACGACCAGCGCACCCAGCGGGATCGTGCCGCCCGTGATGCCCTTCGCCGTCGTGATCATGTCCGGCTGCACCGGCCAGCGGTCGATGCCGAACCACGTGCCGAGGCGCCCCCACGCCGCGATCACGCAGTCCGCGACGAACAGCACCTCGTGCCGGCGGCAGATCGCCGCCACCTCCTCGAGGTACCCCTCCGGCGGCAGCAGCACGCCGCCCGCGCCGATCACCGGCTCGCAGAAGAACGCCGCGACACGCGCCGCGCCGACGCGCTCGATCTCCGCCTCCAGCGCCGCCGCGCTGTCGTACGGGACGTGCGAAAAGTCCGGCGGCTGCGGGCCGACGTTCGCCGCATTGGCCGGGATGCCGCCGACGGCCGTGCCGAACCCGTGCGTGCCGTGGTAGCCCTGGGCCCGGCCGATCACGTGCACCTTCTCCGGCCGCCCAGTGTGCGCGAAGTACGCCCGCGCGAGCTTCACCGCCGTGTCGATCACGTCGCCGCCGCCCGAGCCGAAGAACACCTTCGACCCCGGTTCCGGGGCCAGCGCGGCGACGCGGTCCGCCAGCTCGATCGCCGGCTGGTTCGCGTTGTAGCCGAACAGGTTGTACGAGTCGAGCGTCTGCAGCTGCTTGGCGACGGCTTCGGTGATCTCCGGGCGGCCGTGGCCGAAGTTCGCGTACCAGAGCGACGCGGTCGCGTCGAAGTACCGGCGGCCCGCGTCGTCCCAGACGTACGAGCCCTCGCCGCGGGTGATCACCATCCGGTCGCCGTCGACCGCACCCATGTCGGCGAACGGGTGCCACAGGGCGTGCTGTGCTGACATCGGTCCTCCTCAGTCCTGCCCCCATCCCTACCAGGGCGCGGCGCCGGGCGCGAACACTCCATCGTGCACAGTTCGCCGCGCCGGACTGGCCGGTCAGTCCAGGAACTCGCTGATCTCCTCCGCCGTGTATCCCAGCTCCGCGAGGACTTCCGCGGTGTGCTGGCCCAGTGTCGGGGGCGCCGACGTCGGCCGCGGCGGGGTGTCCGACGCCTTCACCGGGAAGCCCGTGCCCACGTACGTCCCGACCGTCGGGTGCGGCAGCCGCACCACCTGTTCGCGCGCGGCCGCCCACGGGTCCGCGTAGACGTCGTCGACCTCGTTGACCGGGGCCGCCGGGATGCCCGCCGCGTCGAACGACTTCATCCACTCTGCCGCCGTGCGGGTCAGCAGCACCGGCTCGAGCAGGGCGTTCAGCTCGTCGCGGTGTGCGGCGCGAAGGGCGTTCGACGCGAACCGCGGGTCGGCGGCGATGTCCAGGCCGAGCACGCCGCAGAACGCGTGCCACAGCTTTTCGCTGCCGACCGCGATGACCAGCCAGCCGTCGGCGACGTGGTAGCCCTGGTACGGGACGATGCTCGGGTGCGCCGACCCCATCCGGCGCGGCCGCGGTGTGTCGTAGAAGGTCGCGCCGGCGGCGTAGACGTGCCAGGCCAGCTGACTGTCCAGAAGGGACACGTCGAGGTACTGGCCGCGACCGGTGGTGTGCCGGGCCTGCAGCGCCATCAGCACCCCGATGATCGCCCACGTCCCGGCGTTCAGGTCCGCCACCGGCAGCCCGACCTTCGCCGGCGCGCCGTCCGGTTCGCCGGTCAGCGACATCACGCCGCCGAGGGCCTGGGCGACCAGGTCGTACCCCGCGCGGTCGCGGTACGGGCCGGTCTGCCCGAAGCCGGTGATGGACACGTGGATCAGCCGCGGGTTCAACTCCGCCAGTTCGGCGTACCCGATGCCCCACTTCTCGAGCGTCCCGGGCCGGAAGTTCTCGACGAGCACGTCGGCGCCGGTGACCAGCCGCCGCAGCGCGTCCCGCCCGCGGTCGCTCTTGAGGTCGAGCACGATCCCGCGCTTGTTCCGGTTGGCGGCCAGGTAGTAGACGGCCTCGTCGCCGACGAACGGCGGCCCCCAGCCGCGGGTGTCGTCGCCGTGCCCCGGCGGCTCCACCTTCACCACGTCGGCGCCCATCTCGCCCAGGTACTGCGTGCAGTACGGGCCGGCGAGGATGCGGGAGAGGTCGACGACCTTGATCCCGTCCAGCGGGCGGAATCCGTCGGGGACAGCGGGCATCGTCGGCTCCTCGTCGGGCGTGGTCACGGCGCCGTTCCCCCGGCGCTGAGCTCGAGCAGCCGGGCTTCGGCGTCGCGCAGGTAGCGGTCCAGGGCGGCCTCCGCGGCGTCGAACCGGCCGCGGCGCAGGTCGCGCAGGATCTCGTCGTGGCACCCGAGAAACGGTTCGTAGAACTCCCGCGTGTTCTCGTTGAGCACGAAGAACAACCGCGTTTCGGCGAGCACCTGGCGCATCGTCGCGGAGAGGCGCTCGCTGCCGGCCAGGTCCGCGAGGGCCTGGTGGAAGTGGATGCTGGCGGTGCCCACCGCCGGCCAGTCCTCGGCGTCCGCTGCCGCCCGGCCGTCGCGGAGCGCGTTCTCTATCACTGATAGATCGACACTCTGCAGCTCCGCGGCGCGACGCAGCGCGCCGCACTCGGTGGCGCGGCGCACGACGTAGAGGTCCGCGATGTCGTCCGTGGTCAGCTCGCGCACGAACACGCCCCGGTTGAGCTCGTGCACGGCCAGCCGTTCGTGGGCGAGCAGCTGGAACGACTCGCGCAGCGTGTTGCGCGAGACCCCGAGCGCCGCGCTGATCACCGGCTCGGACAGCCGTTCACCGGGCGCGAAGACGCCGTCGGTGATGTGCTGGCGCAGGATCGCCGCGACCCGCTCGGCCGTGCCGCTGCGCTCGAGCAGGTGCCGCGCGCCCTCCAGCCCCGAGGCATCGACGGTCACGGCGCTACCTGACGCCGAGCTCGAAATCGAGGCTGTAGCGGTTGCCCGGCATCGCGCCCGCGGCCTTCGCGCCGTCGATCGGCAGCACGACGCCGTTGACGAACCGCGACTCGTCGCTCGCCAGGAACACCACCGCCTTCGCGACCTCCCACGCCTCGCCGACGCGCGCCGCGGGCGTGCTCGCGACCAGCTGGTGCTGCTTGGTCTCGAACTCCTCCGGCGAGTTGAGGGTGCTGCGCAGCATGTCGGTGTCGATCGCGCCGGGGTTCACCGTGTTGGCCCGGATGCCCTGGTGCGCGTGCGCGACGGCGATGGATTTCGTCAGCCCGACCAGCGCGTGTTTGGTGGCGTTGTACACCGGGTCACCGGGACGGCCCATCACGCCGCCGTTGGACGACGTCGTGATGATGCTGCCCGCCTTCTGCTCGATCATGTGCGGCAGCACGGCGCGGGTGCCGAGGAACGCGGCGCGGACGTTGAGGGCGAAGATGTGGTCGAACTCGGCCAGCGTCGTGTCGGCGAGCGGTTTCCCGAGGTGGATGCCGACGTTGTTGAACAGCACGTCGATGCGGCCCGCTTCGGCGATGACGCCGTCGACGAACGCCGCCACGGCAGCTTCGTCCGTGGCGTCCACTATGGAATGCCGGTAGCCGTCGACCGCTGCCGCGGGCTCCCGGATGTCGGAAGCGAAGACCGTCGCCCCTTCGGCGACGAACTCCTTCACCGTGGCGAGGCCGATTCCCCGCGCGCCGCCGAAGACGATCGCCACCTTGCCGGCCAACCGACCCATGTCACTTCCCCGCTCTCAATCGTGCCGTCTGCTCTTCGTCCACTGTGTAGTCTTCGGGCAGCCGGACGAGCGCGTCCGGCTGCCCCAGGTACACCACCTCGACGCCGTACACCTCACGCGCTGCTTCTCGCGAGACGTAACCCTCGACGACGTCGGCGAGCACCGCCGCCACCGGCCGTTCGAACGGCGGCCCGTAACCGCCGCCGCCCGGCAGCGTGACGTCCACAACGGACTCCGCGGCCAGCGTCACCCGGCTCTTCGCGGGCAGATCCGCGCCGCCGTGCAAGCCGAAGCGGCCGATCGCGCCCGGGTATCCACCGTCCACTCCGGACGCCGCGGCGCGCACGCGGTCGACGTTCCCGTTGACGCTCCAGGGGAGTTCTCCGCGCCCACCCATCGTCGTCACCTGGCCGAGACCGCCGCGCCACCGTCCGGGACCGCCGGAGTCGGCGCGCAGCTCCCGCGAGTACTGGACCAGCGGCGCCGTCGTTTCGATCACCTCGGTCGGCGTCGACCGCAGGCCGCTCGGGAACCCCGTGGTGCTGAGGCCGTCCTTGCCCCGGCGCGCACCCGTGCCGCCGGTCTGGAAGACGTTCAGCATGAACCCGGGGCCGCGCCAGATGGTCATCCACAGCGCGTCGGCGCTCGGCGCGATCGCCGTGCCGGGCAGCGCGCCGATCAGCAGCGACGGCAGGAAGTGCCCGATCAGGTGCCGCGACGCGACCGGCGCCGGCGGCAGGCAGTTCAGCACCGAGCCTTCGGGCGCGGTGACACGCACCGGCCGGAACGACCCGGCGTTGTGCGGCACCTCCGGCGAGATCGCCGCCTTGACCGCGAAGGACGCGTACGCCCGCGTGTAGTTCAGCACGACGTTGATCCCGCGACGGCTCTGCGGCGACGAGCCCGCGAAGTCGAGGTGGATCCCATCACCGTCCACAGTGGCCGCGACGCGCAACACGATCTCTTCGTCGTCGAAGCCGTCGGTGACGACTTCGTTGGTGTATGTCCCATCGGGAAGCGCTCGCAGCGCGTCCCGCAGAGCCTGCTCCGAGCGATCCATGATCTCGGCGGCGACGTCGTCCAGCGTCTCGAGGCCGAGTTCGTCCAGCAGCCGCAGCAGGCTCGCCGCGCCAACCTCGTTGCCGGTGACCTGCGCGTACAGGTCGCCGATGGTCTCTTCCGGCGTCCGGACGTTCGCCCGGATCAGCCGTTCCAGGTCGGCGTTGACCTCACCGGCGCGCAGGAACTTCAGAATCGGCAGCCGCAGGCCTTCTTCGAAGACTTCGTGGGCTTCGGCGGAGACGAGCCGGCCGCCGATGTCGGGCGCGTGGCAGCACGACGCGAACCACGCGACCAGCCGGCCGCGCCGGAACACCGGCGTCGCCACCGTGATGTCGTTGATCTGCCCGGCGGTCTGCCACGGGTCGTTGGTGAGCAGCACGTCCCCGGGTTCGAGGGTCTCCGGCGGGTAGGCCGCGACGAAGTGGTGCATGCCGGTGGCCATCGCGTTGATGTGCCCGGGCGTGCCGCCGACGGACTGGCCGATCATCTCGCCGCGGGAGTCGAACACCGCGCACGCCAGGTCGAGCGACTCCCGCACGACGGCGGAGAAAGCCGTGTTGACCAGCGCGTTCTGCTGCTCGGCGAGGATGGAGTGCAGCCGGTTGCCGAACAGCCCGGCGAGGAGGGGGTCGACGCTCACACCGTCACCTCCAGGGCTCCGTCGGCCCGGACGACGCAGTGCGCGCCGGGCGGGACGACCACGGTGGACTCGCGTTCCTCCACGATGGCCGGTCCGTCGACCCGCGTGCCCGCCGCCAGCCGGTACCGGTCGAACACGGCCGTGTCGACAAATCCACCTGCCGAGGGGAAGTAGGCCTTGCGCACACCCTTCTGCGCGCTGCCGCCTGCCGTCTGCGCAGTCGGTCGCAGAGCGACGTCGGGCGCGGGCCCGCTCGACACGACGCGCCAGTTCAGCACCTCGATGCCGACGTCCGGCCCGGTGCGCCGGTACAGAGCGCGGTAGGTGTGGGTGAATTCCTCTATCAGTGATAGAGGCCAGTCGCCGCCGCGGACCGGAACGCGGATCTCGTATCCCTGCCCGGTGTAGCGCATCTCGGCGATCCGCCGGTGCGTCACCTCGTCCACCCCGGACTTGGCGAGCAGCGCGGCGCCTTCGGCTTCCATGTCGGAGAACAGCGCGTCGACCTGTTCCCACTCCAGATCGTGCACGGCCGCGCGCGCCGAGCGGACGAAGTCGAACGCCAGCGGCGCGGTGAGGAATCCCGCGGCGCTGAGCACACCGGCGGCCGGCGGCGCGACGACGGACGGTGCACCGAGTGCCCGCGCGACGCCTGCGCCATGCACCGGACCCGCACCGCCGAAGGTGTACATCGGCAGCTTCGCCGGATCGTGCCCGCGCTCGACGGCGTGCACGCGGGCGGCGTTGGCCATGTCCTCGTTGACGCTGGTGTGGATCCCCCAGGCAGCTTCTTCGATACTCACGCCGAGCGGGGTGGCGATCCTCTCCTCTAGCACTGATCGGGAAGCCTCGGCGTCCAGGCGCATGCCGCCGCCGAGGAAGTACCCCGGGTCGAGGTAGCCGAGCACGAGGTCGGCGTCGGTGACCGTCGGCTCGGTGCCGCCCCGGCCGTAGCAGGCGGGGCCGGGCTCGGACCCCGCCGAGTCCGGCCCGACGGTCAGCAGCCCCAACGCGTCGATGCGGGCGATCGATCCGCCCCCGACGCCGATCTCGATCAGGTCGATGACCGGCACCTGCACCGGCAAGCCCGAGCCGGGCAGCAGCCGGTACTTGCGGTCCACCTCGAACTGGTGCGTGACCAGCGGCGCGCCCTCCGAGATCAGGCACAGCTTCGCCGTAGTGCCGCCCATGTCGAAGGCCAGCAGGTCCGGCGGGCCCAGCACCGCGGCCGCCAGCGCCCCGCCCGCCGGGCCGGACTCGAGGATGCGGATGGGGTACCGGGCCGCGGTCTCGACGGTGGCCACACCGCCGTTCGACAGCATGATGTGCGGCGCCCGCGTGATCCCGAGTCCACTCAATCGGTGTTCGAGATCGCGCAGGTAGCGCTCGGTGAGGTCCTGGACGTAAACGTTCGCTGACGTGGTCGACGCGCGCTCGTACTCCCGGATCTCCGGAACGACGTCCGAAGACAGCGCGACGCGCATCCCGGGCGCAACCTCGGCGAGTATCTCCGCAACGCGCCGCTCGTGCGCGGGATTCGTGAAGGAGTGCAGGAAGCACACAGCGACCGCTTCGATCCCGCGGTCCGCCAGCTCGCGGCCGAGCTTTCGCACGTACTGCTCGTCAAGCGCAGTGTGCACGGATCCGTCGGCGAAGATCCGCCCTGGGACGTCGAACCGCAGGTGCCGCGGCACCAGTGGCGCGGGCAGTTCGAGGTGCAGGTCGTACAGCTCGTACCGGTGTTCGCGGCGCATCTCCAGGACGTCGCGGAAGCCCGCGGTGGCCAGCAGCGCGGTCCGCGAGCCGGTGCGCTCGATCAGCGCGTTCGTCACCAGGGTCGTTCCGTGGACCACCTGCGTCACGTCGGAAGCCGCGATCCCGGCGTCCGCCAGCAGCGCGGCCAGTCCCTCTATCACCGCTAGAGCCGGCGCGTCGTGCGTGGTCAGCACCTTGCCGACGGCGACGATGCCGGTCTCGTCCACCGCGCAGAGATCGGTGAACGTCCCGCCGATGTCGACGCCGATCCTCATGTCCGGTACCACCGCGGCGAGGTGTTCAACGGCGGCTTGAGCTTGGCCTTGACGACCAGCACGTTCGGCTCGTCCGACTCGACGAACTCGCCGAGCAGCCGCCGGAACGCCCGCCCGAACCCGGAGACGCGGTCGGCGTGCACCCCGAAGGACCGGGCCAGGCCGACGAAGTCCGGGCTGTCCCAGTCGACCCCGCGGTGCGGCAGGCCCTCGCGGTCCTGGTCGTAGCGCAGCATCCCGTAGCCGCCGTCGTCGACGAGGATGACCGTGACCGGCAGCTGCTCCTGCGCCAGCGTCGCCAGGTCGCCGCAGCCGTAGAGGAATCCGCCGTCTCCGGTGATGCAGATCGCTCGCCCGGTGCCAGCCGCGGCCGCGCCGAGCGACGCCGGGAAGCCGTAGCCGAGCGTCCCCCAGCCCATCGGGTAGGCGAGCTTGCGCGGCGCCCGCACCCGGTGGAAGCCGCCGACCCAGTACCCGGCGACGCACATGTCGGACACCAGCACCGCGTCCGTCGGCAACACCTCGTCCAAAGTGGACAGAAAGTCGTAGGCCTGCGGCTCCTCGTCCCGGATCCGCTGGCGCACCCGCCGGCCGATGCCGGCCAGCCGGAGCGTGATGTCGTCGAGGCCGGGACGCTGCTTCGGCAGCAATCTATCGACGATAGAGCGCGCGTCGCCGACGAGCGTCAGGTCCGGCTGGTAGTTCTTGGCGGCGTCGTCGGCGTCGACGTTGACCGCGATGAGCGCCGGAGGCTTCGGCATCCGCCAGTTCTGCGTCATCAGGCCGTCGAAGTCGGTGCCGATGGCGAGCACGACGTCGGCTTCATCCCAGAGTTCCCCGACCTCCGGCGTGTGCACCGGGTTCGGCGCCAGGCACGGGTGGTCGAGCGGGAGCAGCCCGCGGGCGGCGAACGTGGTGATCACCGGCGCGGCGAGCTTCTCCGCGAGCGCGCCGATGGCGTCGCCTGCGCCCGAGCGCAGCGCGCCACCGCCGGCCCAGATCAGCGGGTGCCGCGCGTCGGAGAGCATCGTCTCGGCCCGCGCGAGGTCCGGGACGTCGACGTCGGGCTTGCGGTGCGGCGCGGGCGGGCGGCGGTGCGGCACGCTCTCGCGCAGGTAGTCGGTCGGCACGCCGAGGTAGACCGGGCCGCTCTGCGGCAGCTGCGCGAGCCGGGCGGCGCGGTGGACGGTCGTGCCGATCTGATCGGGCGCGCGCACGGTGAAGCCGCCCTTGGTCACCGGCGCGAACATCGCCTGCTGGTCGGAGGTCTCGTGCAGCACGCCGCGGACGACGCCGGGACGCCGCAGTGCCGACGGGATGTCGGTGGCGATGACCAGCACCGGGGCCGCGGACGCCATGGCCTCGCCGACCGCGCCGAGGGTGTTCGCCGCGCCCGGGCCGGTGGTGACCAGCGCGACGCCGAGCTTGCCGGTGGCGCGGGCGTAGCCGTCGGCGGCGTACCCGGCGGTCTGTTCGTGGCGGACGCCGACGAGCTTGATGCGGGTTTCACCGAGCGCTTCCCAGAGTGGCAGGTTGTGCACCCCCGGAAGGCCGAACACGATCTCCGTTCCGAGCGCTTCCAGCGCGTCCACCAGCTCCCGAGCACCACTCACAGCCACGGCGCGGATACTGCCAGATCGTTGAACGATCTGGCAATCGGCCCTAGACGATGTGGTGCTCCACCGGTGCGGTATCGGCGCTCTCGAACCGCCGGACGTCCAGCTCGGTGATGTCCACCGCCGGCTCGCGCTCCAGGTAGAGGTCCCGGATCAGTTCTCCGGCGGCCGGCGCCATCTGGAAGCCGTGCCCCGAGAAACCGGTCGCGTAGAAGAACCGCGACAGCAGGACGCTTCGCCCGAGGATCTCGTTGCGGTCCGGCGTCATTTCGTACAACCCGGCCCAGGCGGTGCGGACCCCCGCGTCGAGCACGGCGGGAATCCGGCGGGCGGCCAGCTCGGCCAGGCGCGGCAGCCACTCGCCCGGCTCGTACCCGGTGCCGAAACCGGGGAAGCCGTCGTCCTCGCTGAACGACATCGCCAGGCCCGGTCCCTCACGGTGGAAGTAGAACGCCGACGGCAGCTCGATGGTCAGCGGAACCGATTCCGGCAGCCCGGGCACCGGCCCGGTGAACACGACCTGCCGCCGGTAGGGCCGCACCGGGAGATCGAGGCCGGCGAGTTCGCCGATCCGTCCGGACCACGCACCCGCGGCGCACACCACAGCGCCGGTCCGGACGAACCCCGCCGTCGTGACGACGCCGGTCAGTGTGTCGCCGTCGCGCTCGATCCCGGTGACCTCGACGCCGGTGCGCAGCACCGCGCCGCAAGCGCGCGCCGCACGCGCGTAGCCCTGGACGACAGCGTCCGGCGTCGCCTTCGCGTCGTCCGGCGACCACAGCGCCGCGACGACGCCGTCCGTCTCTATCAGTGGTAGAGCCTGCTTCGCCTCCGCGGGATCGAGGAGGTGACTGCGGACGCCGTACTCACGCTGCAGCTCCGCGCAATGTCCGATTGCGGGAACGTCCGCCGGGTCGGTCAGCAGGTACAGGTAGCCGTCGCGCCGGAAGTCGATCTCGACGCCGAAGTCGCGCGAGAAAGCGCTGTACGCGGCGAGCCCGCGCAGCCCCAGCTCGACGTTGACGCGCGTGGTGAACGACGACCGGATGCCGCCCGCGGCCTTCGCCGTGGAGCCGCCGCCCAGCTCGCCGCGTTCGAGCAGCAGCACGTCGACGCCGGCTTCGGCGAGCCGGAACGCGCAGCTGACGCCGATGACGCCACCACCGATCACGACGCATTCGGCCATCGGTGGCAACGACGTTTCCCCGGCGCCGCGGACGGTCATACTCGCCAGAGTAGAACGTGATCCACCCGCGGCCGCCGAGCGCGTAGAGTCGGCGTGCCGAGCGCGGAAGGTGATGTCCCATGGCGATGATGCCCGTGACCGATTCGATGTTCCTCCTCGTCGAAACGCGCGAGCATCCGATGCACGTGGGCGGCCTGCAGCTGTTCCGGAAACCCGACGGCGCCGGCCCGGAGTACCTGCGCGACATCCGTACTTCGCTGCTGGAATCGGACAACATGCGTTCGGTGTTCCGGCGGCGCCCGGCCCGCCCGGTGAACACGATGGGCCACGTGGCCTGGGCGAACGACACCGACCTCGAGCTCGACTACCACTTCCGGCATTCGGCGCTGCCGCGGCCGGGTCGCGTTCGCGAACTGCTGGAACTGACGTCACGCTGGCACAGCACCCTGCTCGACCGGCACCGGCCGCTCTGGGAGACCCACCTCATCGAGGGCCTCGACGACGGCCGCTTCGCCGTGTACACCAAGGTCCACCACGCTCTGATGGACGGCGTCTCGGCCCTGCGCCAGCTGCAGGGCACGCTCTCCGACGACCCCGCGGACATGGACTGCCCGCCGTGGTGGGGCTCCCGGCGCAAGCCCGGCGAAGAACGCGCGAAGCGTCCCCGTTCGTTCCTGCAGACCGCGAGCAAGACGGCCAGCCAGCTCGCGAGCCTGGCGCCCGCGGCGATGAAGGTCGCGCGCGAGGCGTTCGGTGAACACACGTTAACCCTGCCGGGACAGGCGCCGCGGACGATGTTCAACGTGCCGATCGGCGGCGCACGGCGGTTCGCGGCGCAGAAGTGGTCGCTGGACCGGGTCCGCCAGGTGGCGACCGCGGCCGGGGTGTCGCGCAACGACGTCGTGCTCGCGATGTGCTCCGGCGCGCTGCGCGACTACCTCATCGAACAACGCGCCCTGCCGGACGCACCGCTCATCGCGATGGTGCCGGTGTCATTGCGCCGCCAGAACGACCCCGGCGAAGCGGCGGGCAACAACATCGGCGCACTGCTGTGCAACCTGGCCACCGACCTGCCGGACGCGGGCAAGCGGCTCGTCACGATCCACCAGTCGATGCGCAACGGCAAGCGGCTGTTCTCGGAGCTGACACCGCTGCAGACGCTGCTGTTATCGGCGGTCAACGTGGCACAGCTCGGCGTTTCGCCGATCCCGGGCGTCGTGAAGAACACGCGGCCGCCGTTCAACCTGGTGATCTCGAACGTGCCCGGCCCGCGCAAGCAGATGTACTGGAACGGCGCCCAGCTCGACGGCATCTACCCTGCGTCGGTGCTCCTCGACGGCCAGGCCGTGAACATCACGCTGACGAGCAACGGCGACCACCTCGACTTCGGCGTCACCGGCTGCCGCCGCAGCGTCCCGCACCTGCAGCGGATCCTGACACACCTCGACACAGCCTTGGTGGAACTCGAAGCTGCAGTAAGGTAGCCCGCTCACCGGCACGCCGACTCCCCCATCGGAAGGAAACTTTCCGAAAGCGGGCCGAAAATGCTGTTCAGGCGGCTCTCCCCGCTCCTAGGGTGGCGACGATCACCCCCGGCGAGAGGAGCAGGCCATGACCGAAGAGTGGACGACCCCGGACTTCGTCGAGTACGAAACCCCGATGGAGGTCACCGCGTACGCGGCCCGTATGGCGGACTGAAAGATGCCGGTCGAGCCACTTTCGGAAAGCGCATTCATCGCCGAGCTGCGCGGTCTTTCCGGCCGGTACTGGGGAACGCACCCGTTCCACCACCGGCTGCACGCGGGCGAACTCGACGAACGCGGGCTGCGGATCTGGGCGGCCAACCGCTGGTACTACCAGTGCGTGCTGCCGCAGAAGGACGCGGCGATCATCAGCAACTGCCCGCTGCCGGAGATCCGCCGTCAGTGGCTCGACCGGATCGTCTACCACGACGGCGCCGGCGCCGGAACCGGCGGGATCGAACGCTGGCTGCGGCTCTGCACCGCGGTCGGCCTGGACCGGGACGAAGTCCTCGACGAACGGCACGTCGTCCCCGGCGTCCGGTTCGCGGTGGACGCTTACGTGACCTTCGCACGCACCAAGCCCTGGTGGGAAGCTGTCGCATCAGGACTGACCGAAATGTTCGCCGGGCACCTGATGCAGCGGCGCGTCGCGGACATGCTCGCGCACTACTCCTGGATCGCGCGCGAAGACCTGGCGTACTTCACGAACCGGATCGACAAGGTCGCCGGCGAAGGCAAGGACACCCTCGACATCGTGGTCCGCCACTGCGTCACGCGCGAACAGCAGGACCGCGCGATCGCCGCGTTGTCGTTCAAGTGCGACGTGCTGTGGTCGATGCTCGACGCGATCGAGCGGGCGGCCGCGTGATCACCGCCGACTCGGTTCCGCAGCTGCGCCGCGGTGTCCGATTGTCCTTCGACCACGTCCGGGAGACGCACGTTCTGCTGTTCCCCGAAGGCGTCCTGGTGCCGAACGCGACCGCGGCCGCAGTGCTCGAACTGTGCGACGGCGCTCGGTCCGTCACCGACATCACGACGGCGCTTTCCCAGCGCTACTCCGGCGTGCTCGCGCAGGACGTCCTTTCCGTACTATCCCGGCTGGGCGAACGGCGGGTCGTCGCATGGACGTGACGCCGCCGCTCGGCCTGCTCGCCGAGCTGACCCACCGCTGCCCGCTGCACTGTCCTTATTGCTCCAACCCGGTCGAGCTGACCGCCCGGGCCGCCGAACTGTCCACTGCGGACTGGCTGTCGGTGCTTTCCCAGGCCCGCGAGCTGGGCGTGCTGCAGGTGCACATGTCCGGCGGCGAGCCCCTGCTGCGGCCGGACCTGCCCGAGCTGGTCGCGCACGCGAGCTCGCTCGGCTGCTACGTCAACCTGGTCACGTCCGGGCTCGGCCTGACAGCGGACCGGCTGGACGACCTCGTCGAGCGCGGGCTCGCCCACGTCCAGCTGTCGGCGCAGGGCGCGACCCGGGAGCGCGCCGACCTGCTGGCCGGCGCGAAGGCCCACGACCGGAAGCTCGCTGTGGCAGCGTTGGTGAAGGCCTCGGGGCTGCCGCTCTCGCTGAACGTGGTGCTGCACCGCCGCAACCACGACCAGCTGGCCGGGATCATCGACCTGGCCGAGCGGATGGGCGCGGACCGCCTGGAGCTGGCGAACACCCAGTACTACGGCTGGGCGTTGCGCAACCGGTCGGCACTGATGCCGACGCGCGCGCAACTCGACGCGGCCGAGCCCGTGGTGCGCGCGGCTGTCGCGCGCCTGCGCGGCACGATGGAGATCGTCTACGTCGTCGCCGACTACTACGAGCCGTACCCGAAGCCGTGCATGTACGGCTGGGGTGCGCGGCAGCTGACCGTGGCGCCGGACGGAACCGTGCTGCCGTGCCCGGCGGCGTCGGCGATCTCGACGCTTTCCCTTTCCAACGTGCGCGACACGCCCCTCGCCGACATCTGGTACCGCTCGTCGTCGTTCACCGCCTACCGCGGCGAGGAATGGATGTCGGAGCCGTGCCGCTCGTGCGACCGCCGCGGGCAGGATTTCGGCGGCTGCCGCTGCCAGGCGTTCCTGCTGACCGGCGACGCCGCGGCCACCGACCCGGTGTGCTCGCGGTCGCCGCAACGCGGGGTCGTCGACCTGGTGCTCGCCCAGCCGGCGGTCGCCGACCTGGTCATGCGCCGGTGAAGGTGATCCTGCTCGGCACCGCGGCCGGCGGCGGATGTCCGCAGTGGAACTGCGCGTGCCGCCTCTGCACGTCCGGGCTGGTGCCGCGCTCGCAGGACTGCGTCGCGATCAGCGCGGACGGTGCCGGCTGGTACCTGCTCAACTGCTCGCCGGACATCCGGTCCCAGATCCTCGGGACGCCGGAGTTGCGCGCCGGGCCGGGGCCGCGCGAAATTCCGCTGCGTGGAGTGCTGCTCACCGATGCCGAGCTCGATCACGCCCTGGGGCTGCTGATGCTGCGCGAAGCAGGCGGGCTCCCGGTGTGGGCGCCGGAAGCGGCGCTGTCCGCACTGTCGCCCTTCCGCAGCATCGTCGACGGCTACGGCGGCTGGACGTGGTTATCCGCGGTTAACCTCCCCGGCCTGCGCGTCGACGTGCTGCCGGTGAGCAACAAGCGGCCGAAGTACGCCCCGGCCGGCCCGGAAGGCCCGTGGGTGGTGGCCTACCGGATCGAAGACCCGGCAACCGGCGGCGTGCTCGTATACGCGCCCTGCCTGCAGAGCTGGCCTCCCGGGTTCGACGCGCTGGTGTCCGGGGCGGATCTCGTGCTCCTGGACGGAACATTCTATGCGCCGAACGAGATGGCCGGCGTCGGCGGCCCGGACCAGCTCGCAATGGGGCACCTGCCGATCACCGCGATCCTGCCGCGCATCACCGCACGTCCGGGACCGCGCTGGGCATTAACGCACGTTAACAACACGAACCCCGTACTCGACCCGGCATCGGCCGAGCACGCCGCCGTACTGGCCGCAGGCGCCCTGCTGCCCCCGGACGGCACGACGTACGTGCTGTAGGCAATGCCCTCCGGCACAGCCCCGGCAATCTGGACGGCATCGGCGGTGATCCGGTCGATTTCGGCCGAGCAGGGCGTAGGGCAGCGGGCCGGTCTCGACGCCGCGCCGGCGCGCCCAAGCAGCACCTCGGACCGACCGCGGCCATGGGCCGGCGCAGTGTCGAAGAAGTTCACGCCGAGGTCGCGGGCGTGATGGATGGCCGCGATGGCGGTGTCCTCGTCGAGGGTGCCCAGTCGCCGCCGAGCTGCCAGGTTCCAGCACAGCACAGACTTAGACCAATACCGCGATCTTTCCGGCCCACGAAACCCCCAAATAACTCTTTGACAGTCGTGGCAGACTCCGGCGTATGCCCCACGACCACCTCCGGGTCCTGGCCCACCCGCTCCGCATGCGCATCCTGTCCCTGCTGACGGGCACGGCGATGAGCGCAGCCGAGGCGGCGCGCGAACTCGGTGAGACGCAGGCGAACACGAGCTACCACATCCGCCGCCTGCACGACGCGGGTCTGCTGGAGGTGGCCGAGGAGGTCCGCATCCGCGGCGGCCGGGCCAAGCGCTACCGCCACCACCCGGACTCCGGCCGGCGCCTGACGAGCCGCAAGCCGGGCGAGGAGCAGCTGCTGACGAAGGCGATCGCGGCGGAACTCCTCCGCCGCGCAGCGGAACGAGCCGCAGACCGGCCGGCGTCCCTGACGGACGCGGAGTTGTGGGTGGACCCGCAGCTCTGGGCGCGAATGCTGCAGCAGGCGACGGCGCTGAGCGTGGAACTGCACGCAGCGGCGCAGCCACCGAGAACGCCGGGGACGGTACGGGTCAGCGCGAGCGTGGCGCTGTTCGAGCTGACAGCCGAGACCAGCCGATGAGCGCGCCGCTCCGGCTCCCCCGAGCGCACCGAATCTCGCCGGGCGCCGACCGTTCCGGCGCACGCCTCGAGACTGCTGCTCCTTGCCGCGCCCCTCACGTCCCGACGTCTCAACCAGTTTCCGCCCCCGAACCCGCCTGAGCCCACCGGAGCCGCTCCCATGACCACGCCACTGATCGCGCCACTGCGGGAAGCACGGTTCCGCGCCCTGGTCACCGGCCGGACGTTAGCCGACTTCGGCAACGCCGTCGCCCCGTTCGCGCTCGCCTTCGCCGTCGTCGACCTCACCGGGTCGGCCGTGGATCTCGGACTCGTCGTCGGGGCTCGGTCGCTCGCCAACGTGCTGCTCGTGCTGTTCGGCGGGATGCTGGCCGACCGGCTGCCGCGGTCGGTCATCCTGCAGGGCACCGAAACCGCGGCCGCACTCACGCAGGCCGTCATCGCCGCGAGTGTCCTCGGGGGATTCGCGTCCGTTCCGCTGCTGGCCGGGCTCAGCCTGGTCAACGGCGCCGTCTCGGCCATCTCCCTTCCCGCGGCCGCCTCGCTGACACCGTTGACCGTGCCCGGCGCGCTGCTCGCCCCGGCGAATGCGCTGGTCCGGCTGCTGTCGAACGTCGGCCGCATCGCCGGGGCCGGCCTCGCCGGCGTCCTGGTCGCCTTCGCCGGCTCCGGCTGGGCGTTGGGCGGGAACGCGCTGCTGTTCCTCGCCGCCGCGCTGGCGTACCGCCGGATCCGGCTGCCGCGCGGCGAACGGCTCCCGGGGCGCCGCCACCCCTTCGGGGAGCTCGCCGAAGGCTGGCGGGAGTTCCGCGCCCGGTCCTGGGTGTGGCTCGTGGTCCTGCAGTTCACCGTCGTTAACGCGGTGAACGCCGGCGCGCTGCTGGTGGTCGGCCCGCTGGTCGCCGACGACACGTTCGGCCGCACCGGCTGGGGATTCGCGCTGGCCACGCAAACCGCCGGGGCGTTGCTCGGCGGGATCGTCGCCGCGCGCTGGCAGCCGCGGCGGGCGCTCGCGATCGGCGTCGCCTTCATCTTCGTCGACGCTCTGCCGATGCTGGCTCTCGGCGAGACGCCATACCTGCTGCCGCTGCTGTTCGCGATGTTCCTCTCGGGTGTCGCGATCGAGCAGTTCGCCGTCGCCTGGGACGTGTCCCTGCAGGAGAACATCCCGCCGGACAAGCTCGCCCGCGTCTACTCCTACGACATGCTCGGCTCGTTCCTCGCCATGCCGCTCGGCCAGATCGCCGCGGGTCCGCTCGCCGAGCACGCCGGACGGCAGGCGACGCTCCTCGGCGGAGCAGCCCTGATCGTCGGCGCGACGGCGATCGTGCTGGTCAACCCGCAGATTCGCGGCCTGGTCCGGCAGGGCGTACCCGGATGAGGTTCAGCACGCTCGCGCTGAACACGACGTCGTCGCCATCGAGGAACTCGACGCGCGTGCGCACCAGTCCCCGGTCGGGCTTCGAGCGGGAGAGCCGAGCCTCGGCCACGGTCGCCCGCAGCCGCAGCACGACGCCCGGCCGCACCGGACGCGGCCAGCGCAGCTCGTCGACGCCCGGGCTGCCCAGGCTGGACACCGCGGACAGGTAGTGCTCCGCGTAAAGCCGCATCATCAGGCTCGCGGTGTGCCAGCCGCTGGCGATCAGCCCGCCGAACGGACCGTCCGCCGCCGCAGCCGCATCGACGTGAAAGTCCTGCGGGTCGTAGCGCCGGGCGAATTCCAGGATCTCGGCCTCGGACACCTCGACGCTCCCGCAGTCGTGGGTGACACCCGGGACGTAGTCCTCGAAGTAGCGATCAGTCACGTCCGCAGGGTGCCACACGAACAGTTCGCCCCGGAGCGCACTGCTCCGCGGCCAGGCTCGCACCGCCCGACATCGCAGCGGTGGCCCAGGCCATCGGCGAGCCGGCCGTAACACGCGCGGGGTGCGCAGTAGCCGACCCGCGGGTGGTTCGGGCTGCAACCATTCCGGCACGCCGGGTGGGGCGAGCGCCGCCAAGCGTCGGCCGACTGCGTCACCGCCCCGCGTGCGGCTCCGGCGTCAGGTCGAGATGACCGTCGAGACGCCACCAGCTCTCCAGCGTCTCGCGAAGCACCTTCAGCAGCTCACCGCCGGTTTCGAGCGGGACCAGCGCCGCCTTTCCGTCGTCCACCCGCAGTGCGGCGGCCAGCCGGTCGCCCTGTTCGATCAACCCGACGATCACCTGCGTCGGCTCACCGGTGGCGTCGACCGTCGGGATGGCTCGTTCGTACTGCCAGCCTTGAGCGTTCACCCGGCCGACACTGGCACAGCCTGCCGCGCTCCGGTCCGGGTTTCACCCTCACGTGTGGTCAGGCGGATGCCCAGGGCCGTACTTCCTCCAGCAGCTTCGCCACAGCCAGCACGAGGTCGTCCGAGTGCCGCGGTCCGACGATCTGCAGGCCCACCGGCAGGCCGGCCGACGTGCGCCCGGCCGGCACGCTGATCGCCGGCTGCTGGGTCATGTTGAACGGGTAGGTGAACGGCGTCCACTCCGGCCACTCGCTCAGCCCGCTGCCCGGCGGCACGTCGTGCCCGGCCTCGAACGCCGTGATCGGGATGGTCGGCGTGATCAGCACGTCGTAGCGCGTGTGGAACTCACCCATCCGGATGCCCAGCGCGGCGCGCTCCGCGGTGGCGTCGAGGTAGTCGCTCGCGCTCCACTTCTTGCCCAGTTCCCAGACCTTGCGCAGGCCGGGATCGGTGCGCTCCTCGGAACCCGGCGGGAAGGTATCCAGCAGCTTCGCCGCCCCCGACGACCACAGGATGTCGAACGCCGGCTTCGGGTCCCCGAATCCGGGGTCGGTCTCCTCGATGTGCAGTCCGGCATCGCCCAGCGCGCGGACCGCGGCCGCGACGATCGCGGCCACCTCCGGGTCGACATCGACGTAGCCGAGCGTCGGCGAGAACGCGGCGATCAGGCCGCGCACATCCCGCCGGACGGCCTCGCGGAACGACGCCACCGGCGGTGCCAACGCGGCCGGGTCGCGGTGGTCGGGCAGGGACAGCACGTCCAGCAGCAGCGCGGTGTCGTCCACCGACCGCGCCATCGGACCGGCGTGCGAGAGCGGCCCGAACGGGCTCGCCGGGTACAGCGGAATGCGGCCGTGGGTCGGCTTCAGCCCGACGATGCCGCAGAACGACGCCGGGATCCGCACCGAGCCGCCGCCGTCGGTACCGACCGACAGCTCCCCCATCCCGGCCGCGACGGCCGCGGCGCTCCCGCCGCTCGACCCGCCCGCCGTCTTCGACGGGTCGGCCGGGTTGCGCGTGATGCCCTGCAGCGGGCTGTCGGTGACGCCCTTCCACCCGATCTCCGGCGTGGTCGTCTTGCCCAGCAGCACCAAGCCGGCCTCGCGCATCCGCGCGGCCACGGGGCTGTCGACGTCCCACGGCTGGTCCGGATCGATGCTCTTCGAGCCCCGGACGGTCGGCCAGCCCTGGGTGAGGAACATGTCCTTGATCGACGCGGGAACGCCGTCGAGCCAGCCGATGGGGTTGCCGTCCCGCCAGCGCCCTTCGGACGCTTTCGCCTGCTCCAGCGCCCGGTCGGCGTCGACGAGGCAGTACGCGTTGCACTCGCCGTCGCGGGCTTCGATGGCCTGCAGTGCGTTCTGCGTCGCCTCCATCGGTGATAGCTCACCGGTCGCGTAGGCGGCGACGAGCTCGCTGGCGGTCAGCATCCTGTCGTTCATCCGGCTCCCTGGTTCCCCGACGGCACGTAGCCGAGCGTCTTGTCGACGACATTCCGCAGCGGCTCTCCGGCGCGCCAGCGGCGGAAGTTCTCGGTGAAGACCTCGACCAGGGTGTTCCGCCAGCCGACGAAGTCCCCGGACATGTGCGGCGAGATCAGCACGTCCGGCATGGCCCACAGCGGGCTTTCCGGCGGAAGCGGCTCGGTGTCGAACACGTCGAGCGCGGCGCCGGCGATGGTCCGGTTCTCGAGGGCCGCAACCAGATCGGACGTCACCACCAGCTCTCCGCGGCCGACGTTGACGAACCGCGCCGACGGCTTCATCGCGGCAAACGCGCGCGCGTCGAACATGCCCTTGGTGTGCTCGGTCAGGGGCGCGACCGCGACGACGTAGTCGGCGTGCGGCAGGAATTCGGCGAGCTGCGCGGACTCGTGCACGACGCCGAAGTCGGGATCGCCGGTACGCGCCCGGCGACCGGCACCGGTCACCCGCATCCCGGCCGCGCGCAGCAGCCGCGCGATGGCCCGGCCGATCGGCCCGGTACCGACGACCACCACCTCGCGGCCGGCGATCCGCTCGCTCTCGCGGTGCAGCCAGCGGCTCTCGCGCTGCAGATCGTGCGAGCGCGCGAAGTCCTTCGCGAAAGCCAGCACGACGCCCAGCACGTACTCCGCGATGGCGTCGTCGAAGACACCCCGCGAGTTGGTGAGGACAACGTCGCTCTCGCGCAGGCCGGGGAACAGCACGGGGTCGACACCCGCGCTGGCGATGTGCAGCCACCGCAGCCGGTCAGCAGCATGCCATGCGCCGGGCACCGCAGTGGAGAGAAAGTCGTAGACGAAGAGGGCGTCTGCTCCGGACAACGCTTCGGCAAGACCCACCGCGTCCGTGTAACGCACGACCGCCCCGGATTCGACAGCACGCATGTCCGGTGGGCGGGACTCGCCACAGAGCACTGCCAGGACGGGAGCTTCCCGGTGTTCCGAGGCGATCACGTTGACACGGTAAAAGTCACTCGTATGATTGTCAACAATCCGAGGAACGACCCCCGGAGCACCGGACTGTCAAGCACAGACGTATTCCGGAGGCTGAGCCTTGGATTTCGACTTCCTGGCGTTCGACGGCCCGCTGGCGCAACGCGGCATCGGGGTCATCGCCCCCTTCGACCTCGCGCTGGAGCGCGAGCTCTGGCGCTGGGTGCCGATGGAGGTGTCCCTCCACCTCGCCCGCACACCGTACGAGCCGGTGCCGGTCAGCATGGAGATGGCCCGCCTCGTCAGCGACAGCCACCACCTGGCCGGCGCCACTCGCGACGTGCTGCACGTCGAGCCCGAGGTCGTCGCCTACCTTTGCACGTCGGGCAGCTTCGTCAACGGCGTCGACTACGAGCGCTCGCTGACCAAGGCGATCTGCGACGCCGGCGCGCCGGATGCTGTCACCACCTCCGGCGCTTTGGCCGAGGTGCTGCAGCAGCTCGACCTGCACCGCGTCTCGGTGCTGACGCCTTACGACGCCGACCTCACCCATGCACTGCACGCCTTCCTCGCGGAACTGGACGTCGAGACCGTGGCCAGCGACCACCTCGGACTGGGCGGCGGCATCTGGAAGGTCAGCTACCGGACCATCGCCGAGCGCATCCTCGCCGCCGACCACGGCGACGCCGAAGCGATCTTCGTCAGCTGCACCAATCTCCCGACCTACGACCTGATCGAGCCCCTGGAAGCCGCCCTCGGCAAGCCGGTGCTCACGGCCAACCAGCTGACCATGTGGGCGTGCCTGCGCCGGATGAACCTGCCCATCGTCGGACCCGGAAGGTGGCTTCGTGACGTGTCGTGAAGGTTTTCCTTGACCACCCCTCTAGGATTGTCGACAATTTGCGTCCCCTCCGGAGGTTCCGTGACCACCATCGGTTTCATCTACCCCGACCACGCGGCCGAAGACGACTACCCGCTGGCCGAGCAGCTGCTCGGCGGCACGGCCGTCGACGAGGGCGACATCCGGCTGGCCGTCGAGCACATCTACGGCACCGACAAGCACGCGGTCGCCGAGCTGCTGGACCTCGGCAGCGAGGCTCGGCTCGCCGACGGCGCCGCCCTCCTCGGCAAGCACGAGCCCGCCGCGGTCATCTGGGCGTGCACCAGCGGCAGCTTCGTCTACGGCTGGGACGGCGCCCGCGACCAGGCCGACCGCCTCGCCGCCGTCGCCGGGGTGCCGGCCTCCAGTACCTCCTTCGCGTTCGTGCACGCCGCGCGTGCTCTGGACGTCAAGCGGGTCGCGGTCGCCGCCAGCTATCCGGACGACATCGCGCGACTGTTCGCGGAGTTCCTCAAGGCGGGCGGCATCGAGGTCGTCTCGATGGCCAGTGCCGACATCAGCACCGCCGCGGAAGTCGGCGCGATGAGCCCGGAAGCCGTCGTCGAACTCGCCGTGAGCCACGACCACCCGGATGCCGAGGCGGTGCTCGTGCCGGACACCGCCATGCGCACCCTCGGCGAGATCAACGCCGTCGAGGCCGCGCTCCGGAAACCCGTGCTGACCGCCAACCAGGTCACGGTCTGGGAGGGGCTGCGCCTGACCGGGCAGCACCGGCTCGTCCGCTCGCTCGGCGCGCTCTTCCGGCACCTGCCCGACGGAGATGCCTGACATGGCCCTGCCACCGGGCATGCTGCCCGAGATCGAACCGGTGAGCCGCGAGTCGACGGCCGCGGTCATCGCGCGTCAGCTGCGCGACGCGATCATGACCGGCGCCCTCCCGCCCGGGACCCAGCTCGGCGAGACCGAGCTGGCCGCGCGGTTCCAGGTGTCACGGGGGCCACTCCGGGAAGCAATGCAGCACCTGGTCTCGGAAGGACTCCTCCGGAGCGAGCGGCACCGCGGGCTGTTCGTGATCGACCTCGAGCCCGGGGACGTCTACGACATCTACGCCGCTCGCTCCGCGATCGAGCGCGCCGCCATGCTGCGCGCCCTGCGGGGCGGCGACCGGGACCGGATCGCGGATCTCCTCGAGCAGACAGTCGACGAGATGGCGACCGCCGCGAGCGAAGACGACCCCGGCGCGCTCTCCACCGCGGACCTCCGGTTCCACGAGGCCCTCATCAACGCCTCCGGCAGCAAGCGGCTCGTCCGGATGGCCCGGACGCTCCTCATCGAGACGCGGATGTGCCTCACGGCGCTGCAGAGCACTTACCAGCGGGTCGAAGAGCGAGTGGAAGAGCACACGAAGCTCATCCAGGCGCTGCGGGACGGCGACGAAGAGACGGCGCTCACGCTTCTCGAGGCGCACATGGAGGACGCCGTTCAGCGGCTCGCGCCGGGCACCAGCCTCACCGACGGGCACGCGCCGCCGGTACCGGGCAACGCTTGAGCGGATCGCCGCCAGGCGTGCTCGCAGGACCGGCACGCGCACGTGTACCGCCGGCTCACGTACCCGCACCGGCGTGATGCGCGCGTGGACGGCCCGCGAAGGCTCCGGGAAGCAGTTGGTCGGCCGGGTGCACCGGCAGTCAGGCTTCATGGCGGACCCCCAGGACCGGCTGGCCGCCGCGGCCGTCGCGGTAGTCCGGGGACCACGGGAAGCGACCCTGAGTGTCCGCGTGGACCAGCTGCAGCGCACGGATTTCTTTGCCGTACAACGCGATCGCGAACACCAGGTGCGCCGATGGCTCCGCGAGCGGGACGACCTCGACCAGCGGGCCGCCCCGCAGCGGGATGCGCTCGCCCGGAGACGGTGGCGACGCGTGCAGAGCATGCGCCGCCACGCCGTTGAGCAGGCCGGCCGCCGGGAGCACCGGTAATCCCGTCACGACCAGTTCGGGCAGGCCGTATCCGCTCAGGCCGATCGTGTAGGCCCACGGCGGATAGAGTTCCGTTCCTTCAACGCTTTGCACGAGCCAGCCACGGTCGGCCACGCCTTCGCGAAGCCGTTCCAGGTACCCGGGTCTGTCCGGGTCTTCGCATTGCCGGCACATCGGTGCCTCCTCCCCCTCGGTGGGTTTGCGACCACCGTGCCGGAGGGCACCGACAAAAACTCAGCCCAGCGCTTCGGCCACTGCCGTCCCGAGCCGTTCTGTGGTATCAGTGCCGCCGAGGTCGGGCGTGCGCACCCGCCCCTCGTCGAGCACCCGGTCCACGGCCGACCGAATCGCTTGTGCCGCAACGGTTTCATCCAGGTGCTCGACGAGCATCGCGGCCGCCAGGATCTGCGCCACCGGGTTGGCGATGCCTTGCCCGGCGATGTCCGGAGCGCTCCCGTGGACCGCCTCGAACATCGACGGGAATTCACCCGATGGATTGATATTGCCGGACGGTGCCATGCCGAGACCGCCGGTGATCGCGGCCGCGAGGTCGCTGAGGATGTCGCCGAAGAGGTTCGACGCCACGATGATGTCGAGCCGGTCCGGCGCCTGGACCATGCGTGCCGCCAACGCATCCACATGCATCTGCTCACTGTGGACATCCGGGAACTCCGCCGCGACCTCGGCGAAGATCTCGTCCCAGAACGGCATCGAGTGGATCAAGCCGTTGGATTTCGTCGCCGAGCAGACGCGGGCGGACCGCGTCCGCGCCAGCTCGAACGCGTACCGGATGATGCGCGAAACGCCGACGCGCGTGAAAACCGACTCCTGCAGCACGAACTCGTCCGGCCGCCCGGCGTTGTGCCGGCCGCCGATCGCGGAGTACTCCCCTTCGGAGTTCTCCCGGACGATCACCAGCTCCAGTTCCTCGGCCTTCCGCCCGGCCAGCACGGAAGCCGTGCCCGGCAGCAGCCGCACCGGGCGCAGATTGACGTACTGCTGGAACGCGCGCCGGAGCGGAATGAGCAGGCCCCACAGCGAAACGTGGTCCGGGACGCCGGGGAAGCCGACTGCGCCGAGCAGGATGCCGTCGAACGCCGACAGCTGCGCGACGCCGTCGTCCGGCATCATCGCGCCGGTCCGGGCGTACCGCTCGCAGCTCCAGTCGAACTCCGTCCACTCCAGCGAAAAGCCGAAGAGAGCAGAGGCCCGGTCGAGGACCTTGCGGGCCTCGACCGTGACGTCCACGCCGATCCCGTCGCCGGGAATGCTCGCCAGGCGGTAGGCCGTCACAGGGCCACCGCGATGTACTTGGTTTCGAGGAATTCGTCGATGCCGACCGAGCCGCCCTCGCGGCCGAGCCCGGACTGCTTGATCCCGCCGAACGGCGCCGCCGGGTTCGAGACGATGCCCTGGTTGAGCCCGATCATGCCGGCTTCGAGGGCCTCGGAGACGCGAAGCGCGCGTTTGAGGTCGCTGGTGAAGACGTAGGAAACGAGGCCGAACTCGGTGTCGTTCGCCTTCGCCACCGCCTCTTCCTCGGTGTCGAACGGCGTGATCGGGGCGACCGGCCCGAAGATCTCCTCGTGCGTCAGCCGCGCCTCCTGCGGGACGTCGGTGAGCACGGTGGCCTGGTAGAAGTGGCCCGGGCCGTCGACGTCGGAGCCGCCGGTGAGCACCTTCGCGCCGCGGTCGGTGGCGTCCTTGACCAGCTCGGTCACCTTGTCCACGGCGTTCTGGTCGATCAGCGGGCCGACCACGACGTCCTTCTCCGTGCCGCGGCCCATCGGCAAAGCCTGCATGCGCTCGGTCAGCCGCCGCGAGAACTCCTCGACGACGCCACGCTGCACGTAGAACCGGTTCGCGGCGGTGCAGGCCTCGCCGATGTTGCGCATCTTCGCCTGCATCGCGCCGTCGATGGCCGCGTCCATGTCCGCGTCGTCGAAGACCAGGAACGGCGCGTTGCCGCCCAGTTCCATCGACGTGCGCAGGATCTTGTCGGCGCACTGCTCCAGGAGTTTGCGGCCGACGCCGGTCGAGCCGGTGAAGGAGAGCTTGCGAGCGCGGCCGTCGCGGATCAGCGGTTCCATGACGCCGCCGGAATCGCTGGTCGTGACGACGTTGAGCACGCCTTCGGGCAGTCCCGCTTCGGCAAGGATGCCGGCCAGCGCGAGCATCGACAGCGGTGTCTGCGCGGCAGGCTTGATCACCGCGGTGCAGCCCGCGGCGATGGCCGGGCCGATCTTACGGGTGCCCATCGCCATCGGGAAGTTCCACGGCGTGATCAGCAGCGTCGGCCCGACCGGCTGCTTCGTGATGAGGAAGCGGCCCGCGCCGTTCGGAGCCGTCGCGTAGCCGCCGTCGATGCGGACGGCCTCCTCCGCGAACCAGCGGAAGAACTCGGCGGCGTACGCGATCTCGCCCTTCGATTCGGCTAGGGGCTTGCCCATCTCAAGCGTCATCAGCAGCGCCAGCTCCTCCTGGCGCTGCATCAGCAGTTCGTAGGCCCGGCGCAGGATCTCGCCGCGCTCGCGCGGCGCCATCTTCGCGAAGTCGGCCTGCGCGGCGACGGCGGCGTCCAGCGCCGCGACGCCGTCGGCCGGCGAGGCGTCGGCGACCTGGCACAGCTCCCGGCCGGTGGCCGGGTCGACCACCGGGAACGTCTTCCCGGACTCGGCGGCCACCCACTTGCCGCCGATGAACAGTTCCTTGCCGACCGCCTCGACGACGCCGGACTCGGTGCTCGCGCTCATCCCGACTGCTCCTCACGTGTTGTCCCGAGGGCCATGCTATGGATATTGTCAACAATCGACAACCCGCTCAGACCGACCTAGGAGCACGCTGCCATGGCCCAGCTATCTCCGCTGCTCAAGCAGGCAACGCCCGTCGTGGTCGACCACGGTGAAGGGGTTTACCTCTACGACGTGGAGGGCAAACGCCACCTCGACTTCACCGCCGGCATCGGCGTCACGAGCACCGGGCACTGCCACCCGCACGTCGTGCGGGCTGCGCAGGAGCAGATCGGCAAGCTCGTCCACGGGCAGTACACGACGGTGATGCACAAGCCGCTGCTGGAACTGACCGAGCGGCTCGGAGACGTGCTCCCCCGCGGGCTCGACTCGCTCTTCTACGCCAACTCAGGCAGCGAAGCCGTCGAAGCGGCGTTGCGGCTTTCGCGGCAGGCCACGCAGCGCCCGAACGTCATCGTCTTCCAGGGTGGCTTCCACGGCCGGACCGTCGCCGCCGCATCCATGACGACGTCCGGGACGCGGTTCAGCGCCGGCATCGGCCCGCTGATGGCGGGCGTGCACGTCGCACCCTTCCCGTACGCCTACCACTACGGCTGGGACGAGCAGACGGCGACGAAGTTCGCGCTGCGGGAGCTGGACTACCTGTTCCAGACCGTCTGCGCGCCGAACGAGACCGCCGCGTTCTTCGTCGAGCCCGTGCTCGGCGAGGGCGGGTACGTGCCGGCGAACACCGAGTTCCTCGCGGGCCTGCGCGAGCGCGCCGACCGGCACGGCATTCTGCTGGTCGTCGACGAGATCCAGACCGGTTTCGGCCGCACCGGGAAGTTCTGGGGCCACGACCACTTCGACGTCTCGCCCGACATCGTCCTCATCGCGAAGGGGCTGGCGAGCGGTTTCCCCCTGTCCGGCATCGCCGCCTCGCAGGAGCTGATGGCGAAGGCGTTCCCGGGTTCGCAAGGCGGCACGTACGGCGGCAACGCGGTCTCGTGCGCCGCGGCGATCGCGACACTCGAAGTCATCCAGCAGGAGAACTTGGTGGAGAACGCCGCCGAGCGTGGGCGCCAGCTGCTCGAGGGTGCGCGCGTGATCGCGGACAAGACGCCGTCGATCGGCGAGGTGCGCGGGCTCGGACTGCTGGTCGGCTCGGAGTTCACCACCGCCGACGGCGAGCCGGACACGGCAACCGCGCAAGCCGCGCAGCAGGCAGCGTCGAAGAGCGGTCTGCTGCTGCTCACCTGCGGGCCGTACATGAACGTGGTCCGGATGGTGCCGCCGCTGGTCGTGACCGCCGAGCAGGTCGACGACGCGCTACGCATCTGGGGCGACGTCGTCGCGTCCGTCACGGGGAGCTGAGGATGGCGCGGTACATCACGATCACCCTCGACAAGCGCGGCGTCTCCTGCCGGGCGCGGCTGCTCGACGACGAGGCACCGCGTACCTGCAAAGCCGTGTGGGACGCTTTGCCGCAGAGCGGTTCCGCCTACCACGCGAAATACGCGCGCAACGAGGTCTACACTCTCGTGCCGCCGTTCGCGGAGCCCAAACCGGGGCGGGAGAACCCGACGATCACGCCGATTCCCGGTGACGTCGTGTACTTCGGTTTCGAAGCCTGGGAGATCGGCAACCCGGCATACGGCTACGACGAAGGCAGCGAGGCACACAGCGATCAGGGTGCGACCGACCTGGCCATCTTCTACGGGCGCAACAACCTGCTGATCAACGGCGACGCCGGCTGGGTCCCCGGCAACGTGTTCGCCACGATCGAGGAAGGCCTGGCCGAGATGGCCGCTGCCGCGCAGGACCTCTGGCTGCGGGGTGTCGAGGGCGAGACGCTCTCGTTCGCGCGCGCCTGAACACCAGCCCGGCCGCGGCGACGTCGCGGCCGGGCCGACGTTCAGCCCAGGTTGTCCAGCAGCGCGCAATCGGCGTCGGAAAGCGTGACGGCTGCGGCGGCGCAGTTCTCCTCGAGGTGCCCGATCGACGACGTCCCCGGGATCGGGATCACCGCCGGCGAGCGGCGCAGCAGCCAGGCGAGGGATACCTGCGCGGGTGTCGCGCCGATGTCGGCCGCGACCTTGCCGAGCACTCCGCCCGCCGTCGCGTGGTCGCCCCGGGCGATCGGCAGCCACGGCACGAACGCGATCCCCTCGCGCTCGCAGTAGTCCAGGACGTCGTCGGACGCTCGATCGGTCAGGTTGTAGCGGTTCTGCACGCTCGCGATCGGGGCGATGGCGCGGGCTTCCGCCAGCTGCGCGACGGTGACTTCGGACAACCCGATCCGGGCGACCTTGCCCTCGTCCCGCAGCCGGGCGAGCGCGCCTACCTGGTCGGCCAGCGGCACCTGCGGGTCGATCCGGTGCAGCTGCAGCAGGTCGAGACGGTCGATACGGAGGCGTCTCAACGAGAGTTCCGCCTGCTGCCGCAGGTACTCCGGCCGGCCCAGCGGGACCCACTCGCCGCGGCTCGGGCGCGCGTGCCCGCACTTCGTCGCGACGAGCAGTCCCGGGTACGGATGCAGCGCGTCCGCGAGCAGCTTTTCGTTGAGGCCCAGGTCGTAGGCATCGGCAGTGTCGAAGAAAGTCACGCCGAGTTCGGCCGCGCGGCACGCGACCGCTTCGGCGCCGTCTTTCACGTGGTCCCACTCCGTCAGCCGCATGGCGCCGAAACCCAGGCGATGCACGGAAAGGCCGTCTTCGAAGGAGAACGTCGAGGTCATGCAGGGAAGCTTTGCTCCCGTTGCTGTCACTCTCCAGAGATTTAGCCTGAACTAAATCGAGAGGGGTGTCACCGGGTGATCACACTGGGCGACGCGAACGTGAAAAACCTTCATGGCGGCGTACCGGCGGTACGTACTACGCTGCGGTAACCACAGCGACGGCGCGGAGGAGAGACTGCCGATGGGCGACGTGGCAGCACGGCTGGCCGAGATCGTCGGGGACAAGAACCTGCTCACGGGCGACGCGATCTCAGAGGACTACGCGCACGACGAAGCGCTGACGGCGGAGCCGCAGAAGCCTGCGTACGTCGCGAAGCCGGCTACAGCCGAAGAAGTCGCGGAGCTGCTGAAAGCCGCTTCGGAGCACAACGTCCCCGTGACCGCGCGAGGGTCCGGCAGCGGGCTCTCCGGCGCAGCGCGGCCGCAGGCCGACGGCCTGCTCATCTCCTTCGAACGGATGAACGCCGTTCTCGAAGTCGACACCGGAAACCACGTCGCCGTCGTGCAGCCCGGCGTGACTCTCGCCGAGCTCGATGCCAAGACCGCCGAAGCCGGGCTCGGCTACACCGTCTACCCCGGTGAGCTGAGCGCGAGCGTCGGCGGGAACGTCGGGACCAACGCCGGCGGGATGCGGGCCGTCAAGTACGGCGTCACCCGCAACAACGTGCTCGGCCTGCAGGCCGTGCTCGCGACCGGCGAGATCATCCGGACCGGCGGCAAGACGTCGAAGGTGTCCACCGGCTACGACCTCACCCAGCTGATCATCGGCTCCGAGGGCACCCTCGCGCTCGCCACCGAGATCACCGTCAAGCTGCACCCGCGGCTGGCCCACGGCGCCACGGTCCTCGCCCCCTTCGGCGACTTCGGCCAGGTGATGGCCGCCGTGCCCGAAATCCTCTCCAGCGGGCTCGCGCCGCACATCCTCGAGTACATCGACAACCTGACGATGGCGGCGATCGTCTACAACGAGAAGCTCGAGCTGGGCGTGCCCGACAAGATCCGCGAGACCAGCGAGGCGTACCTCGTGGTCGCGCTGGAGAACCGCGACAGCGAGCGCCTCGGCGAGGACGTCGAAACCGTCGGCGAGCTGCTCGGCGAACTGGGCGCCACCGACGTCTACGTCCTCGAAGGCAACGCCGCGCGCAAGCTCATCGAAGCTCGCGAGAAGGCTTTCTGGACCGCGAAGGCGGCCGGCGCCGACGACGTGATCGACGTCGTCGTGCCGCGGACCGCGATGCCGCAGTTCATCGGCAAGGCGCGGGAGCTCGCGATGGCCGCGGGCGGCGGCGCGCTCGGCTGCGGGCACGCCGGCGACGGCAACGTCCACCTCGGCATCTTCTGCAAGGACGCGGACAAGCGGAAGCAGCTGCTCACCGACATCTTCGCGTACGCGATGGAGCTCGGCGGCGCGATCTCCGGCGAGCACGGCCTCGGCCGCACCAAGGCCGGCTACCACCAGCACCTCGAAGACCCGGCGAAGATCGAGCTGATGCGCCGGATCAAGCAGAGCTTCGACCCCGCCGGGATCCTCAACCCCGGCGTTCTCTTCCCCGAAGGAACCGCATGAGCGAGATGAACGGCGCCCAGTCCCTGATCCGCGCGCTGGTCGACGCCGGCGTGGAGGTCTGCTTCGCGAACCCCGGCACGTCGGAGATGCACTTCGTCGCGGCGCTCGACACCGTCCCGGAGATGCGGGGCGTGCTGGCGCTGTTCGAAGGCGTCGTCACCGGTGCTGCCGACGGGTACGCGCGGATCGCGGACAAGCCCGCCGCGACGCTGCTGCACCTAGGTCCCGGCCTCGGTAACGGCCTGGCGAACCTGCACAACGCGCGGCGCGCGCACACGCCGATCGTCAACGTCATCGGCGACCACGCGACCTACCACAAGCAGTACGACGCGCCGCTGGAGTCGGACATCGAAGCCGTCGCGGGCTCGCTGGAAGGCTGGGTGCGCCGCTCGGAGCACACCAAGGACGTCGGGGCGGACGCGGCCGCCGCAGTCGCCGCGGCCCAGGACGCGCCCGGCCGTATCGCGACGCTGATCCTGCCCGCGGACGCCTCGTGGGGTGACGGGGGCGAGACCTGCGCGCCCATTCCGCCGCGCGTGCCGCAGGCCGTCGACGCCACCACCGTCAAGGACGTCGCAGCGGTGTTCGGCACCGGTGAGCCGGTCGCGCTGCTCATCGGCGGCAGCGCGTGTCGCGAGGAGGGGCTGCGCGCGGCCAGCCGGATCGCGGCCGCGACCGGCGCGAAGACTTTCGTCGAGACGTTCCCGTCTCGTCTGGAGCGCGGCGCGGGCCTACCGGCGATCGAGCGGCTCGGGTACCTCGCCGAGCAGGTCACCTATCAGCTCGACGGCGTCAAGCATCTCGTCGTCGCGGGCACGAAGGCGCCGGTGTCGTTCTTCGCCTACCCGGGCAAGCCGAGCGACCTCGTGCCCGAAGGCGCGCAGGTGCACACGCTCGCTTCCGTCGGCCAGGACGTCACGCGCGCGCTGAACGAAGTCGCGGAGCTCGTCGCCGCGGACACCGAACCGGTGCTGCAGCAGCCGTCCCGGCCCGCGCTGCCGACCGGGCCGCTGACTCCGCAGAACTGGGTCGACGTCATCGGTGCCCTGCTGCCGGAGAACGCGATCATCGCCGACGAGGCCAACACGTCCGGCCTGCTGCTGCCGGCAGCGACCGCGGGCGCGCCGCGCCACGACGTCCTGACGCTCACCGGCGGCGCGATCGGCTACGGCATGCCGGTCGCGACGGGCGCGGCAGTGGCGGGACGGGACCGTCCCGTCCTGAACCTGCAATCGGACGGCAGCGCGCTGTACACCATCTCGGCGCTGTGGACGCAGGCGCGGGAGAACCTGAACGTCACGACGGTGCTGCTCAACAACCGCGCGTACGCGATCCTGCGGCTGGAGTTGCAGCGCGTCGGCGCGGCGTCGGGCGGGCCGAAGGCGAACGACCTGCTCGACCTGTCGCGCCCGGACATGGACTTCGTGAAGATCGCGGAGGGCATGGGCGTGCCCGCGACACGCGCGACCACCGCGGAGGAACTCGCGGAGCAGTTGCAGCGCGCCTTCGCCGAGCCCGGCCCGCACCTGATCGATGCCGCGGTGCCGCCACTGCTGTGAACCGGACTATTCTCCCGGCACACCCTGAGCCCGGGAGCGGCGGATGAACGACGACGAACACGCGAAGCGCGGCATCGACCTCGAGCGGCCGAACGCCGCGCGCGTGTACGACTACATGATCGGCGGCAAGCTGAACTACGCCGTCGACCGGATGTTCGCCGATCAGATCCTCGGGGTGCTGCCGAACGCGCGGCACATGGCGCTGGTGAACCGGGCGTGGCTGCGCCGCGCCGCGCGGTTCGGCGCGGAGCAGGGCATCCGGCAGTTCCTCGACATCGGCTCCGGCATGCCGACCGTCGGGCACGTGCACGAGGTCGTCCAGGCGATCGACCCGTCGGCGCGGGTCGTGTACGTCGACAACGAGCCGATCGCCGTCGCGCACAGCGAGATCGTGCTGGAAGGCAACGACAACGCGACGATGGTCCAGGCGGACGCCGAGTACCCGGACGAGGTGCTGGAGCACCCGACCACCGAAGCGATGCTCGACTTCGACGAGCCGGTGATGGTGATCATGGCGGCGTTCGTGCACTTCATCCCCGACTCCCGCGACCCGGCCGGCCTGATCGCCCGCTACCGGGACGTGCTGGCGCCGGGGAGCCACCTCGCGCTGTCGTCCGGCACGTGGGAGGGGCAGGGCGAGGAGACGCAGCGGTCGGTCGCGCTGTACGAGAAGAGCGGGACACCCTTGACGCTGCGCTCGCCGGACGAGCTGGCCGCGCTGGTGAAGGGCTTCGAGATCCTACCGCCGGGCGTGGTGTTCACGCCGGAGTGGCGGCCGGACGAGCCGCTCGAGGACCCGCCGGCCCGCGCGGGCGGCCTGGCGCTGGTCGCACGCAAGGCTTAAGTGCGCCGGCTCTTCGTCGTCACCCACCCGCCACGAGGAGGGCCGGCTGGGCGGCTGGGCGGCTGGCTCGACTCCGCACTCACGGCGCGGGGTCATATCCACGCGATGGCGATCGCGGCACGGCTGCGGCAGCCGATTGCCCGCGCGGCAGCGGTTGAGCTGTACAGCTCCGATCTTCGACGCGCGGTCCAGACCGCGGAGCCGATTGCGCATCACCGTGCTGCATGAAGACGACCACTTCCACAACCGCACGACACGAGTCACCTCGCGGGCTGACCGGCGCGTCCGGCTATTCTCGCGTCAAACCTGACTCCGGGGAGCCGCGATGAGCGAAGACGAGTACGCCAGACGGGGCATCGACCTCGACAAGCCCAACGCCGCCCGGGTGTACGACTACATCCTCGGCGGGCAGCTCAACTACGCCGTCGACCGGATGTTCGCCGAGCAGGTGCTCGCCGCGCAGCCGAACGCGCGAGAGCGGGCGCGGCTCAACCGGCAGTGGCTGCGCCGGGCCATCCGGTTCGGGATGGCTCAGGGCATCCGGCAGTTCCTCGACATCGGCTCGGGCATGCCGACCGTGGGGCACGTGCACGAGGTGGCGCAGGCCGTCGATCCCACGGCGCGGGTCGTCTACGTCGACAACGAGCCGGTTGCCGTGGCGCACAGCGAGATCGTGCTGGACGACAACGAGAACGCGGCCATGGTGCACGCCGACGCCGAGTTCCCCGACGACGTCCTCGAACACGACATCACCGAGATGATGCTGGACCTGGACCAGCCGGTGATGGTCGTGATGGCGCTGTTCGTGCACTTCATCCCGGACGAGCGTGACCCGGCCCGGCTCATCGCCGCCTACCGCGACGCGCTCGCGCCCGGCAGCTACCTCGCGCTGTCGTCGGCGACCTACGAGCAGCAGAGCGACGGCACCGCCCGTGCGGTCGCGATGTACCAGAAGAGCGCGAACCCCGTCACCCCCCGCTCGGCCGACGAGCTGCGCGCACTGGTCGACGGCTTCGAGATCGTCGACCCGGGCATCGTGTTCATCCCGGAGTGGCGGCCGGACGACCCCGCGGAAATGCCCCCCAACCCGGCGGAGTGCGGCGGGCTGGCGCTGGTGGCGCGCAAGAACTAGACGGCGATCAGCTCCGGCGCCGGCCGCTTCTTCGGGACCAGCGCCGCGAGCAGCACGCCTGCCAGCGCGGCCAGCGCCGCCACCGCGAACGTGGCGCGGAAGCCGAACAGCGACGGCACCGGCAGTCCTCCGACGGTGATCGTCAGCTGGGCCAGCATCGCCGCCATCACCGCGCTGGAGATCGCCGTGCCGACCGAGCGCATCAGGGAGTTCAGGCCGTTCGCCGACGCCGTTTCGGTGACCGGGACCGAGCCCATGATCAGCGCGGGCATCGCCGCGTACGCGATGCCGACGCCGGCACCGATGATCACCGACGCCGTGATCAGCTCCAGCGCGTTGTCCATCAGCACGATCGCGAACGCGTACCCGGCGGCGATCACCAGTGCGCCGCTCATCAGCGTCGGGCGGGGGCCGAACCGGGCGATGAGCCGCGCCGAGACCGGCGAAAGCAGCATCATCACCAGGCCGTTCGGGGCCAGCGTGAGCCCGGACTCGACCATCGTCTGCCCCAGCCCGTAGCCGGTCGACGCCGGGGCCTGCAGCAGCTGCGGGAACGACAACGCCATCGCGTACAGCGCGAAGCCGACCATGATCGACGCCAGGTTCGTGAACAGCACCGGACGACGGGCCGACACCCGCAGGTCGACCAGCGGGTCGCGGCGGCGCAGCTGGTAGGCGCCCCAGCCGAGCAGGACGACGACCGCGGCCGCGGCCAGCCCGAGCGTCGGCGCGCTGGTCCAGCCCCACGTGCCGCCCTTGACCACCGGCAGCAGGAGGCAGAGCAGCCCGGCGGCCAGGCCGAACGCACCGAAGTAGTCGAACGGCGCCGGTGTGCGCTGCGGCGACTCCGGCACGACAGTGAGGATCAGCAGCGCGCAGGCCAGCCCGAGGCCGGCGGCGGTCCAGAACAGCACGTGCCAGTCGGCGTTTTCGGCGACCACCGCCGCGACCGGCAGCCCGATGGCGCCGCCGACGCCGAGCGTCGCGCTCATCAGCGAGATCGCTCCGCCGACGCGTTCGGGCGGAAGTTCGTCGCGCATGATGCTGATGCCGAGCGGGATGACCCCCATCGCGCAGCCCTGCAGCCCGCGGCCGACGATCTGGAACACGAGCGCGCTCGTCGTCGCGGACACCACCGACCCGGCGATGAGCACCGCGAGGCTGACGAGGATCATCCGCCGCTTGCCGTAGAGGTCGCCGAGCCGCCCGCTGACCGGGGTGATCACGGACGCGGCCAGCAGCGTCACGGTGACCACCCAGGACGCGTCGGCCGCCGACGCGTGGAGCAGCCGCGGGAAGACCGGAATCAGCGGCACGACCAGTGTCTGCATGAACGACGCGACGAGCCCGCACGAAGCGAGCACCACGACGATCGCCCGGCCGGACGGCGCGGAACGGGACACCACCACACCCCCAGTGTGTACTTAGTACGCGTCATGCAACTTCATGCACTGTACCTACGGGGTGCCGGGTTTCCGCGCGACTGGCGGTTTCGTCACAGCCAGCTGCGCACGCCTCCGTGTCCGGAGCAGGTACCGGAGCGGTGCTGGCTGTAGCTGTAGGTGCCGTCCTTGCAGAGCGCCGTTGCGCCGGACGGGTTGTCGCTGGGCCGGTGGACGCAGTTGCCGTCCGAGTTCCGGTAGTAGTCCGCGCCGCAGCCGGTGGGCGCCGGCGCGGCCGGGGTCGTCGTCCTCGGCGCCTTGGAGTTCGGAGCCGCCGTCTTCGGAGCCGCCGGGGTCGTGGTGACGGCCGGTGCTGCCGCGGAGGAGGTTTCCGGGACCGAAGGCGGGGTGGGCGTTTCGGTCGGCGTCGAATACGCCGAAGTCGTGGGGGCGAGGACACCGAGGTTGCCGGCATCCTTGGGCGGCACGGAACCGACCCCACACCCCGCGACCAGGACACCCGCGGCCAGTACCGCGCCGAGCTTCATCCGCACGCCGACTCCCTTGGCTTCGCGAAGCAATGCCGCAGGAGTCGGCGGAACGCGCCCGGCTGTTACGCGTGTTCTCCTAGACTTTTCGCATGTCCTGGTTGCGGCGGTACGCGGCGGAACTCGCGGTCGTCGTCGCGGTGCTCGCCGGCTCGGTCTTCGCCGTCCTCAACGACGGCGCCAAGCCCGCTCACCACGCCGCGGCCGGGTGGGTGCTCACCTGCCTCTGCTGCGCCGCCTTGTTCCTCCGGCGCCGGTACCCGCTGAGCGTCGCCGCGTTCGCGCTCGTCTGCTGTGCGCTCTACTACCCGCTGACCGATCCCGACGGACTGGTGCTGCTCGCCTTCGCGTACGCGCTCTACAACGCCGCCGCGGCGGGACGGATCCGCGGCGCCGCGCTGCTCGTCGTCGCGGCGATGGCCGGCGTCGCGGCCGGGGAGATCAGCTCGCGGAGCGGGCGGCACGTCGACAACTTCGCATTCTTCCTGATGACCGGCTGGTTCGTCGCTCTGGTCGCCGGCGGGGCTGTCGCGCACTACCGCGCCGAAGCCGAGCGCACCAAGGAGGCCGAGGCGCGGGCGCGCGCCACCGACGAACGTCTGCGCATCGCGCGCGAACTGCACGACGCCCTCGGCCACTACCTATCACTGATCAGTGTCCAGGCCGGCGCTGCACTGCATCGCCGTGACCCGGAGCAGGCGCAGGAGGCGCTCGGGGCGATCAAGGACGCCAGCAAGACCGCACTCCAGGAGTTGCGCGCAACGCTCGGCATGCTCCGCCAGAGCGGCGGACCGAGCCTGCAGCGAGTGGCGGAGCTGGCGGAGTCGGTCGGCGGCTCCGGGCTGGTCGTGCGCACCGAGATCGACGGTGTCGCCCGGGAACTGCCTCCGGAGGTCGAGCACGCGGCGTTCCGGGTGGTGCAGGAGGCGTTAACGAACGTTAGCAAGCATGCCGGCGCGAAGACCGTCGTCGTCCGGCTCGGGTACAGCGCGGACGAGCTGTCCGTGCAGGTCGACGACGACGGCTGCGGCGGTGCGGCGCCGGCGGGCAACGGGATCCGCGGGATGACCGAACGCGCGCGGGCCCTCGGTGGCGACGTCACCGCGGCGCCGCGCGAAGGTGGCGGCTACCGGGTGCGCGCCCGGTTGCCGGTGCGATGATGGGCCGATGATCCGGGTCCTGCTCGTCGACGACCAGCGGCTGGTCCGCGCCGGATTCCGGTCCATTTTGGACGGCGAGCCCGACATCGCCGTCGTGGCCGAGGCCGCGAACGGGCGCGAGGCGCTGCAGGCCGCGCACGACCACCACCCGGACGTCGTGCTGATGGACATCCGCATGCCCGTGCTCGACGGCCTCGCCGCCACCCGGCACCTCCTCGAAGACCCCGGCGTGCCCACGAAGGTCGTCATCCTCACGACGTTCGACCTCGACGAAGACGTCTACGGCGCGCTGCGCGCCGGCGCGAGCGGCTTCCTGGTCAAGGACACCGAACCCGAGGAGCTGATCCACGCCGTCCGCGTGGTCGCCCGCGGCGACGCGCTGCTGGCGCCGTCGATCACCCGGCGGCTGATCGCGGAGTTCGCCGCGCGCGTCACCCGCCCGGCGCCGTCGCCGGCCCTCGACCGGCTCACCGACCGCGAACGCGAGGTGCTGTCGCTGGTCGCGGCCGGGCTGTCGAACGACGAAATCGCCCGCGAGCTGACGCTCAGCCCGGCGACGGCGAAGACGCACGTCAGCCGCATCATGACCAAGACCGGCATGCGGGACCGGGCGCAGCTCGTCGTCCTCGCCTACGAGTCGGGCGCGGTGACGCCCCGCTGGCTGACGCCCTGAGCCGTACTCCCGCGGGGGTACGGGAAACGCCTTAGGGGACACCGCCGGGAGCACGGCAAGTGTCCTCCTGTGCGCGACGCGGCGCAGGGCCGGTTTCGCGAATCCTTGTCCGCCATGGACACCATCACTCGCCCCATCGGGGGAAGCCTGGCCCGCGTGGCCGGCTGGGCGCAGCGCCACCGGTGGCTCGCCGTCGCACTCTCTGGGCGCTGGTCCTCATCGGCGTCACCGTCACGTCCGGGCTCACCGGCAACGCGTTCCACGACGACAACTCGCTGCCCGGCACGGAGTCGCAGCAGGTCGTCGACAGGCTGCAGAACACCGCGCAATCGGGCGCCAGTGCGCAGATCGTGCTGAAGGCCGACGGTGGCCTCGCCGCGCATCGATCAGTGATAGAGAACATGCTGAGCGATGTCCGATTGCAGCCGCACGTGCGGTCGGTGACCGAGCCGTTCGCCACGCTCTCGGCCGACGGCAGGATCGGCTACGCCACCGTCACCTTCGACGCCGCCTCGACCGACCTTCCCTACGACGACATCGTGAAGTTCGCCGACGCCGCGAAGCGCGTCGGGCCCGTCGAAGTCGGTCTCGCCGGCGATCCGGTCAAGCGGATCTCCGAAGGGGGTGGGCCCGCGGAAGGCGTCGGCCTGCTCGCCGCGCTGGTCGTCCTCGTGTTCCTGTTCCGCTCGCTGCTCGCGGCCGGGCTGCCGGTGCTCACCGCGGTGTTCGCCGTCGGCAGCACCCTCGGCGTGATCACGGTCGTCTCGCACTTCGTCGACATCGCCAGCTACACCTCGCCGCTGATGATGCTGGTCGGGTTCGGCGTCGGCGTGGATTACGCGTTGCTGATCTTCTCCCGCTACCGCACGGAAATCCTCGCCGGGCACGACCGCGACGCGGCCACCAGGCGGGCGCTCGACACCGCAGGCCGTTCGGTGCTGTTCGCCGGGACGACCGTGATCATCGCGCTGCTCGGCCTGCTCGCGCTCGGGCTCGGCGGGCTCCGCGGGGTGGCACTGTCCGTCGCGCTCACCGTCCTGATGACGATGCTCGCCTCGGTGACGCTCCTGCCCGCGTTGCTGTCGCTGTTCGGCAAGCGGCTCGAGCGCGGCATCCGCCGGCACGCCGCGAAACGCGACCACGGGCAGGTCTGGCGGCGGCTCGCGGACGGCGTCCAGCGACGTCCCGCGGCACCGCTGGCGATCGGCTTGCTCCTCCTCATCGGGCTGTCGATCCCGGCCGCGGGGATGCGCCTCGGGTTCGCCGACGCCAGCACCGACCCCACCGGATCGACCACGCGGAAGGCCTACGACCTGCTGGCCGAAGGTTTCGGCCCCGGCTACACCGGCCCTCTAGCAGTGATCAGTGTGGACGGCGACCCCGTCGCGGTGCAGCAGACACTCGCCTCGACACCGGGGATCGCCCGCGCGCTCCCGCCGATGGGCGGGACGGTGCTCGCGTTCCCGACGACGTCGCCGCAGGACGAAGCGACCGCCGAGCTCGTGACACGGCTCCGGACCGACGTCCTCCCGGCACTGCCCGGCCACTACCTCGTCGGCGGCTCGGTCGCGGCCGCGACGGACTTCGCCGGCGCCGTTGCGGACCGGCTGCCGCTGTTCGTCCTGGTCGTCGTCGGGCTGTCCGCGCTGCTGCTGATGGTCGTGTTCCGGTCGATCCTCATTCCGCTCAAGGCGGCCCTGCTGAACCTGCTGAGCATCGGCGCCTCGCTCGGCGTGATGACACTTGTGTTCGGCGACGGCTGGTTCGGCGCGCAGCCCGGCCCGATCGAGGCCTTCGTGCCGGTGATGATCTTCGCGATCGTCTTCGGGCTGTCGATGGACTACGAGGTGTTCCTCGTGTCGCGGATGCACGAGGAGTGGCGGCGCACGGGTGACGCGCGGCTGGCGGTCCGCGAAGGGCTCGCCGCGACCGGCGGCGTGATCACCGCGGCCGGCGCGATCATGGTGCTGGTGTTCGGCGCGTTCCTGCTCGACCCGTCGCGGATGCTGGCGCAGTTCGGCCTCGGCCTGGCGGTCGCGGTGCTGCTGGACGCGCTGGTGATCCGCTGCCTGGTCGTCCCGGCGGTGATGCGGCTGCTCGGCGCCCGGGCGTGGTGGCTGCCGCGGTGGCTGGACCGCCGGCTGCCGCACCTGGCGCTGGAGCCGTGAAGCAGGGATGGCCACCACGGCGTGGCGGCCATCCCCCTCCCGCTCGGCGCGCGCCGGCCGACGTGGGTGTGGAGCGTCGACCGGCAGAATCGCCGGTCAGCTGCCCCAGGCCGTCGGCGTTTCGGACAGGCGGAACGCCAGCGAGCCACCGGTCCGCAGGAATGACGCGTCGAGCTTCCAGTCCCGCTGCGACCGTCCCGACCGTTGGACACCGGCGATGTACTTACCGCTGCCGGACGTCGTGATCCGGATCGGCGCGCCGCCCGCCGGCCGGATCACGGCGCTGGGGAACAGCGGGCTCGACAGCAGCAGTTCCGCCGTACCCGGCGCCCGGGGGTACAGCCCGAGCGCGGCGAAGACGTACCAGGCGGACATCGTGCCGAGGTCGTCGTTGCCGGGCAGTCCCGACGGGCCGGTCGTGTAGACGGTGTTGACCAGCTGCCGGACGGTTTCCTGCGTCTTCGCCGGCTGGCCGAGCTCGTTGTACAGCCACGGTGCGTGGATGTCGGGCTCGTTCGTCGGGTCGTACTTGAGCGGGCCGCCGCCCTTGAGCTGCCAGTTCCCGCTCGCATCGTGAAAGAAGCCGTCGAGGCGGGTGATCGCCGCGGGCTTGCCGCCCATGGCGTCGGCGAGGCCGGACACGTCCTGCGGGACCATCCAGGTGTAGGCCGCCGCGCTGCCCTGTGCGAAGCCGCGGTCGCTCGCCGGGTCGAACGGGGTCACCCAGCCGCCGTCGAGGTTGCGCGCCTGGGCGTACCCGGTTGCGGGATTGAAGACGTTCCGCCAGTACGCGCCCCGGGCTTGCAGCTCTGCAGCTTCGCGCGTGCGTCCGAGCAGCTCTGCGAAATGTCCGATTGCGGAGTCGGCGACGGCGTCTTCGAGTGTCTCGGCGGCGCCGCCCCAGCAGTGGCAGACGTCGTTGGGTGCGTAGTGCGACGTCAGGTATTGCGCGAGGTTGGGCCGCTGGCCGACGCACTGGCCGGGGCAGCCGCCGTCCTGCAGCCCCTCCGGACGGGGGACGGTCGCCTGCCGGTACAGCGAGTCGAACGCGCCGCGGTAGTCGAAGTTGCGCACGCCCATGGCGTAGAAGGTCGCGACCGTCGCCGCGGACGGGTCGCCGGTCATCACGTGCGTTGCGCCGTTGACGTGCACCCAGCGGTCCCAGACGCCGTCGTTCTGGCGCGCGTAGTTGTACAGCGACTGTGCGAAATTCCCGGCCACACGCGGTTCCAGCAGCGCCAGCAGCTGCACCTGGGCGCGGTACTGGTCCCAGCCGGAGAAGTTCGAGTACTGCGCGTCCTGCCCGAGCTCGACACGGTGGGGTTGACGGTCCATTCCCAGGTACTGGCCGTCGACGTCGCTGACGAGGTTGGGCTGCTGGAGGCTGTGGTAGAGCGCGGTCGTGAAGACGATGCGCTGGTTCGCCGTGCCGCCGCCGACGTCCACGCGGCTCAGCTCGGCGTTCCAGGCCTTCTTCGTCTTCGCGGCGATGCTCTCCACCGTGGACCTGCCCGATTGCTCGGCCCGCAGGTTGCGTTCGGCGCCTTCGAGGGAGACGTAGGAGATCGCGATCCGCATGGTGACGTTGCTGCCGGGAGCGAAGGTGACGTACCCGCCCGAGCCGCGGCCGGCGCGGTCCTTGCCGGTCGCGTAGCCTTCGCCGCCGGTCTGGTCGAGGCCGCCGGGCTGCAGCGTCGCGTCCTTCCACGTCCCGGTGCCGGCGAAGGGCTGGTCGAACCGCGCGGTGAAGTACAGCCGGTAGTAGGACTTGCGGTTGTTGACGCCGCCGTTCGCGCGGCGGCCGCAGAAGGCGCCGGTGAGCACGGACCCGGTCACCACGCGGTTCGCGGGATCGAGGTGGGTCTCGGCGTCTTCGCTGCCGTTGAGCGAGTTCGAGGTGCGGAAGAGCAGGGACGCGGGCTTGTCCTTCGGGTAGTGCAGGGTGGCGATCGCGGTGCGTTCGGTCGCCGCCGCGTCCGTCGTGACGCCGTTCTGCAGGCCGAGACGGTACCGTCCCGGCGTCGCGGCTTCGTCGGCGTGGCTGAAGTTGCTCGCGTAGACGGCGTCGGTGGTGTCGGCGGTCGGCGAGGAGGTGACGTCGCCGGCGAAAGGCAGGATCGGGATGTCCCCGGCGGCGCCCGGGTTGCAGCCGGCGCCGTTGACGTGGGTGAGGCTGAAGCCGCGGATGCGGGTGGTGTCGTACTGGTAGCCGTTGGCGGCACCGGTCGACGTCTGGTCGCCGCGGGTGCTGGTAGGGCTCCAGGCCAGCATCCCGAAGGGCGCGGTAGCACCGGGGTAGGTGTTGCCGTCGCCCGCGGAGCCGATGAGCGGGTCGACGAAGTCGGCGGGGCTGAGATCGGCGGCGGCTGACATCGTTGTCAACGTCGAGGCAAGCAGGGCGGCGGCCAGTGCCACCGTGACGGGACGGCGCATAGGCGGAGGTTAACGCGCGTTAAGTGGCCTGCGGGCGAACGCAAGCGGACAAACTGCCGGACATTTCGGCGCGCGGCAAATACTCCGGGCGCGGCCATGAAAATCCGGCGCCGGGCGCGGAGCAATCCCGGCCAGTACCGAAGTGCAGCCGCTGCTCCGGATCAACGAGTACCGTCGAGCCTCTCGACGGATGGGGGCCGAGGATGATCGCACGCACCTGGCGCGGCTGGGCGCCCGTCGCGACGGCCGACGACTACGAGCGGCATTACGCGACCGCGGTGGCGCAGCATCTCCGTCACGTGCCCGGCTTCGAAGGCGCCCGATTGCTGCGCCGCCCGGTCCGCGACGAGGTCGAGTTCACCTCGATCACGTTCTTCACCGACCTCGACGCCGTACGCGGCTTCGCCGGCGAGAGCTACGAGGACGCCGTCCTGGAGGAGGACGCTCGGCGCGCGCTGAGCCGCTGGGACGACCACGTCAGCCACGCCGAGGTGGCGGTCGCGCTCTGAAAGCCGTGAAGGCCACCCCGAAGAACTCGAGGTGGCCTTCACGGAAAGGAACTGCTTATTCGTAGATCTCGCCCTTGGCGGCCTTCTCCACGAGCGAAGCCGGCGGCTCGAAGTGGTCGCCGTAGCGGGCGGCCAGCTCGCGGGCCCGGTCGACGAAGCCCTGCAGGCCACCCTCGTACTGGTTGATGTACTGGATGACACCGCCGGTCCACGCCGGGAAGCCGATGCCGAAGATCGAGCCGATGTTGGCGTCGGCCACCGACGTCAGCACGCCCTCGTCGAAGCACTTCACGGTCTCGAGCGCCTCGGCGAACAGCATCCGCTCCTTGAGGTCCTCGAACGGAACCTCCGCGGAGCCGGACTTGAACGCGTCGCGCAGGCCCGGCCACAGGCCGGTGCGCTTGCCTTCGGAGTCGTACTCGTAGAAGCCCGCGCCCGTCGAGCGGCCCTTGCGGTCGAACTCCTCGACCATCCGGTCGATCACGGTCTCCGACGCGTGCGCCTTCCACGTGCCGCCCGCGGCCTCGACCGCCTCGCGCGTCTCCTTGCGGATCTTGCGCGGGAGCGTCAGCGTCAGCTCGTCCATCAGCTGCAGCGGCGGCGCCGGGTAGCCGGCCTGCGAACCCGCCTGCTCGATCGACGCCGGCTCGACGCCCTCGCCCAGCGCGGCGACGGCCTCGTTGATAAAGGTGCCGATCACGCGCGAGGTGAAGAAGCCGCGGCTGTCGTTGACGACGATCGGGGTCTTCTTGATCTGCAGCGTGTAGTCGAAGACCTTCGCCAGCGTCGCCGGCGACGTCTTCTCGCCGCAGATGATCTCGACCAGCGGCATCTTGTCCACCGGCGAGAAGAAGTGGATCCCGATGAAGTCCTCGGTGCGCTGCACGCCCTCGGCGAGGGTGGTGATCGGCAGCGTCGAGGTGTTGGAGCCCAGGACCGCGTCGGCGTTGACGATGCTCTCGATCTCGCCGAACACCTTGTGCTTCAGCTCGACGCTCTCGAACACGGCCTCGATGACGAAGTCGACGCCCGCGAAGTCGGCCGGGTCGGCGGTCGGCTTGATGCGCGCCAGCAGCGCGTCCGACTTCTCCTGCGTGGTCTTGCCGCGCGAAAGCGCCTTCTGCTCCAGCTTCTCCGCGTAGCCCTTGCCCTTCTCGGCCGCCTCCTGCGAGACGTCCTTGAGGACGACGTCGATGCCGGCCTTCGCCGAGACGTACGCGATCGCCGCGCCCATCATGCCCGCGCCGATGACACCCACCTTGCGAGCGGTGTACTTCTCGAAGCCGTCCGGCCGCGAGCCGCCCGAGTTGATGGTCTGCAGGTCGAAGAAGAACGCCTTCGTCATGTTCTTCGAGACCTGGCCGGTGGCGAGGTGGATGAAGTAACGCGTCTCGATCTGGATCGCGGTGTCGAAGTCGACCTGCGCGCCCTCGATCGCGGCGGCCAGGATCGCCCGCGGCGCCGGCATGTTCGCGCCCTTGATCTGCTTGCGCAGGTTCGCCGGGAACGCCGGCAGGTTGGCCGCGAAGCTCGGGTTGGACGGGGTGCCGCCCGGGATCTTGTAGCCCTTGACGTCCCACGGCTGGACGCCGCCCTCGGGGTTCGCCTTGATCCACGCCTTCGCGGCGGGGACGAGCTCCTCGACCGTGCCGACGAGCTCGTGCACCAGGCCGAGTTCCAGCGCCTTGGCCGGACGGTGTCGCTGCCCCTGCAGCAGGACGTTCAGCAACGCGCTCTGGATGCCGAGCAGGCGCACGGTGCGGACCACGCCACCGCCGCCGGGCAGCAGGCCCAGCGTCACCTCGGGCAGGCCGATCTGGCTGCCCTTGACGTCGGCGGCGATGCGGTGGTGCGTCGCCAGCGCGATCTCCAGGCCACCGCCGAGCGCGGCGCCGTTGATCGCCGCGACGACCGGCTTGCCGAGCTGCTCGATGCGGCGCATCTGCCCCTTCATCAGGGTGCTGCCCTCGGTCAGCTCGACCGCGTGCTCGGGCTTGGCCTGGATGAGGTCGTTCAGGTCGCCGCCGGCGAAGAACGTCTTCTTCGCGGAGGTGATGACGACGCCGGTGATGGAGTCCTTTTCGGCCTCCAGGCGGTCGACCGTGACGCCGAGCGACTCGCGGAAGTCGGCGTTCATCGTGTTCGCCGACTGGTTCGGGTCGTCCAGGGTCAGGGTGACGATGCCGTCTTCGTCCTGCTCCCAGCGGATGGTCTTGCTTTCAGCCACGTTTTGGTTAGACACAGTGGTCCTCACACCCGCTCGATGATGGTCGCGACGCCCATGCCGCCGCCGATGCACAGGGTCACCAGGGCGCGGCGCGCCTGGCGGCGTTCCAGCTCGTCGACCACGGTGCCGACCAGCATCGCGCCGGTGGCGCCGAGCGGGTGGCCCATGGCGATCGCGCCGCCGTTGACGTTGACCTTCTCCTCGTCGAGGTGCAGGTCCTTGATCCACTTGAGCACGACGGAGGCGAAGGCCTCGTTGAGCTCCCACAGGTCGATGTCCTCGGGCTTGAGGCCCGCGGTCTTCAGCACCTTTTCGGTGGCCGGCGTGGGGCCGGTGAGCATGATCGTCGGCTCGGAGCCGATCGACGCGGTCGCCACGATCCGGGCGCGCGGGGTCAGCCCGAAGGTCTTGCCGACCTGCTCGGAGCCGACGAGCACGAGCGCGGCGCCGTCGACGATGCCGGAGGAGTTGCCGCCGGTGTGGACGTGGTTGATCTTCTCGACCGAGTGGTACTTCTGCAGCGCGACGGCGTCGAAGCCGCCCAGCTCGCCGATGCCGGCGAAGGCGGGCTTGAGCTTGCCGAGGCTCTCGACGGTGGAGCCGGGACGGCGGTGCTCGTCGTGGTCCAGGACGGTGACGCCGTTGATGTCCTTGACCGGCACGACGGACTTGGCGAAGTACCCGCCGGACCAGGCGGCCTCGGCGCGGTCCTGCGAGCGGACGGCCCAGCGGTCGACGTCCTCGCGGGAGAAGCCCTCGATGGTCGCGATCAGGTCGGCGCCGGTGCCCTGCGGGACGATGTAGTTGTCGTACGCGGTGGCCGGGTCCATGAACAGCGCGCCGCCGTCGGAGCCCATCGGCACGCGCGACATCGACTCGACGCCGCCGGCGATGATCAGGTTGTCCCAGCCGGAGCGGACCTTCTGCGCGGCGGTGTTGGTGGCCTCCAGGCCGGAGGCGCAGAAGCGGTTGAGCTGCACGCCGGCGACGGTCTCGGGCAGGCCCGCGTTCAGCGCGGCGGTGCGCGCGATGACGGCACCCTGCTCGCCGACCGGGGAGACGACGCCCAGGACGATGTCGTCGATCGCCTTCGGGTCGAGGTTCGAGTGGCGGACCTTCAGTTCGTTGATCAGGCCGACCACCAGGTCGACCGGCTTGGTGCCGTGCAGGGCACCGCCCTTGTTCTTGCCGCGAGGCGTGCGGATCGCCTCGTAGATGTAGGCCTCGCTACTCACTGAACTACTCCTCGCGAGCGTGTCGGAACGACGTCGTACCTGGCCGTGTCACGGCCGACTATACCGGCCAGTAGGGCTAATGCCCATTAACATATCGTCGGATAACCCCATGGTGTCAATGGGTTGCAGGTGTGCCATGAGCCGCTATCGTTCACTCACCATGACCGACGTCGAACGCAGCACGCGCCCCCGCGACCGCAAGGCCCAGCTGGCCGCGGTGGCGGCGGAGCTGTTCCGCGCACGGGGCTTCCCCGGCGTCGGCATCAAGGACATCGCGGACGCGGCCGGCGTCACCGGGCCGGCGTTGTACCGCCACTTCGCGGACAAGCAGGCGATCCTGGCGTACGTCGTCCTGAGCGGCTTCGAGGACCTGGAAGCGGCGACGGCGGACGCGCTGTCGGACGCGGTTCCCCCCGCCGACCAGCTGAAAGATCTCCTCGGCCGGCTCGCGACGCAGGCTGTCGAACGCCGCGAGATCGCGGCGCTGTGGCGCTGGGAAGGGCGTCACCTGCCAAAGGAGGACCAGCGGGAGATCGCCCGCCGGTCGACGCTGGCGCTGACGGCATGGTCGAAGGTGCTGCTCGTGCAGCGCCCAGAGCTGCCGGCCGAGGACGCAGAGCTGCTGTGCTGGGCGGCTCTATCGGTGTTCGGGAGCGTGTCGGTCCACCACACGTCGTTGGCGCGCCGCCGGTTCGCTGCGCTGCTGGTGGAGCTGGCCTGGGATGTGCTGAACGCCACACTTCCGGCGCCCTCCGCCGAGCCGTCGACTCCGGCGCTGAGCCTGGGCACGCCATCACGTCGTGAGCAGGTCCTGGCAGAGGCGACGGCGCTGTTCGCCCAGCGCGGCTTCCACGACGTGAGCATGGAGGACATCGGAGCGGCGGCGGGCATCGCGGGCCCGAGCGTCTACCGCCACTTCCCCAGCAAGGCGGCACTGATGGTCGCCATCGGCCACCGCGCGGCGGACAGGCTGGCGCTGGCGGCGGAGCAAGCCCTCCGGGCTTCGGACGAACGCACAGCACTGCAGCGCTTGGCGGCGTCGTACGTGCAAACGATCGTTAACACGCCGGAGCTGCTGGTGTCGTTCTCGGCGGACCGCGTGACGATGCCGGACCGCGACAAGGCAGACCTGCTGCGAGTGCAACGCGACTACGTGGGCCAGTGGGTGACGTTGCTGTCGGCGGCACGTCCGGAGCTGCCCGCGCGCGAAGCGAAAATCACCGTCCACGCAGCGTTGACGATCGCTAACGACCTGGCCCGGACGCGCCGCGTGGCTGCCCGCCCGAACTTCGAGGCCGAGCTGACGACGTTGCTCCGGACCGTCCTCGGCGTCGTCTGACCGGTTACGCCGAAACGGGACCGTCCCGACCTTGCTTCATCCATAATTCGTCGTGCCCACGAGACGCCTGCACCTGGTGAGCGCGGATGAGGACCACCGCGTCTCGACCATCGAGCTGTTCTTCGACCTGGTCTTCGTCTACGCCATCACCCAGACCACCCAGCTGATGGCCGACCACCTGAGCCCGGCCGGGGTCGGGCAGGGGCTGGCCATGCTCGCCGTCCTGTGGTGGTGCTGGTGCAGTTATGCCTGGCTGGGGAACACCATCCACGTCGACCACGGGATCGCGCGGCTGGCGATGTTCGGGGCCATGGCCGTGATGTTCCTGGTGTCGCTGACCATTCCCGAAGCCTTCACCGACCACCCCGGCGGGTTGTTCGCGCCCGCGCTGTTCGTCGCCTGCTACGCGCTCGTGCGGCTGTTGCACCTCGTCGCCTACCTGGGCGCCGCGAAAGACGATCCGGGACTGCGGCGGGTTCTGCTCAAGATGTTCGTCGGGTTGCTGCCGAGCGTCGCGCTGCTCGCCGTGGCCGAGTTCCTCAGCGGGCCGTGGCAGCTGGGGCTGTGGGTCGTCGCCTTGGCCGTCGACTACCTCAACGTCTACTTCGCCGGGCCCGACGGCTGGCGGCTCAACGCGCCCGCGCACTTCGCCGAGCGGTTCGGGCTGATCGTGATCATCGCGCTGGGCGAGTCGATCGTGGCGATCGGCATCGGGATCGGGGCGCTGCCGATGTCGTGGCTGGTCGCCGGCGGCGCAGTGTGCGGGCTCGCGCTGGCCGCGGGGATGTGGTGGACCTACTTCGACGTCGTCGCGCGCGTCTCCGAGCACCGGCTCACGCGCGCGACCGGCGTCGAACGCGCGAAGCTCGCCACCGATTCCTACACCTTCCTGCACCTGCCGCTGATCGCCGGGATCGTGCTGGTCGCCCTCGGCCTGAAGAAGGCGTTCCTCTACCTCGCCGACAGCGAGCACCACACACCCGGCGAAGCCCTGCACGGCGTGCCGATCTGGACGCTGACCGGCGGCCTCGCCCTCTACCTGATCGCGCTGAGCTCCCTGCGCAAGCGCAACCTCGGCAGCTGGAACGTCCAGCGGCTGGTCGTCGGCGTGCTGCTGGTCGCGGCGACGCCGTTGCTGGAGCACGTGCCGGCCGCCGTACTGCTGCTGATCGTCGCGGGGCTGGTGCTTGGGCTCATCGCGTTCGAACGGCTGCGCTTCGCCGAATGGCGCCGGCAGGTGCACACCGCGCATTCGTGACCGGACCCGCACTGGCGCGATCCCGCCTCCCGGGTTAACCTACTCGCGAGTAGGTAACGGGATGGAGGGCCACATGGCTGCGCCAAGGAAACGGGACGCGATGGGCTGGGGCCTGTCCGCGCTGACCCGGCTGGCCGGGAGCAAGGTCGTCGATCGAGCCGGGCTGCGCAAGCCCCTCGAGGACCTGGTCACCGCGGGCACCCGCAACGGCTTCCGCGTCGCGGGCGCGGCGACCCGGTCGTTCAAGTCGGTGCAGAAGCTGGGCAAACCGGCCCGGCTCGCGCCGGCCGCCGACACCGGGCTGTTCGACCTCACACCGACCGAGGACCAGCAGCTCATCGTGGAGACGGTGACGGAGTTCGCCGCCGAGCAGCTGCGCCCGGCCGCCGCGGACGCCGACGCGAAACTCGAGGCGCCCGAAGGGCTGCTGGCCCGGGCCGCCGAGCTGGGCATCAGCCTGGTCGGCATCCCCGAGGAGCTCGGCGGCGTCGGCACGGAACGCTCGGTGGTGACCAACGCGCTGGTCGCGGAAGCGCTTGCGCACGGCGACCTCGGCCTCGCGGTCGCCGTGCTCGCCCCGTCCGCGGTGAGCACCGCGCTGGTCAGCTGGGGCGACGAGCAGCAGCAGGCCGACTACCTGCCGGCGTTCACCGGCGAGCACGTGCCGGCCGCGGCGCTGGCCCTGCAGGAGCAGAAAGCGCTCTACGACCCCTTCAAGCCGGCAGCGAAGGCGCGCCGCACGCCGAAGGGTTACCAGCTCGACGGCGTCAAGACGCTGGTCCCGCGGGCGACGCAGGCGGAACTGTTCATCGTGTCGGCCGACCTGGAAGGCCGCGGGCCGGCCCTGTTCCTCGTAGAGTCGTCGAACGCCGGCGTGTCGATCGAGACCGAGCCGGCGATGGGCCTGCGCGGCGCCGCGACGGGCCGGCTGCACCTGGAGAAGGTGGCGCTGCCGGCGGGCGCGCTGCTCGGTGGCGGGAAGGCGGACGTCTTCGCCGAGGTCGTGCGCCTGTCGCGGCTCGGCTGGGCCGCGCTGGCCGCCGGGACCGCGAAGGCCGTCCTCGACTACGTCGTCCCCTACGTCAACGAGCGGGTGGCGTTCGGCGAGCCGATCAGCCACCGGCAGGCGGTCGCGTTCTCCGTCGCGGACATCGCGATCGAGCTGGAGGGCCTGCGCCTGGTGACGCTGCGCGCGGCGGCGCGGGCCGAGCAGGGCAAGTCCTACGCCCGCGAGGTCGCGCTGGCCAGGAAGCTGGCCACGGACAAGGGCATGCAGATCGGCAGCGCGGGCGTGCAGCTGCTCGGCGGGCACGGCTTCGTCAAGGAGCACCCGGTCGAGCGCTGGTACCGGGACCTGCGCGCCATCGGCGTCATGGAAGGCGCCGTCCTTCTCTAGGCTCCGAAAGGGCGTTAACGATGATCAACCTGGAAGTTCCGAAGAAGGCCGGCGCGCTGATCAACCAGGCGTACCAGGCCGCGGCCGAGGTGTTCCGGCCGATCTCGCGCAAGTACGACCGCGCGGAACACACGTACCCGAGCGAGCTCGACATGTTCGCGGCGCTGCTCGACGGCCTCAACTCCTCCGGCGAGGGCGGCGCGGGCGCGGCGGGTGTGCGGCGCTCCGGCTCCGACAAGGAGGAGAAGGGCAACCGCAACGGCGCGAACCTGAACGTCGTCCTCGGCACGATCGAGATGTGCTGGGGTGACGTCGGCCTGCTGCTGTCGATGCCGCGGCAGGGCCTCGGCAACGCGGCGATCAGCTCGGTGGCCACGGACGAGCAGCTCGAACGGTTTTCCGGCATGTGGGCGGCGATGGCGATCACCGAGCCGGGCTTCGGCTCGGACTCGGCGGCGGTCAGCACGACGGCCCGCCTCGACGGCGACCACTACGTGCTCAACGGCGAGAAGATCTTCGTGACCTCGGGCGAGCGCGCGGACGCGGTGGTCGTCTGGGCGACACTGGACAAGTCCAAGGGCCGTGCGGCGATCAAGTCGTTCGTGGTGGAGAAGGGCACGCCGGGCTTCGAGGTGGTGCGCACCGAGCACAAGCTCGGCATCCGCGCGTCCGACACGGCGGTGCTGCGTTTCGAGAACTGCCGGGTCCCTCGCGAGAACCTGCTGGGCACGCCGGAGATCGACACGAAGAAGGGTTTCGCGGGCGTCATGCAGACGTTCGACAACACCCGTCCCCTCGTGGCAGCCATGGCGATCGGCGTGGCCCGCGCGGCCCTCGACGAGACACGCGCGATCTTGACGTCCGCCGGCGTCACGATCGACTACGACCGCCCGGCGAACAGCCAGCACGCGGCCGCGGCGGAGTTCCTCCGCCTGGAGGCGGACTACGAGTCGGCGTACCTGCTGACGCTGGAATCGGCGTGGATGGCGGACAACCGCAAGCCGAACTCCCTGCAGGCATCGATGGCGAAGGCCAAGGCGGGGCGGTCGGTGGTGGAGATCGCGCTGAAGTGCGTCGAGCTGACCGGGGCGTACAGCGAAGAGTCGCTGCTGGAGAAATGGGCGCGGGACGCGAAGATTCTGGACATCTTCGAGGGGACCCAGCAGATTCAGCAGCTGATCGTGGCTCGCCGGATTCTCGGGAAGTCGAGCGCAGAACTGAAGTGAGAACCGCTGAAGGGTCACCCCGGCCGGGGTGGCCCTTCAGCGTTTTCAAGAGATCTGGTCGTCCAGGAACTCGTCCAGGTACCGCCACGTCGTCCCCCGGGCCTTGCGGCCGGTCAGGACGCCCAGGTGGCCGCCCGGGGCCGTTTTGAAGCGGACCTCCGGGGCCTTGTCCAGGAGCTCCACCACTCGCTCCACCGACGGGCGTGGGGCGATCGTGTCGTTCTCGCCCGCCACCACCAGTGTCGGCACGCGGACCGAGGACAGCGAGATGATGCGGCCGTTCAGGTCCACCTTGCCCTCCGCCAGGTCGTTCGTGCGGAACAACCGGTGGTACAGCTGGCCGAACGTGCGGCCGGGGTAGGCGTACATGTTGCTCATGAAGTGGTCGACCGCCTCGATCTGGGCGAGGTAGTCGCGGTCGTCCAGGTTCTTCAGGATCGCCAGGGGCTTCGTGATTTCCTTGCTGATGCCCGTCGCGCGGAACACGCGGCTGACCAAATAGGACGGTGCGCCGCCGAACGCTCGGTAGATCGGGGTCAGCAGGTGGCCGTTCGTCAGGTCGACCAGGGGGCGGAACGGGGCCACGATCGGGATCGCCGTGAAGTCCACCGGTGAGCCGATCGCGGTGATCGACGCGATCGGGAGGTCCGGCTGGTCGGCGTTCACCAGCAGCGAGAAGATCCCGCCCAGCGACCACGACACCAGGTGCACGGCCTGACCGCCGGCGTCCGCGCTCACGCGCCGGATCGCGCGCGGCAGCACCTCGTCGATCCAGTGCTCGATACCCAGGCGGCGGTCGGAGAACGCGACCATGCCGTAGTCGACCAGGTAGGCGTTGCGGCCGCCCTCGACCAGGTGCTCGAGCAGACTGCAGCCGCGGCGCAGGTCGAAGCAGATCGCCGGCGCGGCCAGCGGCGGCACGAGCAGGATCGGCGGCCCGGACACCGGGCGGCTGCTGTGCGTCATCCGGTACAGCGACCGGTTGGGACCCTGGTCGATCAGCACCCGCGGCATCGGGCGCAGGTCGGCGACGCCGCCGTGCAGCACCTTGCCGACCACGTTCGACGCCGCGGCGGCCAGCCGTGCGGGTGGTGAAGCCATTTCCTCGTGCCTCCTGAACCGGACTCGGAGGCAATCTTGCCGGGCGAAGCGGGCGGACTCAACAGCGTCCCGCCCGCGAGCACCCGGCAAGCACGTCCAATTCGGACGGTCGCTAGGCCGTCCGAGTTACTCCGTGCCCGCTCCCGGGGCACTGTCCGCCGCCCGCGCTTCGTACGCCGCGCGAGCCGGGGAATGGGCCGCTGAAGCCAAAAGCCGGTCCGCCTTGAGCGCCCGCGAGAGCCCTTCGCCGAACCGCCGCGGGAACAGCCGGGTGAGCTTGCCCATAGTGCCCACCGAACGGGGCACGTAGACGTCGAAACGAGGCTTGCGCAGCGTGGATACGATGGCGTCGGCCACATCTTCCGGCCGCGAAGACTTGAACAGCTTCGCTTCGCCGAGGCCGCTCGCCAGCTCCGTCCGCACGATCGCCGGCATCACGCAGGAGACGTGCACGCCGCTGCCGTGCAGCTCCAGGTGCACCGCTTCGGACAGCCCGACGACGGCGTGCTTGGTGGCGCAGTAGGTCGCCGCGCCGGGGAAGCCGGCCTTGCCCGCGAACGACGCGATGTTGACGATGTGCCCGCTGCGCCGCGGCCGCATCCGCCGCACCGCCTCGCGGGTGCCGTGGATGACGGCGTGCAGGTTGATCTCCAGCTGGCGCCGGGTCATCGCGTCGGACTCCGCCTCGAGCTCGCCGAGCGGCATGATGCCGGCGTTGTTGATCAGCACGTCGATCCGGCCGTGCCGGCGTTCGACCTCGTCGAGGAACTCCGTGAAGCCGCGGATGTCGGTGACGTCCAGCGGCAGCGCGTCCGCGCCCAGCTCGCCGGCGGTCTTTTCGGCCCGGACCTGGTCGAGGTCGCCGATCACCACCTTGGCACCCAGCCGGGACAGCGCCGACGCGGTCGCCGCGCCGATCCCCTGCCCGCCGCCGGTGATGACGACGACCTTGCCCGCGAGTTCCTCGGCCATGGCGACTCCTTCGTCTGTTGGCACCGCGTCAACAGTGTCGCCCGTCTCGCCGCGTCGCGCTACCCCACGCGTTGCTCCAGCACCTGGCCGACCCAGTCGTCGACGGTGAACTGCACGGTCGGGGAGAACCCCTGACTCTCGTAGTACCGCTGCAGTTCGCCGTCGCCGCCGGCCCAGCAGTCGACGCGCACGAGGTCGATGCCGCGGCGCCGCGCCTCGTCGAGCGCGTACTCGACGAGGCGCCCGCCGACGCGCCGCCCGGCGAACCGCCGGGACGTGATCAGCAATCGGACATACAGTTCACGCTCGTTAACTGCCGGGACGTGCGGGTCGTGGTCCTCCGAGACGATCAATGCGCCGGCGGGCTCGCCGTCGACGACCGCGATGCGCAGCCCCGGGTCCGCGGCCATCGTCTTGACCCGCTCGACGCGCTGGGGGACACGGCTCCACGGTTCGGTCCCCCACTGGTTCGCGCTGCCGCGCGCCACGAGCCATTCCACGGCTTCGTCGAAGAAGCGCAGCAGCGTGTCAGCGTCCCCAGAATCACCCGACCGGATGACGATGTTGTCCATCCGCCCTGTCTACCGCACGGTGAGCACCCGCGGGCCGTCTTCGGTGATGGCGATGGTGTGCTCGACGTGCGCGGCGCGGCTGCCGTCGACGGTGAGCAGCGACCAGCCGTCCTCGGCGTGCCGGTAGGCGTCGCCACCCCGGGTCAGCATCGGCTCGATCGCCAGCGCAAGCCCCGGCTTGAGCCGCATCCCGCGGCCCGCGCGCCCCTCGTTCGGCAGGTGCGGGTCTTCGTGCATCGCGCGGCCGATGCCGTGGCCGCCGTGGTCCTCGAGCATGCCGTGACCGGACGCGCGGCCGGCGGCGCCGATCGCGTACGAGATGTCGCCGAGCTTGGCTCCCGGCTGCGCGGCGGCGATGCCGGCCGCGAGCGCGCGCTCGGTCGCCTCTATCAGTGATAGATCAGCGGGGTCGGCGGTGCCGACGACGAAGCTGATCGCGGCGTCGCCGTTCCAGCCGTCGACGATCGCGCCGCAGTCGATGCTGACGAGGTCGCCGTCCTGGATGCGGTACGCCGTCGGGATGCCGTGCACCACGACGTCGTTGACGCTGATGCAGATGACGTTCGGGTAGGGCGTGGGCGCGGACCGCGGCTGGTAGTGCAGGAACGACGGCTTGGCGCCGGCTTCGCTGATCACCTGCGCGGCGATCTCGTCCAGCTCGCGCAGGGAGACGCCGATCGCGGCGGCCTCCTTGACCGTGTCCAGCGTCTTCGCCACGACCCGCCCGGCTTCGCGCATGACCGCCAGTTCGGCTTCGGTTTTGATCTCGACCATGTCGATAACTATACCGGTATAAGTATTGGTGTCCAGCAGGTGGCGGCGACCTCGTTCAGCCGGTGGCTCGTTCCGTGTCATCCGGAGTTCAGGCAGCGCTGATTGACTTCTCCCGTTCCCCACCTCTCTCGCGACGAGGACAACGTGACACAGTCAGGAGCCGCCGGCGATCCGCTGGCCGCGTTCACCGTCGAACTCGAGGAAATCCAGGCGAAAGCCGCGGCCGCGCAGGAGAAGCTGCGCTCCGCCGTCGCCACCGTGCAGTCGCCGGACGGGGCGGTCACGGTGACCGTGGGCCCGAGCGGCGTGCTGCAGGACCTCCGGTTCGGCCCCCGCGCGTACGAACGGCCCCCGCAAGCCCTTTCCGCCCAGGTGCTGCAGCTGATCGGCCGGGCGCAGCAGAAGGTCTCGGCCGAGGTCGCCGACGCGTTCAGCGGCATGGTCGGCGAGAGCTCGGCCGCCCGCGAACTGCTTGACGAGTTCCTGCCGGCCCCCGAACCGGAACCGGGAACGCCGCCCGCGGGCAAGAGCGAAGTCTTCATGCCGGAGCAGGAAGCCGAGGACCGGCCACCCGCGCCCCCGCCTCCGCACCGGCCGCCGCCGGCCGGCCCGCCGCCGCAGCAGCACGGCCAGCCGCGTCGTCGTCCCCGGCCCGCGCCGGACGAGGACGACGGCGAAAGCAACCCCTGGTAGGACGGAGGAGGACCAGTGGTTTCCGGAGCAGGTTTCTCGGTCGACCCGGCCGAGCTGCACAAGTTCAGCGAGTTCCTGTCGGGCAAGACGCAGCCGGCGGTGCAGGACGCCGCGAACCGGATGCAGGCCGCCAACGGGTTCGACAACGCCGCGTTCGGCATCCTGCTCGCGCAGGTGCTCGCCGTGCCCTCGCGCATCACGATGGGCGTGATCACCGGCGAGATCAAGAACCTCGTGGGCGACATCGGCAAGTCCGCCGAGGACCTGAAGAAGGCCGCCGACACGTACACGACCCACGACTCGAACACGGCACAGGGTTTGAGCACCTTCGAGACGGAGCTGGGCAAGTGACCGTTCCCATCACGGCGTCGAACTCCACGACCGGCGCCGGCGTCTTCGACAGCTGGAAGCAGGTCGGCGACTCGATCGGCAAGGTCCAGACCGAACACGGCGGCGACCTCGCGGCCGTCAGCGTCGAACTGGGCATCAACGTCATCAGCGCCGTCCTCGACACCGTCGCGTTCGCCATGGACCCGCTGGCGAAGCTCATCGCCGCGGGGCTGGGCTGGCTGATCGAGCACGTCTCGTTCCTGAAGTGGCCGCTGGACCAGGTCGCGGGCAACCCGTCCGAGGTCACGAAGGTCGCCAACGAGCTGCACAAGATCGGCGAAAGCCTGCGCAACACCGGCGAAGAGCTCGACAAGACGCTCAAGGCGACGATCACCCAGTGGCAGGGCAAGGGTTACGACAGCTTCCTCAAGTCGATCAACGACCGGAAGGGCTGGATCGACGCCAACGCCAAGGCAGCCGACGTCGCCGGCTACATGGTCGAGACCACCGGCGCGCTGATCGGCGCGGTCCGCGCACTGCTGCGCGACATCATCACGACGATCCTCGGTGACATCATCTCCACGATGCTGATCGCGCTCGCGCTCGCCATCCCCACCTTCGGCGCGTCGATCGCCGTCGGGGTGACCAAGTGCGTCGCGACCGTCTCGGTGCAGGTCGCGGCGATGATGGCGAAGCTCGCCAAGGTCGTCGCCTACGCCGGCCGCACGCTGGGCCGGCTCACCGGGCTTTCGAAGCTGGTCAAGGGGAAGCCGGGCTCTTCCTCCAGCGCGGGGCACGAGCTGAGCAACCTGCCGCCGCACGGCGGCGGCGTCCCGAACTTCTCCCGGCCGCTGCCGAAGCCTCCGGGCACCGCGGTCACCCACGACGGCCCGGGCGGTGGCGGTGCGACACCCAGTACCCGGCCTCCGGGCGACGGCACGACCCCGAACTTCTCGCGGCCGCTGCCCCCGCCGGGCACCGCGATCACCCACGACAACCCGGGCGGCGGCGCCGCGCCGAGCACGCGTCCGCCGGGCGACGGCACCACGCCCAACTTCTCCCGGCCGCTGCCGAAGCCCCCGGAGCCGCCGAAGCCGACGCCGCCGAAGTCGCACCTGAGCGACCACGACATCTCGACGATCAAGAAGCACGAGGACTGGCTGAAGACGAAGTTCGGCGACAGCTACAAGAAGATGAAGTTCGTCGACGACTGGCTGAAGGCCAAGCACCCGGACTACTACCCGATGCTGAAGGCGCTTTCCGACGCCAAGAGTTCGAAGAACTTCGTCGGCTGGGCGGGCAAGGACATCGTGCAGGTCGACCGCGGTCTCACCGACATCCAGATGCAGGCCGAAGCCGCGTGGGCCGAGGAGGACAAGAAGCAGCAGCAACAACAGCAACAGCCGCAGTAGCCGCCCGAGGGGCACCTCCGCCGGAGGTGCCCCTCGCTGCTGTCAGGCGACGCCGAGGTGGCGCGAGATCAGCATCTTCTGGACCTCGCTGGTGCCCTCGCCGATCTCCAGGATCTTCGCGTCGCGGTAGAAGCGGCCCACCGGGAATTCGTTCATGAACCCGTAGCCGCCGAAGATCTGGGTGGCGTCGCGCGCGTTGTCCATGGCCGCGTTGGACGCCACCAGCTTCGCGATCGACGCCTCTTTCTTGAACGGCTCGCCGCGCAGCATCTTCGACGCCGCCTGGTAGTACGCCAGGCGTGCGGTGTGCGTGCGGACCTCCATGTCGGCGATCTTGAACTGGATCGCCTGGTACTCCCCGATCCGCTTGCCGAACGCGACCCGGTCCTTCACGTACTTGAGGCATTCGTCCACGCAGCCCTGCGCCAGGCCCACCGACACCGCGGCGATCGCGACCCGGCCTTCGTCCAGAATGGACAGGAACTGCGCGTACCCGCGGCCGCGCACACCGACGAGGTTCTCCGCCGGAACCCGGACGTCCGAAAAGGACAGTTCATGGGTGTCGGAGCAGTTCCAGCCGACCTTCGAGTACTTGGGCGCCACCGCGAAGCCCGGCGTGCCGGACGGGATGAGGATCGCCGAGATCTCCTTGCGGCCGTTCTCCATCACGTCGGTGACGGCGGTGGCCGTGACGAAACGGGTGATGTCCGTGCCCGAGTTCGTGATGAACGCCTTGCTACCGTTGACGATCCACTCGTCACCGTCCAAAGTGGCCCGCGTGCGGGTCGCCCCGGCGTCCGAGCCGCCACCCGGCTCGGTCAGGCCGAATCCGCCCAACGCGGTACCTTCGCAGAGCGAAGGCAGCCACTTCTCCTTCTGCTCCTGCGTTCCGAAGCGGAAGATCGGCATCGCGCCGAGGGAAACGCCCGCCTCCAGCGTGATCGCGACCGACGAGTCGACCCGGGCCAGCTCCTCCAGCGCCAGGCACAGCGCGAAGTAGTCGCCGCCCATGCCGCCGAACTCCTCGGGGAACGGCAGGCCGAACAGGCCCATCTCGCCCATCTTCGCGACGATCGCGTACGGGAACTCTTCCTTCTCGTACAGCTCGCCGATCACCGGGGCGACTTCGGCGTGCGCGAAGTCCTCGACGGTCTTGCGGAGCGAGTCGTACTCCTCGTCCAGGCGGAAGTCGATCACTGCTGCTCCTCTTGAGGGGTGACTACGGCAAGGGTTTCGTCCAGGGCGACCTGCTGGCCGGTCCGGACCGGGAGTTCGCTGACCACGCCGTCGATCGGCGCGGTGACCGTGTGCTCCATCTTCATCGCCTCGACGACCAGCAGCGGCGTCCCGGCCTTCACGACGTCTCCCGCCGCGACCTTCACCACGAGCACCGTGCCCGGCATCGGGCTGGTGACCGGGCCCGCGCCGGCGGCCTCACCGCGGGACGCCAGCACGAACTCCTGCTCCCCGAAGGGAAAACTGAGCCCGTCACGGGACAGCCAGACCGTCCTGTCGGGAGCGCAAGCCTGGCGGTAGCGGTGGAACCCGCCGGCGTGCCGGATCTCGAGGACGTCTCCGTCGCGCCGGGCCGAAACCCGCACCGGTTCGTCGTCCCCGACGAAGACCGTCGCGTCGGACGGCGTGCCCTGCACCCGGACCACCGCCCGGGCCGGGCCTGATTTCAGGCGGAACGTCACCCCGCCGGAGCCGCCCATCCGCCAGCCGTCCGGCACGTCCCACGGGTCCACGACCGGTCCCGCCGGCTGCAGCTCCAGGAACCGGTCCAGGGCGGCCGCGACGAAGAACTCCGCGGGCACGTCCGGGGAAACGAGGTCGGCCAGCCGCCGGTCGACGAGTTCGGTGTCGAGCCGGCCGGCGCGGACGTCGGCGTCGGCGAGCAGCGCGCGCAGGAACGCGGTGTTCGTGCCGACGCCCAGCAACGCCGTGTCGGCCAGCGCCAGGTCGAGCCGGTGCAGCGCTGACGCGCGATCCGGGCCCCAGGCGATGACCTTGGCCAGCATCGGGTCGTAGTTCGAGCCGACGACCGCACCCGGCGTCATCCACGAGTCGACGCGGACGCCGTCGCCGGCCGGTTCGTGCACCGCCAGGACCGTCCCGCCGGTCGGGATGAACCCGCGCGCCGGATCTTCGGCGTACACCCGCGCTTCGACGGCGTGTCCATTGAGGACGACGTCGTCCTGGTCGAGCGTGAGCCGTTCCCCGGCCGCGACCCGGACCTGCCACTCGACCAGGTCGAGGCCGGTGACCAGCTCGGTGACCGGGTGCTCGACCTGCAGCCGGGTGTTCATCTCCATGAAGAAGAACTCGTCGGGGTTCTTCGCCGACATGATGAACTCGACGGTGCCCGCGCCGACGTACCCGACCGAGCGCGCGGCCTCGGCCGCCGCCGAGCCCATCTTCTCGCGGGTGGCCTCGTCGAGCAGCACCGACGGCGCTTCCTCGATGATCTTCTGGTGGCGCCGCTGCAGGCTGCACTCGCGCTCGCCGAGGTGCAGGACAGTGCCGTGCGTGTCGGCGAGCACCTGGATCTCGATGTGCCGCGGCGTGGTGACGAACCGTTCCATCAGCAGCGTGTCGTCGCCGAAGGACCCCTTGGCCTCGCGCCGCGCGGACTCGATCGCCGCGTCCAGCTCCTCGGGCGCGTGCACGAGCCGCATGCCCTTGCCGCCACCGCCGGCGGACGGCTTGAGCAGCAGCGGGTAGCCCACCTTCGCGGCGGCTTCCGCGAAACCACCGTCCGGGATGTCCACATCGGACGCACCCGGCACGACCGGGACACCGGCCTTCGAGACCGTCGCCTTGGCGCGGATCTTGTCGCCCATGGCCTCGATCGCGGCCACCGGCGGGCCGATGAACACGAGCCCGGCGGCCTCGCAGGCGCGCGCGAACTCGGCGTTCTCCGCGAGGAAGCCGTAGCCGGGGTGCACGGCCTGCGCCCCGGACGACACCGCGGCGTCGACGATGGCCGGGATGTTCAGATAGCTCTTCGCCGCCTCCGCCGGTCCGATGCGCACCGCCGTGTGCGCCTCGCGGACGTGCCGGGCCTCGGCGTCCGCGTCGCTGTACACCGCGACCGCGCGGATGCCGAGCGCCCGCAGGGTGCGGATGACCCGGACCGCGATCTCGCCCCGATTGGCGACCAGCACTGAATCGAACATCATCACATCCGGAAGACGCCGTAGTTGACTTCATCTAGGGGGGCGTTCGCCGCCGCCGAGAGGGCGAGGCCGAGGACCGTGCGGGTGTCCGCGGGGTCGATGACGCCGTCGTCCCACAGCCGCGCGGTGGAGTAGTACGGGCTGCCCTGCGCCTCGTACTGCTCGCGGATCGGGTCCTTGAACGCCTCTTCGTCCTCGGTGGACCATTCGCCGCCGCGGGCCTCGATGGCGTCACGGCGGACGGTCGACAGCACCGACGCCGCCTGCTCGCCGCCCATCACCGAGATGCGCGCGTTCGGCCACATCCAGAGGAACCGCGGCGAGTACGCCCGGCCGCACATCGAGTAGTTGCCGGCGCCGAACGAGCCGCCGATAACGACCGTTAACTTCGGGACCCGCGCGCACGCCACCGCGGTGACCATCTTCGCGCCGTGCTTGGCGATGCCGCCGGCCTCGTACGCGCGCCCGACCATGAAGCCGGTGATGTTCTGCAGGAACAGCAGCGGGATCGAACGCTTGTCGCACAGTTCGATGAAGTGCGCGCCCTTCATCGCGGACTCGGCGAACAGGACGCCGTTGTTCGCGACGATGCCGACCGGGTGGCCGTGGATCCGGGCGAACCCGGTGACCAGCGTGGCGCCGTACTCCTTCTTGAACTCGCCGAACCGGCTGCCGTCGACGATCCGGGCGATCACCTCGCGGACGTCGTAGGGCACGCGCGGGTCGGTGGGCACCACGCCGTACAGCTCCGCCGGGTCGACCGCGGGCGCCTCGGTGGGGACGACGTCCCACGGCCGCGGCGCGCGCGGCCCGAGCGTCGACACGATCGAGCGAACGATCCGCAGGGCGTGCGCGTCGTCGTCGGCCAGGTGGTCGGTGACGCCGGACTGGCGCGCGTGGACGTCCCCGCCGCCCAGCTCCTCGGCCGTCACGACCTCGCCGGTCGCCGCCTTCACCAGCGGCGGGCCGCCGAGGAAGATCGTGCCCTGGTTCCGGACGATGACGGCCTCGTCGCTCATCGCCGGGACGTACGCGCCACCCGCGGTGCACGAGCCGAGCACCGCGGCGATCTGCGGGATGCCGCGCGCGGACATCGTCGCCTGGTTGTAGAAGATCCGGCCGAAGTGTTCACGATCCGGGAAGACCTCGTCCTGCCTGGGCAGGAACGCGCCGCCGGAGTCCACCAGGTAGACGCACGGCAGGTTGTTGTGCAGCGCGACCTCCTGGGCGCGCAGGTGCTTCTTCACCGTCATGGGGTAGTAGGTGCCGCCCTTGACCGTGGCGTCGTTGGCGACGACCACGCATTCCCGGCCCGAGACCCGCCCGACCCCGGTGATGATCCCGGCGGACGGGGCTTCGTCGTCGTACAGGCCGTTGGCCGCGAGCGGCGAGAGCTCGAGGAACGGCGAGCCCGGGTCGAGCAGGGTGTCGACGCGGTCGCGCGGGAGCAGCTTGCCGCGCTCGACGTGCCGCGTGCGCGCCTTCTCGGGGCCGCCGAGCCGGGCGCTCGCCAAACGTTTGCGGAGGTCCTCGACCAGCTCCGCGTGCGATGTCGCGTTGCGGGCGTAAGCCTCGCTGTCCGGGGACGCCGCAGTCCCCAGTGCCGGCGTGTCCATGGGCTCCCTCGACGTTAGCGGTCGTTAACCTCCGGCTCGATGTTAGCGACCGCTAACGGGGGTGTCCAGTCGCTGGAATGCGGAAAAGGCCACCCCGGCGGACCGGGGTGGCCTTCGGCGGGACAGCTCAGCCGATCGCCGCGCGCAGCGGGGCGTAGTAGCCGCCGGACTGGCCAGCCACGGTCGGGTGATAGGACTCGATCACCGGCCAGGTGAGGCTGTGCAGGTAGTCGTCGGCCGAGGAGCAGATGTTGTGGCCGACGAACGAGGGCCGGACGTCGACGAAGGTCGCCCCGGCCGCCCCCGCGCGCTGCTGGATGACCGACGCGAGCGCGTCGGCGCCCGAGTTGATCGCGGTGCGCTTGGTGTCGCTCAGCCCGACCCAGCAGGAGCCGGGCACGGTGTAGAAGCGCGGGTAGGACAGGACGACGAGCTGCGCGCCCGGCGCCTTGGCCTTGATCGCGTTGTAGGTGTTGGTCAGCAACGGCGGCAGCGTGTTGGCGACGTAGGTCTTCGCCGTGTTCACGCGGTTCACGCAGTCGGAGTCACTGCCCAGCGTGCAGGTCTGGATCACGTCGCTGAACCCGGCGTCGTTCCCGCCGACGGTCACCGTGACGAGCGTGGCCGAGGCGGGGATCGAGTTCGCCTGGTTGATGACGTCGCCGGTGCGGGCGCCGGAGCAGGCCAGGAACGTGAACGAGGTTCCGCTGTGGGCGTTGGCCCACAGCTGCGGATAGGCCTTCGAACTGCGGTAGCAGCTCCCGGAACTGCCGTAGCTGCCGGCTCCGACTCCCGAGGAGTAGGAGTCGCCGACCGCGGCGTAGACGGTCCCGGCGGCCTGGGCGAGGCCCGTGACGCCGAGAGAAGCAAGGACAACGGCCCCCAGGGCCGTACTCAACCGTAGGAGGGATCGCCGGAACTTACGGGTGGGAACAGCCATGGGTCACTCCTTTGTGACAGGGCCGACGCAAATAGCACAGCAGGTGGAAGCCCCACGAGGAACCCCTAGTTCCTGGTAGGTACCCACTCGGCCCACACCGGAAGGATGAAACGCCGGTCAGCGCGGGTTAACAGCCCTTTCGAGGGAGTGACACCAGTCCTCCGGCCCACGCAGCAACGGCTCCCGCGTGGCCGGGCGACGACAGCACCGCACACTCCCGCCACCGCGACCGCGACACGCGGGCTGTTAGCGCTCGCTAACCTGCCGCTCTAATATGGCTGGATGCCGGCCAACTTCACCCCTCTCGTGAACGGCGAGAAGGCGAACAGACGCGAACAGATCCTGGCCGCGGCTGCCGAACTGTTCGCCCACCACGGCTTCCACGGTGTCGGCATCGACGACATCGGGGCCGCCGTCGGCATCTCCGGGCCCGCTCTCTACCGGCACTTCCGCAGCAAGGACGCGATCCTCGGCGAGATGCTGAACTCGATCAGCCGCTACCTGCTCGACGGCGGTACCGCGTGGGCGAGCCGGCCGGTCGATCCGGACGACACGCTGGCCGGGCTCGTGGCCTTCCACGTCGGCTTCGCGCTCGCGCACCCGTCCCTGATCACCGTTCAGGAGCGCAACCTCGCGAACCTCACCGACGCCGACCGCAAGCAGGTACGCGCGCTGCAGCGGCAGTACGTCGAGGTGTGGGTGCGCGTGATCCGCGAAGCGCTTCCGGAGCTGGGAGAACTGGAGGCGCGGTCGGCGGCACACGCCGTGTTCGGGTTGATCAACTCGACGCCGTACAACCGCCATCTCGGTGACGGTGAACTCGCCGAACTGCTCTGCCGGCTCGCGCTGGGTGCCCTCCGCGCGGCGGGATGACCACCCGCGGATCAAGGTATCCCCACGAGGGCCGTCGCTGGTGTTTGATGGGGCACGTGGACCCGGATTGGAGCGAGCAGGAGCGCCGGCTCGTCGAGAAGGCCCAGCGCGCGTTGACCGCGCTGAGCCTCGGCGACGACGCCGAAGCGCTGGGCGAGGTCGCCCCGTCGGCCGCCGAGCCGCAGGCCCGCGCGGACGAGACGAAGGCCCTCATGCTGCTGCTCTTCGGCGAGTGCAGCGCGATGGTGTCCACCCTCGGCGACGGCGGCAGCGCCCCGGTGAAGGTCCAGGTCTTCGACGAAGACGGCGAAGAGGTCTCGATCGACCAGGCCGACCCGCCGGTGCGGACCGCGGTCCGCACGCTGCTCGCGGAAGTGCACGGCAACACCGAAGCCGCCCAGGAGCAGGTCGAGATCGCCCTCGCGAACGCGGCACCGGACGAGGTCGACAGCCTCGTCCTGCAGGCGCTGCGCTGGACGATCCGCCTTTCGGTGGAGTGCCTGGACCGCGACCTGCCGGTGGCGCCCTGGATCTCCGAAGCCGTCTCCGACTAGGGGCCCCTGAACCGCCCGATCGCGGCAATCAGCCCAGCAGCTGCTTCACCAGGGCCGCGATCTGCCCGGTTTCGATCAGGAACGAATCGTGGCCGTACGGCGACGTCACCACCGACGGCTCCGGCGCCCCCGCGATCCCGGCCGCGATCTCCGCCGACTGGTACAGCGGGTAGAGCCGGTCGCTGTCGACGCCCCCTATCACTGATCGAGCGGTCACCCGGCCCAGCGCCGCAGCAACGCCACCGCGGCCGCGGCCGACGTCGTGGGTGTTCATCGACTCCGTCAGCACCAGGTAGCTGTTCGCGTCGAAGCGGCGCGCCAGCTTCTCCGCGTGGTGGTCCAAATAGGACTCGACGGCGAACCGGCCGCCGCGCAGCGGGTCCTCCGTGCCCTGGTGGGCCCGGCCGAAACGCTGGGCCAGCTCGGGCTCGCTGCGGTAGGTGACGTGCGCGATCCGCCGCGCGACGCCGAGCCCCCGGAAGGGGCCTTCCGAGGCTGCGTAGTAGTCACCACCGTGGAAGGACGGGTCGCTGCGGATCGCGTGCAGCTGCGGCGACGCCCACGCGATCTGCTCGGCCGACGCCCGCGCGGCCGACGCCAGCACCAGCACCGCAGCCACCCGCGAGGGCAGCGACACCGCCCACTCCAGCGCGCGCATCCCGCCCATGGAGCCGCCGAGGACGGCCGCCCAGCGCGAGATACCCAGCGCGTCCGCCAGCAGCGCCTCGGCGGCGACCTGGTCCCGCACCGTCACCACCGGGAAGCGGCTGCCCCACGGCGTCCCGTCCGGGTCCGGCGACGACGGCCCGGTCGACCCCTGGCAGCCGCCCAGCACGTTCGGGACCACGACGAAGTACTCGTTCGTGTCCAGAGCCTTGCCCGGCCCGATCAGCCCGTCCCACCAGCCCGCGCCGGGGTGGCCCGGCTCGGCGGGGCCGGCCGCGTGGCTGTCGCCGGTCAGCGCGTGCTCGACGAGGACCGCGTTGGACGCACCGGAGTTCAGTGACCCCCAAGTTTCGTAAGCGATCGTTAACTCCGGCAGGACGCCACCGGCCTCCAGCGCGAACGCGCCGGGGCCGGTGACGAACTTCCGGCGGCCCGGCGGATCCCCGATCCGCCAGGCGCCGGTGACGGGCGCAGCCGTCACAGTTCCGCCTTGGCCGCCCGGAATCCGGCTTCCAGGTCGGCCTTGAGGTCCTCGATCCCTTCCAGCCCGACGGCGAGCCGGACCAGTCCCGGCGTGACGCCGCTGGCCAGCTGCTCTTCCGGCGTGAGCTGGCTGTGCGTGGTCGACGCCGGGTGCACGATCAGGCTGCGGACGTCGCCGAGGTTCACCAGCTGGCTGTGCAGCTCGGTGCCGTCGACGAACTTCCGGCCCGCCTCTACGCCGCCGCGCAGGTCGAACGACAGCACCGCGCCCGCGCCGCGCGGCAGGTACTTCTGCGCCGCCGCGTGGAACGGGCCCGACGGCAGGCCGGCGTAGTACACCTTTTCGACCTCGTCGCGCTGCTCGAGCCACTCGGCCAGCGCCTGCGCGTTCTGCACGTGCCGCTCGATGCGCAGCGACAGCGTCTCGATGCCCTGCAGGATCAGGAAGCTGTTCAGCGGCGCGATCGCCGCGCCGGTGTCGCGTAGCAGCTGGACGCGTGCTTTCGCGGCGAACGCGCCCGGGCCGAGCGCCTCCCAGTACTTGAGGCCGTGGTAGCTGGGGTCCGGCTCGTTGAAGCCCGGGAACTTCGCGGGGTCCTGGCCGAAGTCGAACGTGCCGCCGTCGACCAGCACGCCGGCGATGGTCGTGCCGTGGCCGCCGAGGTACTTCGTCGCCGAATGGATGACGACGTCCGCGCCATGCTCGATCGGGCGCACCAGGTACGGCGTCGGGATGGTGTTGTCGACCAGCAGCGGGACGCCGGCTTCGTGCGCGACGTCAGCGACCGCGCGGATGTCGAGGACGTTGCTGCCGGGGTTGGCGAGCGTCTCGCCGAAGAAGAACTTCGTGTTCGGCCGCACGGCGGCGCGCCACTGGTCGAGGTCGTCCTGGTCGTCGATGAACGTGACCTCGATGCCGAGCTTCGGCAGCGTGTAGTGGAACAGGTTGTAGGTCCCGCCGTAGAGCGACGGGCTCGAGACGAAGTGGTCGCCCGCGCCGGCCAGGTTCAGGATCGCCGCCGTGGTCGCGGCCGAGCCGGACGCGAACGCCAGCGCCGCGACGCCGCCTTCCAGCGCGGCGACGCGCTGCTCCAGCACGTCCTGGGTGGGGTTCATGATCCGCGTGTAGATGTTGCCGGGCTCGGCGAGGCTGAACAGGTCGGCGCCGTGCTGGCTGTCGCGGAAGACGTACGACGTCGTCTGGTAGATCGGCGTCGCGCGAGCACCCGTGGCCGGGTCCGGCGCGGCGCCCGCGTGGATCTGCCTGGTCTCGAAGGACCACGCCGAGGTGTCGTCCGCGCTCATCGGTTCTCCTTGCGGCTCAAGGGGTTTCATGGAGGGTCTGCCCGGCCGAAGCTACTTGCGCCGAACGGCCCACCCAACAGCTCCCACGTCCTGGGATACCCCTCGCCTTGCCAAGGAAATCTCTCTGTGTCTAAGATATTTATATGGGGAGATTCACAGGCAGGGAGGTAGTCGTGACCGAGCGGGTACAGGTATTGATCGTCGGGGCCGGGCTGGGCGGGTTGTCGGCGTCGTTGTTCCTGGCGCAAGCGGGAGTGGACGTGCTGACCGTCGAGCGGCACGCCGGGACGTCGGTCCACTCGCGCGCCGCCGGGCAGAACTGGCGCACGATGGAGTTGTTCCACTGGGCGGGAATCGACCACGAGGTGCGGGCGGCGAGCACGCGCGCGTCGCAGGGGCTGCGGATCACCGTCGCGACCAGCCTGGCCGGGCGGGTGCTGCACCGGATCGTCGAGGACGGCAGCGAGTTCGACGTCTCGGCCGCGACGACACTGCCCGCCGGCATGGCCGGCCAGGACGTCGTGGAGCCGATCCTGCTGGCGCACGCGGAAAAAGCGGGGGCGCGGGTGCGGTTCCGGACCGAACTGACCGGCCTGGCCCAGGACGGCGACGGCGTCACCGCGACGCTGCGCCACCGCGACTCCGGCGAGGAGACGGTGGTGCGCGCGGACTACGTCGTCGCCGCCGACGGCGGCCGCAGCGGCATCCGGCAACGGCTCGGCATCGGGACCACGGGACCGGACGCGCTGAGCCACTGCCTCGGCGTCGTGTTCGACGCCGACCTCGGCGACCGCGTCCTCGCGGGCGTCACCGACCTCTTCTACCTGCAGCACCCGGACTTCACCGCCGCGCTGGTCAACACCGACGTACCCCACCGGTACGTCTTCGCGCCGGACTACCACCCGGAACGCGGCGAACGGCCGGCCGACTTCCCGCCGGAGCGGCTGGTCGCGATGATCCGCGCCGCCACCGACCTGCCCGAACTGACGCCGGAGATCGTCTGGACCGGCTCGTGGGAGATCGCCGCCCGGCTCGCCGACCGGTTCCGGTCCGGGCGGGTCTTCCTGGTCGGCGACGCGGCGAAGGTGACGCCGCCGACCGGCGGGATGGGCGGCAACACCGCCATCGGCGACGCCGCGGACATCGCGTGGAAACTCGCCGCAGTCCTGCGCGGCGAGGCGGGCGAAGGACTGCTCGACACCTACGAAGCCGAGCGCCGGCCGATCGCGCAGATGGTCATCGACACCTCGCTGCACAACATGAAGGCGCGGATGCACCCCGAGCTCGACGTCTCGGGACTGTCGAAGCCCGAGGACCCGCTGGGCATCCTGCTGGCGTTCCGCTACCGCTCGACGGCGGTGCTCGCGGAAGACCCGGACGACGGCGAGCGCGTCGAGGACGTGCACGCGCCGACCGGGCGGCCTGGGTTCCGCGCGCCCGGGCTGGAATCCACCGTGGACCTGCTCGGGCGTTCGTGGGTGCTGCTGTGCGCCGCCGACGGGACGCGGTGGCGGCCCGCCGCCGAGGACGTCGCGGCGGAGCTGGGCGTCCACCTCGACTGCCACGTGCTCGACGACGCCGTGTTCGCCGCGCGGTACGGCCTCTCGACGGGCGGGACGGTACTGGTCCGTCCCGACGGGATCGTCGCGTGGCGCGCGCGGGAACCGGTCGAAGACCCGGCCGGTGAGCTGACGCGAGTCCTGACGGCGGTGCTGTCCCGCTAGCTCTGCACCCCGGAGCCGGCGCGGCATGCCTGCCGCGCCGGCTCGCTCATCCCGTCGCGGAGCGCCGGCCGCTCCCGGCGAAGTGCTCGTGCAGCTCCCGCACGTGCTGGGCCCAGAACAGCCGGCGCCCGCCGCGGGTGCGCGGCACCGCGAAGCCCCGGCTGCTCGCCAGCCGGTAGAAGCCGGGTCCGGCGTCGTCGGCGCCGAGGTTCCGGACGAGCGCACCGAGCAGCCGGCCGCCCGATTCCTCGAACCCGGCTTCGGAGATGCGGTCGACCAGGCAGGCCATGCTCGCCCGGCCCGCGCCGGTGGTGAAGTCGAATCCGGCGGCCCCGGTGCGCCGGCACAACGCGGCGGCGAATTCGCCGTAGGAAGCCGTCCGGTCCGCGACCGCGCGGGCGATCAGAATCGCCTTGCCCGCCTCGATCATCTTCTGCCATTCCGCCACGTCACGTCCGCACAAGCCGGCCACCTCGCACTTTCCCCGGCGATACCCATCCGGTCGGTCGCGAGAGGATGCCATACGCCCCGGCCCCGCCGACACCGGGCCCGACAAGGGAAACTGCGACCCCGCGCTGTTCCGGGATGGCCCACCGGACGGTTTGTTTTCGGTTCCCCGGCGTCCACGGCAAGAGTTTTCCACTATTGCGGAAAATGGGGGAACGGGCTGGGAACCCCCGCACGGATGTCATAGAGTCGGCCCCTCTCCGGACCCGCAACCGATCATCGGGTCCGGCATTTCCCGATACCCAGGAGCGCAGTGAGCGATATCCGATCCCGGCCTTCACTCGCCAGGGGCGCCGGGCGGTCGAGAGCCGGGAGCTCCGCCCCCTGAACGCCTGCCGGGGCAGCCCGTCCGCCCGCCGCCGCCCCGGCAGGCCCCGCCCCTCAGCGCCGGCCGAGCACCCAGTGGAAGGTCGCCGGCCCTTCCGGTTCCTGCATCGTCACCGGCTCGTCCACTTCGAGCGTGAACCCGGCCGCGGTGAGCAGCCGCCGGTTCTCCGCCGGGGCGTGGCTGCTGAAGAACATCGGCGCGCCCAGCCACGCCGCCTCGACGCCGTCCGCCCCGCTGCACCCGAGCGCGGCCAGGAACCAGCCGCCGGGGCGCAGCCAGGCGGCGATCCGCGTGAAGAGCGCGCCCTGTTCCTCCCGCGGCACGTGCAGCACCGAGTAGAACGCCGTCACCGCGTCGAAGCTGCCGTCCGGAAAGGACAGTCCGGTCATGTCGGCCCGCTCGAACCGCGCGCCGGGGACGTTGCGCCGCGCCAGGTCCAGTTGCGCCGCCGAGACGTCGACGCCGAGGACGTCGTGCTCCCCGGCGAGCGCCGCGGTGCACGGCACTCCGGCGCCGCAGCCGAGGTCGAGGACGCGGGCGCCGCCGTCGAGGCGCCCGGTCAGCTCGGCCAGGAACCGCAGCCGCGGATCGTCGGGGATCCGCGCGCTCCATTCGAGGTACCGCTCCGCCACGCGGTCGTAACCGCTTTCCACGATCCGCCGGGCGTCGCTCACGCCGCCACCCTACCGAGCCGCCGACCCGTTCCTCGGCGACAATGAGCGAGTGGTTTCGGTGCGCAGCGTGGTCGACCGGGTCGGGCCGACGCTGCTCCACGCGCTCCAGCTGCCCGAAGACTCGCCCGCCGTCGCCGACGTCGTCATCGCCGAACCCGGCGGGGCGATCACCCTGGCCGCCGGCGACCTCGTGCTGGGCGTCGCGACGACCAGTCCCGAAGACGCCGCCGAGCTGGTGAAGCAGAGCGCCGGGCAGGGCGCCGCCGCCGTGCTGTTCAAGCCGCCGCTGGCCGCGAAGCCGGCGGTCAAACGAGCCGCGAAGGCCAGCGGCGTCGCGCTGATCCAGGTGCATGCGGCGACGTCGTGGGCGCAGCTCGTCTGGCTGCTGCGGACCGTCCTGGACGCCCTCGCCGACGAGTCGGAGGACCTCGACCCCGGCTCCGGCGACCTGTTCCGGCTGGCCGACGCCGTCGCGAGCGTCGTCGACGCGCCGGTGACCATCGAGGACACCAACTCGCGCGTGCTCGCCTACTCCGCGCGCCAGGACCTGACCGACCCCGCGCGCGTCGCCACGATCATGGGCCGGCGCATCCCCGACGACGTCCTCGCGCGGTTCCGGTCGCGCGGGGTGTTCCGCGAACTGTCCCGCGGGCGGCAGACGATCTTCGTTCCGGCCCAGCGCGACGGCACGCTGCCGCGGCTGATCGTGCCGATCCGGATGGGCGGCGAGCTGCTCGGGTCGATGTGGGCGGTGGTCGCCGGGCCGGTGTCCGACGAGCGCGCGGCCGCGTTCGCCGACGCGGCCCCGGTCGTCGCGCTGCACCTGCTGCGGCGCCGCGCGCACACCGACGCGCAGCGCCGCGCGTCGGCCGAGCTGCTGCGCGCCGTGCTCGAAGGCCGGGCGAACCCGCGCAAGGCGATGGCGGAGCTGGACCTGTCCGACGAGCCGCACCGCGTGGTCGTCATCGAGGTCACCGGCGGCGACGGGCGCGACGCCGAGGGGCTGCGGCTGGCCATGCTCGAACGGATCTCCCAGGGCATCGGCCGCCGGCCGGTGGCGACCGAGCTCGCCGGGCTGCTCTACGCCGTGGTGCCGGACCGGCCGGGCCCCGGCGGCTGGGCGGAACTTCGGGACGCTCTCGTCGGGACGGGACCGTCCCGTCGCACCGGCGCTCTGCGCGCCGCGGCGGGCGCTCCCGGCGAGATCGGCGACCTCTCGGTGTCGCGCACCCAGGCCGACGAAGCCCTCGGCCTGCTGCGCGCCGAACTCCTCGACGAGCGCGTGATCGCCTTCGACGAAGCCTGGACGGCGTTGACGCTGCACCGCGGCGCGACGGCGGCGGCCGCGGCGAGGGTCACCGACCTCGGCCCGCTGAGCGCGTTGCGCGCGCACGACGAGACGGGCCGGGCCGGCTACGTCGAGACGCTGTACGAGTGGCTGCGGCATCCCGGCGACCCGAGGGCGGCGGCGCGGGAGCTGCGGATCCACCCGAACACCCTGCGGTACCGGATGCGGAAGCTCCTCGAACTGGTGCCGCTGGACCTCGACGACCCCGACGTCCGGCTGGCCCTGCTCACCCAGCTCGTCGCCGTGCGCTGGAGCTGATGGGCCATTCGGCCCAGTCCGCGAACTATGCGTTACTCCGCATGGATCGCGCCGATCGTCCGGAGTGTCTTTTCCCGCCGAAAGACGGTGGATTCCGAAGATCGCGTGGCGCATTTTTCTCCTCACCACCCCGGGTAGCCGGGTCGTTGCAAGAGGAGTTCGCCCATGAGCAGTTCGGAGCGGTTCGGTCGGGCCGTCAAGCTGGGTGCGGTGTCCGCGCTCTCCCTGGTCGCGCTGGTCGTCCCGGCCGCAGGAGCCGGGAGCGCCGTCGCGGCGCCGAGCGGCGACTGCTTCACCCCCGCCCACGCCGCGGACCGCGGCAAGGACGGCCACGCCGACACGGTGTCCCCGGCCGAGGCGGCCCGCATCGAGGCGGACATGCAGAGCAAGCTCGCCGGCAAGCGCACGGCCCGCACCGCCCAGGCCGCCGCGGTCTCGATCCCGGTGTACTTCCACGTGATCACCAGCGGCTCGACCGGCAACCTGCCGGCATCGACCATCAGCAAGCAGATCTCGGTCCTGAACAACGCGTACGCGTCGAGCGGCTTCAGCTTCTCGCTCGTCAGCACCGACTACACGAACAACTCCACCTGGTACAACGGCATCACCGACGGCACGTCGGCCGAGCGCAACATGAAGAACGCGCTGCGCAAGGGCGGCAAGAACGCGCTGAACATCTACACCGCCAACCTCGGCGACGACCTGCTCGGCTGGGCGACGTTCCCGTCGAACTACAGCTCCCAGCCGAAGCTGGACGGCGTGGTCATCCTCGACGAGTCACTGCCCGGCCGGTCGGCGACGAACTACAACGAGGGCGACACGGCCACCCACGAGGTCGGCCACTGGATGGGCCTCTACCACACGTTCCAGGGCGGCTGCTCCGGTTCGGGCGACTACGTGTCGGACACCCCGGCCGAAGCGACGGCGACGTCCGGGTGCCCGACGAACAAGGACACCTGCACGTCGACGGGCAAGGACCCGGTGCACAACTTCATGGACTACAGCTACGACAGCTGCATGTACGAGTTCACCGCGGGCCAGGCCACGCGGATGCAGAACTCCTGGACGGCGTACCGCGCCTGACGCCCGCTCCCGCGGCGAAGTCCGTGAAGGCCATCTCGGTTTCGAGGTGGCCTTCACGGCTTTTGTGTTTGCGGGCTGTCGAAGGGCGTGCGGCGGGCTGCAGTCCTGCCGGATGTCGGGTTGTCGTTTCTGTGCGGTTTCCCGCGCGACATCGCTGCGAGGCTTCGCCGGGCGACCTTCTGCGCAGCTTCCCCAGGCGACCTTCCTGCCCAACTTCTCCGCGCGACCTTCCTGCGCAGTTTCCCCAGCCCAACCTCCCGAGCAGCTCCCCCGGCGCGCCATCCCTGCCCCCTTCCCCAGCAGCGAATTCCTGCGCACTTCCCCCCCTTTCCGTCCGCGCACCCCCGGTTGTCCACACCCCTCGGAGATTGTGGATGAATCCGGCCCCGCGCCCCTCGGATCGCCGGAATTGTCGGCGATCACCGATAGACTGAGCGGGGCTCGTCCCCCAGGGATGGGTGGGGCGCGGTGATGCGGGGCCGGCGCCCGAAAACCCTCGCCGCGGGCCTTCACCGCACCCGGTAGCTGAGGTCAGTCGCGACGAGCCGGGACGGTCGCAAGTGCACCCACACCGTTCCCGGATTTCCGCGCAGATACTCGCGGAACCGCGGGTCCCACCGCTGCTCGTCCGCCCCCAGGTACCGCACCAGCTTCCGCCGCCCGCGCTCGACATCGAACGGGCGCAGGGTTGCGTTGCCGCTCGCCACGATCTGCTGGACCACCCCCGTGTCGAGTTCGCACACGTCCACCGTGAGCGCGATCCGTGGGCGGGCGCGGATCCGGTCCGGGAGGCGGGACCAGGGGCCGCTGAGGATCCAGAACGCGCCGTCCTCCCAGAGGTACCACGTGGGGCGGACCGTCGGGCCGTCCGTGGCCACCCGCGCCACCAGTGGCCGGGCGAGGAACTCCGCCACCTCGATCATGGGACCAGCAGCGTCTTGCCCACCGTGGTGCGGGACTCGATCGCCGCGTGGGCGTCGGCGGCCTTCTCCAGGGGGAACCGCTGGCCGATCAGGGGCACCAGGCGGCCCGCCGCCGCCTCCGCCAGCGCCGACTCCGTGAACGCGCGCATCCGCTCCGGGCTGCCGATCGACCGCACCAGCGTGATGTCCCGCGCCGCGGCGTCCTCTTCGGACACTTCGGCCCACGATCCGCCGGCCAGGCCGTAGACCGCCATCCGGCCACCCGGGCGCAGCAGGCCGAACGCCGCCGTGCCGATCGCGCCGCCGACGCCGTCGAACACGACGTCCAGCTCGCCGACCGCCGACGGCCAGTCCGGCTGCAGGTAGTCGACGACCGAGTCGGCGCCCTGCACCCGAGCCACCTTCGCCGGGCCGCCCGCCGCGCCGATCACCGTCGCGCCCGCCGCCTTCGCCAGCTGGACCAGCAGACCGCCGACGCCGCCCGCCGCCGCTTCGACCAGGACTCGATCACCCGGGCGCACGCTGGTGGCATGCACCAAGCCGGTCGCGGTCCGGCCGTCCGCGAGCACCGCCACCGCCGCGTCGAGGTCCAGCGCGGGCGGCACCGGGAACACCGCCGCCGCGTCCACCGCGACGCGCTCGGCGTAGCCGCCGGACCCGCCGGTCGCCGTGACCACGCGCTGTCCCGCCAGCCCCGGGTCCACCCCCGCGCCGACCGCGCTGATCACCCCGCCGACGCCGTTGCCCGGGATCACCGGCAGCGCGGCCCGGAACGGCCCCGGCGCGCCCGCCCGGAACTGCGTCTCGACGAACGTGGTGTTCGCGAACGCGACCTCCACCACCACCTGGCCCGGCCCGGCGACCGGGTCCGGCGCCTCCCCCGGGACGAGCACTTCCGGACCACCGAACTCCCGCAACCACACTGCACGCATGCGCCGACCGTGCTACTTCAAGTGCAGTCGAGGTCAAGGGTTTTGTCCGCCGAGCACCACGAATCCCGCAAAGATCTGTCCGGGCAGCACGATGACACCGCCGTCCGGGTGGTTCACCGTGAGGGCCAGCACCGCTGTGAAGTCCGGACGCAGACCGACCCAGGAGGCCGACCGTGCGTATCGCCGTTCCCCGTGAAATCAAGAAGCACGAATACCGGGTCGCGCTGACCCCGGCCGGGGTCCACGAGCTGGTCGGCCGCGGGCACGACGTCTTCGTCGAGACCGGCGCCGGGGTGGGCTCGTCGATCACCGACGAGGAGTACGTCGCCGCCGGCGCGAAGATCCTCGCGACCGCCGACGAGACGTGGGCCGAGGGCGAGCTCGTCCTCAAGGTGAAGGAGCCGATCGCCGAGGAGTACCCCCGGCTGCGCGCCGACCAGGTGCTGTTCACCTACCTGCACATCGCCGCCGACCGTCCGCTGACCGACGCGCTGCTGGCCGCCGGCACCACGGCGATCGCCTACGAGACGGTGCAGACGGCGTCCGGTGCGTTGCCGCTGCTCGCCCCGATGTCCGAGGTGGCGGGCCGGCTGGCCCCGCAGGTGGGCGCGTTCTCGCTGATGAAGCCGAGCGGTGGCCGTGGCGTGCTGCCCGGCGGCATCCCCGGCGTGCACCCGGCGCGGGTGGTCGTCATCGGCGGCGGCGTGGCGGGCCTCAACGCCGCCCGGGTGGCGCTGGGCCTGGGCTCGGACGTCGAGATCCTGGACACGAACGTGGACCGCCTCCGCCAGATCGACCACGACTTCGGCGGCCGCATCCGCACGGTGACGTCGAACCGCCTGTCGGTGGAGGAAGCGGTGCTGCAGGCGGACCTGGTGATCGGCGCGGTGCTGGTCCCGGGCGCCAAGGCCCCCAAGCTGGTCTCGAACGAACTGGTGGCCCGCATGAAGCCGGGCAGTGTCCTGGTGGACATCGCGATCGACCAGGGCGGCTGCTTCGCGGACTCGCGCCCCACCACGCACGACGACCCGACGTACACGGTCCACGAGTCGGTCTTCTACTGCGTGGCGAACATGCCGGGAGCGGTCCCGCGCACGTCGACGTACGGCCTCACCAACGTCACGCTCCCGTACGCGGTCCAGCTGGCGGAGCACGGCTGGAAGGCAGCGCTGCAGAACGACGCAGCTCTGGCGAAGGGCCTCAACACGCACGCGGGAGCCCTGACGAACGCGCCGGTGGCGGTCGCCCACGACCTCCCCCACACCGACCTGGCCACGGTTCTGGCCTGACCAGAGAAGCCACTTTCCCCGAGCGGGCTCCTGTCGCGACGCGGCAGGGGCCCGCTCTCCTCTTTTGGGGCGAACGTCCACGCCACAGGGAAAGCACAGCAATGGGTCGAAGATGTCGGCGAACCGCGGGACACCGGGACGAAAAGGGGCGACCCGCTCAACCAGCCTGGGGGTCACTGGGAGCGGGCCGCCGGGTCCTAGCTTAGAGGGGATCGGCGGAGTTTGCTCCACCGGGTGGGCAAGTCGCACGAATTCTTTACCGAGTTGATCTGCGGCCGCCGCTGAACCCTCTGGTCAGGACGCCGGCGCCGGTACTCGCCGGTAGCGGAACGTGACGAAGGTCGCTCTCGGCGGGTTCGGGCGTTCCGTGCGCGCGGGCGGGGCGGGTAGGGCAGGATGACGCCCCATCAGCGGGAACGTTAGGGGATGGTATGCACGACGGCAGTGGCCGGATTGTGGTGCAGAACCTGAGCAAGCGGTTCGGCGCAGTGAACGCCGTGCAGGATCTGAGCTTCACGGTCGAACCGGGTTCGGTGACGGGGTTCCTGGGGCCGAACGGCGCCGGCAAGACGACGACGTTGCGGATGTTGCTGGGGTTGGTGACGCCGACGTCGGGCGTGGCGACGATCAACGGGCGGCCGCACTCGCAGCTGGGGAACCCGGCGCGGGTGGTGGGGTCGGTGCTGGAGAACGAGGGCTTCCACCCGGGCCGGACGGCGCGCAACCACCTGCGGGTGTACGCCGCGGCGATCGGGGTGCCGGACCGGCGGGCGGACGAGGTGCTGGGCCTGGTGGGGCTGGGCAGTGCCGCGGACCGGAAGGCGGGCGGCTTCTCGTTGGGCATGCGGCAGCGGCTGGCGCTGGCGACGGCGTTGCTGGGCGACCCGCAGGTGCTGGTGCTGGACGAGCCGACGAACGGTCTCGATCCCGAGGGCATCCTGTGGCTGCGGAACTTCCTGCGCTCCTACGCGCGGGAGCAGCGGCGGACGGTGCTGGTGTCGAGTCACCTGCTGAACGAGGTCGAGCAGCTGATCGACCAGGTGGTGATCATCAGCCAGGGTGTGACGCGGTACTACGGTCCGCTGGAGCAGCTGCGGCGGGGCCAGCAGTCGCGGGTGCTGGTGCAGCCGGCGGATCCGGCGGCGCTGGTGAAGGCGTTGCAGGAGCAGGGGATCCAGCAGGTGTCGCCCACGCCGGACGGCCGGGTGGCGGTCGCCGGGTCGAGTGTGCAGCAGATCGGTGACCTGGCCGCCAAGGCCGGGATCGCGGTGTACGGGATGCAGGAGGAGCACGCGGATCTGGAGCGGATGTTCTTCCAGCTGACGCAGGGTCAGTACGCCGGTGGCCCGCCCGGGTATCCGCCGCCGCAGCAGTACCAGGGGCCGCCACCCGGGTATCCGCCGCAGCAGTACCCGCCGTCGGGTCCGCAGCAGCAACAGCAGTACTGGGGAGGGCCGCAGCGGTGATGGGGAATCTGGTCAAGGCGGAGTTCCGCAAGACGCTTTCGCTGAACACGTGGTGGGTGCTGCTGATCCCGCTGGCGCTGGTGGCGTTCTGGCTGACGTTCGTGTGGGGCAAGATCACGAACGACTTCGCGGACTTCATCGGGTCGAGCGACGCCCGTGAGGTCGCGGGTGCGGTGGGCCTGGACGCGAGCAAGCTGCCGGTCGGGTTGCTGGCGTTCGCGCACGGCGTGAACATCGCGCAGCTGATCCCCGGCCTGTTCGGGGTGTTCGCGCTGGCGGGTGAGTACCGCAGCAAGACGATCACGACGACGTTCCTGACCGCGCCGAACCGGATCGCGGCGCTGACCGCGAAGATGCTCACCTACGTGGCGTGGGGCGCCATCTACGGCCTGGTGAGCTTCGGTGTCTCGGCGATCGCGGTGATGGCGTCGGTCGACTCCGGGCGCTGGCCGTCGGCCGGGCAGTGGCTGGCCGCGCTCGGCGGGACGGTGCTGGCGTCGGTGCTGGTGACGTTGTTCGGCATCGGGTTCGGCGCGGTGCTGCGCAACGTGCCGCTGGCCGTGGTGCTGTTCCTGGTGTGGTTCCTGATCGTGGAGAACGTGCTGGTCATCGCCCTCTGGGGGCCCGCCGACATCCTGGGCGGGATCCTGCCGAACGGCACCGCCAACGGGATCGTGGGCGGGATCGCGGCGGACGCGTTCGGGATCAACTCGCTGAACCTGCCCGGCGGGGTCGACCACTGGTCGGCGCTCGGCCTGCAGCTCGCGGCGGGTGCGCCGGGCGTGATCTCGTGGTGGGCGTCGGCGCTGATCTTCTTCGCGTGGACGATGCTGTTCTTCGGGCTCGGCTGGGCGGGCAACCAGAAGCGCGACATCACGTAGTCCCGCTGTCGTCGAAGGCCACCTCGAGCAGCTCGAGGTGGCCTTCTCCGCATTCGGGGAAATATTTTGTCGGTGGTGGCGCTTAGTGTGACAACGTGACCATCGCTCCGCCCCGCTCCCGTCAAGAGCTCCCACCCGCCGAGACGGCCGGCTGGATCCGCCGGCTGTCCGCCGCGGCGTGGGAGCACCGCGTGCTCGTCGTGCTGTCGCTGCTGGCCGCCGCGCTCGGCGTCGGCGTGCAGGCCGCGAGCCCGCTGCTGGTGCGCTCGGCGGTGGACGACGCGGTGGCGGGGCGGACCGGCGGGCTGCCCGGGATCGCCGTGTTCCTGGTGACGCTGCAGCTGGTCGCGTTCGGCACCGCGTTCGCGCGCCGGTACCTGGGCGGGAAACTCGCCCTCGACGTCCAGCACGACCTGCGCCAGCGGGTCTTCAACGCCGTTTCGCGGCTGGACGGCGGCAAGCAGGACGCGCTGCGCACGGGCCAGGTCGCCTCGCGCGCGATCTCCGACCTGCAGCTGGTGACCGGCATCCTGATGCAGGTCCCGTTGTCGTTCGGCTCGGTGGTCTTCGCGCTGCTGTCGTTCGGCGCGATGCTGTGGCTGTCGCCGGTGCTGACGTTGATCGCGCTGGTCGTCACGCCCGCGGTCGGCATCATCGTGACGCGCAGCCGCAAGCGCCTCTTCCCGGCGACGTGGTCGGCGCAGCAGCGCGCGGCCGATGTCGCGCAGCAGGTCGAAGAGACCGTCACCGGCGTCCGCGTGGTCAAGGGCTTCGGCCAGGAGACGCGGGAAGTCTCGAAGCTGGAGGCGACCGCGCGCAAGCTGTTCGGCGAGCGGCTTCGCGCGGCGAAGCTGTCCGCGGTCCCGGCGGCGACCACCGCCGCCCTGCCGGCCGCTGGCCAGGTGGCCGTGCTCGGCATCGGCGGTGTCCTGGCGCTGAACGGGTCCATCACCCTCGGCACCTTCCTCGCCTTCGCGACCTACCTGGCGACGCTGATCGGCCCGGCGCGGATGCTGTCCGGCCTGGTCGTGCAGGCCCAGCTGACCCGCGCCGGCGCCGAGCGCGTGTACGAGCTGATCGACGCACAGCCGGAGGTCGTCGACGCGCCGGACGCGCGGCCGCTGCCGGACGGGCCGCTCGGGGTCGAGCTCGACGGCGTCCGGTTCGGCTACACCCGCACCGAGCCGGTGCTGGACGGCCTTTCGGTCACCGCGCACCCGGGCGAGACCCTGGCGCTGGTCGGCACCGCCGGCTCCGGGAAGTCGACGATCTCGCTGCTGCTCCCCCGGTTCTACGACGTGCACGCGGGCGCGGTGCGGGTCGGCGGCCTCGACGTCCGGGACGTCCCGCTGCGGCAGCTGCGGCAGGCGATCGGGGTCGTGTTCGAAGAGGCGTTCCTGTTCTCCTCGTCGATCCGGGAGAACATCGCCTACGGCCGCCCGGACGCGAGCGAGGAGGAAATCGTCGCCGCCGCCAGGGCCGCGGAGGCGGACGGCTTCATCCGCGCGCTGCCCGAGGGTTACGACACGCTGGTCGGCGAGCGCGGGCTCACGCTCTCGGGCGGGCAGCGGCAGCGGCTCGGGCTGGCCAGGGCGCTGATCACCGACCCGCGCATCCTCGTCCTCGACGACGCGACCTCGGCCATCGACACCGTCACCGAGGCAGCGATCCACGACACGCTGCGGTCGGTCACCGAGAGCCGGACCACCCTGCTGATCGCGCACCGGCGGTCGACCCTGGCGCTGGCCGACCGGATCGCGGTGCTGGACGAAGGCCGCGTCGTCGACGTCGGCACCGAGGCCGAGCTGATGGCGCGCTGCCCGCTGTTCCGCGAGCTGGTGGCGGGCCCGGGCGACGACGTCGAAGAGAAGCACCGCTGCGAGGGCCTCGACTGCGGCCAGGACGGGGTCACGTCGTCGCTGTGGCCGCGGGACGAGAGCCGGGACGAGGTCGACGCACTGGCCGACGCCGCGCGGATGCGCAGCGGCGACCCGAACAGCAGCGGGTTCGTCGGCGGAGGCGGCGGCTTGGACGTGCCGCCGACGCCGGAGCTGATCGAGGGCGTGCGCAGGCTCCCGCCGGCCGTCGACGAGCCGCGCCTGCCCGGCGTGGACGTCACCGCGCCGGACCCGAAGTTCCGGCTGGGCGGGCTGCTGCGGCCGGTCCGCGGGCCCCTGGCCCTGGTGATCGCGCTGGTGGCGGCGGACGCGCTGGCGTCGATCGCGCTGCCGGGGCTGTACCAGTTCGGCGTCGACCACGGCGTCCGCGCGGGTGTCGAGTGGATGATCTGGCTGGCCGCCGGGATCGGCGCCGCGGTCATCGCGGCCGACTGGCTGGTGGTGTTCGCGCAGACGCGGCTGACTTCCCGGGTGGGTGAGACCGTGCTGTACGCGCTGCGCGTCCGCAGCTACGCGCACCTGCAGCGGCTCGGGCTCGACTACTACGAGCGGGAGCTGTCCGGGAAGATCATGACCCGGATGACGACGGACGTCGACGCGCTCTCGACGTTCCTGCAGACCGGGCTGGCCACCGCGGTGGTCAGCGCGCTGACCCTGGCCGGGATCACCGGCGCGCTGCTGGTCACCGACGCCGGGCTGGCGCTGTACGCGCTGGCGATGGTGCCGGTGCTGGCGGTGGCCACGGTGATCTTCCGGCGGTCGGCGTCGAAGGCGTACAACGAGGCCCGCGAGCGGGTCAGCGTCGTGAACGCCGACATGCAGGAGAACGTCAGCGGGTTGCGCGTCGCGCAGGCGTACACGCGCGAAGACCGCTCCGCGGAAGCGTTCGCTTCGCGCAGCGACGACTACCGGCGCTCGCGGCTGCGGGCCCAGCGGTACGTGGCGACGTACTTCCCGCTGGTGGCGCTGCTGTCGGACCTGGCGACGACGACGGTGCTGGTGGCGGGCGCGAACCGCGTCTCGGCGGGCACGCTGTCGGCCGGTGTGCTGCTCGCGTTCCTGCTGTACCTGCAGCAGTTCTTCTCGCCGATCCAGCAGCTGTCGGCGGTGTTCGACGGCTACCAGCAGGCGAGCGTCGGCCTGAACCGGATCGGCGACCTGCTGCGGACGCCGACGTCGGTGCCGGCGGCGGAGAAGCCGGTCGAGGTGCCTTCCCGGCTCCGCGGCGAAGTGTCGTTCAAGGACGTCGACTTCGCCTACGCCGGTGCCGAGACGCCGGCGCTGGCGGAGTTCTCGCTGGACGTCGCGGCCGGCGAGACGATCGCGCTGGTCGGCGCGACCGGGGCCGGGAAGTCGACGGCGGTGAAGCTGGTGGCGCGCTACTACGACGTCACCGGCGGCGAGGTCCGGATCGACGGCACGGACGTCCGCGAGTACGAGCTGGCCGGGATGCGGCGCCGGATGGGTGTGGTGCCGCAGGAGGCGCACCTGTTCTCGGGCACGGTGGCCGACAACGTCCGCTACGGCCGCCCGTCGGCGTCGGACGCGGAGGTCGAGGCGGCGGTCCGGGCGGTGGGCGCGCTCGACGGCGTCGCGGCCCTGCCGTCGGGTTTCCTGCAGCCGGTGGGTGAACGCGGCCGGTCGCTGTCGGCGGGCCAGCGGCAGCTGGTGGCGCTGGCCAGGGCGGAGCTGGTGGACCCGGACGTGCTGCTGCTCGACGAGGCCACGGCGGCCCTGGACCCGTCGACGGAGGCAGCGGTCCTGCGCGCCACGGAGACGGTCGCCCGCCGCCGCACGACGTTCGTGGTCGCCCACCGCCTCGCCACGGCGGCCCGCGCGGACCGCATCGTGGTGCTGGACCACGGCCGCATCGTGGAAACGGGAACCCACGAGGAACTCTTGGCCGCCGACGGCCACTACGCGAGGTTGTGGGCCTTGGGCTGACCACCGAAAGTTCGTGGCCAGGCGCAGGCCGCACTGGGAGCATGGCGGGCATGTTCGAGGAGAAGCGCGTTCCCGACCGGCAGGTCCGGGCGGCGCAGACCGAGACGACCGTCCGGGTCTATCTGGCCTGCTCGCCCGCCGTCGCCGATGCCGCGCTCGAGAAGCAGACCTTCGAACCGGCCGCGGCCAAGTGGCTCACACCGTCGTTCCGCCTCGCGGCCTGGGAAAGCGGCAACGGCCGCAAGCCGGGGCACGAGCGCATCCTGGCCGTCGACATCACCCGCGAGGGTTTCGAGCGGATGCTCGCGGCGGACACCGAGTGGGTCCCGGAGCGAGATCTCGACCACACGGCGCTGAACTTCCAGGCGGTCCGGCTCGCCGGCGACCTCGCCGGCGAGTGGATCTCCGGCATCACCGACGTCACACCGGTGATGCGCGACATCGCCGGGCTGCTGGCCACCGACCGGCTCCACCTGGCCGTCAAGCTCGTCCCCCACGAACCGCCGTACGAGTTCGGCTAAGGCAGCGCCCGCCACTTCAGGGAGCCCATCCCGGCCGCCTCGACGTCGGGCCGGGACGCCCACCGGACCGTCCCCGGCCGGACGTGGACCCCCGCCCCGACCAGCCAGTCCGGCTCGTCGGGCTCGACCCATTCCATCTCTTCGAAGTCGGCCAGCGTCGGCCAGACGGCGGAGCAGGAGTCACACCGCAGGACGACCGCGCCGGACTCGGTGACCAGCGGCCTGACCAGGCCCTGGTCCCAGTACGAAGGACATTCGACCAGCCACATGGCGTCCAGTGGAACCCGCCGCGGTGAACGCCCGGCGGCCGGCGGACGAAGGCGGCCGGAAGAGCCCGGGAACGCTGTACCGGGTCCAGCGCTTAAGGTTCCCTTAGCACATCTTGATCGAGTCAGTGACCGATACCCTAGTGCGCCACGCCTCACACAGGCCGGTTCCATCACATCGCGGTCACCGAGGGGGTTAGCCTGGTAGGCGCATCAGCGGATTCAAGATCGAGATCGAGACGGATAGAGGCGAGCCCCAGCCGTGTCCAGCAGCAGCCCTGCGTCACAGTTCGGCCCCAACGAGTGGCTGGTCGAAGAGATGTACGACCAGTTCCTCGCCGACCCTTCCTCAGTCGATGCCGCCTGGCACGACTTCTTCGCGGACTTCAAGCCGACGCAGAACGCGCAGGCCAAGGCGGACAACGCTCGGCAGCAGCAGGCCGACGCCAAGCCGGCCACCAACGGCCAGGCGACGCAGCCGTCGGCCAAGGCCGTGCAGAACGCGGAGTCGGCGGCCAAGCAGGCCGCGCCCGCCAAGCCGGCCCCCGCCGCCAAGGCGCCGGCCAAGGCCGCGCCGAAGCCGGCGGCCGCGAAGGCCGAGCCCAAGGCCGAGGCGAAGAAGGAAGAGCCGGAGTCGAAGCAGCTGCGCGGCGCCGCGGCGGCCATCGCCAAGAACATGGACGCCTCGCTGAGCGTCCCCACCGCGACCAGCGTGCGCGCGGTCCCGGCGAAGCTGATGGCGGACAACCGCATCGTCATCAACAACCACCTCAAGCGCACCCGCGGCGGCAAGATCTCCTTCACGCACCTCATCGGCTACGCCATGGTGCGGGCGCTGAAGGACTACCCGAACATGAACCGGCACTACCAGCAGATCGACGGCAAGCCGTTCGCGATCACGCCGGAGCACGTCAACTTCGGGCTCGCCATCGACATGAAGGGCAAGGACGGGTCGCGCAACCTCGTCGTGGCCTCGGTCAAGAACGTCGAGGACATGACGTTCCTGCAGTTCTGGCAGGCCTACGAGGACATCGTCAAGAAGGCCCGCAACAACAAGCTGACCGCCGACGACTTCTCCGGCACCACGATCTCGCTGACCAACCCGGGCGGCATCGGCACCAACCACTCGGTGCCGCGGCTGCAGGCCGGCCAGGGCGCCATCATCGGCGTCGGCGCCATGCAGTACCCGGCCGCGTTCGAGGGCACCAGCGAGAAGACCCTGGTCGACCTCGGCATCAGCAAGATCATGACGCTGACCTCGACCTACGACCACCGCATCATCCAGGGCGCGGAGTCCGGCGAGTTCCTCAAGCGCATCCACCAGCTGCTGCTCGGCGAGGACGGCTTCTACGACGACGTCTTCACCAGCCTGCGCCTGCCGTACGAGCCGATCCGCTGGGTCGCCGACATCCCGGACGGCCCGGTCGACAAGACCGCCCGCGTGATCGAGCTGATCGACGCGTTCCGGATGCGCGGCCACCTGATGGCCGACACCGACCCGCTGAACTACCGCCAGCGCAGCCACGCCGACCTGGACGTCCTGTCCCACGGCCTGACGCTCTGGGACCTCGACCGCGAGTTCCCGGTCGGCGGCTTCGCCGGCCAGGAGCGGATGAAGCTGCGCGACATCCTGGGCGTGCTGCGCAACTCCTACTGCCGCACGGTCGGCATCGAGTACACCCACATCCTCGACCCCGAGGAGCGCCGCTGGATCCAGGAGCGCGTCGAGATCCCGCACGAGAAGCCGGACCCCGCGGTCCAGAAGTACGTGCTCTCGAAGCTGAACGCCGCCGAGGCGTTCGAGACGTTCCTGCAGACCAAGTACGTCGGCCAGAAGCGGTTCTCCCTCGAAGGCGGCGAGACGGCGATCCCGCTGCTCGACACCATCCTCGACAAGGCGGCCGAGCACGAGCTCGACGAGGTCGTCATCGGCATGCCGCACCGTGGCCGCCTCAACGTGCTGGCCAACATCGTCGGCAAGCCGATCAGCCAGATCTTCCAGGAGTTCGAGGGCAACCTCGACCCGGGTCAGGCGCACGGCTCCGGTGACGTGAAGTACCACCTCGGCGCCGAGGGCAAGTACTTCCGGATGTTCGGCGACGGCGAGACGAAGGTGTCGCTGACCGCGAACCCGTCCCACCTGGAGACGGTCGACCCGGTGCTCGAGGGCATCGTCCGCGCGAAGCAGGACATCCTCGACAAGGGCGGCGAGGGCTACACCGTGCTGCCGGTCCTGATGCACGGCGACGCGGCCTTCGCGGGCCAGGGCGTCGTGGCCGAGACGCTGAACCTGGCGCTGCTGCGCGGGTACCGCACCGGCGGCACCGTGCACGTCATCGTCAACAACCAGGTCGGCTTCACGACCGCGCCGGAGCACTCCCGCTCGAGCCAGTACGCCACCGACGTCGCGAAGATGATCGGCTCGCCGATCTTCCACGTGAACGGCGACGACCCCGAGGCCGCGCACTGGGTGGCCAAGCTGGCCGTCGAGTACCGGCAGGCGTTCCACAAGGACGTCGTCATCGACCTCATCTGCTACCGCCGCCGCGGGCACAACGAGGGCGACGACCCGTCGATGACGCAGCCGGCGATGTACGACATCATCGACACGAAGCGCTCGGTCCGGAAGACCTACACCGAGTCGCTGATCGGCCGCGGCGACATCTCCGTCGAGGAGGCCGAGGCCGCGCTGCGCGACTTCTCCAGCCAGCTGGAGCACGTCTTCAACGAGGTCCGCGAGCTGGAGAAGCACCCGGCGAAGGCCAGCCCCTCCGTCGAGGAGGAGCAGCAGGTGCCGGCCAAGGTCAAGACGTCGGTCGCCACCGAGGTCATCGAGCGCATCGGCGACGCGTTCGTCCAGGTGCCCGACGGCTTCACGCCGCACCCGCGCGTCAAGCCGGTGATGGAGCGCCGCCACAAGATGTCCCGCGAGGGCGACATCGACTGGGCGTTCGGCGAGCTGCTGGCCTTCGGGTCGCTGGCGATGGAGGGCCGGCTGGTCCGGCTGTCCGGCCAGGACTCCCGCCGCGGCACGTTCACCCAGCGGCACTCGGTGTTCATCGACCGCAAGACCGGCCAGGAGTACGCCCCGCTGCAGAACCTGGCCGACGGCCAGGGCCGCGTGATGATCTACGACTCGGCGCTGTCGGAGTACGCGGCCGTCGGCTTCGAGTACGGCTACTCGGTGGCGAACTCCGAGGCGCTGGTGATGTGGGAAGCGCAGTTCGGCGACTTCGTCAACGGTGCCCAGACGGTCATCGACGAGTACATCTCCTCGGGCGAGGCCAAGTGGGGCCAGCGTTCGGACGTCGTGCTGCTGCTGCCGCACGGCCACGAGGGCCAGGGCCCGGACCACACGTCCGGCCGCATCGAGCGGTTCCTCTCGCTGTGCGCGGAGGGCTCGATGACGGTGGCGGTCCCGTCCACCCCGGCGAACTACTTCCACCTGCTGCGCCGCCACGCCCTCGACGGCATCCAGCGCCCGCTGGTGGTCTTCACGCCGAAGTCGATGCTGCGCAACAAGGCCGCGACCTCGGCGGTCGCCGACTTCACCGGCGAAAGCCGCTTCATGTCGGTCATCGACGACGTCACGCCGGACCCGGCGAAGATCCGCAAGGTCCTGCTGACCTCCGGGAAGCTGTACTGGGAGCTGGTGGCGGAGCGGGCGAAGCGCGAGGCCGACGACGTCGCGATCGTCCGGATCGAGCAGTACTACCCGCTGCCGAAGAAGAAGCTGCTGGCCGCCCTGGAGCGCTACACGAACGCGTCGCAGGTCGCGTGGGTCCAGGAGGAGCCGGAGAACCAGGGCGCGTGGCCGTTCTTCGGCCTGAACCTGCCCCGGAAGTTCCCGGAGGTCCTCTCGGGCCTGCAGGTCGTCTCCCGCCGCCCGATGGCGGCCCCGTCGGCGGGTTCGTCGAAGGTGCACGAGGTGGAGCAGAAGGCCCTGATCGCGAAGGCGTTCGACTGATCGCTTGACCACGGCGAAGGCCCCCGCGCTCCTGGTGCGGGGGCCTTCGCCGTTCCGGGCCCGAAACTGTCGGTGCCCTCCGGTAGCGTGGAACCGGGGGCGCAGCCCAAACCCGATTGCCCCCGCCCGCCGGTTCGGGGCAAGGTGACGATCATGCTGATCCGCCGGGAGACCCCCGCCGACCAGGCCGCGATCCACGCCGTCCACAGCGAAGCCTTCCGCCGCGACGGAAACGACCCTCCGGTCGAAGCCCCGCTCGTCGACGAACTCCGCGCCGACGGCGACCTCATCAACGCCCTCTCCCTCGTCGCCGTCCGCGACAGCGAAGTCGTCGGGCACGTCTGCTGCAGCCGGGCCCGCCTCGGCGAGGACACCACCACCGCCGTCGGCCTCGGGCCGCTCGGAGTGCTTCCGGCGCACCAACGCGACGGCGTCGGCTCCGCGCTGATGCACGCCGTACTCGGCGCCGCGGATGCGCTCGGCCACGGCCTGGTCGTCCTCCTCGGCAACCCCGCCTACTACTCACGGTTCGGCTTCGTCACGGCGTCGGACCTGTCGATCACCGCACCGGACCCGGCGTGGGGCCCGCACTTCCAGGCGCGGACGCTCGCCGCGTACCAGTCCACCCAGGCGGGCGCCTTCGAGTACGCGCCCGCGTTCTCCCGGATCTGAAACAGGAGCCGCGCGTGTACGCACCGACCTCGTCCGTGGGTGTCCGGATCAACCGCGAGCAGCCGCCGGCCAAGCTGATCGAGCTGGCACGACAGGCCGAAGACGCCGGTCTCGACGAAGTCTGGCTGGTCGAGGACTGCTTCTGGGCCGCGGGCATCGCCACCGTCGCGACCGCACTGGCGGTGACCTCGACCATCAAGGTCGGCATCGGCGTCCTGCCGGCGGTGGCGCGCAACCCGGCGATCGCGGCGATGGAGCTGGCCGCCCTCGCGGAACTGCACCCGGGCCGGCTGATCGGCGGGCTCGGCCACGGCGTCGCGTCGTGGATGCGGCAGATCGGGGCGTACCCGGCGTCCCCGCTGGCGGCGCTGGACGAGACGCTGGTGGCGGTCCGCCGGCTCCTGGCCGGCGACCGGGTCTCGATGCGCGGCCGGCACGTCGAGCTGGACGCGGTCGAGCTCGTGTTCCCGCCGAAGACCGTGCCCCCGGTCCTGGCCGGGGTCCGCCGGCCGAAGTCACTGGCGGTGGCCGGGACCTCGGCGGACGGGACGATCCTGGCCGAGCCGTCCCCGCCCGAGTTCGTCCGGACGGCGCTGGCGGGCATCGCGGCCACCGGCCCGCACGCCCTGGTCACCTACAACTGGCTGGCCCTCGGTGACCGCGAGCGGGCCCGCACCACCGTCGCGGAGTCCCTGAACCCGGGCTCGCGCGTCCAGGTGGAAGGCCTGCCGTTCGCCGCGGACCTGCTCGCCCTGATGGATTCGACGTCCACAGTGGACGAGCTGGCGGCCGGCCTGCGCCCGGAGTGGATCGACCGCCTGGCCGTCTGCGGCGACCTGGACACCTGCGCGGCCGCGGTCCGTTCCCTGCACGAAGCCGGCAGCGGCTCGGTGGTGCTGCTGCCCCTGCCGGAGGAGCCGCCGGAGCGGGGCATCGAGGACGCGGCCCGCGTCGCGGCGGCCGTGCGGGGCTGAGGGCGGAAAAGGAGTTCGTGCGGCGCGGCCGGCGTGTGAGGATCGGGCCATGCCGGTCGACCAGCACCTCCTCCTGGCCTTCCTCGTGACCACCGCCGTCGCGATGGTCACGCCGGGGCCGGACATGCTCTTCATCCTCGGCTGCGGCATGCGCGGGGGCCCGAAGGCCGGCCTGCTCGCCACGGCCGGAGTCGCCACCAGCGAAGCGATCCACGTCGCCGTCGCCGCGGCCGGGCTCGCCGCGCTCTTCGCCGCCGTCCCTGTCGCCTTCACCGTCGTGCGGATCGTCGGCGCCGCCTACCTCATTTATCTGGGCATCCAGGCCATCCGCAACCGCAAGCCGCTCGTCGAACGCCGGAGTGACCGCGCCTACCTCAGCGGCCTGCTCACCAACCTGCTCAACCCGAAGATGGTCACCTTCACCATCGCCTTCCTCCCGCAGTTCGTCGACCCCGCGCGGGGGCACGTCTGGCTGCAGTTCGCCGTCCTCGGCGCGATCATGATCGTTTTCGAGTTCCTTGTCGACGGCGCGGTCGGCGTCCTGGCCGGCCGCGTCGGCGGGTGGGTCCGGCGGAAGAAGAACCAGCGCCGGATCGAGGTCGCCACCGGGGGCATCTTCATCGGCCTCGGCGTCCGCCTGGCCGTGGATCGTTAACCGGTTGCCGCATGTGCCGGTGTCTGCTTCACTTGAAACCGACCCGACCCCCTGGAGTGATCATGCGCCGAGCTTTCGTGTTCTTCCCGTTGGCCGAAACCGCCTACACCGAGGACATGAAGCTCGTTGCCGACACTCAACCTGGGTATTCTCGCGCACGTCGACGCCGGTAAGACCACCCTCACCGAGCGGCTGCTGCTGGCCGCCGGCGTGATCGACCGGCTGGGCCGCGTCGACGACGGCACCACGCAGACCGACACGCTCGCGCTCGAACGCGCCCGCGGGATCACCATCAAGTCCGCCGTCGTCTCGTTCGCGATCGGCGCCACCACCGTCAACCTCATCGACACCCCCGGCCACCCGGACTTCATCGCCGAGGTGGAACGGGTGCTCAGCGTGCTCGACGGCGCCGTGCTCGTCGTCTCGGCCGTCGAAGGCGTCCAGGCGCAGACGCGCGTGCTCGCCAGGGCACTGGACCGGCTCGGCATCCCGGCGGTCGTCTTCGTCAACAAGACCGACCGCCGCGGCGCCGACCCCGGCCGTGTCCGGGCCGAGATCGCCCGCAAACTGCCGCCCGCTCCCGTGTTCGAGGGTTCGGCGCTCACCGGCGACGGTGTCGACGAACTCCGCGCGGCCGTCGTGGACCTGCTGCCGAAGTCCGAAGAGGACTCCGGCGGCCCGCTGTCCGGCACGGTGTTCAAAGTGGACAAGCGGAAAGCGGTGCTGGTCCGCGTGTTCTCCGGCACACTGCGCGTCCGGCAGAAGCTCCCGGCGGGCAAGGTCACCGCGATCCACGTCTTCGAGCAGGGCAAGGCCGTCCGGCGCGACCGGGTCACCGCCGGCCGGATCGCCCGCGTCACCGGCCTCGACGCCCGGATCGGCGACGCGATCGGCGAGCCCCCGGCGTCGGCCGGGCGGCAGTTCGCGCCGCCGACGCTCCGGACCGTCGTGACGACCGGCGGCGACAAGGGTGCGCTCCACGCGGCGCTCGCCCAGCTCGCCGAACAGGACCCGCTGATCGGGCTGCAGGTCGACGGCTCGGAAATCCTCCTTTCCCTGTACGGCGAAGTCCAGAAAGAGGTCATCCAGGCGACGCTCGCCGACGAATACGGCGTCGACGTCGAGTTCGGCGAAACGACCACGATCCACGTCCAGCGGGTGACCGGCACCGGCGAATCCGTCCGGCTGATCGGCGAGGACGCGGACCCCTTCCTCGCCACCGTCGGCCTCCGCGTCGAACCGGCCGACAGCGGCGTCACGTTCGGGCTGGCGGTCGAGCCGGGCTCCATGCCGGCGGCGTTCTTCCGCGCCGTCGAAGAGACCGTGCGGGCGACGCTGGCGAGCTGGTCGATCCCGGCGTGCGCGGTCACCATGACGCACTCGGGTTACTACGCCAGGCAAAGCCACTCCCACGGCACGTTCGACAAGAGCATGTCGAGCACCGCCGGCGACTTCCGCGACCTGACGCCGATCGTGCTCCGGGAAGCCCTGGACCGGGCCGGGACGGTGGAGTGCGAACCGATCCACCGGTTCACCCTCGACGTCCCGGCCGACACGATCAGCGCCGTCACCCAGGCCGTCGCCCGCGTGCGCGGGATCCCGAAACAGACCAATTTGGACGGACCGGAGGCGCGCATCGAAGGCGACCTCCCGGCCGCCGAAGTGCACGGCCTACAGCGGCGCCTGCCGGGGCTCACCCGCGGCGAGGGGGTGCTGGAGACGGTGTTCGACCGGTACGAGCCTAGGACTTGAGGTGGTTGCGGGCGAGGAAGTCCTCGGCGATGTCGAGGGGGTTCCGCTTCTCCTCGGTGAATTCGACGTTGAGCCGCGTGAGCTGCTCGGTGGTCAGCGCCGCCGAAACGCGGTTCAACGCGGCCGTTTCGGCGGGCGACAGCGTCCCGCGGGCCACCAGCGGCACGATGTTCTGCGCCGGGAACATGTTCTTGTCGTCGACCAGCGGCACGAACCCGTTCGCGGCGATCGTCGACGACGTGCTGAACAGGTCGGCCACCTGCACGTCCCCGGACTTCAGCGCGGCCACCGTCACCGGGCCGCCGGTGTCGGTCGTGCGGATCTCCTTGAACTCGCAGCCGTACAGCGCCTTGATCTTGTCCTTCCAGCGGCTGCTCCACTGCCCCGGACCGCCGAACACCAGCTCGCGACAGCGCGGGCCCAGGTCCGAGAACGTCTTCACGCCGGAAGCCGCCAGCTGCGGGCCGACGACGAGCAGGTCCTTGTCCTCGGCCGGCGCCTGGTCCAGCACCTCGAAGCCGGCGGGGAGCTTCTGCCGCAGCTGCGCGTAGACGTCCTGCGGCTTCGTCGCCGTGGTGTCCTTGTCGAAGTACCGCAACAGGTTCCCGCTGTAGTCCGGCACCACCGACAGCGACTTGTCCTGCAGCGCCTTGACGACGACCTCGCGGCTGCCCACCGGCGGCCGCACGGTCACGTTCGCGGCACCGGCGTCCCGCAGCGCGCCGGCGTAGATCTGGGCCAGCAGCAGGCTTTCCCCGACGTCGGACGCGCCGATGATGATGTCGCCGGTCGCGCCGCCCTCACCGCCACCCGCGAGCGGGTTGCCACACCCGGCCGCCAGCACCAGAACCACCAGGAGGACCAGCCGTTTCACGCGGTCACCTTCTTCGCCGCTGCGGCGAGCCGCACGCCCCGCGGCACCAGGGCGCGGTTCAGCCCCGCGAACAGCAGGTCCAGGACGACGGCCAGCAACGTCGTCAGCAACGCGCCCGCGACGACCTCGGCGTAGTCCAAAATGGCCAGTCCGTCGAGCAGGAACCGGCCCAGGCCACCGAGTCCGACGTAGGCGGCCACCGCGGCGGTCGCCACGAGCTGGAGCACGGCGTTGCGGATGCCGCCCAGCACCAGCGGCAGCGAGATCGGCACCTCGACCTGCCACAGCCGCTGCCAGCCGGTCATCCCGACGCCCTCGGCGGCGTCGACCACGCCGTGGTCGGTCGCCTGCAGCCCGGCGTACGTCCCGGCCAGGATCGGCGGCACGGCCAGCACGACGAGCCCGATGATCGTCGAGGTGACGCTTTCGGTGAAGAGCAGGAACAGGAACGTGACGAGCCCCAGCGTCGGCAGCGCGCGGATGGCGTTGCCCACGCTGACCAGCGCGACGCCACCGCGTCCCGTGTGGCCGACGAACAGTCCCAAGGGGACCGCGACGACCAGCGCGATCACCAGCGACAGTGCGGTGTAGCCCAGGTGTTCCAGCAGCCGCTGCGGGATGCCGTCGGGCCCGGACCAGTGCGCCGGGTCGCCGAACCAGTGCAGGAGATCGGTGATCATGCGGCGCTCACCCGTTCCCACGGTGTCAGGAGGTTCCGGATGCCGACCAGGACGAGGTCGACGACCAGCGCCAGCAGCAGCGTCAGTACGATGCCGGCCACGATCGGCGAGAAGTACTCGCGCTGGAAGCCGTCGGTGAACAGCACGCCGAGGCCGCCGGTGCCGATCAGCGCGCCCACGCTGACCAGGCTGATGTTGCTGACCGACGCGACCCGCACGCCGGCCGCCAGCACCGGCACCGACAGCGGCAGCTCGACGGCGAAGAACCGGCGCAGCGGCTTGTACCCGACGGCGGTCGCGGCGGCGATCACCGGCGGCGGCACCGCGTCGAGGGCGTCGAGCACCGGGCGGACCAGCAGCGCCGTCGTGTAGATGGTCAGCGCGACGACGACGTTGACGCTGTCGAGGATCTTCGACCCGATCAGGCCGGGGATGACGACGAACAGCGCGAGCGACGGAATCGTGTAGAGCAGGTTCGCCAGTACCGTCAGCGCCTGGCGGGCGGGCGGCCAGCGGTGGCCGAGCCAGCCCGCGGCGATGGCCAGGACGATGCCGAGCACCAGCGGAAGCAGCGCGAGGTACACGTGGTCGCCCAGGTCACCGAGGATCTCGGCGCGCGTGTTCGCGCTGCTCAGGTACCGCCCGAGCTCGTCGAAGAAGCTCATGACGCCTGCGGGGTCGCCTCGATCACGTCCAGGACCTGCCGCGCGACCACGGCACCGAGCACGCGGTGGTCGTCGTCGACGACGACGCCGAGGCTGGCGGGCGACGACAGCGCCGCGTCGAGCGCACCGCGGATCGGCGTGCCCCGGATCCACAGTGAACCGCCGGCCACGAGGTCGTCTTCGGCGAGCGGGCCGTCCACAGTGGAGTTCGGCGGCAGCCAGCCGCGGGGGTGCTTGTCGGCGTTGACGGCGAGCCGCCAGCCGTCGCTCGCGGACACCGCGGCGCCGATCTCGACCAGCTCCAGTTCCTTGACCTCGACGCCTTCGGCGGAGAGGAACGAAAGCCCGCGGTAGCCGCGGTCCCGGCCGACGAAGGAGGCGACGAAGTCGTCCACCGGGTGACGCAGGACGTCGGCGGGCGTGCCGTACTGGGCCAGCCTGCCGCCGACGCGCATCACCGCCACCTTGTCGCCGAGCCGGACGGCCTCGTCGATGTCGTGGGTGACGAACACGATCGTCTTGCCCAGCTGCGACTGCAGCCGCAGCAGCTCGTCCTGCAGGCCCTCGCGCACCACCGGGTCGACCGCGGAGAACGGCTCGTCCATCAGCAGCACCGGCGAGTCCGCGGCGAGCGCACGGGCGACGCCGACGCGCTGCTGCTGGCCACCCGAAAGCTGCGCCGGGTACCGCTTGCCGAGCTCGAGCGGCAGGCCGATGATCTCCAGCAGCTCGGCGGCCCGCTTGCGCGCCTTTCCCTTGTCCCAGCCCGAAAGCAGCGGCACGGTGGCGATGTTGTCCAGCACCGTCCGGTGAGGGAAGAGCCCGGCGTGCTGGATGACGTAACCGATGCCGCGGCGCAGCAGCGCCGGGTCGCCCTCGGCGACGTCCTTGCCGTCCAGCAGCACCTGCCCGCCGGTCGGCTCGACCATCCGGTTGATCATCCGCAGCGACGTCGTCTTGCCGCAGCCGGACGGGCCGACGAACACGGTGATCGTGCCGTCCTCGACCGTCAGGTTCAGCTTGTCGACGGCGACCGTCCCATCCGGATACTGCTTGGTCACGTCGCGGAATTCGATGGTCACTGCCACTCCCCATGTCCCGGTCGGTTCGACCGTAGCCGAGTACGCGGTGGTTGGCACGCTGTTCCGGCAGGTGACCACTAGGCTCGGAGTCCGTGAACGCCCTCGACGACGTCCTCGCCGCCCACGGCGTCGGCGTCCGCCCGCTGTACCGCGTCCTCGACCTGCTGCGCACCGGCGACCACGACCTCGGTGAGCTGGTCCGGCTGTCGACGGCCCCGCGGCGCAGCGTGGAGGCCGTCCTCACCGCCCTCGGCGACGACCTGGACCGCAGCGGCGACCGCCTGCGCATCGCCCCCGGCGTCGCGGCGTCGTACCTGCAGTACCGCGCGCCCCGCTACGCCGACCCGCTGGACGAAGCCGTCGCGGCGCACGAGCTGCTGCCGAAGGTCGCCGAGTGGGTGGCCGAGGTGCCGTCGCCGCTGGCCGCGCTCGACCACGTGCAGGCGACGCCGGAGACCGTGCTGCGCCGGGCCCTGTGGCTCGACGCGCAGTACGACCTCGCCTCGGCGCGGCTGCTGTTCCTCGGCGACCACGACCTGACGTCGCTGGCGGTGCGGGCGGTCTGCCCGGCGGCGTCGCTGACCGTCGTCGACCTCGACGAGCGCGTGCTCGCCTACCTGGACGACCGCGGCGAGCGCGGGATCGCGACGGCGCACGCGGACCTGCGCGTCGGCCTCCCACCGGCCTTCGCGGGCCGGTTCGACCTGGTGTTCAGCGATCCGCCGTACACGCCCGAAGGCATGGGGCTGTTCGCGGCGCGCGGGGTGCAGGCGCTGCGCGAGCCGAGCGAAGGACGGCTGCTGCTGGCCTACGGCTACAGCCCGCGCCACCCGGCGCTGGGCGCGCAGGTGCAGCGCTCGCTGGCCACGCTGGGGCTGACGTTCGAGGCGATCCTGCCGGGCTTCAACCGCTACTTCGGCGCGCAGGCGATCGGCAGCGCGGCGGACCTGTACGTCTGCCAGCCGACGGCGAAGGCCAAGAAGATGCGCGGCGGCAAGGCGATCTACACGCACGGGCCGCAGTCGGTGGAGGCGGCCGGGACGAAACCGGCGCTGCTGGAGAAGCTGAAGGAGATCGCGGTTTCCGGCGGGCTGGCGCTGGAGTCGCGGCCGGTGGACTGGTCGATCTCCGGCCCCGAGGGCGACGCGATCGCGATGGACCTCTCGGGCGACCCCGGCCCGTGGCTGCTGCGGACGCTGCTGGGCACGAACGCCCGGCGCCTGGCGCTGCTGGTCCCCAACGCGCACCCGGACCTCGCGGACGAGCGGTCGCAGACGGCCCTCGCGGACCTCATCCGGAGTAAGTACACGCTGCGCTACCTGCGAAGCACACCGGACAACCGCCACGCGGTGGTGGTGGCGGACGCGGTGGAGCACCAGGACGAGATCCTCACCCGCGCCCACGCCCGCCTGGCGAACGTCGCCCTCGACGTCCCCGAGGACCTGACGGACCTGCGCCTGGTCGACGTCCCCCGCCACCGCCTGCCCGACCTGCTGCGTCCCTGAGCCTGCCGCGGCCCTCGTGAGTGTTCAGACGAGTTAGAACTCGCCTGACCACTCACGACCGGCCGCGGCAGGGCAGTCAGGCCGTGACGCCGTCGGCTTCGGCGGCCTTGGCCACCGCGGCCGCGACCTCGGGGGCCACGCGCGGGTCGAGCGGCGACGGGACGATCCGGTCCGGGCCCAGGTCGTCCATGGCCACCGAGACGATCGCCTCGGCCGCGGCCAGCTTCATGTTCTCCGTGATCGCCCGCGCGCCCGAGTCGAGCGCGCCGCGGAAGACGCCCGGGAACGCCAGCACGTTGTTGATCTGGTTCGGGAAGTCGCTCCGCCCGGTCGCCACGATCGACGCGTAGCGGGCCGCCACCTCCGGGTGAACTTCCGGGTCCGGGTTGGACAGTGCGAACACGATGCCGCCGCCCGCCATCCGGCCCAGCAGGGACTCGTCGATGGTCGCGCCGGACAGGCCGAGGAACACGTCGGCGCCTTCCAGCGCCTCGGCCAGGCCGCCGCGGAGCCCGGCCTTGTTCGTCGTCGCCGCCAGCCGCTGCTTGACCGGGTTCAGGCCGTCCCGGCCCGGGTGGATGATGCCGCGGGAGTCGAGGACGGTGACGTCCCCGATGCCCGCCTCCTGGAGGATCTTCGCGCAGGCCACGCCGGCCGCACCGGCGCCGGAGACCACGACCCGCTGGTCGGCGATGGCCCGGTCGAGGACCAGGTTCGCCCCGCGCAGCGCGGCCAGCGTGACGATCGCCGTGCCGTGCTGGTCGTCGTGCATGACCGGGCAGTCGAGCGCCTCCTTGAGCTTGTCCTCCAGCTCGAAGCACCGCGGCGCGGAGACGTCCTCCAGGTTGACCGCGCCGAACGACGGCCGCAGCCGCACCAGCGTCTCGACGATCTCGTCGACGTCGGTGGTGTCCAGCACCAGCGGGATCGAGTCGAGCCCGCCGAAGGTCTTGAAGAGGACCGACTTGCCCTCCATGACCGGCAGCGACGCGCTCGCGCCGATGTCGCCGAGGCCGAGCACCGCCGTCCCGTCGCTGACCACGACGACCAGCCGGTCCGCCCACGTGTAGCGCTTGGCCTTGGCCGCGTCTTCGGCGATCGCGCGGCTCACCTTCGCCACACCCGGGGTGTACGCGATCGAAAGGTCACGCGGGCTGGAAATGGGGCGGGTGGCCGCCACCGAGAGCTTGCCGCCCTCGTGCCCGGTGAAGATCTCTTCGTCGGTGACCGGCGCGACAGTGCCGGTGGGGTCGGTCATGGGGTTTCCTGTCGTCGTTTCCGTCATTCGTCCAGTGGGAATGACGGAACTCGCGGTTCGGACGTGGGTCACTGGAATTTCTCCTGGGCATGCGGGCTGGGACCACGGTCCTCAAGGGGGAAACCGTGGGGGAATCCCGGCACGGCAGCCCAGCGCGGTAGCGCCGGCCTGTCGGCGAGGCGTCACGTCGGCCATCGGTGCCGTGGGTCTGGCGATGGCCGCGGACGCGGCGGTCCCGCCATTGTGACAGGTCCCGTGCCGCGGGTGACCCCTCGGTGCGGTTGATGTCACACCGGCGCCGTTTCCCCGGCAATTCCCAAGACGTCCGTCCGGTTTTGTAGGGCGCCCGATAAGGTGACGCCATGCAATTCCGCCGGCTGCGCGTCCCGGACGCCTACGAGTTCTCCCCCCGGGCGTTCCCCGACGACCGGGGCCTGTTCGTCGCCCCGTTCCAGGACGACGTCTTCCGCGCGGCGGCCGGCCACCCGCTGCGGCTCGGCCAGGCGAACCACAGCGTGTCCCGGCGCGGCACGATCCGCGGCCTCCACTTCGCCGACACCCCGCCCGGCCAGGCCAAGTACATCTACTGCCCGCGCGGCTCGCTGCTCGACATCGTCGTCGACCTCCGCGTCGGCTCGCCGACCTTCGGGCAGTGGGACGCGGTCGTGCTCGACTCGCGCGAGTTCCGCGCGATGTACCTCGCGGAGGGTCTCGGGCACGGCTTCGCCGCCCTGGAAGACGACACCGTGATGTCGTACTTCTGCTCGGAGCCGTACAACCCCACCGGCGAGCACGGCATCACGCCGCTCGATCCCGCGCTGGACCTGCCTTGGCCCACCGACGTCGAGCCGATCCTGTCCGACAAGGACCGGAACGCGCCGACCCTCGCCGAAGCCGTCGACCAGGGGCTGCTCCCGGTGTACGCGGACTGCGTCGCCTACTACGACAAGCTGCGCTCGGCGAACTGACCACCCTCCGGCCGCCAGGCCGCTTGCGCTTTTAGTAAGCGCGCATATAGTCTGCTCGCATGGCACTTTACGAGTACGAGCACAGCGAGACGTCCGCCGCCCCCGCCGCCGCGATCTGGCCGCTCTGGGCCGACACGAGCCGCTGGCCGGAGTGGGACGCCGGCGTCCGGTCGGTCGTCATCGACGGTCCGTTCGCCGTCGGCACCAGCGGCACCATGACGATGGACGGCATGCCGCCGATCCCGTTCACCCTGACCGAGGTCACCGAGGGCCGGAGCTTCACCGACGAGACCGTGCTGCCGGACGTGCACCTGCGGTTCGAGCACGAGCTGACCGACGTCGACGGCGGCACGCGGATCACCTACCGCGTCACGATCGACGGCCCGGAGGGGTTCGGCCCGCAGGTCACGGAAGACACCCCGGACGCCATGCGCGCGCTGGCGCGACTGGCTGAGGCAAGCTCACGCGTATGACGTCCCCTGAGTCCCGCTTGCCGGGCCCCGAGCGCAGCCCCGGCTTCCTGCTGTGGCGCGTGACGCTGGCCTGGCAGCGGGCGATGCGGGCCGCGCTGGCCCCGCACGACCTCACGCACGTCCAGTTCGTGCTGCTGACGACGACGTGGTGGCTCACCCGCGCGGGCGAGCCACCCACCCAGCGGCAGCTCGCCGACCAGGCCGGCACCGACACGATGATGACCAGCCAGGTCGTCCGCAAGCTCGCCGATCGCGGCCTGCTGGCCCGCGCCGACGACCCGGCCGACGCCCGCGCGAAGCGCCTGGAAGTCACCCCGGCCGGCCTGGAACTGGTCGCGAAGGCGCTGAAGGACGTCGAAGCCGCGGACGCCGAGTTCTTCGCGGGCGCCGACGACAGCTTCGTCGACGCACTGGCCCGGCTCGGCCCCTGACGAATCCCGGGGCCACCCTGGGGACGATCCCGGATGTCCCCGCCGGGTGTTCCGAGCAGGCTCACGGCCATGAAACTTCTCGCACTGGGGGCGGCCGCGGCCGCTTTGGCTCTGCTGCCGGGGACGGCGTCCGCGGAGGACCTTCCGGCGTTCGACTTCACCGACTGCCCGGCGCCGCCGCCGAACGCCGATCCGGGCACCTGGCGTTGTGAAGCCTTCGTCTCCCAAGGAAAACTGACGATCGGCGAGCGCGAGATCCCGCTCGGCGAAATCCGGCTGACGTTCAGCGAAGGCCGGGTGAACGGCCAGTACGCGCAGGTGTTCGGTGCGCTGCGGCACGAGCCGGTGACCGTCCCCGGCCTGGCGGGCACGACGCTGCAGCTGCACTACGGCGGCTACTCGGACTTCCAGAGCAATGAGGCGCGGCGCGGCGAACTGGACGTCTCCGCCACCCTGCGGCACCCGTTGCTGCGCAAGGACTGCACCCTCGGCGTGCTGCACACGGTCGTCCACGACGACCCCGCGGTGCCGCCGACGGTGCTTTCGAAGAACCCGCCGACCATGCACTTCGGTGTCGTGGACCCGGATCTCGCGCTGCCGGCCACGCACGGCTGCGGCGTGCTCGGCCCGCTCGTCGACCGGCGGCTGGGTCTGCCGTCACCGTCGGGGCGGAACACGTTCCACCAGACGACGTACGTGCAGTACAAGCAGCTCTAACGCCTCTTCGGCGTCACCCAGACGGTGATCGTCCCGGTGACCACCGGCTTGCCCTTCGCGTCCGAAATGGTCACCGGGACTTCGAGGTCGAAACCCTCGGCCCCGAACTCCGGCAGCTCGGGCAGCGACGCGACCGCGCGCAGGCCCGTCTCCGCCTTGGCGACGTACTGGACGTTCATGCCCTTCGGCAGCCAGCGGTGCGTGGTGGGGACCGTGGCTTCGGCGAGCATCCCCATCGCGATCTCGGCGAGGTTGCAGGCCGCGATCGCGTGGAACGTCTTGATGTGGTTGTGAACACCCCACCACTTCGGTGCGGTCACCTCGCAGTGGCCGGGCCGCAGCTCGCGCACCGACGGCAGCACCGTGCGGAAGTACGGCACCCGCACGCACATTGCCGCGCTGAACAGCTGTTTCCCGCCCGGCTTCCCGGCCAGCCGGTGCCACATCGCGAACGTCGGCGTCAGGGACATGGAGGTCTCCTCGAACTAAGCTACCGTTCAGTAGCTAAGCAGACGGCCAGCCGCCGCGCAAACCGCCGGATATATTCGGGCCCGTGACCAACCGTCTCTTCCTCCTCCGGCACGGGCAGACCGAATGGTCGCTGAACGGGCGGCACACGGGCCGCACGGACATCCCGCTGACGCCGGCGGGCGAAGGCCAGGCCCGTGCGGCCGGCGGCACCCTCCGCAGCCTGGTCGGCGGCCCGTCGCTGGTGCTGTCGAGCCCGCGCGCCCGGGCCCTGCGCACGGCCGCGCTGGCCGGGCTGCGCGTCGACGACGTCACCGAAGACCTCGCCGAGTGGGACTACGGCGACTACGAAGGCGTCACCACGCCGAAGATCCGCGAGACCGTGCCGGGCTGGACGGTCTGGACCCACCCGAGCCCGGGCGGCGAAAGCGCTTCGGACGTTTCCGCCCGCGCGGACCGCGTGCTGGACCGGGCGCGCCGCGACATCGAAGCCGGCGACGTGATCCTGGTGGGCCACGGCCACTTCAGCCGGGTTCTGGTCGCGCGCTGGCTCGGCCTGCCCGCCACCGCCGGCGTCCACTTCGGACTGGACGCGGCGGGCATCGCAGTGCTCGGCGACGAGCGCGGCGAACCCCAGATCGAACACCTCAACCTGCTGCCCGCGGAGGACTGACGTGCCCGACGACCGCATCCGCCGCATCCGGCCCGACGACGTCGAAGCCGCCGTTCGCTTGGCGCACGAACTGGCGGACTATGAGCGCGCGCCGGACGAGTGCCACCTGACGGCTCCCCAGCTCCACGAGGCCCTGTTCGGCGAGGCACCGAAGCTGTTCGGGCACGTGGCCGAAGTGGACGGCGAGATCGTCGGTTTCGCGGTCTGGTTCCTCAACTTCTCGACCTGGCGCGGCGTCCACGGGATCTACCTGGAGGACCTCTACGTCAGCTCGTCCCACCGCGGCTCGGGCCTGGGCAAGGCGCTGCTCGCGGCCCTGGCCGCGGAGTGCGTCGCGAACGGCTACGCGCGGCTCGAGTGGTCGGTGCTGGACTGGAACCCGGCGACGGAGTTCTACAAGGCCCTCGGCGCGGTCCCGATGGACGAGTGGACCGTCAACCGCCTCACGGACGAGCCGTTGAAGGCCCTGGCCGCGCAGGCTTAGTCGTCTTCGTGGCCTTCGCGCTCGGCGCGGCGGCCGGCGAGACCGCCGCGTTCGGCCGCTTCCGTCTCGCTCTCGCCTTCGCGCAGGCCCAGCGCCCAGGCTCGGGACGGGCGCCGGAACAGCAGGGCCAGCGCCGCGATGCCGAACAGCGCGACCGGCACGCCCCACAGCGGCTCGCCGGACGGGCCCAGCAGGTACCAGCCGAGTCCGATCACGATCAGCGCGATCACCACGCCCGGCGAACGCGCCCACGTCTGCCCCAGGACCAGCCCGGCCGACGCGGCCAGGAACGCCAGCGCCACCACGATGAACGTGCCCGACTCGACGAAGACGTTGTTGCCCGGCTGCGCCGTCGAGCCCAGCCCGTTCACCAGTACGACCACCCCGAACACCAGCAGGGCGAGCGACGGCACCGCGGTGACCACGCCGGCCAGCCGGACCTCACGGGGAGCGGGCGAGAGCTTCACTGCGGCGGCCTTCCGGGAGTCCTTTGCGCGAGCACAGGTTCTCGACGACACAGTGGACTCCACCAGGGCGGGTCACCGTGCGTGAGCTCATTCGATCGTATGCCACCCGGTCGGCCGTTTTCGCGGGACCGCCCCGGCGTCGAAAATCAAGATGTCGTCGATGAGCGGGCGGTCGGCCCGGGTGCACTTGTCACGACGAGCGGACACTCGCGCGTGAAGGAGGACCGCCCGGCACAGGGTCTCGAAGGTGCTGTTCCCCGGGGTTGCGCCCGTCACCATGAGGCGCCGGAAGGTTCTCGGGCCGCCGGAAGTCACCTACCCTGCGGTGGTGCGCGCAATCCTCGTGGTGAACCCCCAGGCGACCTCGACCACCGCCGGTGGCCGGGACGTGCTGGCGCACGCGCTGGCCAGCCAGGTGAAGCTCGACGTGGTCGAGACGGACTACCGCGGCCACGCGATGGCCGTGGCGCGCTCGGCCGCGCGGGACGGAATCGACCTGGTCGTGGCCCACGGCGGCGACGGCACGGTCAACGAGGTCGTCAACGGACTCCTGGCCGACACCGAGACCTCCGGAAGAGGCGGTGGCGACCCGGCCGAAATCGGTCACATCCCCGCCTTGGGTGTCGTCCCGGGCGGCTCGGCCAACGTGTTCGCGCGTGCCCTCGGGATCTCGGCGGACTCCTTCGAGGCCACCCACCAGCTGCTCAACGCCCTGGAGAACGACCGCTCGCGCCGCGTCGGGCTCGGCCTGGCCGACGGGCACTGGTTCACCTTCAACGCCGGGCTCGGCTGGGACGCCGACGTCGTCGGCCGGGTCGCCAAGCGCCGCGGCAAGCAGACGACCGCCGGCCTGTACCTGCGGGCCGCCGTCCGCTCCTACTTCCGGCCGCCGCTGGGCAGGCCGGCCCTGACGATCCGCATCCCGGGCGAGGAACCCGCCGAAGCGCTGACCGCTTTCGTGTCGAACACCGATCCGTGGAGTTATTTGGGGCAGCGCGCGGTGCACCTCAATCCGGGTTGCTCGTTCGAGACGGGATTGGGTTTGTTCGCGCTGAACGGTCTGGGATTGCCCACCGTGTTCAAGCATGTACGGCAAGCTTTGGCTACGAAGAGCAACCAACGCGGCCGGCGTCTCGTGCGTCACGACGACGTGCCGATGATCCGCATCGACGCAGCTGAACCGGTAAACTTCCAGGTGGACGGCGACCTCGTCGGCCAGCGGACCAGGGTGGAGTTCTTCAGCGTCCCGGATGCACTGTCGGTAATCGTGTGACGACGGGACCGCTGATCGCCTGCGGCAAAGTGAAATCTGCCGTTCGTCGACGCAGAAGCTCCACTCAGCGCATCAGCCTTCCCCCGGGGCGGCTGTTTCGGAGAGAAACCGCAGGTCAGAGGGGTCGCTCGGCCGGGTGACCTGACTCACCGATCTCCAAGAAACCCTTGTCGAAAGCGGTGCTTCGTGAAAGCATTCACAAGCACCCAAAAACGACCGCCATGACGACTGTGGCGCGGCCCTCCCGCGCCATATGAAGGAGCTCACGAACATGGACTGGCGCCACGACGCGGCCTGCCGAGACGAGGACCCCGAGCTGTTCTTCCCGGTGGGAACCAGCGGTCCTGCTCTGTCGCAGGTTACGCAGGCGAAGGCCGTGTGCCACCGCTGCACCGTCGCTTCCGACTGCCTGGCCTGGGCTCTGGCCAGCGGCCAGGACGCGGGCGTGTGGGGCGGCATGAGCGAGGACGAGCGACGCGCGCTCAAGCGCCGCCGTACGCACATCGGCACGCGTACCAACGCCTAAGTTTCTCTGGATCCACCCAGGCCGAGCAGGAAATTCACCCGGCGGGCATTCGTCGTGCCCACGCCGTCTGGGGTGATACCTACCCGGTCTGAGCTTAACAACCGAGGCGAAACCACCTGGCAACGGGTGCGGCGAAACCTCACCGGGACTTCAAGTCCTCACGAAACGTCGAACGGCCCGGCACCACGCACCTGGTGCCGGGCCTTCAACGTGTCGTCCCCCCAATCACGCGTGTCGTCCCTTCAATCACGCGTGCCGACCTCTCAATCACACGGCGAATGGGCACACGCGTGATTGAGCAGCCGACTCGCGTGATCAGGGAGACGACACGCGTGATTGAAGGGACGACACGAGTCAGAGACGGCGGGACAGCGGGATGCGCAGCGCGGCTTCCGTGCCCGTCACGCGGGTCGACGATCCCTCCGCCCGCACCTTCCGCAGCGAAAGCGAGCCCCGCAGCTCCGACTCCACCAGCGTGCGGACGATCTGCAGCCCCAGGCCGTCCGACCGTTCCAGCGAGAACCCCGACGGCAGGCCGCGCCCGTTGTCGCGGATCACGACGTCCAGCCAGCGGGCCGACCGCTCCACGATCAGCTCGACCTTGCCCGACCGGCCCGCCGGGAACGCGTGCTCGATCGCGTTCTGCACCAGCTCGGCCAGCACCATCACCAGCGGCGTCGCGATCTCCGCGACCACCACCCCGAACGAGCCCTTCCGCGACATGCTGACCTGCGACTCCGCCGTCGCCACTTCGCCGACCATCGGCAGCACGTTGTCGAGCAGCTTGTCGAGGTCGACGCGCTCGTCCACGGAAATCGACAGGGCCTCGTGCACCAGCGCGATCGACGTCACCCGGCGGACCGACTCCGCCAGCGCCAGCCGCGCCTCCTCCGACGACGTCCGCCGGGACTGCAGCCGCAGCAGCGCCGCCACCGTCTGCAGGTTGTTCTTCACCCGGTGGTGGATCTCCCGGATCGTCGCATCCTTCGACAGCAGGGCGCGGTCACGCCGTTTCACCTCGGTGACGTCGCGGACCAGCACCAGGGCGCCCGCCGCCTGGCCCGCCGGCCGCAGCGGCAGCGCGCGGAACAGCACCACGGCGCCGCGTCGCGAGTCGGCTTCCGTGCGGCTCGACGGCTTCCCGTCGAGCGCCTCGATGATCCGGTGGGACACCTCGGTCGCGTCGAACGGGTCGCGGATCAGCGACCGCGTCAACGGCGCCAGGCGCGTCCCGACCAGGTCGGACTCGTGCCCCATCCGGTGGTAGGCGGACAGGCCGTTCGGGCTGGCGAAGACGACCGTGCCGCTCGAATCGAGGCGGATCAGCCCGTCGCCGACCCGCGGCGAGGTGTGCGTGTCGGTCGCGTTGGTGCCGTTCGGCGGGAACGTCCCGTCGACGATCATCTGGCACAGGTCGCCGGCGCTGCCGAGGTACGCGATCTCCAACGGCGAGGGCACGCGCGGCGCCGCCAGGTTCGTCTCGCGGCTCATCACGGCGATCACCTGGTCGTGGAACCGGACGGGGATGGCCTCGCGCCGCATCGGCAGGTCGCGGTACCAGTGCGGGTCCTCTTCGCGGCAGATCCGCACCTCGCGCATGGCCTTCGCCAGCTGCGGGTGCTCGTCGACGGTGAACCGCGTCCCGACGACGTCCTCAGGGTGCGCGGTGGGCGCCGTCGTCGGGCGCGCGTGCGCGACGCAGACGAAGTCGCCGCCGTCCGGCTGCAGCTCCTCGGTCACCGGGACCCAGAGCAGGAAGTCCGCGAAGGAGAGGTCGGCCAGCAGCTGCCACTCGGCGACGACGGTCTGGAGGTGGTCCGCCGCCTCACCGGGGAGGCCGGTGTTGTCGGCGAGCAGTTCGGCGAGCGTGGACACGCACCCCATCCAACCAGAGCGGAGCGTCATGACACACTTGACCAGGAACCTTTGACGACGAGGAGTGGAGCATGTCGAAGCGCGCCCGCAAGCGTCGCGACCGGAAGAAGAACGGCGCGAACCACGGCAAGAAGCCCAACGCCTGATCCGGCGTCCGGCATGACGAAGGCCCCCACCCGATCGGGTGGGGGCCTTCGTCATGCTCGGGCGCTACTCGGAGCGCTGTTCGAGGGTGATCTCGGTGCGTTCCACGGTGACGCCGCCCCGGGTGGCGACGGTCTGGCGGATCGACGCGCGCAGCCGGCTCTTCAGCTCGGCCGGAGCGTGGTCGCCGCCGCACTTGCGGGCCAGCAGCTGCTTGATGTGCTCGTCGATGCCGTACTCCTCGAGGCACGGCGGGCAGTCCTCGATGTGGGCGCGCAGCGCCGCGTCCCGCTCCGGGCTGCACTCGCGGTCGAGCAGCAGGTAGATGTCGGCGAGCGCCTCTTCGCAGCGGACCTTGTCCGACGCGCCTTCGCACATGTCGTTCATCGCCCCGCCACCTCCTCCTTGGCGCCCCGGATGAAGCCGCGTTCCCGCGCGACGTCGGCGAGCAGGTCGCGCAGCTGGGCACGGCCGCGGTGCAGACGGGACATCACGGTGCCGATGGGCGTGTCCATGATCTCGGCGATCTCCTTGTACGCGAAGCCCTCGACGTCGGCCAGGTAGACGGCCAGCCGGAACTCCTCGGGCAGCTTCTGCAGGGCGGCCTTGACGTCGGTGTCGGGGAGGTTGTCCATCGCCTCGACCTCGGCCGACCGCAGCCCGCTGGAGGTGTGACTCTCCGCCTTGGCGATCTGCCAGTCGGTGATCTCCTCGGTGGGCGCCTGCACGGGCTGCCGCTGCCGCTTGCGGTAGCCGTTGATGTAGGTGTTGGTCAGGATGCGGTACATCCAGGCCTTGAGGTTCGTGCCGGCCTTGAAGGACGCGAAGGCGGCGTACGCCTTCAGGTAGGTCTCCTGGACCAGGTCCTCGGCATCGGCGGGGTTGCGGGTCATCCGCATCGCGGCCGAGTACAGCTGGTCGAGCAGCGGCATCGCGTCCCGCTCGAAGCGCTCGGCGCGCTCGGCCTCGGTCGCTTCTTCCGGCGCTGAGTTCTGCGTGCTCGGCAAACCGTTCCCTTCCCGCTCGGCGTCGATGCGCGTGCGCGCATACGGCGGACCCGAGTTTACGCGGGGACCGGGCACGCCGCGGTTCGCCGGTGCCTCGGGACGGCGGCGGCTGCGTGAGCGTGTGGTGGCGAGCGTTGTGGTCACGCCCCGTACAACCGATCGGGGGGATCGGGCATTCCCTAGACTTCCGCCATGGCTGGCAAGGGCACCCCGGCGACGGCGCTGTTGGTGAAGCAGAAAGTGGCGCACACGCTGCACGCTTACGACCACGACCCGCGCGCGGAATCGTACGGCCTGGAGGCGGTGGAGGCGCTGGGCCTGGACCGCGCACGGGTGTTCAAGACGCTGGTGGCGGAGGTGGACGGCCGGCTGGTGGTCGGCGTGGTGCCGGTCACGGGCCAGCTGGACCTGAAGGCACTGGCGGCCGCGGCGGGCGGCAAGAAGGCGAAGATGGCGGACCCGGCGGCGGCCCAGCGCGCGACGGGGTACGTGCTGGGCGGGATCTCGCCGTTGGGCCACCGGAGCCGGCTGCCGGTGGTGATCGACAAGTCGGCGGAGGGGTTCGAGACGGTGTTCTGCTCGGCGGGCCGGCGCGGGCTGGAGGTCGAGGTGGCCCCGGGCGACCTGATCCGGCTGACGAGCGCGGTGGTGGCTGCGATAGCGGCCTGAGCTGCGGGTTCAGGCCAGGAGCGCACGCAACCAGAGGTCGTGGTGGCGGTCGAGGTGGTCGGCCCGGCGGCGCCAATGGGTGCCGTGGCCGTCGTTCCAGAGCCGCCGCCAGGGCTCGGTACCCGCCGTGGCCTGGGCGGCCAGGAAGTCGTACATCGACCGAGCTCGCGGTCCGAGCAGGCGGGCCAGCTCACGGCGTTGTCCCTCGGCCAGGTCGTAGGCGTCGGCCAGGAGCCGCAACCGCCGGGCCGCTCGGTCCGGTCGCACCGCGTCGGGCAGCAGCCCGAAGCCGTTCGCGGCGTACGCGAGGTCCCAGAGCCGGGTTCCCGGGGCGGCGGTGTCCCAGTCGATGAACGCCCAGCGCCGCGAGCCCACGACCAGGTTCCACGGCGCGAGGTCGTGGTGGGCGACGATCTCGGTGCCGTCGGCGGGGATGAGGACCTGCCACGACGCATCGGCGGGCGGGACGAAGCCGGCGACCGCGTCGTGGAACTCCCGGACCAGCCGGCCGACGGCCGTCACCGCGGCGTCGGGCAGCAGCAGGTCGACGTGGCCGGGCCAGGGCACGTCACCGGGGATGAACTCGAGCACCTCGCGGCCCCGCTCGTCGAGCCCCAGCGGCCGGGGAGCGCCGGCAAAACCGACCGATCGCAGGTGCTCGAGCAGGCAGTGCACCGAGGGGGTCCACGGTCCGGCCGGCCGGCGCACGGTCTTGCCCACCCGGACGACCCCGGCGCTCACATTGCCGCCGGTCAGCGGGATTTCCTCCACGAGCAGACGACGCTAACCGTTGCGCGGCCCGCAGGCACCCGCATTTCAGGCCAGCGGCCGCAGCACCCGCGACAGCCATTCCGTCGCCGCCCGTGAAACCGACTCCAAATCCGCCGACAGGTTGTGGTCCCCGTCCACCACGACCACCTCGTGATGCGGCCCGGCCGCCGGGCGGCCGAAGGGATCCCGCGAACCCTGGACCACCAGCACCGGCACCTCCACCGCGTCCAGCTCCGGCTGGCGCGTCTTCTCCGGCTTGCCCGGCGGGTGCTCCGGGAACGCCAGGCACAGCACCGCGACCGCCTGCCCGGCCGACGCCGTCCGGCACGCCACCCGCGCCCCGGACGACCGGCCGCCGAACACGAACGGCAGGGCGTCGAAGCGCTCCGACAACTCGTCCGCCACCGTCAGCCAGGCCGTGTCCAGCTGGTTCGCCGGGGCCGGGGCGCGGCGGCCCGCCACCCGGTACGGCTGTTCCACCAGGGCCACGTGCACGCCGGCCGCCTGGGCCGCGCGGGTCACCTCCACCAGGTCCTTCGCGTCGAGGCCGCCGCCCGCTCCGTGGCCGAGCATCAGCACCGCCGTGCCCTCCTCGGCGCAGTGCAGGTAGACCCGCGCCGGGCCGTAGGCGGTGTCGATCTCGAGGGCCGTCATGAGAAGAGAGTGCTCTCGTGCGCCGGGTCGACGCGCTCCAGCAGCTCGGGGCCGTTGTTGCGGACGTTGTTCACGCGGCTCGAGATCGGCCGCAGCTCCAGCGACGCCACGATGTCGTCCGGCGTCGGGACCAGCAGGTCCGTGACGTCCTCGCGGTCCGGGTCGAGCCAGCCGTCCCAGTGCGAGCGGGGCACGATCAGCGGCATCCGGTGGTGGACGTCGGTGAGCTGGCCCGCCGCGTCGGTCGTGATGATCGAGAAGGTGATCAGCGGCGCCGCGTTGTCGTCGTCCTTCGGCCGCCAGGTCTCCCAGATGCCGCCGAAGGCGATCGACGAACCGTCGGGAGACGTCATGTAGAACGGCTCCTTCTCCTTGCCCGTGCGGCGCCACTCGAACCAGCCGTCGGCCGGCACCAGGCAGCGGCGCGACACCAGCGCGCGGCGGAAGGCGGGCTTCTCGGCCGCCGTCTCGGCGCGCGTGTTGATCATCCGCGAGCCGACCGACGGGTCCTTGGCCCAGAACGGCACCAGGCCCCACTTCATCATCCGCAGCGAGCGCTCGGCCGGCTCGTCCTCGAGCACCTGGCCGTCCTCGTCACGCGGGTGCCGCTGCACGACCGTCACGACGTTCTTCGTCGGCGCCACGTTGTGGTCGGCACGCGCGTGCCCCTCGGTGAGGTCGATCGCGTCGAACTCCTCGATCAGCTTCGCCGGGTCCTTCGTGGCGGCGTAGCGGCCGCACATCCCAACCTCCTCGTGCCGGATACGTCCGGGACGCCATCGTTACACGCAGGCCAGGGCCCTGGCGAGCGACGTGGGATCATTCGGGTGGGCACCGGCGCACGAGAGGACGAGGGTTTGGCGCGCAACGACTGGAGCAGGCTGGACGAGTCCGACGTCCGCGTGCGTCCGGGCAAGGGCACCCGGCCCCGCAGCAAGCGCCGTCCCGAGCACGCCGACGCCGTCACGGCCATGGTCATCGGCAAGGACCGCGGCCGCTGGACCTGCGCGATCGACGCCGATCCCGGCCGGGTGATCACGGCGATGCGGGCCCGCGAGATGGGCCGGACGCCGGTGGTCGTCGGCGACCGGGTCGGCATCGTCGGGGACGTCTCCGGCAAGCCGGACACCCTGGCCCGGATCGTCCGGGTCGACGACCGCACCAGCTCCCTGCTGCGCACGGCCGACGACACCGACCCGTACGAACGGCTGGTCGTCGCCAACGCCGAACGCCTGCTGATCGTCACCGCGCTGGCCGACCCGCCGCCGCGCACCGGCTTCATCGACCGCTGCATCGTCGCCTGCTACGCCGGCGGCGTCGAGCCCGTCCTGTGCCTGACGAAGGCCGACCTGGCCAGCCCGGACGAGCTCCTGGCCGGCTACGCGGGCCTCGACATCCCGGCGATCGTCACCCGGTTCGACGAAGAGCCCGAGGGCCTCGCCGACATGCTGAAGGACCGCGTGACAGCGCTGGTCGGGCACTCCGGCGTCGGCAAGTCCACGCTGGTCAACCGCCTGGTGCCGGACGCCGAACTGGCCACCGGCGTGGTGAGCGCGGTCGGCAAGGGGCGGCACACGTCCGTCGCGGCGGTGGCGCTGCCCCTGCCCGACGGCGGCTGGGTCATCGACACGCCGGGGGTGCGGTCGTTCGGGCTCGCCCACGTCACCGCGGACGACATCGTCGACGCCTTCGAGGAGTTCGCCGCGGCGGCCGAGGAGTGCCCGTCGGGCTGCGGGCACCTGGGGCCGCCCGAGGACCCGGACTGCGCGCTCGACGACGTCGTCACCGAAGGCACGGCGAGCCCCGAGCGGCTCGCGTCACTGCGGCGCCTGCTGGCCTCCCGCGGCGGGCACGATGTGACCCGCGCCACCGAATCCTGAGACAACCGGGAACCGGCCGCGGGTCGTCACCGTCAGAGGTGTAATTATTCGCCCGTTCGGGCGATATGCCGAGCGGACCCATCCGACTCTGAGGGGAATTCGATGCGCAAGACCACCCTGGTCGCCGCGAGCGCCGCCGTGCTGGCGCTGACGCTGACGGCGTGCAGCGGCAACTCCGGCACCGCCCAGCCGGTCGCCGCCGGCCAGTCCCAGTCCGACGGCGGCAGCAAGGGCCTTGCTTCCCCGTTCACCGACGCGATCCAGCTGGCGTCGGCGTCCAAGCAGGGCACCGAGAAGTCGAAGTCGGCGAAGTTCACGATGGAGGGCTCGGCCGCCGGCCAGTCGATGACCGCGACCGGCGCGATGGCGTTCGACGGCGCGGACACGAAGTTCTCCATGACGAGCACCGCGGCCGGCCAGACCACCGAGATGCGCATGGTCGACAAGGTCATGTACATCAAGCTGCCCGCCGAAGAGCAGAAGCAGATGGGCACCGACAAGACGTGGGCCAAGATCTCGGCCGACGGCACGGACCCGGTCTCGCAGGCCCTCGGCGGCGCGCTGTCGCAGTCGGCGGAGCAGAGCGACCCGGGCAAGATGCTCGACCAGATCTCCAAGACCGGCCGGATCATCTCCTCCGACCAGACCGAGCTGAACGGCGAGCAGGTCAACCACTACAAGGTGGAGCTCGACGTCGCCAAGGCCATCGACCAGTTCACCGGCCAGGTGCCGGCCGCGGCGCGCGACAAGCTCACCGACATGCTCAAGGGCAAGGACATCAAGATCCCGGCCGAGCTGTGGCTGGACAAGGACAACCTGCCGGTGCAGGTCACCATGGACCAGGGCCCGCTGATGCAGGCGCTGGGCGCGCCGGCCGGCGACGCGAAGTTCACCATGAAGTACAGCGACTGGGGCACCCAGGTCGACGTGACGGCCCCGCCGGCCGACCAGGTCGTCGACCTCGGCGAGCTGATGAAGAAGGCCGGTCGCTGACGCCGGACGACACTGAGTAGCAGCGGCTCCCCCGAACGGGTTCGGGGGAGCCGCTGTGTTTTGGTGGTCACATGCGCAAAGCCGCCGTGGTGCTGCTGGCCGCCCTGCTCGCCGCGGCGTGTTCCGACCCGCCGCGGCCACCGGCGTTCGACGACGCGCGGGCGCTGGCCGACGCCGCCACGGCGGCCACGACGAGCAGCGGCTCGGCGAAGTTCGGCACGGACGTCGCCGTCGGCTCGGTCCGGTCCAAGGGCCAGGGCCAGGCGCGGTTCGGCGCCGGCGGAACGGCCCAGGTGATGACGACGGACTTCCTCGGCGAGCCGATGGAGCTGCGGGCGGTGGGCGGCAAGCTGTACGCGAAGGTGCCGGAGGGCTCGCGCGACGAGGTCGGCGCGGGGAAGCCGTGGATCGTGGTCGCCGCGGCCGGCACGGACCCGTTTTCCCAGGTCCTCGGCGGCAACCTCACCCAGCTGACCACGCAGAACGACCCGGCGCACACGCTGGGCGAGATCCGGACGGCGGGCACGATCGTCGCGGCGGAGCGCGGGCAGCTGAACGGCGTGCCGGCCGAGCACTACCGCGTCGACCTCGACCTGGCCCGCCTGGGCCCCGACCTGCCCGCGGGCCTGCCCCCGGACGCGGCGGCGGGCAAGTTCCCGGTGGAGCTGTGGCTCGACGACGCGCACCGGCCCCTGCAGATCGTCCTGGACCTCTCCCCGATCCTGCCGGGCGCCGAAGCACGCATCACGACGCGGTATTCGGACTGGGGCACCCCGGTCGACGTCCAGCCCCCGCCGGCAGGCGAAGTGGGGTAGTCACGTTTCCCCCGGCTGCCTCGTCCAGTGGTCAGCTCGAAAGGAGACGGACATGCGGGTACTGGTGATCGGGGCAACGGGCGTACTGGGCGCACCGGCGGTGGCGAAGCTGCTGGCGGCGGGACACGAGGTGAGCGGCCTGGCACGGTCCGCGGAACGGGTGCAGGCGGTGCAGGCAACCGGTGCGAAACCGGTGCTCGGGGACCTGTTTTCGGCCGATTCGCTGGCCGCGGCGTTGCGGGGGCACGACGCGGTGCTGAACCTGGCGACGCGCATCCCCCGGAAGATGACCAGCAAGGCGGCGTGGGCGGCGAACGACCAGGTCCGCCTGGCGGGAAGCGCGGCGCTGGCGGCGGCGGTCCGGCAGGTGGAAGAGGTGCGGACGGTGGTCCAGGAGGGCATCTCGTTCGTGTACGCCGACGGCGGCTCCCGAGTGCTCACCGAGGACGCTCCCCTGCGTCCCGGGGTGGTGACGGCGTCTTCGGTGACAGCGCACGAGAACGTGGCGGCCTTGACGGACCGGACGGTGGTCCGGCTGCGGATCGGCCAGCTGGTGGGCCCGGACACGGCGACATCGGCCCTGCTGGCGGCGGCCCGCCGCGGAGCACCGCTGATCATGGGGTCCCGGGAGGACTGGACGACGGCGATCCACCCCTCCGACGCCGCAGCGGCGGCAGTGGCGGCGTTGACGGCGCCTTCGGGCGTTTACAACGTGGGGGCGCCACCGGTGTTGAAGGAGGAGCTGGGCGCGGCGATGGCCGCGGCGGCGGGGATACGCCGAGCGCGGGCGCTGCCGAAGTGGCTCGTTTCGCGGATCCCGCTGGCGGAACCGATGGGGCGGTCACAGCGGGTCGATTCGACGAAGCTGCGAGAGACGACCGGGTGGGAGTGCGAGCGGCCGGCACCGGGGCCGGACTGGTTCGTGGCCTGAGTCTCCGAGTTGTCCACAGGTACTCACACCTGTGGACAACTCAGAGCAGCTCCAGCAAGAACGGCAGTTCCTGCGGCGCATACCAAGCCAGTTCATGGTCCTCGGCGTCCCCCAGGGTGAACTCCGCGTCCGGGTCCCCCAGGTCCGCCGCGTCGATCACCGCCGCGGCCGCCGCTACTGCCTCGGCTGCTTCGGGCGCGTCCACGTGGATTGCCGCCACCGCCGACAGCGGGATCGGGCCGCCGATGCGGACCACCGGGGCGTCCAGGTCCGGGCGCAGGGTCACGCCGGAAACGTCCGCCGACACCACCACCCGGCGTGGCTCGCCCTTCTCCTCCGCCGCGATCAACCTCAGCGAGGCCCGGGCCGCGTCCAGCAGGGCCGCGTACTCCAGTTCCTCGTCCGAACCGCTCACGTACGCCTCGCGCAACGCCGGTGTCAGCGCGAACGCCGTGCCGCTGCGGGCGCGGAACTCCCCCGACGACTCGAGGTCGCGAAGCATCGCGATGGTCGCAGGCAGATAGACCCTCACCAGTGCGCACCCTTCAGCTCTTCCAAGGACTCTTCGATCATCCCGGCCACCAGGTCCACGTCGAACGCGGCCTTGCGGTCGCCGTTGAGTCCGAAGTAGACGCCGCCGTGGTAGGACGTCACCCCGATCGCCAGCGCCTGCGTGCGCATCAACGGCATCACCGGGAACATCTCGACCAGTCTGGCCTCTCCCGCGTACATCGGCACCTGGGGGCCCGGGGAATTGGTCACCATGACGTTGAAGATGCGCCCGGACAGCGACCCCGCCGCGCGGGCGCCGAGCGAATGGAGCGTAGCCGGGGCGAAGCCGCCGACCTTGAGCAGCCCGCGCGCCGCCACCGAACGGCCCGAATCGAGGTGCTCGGCCATCGCGTGGCCGATGTGCTGCAGCCGCAGGACCGGGTTCGGCTCGCCGACCGGCAGGTCCACCAGGTACGCCGCCACCTGGTTGCCCACCAGCCCCGGCGTCGAGAACTCGGCCGTCTCGGCGTCGCGCACCGCCAGCGGGACCAGCGCGCGGATCGTCGTGTTCGGCGTCAGCTGCTCCTCGCGCGAGAGCAGCCACTCGCGCAGCGCACCCGTGATGGCGGCGAGGACGACGTCGTTGACCGTGCCGCCGTGGGCCGCGCGGATCTTGCGGAAGTCCTCCAGCCGCGTGCGCACCACCGCGAACACGCGGCCGCCCGACACCCGGACGTTCAGCGGCCCGGGCGGCGCCGGGCTCACCAGGGTCCGCAGCGTCGACGCCACCCCGCCGACCGTCTCGGCGAACTTGCCCGCCGCCGCGAACGCGTCGTTCGCCGCCGACCGGACGTTCTCCACCACCTCGCCCGGCCGCTGGACGCCCTCGCTGATCGCGTCCAGCACCAGCTGGGTGCGGCTCGGCTCGCGGCGCGGGGTCCAGATGTCCTCGAACGGCTCCGGCTCGGCCGGCGTCGCGTCGAGGATGAGCTGGCCGAGGTCGATCGTGCCGACACCGTCCACAACGGACTGGTGGGTCTTCGTCACCAGCGCCACCCGGTCGCCGGCCAGCCCTTCGATGAAGTACGCCTCCCAGAGTGGCCGCTCCGGCGCCAGCCGCCGCGACATCAGGCGCGCGACCAGGTCGAACAGCTGCTCGTCGCTGCCCGGCTGGGGCAGCGCGGAACGCCGGACGTGGTAGTTGAGGTCGAAGTCGACGTCGTCCACCCACACCGGCCGCGCCAGGTGGCCGGGCACCTCCAGCACCCGCTGCCGGTACCGCGGCAGGTACGCCAGCCGCCCGCCGACGAGGTCGACCAGCTGCGCGTAGCTGAAGCCGGACCGCGGCCGCTCGAAGATCGCCACCCCGCCGACGTGCATCGGCGTCGCGTGGTCCTCGACGTAGAGGAACGAGGCGTCCAGCGCGGAAAGGCGGTCGGGCATGGGGCGATCCTTTCATGATGCGAGACTGCCGGGTGTGGGTGATGAGTCGACAATCTCGCCGAAGGACCGCTTTCTGACCGTCTACGGCCGGAAGCCGGTGCTCGAGGCGCTGGCGGACGACGGCCTGCGGGTGGACAAGGTGATCCTCGCCGACACCGCCCGCGGCCCCGGTGCAGCGGAGATCCAGCGCGCGGCGAAGGCCGCCGGGGTGCCGGTGCAGCGCGCCAGCGCCCACCGGGTCAAGGTCCTCGCCGGCAACGGCAAGCAGGATCAGGGCGTGCTCGCCGACGTCGTCGCGCCGCGGATGCGAGCGCTTTCCGCGGCGCTGGCCGACCGGCGCCCGCCGTCGCGGGTGCTGCTGCTGGACGGCATCACCACGCCGGCGAACGTCGGCATGATCCTGCGGACGGCGACCGCCGCCGGGCTGGAGGGCGTGATCGTGCCCCGGCGCGGCGTCGCGGCGCTGGACCCGCTGGTCGTCAAGGCGTCGGCCGGGGTGGCGTTCCGCGCGCCGGTGCTGCGCTGCGGGTCGGCGCGGGAGGCCGCGGAACTGCTCACCGAAGCCGGTTACGGCGTCTATGCGCTCGGCGCGTCGGCGAAGACCACGGTGTTCGACGTGGACCTGCCGCAGCGCGCCGCGTTCGTCCTCGGCGGCGAAACGGCCGGGGTCGGGCCGGAGGTCGGCGAGCTCGTCACGGAGTGGCTGTCGATCCCGATGCCGGGTGACGCCGAGTCGCTGAACGTCTCGGCCGCCGCCGCGGTGCTGTCGTTCGAGCTGGTCCGCCGCGCACGCTGACGCTCACCACTCCGGGAACAGCACCGCGAGCTCCTCGAGCGTTTCGCCGACCGACCGGTGCTGCACCCCGACCATGCCCGCCTGGACGGCGCCGCGGATGTTCGTCGCGGAGTCGTCGACGAACGCGCAGTGCGCCGCGGGCAGGCCGAGCCGGTCGGCCGCGATCAGGTAGACCGCCGGGTCCGGTTTGGCCACGCCGACCTCGCCGGAAAACACCAGCGCGTCGAAATAGCCCAGCATCGTGTTCTTGACCTCGTCCGACGCCCCGGGGGCGTTGGACAGCAGCGCGGTGCGGACGCCTCGCTCGCGGGCGGCCGCCAGGTAGTCGTAGAACCGGCTTGCGTCGGGATCGGTGAGAACTCCGGCGAAATCGACCAATAGCCCTTTCAGCACCCGGCACACCATAGCCGGGGCGGCAACGCGGTGTCTCGCAGTGCGCAACAACGCCGGTCGGACGTACCGCATCGGCTGCGGGGAATCCACGGCTTCGGCGGTTCTCGCCCGGATCGAGCGATTCCGGTGTCCTTTTCGGCCTGTTCCCCCTCCAAGGGAATGCGAGTCAGGAAGGGGAGAAAATGATCGAGGAACACCGCGTGCGAACACTGGCCGACTACGAGGTGCCACGTCCCGGCGAACAATCGGTGACCCCGCGGGAGCACCGCCGCGCCGGCCGATGTCCGGCGCCGAGGCAGCTCGACGCGGGCGAGGTGGGCCACCTGCTGAACATGCTGCTGGAGGCCTACGACGGCCGCCGCCCGGCGGCGCAGGTGCGGGCGCTGGTGGCGCCGGAGGTGTACGCGGGCCTCAGCGGCCCACGCCTGCCGCGGCCACGCCACCGGACGCAGACGATCCACACGTGCACCCCGGCACCGGACGTGGTCGAGGCGTGCGCCCGCGTGGAGGCGGACGGCCGGTCGTTCGCACTGGCAGCCCGCTTCACGCGTACGCCGACGGGCTGGCGGTGCGAGCGTTTCGCACTGTTGAGGCCGCAGCAGCCGGCCCACCCGAACCGGCGGGCGGCGTGAGACGGGTGTCCGGTGCTCGCTCGCCGCCGACGGCCTGACCGGGAGGAGCCCGCCTTGCGGGACTGGCGAACGGGACCGCAGCACGAGGAGGGAACGCGCCGCATCGTCCACATCGGTGCGGCGCGTTCTCACCCCGCGGTCGAGCGAGGCTGGCGCCGATTCGGGCCGGGTACGAAAGCCGAGCCGGGCTGCCGCGGTATCCGGCACTCGCGCGGCACCGGTCCCAGCCGTATCCGGGTACGAAAGCCGAGCCGGGTCACCGCGGTATCCCGGCACACGCGCGGCACCGGTCCCGGCCGCACCCCGTGCCGCATCCGGATACGAAAACGGGGCGCGCGGACCTGCCGCGCGCCCCGTTCGTTCTCGTCCGTCAGCGGCGCGGGCCCTTCTTGCCCTTCTTCGCCGCGTCGCGCTGGGCGGCGCGACGGTCCCGGCGGGTGCCGCCGGCGCCGCCCGCCGCGGGGCGGGCTCCGCCTTCGGCGTGGGACTCGACCTCGCCGTCCTCGCCCGGGCCGGACAGGGTCATGCCCGACGGCTGAGCGCCGCCGCCGAGGCCCTTGCCGCGCAGGGCCGCCGGGACCGATTCCGTGTCCGTCGTCGGCGGCTGCGGGGGTGCCGGGCGCGCGTGGCGGCCCTCCGTCGCCTGGCCGTTGCCCGACGGGACGCCCGTGGGCAGCGCCGACGCGGCCTCGGCAGGCGGGGCTTCCGCGCGCTCGACCTGCAGGTTGAACAGGAAGCCGACGGCCTCCTCCTTCAGCGAGTCCAGCATCGCGCGGAACATGTCGAAGCCCTCGCGCTGGTACTCGATCAGCGGGTCGCGCTGCGCCAGCGCCCGCATGCCGATGCCCTGCTTGAGGTAGTCCATTTCGTACAGGTGCTCGCGCCACTTGCGGTCGAGGACCGTCAGCATCACCTGGTGCTCCAGGGTCCGCATGCCCTCCGGGCCGACCAGCGCGTTGATCTCCGCTTCGCGCTTGTCGTAGGCGTCGCGGGCGTCCTGCAGCAGCGCTTCGCGCAGGCCCTGGGCGTCGAGGTCGCCGTCCTCAACCAGGTCGTCCCACTCGATGCTGACCGGGTAGAGCTGCTTCAGCGCCGACCACAGCTTCTCGTGGTCCCAGTCCTCGGCGTAGCCGTTGGCCGTCGCGCCGTCCACATAGGCGTTGACGACGTCCTCGAGCATGCCCTCGATCTGGTCGCGCAGGTTCTCGCCGGCCAGGACGCGGTGGCGCTCGGCGTAGATCACCTTGCGCTGCTCGTTCATGACCTCGTCGTACTTGAGGACGTCCTTGCGCTGCTCCATGTTGATCTGCTCGACCTGGGTCTGCGCGCTCTTGATGGCCTTGGAGACCATCTTGTGCTCGATCGGCACGTCGTCGGGCAGCCGCATGGTCGTCATGACGCGCTCGACCATGGTCGCGTTGAAGCGGCGCATGAGCTCGTCACCGAGCGACAGGTAGAAGCGGGACTCGCCCGGGTCACCCTGACGGCCGGACCGGCCGCGGAGCTGGTTGTCGATGCGGCGCGACTCGTGCCGCTCGGTACCCAGCACGTACAGCCCGCCCGCCTCGCGGACCTCTTCGCCCTCGGCCTTCGACTCCGCCTTGACCTGCTCCAGGACCTCGGGCCAGGCCGCCTCGTACTCCTCGGAGTGCTCGACCGGGTCCAGGCCGCGCTCGCGCAGCACCTGGTCGGCGATCAGGTCGGGGTTGCCGCCCAGCACGATGTCGGTACCGCGGCCGGCCATGTTCGTGGCGACCGTGACGGCGCCCTTCTGGCCCGCGCGCGCGACGATCAGCGCCTCGCGGTCGTGGTGCTTCGCGTTCAGCACCTCGTGCGGCACGCTCAGCTTCACCAGCAGCTTCGACAGGTGCTCGGACTTCTCGACGCTCGTGGTGCCGACCAGGACCGGCTGGCCCTTCTCGTGCCGCTCGGCGATGTCCTCGGCGACGGCCTCGAACTTGGCCTGCTCGGTCTTGTAGATCAGGTCCGCCTGGTCGACGCGGATCATCGGCCGGTTCGTCGGGATCGGCACCACACCCAGCTTGTAGGTCTGGTGGAACTCCGCGGCCTCGGTCTCGGCCGTACCGGTCATGCCGGAAAGCTTGTCGTAGAGCCGGAAGTAGTTCTGCAGCGTGATCGTGGCCAGCGTCTGGTTCTCGGCCTTGATCTCGACCTTTTCCTTGGCCTCGATCGCCTGGTGCATGCCCTCGTTGTAGCGGCGGCCGTGCAGGATGCGCCCGGTGAACTCGTCGACGATCATGACTTCGCCGTTGCGGACGATGTAGTCCTTGTCGCGGTGGAAGAGTTCCTTCACCTTGAGCGCGTTGTTCAGGTACCCGACCAGCGGGGTGTTCGCGGCCTCGTACAGGTTGTCGATGCCGAGCTGGTCCTCGACGAACCGGACACCCTTCTCGGTGACGGCGACCGTGCGCTTCCGCTGGTCGACCTCGTAGTGGTACTTCGAGTTGATCAGGTTCGTCTTCTCGACGCGCTCCCGCGAGCCCATCGTGGTCGTGTCGATGCCCTGCATCAGCGGCGCGAGCCGGGCGAACTCGACGTACCAGCGCGACGACTGGTCGGCCGGGCCGGAGATGATCAGCGGCGTGCGGGCCTCGTCGATGAGGATCGAGTCCACCTCGTCGACGATGGCGAAGTTGTGCCCGCGCTGCACGCAGTCGTCGAGGCTCCACGCCATGTTGTCGCGCAGGTAGTCGAAGCCGAACTCGTTGTTCGTGCCGTAGGTGATGTCGGCGTTGTACTGGGAGCGCCGCACGTCCGGCTGCTGCTCCGAAAGGATGACGCCGACCTCGAGGCCGAGGAAGCGGTGGATGCGGCCCATCCACTCCGAGTCACGCTTGGCGAGGTAGTCGTTCGTCGTGACGACGTGGACGCCCTTGCCGGGGATCGCGTTCAGGTACGCCGGGAGGACGCAGGTCAGCGTCTTGCCCTCACCGGTCTTCATCTCGGCGACCTGGCCGAGGTGCAGGGCCGCGCCGCCCATCAGCTGCACGTCGAAGTGCCGCTGGCCCAGCACCCGCTTGGCCGCTTCCCGGACGACCGCGAAGGCCTCGGGCAGCAGGTCGTCGAGGGATTCGCCGTCGCTGTTCCGCTTGCGGAACTCCTCGGTCTTGGCCCGCAGCTCGGCGTCGGTCAGGTCCTTGACGTCGTCTTCGAGGGTGTTGATGTGATCGGCGATGTTGCGCAGCCGCTTCACCATCTTGCCCTCACCCGCGCGGAGCAGGCGGTTCAGCACCATCCGGTCGACCTCACTAGCTGAATATGAGCACGCCCAGGCCGGTCCCGGGCAGGTTCTCCCGCGGTGGCGGCCGTGTTCGGCGCCACCTTCCCACCCCCATCGTAGGGAACGGTGGCCGTCGTGTGCACACGCCGTACGTCCTGAGAACCTTATTCAGCCGCCGGCCGGCGGCTGAATAAGGTTCTGACATGCGGAGGGTCCGCAC
>NZ_JBFANY010000011.1:242744-273541 GCF_040674975.1 Amycolatopsis sp. NPDC049688
TATGGGGGCCCTTCTTTCCCCCACGCCTTCCACATTTACACAATTATCCCCGCGCGGCCGGGCGCTTAAATTGTTTTTAGTCTGGGGGGGGGTCCGCACGCGAGCGCGTGCGGACCCTCCGGCTGACCTCCCTTGACCCCGGCTCAGCCGAGCCGGATCACGCCGTAGTCGAAGCCTTTCCGCCGGTAGACCACGCTGGGCCGGCCCGCTTCGGAGTCGTTGAAGAGGTAGAAGTCGTGGCCGACCAGCTCCATCTCGTAGAGAGCCTGGTCCACCGTCATCGGTTCCGCGGTGTGCTGCTTCTCGCGAACGACGCGACCGGGCTGGTGACCCAGGTCGTCGTCGGCCCAGCTCTGCTGCTGGGGCAGGTGGAATTCTTCGGCACTCGCGAAGCCGTTCGTCTGCGGTTCGGCTTCGGGTGCGTCCAACACCGCGGTACGCGCGGCGGGACTGGCTGCGGCCGGGGATCCACCACCCGGCAGTGCCGAGGTCGCTTCCGCGACCGATTCCGGGCGGCTGCGCCCGTAGTGAACGCGCCTCCGGTCGTGTGTCCTCCGCAGCCGGTTTTCGAGCTTCGTGACTGCGGAATCGAGCGCCGCGTAGAAGTCGGCGGCACACGCTTCGGCGCGTACGGCCGGGCCTCGCCCCTTTCCGGTGATTTCGACGCGCTGGCAGCTCTTGGCCTGGCGCCGGTTGGGTTCGTGGAACAGTTCCACGTCGTACCGGATGACTTTCCTGTCGTAGCGCTCGAGGCGGGCCAGCTTTTCGCTGACGAGTGCCCGGTAGTGGTCGGGCACCTCCACGTTGCGGCCCTTAACGACGATGTCCATACACGACCTCCCTCGCTGAGATGACTGCGAGCTGTTGTGTTCACACACGGCGCCGGTATTGCGGGGACGTAAGCCCGGATCGCGGGCTGAGAAGGAACTCGGAAACGGTGGACGACGTCTCGTTCCGGTGACCGAGCGCGGACTCAGCGCACCTCCGGCGCCAGGGACATGGGCTCGTCACCTCCCTGCCTGCGGGGATTGCTGATTGCGGAGCACGTTAGCTTCCTCACGCCCGTTACAACAGCCCCCGAGCCGGGGGATGTCAGGAGATGGGAATCGATCACCGCACGCAATGATCGCGAAGTGGGCACCGCAAAACACCCGCCGGTCGGACGCGGCGCGATCACCGTGCTTTCACACGGACGGCGCACCGCTGTCTCTTCGTGGACGCCGAGGGTGACAGCCCCGTCTCCCGCAGCCGCCACTCCGGTGGAGTGGTGTGGCGGCCGAGTGATCGTGATCGGCACCCTCATGCCCGGACAACGGGCGCGGGCCGGTTCGCGTTCCCGCGTGAAGTCACTCGTGTAGGTGATGTCGAGTCACCCGGGCGCGCGGGCCGGTGTGGATTCGGCGCCCGACCTGGGTGGGGATCAGCCGGCCGGAGATCTTGCGAGGGCGGGAGCGGAACCGGTACCACGGGAATTCCGGGCCACGGCGGCAGCTCGAACCTCGTGCACGATCAGCCGGCGTGCACATCTCCCGGCGAGGGGCCACAGTGGTGGGTATGGATCACCCCCTTCCCTGGCTTCGGAAGGCCCGCCCGGTTCAGCCGGCTGCGAGCAGGGTCAGGACGGCGGAGACCGTAAAGCCCTCCGCCGCCAGCGCGCGGGCGCAGGCGGCCGCCGTGGCTCCGGTGGTGACCACGTCGTCCAGCACCACGATCGGAATTCCGGGTGGCGGACGCCCCGCTTCGCGGAACCGCAGGCGGCCGGTGAGGTTGGCGATGCGTTGCTCGCGGTTCAGGCCGACTGCGTCGCGGGCGCCGCCGGTCAGTTCGAGGGCCGGGGCCACCGTCGCCTCGATGCCGCGGGCCGCCAGGACGCTTGCCGCGGCGTTTGCCAGGCGCTCGACGTGGGGGCCTCCCCGCACCCGTGCCGCCGAGCGACGGCTGGGGGCCGGGACCAGGCACAACGCACGCCTGACGGTGGGTGCCTGAACCTGCGCGGCCAACCCGCGGCTGGACACCGGGCCGATCGCCCGAGGCGAAACCGGCGGCACCGCCCGAACCTCCGCAGCCGACCGGCGACCGGACACCGGCTCCGACCCGATCCCCCGGGCCCGCGCAGCCAATTCCTGGCTGGCCGGGGCCGGATCGCCGTCCCGCCTCACCGGAACAGCCGCCCCATCCACACCCAGCGGCAGCTCGACAAGCGCCTCCGCCAGTACCCTCCCCAGCGACGGCGCCAAATCCCGCCGCCCCCGCTCCTTGTAAGCGATCAGCAGCTTCCGTCCCACCCCCCGGTACCGGGCCAGCGCGAACACCCGCACCACACCCACCACCGGCCCGCGCACCACTTCCCTGGCCGCGCCCCACACACCCTCGCACCGCGCACAACACGGCTCCCCGCGCGCTCCGCACGCCGCGCAGCGGGCCGGGATCAGCAGATCGATCAGTCTCTTCAGCACACGGACAGTGTCGCGACCGGCACCGACAGTTTCGGCCGCCCCGGCGTCACCCACACGAGCGAAACAATCAGCCCGGGTAGAACGGATCCGCGTCCTTCATCGTGTGGCTTTGCGGGCGCCACACCTCCCCCAGCACCGATGCCGTCCACAGGCCGTTCGCGTCCGCCACCACGATCGGGCGGCTGGGGGCCGCCGTCACGCCGTGGACCGTCGGGGTCAGGTTGCTGCTGTTGAACGCGTCCATCCGCTGGCCGTCCACCGTCACGCGGACCACCGGCTGGGACGGGGACTTCGTCACCGCCACCAGGCCGTCCTGCGCCACCCAGTCCACGTCGACCACGTCCTCCAGCTCGTGCTGCTGGAGGTGGCGCGGCTCGCGCAGGGACACCGAGTCGCCGTTGACGACCACCGAGGCCACCCACAGCTCGCCCTTGATCACCGCCGCCACGCGGGCGCCGTCGCGGGAGAAGCGGAGCTCCGTCACGCCGCCCTGCTGGGTCAGGTCCGTGGCGTTGACCTGCAATGCCGTCCAGTGGCCGTTCGGATCGAGGACCATCCGGCACACCGTCAGCTCGTCGACCACCGTCCACACCTCGCCCGTCGCCGGGCGCCACGTCGGGCGGGTCAAGGAGCTTCCGCTCAACGTCGTCAGCGCCAGATCGTGGCCGAGGTCGCCGATTCTCAGGCGGACCCCGCCGTCGCTGCGCTCCACCACCGCCAGGCGCTTGCCGTCGATCGACTGGGCCGCGCTCACCACGTCGTACCCGCCGTTGCCCGCCGGCCCCGGCACCGGGGCGCCGTCGCCCAGCGACCGGACCCGGCCGCCCACCGTCATCAGGCCCAGGAGATCCTGGCCGATCGACAGCGACGCGCCGTACGCCGGCAGCTCGTTCAGCCGCCAGTCCGGGTGGTTCGGCACCAGCGGGGCGCCGTCGGCGAGGATGCGGATCCGCGCCGACGTGACGTACTGCAGCGACAGCACGATCTGCGCCGCGATCAGGTTCCGGATGTCGTCCGGCACCCCGGTGAGGCCGGTCAGCGGCACCACCAGCGTCCCGTCGTCGAGGCTCTTGACGTTCGTGTCGATCTCGATCGGCTCGCCGAGCAGGTTCTTCACCGCGCCGGCCAGGCTCGTCGACGGCCCGCTGACCAGCAGGTCCATCACCCGCCCCGGCAGCCCGGACTGCGGTTTCGCGACCACGTACCGCCGATCCGGCACGAAGGTGTTCGACGACTCCGAGTAGAAGCTGATCGGGACCGGGGTGTAGTTCTCGCTGAAGTCGGACTCGGTCGCGTACAGGTCGGGGGGCGGGTCGACGATCCGCCACTGGCCGTTCGCCTGCTTGCGCACCTTCACCTGGAGCATCGCCGAGCTGTGGTCCGGCACGAACGCGCTGTTCTGGTCCAGCGAGCCGATGTCGACCCCGCGCACGGTGACGACCTGCGTGTTCGGGTCGGGCGGCGGGTTCGTGTCGTAGACCGTGCCGAAGGTGTCCTGGATGATCGTCAAGGTGCGGCTCGGCCGCCAGCCCAGCCGGCCCTGCTCGTCCAGGTAGGCGCGGGCGGCAGCGTTGTTCTGGCCCGGCTTGAGCGTCGCCCCGACGAACGCGCGGACGAGCGACAGCGGGTCGATGCCCGGCGGCGGCTCCGGCACCACGTCACCGGAGCTCTGGCCCTGACGCTCGCCGGGGACCACCTGCGGCTGCGATTCCAGCGGCACGTTCGCACAGCCCGCGACCAGCACGAAACACAGCACCGACAGCAACAGCCGTGACAACCGGGACTTCGCCCCGGGCCGGGGGCTTCGCCACCCGGACCCCCGAAAAGCGCGTTGCATCACTGACCGATTCCCTCACGTTCCGCGAAGATCGCCTCCGGCGCCGCCGTGACGTCGATGATCCCCAGCGGCACCTCGGTCGCGAAGCGGTCCGGCGGCGGCAGGGTCAGCGGCGGGTCGCCGGCGGGCACGTCCTGGGAACGCGGCAGCAGGAGCCGGAAGCAGGCGCCGTGGCCGGGCTCGCCCCAGGCGTCGAGCTCGCCGCCGTGCAGGCGCGCGTCCTCCTGGCTGATCGCCAGGCCGAGCCCGGTGCCGCCGGTGCGGCGGTTGCGCGACGGGTCGGCGCGCCAGAACCGGTTGAACACCAGGTCCGCCTCGCCCGGCCGCAGGCCGACGCCGTGGTCCCGGACCGTGATCGCGACCGCCGTCTCGTTCGCCCCGACGGTCAGCACCACCGGCTTGCCCTCGCTGTGGTCGACGGCGTTGGCCAGCAGGTTGCGCAGGATCCGCTCGACGCGGCGGGCGTCGACCTCGGCGATCACCTCGTCCTCGGGCAGCACGAGCTCGACCGAGCTGCCCGCGTTGCCGGCGATCACCCGCACCTGCTCGACCGCGCGGGTGGCGATCGGGCGGACGTCGATGAACTCCGCGGCCAGCTCCTCCACACCGGCGTCGAGCCGGCTGATCTCCAGCAGGTCGCCGAGCAGCGCTTCGAACCGGTCGAGTTCGTCGACCAGCAGCTCCGTCGACCGCGCGAGCCCGGCCGGGAACTGCTCGCGGGACGCGTGCAGCACGTCCGCGGCCATCCGGACGGTGGTCAGCGGGGTGCGCAGCTCGTGCGAGACGTCGGAGGTGAACCGGCGCTGCAGGCCGCCGAACTCCTCGAGCTGGCGGATCTGGCGCTGGATGCTGGCGGCCATCTCGTTGTAGGACACCGCGAGCTTCGCCAGGTCGTCCTCGCCGAGCACGGCGAGCCGCTGGTCGAGGTCGCCGCCGGCGAACTGCTCGGCCGCCGCCGCGGCCTGGCGGACCGGCCGCACCACCTGCCGCGTCACCAGGTTCGTGATGCCGGCCAGCAGAAGCAGCAGCACGAGCCCGCCGACCAGCAGCGTGTTCTGCACGGTCGAGACGGTGTTCTGCTCGGTGGTCAGCGGGAACAGCAGGTACAGCTGCAGCGGGCTGGCCACGGTGTTCAGCGGCGTGCCGACGATCAGGTACGTCGTGCGGCCGCCGCCGGCGTCGGTGACGGTGTGCTCGAGCCAGCTCGTCTGGTCGGCTTCGACGAACTGGCGCAGCCGCGGCGGCACGTTCCCGAACGGGCCCGCCGACGCCACGTCGCCGGACTGGTTGCGGCCGCCGCTGGCGAGCACCGGGACGAACGTGCCCGCCGCCGAGCCGGCCGCGTCCTGGCTGGTCGGGGTGATCGCGATCTTCTTCAGCGCGTTCTCGAGCCGGTTCGTCAGCGCCTCGTCGGTCTCGGAGCCGAGGCCGACCAGCTCACCGGCCGCGGTGTCCGCGGCCGCGCGGGTCTGCGCGATCGCCGCGTCGCGCTTGGTGTCGAGCAGCCGCTCGGTGATCTGGTTCTGCAGCACCATGCCCAGCACGAAGACCACGGCCGACGACAGCGCCAGCGTCGACACCGTCACGCGGAACTGCAGCGAGTGCTTCCACAGCTCGTTGAACGCGACCGCCCGGCGGCGCGCGAAAACGACGACACGCCGCACCAGGCGTGCCGTCGAACGCGCGAACGCGGGGAGCCGTCTGCCGGCCGCGGGAGTCGTCATCGACTGATCACGGCGGGCCGGCCTTGTACCCGACACCGCGAACGGTCAACACCACCTCGGGGTGTTCGGGGTCCTTCTCGACCTTGGACCGCAGCCGCTGGACGTGCACGTTCACCAGCCGGGTGTCGGCGGCGTGGCGGTAGCCCCACACCTGCTCCAGCAGCACCTCGCGGGTGAACACCTGGCGCGGCTTGCGGGCCAGCGCCACCAGCAGGTCGAACTCCAGCGGCGTCAGCGGGATGGCCTTGCCCTCGCGGGTGACCTCGTGGCCCGGCACGTCGATCGCCAGGTCGCCGATGGTGAGCGACTCCGCGGGCTCGGCCTCGGTGCGGCGCATCCGGGCCCGGACCCGCGCGACCAGTTCCTTCGGCTTGAACGGCTTGACGACGTAGTCGTCCGCGCCGGACTCCAGGCCGAGGACGATGTCCACGGTGTCGCTCTTGGCGGTGAGCATGACGATCGGCACCCCGGACTCGCCGCGGATCGCCTTGCAGACGTCGATCCCGTTCATCCCGGGCAGCATCAGGTCGAGCAGGACGAGGTCGGGCTTCAGCTCACGCAGCGCGGGCAGCGCGCGTGAGCCGTCGGCGACCACCGCCGTGTCGAACCCCTCCCCACGGAGCACGATGGTGAGCATCTCCGCGAGGGCGGGGTCGTCGTCGACCACGAGAACACGTGCCTTCATGTCCACATATTCGCACTTGTTCCGGCGCCCGCACGCACGACCCGCGTGTTTGACCACCAGAAAGATCAAGATCGCGGCCCCGTCCTGCTCCATCCGGGTGCCGGTGGACGGTCCGCGAGGGCCGCGCCGAGGGGCTCGGAGTCCCCCGCCGCGGCCCTCACGGACCTGTGAGGGAAGTTCAGGGAACGGCCGGGACGGGCGCGTCGACGTACACGACGCCGTCGGTCACGACCACGCCGTACGTCCGCAGCGGTTTCTTCGCCGGCAGGCAGGTGGGCACGCCGGTGCGCAGGTCGAACTGCGAAGCGTGCAGCGGACATTCGACGAAGCAGCCTTCGAGCCAGCCGTCGGCGAGCGAAGCGTCCTGGTGCGTGCAGGTGTCGTCGACGGCGAAGAAACCGTCCTCGGTGTGGAACACCGCGATCGGGGCGGCGCCGTCGAGGCGGAGTGCCTCTCCTGCGGGCAGGTCGGCGACGGCGCAGGCTCGGATCATCGGGGCCTCCGGAGAACGACTGACAGGATGCCGGGACGGTACGTGAAAGTTGCGCATTGCGAGACGCTCTGCCTCTTGCGCAACAATCCGGGTCGGACGGTGTCCCCGTCAAGGGATTCGCCCACTCAGCCGATAGGAACACGGCGAAACGGATACTGTTGCGCCATGCGGAACCAGGACCCGGGCAACGCAACTCAGAGCCAGGTGCAGTCGGTCGACCGGGCCATCAGCGTGCTGGAGCTGCTCGCGCGCAACGGCGAAACCGGCATCACCGAGATCGCGGGCGAGCTGGGCGTCCACAAGTCGACGGCGTCGCGGCTGCTGAGCGTCCTGGAGACCAGAGGCCTGGTCGAGCAGCTCGGCGAACGCGGGAAGTACGCCATCGGCTTCGGCGTCGTCCGGCTGGCCGGCGCCGCGACCGGCCGGATGGACCTGGCGAAACTGGGCCGGGCCAGCTGCCTGGCGCTGGCCGAGGAACTGGGCGAGACGGTGAACATCGCGATCGCCGACGACGGCGTGGCCATCAACATCAGCCAGGCCCGCGGCTCGGCCGCGATCACCACCCAGAACTGGACCGGCCAGCGCACGCCGCTGCACGCGACCTCCAGCGGCAAGGTCCTGCTGGCCTACATGGGCGAGACCGAGCGCAAGCGGGTGCTGAAGCGGAAACTGGAGCGGTACACCCCGCGCACGACGGTCGAGCCGGACGAGCTGCTGACCGAATTGGACCGGGTCCTCGAAGACGGCTACGCGGCCTGCTACGAGGAACTCGAACTCGGCATGCACGCCGTCGCGGTGCCGATCCACGGCCCGGGCGGGGAAGTCGTCGCCGCGATGAGCGCTTCCGGGCCGTCGTACCGGCTTTCGAAGCAGCGCGTGAAGCAGATCGTGAAGCCGATGACGGAGGCGGCGGACGAGCTTTCCGCGCAGCTGGGGTACTTCCGGGACTAGGGGTACAGCCGCGCCATCGCGCGGATCGTGGATCCCATGTGCGCCACCAGTTCCGCGGGCGCGAGCACCTGTGCGTCCGCGCCGAGCCGCAGCAGCCCGGCGGCCGCGTGGGGCACGCTTTCCAGCGGGATTTCCGCGCGCTGCCAGCCTTCCGCGTCCGCGGGTTCGAGCGTGCGTGCCGCGAGCCGCGCCGCCCGCGGGCCGAGGATGTCGGGCAGCGCGGCGATTCCGGCCGGGGAGAGCCGCACGAGAGCCGTCTCGCCGGATTCGCTTTCCTCGTACCGTCCGACGTGTTCGCGCCAGAACTCCGCCAGTTCGAAACCGGCCGGCCGGGTGAAGTGCTCGTCGAGCGCGCGCAGCTCCTCGATGTTGCCGACGCGGTAGGTCCGCGGCTGCGGGCCGGCGGCCACGAGGTACCAGACGCCGGCCTTGAGGACCAGGCCGAGCGGGTGCAGCCGCCGCGTCACGACCCCGGGCGACGGCGACCAGCGGCGGTACCGGATCTCGACGACCCGGTCCTGCCACAGCGCTTCCGCGGCCGCGAGCAGCTGCGGCACCGGGTCCGCCTCGCGGTACCAGCCGGGCGCGTCGAGGTGGAACCGCTGCCGGATCCGCACCGACGCGTCGCGGTACGGCGTCGGCAGCGCCGCCATCAGCTTGAGCTCGGCCGCGGCCACCTGGGCGCCCAGGCCCAGCTCGGCGGCCGGCTGCGGCAGCCCGGTGAGGAACAGCGACCCGGCCTCGCCCTCGGTCAGGCCGGTCAGCCGGGTCCGGTAGCCGTCCATCAGCTGGTAGCCGCCGTTCGGGCCGCCCTCGGCGTAGATCGGGACTCCCGAAGCCGCCAGTGCTTCGACGTCCCGGTAGACGGTTCGCGCGGTCACGCCGAGCTCCGCCGCCAGCCGCGCGGCGCTCATCCGCCCGCGGTTCTGCAGCAGCAACAGCAGGGACACCAGCCGGCTCGCGCGCACCCGGCGAAGTCTGCCGGACACCACTGACAGAAGGTGTCAGTGGTGGCGCCCCAGGATGGCCGTCATGAACGACTTCGACTTCTTCATCGGCTCCTGGACCGTGACGAACCGGCGGCTCACCAAGCCCCTGACCGGCAGCGACGACTGGACGGTCTTCCCCGGCACGTCGACCTGCTGGTCCCTCTTCGAAGGCGGCGGCAACGTGGACGAGATCGCCTTCCCGACCCTCGGCTTCCGCGGTTGCACCCTCCGGCTCTTCGACGTCGAGCGCGCGGAATGGTCGCTGTACTGGGCCAGCAGCCGGACCGGGGTGCTCCAGCCGCCGGTCGTCGGCCGTTTCGAGGGCGGCCGCGGCGACTTCCACGGCGACGACACCCACGACGGCGCGCCGATCAAGGTGCACTACGCCTGGACGGGCGTCGAAACGGCCACCCCGCGGTGGGAGCAGGAGTTCTCCGCCGACGGCGGGCGGACCTGGGAGGCCAACTGGGTCATGGAGTTCGCCCGCGCTTGACATTTGCGTCGCGCACCACGCACGTTGTTGCCGAAGACGCAACTGCGGAAGGGTGCCATGACGCACTACGACGTGATCGTCGTCGGGCTCGGCGGGATGGGCAGCGCCGCGGCGTACCGGCTCGCGCAGCGCGGGCAGCGGGTGCTGGGCATCGACCAGTTCGCGCCGGTGCACAACCGCGGGTCGAGCCACGGCGGTTCGCGGATCACCCGCCAGGCGTACCTCGAAGGGCCCGAGTACGTGCCGCTGCTGCTGCGGGCCCACGAACTGTGGGACGGCCTCGAACGCGACAGCGGGCGGCGGCTGTTCACCCGGTGCGGCGGCCTCATGGTCGGCACGGCGGATTCCCGCACGATCACCGGCAGCACGGCGTCGGCCCGGGCGTTCGGCATTCCGCACGAACTCCTCGACGCGCCGGGGATCCGCCGCCGGTTCCCGACCATGACGCCGTCGCCGGACGAAGTCGCGCTGTACGAGCCGGGCGCCGGGCTCGTGTCCCCCGAAGGCACCGTCGCCGCGCACCTGCAGCTCGCCGCGCGGTGCGGCGCCGAACTGCACCACGAAGAGAAGGTGTTCACCTGGAGCACGATGGCCGGCGGGGTGCGCGTCGGGACGTCGCACAGCTACTACACGGCCGATCGCCTGGTGCTGTGCCCCGGCGCGTGGGCCGCCGAGGTGCTGCTCGATTTCGGGGTCGCCTTCACGGTCCGGCGGCAGGTGCAGTACTGGTTCGCGCCGTCCGGCGGGATCGCGCCGTTCCGGGACCACCCCGTCTACATCTGGGAAACGGACGGCTACACGTTCTACGGCTTCCCGGCGCACAACGCGCCCGCGGACGGCGTGAAGGTCGCGTTCGACAGCGGCGGCCGGACGTGCACCCCCGACGGCATCGACCGGACCGTGTCGGGCGAGGAGGTCCACGAGATCGCGTCCGTCCTGAAGCGGCACCTCCCGACGCTGCCCGGCGCGTTCCTCCGGGCCGCGACGTGCATGTACACCGACACGGCCGACGAAAGCTTCGTGCTCGCCCCGCACCCGGCGCACGAGCGGGTGGTGCTCGCCTGCGGGTTCTCCGGCCACGGCTTCAAGTTCGCCCCTGTCATCGGCGAAATCGTCGCCGACCTGGTGGTCGACGGCGCGACGGCGCACCCGATCGCGCAGTTCGACCCGGCCCGGCTACTGGCCTAGCAGCGACGTCGCCAGCGCTTCGAGGTCGACGCCCGCGACGCCGTCCAGCACGTGCCACGGCGCCAGCCAGCCGGCCGCGGCGAGCCCGTCGTAGACAGCCGCGCAGCGCCGCTGCAGGCCGTCGTCGGTCTCGAAGGCGTCGCGCTCGCGGCCGGTCTCGGTCTCCGCACGACGTTCGGCGCGCTCGGCCGCGACCGCCGGCGCGACGCGCAGGAGCAGGTGCGCGTCGGGGCGGGGCAGGCCGAAGCGGTCGATCTCCAGCTCCCACACCCACTTCACGACTTCGCCGTCGGCGTCCTGCTGCAGCCGCGCGGCCGCGTACGCGGCGTTGGAAGCGACGTACCGGTCGAGCAGGACGACGTCGTGCGCGTCCCGCAGCGCGCGGATCTCGTCCGCGGCGCCGCTGCGGTCCAGCGCGTAGAGCATGGCCATGCCGTAGACCGAGTCGGCGAGGTCGCCGTGCCCGCGGTGCAGCGCTTCGCGGACGAGGTCCGCGTGCACGCTCTTGCCGTAGCGCGGGAACGCCAGCGACGCCACGCTCGCGCCCTTCGCGCCCAGCTGCGCCGTCAGCCCGTCGGCCAGCGTGCGCTTGCCCGCGCCGTCGAGCCCTTCGATGACCACCAGTCGACCCACGGGGGAAACCCTAGCGGTGGTGGACCGGCGGGCTCGGTGGAAGGGATCGACGCCGAGCCCGCCGGTTCGTCTAGGCGGGGTTGCGCCGCAGGTGGAGCACGTAGCCGGCGCCGCTGACCGCGAGCACGCCGACGAGGATCAGCAGCGGCACCCAGCCGGTGTCGTGGCCGGCCGGCGCCGGGCCGCCGTCGCCGCGGGGCATCACCTGGGACGTGGCGTCGTAGCCGCCGGCCTCGCCGTTGCGGTCGTAGGCCGAGCCGGGGAGCTTGTCGGCGTAGCGGGCCGCGACGGTCCGCTGGTAATCGGCGACCGCCTTGCCGTCGGCCAGCGACGTCACCCGGCCGTCGCGGACCGCGTACCAGGCGTCGATCTGCGGTTCGTGCAGCAGCTGGGCGCCCGCGGGCAGCTTCCGGGCGTACCCACCCTCGACGTCACCCGAGGCGATGTTGCCGATCTGCCAGGCGCCGTCGGAGCCGCGGACCGACCAGAGGGTCGCGGTCCGGCCGTCGGAGGCACGCGCGGGGATCGCGAAGTAGGCGAAGTCGCCTGGGGCCGCGTCGGGCTTGCCCGCGACGAAGTCCGGCGAAAGCTCGTACACGGGGAAGGCGTCGGGGGCGACTTCGACCGTCACGGGCCCCTTCGCGTCCGGCGCCTGCGCGAAGAAGCCGACCAGGACGTCCTGGAACCCGGCGGCTGCGGCGTGCGCGGCCACGGCGTCGGCGCTGCTGATGCCGGCGGCCTGGGCCGCGCCTGACACCGGAGCCGTCATCAGCAGCGCCGCGCCGGTCAGCACGGCGAGCACGAGCGCCCGCCTGCTCATCGGGCGATCCCGGTGAGCGTGTGCGTCCAGGTGAACGACGAGTTGTGCGTGTAGTAGCCGTAGGTCGACCAGTTGTAGCGCTTGGCCGGACCGGGGTCACCCCAGAACACCCAGTCGCCGCGGGTGTCGTAGCCGTAGAGGACGTGGGCGTGGCCGCCGCCCGAGCGGTAGCCGACGCGGGTCTCGACCGGCCGGTTCGCCGCGGTCTGCGTCCGGACGTCGGCGTAGGTGAGCCGCCGGTCGAGGTATCGGCCCGGCGAAGTGAACCCGAGCTTCGCGAAGGCGCGCTGCGGGTCGGCGAGGGTGCCCGGGAGGTTCGCGCAGTCCGCGCCGGACTCACTGTGAGCGAGCTGACAGAACTGCGTCTGGCTGACGGCGAGGCCGTGGTAGGCGGCGATGGTGGCGCCCGAACTCGCCCAGCACCACTGGTTCTTCTGCTGGAGCTGCAGCACGATCCGGTTCCGGTACGTCGAAGGCACTCCGGGCGCGGCTCCGGCGGTGACCGGCGCGACCAGGCACAACAGCAGGCTCAAGGCCAGTACGGCGTGAACCTGGCTCGACTTCACCAGCACAGACGGCCTCCTGCGGAGGAGTGGGCGAACCCGCGGTGGTCACAACGGTGAACAACGCCGTCACAAGGAGCAAGAACGCCATCCGGCGGAACGGACCGTTCCGGGGCACAGCCGGAACGCGGAACAGTCACCTCAACGAGGCCAACCACCCTGAACGGGGGTCGGCACGTCCACTCTACGCTGCTAACGTGAACGTTCCGCGGTGTTCACGCCCAGCGCACACACTGGTCGGGTGAAGGGACGAGCGGTGGCACAAGACGGGAACCTCCCACTGATCATCGATGGCGCCCGCACGACCCGGGCATCGGTCGCCGAACTGCCCAAAGAGCTGACCGAGGCGCTCCGCACCGGTGAGTTCCACCACGCCCTCCGGCTGGCGATCGCCTATCGGGGGCTCTCGCTGGCCCGGCTGCGGGCGCACCTCGCGCTGCGCGGAGTCCAAATCGGACAGTCGACGCTGAGTTACTGGCAACGCGGCCTGCGCCAGCCCGAGGTGCCGAAGGCGCTGCCGGCGGTCCGGGCCCTGGAATCGGTCCTCCAGCTGCCGGCGGACGCCCTGGTGGTGCTGATCGGCCCCCGCCTGGTCCGCCGCGGCCACCAGCCGGCGGCGTCGTTCCACGACCTGCGGTCCGGCGACATGGGTTCGATCGTCGAGGACCTGCTGGCCGAGCTGGGCGCGTACCCGTCGTCGAACCACTACAACGCCGACCTCGAGCTGCTGTCGGTCCACGACACGATCACGTTCGACGCGGAACACCGCCAGGTCAGCCTGCGCACCCGCCTGGTGACGCGGGCCCGCCGCCACGGCCCGGACCGGTACCTGACGGTGTACAACGGCGACCCGGGCTGCCGCATCGACGACGTCGAGCTGATCACGGACGAGGGCTGCCGGGTCGGCAGGATGCGCCGCAACCCGGACGCGGACACGATGGCGACGGAGCTGCTGTTCGACCGCAAGCTCGCCGAGGGCGACATCCACGTGTTCTGCTTCGAGGTCCGCGACGACTCGGGATCGGCGTCGCCGGGGTACTACCGGATGCTCCGGGACCGGTGCGCGAGTTACCTGGTCCAGCTGCGGTTCGACCGGAACGCCCTGCCGGCCCGGTGCACCCGGCAGGTCCGGGCCCGGGACGACGCGCTGCCGGTGGTCGCGGAGGAACTGGCGTGCGACATGGGCGGGGTGAGCAGCGCGTTCTTCAGTGATGCCGGGCCAGGGCTGGCCGGGGTCGCCGTGGAGTGGAACTGAAGCGTGTCGACCCTCGGATCACGCGTGTCGACTCGCCAATCACACGTGTCGCCCCTCGGATCACGGCCGACCTGACGACTGCTGGGCCGGAAGGGTCGACACACGTGATCCGGAGGTCGACACACGTGATTGAAGGGTCGACACGGTCGCTCGGTGGCCGCGGTGTTCGGCGCAGGACTTGAGCTTCGCCGGGGTGCGGCGACTGGTTGCCTCGGCGGCGGCACGGCTTTTGCGGTCCGCTTTGTTCTCCGCCGCGTACTGGGCCGCCCCGAACACTTTCGGGGCGGCCCTGACCAGCGAGAACTCAGTACCGGTAGTGCTCCGGCTTGAACGGGCCCTCGACGTCCACGTCGATGTACTCCGCCTGCTCCTTGGTCAGCTTCGTCAGCTCACCGCCGAGAGCGTCCAGGTGGATCTTCGCCACCTTTTCGTCGAGCTTCTTCGGGAGGCGGAAGACCTCGTTGTCGTACTCCTCGTGCTTGGTGAACAGCTCGATCTGCGCGATCACCTGGTTGGAGAAGCTGTTCGACATCACGAAGGACGGGTGCCCGGTCGCGTTGCCCAGGTTCAGCAGGCGGCCCTCCGACAGCACGATGATCGTGTTGCCGTTCGGGAACACCCACTCGTCGACCTGCGGCTTGATGTTCACGCGACGGATGCCCGGGTAGCGGGCCAGCCCGGCCATGTCGAGCTCGTTGTCGAAGTGGCCGATGTTGCCCAGGATCGCCTGGTGCTTCATCTTCGCCATGTGCTCGACCAGCACGACGTCCTTGTTGCCGGTCGTCGTGATGACGATGTCGGCCTCCGGCAGCGCGTTCTCCAGCGTGCGAACCTGGTAGCCGTCCATCGCCGCCTGCAGCGCGCAGATCGGGTCGATCTCCGTCACGATCACGCGCGCGCCCTGGCCGCGCAGCGACTCCGCCGCGCCCTTGCCGACGTCGCCGTAGCCGCAGACCACCGCGACCTTGCCGCCGATCAGGACGTCCGTGCCGCGGTTGATGCCGTCGATCAGGGAGTGGCGGATGCCGTAGCGGTTGTCGAACTTCGACTTCGTCACCGCGTCGTTGACGTTGATCGCCGGGAACAGCAGCTCGCCCGCCGCCGCCAGCTGGTAGAGGCGCAGGACGCCGGTCGTGGTCTCCTCGGTGACGCCGCGGATGCCCTCGCCGATCTTCGTCCACTTGCCGGTGTCCGCCGCCACCGATGCGCGCAGCAGCTCGAGGAACACGCGGAACTCGTCCGAGGTGTTCTCGTCCGGCGTCGGCACGACACCCGTCTTCTCGAACTCGGTGCCCTTGTGCACCAGCATCGTGGCGTCACCGCCGTCGTCGAGGATCATGTTCGGGCCCTCGCCGTCCCAGGTGAGCATCCGCTCGGTGCACCACCAGTACTCCTCGAGCGACTCGCCCTTCCACGCGAAGACCGGGACGCCCTTGGGCTCCTGGGTCGTGCCGTGCGGGCCGACGACGACCGCGGCGGCCGCGTGGTCCTGCGTCGAGAAGATGTTGCAGGAGGCCCAGCGCACCTCCGCGCCCAGCGCCACCAGCGTCTCGATCAGCACCGCGGTCTGCACCGTCATGTGCAGCGAGCCGGAGACGCGCGCCCCGCGCAGCGGGTAGACCTCCGCGTATTCGCGGCGCAGCGCCATCAGTCCGGGCATCTCGTGCTCGGCGAGGCGGATCTCCTTGCGGCCGAACTCGGCGGCATCGAGGTCGGCGACGGCGAACTCGATGCCGTTGCGGGTCTCGTGCCGCTTGGCAACGCTTTCGGGGGTCATAGTGGCGATTCCTCCAAGACTCGATGACACACGAACACTACCGTTGTCCGCTCGACTGTCCCTAGAAGTGTTAGGAGGCCCTTACCGTGGCCATGCCCGGCCCCGACACCCGCGTCGTGGAAATCCGCGTCGCCGGCCTCGTGGGCACCAGCGGGGAGACGCTCCTCGACGCCGTTTCGACCGTCGACGTCGCCGGTGACGGGCTGGGCCGGGTGGTCCGCCCGGCGGACCGGCTGCGCCGCCCGGCGCCCGGGCCGGTGCTGCCGGCGCTGGGCCGGTCGATCCCGCGGACGCTCGAAGGCTACCTGTGGCACGGCATGACCTCCGGCGGCGCCGCGAAGGCCACCTGGGCGCTGCTGTTCCCGTTCTCCCTGGCCAACGTCGCCTTCTGGATGCTGCCGCCGGTCCCGGACCGCCGGCTCGCGCGCGGTCTCGCGACCGTGTGCCGCGGCCTGCTGCGCGTCGGCGCCCTGCTGCTGACGATGCTGCTGATGGGCCAGCTCGCGGCGATCGCGCTCGACCTGTTCGCCGCGCAGTGCCTCGCGCCCGGCTCGGGCTGCCTGCCCGCGGTGCCCGACGTGCTCCGCTCGGTGCCCGCGCGGATCGCCGTCGGCGTGCTGCCGCTGCTCGCCGTGATCTTCGTCCTGCACCGGATTTCCAGCGCGACCTGGGCGGTGCACGCCGACGGCGACCTCACCGGCGGGCCGCTGCGGATGCGCGCGGACCCGGAGACGCCGGCGCTGCGCTGCCTGCACACCGTCGCGGCGCTGGCGTCGGTCGCGTTGCTGCTGCTCGGCGGCCCGTTCCGGGTGCCGGGCCCCACCGTGGACCTCGTCCTCTGGATCATCACGCTGGCCGTGGTGCTCGCCACCGTCGTGGCCGCCGCGATCGGCGTCGACACCGGCCGGTTCGCCCGCCCGGGCGTGCTCGCCTTCGCCACCCTGCTCGTGGTCGTGGCCGCCGTCCGGCTCAGGCCGGGCTCGGGCCCGCTGCCGGGCACGAACGGCGTCGTCGAAGGGCTCGGCGCCGCCCTGGTCGCCGTCACCGTGCTGTTCGCGCTGTTCCTCGCGCCGGCCGCGCTGCTGGCCCGGCCCGGCTGGCAGCACAAGCCGCAGCGGCTGCGGCCGTGGATGGGCGGCTGGGCGGCGGCGCCGGTGCTCGCGCTGGCCGGGCTGCTGGGCGGCGGCTTCGGCGCCGGCCTCGCCGAAGCCCTCCGCCGCCTCTCCGGCGCGGAACACCTGCAGGTGCCGACCACGTACCTGCTGGTCACCGTCCTGTGGGGCGCCGGGCTGGCACTGGCCGCGGTGCTCGGCGTGCTGGGTTTCGCGGTCGCCGTCCCGCTGCGCCGGCTGCGGCGCGGCATCCCGGAGATCGTCGAGCTGATGGAGCACGACCGCCGTCAGGAGGCGCAGGCCGCGGCGGCGTGGGCGCGGTCGGCGTGGGAGCGGCGGCACCTGCACCACCTGGCGCTCGCGGTGGCGTCGGCGATGTCCGCGGGTGGCGCGGCCCTGCTCGTGCTGCGGTTCGGGTTCGGGCTGGTGCCGGGCTGGTTCGGCCCGCTGTCCGCGATCGGCGTGGTCGCCCTCGGCGCGCTGGCCGCGGGCCTGCTCCGGGTCGTTTACACGGCCGCGCGCACCCCGCAGCGCAGCCGCCACCTCGGCGCGCTGGCCGACCTCGTCTGCTTCTGGCCGCGGGCGGCGCACCCGACGGTGCCGCCGTGCTACGCGCTCAAGGTCGTCCCGGAGCTGGCCGCGCGGGCGCGCGAGCACCTCGCCGATCCCGGGACGCGCGTGGTGCTCTCCGGCTACAACCTCGGCAGCCTGCTCACGCTCATGGCCGCCGCCCGGCTGGCCGCCGAGCTGCCCGCGGCGGACCTCGAACGCGTCGGTGTGCTGACGGCCGGCTCCCCGCTGCAGTGGGGCTACCAGCGCGCGTTCCCGGCGCTGCTGCCGCAGGAGGCGCTGGAGCGGCTCTTCGCCGACCTCGACGGCCGGTGGCGGGCCCTGTGCCGCGGCACCGACATCTTCGGCGGCGGCGTGACGACGTGGCGGCACTCGGTCGCCGACCGGCGGCTGCACGGCGTCGGGTTCCTCCCCGAGGGCGGCTTCGGCCCGGTGTCGGCGACGGCCGACGCCAACGGCGTCCTGATCCTCGGCGGCGACCACTGGCTGCCGGATCCGCAGCGCGGCCCGACCGGGCGGCACCGTTGGGCGCCGGGCGTGCTCAAGCACCAGGACTACGTCGTCGACGCCGAATGGGACCACGCCGTCGCGATGGCCGCCGGCCTCGGCAAGCCGTCCTGGGGCGAGCAGGGCTCGCTCTTCGGGGACTTCCCCCCGAAACGGTGAAGGCCCCTCGCGCGCGGAGCGAGGGGCCTTCGACCGGGAACTAGCTCAGCTTCACTCGGAAGCCTTGCGGCGGAACTTCAGCAGCGCGAGCAGGCCGCCACCGGCGACGAGCAGCAGGCCGCCGACCCAGATCAGCCAGCTGTTGTCGAAACCGGTGTTGGCCAGGCCGCCACCGGTGCCCGACTCGTTGCCCGCCGGGACGGCGGCCGGAGCGGTGGTGGAGCTGGTCGGCGAGACCGAGGTTTCCGAGGTCGCCGGGGCGCTCGGCTTGGTGGTCTCGGTCGGCTTCGTCGGCCGGGTCGGCGGCGCCGTCACGGTGGAGGTCGGCGGGGTGTCCGTCTTGGCGCCGCAGGCGAACCAGTGGCTGATCGCCGGGACGTTCTGGAAGTTCTTGCCGACCATCGGGGCGTGCAGCTTCTCCCACGGCGGGGTGGCCGAGAGGCCCTTCTTGCCCGGCACGTAGGTGTTGTACTCGTTGCCGCCCTTGACGACGATGGCGGCGACCGTGACGCCCTTGGCCACGCCGGTGACCGTCAGGTACTGGTCCTTCGAGGTGCCGCCGGTGACCTGGAGCTGGTCGCTCACGTCGATGGCCTTGCCGAGACCGATGTCCGAGCACTTGGTGGCGTTGCCCACGGTGCCCGTCGCGCGGTCGTCACCGGGCACGCACGCGAACGCGGCACCGGCGGTTCCCATCAGGGCGGCGGTGGTGAGCGCCATGACGGCCACAGCACCGCGGAAGGTACGTCTGCGCATTGAGTGTCTCCTGTACCGAACGGGGGAAGAACGGCAAATTCGGGGGATCGCTGTGCCACTGCATGTGGGAATCACGCGGCTGTAATTCACCCGTCAGTGGCACACGGAGGCTCGAAAGGTATCGCACGTCACTGCGCCCCTTACCGGGGGTCCCCCTTTGCGCACGAATCGCAAGATCCTCTTGATCAAGCCGTAACCTCGCGTTACGCAACCAAACGGAAAAAGCCCTGCCGACCTGGGGATCCAGATGGGCAGGGCTTTTTCGGCGAAAGTCAGGGTGCCTTGACCGGTTCGTCGAGGCCGCCCGCCTGCCGCCTGCCGAGCAGCGAATGCCGGCGGCTGTAGGCGAAGTAGAACACCACGCCCAGCACCATCCAGGCGAGGAACCGCAGCCAGGTCAGCACGGTCAGGTTCAGCATCAGCCACAGGCAGGCGAGGATGGCCAGGACCGGGATCAGCGGCACCAGCGGGACCTTGAACGCGCGGGGGAGGTCGGGCCGCGTTCGCCGCAGCACCAGCACCCCGGCCGAAACGAGGACGAACGCGAACAGCGTGCCGACGTTGACCATCTCTTCGAGCTTGTCCGCCGGGAAGAACCCGGCCGCGACCGCGACTAGCCCGCCGACGATGAGCGTCGCGCGCATCGGCGTGCCGTGCTCACCCGTCTTCGCCAGCCCGCGCGGCATCAGGCCGTCGCGCGACATGGCGAAGATGATCCGGACCTGGCCCAGCATCAGCACCATCACGACGGTGGTCAGCCCGGCCAGCGCGCCGAAGGAGATGATGTTGGCCGCCCAGTCGACGCCGTTCGCGGAGAACGCCGTGGCGAGGGTCTTGTGGCTGCCGTCGCCCGCCTTGGTCGCGAGGTCCTTGTACGACGTCATGCCGACGACCACGAGCGAGACGGCGACGTACAGCACGGTCACGATGGCCAGCGACCCCATGATCCCGCGCGGGACGGCCTTCTGCGGGTTCCGGGTCTCCTCGGCGGTGGTCGCGACGATGTCGAAGCCGATGAAGGCGAAGAACACCAGCGAGGCGCCGGCCAGCAGGCCGAAGACGCCGAACGAGCTGCTCGCGCCGCCCGCGATCAGCGAGAACAGCGACTGGTCGATGCCGGTCTGGCCGGCCCCGCCGGTCTCGCCCGGCGGGATGTACGGCGTGTAGTTGGCGCCCTTGACGTAGAAGAGGCCGAGGATGATCACGAACAGCACCACGGCGACCTTGATCCCGGTGATCACCATGGACACCCGCGACGACAGCTTCGTCCCGACGGCCAGCAGCGTCGTCAGGATCGCCACGACGAGCAGCGCGCCCCAGTCGACGGTCACGCTCCCGATGTCGAACGTCGTCTTGGTGCCCTTGCCGAACAGGTAGCCGAGCACCGTTTCGAGGTACACCGACCAGCCCTTGGACACCGCGGCCGCGCCGACCGCGAGCTCGAGGATCAGGTCCCAGCCGATGATCCACGCCATGAATTCGCCGAAGGTGGCGTAGGAGAACGTGTACGCGCTGCCCGCGACCGGCACGGTCGAGGCGAATTCCGCGTAGCACAGCGCCGCCAGCGCGCAGGCGATCGCGGCGAACACGAAGGCCAGCGAGACCGACGGCCCGGCGTAGTCGCCCGCGGTGCGCGCGGTCAGCGTGAAGATGCCGGCGCCGATGACGACGGCGACACCGAAGACCGTGAGGTCCCACGCACCGAGGTTGCGCCGGAGTTTGGTCTCCGGCTCATCGGTGTCCTTAATGGACTGTTCGATCGATTTAGTGCGCCACAATCCCGTTCCGGGCACCGTTGACCTCCTGCGGCTGGCCTGCATGTATCGCAGTAGGTCACCCTATCGGGTCAAGCCGGTGACGGCTGGCCGAAGGGCCGGAAGTGGATCTTGACCTACCGCGCGAGGCTGCGGTCGAGGTCCGGTTCGAGGTAGATCAGCTTCGCGACCGGCACCTTGGCGCGCACGCGCGCCTCGGCGTCGTCGATGGCCGCCGCCACCTCGGCGGTGTCGAGGCCCGGCACCATGGCCAGCTTCGCCGCGACGAGCAGCTCGTCGGGGCCCAGGTACTGGGTGCGGATGTGGATGACCCGCTCGACCTTGCCCGCGGCGAGTTCGTCGACGATCGTCGCGAGCACGCCTTCGGTGGCGCCTTCGCCGATGAGCAGGCTCTTCATCTCGATGATGAGGATGATCGCGATGACGCCGAGCAGGGCGCCGATCGCGAGGGTGCCGACGCCGTCCCAGACCGGGTCGTCCGTGATCACCGACAGCCCGACGCCGAGCAGCGCGAAGACGAGGCCGAGCAGCGCACCGGCGTCTTCGAGCAGGACCACCGGCAGCTCGGGCTCCTTGGCCTGGCGGATGAACCCCCACCAGGTCGCGTCGCCCTTGATCTTCTTCGACTCGCCGACGGCGGTGTAGAAGCTGTAGCCCTCCAGGCAGACCGCGACGAGGAGGATGATCACGGCGACGATCGGCGATTCCAGGGGCTCCGGGTGGCCGATCTTGTGGATGCCCTCGTAGAAGGCGAAGGCGGAGCCCAGGGTGAACAGCATCAGGGCGACGATGAACGAGTAGAAGTACCGGTCACGGCCGTAGCCGAAGGGGTGCTCCTGGTCGGCTTCCCGCTTCGACGTCTTCTGGCCGAGCAGGAGCAGACCCTGGTTGGTCGTGTCGGCCAGCGAGTGCACGGACTCGGCCAGCATCGACGACGACCCGGTGACGAGGAAGCCGACGAACTTCGCCGCCGCGATCCCGGCGTTCGCGCCGAGTGCCGCGATGATCGCCTTGGTTCCGCCTCCAGCTGACACGAGCGCTCCCCTGCCGACGTTCCCGAATTGCCGGTTTGGAGCCTAGAGGACCCCGCCGGGTTCCCGCCGCACCGGCCGGTTTTGTCGGACCCCTTCGCTACGGTGGCGGTTCCGGCACGGGAGGGTGGCCATGGCTCACTTCGGCGTGCTCGGGCCGCTCGCCGTCGAAGGGCCGCCCGGGCACTGGGTCGCGTTGCGCGGCGAGCGGCAGCGCACGCTGCTGGCCGTGCTGCTGCTCAACGCCGGCCGCCCGGTCCCGGCCGACGTGCTGGTCGAGGCCCTGTGGCCGGACGGGCCGCCCAAGTCGGCCACCTCCAACCTGCACACCTACCTCTCGCGGCTGCGTGAGCGGATCGACGGCCTCCGCGTCGAGCACGGGCCGCTCGGCTACCGGCTGCACGTCGAACCGGCGGAGCTGGACCTGCTCGGCTTCCGCGCCGCCGTCGCCGAAGGGCGGCAGGCGGCGGATCCGGTCGCCGCCGCGGCGCACTACCGGCGGGCGCTCGCGCTGTGGCGGGGGCCGGTGCTGGCCGGGCTGCACGTGCCGCGGCTGGAGGCCGACGTCGCCCGGCTGGAGTCCGAGCGGCTCGCGGTGTTCGAGGACTGCGTCGACGCCGAGCTCGCCGCCGGCCGGCACGGGGAGCTGACCGGCGAGCTGCAGGCCGCGCTCACCGAGCACCCGCTGCGCGAACGGCTCGCCGCGCAGCTGATGACCGCGCTGCACCGGGCCGGGCAGCAGGGCAGCGCGCTGGAGGTCTACCGGCGGCTGCGGGCCACGCTGATCGAGGAGCTCGGCGTCGAACCGGGCGCGGAGGCCCGCCGGGTGCACGCGGCCGTCCTGCGCGGCGAGGACCCGGTGCCGCGGCTGCCGCCGGCGGTGTGGCCGGTGTGCCAGCTCCCGCCGGACATCGGCGACTTCACCGGGCGCGAGGCCGAACTGGCGGAGCTGACCCGCGTGCTCGGCGCCGACGGCGGCGTCCCGGTCGCGGTGCTCAGCGGCGAGCCGGGCGCGGGCAAGAGCACCCTCGCCGTCCGCGCCGCGCACCGGCTGCGGGGACGGTTCCCCGACGGCCAGCTGTACGTGCCGCTGGCGGGCCGTGAGATCGGGGAGGTGCTGGCCGACCTCTTGCGCGCGCTCGGCGTCCCGGGCCCGGCCGTGCCGGACGACGTCCGGGCTCGCGCGGCGGTGTTCCGCGGCCGGCTTTCCGACCGGCGGGTGCTGGTGGTGCTGGACGAGGCCGACGGCCCCGGGCAGGTCCGGACCCTGCTGCCGGGCACGCCGGGCTGTGCGGTGCTGGTGACGAGCCGCCGCCGACTGAGCGGGCTCGCGGGCGCGCACCGGCTGGCCCTCGGGCCGCTGTCGGGCGCCGACGCCGCCGAGTTGCTGGACAGGCTGGCCGGGGCGCGGGTGGCGCGGGAGCGCGCCGACGCCGAGCGGATCATCACGGCGTGCGCGCGGCTGCCGCTGGCCCTGCGGATCGCGGGCAGCAGGCTGGCCATCCGCCCGCACCTGCGGCTGGGCGAGCTGGCCGACCGGCTGGAGGACGAGGTCCGGCGGCTCGACGAGCTGACCGTCAGCGACCTGGCCGTCCGGAGCAGCATCGCGCTGAGTTACGAGGGCCTGCGGCCACCCGCGCGGCGGGCGTTCCGCCTGCTCGGCCGGTGCCGGCTCGCCGACCTGCCGGCGTGGGCGGTCACCACCCTGGTCGACGACCCGGACGCCGACGAGGCGGTCGAGGAGCTCGTCGAGGCGAGCCTGCTGGAGGCCCGCGGACCGGATCCGACCGGCGAAGGCCGCTACCGGATGCACGACCTCGTCCGGCTGTACGCGGCGGAGCTGCCCGAGCCGTCGTCCGCCGAGGGCGTCCGGACGGTGCTGGCGGCGACGCTCGCCCTCGCCGACGCGGCGGCGGCCCGGCTGCCGCGCACGGTCCCGATGCCGTCGCCGGCCGCCGAGCCGCCGCCGCAGCCGTTGCCCGCCGAGCTGGTGGAGCGGCTGCTCGCGCGTCCGGACGACTGGTTCGCCGCCGAGCGCGCGAACCTGGTGCTGCTCATCGGCACGCTGGGCGCGCGGGACGCGCTGCTGCTGCTCGACCGGCTGGGGGTGTACCTGTACCTGCACGGCCAGTACGCCGACATGCGCGCGGCGTACGAGACGGTGTCGGTCGCGGATCCCCCGCTGGCGACGGTCGCCGAGGCCACCCTGACGCTGCTGCGCCACGCGCGCGGGGAGTACGAGGAGGCGGCGGTCCGCTACCGGGCGTGCGCCAAGGAGCTCGAGGCCCACGGCGACCGGCGCACGCACGCGTGGGTGTCGGCGAACCTGGCGCACTGCCTGATCGGCCTCGGCCGCGCGGAGGAGGCCCTGGAGACGGCGGCCCACGCCCGCGAACTGTTCACAGTGGACGGATCGACGGCGGAGCTCGGCTGGGTGCGGGCGGCGGAGTCGGCGGCGTTGTTGCGGCTGGGCCGGATCCGCGAGGCCCGGGAGGTCGACCGGACGGCCCTGGCCGCGGCCCGGTCTTCCGGCGACCCCCGGGTGATCGGCGAGGCCCTGCACGGGTTCGCGTGGTCATCCCTGCTGACGGGCGAAGACCGCGAAGCGGCGGCGGCGATCGCGGAGTCGGTGACGTTGCTGCGCGGCACGAAGGTCCGGTCGGCGTTGGCGAAGTCGTTGCGGACGCTGGGCGCGATCTCGGCAGCCTCGGGCGCCCGGGCCGAGGCGACGGCGGCGTTCGAGGAGGCCCGCGCGCTGGCCCGCGAACTGGACGAGCGGCCCCGGGAGCTGTCGTGCACGAGGGCACTGGCGGCGAGCTGGATCGGCGAAGGCCGCGCGGCCCAGGCGATCCCGGTTTTGCGCGCCTGCCTGGACGAGTACGGCGAGATGGGCAGCCGCCCGGCGGCGGGCTTGACGTGGCTGGTCCTGCACCGCGCGTACGCGGCGGTGGGAGACGAGGAGTCGGCGGAGCAGGCGGCGGAGGAGGCAGCGGCGCTGGCAGACCCCCGCGACGCCAGCGCAGCCGCCCTCCGGCGGGCATTGCTGGCGCTCACGGAACCGGCCTGACGGACTAGTCACGCCCCTCTCCCGGGCCGGCTGGGCGGGTCCCCGAACCGGGCGGCAGGCGCCCTCGGCGAGACGGGCTGGTGCTGCCCCGTCCCGCGCCGCCCTGACGGGCGATCGGCGCATGAGGTGGCCCGCACCTCCCGCGGCGTGCCGCCTTCCGCACCGGCCTGGCGGGTCGGCGAGGCCGACGGCCTGCGGGACGGGGTGGTGCTGCCCCCTCGCCGCACCCACCCGTTCCCCCCTCGTTCGGCGGGGTGGCCGCCGAGGTGGTGCCGCCCCCTCGCGGCACCACCTCAAGCCCACGGGCGCCGGGCGGAATCCGACCGGCGCCACCCCCAGCGGACTGGCCGCGCGCACCAGCGCACCAGGGTCCCCCGTTGGTGTCGATAGTGGCGGATGCCGCCACACGGAACGCACACAGAAACCCCCGGCCGCGCACATCCACCCCGCCGCCCGCGGGGTCGGCCGACGCACCCAGGCAGTCGGCTGGCGTACCTAGACGGTCGGCTGGCGTACCTAGACGGTCGGCTGGCGTACCCACACGGTCGGCTCACGTACCCAGATAGTCGGCTCGCGTACCTGGACCGTCGGCTCGCGAACCGACCTTCCAGGCACGTCAGCCGACCCTCCAGACACGTCAGCCGACCCTCCAGACACGCGAACCGACCCTCCAGGCACGCCAGCCGACCCTCCAGGCACGTCAGCCGACCCTCCGGGTACGACGACCGGCCGGCCGGGTACGGGGAGCGGGCCGGGTCAGTCCTCGCAGGTACCCGCCGTGGCGCGGAACAGCTGAGCGCGCCCTCCGCCCACCGGGCGCACGTGCACCGGCGGGTCCGCCGCCGGGAGCCACACCGACTGGCCCCGCCGCAGCTCGACCTTCTCGCCGTCGTCCGCCGTCACCAGGAGGTCGCCCGCCGTGCACAGCAGGATCTGCGGGCCCACGCTGTCCACCGCGATCTCGTCGTCCTGGCCCGCCGACCACTCGACGCGGGACAGCTCGAACTCGGGGGCGTCCGTGCGGTACACCGCCATCCGCCCGCCGGCATCACCGCACTGGACCGGCATCTCGCCGCACGCGAAGTCCACCACGCGCAGCAGCTCCGGGACGTCCACGTGCTTCGGCGTCAGGCCACATCGCAGGATGTTGTCCGAGTTCGCCAAAATCTCCACGGCCGTTCCGTGAAGGTACAGGTGCAGGTTGCCCGCCGGCAGGTAGATCGCCTCGCCCGCGCGCAACGTCAGCCGGTTCAGCAGCAACGCCGCCAGCACGCCCGCGTCGCGCGGGTGCGCCTCGCCCAGCTCCAGGATCGTCCGGCACTCCACCGCGAACTCGCCGTGCTCCTGGACGTGCCGGACGCACGCGTCGAGCACCTCCGGCAACAGTGAATCCAGCGACGGCTGCGGCAGCGTGATCCACGTCGTGAACAGCGCGCGCAGCCCGTCCGGGTCCGGCTGGGCCTCCAGCAGCCCCGTGTACTTCGCCAGTCCCGGCGTCTCGATGGCCTTCAGGAGCTTCACCGTCCGGTCCGGGGTGCGGAACCCCGCCAGCGCGTGGAACTCCGTCAGCGCGCACACCAGCTCCGGCTTCGCCGTCGGATCCGGGTAGTTGCGGTTGGGCGCGTCGCGTGGGATGCCGAGCTGCTCCTCGCGGGCGTGACCCTCCGCGGCCTGGGCCGCCGACGGGTGCGCCTGCATCGACAGCGGCTCCTCCGCCGCGAGGATCTTCAGCAGGAACGGGAGCCGCCCGCCCCACCGCTTCGCGCAGCGCTCGCCGAGCTGGGTCACCGGGTCGGCGTCCACCAGCTCGAGCAGGCTCCGCTCGGTCCCGTCGGGGCCGATCACGTGCGACGGGTCGCCCGGGTGGGCACCCATCCACAGCTCGGCCTCGGGGTGCGGCGCGGGTACCGGACGGCCCAGCAGCTCGGGGATCGCCGTCCGCGATCCCCAGGCGTAGGGCCGCACCGCGTTGCGCAGCAGCTCCACTGTCACCTCAACTCCACTCCTTCGGCACCGGCCGGGCCGGTGCTAGGCGGGTCTCACGCCGTCGCGGGCGCGAAGCGACCGGCACCGCCGATGCTGCCCGCCGCCAGCCCGAGATAGACCGCCGCCAGTTCGAACCGCAGTGCCAGCACCGCGGCCCGCACGATTTCGTCGGCCTCGATCTCCTCGGCCGGCGCGATGACGTCCGCACCCGGCAGCAGATCCTCGGCCTGGTAGCGCGCCGCGTCCGTGGCCGGACCGGTCCGCACCGAGAGCAGCAGCACCCGGGTGGGGATGTCACCAGAGGGATCGTCCGGATCGGCGAAGATGTCACGCTCTCCGCCACCTGATTGCGCCGCCCGCCGCAATGCGGGGCGCGCCAGGGCCTGACGATAGTCCTCGACGTCGCACACCGTGGCCGCGTGGGCGGCGAATGCGTGCGCAGCGTGTTCGCCGACGGCGACCGCGACCGGGTCGAGCCCCCACAGCAGCGGCACCCGGTCGGCGACCCGCAGTGCCAGCGCCTTGGCCGGGTTCGCGAACGACTCGCGGGCGAGGTAGTCCTTCTCGGCTTCCAGGTCCAGCTGGTCGGCCAGCACCTGGACGTCGGAGATCAGCAGGCCCAGCGCGTTCGCGGTGAGCAGCCCGGCGGCCAGGCCGCGCGGGAACGCCAGCTCCGGCGGCACCGGGATCCGCGGCGCCAGCAGCAGGCCCTTGCCCGCCACGGCAGCCGCCACCGGGCCTTCGGACGGCGCCGAAAGCACCACCGAAGCGCCGTAGCGGGCCGCGCGCTCCAGCGACGCGGCCAGCTCGCGGTCACCGGGGTCGTCGGTGTGCGCGAACACGACGTCGAGCGCGCCGATCCAGCTCGGCACCACTTCGGCGACGACCACCGGCACCGGGCACGACGGCGCCAGCAGGGCGGCCAGCAGCCGCGTGAGCGTGCGGCTCACCCCCGGCCGGTCGATCAGCACGACGGCGCGCGGGCGGCCCATGTCGAGCCGCTCGGACAGCTCCAGCTCCGCGGCGAGCTCGGCGGTCGCCCGCACCTGGGCGCCGGCCATCGCGGCGGCACGGAGCAACCCCGCGCTGTCGGCCTCGGCCAGCCGCGCGGGGTCGTCGAGCAGCGTGTCGTCAAGCACTGTCGGCATCGGAATTTCCGTGATCACCGGGCACGGTGGCTTCGTCGAGCAGGAGCACCGGGATCCCGTCACGGACCGGGTACACCCGGCCGCATTCGGTGCACGTCAGCGCGTCGGCCTCGGGGTCGTCCGGGGCGCCCGGCCGGAGCGGGGCGTGATCGGGCGACGGGCACGCCAGGATCTCGAGGAGCTGGGCGTCGAGCGTGATGGCCATGGTTCCTCCATACCACGCAGAGGGGTGTGATGAAGGGCACCTTCAGGACACGGTTGGCCCTTCATCGCGGACGGTCAGTTGCGGATGATCGCGAGTACTTCGTCCACCAGCCCCTGCACGGCTTCGGCGTTCGCCGCCTCGACGTTCAGCCGGAGCAGCGGTTCGGTGTTCGACGGGCGCAGGTTGAACCAGGCGCCGCCCGGCAGCTGCACGGTGAGGCCGTCCAGCTCGTCGAGCTCGACGCCGGGGCGGGTGCCGAAGGTGTCCTTGACCGCCATCATCTTCGCGACCTGGTCGTCGACCGTGGAGTTGATCTCCCCCGAAGCCGCGTAGCGCGAGTACGCGCTGGTCAGCTCGCTCAGCGGGCCGGTCTGCTCGCCGAGCGCGGCGAGGACGTGCAGCGCCGCCAGCATGCCGGTGTCGGCGCGCCAGAAGTCGCGGAAGTAGTAGTGCGCGGAGTGCTCGCCGCCGAAGATGGCGCCGGTGCGGGCCATCTCGGCCTTGATGAACGAGTGCCCGACGCGGGTGCGGACCGGCTTGCCGCCGTGCTCGGCGACGATCTCCGGCACGCCCTTGGACGTGATCAGGTTGTGGATGATCGTGCCGCCGGGGTCCTTGGCCAGCTCGCGGACGGCGACCAGCGCCGTGATCGCGCTCGGCGAAACCGGCTCGCCGCGCTCGTCGACGATGAAGCAGCGGTCGGCGTCGCCGTCGAAGGCGACACCGGCGTCGGCGCCGACTTCGCGCACCTTCGCCTGCAGGTCGACGATGTTCGCCGGGTCCAGCGGGTTGGCCTCGTGGTTCGGGAAGGTGCCGTCGAGCTCGAAGTACATCGGCACGACCTCGATCGGGAGGCCCTCGAAGACGGTCGGGACGGTGTGGCCGCCCATGCCGTTGCCGGCGTCGACCACGATCTTCAGCGGCCGGCTGCCGGACAGGTCGACGAGGTTGCGCAGGTAGGCCGCGTAGTCGGCGAGAACGTCCCTATCGGTGATAGAGCCGCGCTGGCCCTCGAACTCCGGCACGCCCTGCTCGACGGTGTCGCGGATCTCGGCGAGCCCGGTGTCCTGGCCGACCGGCGACGCGCCCGCGCGGCACATCTTGATGCCGTTGTACTTGGCGGGGTTGTGGCTGGCGGTGAACATCGCGCCCGGCATGTTCAGCGAGCCCGACGCGAAGTACAGCTGGTCGGTGCTGGCCAGGCCGATGCTCACGACGTCGAGGCCCTGCGAGGTGACGCCGTCGGCGAACGCCGCGGCCAGCGCCGGCGAGGAGTCCCGCATGTCGTGGCCGATCACCACCGAGGGCGCTTCCGGCTTGATGAGCAGGGCGAACGCGGCGCCGAAGTCGCGGACGAGGTCCGCGTCGAGCTGCTCGCCGACCACGCCGCGAATGTCGTAGGCCTTCACGATGCCCGAAAGGTCTGGCACGCCGTCTCCCCGCGAATAGTCGTCCCGGCGCCCGCTGCGCCGCGCGGAAAGCCTACCGGCGAGGTGAGTGGGTTACGCGTTCAGGCGCGGCCGGGCAGGACCCGCAGGTGGCCGCGGCGCCCGGACGGGCCCTCCGGCTCGGGAGCGGGAGGCGCGGGTTTGCCGGGGCGGCCGGCCTCGCGCACGGCCTCGGCCAGCGCGGTCAGTTCGTCGGCCGACGGGTCCGGCGCGGCGAAGGCCCCTTCGTGGCGGACGACTTCCCAGCCCTTCGGGACGGTCAGCCGCAGCGCGTGGGCTTCGCAGAGGTCGTAGGAGTGCGGCTCGGAGGCGGTGGCCAGGGGGCCGACGACGGCGGTCGAGTCGCTGTACGCATACGTCAGCGTGGCCACAGCTGGCTCGAGACAGCCAGTACGCGAACACTTCCGTACGCTCCGCACGAATCGAAACGATAGCGCGTCGCCGCAAGCCTGGAGGAGCGACACGCGCTGGGACGCGCCGACCGCATAGACTTCGGAACGTGGCGACGGCTCGTGACTACCGACAGCGGCGGCGCTCGCGACGGGACCGGCACGGCCGGGGCCTGCGCGGGACGCTGTATCCGGCGACCCTGCCCGCCGCCGCGAGCCGCGCGGAACGCTTCGACGCCCTGGTGCTGGACGCCCTGGAGCCGATCGAAGCCCGCTGGCGCCACGAGCTGACGAAGCTCGACGTAGCGGTCGACGACGTGCCGGAGGTCCGAGAGAACGGCCACGCACCGGCGGACGGCGTGCTGCACGACGGCGCGGTGCCGTTGTCGCGCCTGGTCCCGGCGGGGGTGGACCGGACGGGGTTGCCGACACGGGCCCGGATCGTGCTGTACCGGCGGCCGCTGGAGGCGCGCGCGAAGGACCCGTCGGAGCTGGCGGAGCTAGTGCACGACGTACTGGTGGAGCAGGTGGCGGGGTATTTGGGCGTGGAGCCGGACGTCATCGAAGGCGAGTGACGGCGGCTCGGCTGCGGGCTGAGACTCGCTGCTGACCGGCGGCCGGCAGCGCAAACCGAGCACGACGTGAGATCGAAACGGGCGGCCGGCAGCGGAAGGCGACCAACGACGTCACCAGACCTCCCCCGCCCCTCATCCTCAGCCTTCCCTTCAGCCGGCGGTCGGGTTTGTCAAGGCACGCTTTCCCGCCACCACAAAACCGAAC
>NZ_JBFANY010000012.1:0-263813 GCF_040674975.1 Amycolatopsis sp. NPDC049688
CTTGACAAACCCGACCGCCGGCTGAAGGGAAGGCTGAGGATGAGGGGCGGGGGAGGTCTGGTGACGTCGTTGGTCGCCTTCCGCTGCCGGCCGCCGGTTGACGACCCGCGACAAAAGAAAGGCCCTCCGGCTCCATCCGCCGGAGGGCCTTCCCCGAAGACCTCAAACGCGCTTGAACAGCAGCGCCCGCTTAACTTCCTGAATCGCCTTCGTCACCTGGATCCCGCGCGGGCAAGCATCCGTGCAGTTGAACGTCGTCCGGCACCGCCAAACACCCTCACCGTCATTGAGGATGTCCAGCCGCTCCTCCGCCCCCTCGTCACGGGAGTCGAAGATGAACCGGTGGGCGTTCACGATCGCCGCCGGGCCGAAGTACGACCCGTCGTTCCAGTACACCGGGCACGAGGACGTGCAGCACGCACAAAGGATGCACTTCGTCGTGTCGTCGAAGCGATCCCGGTCCGCCTGGGACTGGATCCGCTCGCGCGTCGGCTCGTTGCCGTACGTGATCAGGTACGGCTTGATCGCCCGGTACGCCTCGAAGAACGGGTCCATGTCGACGTACAGGTCCTTCAACGTCGTCAGGCCCTTGATCGGCGCGATCGTGATCGTGGTCTTCTTGCCGTTCTTCTCCAGCAGGTCCTTCATCAGAACCTTGCAGGCGAGCCGGTTGATCCCGTTGATCTGCATCGCGTCGGACCCGCACACGCCGTGCGCGCACGAGCGACGGAACGAGAACGTTCCGTCGATGTAGTCCTTGACGTAGAACAGCAGGTTCAGGAGGCGGTCCGTGCGCTGGGCCGGGACGTCGTAGGACTCCCAGTGCGGCTCCGAATCCACCTCCGGGTTGAACCGCAGGATCTTCAGCGTGACGGTGATCGGGGTGTGCTCGTCGGAAGCGGCGACATCCGACTCGGCAGTAGCGGTGGTCATCAGTACTTCCGCTCCATCGGCTCGTAGCGGGTGAAGGTGACCGGCTTGTAGTCCAGCCGGATGTCGGACGACAGACCCGAGCCCTGCTTGTAGGCCATGGTGTGCCGCATGAAGTTCGTGTCGTCGCGGGTCGGGTAGTCCTCGCGGGCGTGGCCGCCGCGGGACTCCTTGCGGGCCAGTGCGCCCACGACCAGGACCTCGGCCAGCTCCAGCAGGAAGCCCAGCTCGACGGCTTCCAGCAGATCCGTGTTGTACCGCTTGCCCTTGTCCGACACCGTGATCCGCTGGTAGCGCTCCTTCAGCGCCTGGACGTCGGTCAGCGCCTGCTTCAGCGTGTCCTCGGTCCGGTACACCGACGCGTGGGAGTCCATCGTCTGCTGCATTTCCTTGCGGATGTCGGCGACGCGCTCGTCGCCGTGCTCCGACAGCAGGCCCGCCAGCTGCTCCTCGACCAGCGCGGTCGGGTTGTCCGGCAGCTCGACGTGCTCGTGGGCCAGCGCATACTCCGCCGCGGCGATGCCGGCGCGGCGGCCGAACACGTTGATGTCCAGGAGCGAGTTCGTGCCCAGGCGGTTCGAGCCGTGCACGGACACGCACGCGACCTCGCCCGCCGCGTACAGGCCCGGGATGACGTTCTCGTTGTCACGCAACGCTTCGCCGTGCACGTTGGTCGGGATCCCGCCCATCACGTAGTGGCAGGTCGGGAACACCGGCACCGGCTCCTTCACCGGGTCGACGCCCAGGTACGTCCGGGAGAACTCGGTGATGTCCGGCAGCTTGGTCTCGAGGACCTCGACCGGCAGGTGCGTGACGTCGAGGACGACGTAGTCCTTGTTCGGGCCGCAACCCCGGCCCTGCAGCACTTCCTGCACCATCGAGCGCGCCACGATGTCGCGCGGCGCGAGGTCCTTGATGGTGGGGGCGTAGCGCTCCATGAACCGCTCGCCGGACGCGTTGCGCAGGATCCCGCCCTCGCCGCGGACGGCTTCCGAGATCAGGATCCCCAGGCCCGCGAGGCCGGTCGGGTGGAACTGGAAGAACTCCATGTCCTCCAGCGGGAGGCCCTTGCGGAAGATGATGCCGAGGCCGTCACCCGTCAACGTGTGCGCGTTCGACGTGGTCTTGAAGATCTTGCCCGCGCCGCCGGTGGCGAACACGATCGACTTCGCCTGGAAGACGTGCAGCTCGCCGGTGGCCAGCTCGTAGGCCACGACACCGGACGCGACCGGGTTCCCCTCGGAGTCCTCCGACAGGATCAGGTCGAGCACGTAGAACTCGTTGAAGAACTCCGTGCCGTACTTGACGCAGTTCTGGTACAGCGTCTGCAGGATCATGTGGCCGGTGCGGTCCGCGGCGTAGCAGGCGCGGCGCACCGCGGCCTTGCCGTGGTCACGCGTGTGCCCGCCGAAGCGGCGCTGGTCGATCTTGCCTTCGGGCGTGCGGTTGAACGGCAGGCCCATCTTCTCCAGGTCCAGCACCGCGTCGATGGCCTCCTTGGCCATGATCTCCGCGGCGTCCTGGTCGACGAGGTAGTCGCCGCCCTTGACCGTGTCGAAGGTGTGCCACTCCCAGTTGTCCTCTTCGACGTTCGCCAGCGCGGCGCACATGCCGCCCTGGGCCGCGCCGGTGTGGGACCGGGTCGGGTAGAGCTTGGTGAGGACCGCGGTGCGGGCGCGCTGGCCGGACTCGATGGCCGCGCGCATGCCGGCGCCGCCGGCACCGACGATCACCACGTCGTACTTGTGGAACTGCATGGTGGGAGAACTCCGTGGCGTTAGTTCGCGGGCATGTTCGGGTCGAACGTGAAGATCACCATCGTGCCGACGGCCAGGATGAGCACCATCGAGACGTACAGCAGGATCTTCAGCCAGAACCGCGTGCTGTCCTTGCGGGCGTAGTCGTCGATGATCGTGCGCAGCCCGTTGCCGCCGTGGATCTCGGCGAGCCACAGCATCAGCAGGTCCCAGAACTGCCAGAACGGCGAGGCCCAGCGGCCGGCGACGAAGCCCCAGTTGATGCGGTGCACGCCGCCGTCGAGGATGTTCATGATCAGCAGGTGGCCGAGCACCAGGATGACCAGGACGAGCCCGGAGATCCGCATGAACAGCCAGCTGTAGAGCTCGAAGTTGCTCCGGCGCGCGGCGGGCCGCTTCGGCGTGCGCGGGTTCGCGAGCGCGAGGTCGGCCATGTCAGTTACCCCCGAAGAGCGTCTCGGCGGTGCGCTTCAGCATGAAGAACGCACCGGGGACCATCACGACGACCCAGACGACGCCGATGACCCACAGCATCGCCTTCTGCAGCTTCGGGCCCTTCGACCAGAAGTCGACCAGCATGACGCGGATGCCGTTCAGGGCGTGGAACAGCACCGCGCCGACGAGGCCGACCTCCAGGAGGTTGACCAGCGGCGTCTTGTAGGTCTCGATGACCTGGTCGTAGGTGTTCGGCGACACGCGCACCAGCGCGGTGTCGAGCACGTGCACGAACAGGAAGAAGAAAGTGAGCACGCCGGTGATGCGGTGCAGCACCCAGGACCACATGCCGGGGTCGCCCCGGTAGAAGGTCCCCTGCCGGCGTGAGGCACCCGCCCGATCGCTCGCCTCTGCCGCTGTGGCAGTGCTCGCCGTGGTGGACATCGGTGAACGGCCTCCAACGTCTGACTGTGCGCCCGGTGGCCGGTGAGGTCCGCTGTCGCCGCGGGAACGGCGGCTGTGCCGAGATCAACGTCATCGAGCCTGGATGAATCGGATGCTAGACCCGCACCCGGAATGCGGCTCACCTCCGGGTTCCCCTCTGTGATGGACCAGACACCGGCACTCCCGCACCGCCACCCGGCGGTGTGGTGCAGCGCACTCGGCGGCGCGACGGCTTTGGTCGTCCCGCTCACCGGTCATCAGACCTCTGAGAGATCTGATATCTGATGCGCTACGCCGAACGGCTGGTGGATTCCGGTGGTTATTGACCATCTGCGATGCCGTCCCTAGCGTCGCTCGGGCAAACATCGGATCTCTCACGATGGGGTGACGTTCTGGTGCGACGACTCGGCCTGGTGATCGCCGTCGCGGCCCTGCTGCCCGTGGTGTCGGTCACGCCCGCGCAGGCACTGCCCGACGGGCTGGCGCTGACGCCGCCGATGGGCTTCAACAACTGGAACACCACCGGCTGCGCCGTGGACGAGCAGATCATCCGCGACACCGCCGACATCTTCGTCGACAAAGGACTCAAGGCCGCCGGCTACGAGTACGTCAACGTCGACGACTGCTGGGCCGAGCCGGCCCGCGACGCCGACGGGCGCATGCAGGCGAACAAGGCCCGGTTCCCGAGCGGCATCAAGGCACTGGCCGACTACGTCCACGCGAAGGGCCTCAAGTTCGGCATCTACACCAGCGCGGGCACCGTGACCTGCGCCAAGACCCAGCCGGGTGCGCTCGACCACGAGGACGTCGACGCGCAGACGTTCGCGGACTGGGGCGTCGACTACCTCAAGTACGACAACTGCAACAACCAGGGCCGTCCGGCGCTCGAGCGCTACACGAAGATGCGCGACGCGCTGAAGAAGACCGGCCGCCCGATCGTGTACTCGCTCTGCGAGTGGGGCGAGAACAAGCCGTGGACGTGGGGGGCCGACGTCGGGCACCTCTGGCGGACCACCGGCGACATCAAGGACAACTGGGCCAAGATGCTGCAGATCCTCAAGGCGAACGCGCCGCTGGCGCCGTACGCCGGGCCGGGGCACTGGAACGATCCCGACATGCTCGAGGTGGGCAACGGCGGGATGACGACCGAGGAGTACCGCTCGCACTTCTCGCTGTGGGCGATGATGGCCGCCCCGCTGCTCATCGGCGCCGACCTGCGCAAGGTGTCGCCGGAGAACTTCGACGTCCTGCGCAACGCCGAAGTCATCGCGCTCGACCAGGACCGCCGTGGCGTCCAGGCCCGGGTGGTGTCCAACCAGGACGGACGCTGGGTGTTCGCCAAACCCCTCGCGAACGGTGACGTGGCGATCGCGCTGTTCAACGAGACGACGTCGAGTGCGACGATCGCCACCACCACGGCCGCCGCCGGGCTGCCGCAGGCCGCCGGGTACACCGCCCGCGACCTCTGGGCCCACCGCGACCTGCAGACGGCGGGCCGGATCTCCGCGGTCGTCCCGCCGCACGCGACGGCCGTCTACCGGGTGCACGCGGGCGGCTCGTGGTGGCGGAACGCGCCGCTGGTGAGCACCGGCATCGAGGTCGCCGCGCCGGTGCCCGGCGTCCCGGGGGAGATCACGCCCGCCGGGAAGCCGTTCGAGGTCACGGTGTCCGCCACCGACGAAGGCCGCGTCCCGGTGTTCGACCCGCGGGTCACGCTGACCGCGCCCGCGGGCTGGCGGGTCGAGCAGGTGGCGCGGCCGCGGAAGCTCGTCCTCGGGACCGGCGAGACCGCGGCCGGGCGCTGGCGGGTGACCCCGCCGTCCGGGACCGAGGGCACGACGGCGGTGCTGCGCGGCGGCGTCACCTACCGCGCGCTCGGGTTCGGGCAGGTCACCTGGTCCGGTGAACAGCAGCTGACCGTGCCGGCCGCGCCGCCGACGGCGCCCGCGTGGGCGAGCGACCTGCGCTGGGCGGCGGAGAAGAACGGCTACGGCCCGGTCGAGCGGGACATGTCCAACGGCAGCATCCCGGCCGGCGACGGCAAGCCGCTGACCATCAACGGTGTCGTCTACCCGAAGGGCCTCGGGGCGCACGCGCCGAGCGAAGTCGTCTTCTACCTGGGCGGCCACTGCACGGCGTTCACCGCGGACGTCGGTGTGGACGACGAGCGCGAGGCGACGAACAAGCAGGGCTCGGCGACGTTCGAGGTCTACGCGGACGGGGCGAAGGCCGCCTCGACCGGGCTCCGCACCTGGCAGGACCCGGCGACGCCGCTCGCCGCGGACCTGCACGGCGCGCAGTACCTGCGGCTGGTCGTCACCGACGGCGGCGACGGCAACTCCTACGACCGCAGCGACTGGGCCGCCGCCCGGCTCACCTGCGCCTGAAGGGACTTCTCATGAAGACACTGCCGGCCGTTGCCTTGGCCGTCGGGGTGGCTTTGGCCGGGTTGCCCGCCGCCGGGCAGCCCGCGCCCGTGACGTCCTGGACGCTCACCGCGCCGGGCACGTCGTTCGCGCCCACGCCCGAAGCGCACATCGCCCTCGACCGGGGCAGGCTCACGTTGTCGGTCACCCGCGGCGCGACGACGGTGCTCGAGCCGTCCGCGCTCGGCGTCGAGACGGCGAACGGTGACCTCACCCAGGGGTTGAAGGTCACCGGGTTCACGCAGAAGCCGGTCCACGACGAGTACCCGACGACCTCCGGCAAACGTTTGCGGCACACCTACGACGCCGCCGAAACCACGCTGGACGTCAAGGGGCCCGGTGGCGCGTTCGCCGTCGTCTTCCGGGTCTCCCGCGACGGTGTCGCCTACCGGTACGTCTTCGACACCCCGAAGTGGGTGACGGTCATCCGCGAGGCGTCGGAGTTCGCCGTCCCGCCGGCCGCGGACTCCTTCCTGCTGCCGTTCGACAACGGCCGCAGCGACTACGAGAGCATCCACGTCCACAAGCCGGTCGCGCAGCAGGACCCCGTCGAGTACGGCTATCCGGCGCTGTTCCACGTCGGTGACACCTGGCTGTCGGTCCTCGAATCCGACCTGAACGGCAGCTACGCGGGCTCCCGGCTGACGCTCACCCCGCAGCACCGTTTCCAGCTGACCCTCGGCGACCCGGCGGAAGTCGCGAAGGGCCCTCTCGCCACGCCGTGGCGCGCGATGATCGTCGGCGACCTGGCCACCGTCACCCAGTCCGACCTCAGCACCGACCTCGCGAGCCCCTCGAAGATCGCCGACACCTCGTGGATCAAGCCCGGCGCGGGGGCGTGGTCGTGGTGGTCGGAAGGCACCGGCGATCTGGCGCTGCAGGAGAAGTACGTCGACCTCGCGGCGAAGGAGGGCTGGGCGTACGACCTCGTCGACTCGGGCTGGAACGCCGCCTGGGTGCCCGACCTGGTCGCCTACGCCAGGCAACGCGGTGTCGGCATCTGGCTCTGGGCCGACGCGAAGATCACCGACACCGACAGCGAGCGCGAGAAGAACTTCAAGCAGTACGCCGACTGGGGCGTGGCCGGCCTGAAGATCGACTTCGTCGAGTCCGAACGGCAGGACCGCACCCGCTGGTACGACGCGGTGCTCGCGGCGGCCGCGAAGTACCACCTGATGGTGAACTTCCACGGCGCGCCGATCCCGCGGGGCATCCAGCGGACCTGGCCGAACGTGCTCAGCGTCGAGGCGGTGAAGGGCGCCGAGGGCACGAAGCCGAAGCCGGGGCGCGTGCCGTTCCCGATCGAGCACTACCTGACGCTGCCGTTCACGCGGAACCTGTCCGGCTCGATGGACTTCACGCCGGTGACCTTCACCGGCGTCCGGCCGACCAGCGACGGCGGCGAGCTGGCCCTGAGCGTGCTGTTCGAGTCCGGCGTCCAGCACTTCGCGGACAGCGTCGCGAGCTACGACGCCCACCCCGTCGCCGAGCGGCTGCTCAAGGGCATCCCGACGGCGTGGGACGACACGAAGCTGCTGGCCGGCGACCCGAGGAAGCTCGCGGTCATCGCCCGCCGAAGCGGCGCGCAGTGGTACGTCGGAGCGCTGCAGGCCGGGCCGGCGACGCGGCTCGACGCACCCCTGGGGTTCCTCCCTCCGGGTGATTGGCTGGCCGAGGTGTCCGGCGACGGCGCCGACGGGCAGCTCCTGGTCACGACACAGCGCGTGACGTCCGGCGGGGTCCTCACCGTCCCGGTGGCCGCGAACGGCGGATTCACCGCGCGTCTCTGCCTCGCCCCGCCGGGGGCGTCCGCCTGCCCCTGAACACCCCGAATGGCTGCTTGAGGCCACCATCGGGGCACAAAAGACCCTGATGGTGGCCTCAAGCAGCCCGTTTCCGCGCGGATCGCTGGGCCGATCGGATGATCACAGCTGGTGTCCGATCAGTCGCGCGCGCGACTCGTGAGTAAACGTTTGTGTTACGTAGCGTGCCTTTCCTATGGCGCATTCCTGTCCGCCGGGTACGGTCTGGCGGTCGACCCGGCAGTAGGGCCGGGCCGTGCCCTTGACCATCCGCTGGATCAGCGGGGAGGGAGACACACGTTGCGTCGCATGCGTGGAACCGCGCTGGCCGCCGCGGCCATGGCCGGGGTGCTCACCCTGGCCGGGTGCGCCAAGGATTCCGGCGGTGGTAACAGCTCGAACAACACCGCGGCCTCGACGGGCGGTTCCGACTGCGTCACCGCGCAGAAGCCGCCCGCGGCGCCCGCCGCCGCCAGCAGCTCGGCCGCGGCCGGCGAGAAGGTCGACGGCAGCAAGCTGAAGATCGGCCTGGCCTTCGACGTCGGCGGCCGGGGTGACGCGTCGTTCAACGACGCCGCCGCCGCGGGCACCGACAAGGCGAAGTCCGACCTCGGCGTGACGACGGTCAGCGAGAGCACCGCGTCGGCCAGCGAGGCCGAGTCGGCCAAGCAGCAGCGCCTCGAGCAGATGGCTTCGCAGGGCCTGAACCCGATCGTCGCGGTCGGCTTCGCCTACGCCGACTCGGTCAAGGCCGTCGCCGCCAAGTACCCGAACACGAAGTTCGCGATCGTCGACGACGACTCGATCCAGCTGCCGAACGTGACGCCGCTGGTCTTCGCCGAGGAGCAGGGCTCGTTCCTGGCCGGCGTCGCCGCCGCGTACAAGAGCAAGAGCTGCCACATCGGCTTCGTCGGCGGTGTCAACACCCCGCTGATCCAGAAGTTCGAGGCCGGCTTCCTGCAGGGCGCGAAGACGGTTTCGTCCAAGATCAAGATCGAGGACGAGTACCTCACCCCGGCCGGTGACTTCTCCGGGTTCCAGGACCCGCCGAAGGGCAACGCGAAGGCCGCGGCCGAGATCGCGAAGGGCGCGGACGTGATCTACCACGCCGCCGGCGCCTCGGGTAAGGGTGTCTTCGACGCCGCGAAGGCGGGCAACGCGCTGGCCATCGGCGTCGACTCCGACCAGTACAACCAGAAGACCGTCGCGGCCGACAAGGACGTCATCATCACGTCCATGCTCAAGCGCGTCGACGTCGCGGTGTTCGACTACATCCAGGCCGTCGCCAAGAACGACCTGACGACCCTGCCGAAGCGCTTCGACCTCAAGGTCGACGGCGTCGGCTACGCCACCTCCGGCGGCAAGGTCGACGACATCAAGGACGTCCTCGACGGGTACAAGGCCCAGATCATCTCGGGCGCGATCACCGTTTCGGACAAGCCGCAGAAGTAACTGACAACGCGGACGGGGCTCGGAGGGATTTTCCCTCCGAGCCCTCACGCGTTTGGAAGATATGGAATCCTCCCGCCCATGAGCACTGCCGAGGCCCCGGCCGAGGCCGTCCCCGACCGGGGCGCCCCCGCCGTCCAGCTGACCGGGATCACCAAACGGTTCCCGGGAGTGGTGGCCAACTCCGACGTCAACCTCACCGTCGCCGCCGGCGAGGTGCACGCCATCTGTGGCGAGAACGGCGCCGGCAAGTCCACCCTGATGAAGATCCTGTACGGCATGCAGCCGCCGGACGAGGGCACCATCGCGATCAACGGCGAAGAGGTGAAACTGCGCAACCCGCAGGACGCCATCCGCGCCGGCATCGGCATGGTGCACCAGCACTTCATGCTCGCCGACAACCTGACCGTAGGCGAGAACGTCTTCCTCGGCGCCGAGGGTCTGCACGGCATCGGCCGCGCCGCCCGCGCGCGGCTGGCCGAGCTCGCCGAGCGGACCGGCCTGCACGCCAAGCCGGAGACGCTGCTGGAGGAGCTCGGCGTGGCCGACCGCCAGCGCGTCGAGATCGTCAAGGTGCTCTACCGCGGGGCGAAGATCATCATCCTGGACGAGCCGACCGCCGTGCTGGTCCCGCAGGAGGTCGACGCGCTCTTCGACACCGTGCGGGAGATGAAGGCCGGCGGTTACACGTTCCTCTTCATCTCGCACAAGCTCGACGAGGTCCGGGCGATCGCCGACACCGTCACGGTGATCCGGCGCGGCACGACCGTCGGCACCGCCGACCCGAAGACCATCACCTCCCGCCAGCTCGCGGAGATGATGGTCGGGTCGGAGCTGCCCAGCCCGGAGACCCGCGAGTCCACCGTCACCGACCGCGCGGTGCTGCGGCTGTCCGGGCTGACGCTGGGCGCGGAGGGCTCGGACCGCAACGCGCTCGACGACGTCTCCTTCACCGTGCACGCGGGTGAGGTGCTCGGCATCGCCGGCGTCGAGGGCAACGGCCAGACCGAGCTCGTCGAGACGATCATGGGCATGCGCAAGCCGTCCGGCGGCACGATCGAGCTGGTCGACGCCGACGGCGAGGCCCGAGACATCACAAAGGCCGGCACGCTGGCCCGGCGCGAAGCCGGCATCGGCTACATCGCCGAGGACCGCACCCGGCACAGCCTGCTGCTCACGCAGCCGTTGTGGGTCAACCGGATCCTCGGCTACCAGACCCGCGAACCGGTCTCCAAAGGACAGTTGCTCGACATCGCCGGCGCCCGCGCCGACACCGAGCGGATCGTCCGCGACTACGACGTCCGGACGCCGGGCATCGACGTCCCGGCCGCGGCGCTCTCGGGCGGCAACCAGCAGAAACTGATCGTCGGGCGGGAGCTGTCCGGCAACCCGGTGCTGCTGGTGGCCTCGCACCCGACGCGCGGGGTCGACGTCGGCGCGCAGGCGCTGATCTGGGAGCAGATCCGCCAGGCCCGCGCCGCCGGGCTCGCCGTGCTGCTGATCTCCGCCGACCTCGACGAGCTGATCGGCCTGTCCGACACGATCCGGGTCATGCTGCGCGGGCGCCTCGTGAGCGAGGCCGACCCCGCCACGGTGACCCCGCAGGAACTCGGCTCCGCGATGACCGGTGCCGGGGAGGGTGACGAAGAATGACCTCCTGGCGCACGAAACTGCTGCCGCCGCTGCTGGCGATCGTGTTCGCCGTGCTGCTGTCGGCGATCGCGCTGATCATCTCCGGGGCCGACCCGCTGCAGGCGTACGGCACGATGATCGGCCAGATGTTCAAGGGCTCGACCGCGGTCGACACGGTGAACCTGGCGACGGTCTACTACCTGTCCGGGCTCGCGGTGGCCATCGGCTTCCAGATGAACCTGTTCAACATCGGGGTCGAGGGCCAGTACCGCTTCGCCGCCGTCGTCGCGGCCATCGCCGGCGGCGCGATGAAACTGCCGCCGGTCATCCACGTGATCGCGATCCTGCTGGTCGCGGTCGTCGCGGGCATGGCCTACGCGGCGGTCCCGGCGATCCTCAAGGTGACCCGCGGGGTCAGCGAGGTCATCTCGACGATCATGCTCAACGCGATCGTCGCCGGCATCATCGCGTTCCTCATCAACGCCGACCAGTTCGGCGTGCAGCGCGGCAACAACATCGGCACCCGCGTGATCGAGCCGTCGGGCCGGATCCCGGGCATCCCGCTCGGCTCGGGCACGCTGTTCGGGTTCGTCGTCATCGCCGCGCTCATCGGCGCGGCCTACTGGTTCATGCTCAACCGCACGCGGTTCGGCTTCGAACTCAAGGCGTCCGGCGAATCGACCACCGCCGCGGCCGCGGGCGGGGTCAGCGCCAAGAAGATGACGCTGATCGCGATGCTGCTTTCCGGTGGCGTGGCCGGTCTGGTCGCCATGCCGGAGCTGCTCGGCCGCGACTACAGCTACGGCATCACCGCGACCCAGATGTACGGCTTCACCGGCATCGCGGTCGCGCTGCTCGGCCGCAACCACCCCGGCGGCATCGCGCTCGGCGCGCTGCTGTGGGCGTTCCTCGACACCTCCGCGGTGTCGCTGGAGCAGATCAACGTGTCCAAGGAGATCGCGACGATCATGCAGGGCATCATCGTGCTGTCGGTCGTCGTGGCGTACGAGATCGTGCGCCGGGCCGACCTCGCGGCCGAACAACGCAGGGTCGGGCGGGCACTCGCCGGCCGCAAGGGTTCCTCGGTCGCCGAAGGGGGTGCGGTGTGATCACCGACGTCGCTCCCGGATCCGGCTCGACCATGCCGGTGCAGCAGCGCCGCCGCGGCCGGATCCCCGGCTGGCTGCGCGGGGTCATCTGGGCCGTGGTCGCCATCGCCGTCATCTCGACGGCGTCGTACTCCACCGGCGTCGCCGCGCTGACGTCGTCGAACACCGCGCAGACGGCGTTGCGCCTGGCGCTGCCGATCCTGCTCTGTGCTTTGGGTGGCCTGTGGGCCGAGCGCGCGGGTGTGGTCAACATCGGGCTCGAGGGCATGATGATCCTCGGGACCTGGGGCGCCGCCTGGGGTTCGTACAACGGCGGGGTGTGGGCCGGGCTGATCTCCGCGATCGTGTTCGGCGCGCTGGGCGGGCTGCTGCACGCGGTGGCGACGGTGACGTTCAACGTCAACCACATCGTCTCCGGTGTCGCGATCAACCTGCTCGGCCTCGGGGTCACGAAGTACCTGGCGAACCTGATCTTCGCGCCGATCTCCGGCAACCCGCGGCAGTCGCCGGTGGTGCCGAAGTTCGACACGTACTCGGCGACGTTCCTCTCGGACTGGCTGGGCGACCTGGAAAAGGAGCAGCGCGTCGGGATCTCCGACGTCGCCGGCGTCCTGCGCGGCCTGGTCACCGAGGTGGCGCCGCTGACGATGATCGCGATCATCCTGGTGCCGGTGAGCTTCTGGATCCTCTGGCGGACGCGCTTCGGCCTGCGGCTGCGGTCGTGCGGCGAGAACCCGGTCGCGGCCGAGTCGCTCGGCGTGAACGTCTACCTGCACAAGTACGTCGCCGTGGTCATCTCCGGCGCGTTCGCCGGCATGGGTGGTGCCTCGCTGGTGCTGCTGCGCGGCGGCGCGGACTACCTGGAGAACCAGACGAACGGCCGTGGGTACATCGGCCTCGCGGCGATGATCTTCGGCAACTGGCGGCCGGGCGGCCTGCTCGGCGGCGCGGCGCTGTTCGGCTACGCGGACGGCCTGCAGCTCGCCGGCGGCGGCGAAGCGGTACTTGCGCTGCTGTACGGCGCGGTGATCCTGGTCGCCGTGATCGTGGTGGTGCAGCTGTTCCGCCGCCAGTGGATCGCGGCCGGGCTCGGCGTCGTCGGCGCGGGCGTGCTGTACGCGATCTACTGGGCCAACGACACGCTGCCGTCGGACCTGATCCCGTACACCGCGCACTTCGTGACGCTGATCGTGCTGGCGGTGGCCTCGCAGCGGCTGCGGCCGCCGAAGGCCGACGGGCAGCCGTACCGGCGAGGGGAGGACTGAGTGTCTACTGTGGATTGGGATGCTCTGCGTTCCCAGGCGATCGAAGCGGCTTCCCACGCGTACGCGCCTTATTCGGGGCTGCACGTCGGCGTGGCCGGGATCGTCGACGACGGCCGGGTCGTGACCGGGTGCAACGTCGAGAACGCGTCCTACGGGCTCGGGCTGTGCGCGGAATGCACGATGGCCGGGCAGCTGCGGTTGTCCGGCGGCGGGCGCCTGGTCGCCGTGGCGTGCCGCAGCGGTGCCGGTGACCTGCTGATGCCGTGCGGGCGGTGCCGGCAGATCCTGTTCGAGCTGGGCGGGTCTTCGTGCCTGGTGGACACGCCGAGCGGGATCCTGCCGATGTCCGACGTCCTGCCGGACGCCTTCGGCCCGGACGACCTGCCGTGAGCGGGTTCGCGGCGGTCGACGTCATCCGGACCAAGCGCGACGGCGGCACGCTGTCCGACGAGCAGATCGACTGGGTCGTCGACGCCTACACCCGGGGTGAGGTCGCCGAGGAGCAGATGTCGGCGCTGGCGATGGCGATCTTCCTGCGGGGGATGACCTCGGCCGAGATCTCCCGCTGGACGCACGCGATGATCGCGTCGGGCGAGCGGCTGTCTCTTTCGGTGTCGCGGCCGACGGTGGACAAGCACTCGACGGGCGGGGTCGGCGACAAGATCACGCTGCCGCTGGCGCCGCTGGTGGCGGCGTGCGGCGCGGCGGTGCCGCAGCTGTCGGGCCGCGGGCTCGGCCACACGGGCGGGACGCTCGACAAGCTGGAGTCGATTCCCGGCTGGCGGGCGTCACTGTCCACTGCGGAGATCGCGGCCCAGCTGGAAGACGTCGGCGCGGTGGTCTGCGCGGCGACATCCGGGCTCGCGCCGGCGGACAAGAAGCTGTACGCGCTGCGGGACGTGACCTCGACGGTGGAGTCGATCCCGCTGATCGCCAGCTCGATCATGAGCAAGAAGATCGCCGAAGGCGCGTCGGGGCTGGTCCTGGACGTGAAGTTCGGGTCCGGCGCGTTCATGAAGTCCCTCGACCAGGCGCGGACGCTGGCGGGTGCCTTGACCTCGATCGGTGCCGACCACGGCGTTCCGACGACGGCGTTGCTGACCGACATGAACGTTCCGCTGGGGCGGGCGGTCGGGAACGCGGTGGAGGTCGCGGAGTCGGTCGCGGTGCTCCAGGGCGGCGGGCCCTCCGACGTGGTCTCGCTGACTCTCGCTCTGGCGCGGGAGATGCTGGCTCTTGCGGGTCTCGACGCGGACCCGGCGGCGGTGCTGGCTTCGGGCGAGGCGTACGAAGTCTGGTGCCGGATGATCTCCGCCCAGGGCGGTGACCCTTCGGCGCCGCTGCCCACGCCTGCCCACGTGCACACGGTCGTCGCGCCGGCTTCGGGCGTGCTGGCATCACTGGACGCGTACGCGGTGGGCGTCGCGGCTTGGCGGCTGGGCGCCGGGCGGGCCCGCAAGGAGGATCCGGTCCAGGCCGCGGCCGGGGTGTTGTGCCTGGCCAAGCCCGGCGACGCGGTGTCGGAGGGTGAGCCGTTGCTGGAGCTGCACACGGACACCCCGGACGCGGTCCCGGCGGCCTTGGCGGCGCTCGAAGGCGGGTTCTCGATCGCCGCTTCGGCCCCGGAGCCGGGACCGATCGTCGTGGAGACGATCCGGGGTTAGGACACCTGGATGGTGGCGGCGACCGGCTTGGCGCCGCTGCCACCGCAGGCGATGATGAAGGTGCCGGTGCTGTAGTAGAGGAAGTAGCTGCTCGTCGCCAGGGTGACCGGCCCGGCGGCAGGCAGCGTGAGCTGGCCGGTGCCCCCGGTCAGCCGGAAGCTCGTGCCGGGCTCGATGACGGGGTTCGTCAGCCCGGTGGCGTCGACCCGCCCCGTGGTGGCGCCGCCGACGTCGAGCACGACGGTGCCGGTGTATTTCCCGGCGGGTTCGGTACCGCCGCCCCACGCCGGCGCGACCTGCGTGATGCCGGCGTGCACGGTGACGGTCTGCCCGGCGGTGGCCGTGGCGGGCGCGGTCACGGTGATCTCGAAGGTCTTGGTCCCGGCGGGGCCGCCGATGGACCCGCAACCCCAGGTGACGGAGACGGTCCCGGCCTCGGCCGCGACCGGGACGGCCAGCGCGAGCCCGGCCGCGACGGCGGTGATCGTCGCGAGTCTTCTGGGTGTCTTCATGGTGAGTCCCCTCGTAGTCGGACCACGAGGGTCGCGAAGATCACCGCCAGGGGACGTCTCCCGAAATGCCGGGGTGGTCCGATTCCGTGTGACGATCATCGCGAAGATGATCACCCGGTCGAGTGAACGTCCAGCGTCGATGGAGCTGCCGCAGCCGCCCGGAACTGTCGGTGGTGCCCGGTAAGCTGGAAAACGGGGGCCGGAGGCCTGCGCGCTCGTCATCCACGCACGAAGAAGCCCCCGCCGGATCCCGGCGGGGGCTCTCCACGTGGGCCTTACTCCGCGGCTTCTTCCGAGCCTTCGCCCGTCTTGGCCTTCGCGTCGGCCGGCTTCGGGGCGCGGCCGTTGCGGGAGCTGCGGCGCGGCTGGCGCGGGGCCGGCGGGGGCGGGGCGATCTGCTGCACCGCCGGGCCGCCGCCGAGCATCAGCTCCGCGAACGTCGCCATCGCCTCGTCGAGCTGGCCGCCGATGCGGCGGACGCTCTCGTCGTTGCTCCTGCGGACCAGCGAGTCCACCGAGTCGGTGTCCGGCTGCTTCGACAGCGTGCCTTCGACCTTCGACAGCCCGGCCTTGAGCGCGCCGTCGAGGTCGCCGATGCCGGACAGGAAGCCGTCCTCCACCTTGTCGAGGCGGGAGGCCAGGTCGTCCAGGCGGGTGGTGACCGTTTCGAGCCGGTTGCCCAGGTTCTCCAGCCGGTCGGACGCGTCGATCATCTCGCCGGTCTCGGTCAGCGCGACCTTGAGCGCCTCGGTGTTGGCGTCGATGCGCTCGTGCGTCGTGCGGCCCAGCTCGCCGACCCGCTCCTGCGTGACGCGGCTGAGTTCGTCGACCTTGCCGCGCAGCTCGTGGTCCGTGGCGTCGACGCGCTCGCGCAGCGTCGACTCGGCCTGCTCGATCCGCTCGCGGACCGGGCCGTGCACGGACTGCGGCAGCGACTCGAGCTTCGCGTCCTGCTTGTCCAGGTGGCCGCCCAGCTCGTCGAGCCGGCGGTGGATGTTCTGGAGCTTGTCCTCGAGCCCGTCCATCCGGCCGGCGACGCCCTCGAAGCGCGCGGCGACGCCGTCGAGGCGGCCGTCGAGCTGCGCGAAGGGCTTGGCGAGCTTGTCGACGATGCTCTCGACGGCGCGGGTCAGCGCGGCGATCGCGTTGTCCTGGGCCTCGAGGCGGGACATCGTCTCGTCGAGGCGCTCGGCCAGGACGCTGACCTCGGTGCGGTCGGGCATCTCGGACAGCCGCTTGCGGACCGCGCCCAGCGAGTCCACCGGCGCGAGGCGGGCGTAGATGTCGTCGAGCGCGTCGAAGATCTGCTGCTGCTCGCTCTCACGCACTTCGGCCGCGCGCACCAGCATGTTGCGCATCCGGTCGAAGGACGGGGCGGCAATGTGGTTGTCAGTGGTCACTGCTGTGTGTCCTTCGTCGGCGGGGAAATGGAGGGACGTGCCACGAAGCTTATCGATTGCAAAAATTGCTGTCTGTATGGCCCCCGTGAAGAGGCTATTGCGGAGGCTGCCCCCGGATGGCCGATTCGGGACATGATCCTCGACGCTGAGGGTTAGCCCGAGCCTGAGAGTTACGGCCATGTAGGGGAATGACAACGAGGTTACCGTTGGGGGATGCCTGACGAAAGCCCTGTTCTGCCCACCGAGACACTCCGCCGCGCGCCCAAGGTGCTGCTGCACGACCACCTCGACGGCGGCCTGCGCCCGGCCACCGTCGCCGAGCTCGCCGACGCGACCGGTTATGCCGGTCTGCCCACCACCGACCCGGCCGAGCTGGGCAGCTGGTTCCGCCGAGCGGCCGACTCCGGCTCACTCGTTTCCTACCTCGAGACCTTCGCGCACACCTGCGGCGTGATGCAGACGGAGGAAGCGCTGGTCAGGGTCGCCGCGGAGGCGGTGGAGGACCTGGCCGCCGACGGCGTCGTCTACGCCGAGGTGCGCTACGCACCGGAGTTGTTCGTCGAACGCGGTCTGTCACTCGATGCGGTGGTCGAGGCCGTCCAGGCGGGGTTCACGGAGGGCACCCGGCGGGTGGCCGCGAACGGCGGCAGCATCCGCATCGGGACGTTGCTCTGCGCGATGCGCCAGCACGCCCGGGCGCTCGAGATCGCGAACCTCGCCGTCCGCTACCGCGACGCCGGTGTCGCCGGGTTCGACATCGCCGGTCCCGAAGACGGATTCCCGCCGACCCGCAATCTCGACGCGTTCGAGTATTTGCGGCAGAACAATGCGCATTTCACCATTCATGCCGGCGAAGCCTTCGGTTTGCCGTCCATTTGGGAGGCCATTCAGCACTGTGGCGCCGAGCGGCTCGGGCACGGCGTGCGCATCGCCGAGGACATCAAGACCGACGCGGACGGCACGGTCCACCTTGGACGGTTGGCCGCGTACGTCCGCGACCGCCGCATCCCCCTGGAGATCTGCCCGACGTCGAACGTCCAAACAGGCACGGTCGGGTCGATCGCCGAGCACCCCATCGGCCTGCTCGCCAAGCTGCGGTTCCGGGTGACCGTGAACACGGACAACCGGCTGATGAGCGGATGCACGATGACCAGCGAATTCGCCGCGCTGCACGAGACGTTCGGCTATGGTATCGACGACTTCCGCTGGTTCACCATCAACGCGATGAAATCCGCCTTCATCGATTTCGACGCCCGGATCTCGCTGATCGACGACGTCATCAAGCCCGGGTACGCCGCGCTCGCCTGACCCTCCCGGCTTCGGACCGCAACTCCCTTGCGGTCCTTAGTCATGCCAACTATCGTTCACTATGTAGGAAGTTGTTCTCATTATTTGAGACGGTGGCGAAGATGGCGCAGGTCGCGAGCGAGCAGCATGTCAGCCGACGGCGTTGGCTCATCCTCGCGCTCGGCCTCGCCGCGCAGACCGCGAGCTGCTCGTTCCTCTACGGCATCCCGTTCCTGGTCCCGGCCATGCGTGACGCCGAGGGCCTGACGCTGGCCGAGGCGGGCACCGTCGTGGCGGCGCCCAGCATCGGGTTGCTGTTCACCCTGATCGTGTGGGGCGCGGCTGCGGACCGTTACGGAGAGCGGCTCATCATGGCCCTCGGTCTGGGCGCCTCGGGGTTACTCCTGGTGTACGCAGGGGTAGGAAGTCACCCGGTCGGGCTCCTCTTTGGGGTGTTTTTGGCGGCGGGCGCCTGTACGGCCTCGGTGAACGCCGCGAGCGGTCGCGTCGTGATGGGGTGGTTCGCGAAGTCGGAGCGGGGCGTGGCGATGGGGATCCGCCAGACGGCCCAGCCGCTGGGCGTCGGCGTCGCGGCGCTGGGGCTGCCGCCGCTGGCCGCGCACTTCGGCTTCCGGGCCGCGGTCCTGCTGCCGGCCGGGCTGGCGATCCTCGTGGCGCTGCTGGTGGCGTGGCTGGTGACCGACCCACCGCGGCCACCCCGCTCGGTTTCCGGGGAGCGGCCGTCGTCGCCGTACCGGCACGCGGCGCTGTGGCGGGTGCACGGGGCGAGCGCGCTGCTGGTGGTGCCGCAGTTCGCGGTGTCGGCGTTCGCGCCGGTGTACCTGGTGGCGGTGCAGCACTGGAGCCCGTTGTCGGCGGGCTGGTACCTCGCGGTGGTCCAGGTGCTGGGGGCCCTGGGCCGGCTCGGCTCGGGCTGGTGGTCGGACCGGGTCGGGAGCCGCCTGCGCCCGATGCGCCAGCTGGCGGTCATGAGCTGCCTCGTCATGCTCTTGGTCGCGCTGGGGGACGCATCTTGGCCATGGCTGGTGCTGCTGGCGCTGGCGTTGGCGGGGGTGATCACGGTGGCGGACAACGGCCTGGGCTTCACGGCCTCGGCGGAGCTGGCGGGCTTGGCGTGGTCGGGGCGCGCGATGGGCACGCAGAACACGGCCCAGAACGTCGCGGCCTCCCTGACCCCGCCGCTGCTGGGCCTGGTGATCGGCGACAGCCGGTACGCACTCGCCTTCTGCGTGGCGGCGGTGTTCCCGGCCCTGGCGGTCCTGGTGGTCCCGGTCCGCGCAGAACACCCCGAGCCGTGACAACGGTCCACCCAGGTCCGCGTGTCGTCCCTCCAATCACGCGTGTCGACCCCCAGATCACCGGTGATGCCCCTCTGGACACGCGAGATGCCCGGCCCGTCGCGAAGTCTGGCGGGCCGGAGCGGCGAACTCGCGTGATTGGAGGGACGACACGTGTGTCTGAAGGGACGACACGACGAAGGCCGCCTCCCCGAGCATGGGAGGCGGCCTTCGTGCGAGCCAGAGATCAAGCCACCGTGAGGCGGTTCTCGAAAGTCTCGACCAGCTTCCGCCAAGCGCTCTGCTCCGCGTCGAACGGCGCCGACGGCTCCAGGCGCGTCGGGTCCGGCCGGAGCACGAACGACACCAGCCAGCCCAGGCTCTCGTTCGACGCCAGGGCCGTCTCGGCCGAGTCGTCGCCCGCCCACTCCGCCGCGTCCGTGATCAGCTCGACCGCCAGCTCCAGCTGGGTCGGGTCGAGCGCCTCCGGGCCCTCCGCGATGTCCGCGTCCAGGCCCGTCAACACGTACGTGTTCTCGGGGTCGACCTCGATCTCGAGCTCGCCCGCCGTGGCCTTCGCCAGGACCTCGTCCCACGTGGACACGTCCGCCAGATCCGTGTCGGCCAGGTCCTTGCCGTCGGCGAGGGCCCTGGCGAGCGCGCCCGGCGAGGTGAACACGTCGATCTCGCCCTCGCTGCCCAGGAACACCGGGGCGTCGTCGAGGTAGCAGCGCAGCGTGTAGTACTCCGCGCCGGACGTGATGATCTTGATCGGGTCGATGCCGACCTCGGCCCAGAAGCCGACCGGGCCCTCTTCCTCGTCCTCGGAGTCGTCGGCGTCGTCGTCCGACGAGAGCGCTTCGAGGTCCTCTTCGCCCTCCGCGCCGGCCTCGGCCTCGGCCGACTCCTCGTGGAACGCCGCCAGCTCCTCGGCCGTCTGCTCCAGCACCTTCTCGTCGACCTCGGGCTGGGTCACCAGGCCGTCGATCGCGTCGAGCACGGTGTCCCACTTCTGCGACACCGTCTCGGACAGGTCGTTCCACACCTGCACCCCGACGCTCCCGGTGAACGGCAGCGTGCCCTGGTCGAGCAGCGAGAAGCCCTCGGTCGAGTCGAGGATCTCGTGGACCTCCTCGAGGTCGCAGACGTCGGCGAGCGACCGCACGATCCCGACGATCTCCGCCAGCTCCGCGATGTGCCAGACGTCCGGCTCCTCGGCGACGAGCTCCGGGACGCCGACGAGGTCGTACGTGTGGTCCTCGTCCGGGATCAGCTCGGGCACGTTCAGCGACGGCACCGCGTCCCACGCCGGGTGGTCGAGCAGGTCGTGCCGCTCGGACGTGCGGACGAAAGCGGCCAGGTGAGCGGCGTCGGGGAAGGCGTACAGGTCGTCCTCGTCGCCGAGGAAAGCTTCCCACTCCTCGCCGTCTTCCCGCCAGCGCGGGGCCCACAGGGTGACGACGTCGCCCTGCGGCAGCCCGAGTTCGATCGGGATGATGTCCTGTGCCATTCCTAAGCCCTCCGGATTACCGCCCGTGTGCGCGCCAGACCGGAAGTATGCTCCAGGCCGTGCGCGGTACCGCGAAGCCTACGGGTTTCGCACCCGCGATGCGATCGCCCCTGCCGACTTTGCGCTGAGCGGATGAGACGATGGGGACCTGATGACTCTCACCGACCTCCTGCCTGCGGATCCCGACCCCGACGCGCTCTTCGAAGCCTTCTCCACCTGGACGGCCGAACGGGGCCTCGAGCTGTACCCGGCGCAGGAAGAGGCGGTGATCGAGGTCGTCTCCGGGGCGAACGTCATCCTGTCGACGCCGACCGGCTCCGGGAAGAGCCTCGTCGCCGTCGGCGCGCACTTCACCGCGCTCGCCCAGGGCCGCCGCAGCTACTACACCGCGCCCATCAAAGCGCTGGTCTCGGAGAAGTTCTTCCAGCTCATCGACATCTTCGGCGCCGACAACGTCGGGATGATGACCGGCGACTCCAGCGTCAACCCGGACGCGCCGATCATCTGCTGCACGGCTGAAATCCTGGCGAACATCGCGTTGCGGTTCGGGGCGGACGCCCCGGTCGGGCAGGTCGTGGCCGACGAGTTCCACTTCTACTCCGAGCCCGACCGCGGCTGGGCGTGGCAGGTGCCGCTGCTGGAGCTGCCGAAAGCCCAGTTCATCCTGATGTCGGCGACCCTCGGCGACGTGTCCTTCTTCGAGAAGGACCTCACCCGCCGCACCGGACGGCCGACGGCGGTGGTCACGTCGGCGCAGCGCCCGGTCCCGCTGACCTTCCGGTACGCGCTGACGCCGCTGCACGAGACCATGTCCGAACTGCTCAACGGCGGCCAGGCGCCGGTCTACGTCGTCCACTTCTCGCAGGCCGCGGCCATCGAGCGGGCGCAGACCCTGATGAGCATCAACGTCACGACGAAGGCCGAGAAGGAGGCCATCGCCGAGCTGATCGGCGACTTCCGGTTCTCCGCCGGCTTCGGCAAGACGCTCTCGCGGCTGGTCCGCCACGGCATCGGCGTCCACCACGCCGGCATGCTGCCGAAGTACCGCCGGCTGGTCGAGACCCTGGCGCAGTCCGGGCTGCTCAAGGTGATCTGCGGGACCGACACCCTCGGCGTCGGCATCAACGTTCCGATCCGGACGGTCGTGTTCTCCGCCCTGACCAAGTACGACGGCGTCCGGCAGCGGCACCTCAAGGCCCGCGAGTTCCACCAGATCGCCGGCCGCGCCGGGCGCGCGGGCTACGACACCGACGGCTACGTCGTCGTGCAGGCGCCCGACCACGTCGTCGAGAACGCCAAGGCCCTGGAGAAGGCGGGTGACGACCCGAAGAAGAAAAAGAAGATCGTCCGGAAGAAGGCGCCCGAGGGGTTCGTCAACTGGACCGAGAGCACGTTCGAGCGGCTCATCGCGGCCGATCCGGAGCCGCTGACGTCCAGCTTCAAGGTGACGCACTCGATGCTGCTGAACGTGATTTCGCGGCCGGGCAACGCGTTCGACTCGATGCGGCACCTCCTCGAGGACAACCACGAGGACCGTGCGTCGCAGCGCAAGCTGATCCTGCGCGCCATCGCGATCTACCGCGCGCTGCTCGCCGCCGGCGTCGTCGAACGACTGTCCGAACCGGACGATCAGGGCCGGATCGTCCGGCTCACCGTCGACCTGCAGTTCGACTTCGCGCTCAACCAGCCGCTTTCGCCGTTCGCCCTGGCCGCCATCGAACTGTTCGACCTCGAGTCGCCGAGCTACGCGCTCGACGTCGTGTCCACTGTGGAATCCACTGTGGACGACCCGCGGCCGGTGCTCTCGCAGCAGCAGTTCAAGGCCCGCGGCGAGGCCGTCAACGCGATGAAGGCCGAGGGCATCGAGTACGACGAGCGGATGGAGCTGCTCGAGAACGTCACGTACCCGAAGCCCCTCGAAGAGCTGCTGCAGGGCGCGTTCCACAGCTACCGGCAGGGCCACCCGTGGGTCGCCGACTACGAGCTCTCGCCGAAGTCCGTGGTGCGCGACATGTACGAGCGCGCGATGAACTTCGTCGAGTATGTCGGTTTTTACCAGCTCGCCCGGTCGGAAGGGCTGGTGCTGCGCTACCTCGCCGACGTCTACGACGCCCTGCGCCACACGGTGCCGGACGAGGCGAAGACCGAGCCGCTGCAGGACCTCATCGAGTGGCTCGGCGAGCTGGTCCGGCAGGTCGACTCGAGCCTGCTGGACGAGTGGGAGGCGCTGCGCCACCCGACGGAGGAGGGCCCGGTTTCGACGCGGCCGCCGTCCGAGCCGCCGGCCGTCACGCGCAACGAGCGCGCGTTCCGCGTCCTGGTGCGCAACGAGCTGTTCCGCCGGGTCGAGCTGTTCGCGCGGCGGGCGTGGTTCCCGCTCGGCGAGCTCGACGCGGCGTCGGGCTGGGACGCCGAGGCGTGGCAGGAAGCGATCGAGGACTACTTCGAGGAGTACGACGAGCTCGGCACCGGCCCGGACGCGCGCGGGCCGGCGCTGCTGCTGATCGAGCAGCTGCCGGACGTCTGGAAGGTGCGGCAGATCTTCGACGACCCGGCAGGCGACCACGACTGGGGCATCAGCGCCGAGGTCGACCTGGCCGCGTCGGACGAGGCCGGGATGGCGGTCGTCCGGGTGACCGACGTGGGCGCGCACTGATTGTTGCGATTTCCTGACCGGTCAGTCATCGTGAGCGCATGGTGGCGACAGTGCGGGAGCACCGGATCGGCGACGTGCGCTGGACGGTCGTCAGCGGTCCCCGGGAAGCCGCTTTCCGCGCGCTGGGGGCGTACGCGGCGGCCGACATCCGGACCGTCCTGGCGGGACTGCCGTCGTGGCCGGTCACCGCGCGGGCCCGGCGGTCGCCGCTGCTGTTCCGCGCGATCGAATCGGCGTCGCAGGTGGAGCACCCGGAGGCGTACGCCGAGCTGACGGCGCTGGCGGCGGGCGCGGAGGTACCGTTCGACGACCTCCTGCTGGCCAACCTGCGCGGCGACCTCGGCGCGGGCGACGGGACGGGCTGCACGGACCTGGCGTGGGCGCCGTCGTTGCTCGGCCACAACGAGGACGGCGCCCCGGTGTTCGACGGAATCGGCCGCCTGCTGACGCTGCTGATCGACGGCGAGCCGGGTGTGTGCGTGTGGTGGTATCCGGGTTTCGTGCCGGCCAACAGTTTCACGGTGACGACGAACGGCCTGGTCTGGGGCATCGACAGCGTCAACGTCGTGACGCCGTCACCATCCGCGGGCCGGCACTTCGTGGCGCGGACGGCCCAGCGGGCCCCTTCGCTGGCGGCGGCGGTGTCGGTGCTGCGCGCGCATGCTTCGGCGGGCGGGTTCGCGTACACGATGGGCCAGGTCGGATCGCCGGGGGTGACGGTGGTCGAGAAGGCGGGGCACGAGACGGCTGTTTCCGTTGTGGACAGTGGGTTTTCCTGGCATACGAACCACTTTCGGCGTCTGTCGCCTTCGTTGGATTCGCCTTCGGAGGAGAGCTTGGCGCGGGCGGAGGTGTGTGCGCATTTGGCGCCTTCGGCTCCGGACGCGAAGTGGCTGGTGTCGGCGTTGACGAGCAGCGTCTACCGGGATGCTTCGGACGGCGATGAGCTGATGACGTTGAGCACGCTGGTGACGGATCTGGCGTCGGGGATGGTGACGCTGGTGCCGCGGGGAGGCGAGCCGTTGTGCGCCCTGGCGGCGGATCTGGCGTCGGGCAATGTCGATGCGGTGAGATGAACCGCCGGCCCGCGAGTTGTCCACATCGGGTTCGGTTGTCCACAGATTTGGGCGGTCACCCTTACGCGGCACATTCGCCCGCACCGGCGGCGCGGGAGTCCATCTCCTATCGGCACTGACCCACCAGGACGGAACCGTGCTGGCCCAGCAGCAGGTCGACGCCGGAACCAGTGAGATCACCTGGATGCAGCCGCTGCTCGACGGTATCGACCTTGCCGGTGTCGTGGTCACCGCCGACGCCCTGCACACCACCCGCGCCCTGGTCCGCTACCTCACTCGCCGCGACCCGCACTACGTCCTCACCGTCAAGGGAAACCAGCACCGGCTCCGCAGCCGGCTCACCGCGCTGCCCTGGCCCCAGGCCACCCGCCACACCAGTACCGGAATCGGACACGGACGCCTCGAACAACGCACCATCGAGACCTTGCCCGCCCCCGACGACCTCGACTTCCCCGCCACCACGCAGGTTTCCCAGATCACCCGCTACCGCGCCGACCGCACCACCGGCACCCGCGAAACCCACACCGGCTACGGCATCACCAGCCCTGCCCACCAGCACCAGCCCCGCCGCCATCGCCACCCACCTACGCCGCCACTGGGAAATCGAGAACCGGCTGCACTGGGTCCGCGACACCACCTACCGCGAAGACCACTCCCGCGTCCGCATTCGCACCGGCCCCGAGCCATGGCCACCCTCCGCAACCTCGCCATCAGCACCCTGCACGCCACCGGCCACACCAGCATCACCCGAGCGCTCCGACACATGGCCCGAAACGCCACCCGACCACTCACACTCTTCGGAATCACCCCATAACCAGCACAAACGACTTTGCCGGAACCCTGCCGGAGGAGGGCGGGGAGCGCTCGGCGGTTTCGATGGTGGAGCCCGCGCTGGCGGCGGATCTGGCGATGGGCGACTTCGCCGCAGTCGCTGCGCTCAACGGCGCAATCGCCGTGGAGCGGGGCGGGTGAGGGGTTAGCGTGGAGGTTCCGAGTTCGGGAGGAACCATGGGGAACGTCAAGCGCTTACTGGCCGGAGTCTTTTTCGCGGCAGCGGTGGTAGTGGGGGTCGCCCCGGCCGCGTCGGCGGCTTCGATGGTGGAGTACGCGCTGGCGGTCACGCCGGTGGAGTACGGCACCGACGCAACCGCCATCGAGTACGGCCTCTGAGGCTCAGCCTCGGCACAACGGCAGCTCGGCGCGACCCAGATCGAGGAGGTCCGGGTCGTGCCGGACCAGTTCGTCCTCGAACGCCCGCCAGCCGTGCGAAGCGCAGAAAACCGCTTCGCCGGCTGAGATCGGTGCCAGCCAGACGATCGCCGCCCGGGTGTTGTCGGGGAGGTCGACCGCCGCGAACTCGTCGTCCTGGTACACCGGGATTGCCGCGTACCACGCTTCGAGCGCGCTGCCGGGCACGAGCGGTCCGCGGGGCCCCACGACGTCGCCGCGCAGGAGCGCCTCGCCTGAGGCCAGCACCTCGTCCGCGACCTGGGCGAGCAGTCCCGGCAGGAACTCCGCGGGACGGCCGCCGGTGATCAGCTCCAGCCGCAGGTGCCGGGCCGACCGGCGCGAATGCAGCGGATGCCGGCTGAGGCCGATCGTCGCGAACCAGTCGGAATCGAACTCGGCGACCTGGTAGCCGTCGTGCTTCCAGCCGCCGGTGATCGTGCCCAGCCGGGCTTCGAGGTGCTCGATCAGTCCCACCGCGTCATTCTCACCCCGCCGGCGCCAAGATCGCCTGGGCGTCTTCGCCGGCGAACCAAAGCCCGATCGCGAACGCCGCCGTCGCCTCCAGCAGCGCCGCCCGCGAGAGATCACCCGCGAACACCGGCCGCGCGCCCACGTCACGAACCAGCCGGCTCACCACGTCGACCGCCGAAGGATCACCGCAAAGAGGAACCGACAGCGGCCGGCCGTCGAACACCGGCCGCTTCATCCGCCAGACGTCCACGTGGGCCAGGTTGAACCCCTTCACCACCAACCCCTCCGTGGCGATCCGGGACGCCACCGGCGCGCCCGTCAACGCCGGGTCGTTGGAGCAGTCCACCAGCACCTTCCCGCCCAGCGGACCCGCCTCCGCCAGCACCTCGCCGATCGCGCCCGCCGGCACCGCCAACAACAGAACATCAGCAAAAGACGCCGTCTCCTGCCACGTCCCGGTGGCCGCGCCGAGGCGAGATGCCAACGGACCAGGAGAAGAACGGCCGCTCACCATCAGCTCGTGGCCTGCCCTCGCCCAGTGCCTCCCGAGCGCCTCCGCCATGTCGCCCGTGCCGAAGATCCCGATCCGCATGCGTCCTCCTTGTGCTTGGCTGGTACCAGCAACGACGGTAGGCACCCGGGAAGGAACCGAACGGTAACCATGGACTTCCTCGCCGACTGCCGGACGCGGCTCGCGTTCGACCTCGTCGCCAACACCTGGAACCCGGTCGTGGTCTGGGCCCTGCGCCACGGCCCGCAGCGGCACGTCGACCTGCGGCGCTCCATCGGCGGCATCAGCGCCAAGGTGCTCACGGAAACCGTGCGGCGCCTGGAATCCGACGGGCTCGTCGAGCGGCGCGAAGGCGCGTACGCCCTTACGCCGTTGGGCGAGACGCTGCTGGAGCCGATCGAGGGCTTCGGGCGCTGGGCCGCTGAGCACGGCGACGACGTCGTCGCCGCTCAAACCCGAGCAGCACGATCAGCGTGACCAGCTCCAGCGCAGGCAGCGGGTAGCCGAGGGCGAGCCCGGCGGCGACGTCCGCCACGGGTGCGCCGATCCCGGCCACGAACACCCACGTCGGCGCGGTCAGCGGCTTTGCGGTGGGTGACCACGGTGTCCGACGTCCCGGTTTCGCGACGGACAGCCAGGCTTGGAACGCGAGCGCGCTCGCCATCAGGGACGCTCCGGCGATCTGCGGCCAGGCGACGGTGCCGGTGTCCGCGGAGTCGCGCAGCGCGGGGGAAAGCAGGAAGATCCCCGCGTAGAGCTGGATCAGCGTCAGGGCGAACTTGGTGAGCACCCACCAGTGCCGGAAGTAGCCCCACGCGGTCGCGCCGGCGAGCAGGAGGCCGGTGAACGCGGAGACGTTGGCCATGGGCGCGAGCAGGACGGAGTCGAGCCGGTCGGCCATCGCGGGCGCACCCGTCGACATCAGCACGACCAGGGCGAGGGCCTGGCTCATCCAGGCGACCGACGAAACGACGTGCAGCCAGACGACGGCCTGCCGCCAGCGGGGAGAAGTTTTCACGTCTTCAGGCTCGCCGGGCGGCGGGGCGGGCACATCGGGCGCGACCCGGGTTTCGCCCCGGATCCGCCGGGACCGGGTTTGCGCCCGCCGGGGTACGCCGCCGAGGCGGCCGTACGCCTGGGGGAGTAGGGCCGCAACCCGGAACTCGCGTGATCAGCGGGGCATCACGGGGTTCTTGGCGGCCAGAGCCAGCAACGGGACCGCGGCGGCCGCGTCGGTGATGAGCGTGGAGACCATGCCGGACCGCAGGACCGCGTCCACCGCTGCGGCTTTCGGGCGGCTGTAGCCGAGGGCGATCACCTCCGGGACCGCCATCAGCTCCTCGTGGCTGATCGCCAGGACGTGGTGGGCCAAGCCGGTCGACAACGCGTTTCCCGAAGCGTCGAAGAGCCGCGCCGCGACCTCCGCCGTCGCCCCGCGGGCCGCGATGGCCGCCCGCTCGGCCTCGTCCAGCGCGTCGTACACCGTCGACTCGCCCGGCTGCCACGCGCCGATGCTGACCACCGCCTTCGTCAGATGACGGAACTGGCCGAACGTCTCCGCGATCCCCGGCTGGCGCCGCAGCGTCTCCGTCGTGCGGCGGTCCGGCAGCACCAGCGGCCCGAAGATCGGGTACGCGTCGCCGCCGGACACCGACGTCACGCGGCTGACCGTCTCGACCGAGCGGCCGCGCATGTCCATCCCGGCCTGCACCCCGCACAGCTGGACGATCGGGCAGCGCGGCAGCGACCGGACCGCCTCCGTCATCGCGTTCACCGACCGCGCCCACGACAGCCCGATCACGTCCGTCGGGACCGCGATCTCCTCCAGCAGCCGCGCCGCCAGCGAGCCGATCTTCGCCCGGACGACCTCCTTCGGCTCGCGCTCGGTTGAGCGTTCGAGCACCAAAGCCCGCTTCAGGCCGTACGCCGAGCGCACCTCGTCCGACAGCACCAGGTCCACCGGCGCCGGCAGCGAGAACTCCACCCGGACCAGGCCGGACTCCATAGCTGTGTCGAGCATCCGCGCCACCTTGAAGCGGCTGACGCCGAACTCGTCGGCGATCTCCAGCTTGGAGCGTCCCTGCACGTAGAAGCGCCGGGCGACGGTGGCGAGCAGCATCGCTTCTGTAAGCGAAGCGCTCTTACGAGAAGCGCTCATTTGAGCATAATAGCGCGAAATTCAGCCGAAAGGTTGACGTAACACCGACGTCAGACCTGTAATGCCTTCACATCTTCTCGTCGCGATAGGTCAACGTTGCTCATATGAGCGCGAGGAAGGGGCAAGGCATGCGTGCCGCCATCGTCGACCGGCCCGGTGAGATCAGGGTCGGCGAGGTGCCCGATCCGAAACCCGGGGAACGTCAGGTCGTCGTCAAGGTCGGAGCGTGCGGCATCTGCGGCACCGACCTGCACATCGCGGACGGGCACTTCCCGCCCACGCCGTACCCCATCGTCCCCGGGCACGAGTTCGCCGGGGAGATCGTCGAGCTCGGCGCGGACGTGCCGGGCGAGTGGAAGGTCGGCGACCGCGTGGCCGTCGACCCGTCCCTGTTCTGCGGCTACTGCGGCCCGTGCCGCGCCGGCCACGGCAACCTCTGCGCCAACTGGAACGCCACCGGGGACACCGTCGACGGCGCCTTCGCGGAGTTCGTCGCGGTCCCGACGGCCAACTGCTACCGCATGCCGGACTCGATGACCTGGGAGCAGGGCGCGCTGGTCGAGCCCGTCTCCTGTGCCGTGCACGGCGTCCGCCGGATCGGCGTCGAAGCCGGTGAACGCTTCCTCGTCGTCGGCGCCGGCACCATGGGCCTGATCATGCAGCAGCTGCTGCAGCGCTCGGGCGCACAGGTCACGGTGGTCGATCGCAACGAAGCCCGCTTGCCCCGCGCGAAAAGCCTCGGTGCTGTCGGCACCGCAAAAGACGTAAGCGACCTCAACGGCGAGAAGTTCGACGTCGCCGTCGACTGCACCGGCGCCGCGCCCGCCATCGAGGCTGCCTTCGACGCGATCCGGCGCGGCGGACGGCTGCTCGTCTTCGGTGTCGCCCCGGCCGAAGCCCGCGTCGCGCTTTCGCCGTTCCGCATCTACAACGACGAGATCACCGTGGTCGGCTCGATGGCCGTGCTGCACAGTTTCGGCGCCGCCCTCGACCTCGTCGCGTCCGGCGCGATCGACGCCGGCGCGCTGCTCACCGACACCCTGCCGCTGGAGCAGTACCCCGAGGCGCTGGCCAAGATGCGCAGCGGCGCGGGCCTCAAGGTGCAAGTCCTTCCCGGAGGTGGCCGTGCGTAAGCTCCTCACCCTCGTCGCGGCGACATCGCTGCTGGTCACGGGCTGCGCCGGCGCCGGCTCGATCGGTACCGGTGGCAGCACGCTCGTCATCGCGATCGTGTCCAACCCGCAGATGAAGGACGCCATCTCGCTCGCGCCGGAGTTCGAGAAGGCCACCGGCATCAACCTGAAGTTCGTTTCCCTGCCGGAAAACCAGGCCCGCGCCAAGATCACCGCGTCGACCGCCACCGAGGGCGGCGAGTTCGACGTCGTCATGATCAGCAACTACGAGGCCCCGCAGTGGGCGGCCAACGGCTGGCTCGAGAACCTCGAACCGCACATGGCGGCCACCCCCGGCTACGACGAAGCCGACTTCATCCCCAGCATCAAGACGTCGCTGTCGTACCAGAACCAGATGTACGCCGTGCCGTTCTACGGTGAGTCGTCGTTCCTGGCCTACCGCAAGGACCTCTTCGAGAAGGCCGGGATCACCATGCCGGCCAAGCCGACGTGGCAGCAGATCGCCGACTACGCCGCGAAGCTCGACGACAAGGCCGCCGGCATCAGCGGCATCTGCCTGCGCGGCAAGCCGGGCTGGGGCGAAAGCCTCGCGCCGTTCACGACCGTGGCCAACACGTTCGGCGCCCAGTGGTTCGACAAGGACTGGAACGCCAAGCTGACGTCGCCGGAGTTCACGCAGGCCGCGAACTTCTACGTCAACCTCATCCGCGAGCACGGTGAAGTCGGCGCCTCCAGCGCCGGGTTCTCCGAGTGCGGCACTCGCTACACGCAGGGCAACGCGGCGATGTGGTACGACGCGACCGTCATGGCGGGCACCAACGAGGACCCGTCCAGCAGCAAGATCGTCGGCAAGTCCGGCTACGCGCCCGCCCCCGTCGTCAAGACGCAGGCCAGCGGCTGGCTCTACACCTGGGCCCTGGGCATCCCGAAGGTGGCCAAGGACAAGGACGCGGCCTGGAAGTTCATGGCCTGGATGACCGACAAGGCGTACGTGCAGAAGGTCGGCCACACCTACGGCTGGAACCGTGTCCCGCCGGGCGTCCGCCAGTCGACGTACGCCATCCCCGAGTACGCCGACGCGGCGAAGGCCTACGCGAAGCCGACGCTCGACGGCATCGCGGACGCGAACCAGCAGAAGGTCATGGCGAACCCGGTGCCCTACCCCGGCATCCAGTTCGTCGGCATTCCCGAGTTCCAGGACCTGGGCACCCGGGTGAGCCAGCAGCTGTCGGCCGCGATCGCCGGCCGCGAATCGGTCGAAGACGCCCTGAAGCAGTCCCAGGACTACGCCCAGACGGTGGGCGATTCCTACAAGGCGGTGCAGTGATGTCCACGCTCTCCGTATCCACCCCCACCTCCACCTCGCGGGCGAAGGTCGAAGAGAAACGCGGCCTGAGCACCGCGGCCAAGCGGCGGCTGCCGCTGTTGCCCGCGCTGATCTTCGTCATCGCGGTGACGCAGCTGCCGTTCCTGCTCACCGTGTTCTACTCGTTCCAGTCGTGGAACCTGGTCCGGCCCGGCTCGCGGCACTTCGTCGGCCTGGACAACTACATCGACGTCTTCAGCGACACGACGTTCCTGGTCGCGCTGCTCAACACGGTGCTGCTGACCGTGGTGTGCGTGTTCGTCGCGCTGCTGCTCGGCCTCGGCCTGGCGATCCTGCTCGACCGCAAGTTCCTCGGCCGCGGCATCGTCCGGACGCTGCTGATCACGCCGTTCCTGATCCTCCCGGCGGCCGGCGCGCTGCTGTGGAAGACGACGATGTTCGACCCGACCTACGGGCTGCTGCACTTCGTCTTCGGCACCGACGTCGACTGGCTTTCGGAATTCCCGCTCGCGTCGGTGATGGCGCAGATCGTGTGGCAGTGGACGCCGTTCATGATGCTGCTGATCCTCGCGGGCCTGCAGAGCCAGGCCAAGGACGTCCTCGAAGCGGCCAATGTGGACGGTGCCGGCCGGTGGCGCACGTTCGTCTCCATCACGCTGCCGCACCTGTCCCGGTTCCTGCAGCTGGCGACGCTCCTGGGCGCGATCTACATCGTGAACAGCTTCGACGCGATCTTCCTGATGACCCAGGGCGGTCCGGGCACGGCGAGCACCAACCTGCCGTACTACATCTACCAGCGCGCGTTCGAGGGCTTCGACGTCGGCCAGTCGTCAGCGATGGGCGTGATCGTGGTGATCCTGACGATGATCGTCGCGACCTTCGCGCTGCGCCTGATGTTCCGGACCTTCTCGGTGAGCGGAGGCATCAAGTGACCACGGTGGCGCCCCGCAAGCGGGCTTACGGCAAGGGGTCGCTGACCGTTGCGACCTGGGTGATCGCGATCCTGTTCGTCTTCCCGCTGCTGTGGATGATCCTCACGGCGTTCAAGCAGGAGGCGGACGCCTACACCGACCCGCCGAAGCTGTTCTTCACCCCGACGTTCGAGCAGCTCGGCAACGTCCTGAGCGGCGGGTTCCTGCCGTACCTGTCGAACTCGGCGTTCGTGACGATCCTGTCGACGGCCTTGGTGCTGCTCTTCGGCGTCCCGGCGGCGTACGCGCTGTCGCTGGCGCCGGTGAAGGGCACGTCGAACGCGCTCGGCTTCTTCCTGTCGACGAAGATGCTGCCGATCGTGGCGGCGATCATCCCGCTGTACGTGATCTCGCAGAACACCGAGCTGCTCGACACGGTGTGGGCGCTGGTCATCCTGTACACGTCGATGAACCTGCCGCTGGCCATCTGGATGATGCGGTCGTTCTTCCTCGAGGTCCCGCACGAGATGATCGAGGCGGGCCGCATCGACGGCGCGAACCTGCCGACGTTGTTGCGCAAGATCATCATGCCGGTGGTCGCGCCGGGGATCGCGGCGACGGCGTTGATCTGCGTGATCTTCTCGTGGACGGAGTTCTTCTACGCGGTCAACCTGACCGCGGCCCGGGCCGGGACGGTGCCGGTGTTCCTGGTCGGGTTCATCACCAGCGAAGGTCTTTACTGGGCCCAGCTGTCGGCGGCCGCGCTGCTGGCGTCGCTGCCGGTGATGATCGTGGGCTGGATCGCCCAGAACCACCTGGTCCGCGGCCTGTCCATGGGCGCGGTCAAGTAAAGCCGAAGGCCACCTCGAGGGAACTCGAGGTGGCCTTCGCGCGGGTCACTCCTGGAGGGAAAGGGCCTGGCTGGGGCAGACGTGCACCGCTTCGCGGGCCTTCTCGACCAGCTCGCCTTCCGGCTGGTCGTCGAGCACGATGACCGTGCCGTCGTCCTCGCTCTGGTCGAACAGGGCCGGCTCGGTGAGTACGCACTGACCGGCGCCGACGCACTTGCCGGTGTCCGCGATGATCTTCATGGTCCTTCTCTCCCTGTGGTGGGTGGCAGTTCGTCTCTACCAGGTCACCGGCAGCCGGTACAGGCCGTAGATGTTCGCGTCGTCCTTGAACGGCAGCTGGTCCACCGGCGCGGCCAGCGCGAGGCCCGGGATGCGGCGGAACAGCGTGTCGAAGACGATCTGCAGTTCCATCCGGGCCAGGTTCTGGCCGAGGCACTGGTGCGGGCCGAACCCGAACGCCACGTGGTGCCGTGCGCCGCGCTCGATGTCGAGGGCGTCCGGATCGTCGAACGCACGCGGGTCGCGGTTCGCCGAGTACGCCAGCGCCAGGACTCCCTCGCCGGCGCGGATCAGCTGGCCGCCGACCTCGATGTCCTCGACGCACAGGCGCGCCGTGGCCGCGTCGACGATCGTCCAGTACCGCAGCATCTCTTCGACGGCGTCGAGCGTCTTGCCCGGGTCGGCCTTGATCACCGCGAGCTGCTCCGGGTTGCGCAGGAAGGCCACGGTGGACAGCGAGATCATGTTCGCCGTCGTCTCGTGCCCCGCGACCAGCAGCAGGAACCCCGTCGCGGCCAGCGACTCCCGCCGGTAGGTGCCCTCTTCGCGCAGCTTGACGATCTGCCGGCCGAGCAGGTCGTCCGGCGGGTTGTCCTCCTTGCCGGCGATGAGGTCCGCCATGTACTCGCGGATGGTGTCGAACGCCGCCCGCCGCTCTTCGGGCGGGGTCGAGCGCTTGATCAGCTTCGCCGTGTGGGTCTGGAAGAAGTCGTGGTCGGCGTACGGGACGCCGAGCATCTCGCAGATGACCAGCGACGGCACCGGCAGCGACAGCGTCTCGACCAGGTCACCCGGCTTCGGCCCGGCCAGCAGCGCGTCGATCCGGCCGTCGACGATCTCCTGGATCCGCGGCCGCAGCGCCTCCATCCGGCGCACGGTGAACTCGCCGAGCACGGCCTTGCGGGCCGGGCCGTGCTCGGGCGCGTCCATGGTGATCATGGTGCGCTCGTCGCCCTGGCGCCGGAACCCGCCCTTGACCAGCTGCGGGAAGTCCGGGTGCTGCCGGTCGGCGCTGAAGCGCCGGTCGTTCAGCACGGTCCGGACGTCCTCGTGCCGGGTGACCACCCAGGCGTGGCCACCGTCGGGCAGCCGGACCCGCGAGACGGGCTCGCCCTCGCGGATCTCCTCGTACGCCGGCGGCGGCGCGAACGGGCAGGTCCGCGTCATCGGGAACTCGTGAACGGCGGTCATGGCGTCCCCCTCACCAGGTCACGGGCAGGCAGTAGAGGCCGAAGATCGCCGAATCGTGCTTGAACGGCAGCTGGTCCACCGGCGCGGCCAGCTTGAGCTCCGGGATGCGGCGGAACAGCGTGTCGAAGACGATCTGCAGTTCCATCCGGGCCAGGTTCTGGCCGAGGCACTGGTGCGGCCCGAACCCGAAGGCGACGTGGTGGCGCGCGCCGCGCTCGAGGTCCAGCTTGTCGGCGTCCTCGAACGCGGCCTCGTCGCGGTTGCCGGAGTAGCTCAGCCCGAGCACGCCCTCGCCGGCGCGGATCAGCTGGCCGCCGATCTCGACGTCCTCGGTGGCGACGCGCGAGGTCGCGAACTCGGCGATGGTGAAGTACCGCAGCAGCTCCTCGACGGCGTCGAGGGTCTTGCCGGGGTCGTTCTTGATGATCGCGAGCTGGTCCGGGTTCTCCAGCAGCGCGACCGTGCCGAGGGAGATCATGTTCGCCGTCGTCTCGTGCCCGGCGATGAGCAGCAGGAACGCCATCGAGACGAGCTCGTCGTGCGCGACTTCGCCGTGCTCTTCGCGCTGCTTGAGGATCTGGCGGCCGAGCAGGTCGTCGGTCGGGTCGGCCTCCTTGGTGCTGACCAGCCGGTCGAGGTACTCCTGCAGCTCGTCGACGGCCTTCGTCCGGGTCTCCGGGTCGATCTCCCGGTTGAGCATCGTCGAGCTGCGCACCTGGAAGAAGTCGTGGTCGGCGTACGGGACGCCGAGCAGCTCGCAGATCACCAGCGACGGCACCGGCAGGGACAGCGCCGAGACCAGGTCCGCGGGCTTCGGGCCGGCCAGGATGGCGTCGATGTGCTCGTCGACGATCTGCTGGATCCGCGGCTGCAGGGCCTTCATCCGCTTGACGGTGAACTCGCCGACGACCTCGCGCCGGGCCGCGCCGTGCTCCGGGGGGTCCATGTTGATCAGCGACGGCGTGAAGTTGCTCCGCCGCTGCGGCCGGCCCGACCTGAACAGGACCGGGAAGCCGGGGTTGAAGCGGTCGGAGCTGAACCGCGGGTCGGTCAGCATCTGCCGGACGTCTTCGAGCCGCGTCACCGCCCACGCCTCCTGGCCGGACTGCAGGCGGACGCGCTGGACCGGTCCGGCTTCGCGCAGCTCCTCGTACGCGGGCGGCGGCGCGAACGGGCACGTGCGGGTCAGCGGGAAGGTCTCGTCCCGCGTGGCGGGCTCGGCCAAATCAGTCATTTCGGACCCCCTAAATCGGACGGAAAGTATGCGGAGGATTACATTCCGGTTCTCTGGTCCAAGGTACCGAAGCGGAAGGAAGTCGTCCACTAGGTGCCCGCTACCCGGTTGAGGAGGCAGTGCGTGGGCTGCTGGCCATGCGAGAATCACCCCGCGCGATTCAGCGGAAGGCGAACGGCATGACGGCAGACCCCGAGACCACCCTGCGGGCGGACGCGCGGCGCAACCGCGACCAGATCCTGGCCGCCGCGAAGAGCATCTTCGCCAGCTCCGGTCCCGAGGTGCCGATGGAGGAGATCGCCCGCGCGGCCGGCGTCGGCGTCGGCACGCTCTACCGGCGGTTCCCGGACCGCGACGCGCTGGTCCGGGCGGTCGCGATGGACAACTTCGAGCGGGTGCTGATCGACGCGCGCGTGATCGCCGCGGAGGAGACGTCGTCGTGGCGCGCGCTCGAGCGGCTGCTGCGGCAGTCGGTGGAGCTGCAGTTGAGCGTGCAGCTGGCGATGGTGTCGCACCGGGCACTGGTGATCCTCAAGAACGACCCGGAGGTCCGCCGGCTTCGCGACGAGATCCTGGCGGTCCTCGACGGCTTCGTCGACGGCGCGAAGGCCGAGGGCAAGCTCCGCGATGACGTCGGCGCGGGTGACATCGCGATCCTGTTCGCCACGCTGCTGCGCCAGATGCGTGCGAAGTCCCCGGAGGTCGCCGAGATGGCGGCGCGCCGGTGCGTCGGCATCATGATCGACGGCCTCAGCGCGCGGCCGGGATCGCCGCTGCCCGGGCGGCCGATCACTTCCGGCGACCTCGACCCGGACTGAGTTCGCCGAATTCCGTGTTAGGGTTCCGCCTCGTTCTGCCGGAATTGCAGCTGCGGGCGGTAAAATGCGACGAAGAATGCTGGCCGTGTTGTTGGCGATTTCCTTTCCGGTGATCGCCGGGTGTGGCGGCAAGCCGATCGAAGGGGTGGCCGCGGTCGCCCCGGAGCCGTTGCCGTCCCTGTCGTCTTCCTCGTCTGCTCCGCCGCCCCCTTCTTCCTCGGCCGCTCCGTCATCATCGCCGCGACCTGCGACTTCATCGGCTCCGGCGCCGCCGTCGGCCACGCCGGTGCGGAGCTGCCGCACCCCGGAGTTCACCACGAGCGATCCCGACGGTGGCTGGTCCGACGGCGGCTACTACGTCCACAACAACATGTGGAATGCCGGCGAGGCGGGCCCGGAAACGCTGCGGGCGTGCGCGTACGACAACTGGTACGTCGATTCCACCCAACCCACCTCGACGTCGGTGAAAACCTATCCGAACGTGCACAAGGACATCAATGACCAGAGGGGAAAGCCGGTCAACGACTATTCGGTGATCAAATCGACGTTCGCGGGCCGCGGCCCGGGCACCGGCGTCTACGACGTGGCGTACGACCTCTGGCTGAACGGCGTGGGCGACGGCAAGGGTGTCAGCGAGCTGATGGTGTGGACGGAGAACAGCAAGCAGGTCCCGGCGGGCGACAAGCTGTCGACGTACACGGCCGGCGGCTTCACCTACGACGTCTGGGCGGACGACGAGGGGTACGTGGCGTTCGTGTCCCGCTCGACGCAGTATTCGGGGAGTGTGGACCTGAAGGCGATGATCGGGTGGGCGGTCGGCAAGGGGCTGATCCCGGCGAACCCGACGATCAACCAGATCGGGTACGGGATCGAGTTCTGTTCCACGGGTGGGGGTAAGGCGCGGTTCACGCTGTCGGACTTCTCGGTGACGTTGAGCTAGCCGTCAAGCCGCCGCGCGGGTGGCCAGGTAGGCGAGGTGGTGCGAAGTCGCCAGGGCGACCGGTTTGCTGGTCGAGCCGAAGCCCTGCCCGCGTCCGCTGGCGGCATCGAGGATCTCGCGGTCACCCCACGAGAAGCCAGGCCCGGAGAAGCTGCCGGATTCGACCAGGTGACGGCACACGACGCGGAACGTGCGGGCGCGTGCGGAATCGGTGGCCTGATGGTCCGCATCCGGCATGCGCTCCCGCGAATAGAGCCAATGGTCCGGGCAGGTGTACTTCATGCTGACGTGCTTGCTGCGGAATCCCTGGCCCGGGATCGGATGGGTGGTGCCGTAGTCGCCCAGCCGGAGCTCCGTGGGGTTGTCCGGGGCCAGTCTTTCCCAGAGAACCTCCTCGGTCCTCGGTTTCTCCCACACCGACGTTTGCGCCAGGGTGCGGGGGATGGAGCCGCTCAACAGGCTGGTCGTCCGGAAATCGCCGACCGCGGCGAGCGTGCGGAGCACGGTCGCGGCTTCGTCCAGGACCGCAGCGGTCGCCTCGGGGACGTACTGCAGATCGAGGATCACATCGATGTGGCACGGATCCAGCGCGAGATTCCGGATGATCCGCTCCAAGCCGGCCCGGTTCGCGGTGGCCGGCCGAACGCGAAGGGCGCCGCCGGCGCCGAGTTCGTGGCACAGGCGCCCCAGGGCGGCGGCCGCCTGAGGGGCGATGTCACTGCGGACCACGGGTACGAAGGTGGCCGGGGCCAGCGTGTCGAGCAGGTCCACCGGGGTGGCCAGGCGATCGGCCACCTCACCCAGCGCGCCGGTGGGGCCGGGTCCGAACGCGGGAAGGTGCGCGACATCGGAGGCGTCCAGCATGACCCGGCGGCCGAGCTTGCCGAGATCGCGGATCACCGCCTCGATCGCATCCAGCTGGCTCGCCGGCGCGCTGCCGTCCGGGTCGAACTGCAGCAACGGCTGCACTTGCCGGACTTCCTCCGGGACCGAAAGAGCCCGCAGAGCAGTCAGCTCGCCACCTTTCACCCGCAATGCGACGAGGCTTCCGAACCCTTCCTGAGCGTCCACGGCACCCCTCGATCACAGCAGGTGACAACCTGGTCACTCCTCGAGGGTAAGTCGGGAAGATCGAAGGGGGAATCCACCACAAGGTGGACGGCCGCCACCCGGGGGTCGCGGCCGCCGTCAGCTCAGACGCCCAGCGGGTGCCAGACCGTCTTCGCCTCCAGGTACCGCCGCAGGCGGGTCAGGTCCGGGGCCACCGTCCAGTCCGGCTCTGTCTCCGGGACCGTCAGCACCCGCTTCACCGTGTTCGCCGCTTCACGCGCCAGCTCGACTCGGTCCGCCGGGGTCGCTCCCGTCGGGTCCAGGGCGTTGACGTCGCCGTGGGAAGCCAGCCAGGGGCCCAGCTCCGCGGCCCGCCCGGTGAGGATGTTCGCCACCCCGCCCGGGACGTCGGACGTCGCCAGGACCTCCGACAGCGTGATCGCCGGCAGCGGACGCTCCACGCTCGACACCACCACCGCCGTCGAGCCCGTCGCCAGGACCGGGGCCAGCACCTCGACCAGGCCCAGCAGCGATGACGACTGCGGCGCCAGGACGCCCACCACGCCCGTCGGCTCCGGGACCGTGAACGAGAAGTACGGGCCCGCCACCGGGTTCGCCGCGCCGAGGACCGTGGCGATCTTGTCCGTCCAGCCCGCGTACCAGACCCAGCGGTCGATCGCCGCGTCCACAGTGGACTCGGCCTTCTTCGTCGCCAGACCTTCCGAAGCAGACACCTCGGCGATGAACTGGTCGCGACGGCCTTCGAGGACCTCGGCCACCCGGTAGAGGACCTGGCCGCGGTTGTACGCCGTGGCGGAAGACCAACCCGGGAATGCCTTGCGTGCGGCCACCACCGCGTCGCGGACGTCCTTGCGCGACGCGTGGGCCGCGTTCGCCAGGAACTTGCCCTTGCTGTCCGTCACCGGGTACACCCGGCCGGACTCCGAACGGGGGAACTTGCCGCCGAGGTACAGCTTGTACGTCTTGGCGACGGAGATGCGGTCAGACATTCAGGTACGCCTCCAGCCCGGTGCGGCCGCCTTCGCGCCCGAAGCCGGATTCCTGGTAGCCGCCGAACGGGGCGGCGGGGTCGAAGCGGTTGAAGGTGTTGGCCCAGACCACGCCGGCGCGCAGCTGGTTCGCCATCCACAGGATGCGGGAGCCCTTTTCGGTCCAGATACCGGCCGACAGCCCGTACGGCGTGTTGTTCGCCTTCGCCACGGCCTCGTCCGGCGTGCGGAACGTCAGCACCGACAGCACCGGGCCGAAGATCTCCTCGCGCGCGATGCGCATCGACTGGTGGACGTTCGCGAACACCGTCGGGGCGAAGAAGAACCCGCGCTCCGGCACCGGGCACGGGCTGGTCCAGCGCTGCGCGCCCTCGGCGTCGCCCGACTCGACGAGTCCGCGGATCTTGGCCAGCTGCTCGGCCGAGTTGATGGCGCCGATGTCGGTGTTCTTGTCCAGGGGGTCGCCGATGCGCAAGGTGGACACCCGGTAGCGCAGTTTTTCGAGGACCTCTTCGGCGATGGACTCCTGGACCAGCAGGCGCGAACCCGCGCAGCAGACGTGACCCTGGTTGAAGAAGATGCCGTTGACGATGCCCTCGACGGCCTGGTCCAGCGGCGCGTCCTCGAACACGATGTTCGCCGCCTTGCCGCCCAGCTCCAGGGTCAGCTTCTTCGGCGTGCCCGCGACCTGGCGCTGGATCGCCTTGCCGACCTCGGTCGAGCCGGTGAAGGCGATCTTGTCGATGTCGGCGTGCTCCACAATGGACGCACCGATGTCGCCCGCGCCCGGCAGGATGTTCACCACGCCCGGCGGCAGCTCGGCCTGCTGGCAGATCTCGGCGAAGACCAGCGCGGTCAGCGGGGTCGTCTCGGCCGGCTTGAGGACCACGGTGTTGCCGGTGGCCAGCGCCGGGGCGATCTTCCAGGCCAGCATCAGCAGCGGGAAGTTCCACGGGATGATCTGGCCCGCGACACCGAGGGGACGCGGGTTGGGCCCGTACCCCGCGTACTCGAGCTTGTCGGCCCAGCCGGCGTGGTAGAAGAAGTGCGCCGCCGCCGTCGGGACGTCGGAATCGCGCGACTCCTTGATCGGCTTGCCGTTGTCCAGGCTCTCCAGCACGGCGAGCTCGCGCGAGCGTTCCTGGATCAGCCGCGCGAGGCGGAAGAGGTACTTCGCGCGCTCGGTGCCCGGCATCTTGGACCACACGCCGGTGTAGGCCTTGCGCGCGGCCTTGACCGCGGTGTCCACATCGGACTTCGACGCGGTGCCGACCTCGGCGAGGACCTCTTCGGTGGCCGGGTTGATCGTCTTGAGCGGCTCACCAGAGCCGTCGACGAATTCGCCGTTGACGAACGGCTTGTACGAGTCCTTGAGGTTCGCGATGGCCCGGGATTCCGGAGCGGGCGCGTATTCGAAAACGGGCATCAGTCCACCGTCACGTAGTCGGGGCCGCTGTAGTGGCCGTCCACCTGGGTGCGGCGCTGCAGCAGCAGGTCGTTGAGCAGGCTGGACGCGCCGAAGCGGAACAGGTCCGGGGTCAGCCACTGCTCGCCGGCGACCTCGTGCACCGCGACCAGGTACTTGATCGCGTCCTTCGTCGTCCGGATGCCGCCGGCGGGCTTGACCCCGCGCAGCTCGCCGGTCCGGACGTGCCAGTCGTGGACGGCCTGCAGCATGATGTGGGTGACCGGCAGCGTCGCGGCGGGCGACACCTTGCCGGTGGAGGTCTTGATGAAGTCGCCGCCGGCCAGCAGCGCCAGCCACGACGCGCGCCGCACGTTGTCGTAGGTCGCCAGCTCGCCGGTTTCGAGGATGACCTTCAGGTGGGCATCCCCGCAGGCGGCTTTGACGGCCTGGATCTCCTCGAAGACGGCCATGTACCGGCCTTCGAGGAACGCGCCGCGGTCGATCACCATGTCGACCTCGTGCGCCCCGGCCTCGACGGCGATCTTCGTGTCGGCCAGCTTGATCTCGCGGCTGGTGCGGCCGGCAGGGAAGCCGGTGGCGACGCTCGCGACGTGCACGCCGCTGCCCTTGAGCGCTTCGACGGCCGTGGCGACCAGGTCGGGGTACACGCAGACGGCGGCGACGCGCGGGGTGTCCTGCCGCTCGGGATCGGGCCGGACGGCCTTCGCGGCCAGCGCCCGGACCTTGCCCTGGGTGTCGGCGCCCTCCAGGGTGGTCAGGTCGACCATGGAGATGGCGGTGTCGATGGCCCACCGCTTGGCGTCCTTCTTGATGCTGCGCGTGCCGAGGCCCGCCGCGCGCTGCTCGACGCCGACCTGGTCGACACCGGGCAGCCCGAGCAGGAAGCGGCGCAGGCTCGCGTCGTCGCGAGTCGCGTCCACCAGCGGTGCCGGGGTGGCCGGCGCCGCTGACGTGCTGGTCGTGGCTGTCATGGGCCTGAGTCTAGGCGGCGGGTCCGACAGTGCGAGCCCCCGTTGGGTGTGACGCTGAGTGCAGAACGCGTCACAAAGTCGTGGTCAGGACCCTTCGATCTGCGGCGGCTCGGGTCGTTTCGAAGGCTTCCGGTACACGACGACCCCGCCCCAGAAGGCCAGCCCGTTGATCTTCACCGTCGGTGCGGTCGGCGGGGCCGGGGGTGCGCCCGACTTGTCCTCCAGGACGAAGCCGCCCATCAGGCCGATGCCCGTGACGTCCACGTTGATGTCGTCCGGGACCGTGATCTGGATGCCGCCCATGATCGCGACCGCGGTGATCGTGCTGTGCTTGTCCGCGAAACGGGCCTGGCGGAGGTCGATCTCCGCGCCGCCCCAGAACGCGAGGCTGTTGTGCTGCGGGGGCAGGACCCAGCTGCCCTTGCGGACCGCTCCCGACAGCACGCCGATCGACACCGGGGAGCCCGGGTGGCCGCCGATACGCTGGTCCGGGAAGCCCAGGGCGCGGGTCGTGGCCGGCTCGATCGCCGCGGAAGAAGACGGGAGGTCGGCCGTCACCGGCTTCAGTTCGCCGAGGGTTTTCGCCGCGTAGACCGTCGTGAGGCGCTCTTCCAGCTCGTTGACGGTGATCCGCCCTTCCGCGAGGGCGTTGTGCAGCACCTGGGCGACGCGCTCACGGTCCGCGTCGGAGGCCCGCATCTGGTCGGGCGTCAGTTCGCTCACCCGGCGTAGCTTATCGGCGAAAACCACTCTGCGTGTCCATCTTCTGGAGGACACTGACCTGATGGTGGAATTCCCGGACGGCACCCGCGTCCAGGGGCGGGGGCTGGGCCGCCCGCGCCCCGACGGTCCCGAGCCCGACTTCGGCCTCTACCTGGGGACGAGCCGGCTGCGGCGCAAGCACGGCGGCGGGATCTCGTGGCCGCACGAGTGGGTGAACTGGCCGGACTTCCTGCTGCCCACCCAGCCGGAGGACGCGCGCCGGAAAATCATCGCGCTCCACGAACGGGCGAAAACGGAGACGGTCGAGGTGGCCTGTTACGGCGGCGCGGGGCGGACCGGGACGGTGATGGCCTGCCTGGCGACGCTGTCGGGGGTGCCGGTGGGGGAGGCGGTCGCGTGGGTGCGCGAGCACTACCACGAACGGGCGGTCGAGACGCCCTGGCAGCGACGCTGGGTCAGCTGGTTCGCCCGGCAGAACTCGCGGCGGAGCTGAGGAAGGCGGTCCACGCGGGGGCGGGGATGGTGAGGTGGCCGCCTTCGCGATCCTTGGTGTCCCGCACGCCGACGGTGGTGGGAGAAGCGGCCACCTCGACGCAGTTGGAATCGTTGGTGCTGTAGCTGCTCTTGCGCCAAGCGTTCGCGGCGTTCATGGTTCGTGCTCCTCAGCTGGGACCGGCTCGCCGATAGTACTGGCAATCAGCCGGGCCGAGTCGGCATGCGACAGCGCGATGGCACAGATCTCGCGCCACGCTGCCTTGACCATGGCCACGTGGTGATCCTCTTCCAGGAAGCTGCTCGTGCCCCGGCTTTCGACATGGACCAAGGAGGGCTCGCTCGCGAATTGGAGAATGACGAATGGCCCCCGTAGGCCGGGGTGCGCGCCCGCAGCGAAGGGAACCACGCGGAACGTGACATTGGACCGGCGGCCCAGGAGGAGAAGGTGGTGGAGTTGGGCGCGCATGGTCTCGGAATCGCCGATCGGGCGGTGGAGGACCATTTCATCGACCATCAGCTCGACGGAAGCGGCATTGCGGCGGCTCAGGATGAGCTGGCGGGTGAGCCGGGCCGAAACCAAGCCTTCGACCTCGGCTTCGGTCAGGCGCGGATCACCGCCGTGCAGGAGTGCGCGCGCGTAGTCAGGGGTTTGGGCAAGGCCGGGAATGACCTGTGATTCGTAGTTCTGGATGCCGACCGCTTCGTTCTCGAAGCGGATCAGGTCCTTCCAGTTGGTCGGCAACTTGCCATGGATCTCGTGCCAGTTCCGCTCCTCACCCTCCCTGACCAGCGCCAACAGCTCCGTCCGCTTCGCCGCCGGCACGCGCAGCAACCCCAAAATCGCCGACACGTCATCCGCGTACAACCCGCGGTCGCCGGTCTCCATCCGGCTGATCTTGCTCTCCGAACAGTCCAGCGCCGTCGCCACGTCCAGGCAGGTCAGGCCCGCCGCCACCCGCAACGTCCGCAGCTCCGCCGAGACCCTTCGCTGCCGCACCGACACCCGCTTGTTCTTGGCCATGCGCACACCTTCACCACTTGCCACCGCGGCAAGGAAGATCGCTCACCCGGTCGATCAGTTGCGTGCGTCCGTGGCAAGAAACCAGTCTTGGGCATGTCCAGGAACAAGCGCATGCACCAGACGTGGACGCTCAACGGTGTCCATGCGAACTGGAAGCTGACCGTCGCGATCGAGCCCGGCGAGTACACCCACGACGTGCCCGAGTGGCCGGGGGAGACGCTGGCCCCGGTCGTCGGGCACTTCTTCGAGGCCGTCAACCTCTACGAGCTGAGCAGGGACGCCGACCTGGCCCACCGGCTAGATTGACCCGCATGGATGTGCACGTCGTCGACCACCCCCTCGCGAAGGCCCGGCTCTCCACGATGCGCGACGCGCGCACCGACAGCGCCGCGTTCCGGGCCGCGCTGCACGAGCTGACCGTCATGCTCGTCTACGAAGCCACGCGCGATGTGCCCGTCAAGGTCGAACGGATCCACACGCCGGTCGCCCGCACCGACGGCTTCAAGCTCGCCAAGCCGCCGCTGCTGGTGCCGGTGCTGCGCGCCGGGCTGGGCATGGCCGACCAGGCGCACAAGCTGATCCCGGACGCGCAGATGGGCTTCGTCGGCCTCGCGCGCGACGAGGAGACGCTCAAGCCGACGCCGTACCTCGAATCCCTGCCGGAGTCGCTCGCCGACCGTCCTGTCCTGGTGCTCGACCCGATGCTCGCCACCGGCGGCTCGATGGAGTACACGATCCGGCTGCTCACCGACCGCGGCGCCGACGACGTGACGGCGATCTGCGCGCTCGCGGCCCCCGAGGGCCTGGCCCACCTGGAGAAGACCGGGCTGCCGGTGCGGGTGGTCACGGCCAGCATCGACGAGCGCCTCAACGACTCGGGCTTCATCGTCCCGGGCCTCGGCGACGCGGGCGACCGCCAGTACGGCGCCGTCTAGCCTTGCCGGTCCTGAAGTGGCGGTGGATCGCCGTGACCGCCGTCGCGGTCGCGGCCGTCACCGGGACGCTGCTCTGGCTGTTCCTGGCCTGGTCCGGGCGGCCCGATGCGCCGGTCCGGATCGACGCCGTGAAAACCGCGTTCGGGGTCGGCGCGGGCGCGGGCGGCGCGTTCGCGCTCTGGCTGGCGACGCGCCGCCAGCGCACGCTCGAAATCCAGCTGGCCGAGACGACCCTGGACCTCGAGGAGCGCCGGGTCACCGAGCTGTACACGAAGTCCGTCGAGCAGCTCGGCAGTGACAAGGCGCCCGTCCGGCTCGGCGGCCTGTACGCGCTCGAGCGGCTCGGACAGGACAACCCGAAGCACCGGCAGTCGATCGTCAATGTGCTGTGCGCCTACCTGCGGATGCCGTTCAAGAGCCCGGAAACCGGCCTCCGCGGCCGGACCGGCGCGGAACTCGGCGAGGACACCGACCCCGAACTGCTGGTCCGCCTGGCCGCGCAGGACCTGCTCCGGACCCACCTGAGCCACGACGAACCGGGATTCTGGCCGGGGATGTCGGTCGACCTGCAGCGGGCCGTCCTCGTCGACTTCCGGCTGAGCGGCTGCACCCTGGCCGCCGCGGACTTCAGCCGGGCCCGGTTCGTCGGCGCGGTCCACACGGTCTTCGACGAAGGCAGCGACTTCGAGGGTGGCGAACACGAGGAGCTCGACCTGGCGGACGCGCAGCGCAACAAGCCGGCCGATGCCGGCCACGAAGGGGTGTGACCAACCAAGCGACGGGGACGCCGGTGGGCGACCGGGCACTCGGCGATCGAGCACTGTGGGACCGGGCGGCCGAAGGCGACGAAGCCGCCTTCGGTGAGCTCTTCGAGCGGCACGCCGAGGCGGTCTGGAACCACGCCTACCGGCTGACCGGCTCGTGGGCCGCGGCCGAGGACCTCACTTCGAACACCTTCCTCACCGCTTGGCGCCGCCGCGCCGACGTGACGCTGGTGCGCGACAGTGCCCTGCCGTGGCTCTACACCGTCGCCGGCAACGCGGCTCGCGACGAACACCGCGGCGCGAAACGGCGGCTGCGCCTGCTCCGGAAGATCCCGGACGCGCCGGTGGTGTCCGACCACGCCGACGCCGTGGCCGAGCGGCTCGACGGCGAGCAGCGGCTGCGCGAGGTCGCCGCCGCCGTCCGGACGCTGCCGAAGGCGCAGCGGGAGGTCGTCGAGCTGTGCCTGCTCGGCGAGCTGAGTGCCGCCGACGCCGCGGCGCTGCTGTCGGTCGCCGAGGTCACCGTCCGCGCCCACCTGTCCCGGGCCCGCGCCCGCCTGCGCACGCTGCTGGAGGAAAAATGAGCCTGCGAGAACTCCCGCCCCGGCGGACCCTGCCGGACGACGTCCGCGACCGGCTGCGGGCCGAGGTCCGCGCCGGGATCGCGAAACCGCGGCCCACCAGGCACGTCTGGTACGCCGCCGCGGCCGCGGTGCTCGTCCTGGCCGCGGGCGCGGTCGTCGTGACGCGGCAGATCCGGCCGCCCGCCGAGGTGCCACCCGCGGCGAACACCGGCCTGACGCTGGACGCCAAGCTCGCGACCTCGGCCCTCGACCGCTGCTGGGCGGCCGTGCGGACGGCGGGCAAGACCGGCAGCGTCCCGGACCGCGCCGACTGGGTGCCGCTGTTCACGGACACGCTCGGCACCGACTCGGTCGTCGCGGCCACCGCCGCGGGCAAGCCGATGTTCTGCGAGGTCACCGAAACGACGGTGACGCTTTCGGACCCGAACGCCACGCCAGCGTACGCACCGGGAAGCCGGTCCGGGCTGTTGCTGCAAAGCGCGACCGGGCTGGCGGCCGGGGTCGTCGACCCGGCGTGGCCGCAGGCGAGCTTTTCCACGAAGACGGGTGCGTCGATCCTGACCTTCTCGCCGGCCAGCCGCCAGTTCGTGGCGTTCACCGGCACGGTCCCGGCGAAGGCGGTACTGGCCATCGGAGACGGGCCGGGCGCCCAGCCGATGGACGTCCTGCCGAAGGCCCCGCCGCCCCTGCTCTCGCTCACCGACCGCCCGGCCGATGCCGACCGGACGTCGGCCGCGGGCCGGGCGCTGGGCGAATGCCTGGCCGCCGCCGAGGAGGTCATCGCGGACGCCGCGGCCTACCGGCCGGGGCCGTTGCTGGAGGAACAGGGCTACCGGATCGTGCTCGGCCGCTTGGGCGACCGGGTGATCGCGTGCACGACCGAGCCGGGACCGAAGGGGCCACTGTCACGCGCGTACCCCGACTTCTACGCGGGGCCCGCAGTACCCGCCCGCGCCCTCGTCGTCGACACCCTCGGCGCGACCGAAGGCGGCGGCCAGGACCGGCCGCGGACGCCGTTCGCGGCGGTGGTGCCGTCGACCGCGACCCAGGTGATCGTCGACTACGGCGGCGGGAACGGCGCCGACACGCTGGTCACCGACGGGATGTTCGCCGTCTGGCTCCCCGTCGGCCGGCTCAAGCCGGACGCGAAGGGGCACGTCAAGGCGTGGGACGCGCAAGGCAAGGTCGTCTACGACGGGATGCTGCCGCTGTTCTGAGGCCGCAGCCAGCCGGAGGCGTTCGCGCGCAGGGCGGCCTCGTACGCGCCCGTGACGTCGAACTCCTCCGGCAGGTTGCCGGTCAGTTCCAGGGACACCAGGCCGTGCACGATGGCCCAGCAGCCGACCGCGATCGTCTCCGGCGGGACGTCGACGAAGACGCCGTCGGCGATCGCGCGGCGGATGATCCGTTCCAGGGGCTTGAGCGTCTCGCGGGCGAGCTCCTCGGCGTCTTCGTTGGGCTCGAACCCGGGCACCGACTTGGTGAACATGATCCCGTAGAGGTTCGGGTCGGCCAGCGCGCTCGCGCGGTAGGCGCTGCCGAGCGCGACGAGGTCCTCGACGGCGTCGCCGGTCAGCGGCGTCCCGGCCATCCGGGCGCCGAAGCGGCGGAAACCCTCGGTGTAGAGGGCGTTCACCAGGTCGGGTTTGCTGCCGAAGAGCGAGTACACGGCGGTGGTCGACGTCCCGGCGTCGGCGGCCAGCTTGCGCAGGGAAAGCGCCTTCGGCCCGTCGGCCGCGATGAGCTCACCGGCCCGGTCGAGGAGCTTGAGCCGGAGCGCTTCGTCGTGCGTGCGTGGTCGCGCCATGCACACAGCGTATCGGAACGCTGTTATTTTTTGCGAGGGTGAAGATTTGACCTGGAGTGCACTCCAGGTCGTACTGTCGACCGCATGAGCTACTCGATAGCGGAAGCCGCTCGACGTAGCGGACTGTCGATCGACACCCTCCGGTACTACGAGCGCATCAAACTGCTCGACCCGCCCGCCCGGGACGCCGCGGGCCGCCGGGCGTACTCCGACGACGACCTCAACTGGCTGGGTTTCCTGACCAAGCTGCGCACCACCGGCATGCCCATCAAGAGCATGCGCGAGTACGCGTCGCTGCGCCGTCACGGCGTCGCGAGCGCGGGCCGCCGCAAGGCCCTGCTGGTGGAACAGCGCCGGTCGGTCGCCGAGCGGATCGCCGAGCTGCAGGGGTGCCTCGACATCCTCGACTACAAGATCGACAACTACGCCCAGGTCGAGCGCAACGTGCTCGGCGTGGAACCCGGTATGGAGGAGATTTCCGCGTGAAGAACAGGAAACTGGGCGGCCTCGAAGTCGGCGCCCAGGGGCTCGGCTGCATGGGGATGAGCCACGCCTACGGCGTCCGCGACAACGAGGACGAGTCGATCGCGACGATCCACCGCGCGCTGGACCTCGGCGTGACGCTGCTGGACACGGCGAACATCTACGCGAACGGCGTCAACGAGGAACTGGTCGGCCGCGCGATCGCCGGGCGCCGCGACGAGGTCGTGCTCGCGACGAAGTTCGGCATCGTGTGGCACGACGGCGCGATGGGCGCCCGCGGTGACGCCGCGTACGTGAAGCAGTCGTGCGACGAGTCGCTGCGCCGCCTCGGCGTCGACCACATCGACCTCTACTACCAGCACCGCGTCGACCCGGACACGCCGATCGAGGAGACCTGGGGCGCGCTGGCATCGCTGGTGGAGGCCGGGAAGATCCGGTACGCCGGGATTTCGGAGGCCAGTGCGGCGACGATCCGGGCCGCGCACGCCGTGCACCCGGTGACGGCGCTGCAGAGCGAATGGTCGCTGTGGACCCGGGGCATCGAGGGCGAAATCCTCGACACGTGCCGTGAGCTCGGCATCGGCATCGTCCCGTTTTCGCCACTGGGCCGCGGGTTCCTGACGGGCGCGGTGACGTCGGTCGCCGACCTGCCGGAGGACGACCTGCGCCGCGGGCTGCCGCGGTTCGCCGAGGGCAACCTCGAGCGGAACCTGGCCATCGTCGAGGCCCTGCGGAAGCTCGCGGACGAGAAGGGCGTGACGGCCGGCCAGCTCGCGCTCGCGTGGGTGCAGGCGAAGGGCGAGGACGTGGTGCCGATCCCGGGGACCAAGCGCCGCAAGTACCTCGAGGAGAACGTGGCCGCGGCTTCGCTGGAGCTGACGGCGTCCGACATCGAGGCCATCGAGGCGGCGGCTCCCGCGGACGCGATCGCGGGAGAGCGCTACCCGGAACGGCTGGCCCGCGCCGCCGGGAAGTAACTTACGCACTTCTGAGGCTTTTCTGAGATCTCCGGAGCAGGCTCGGCGCCGATCATGCGGTCGGTACCGAGCCCCAGGAGGTCGTCGTGGCGGAGGAAGTGCTCGATTATCTGGTCGTCGGGGCCGGGCCCGCGGGGCTGCAGCTGGCGCAGCACCTCGGCCGGGCCGGCCACCGGTACCTCGTGCTGGAGGCCGGTTCCGCGCCCGGCCACTTCTTCGAGACCTTCCCGCGGCACCGGACCCTCATCTCCATCAACAAGAAGCACACCGGGTACAGCGACCCGGAGCTGCGGATGCGGATGGACTGGAACTCGATCCTCGCCGACGGCGACGACGATCCCGTCCTCTTCACCGACTACAGCGACAAACTCTTCCCCCGAGCCGAAAACCTCCTCCGCTACCTCGCCGACTACGCGGCGAAGTACCAGCTGAACATCCGTTACGACACCCGCGTGACGCGCATCCGGCGCGAGGGCGAAACTTTCGTGCTCACCGCGGGGGAAACCGAGTTCCGGGCGAACCGGCTGATCATGGCCACCGGCGTCACGAAGCCGTACCTCCCGCAGTTCCCCGGCGTCGAACTCATCGACCAGTACGTGGACGTCGACGTCGATCCGGCGAACTTCACCGATCAGCGCGTCCTCGTGCTGGGCAAGGGCAATTCCGCGTTCGAGACCGCGGACAACCTGATCGAGCGGGCGGCGGTCGTGCACGTCGGCGGCCCGCGGCCGGTGAAGCTGGCCTGGCGCACGCACTTCGTCGGCCACCTGCGCGCCTACAACGCGGGCATCCTCGACATGTACCAGCTCAAGCTGCAGCACGCGATCCTCGACGGCGAGGTGCGCGAAGTCCGCAAGGACGCCGACGGCTACCACGTCAAGTTCGCCTTCGCCCGCGCCGACGAGGTGATCAAGGAGATCCGCTACGACCGCGTGATCGGCTGCACCGGCTTCCGGTTCGACGCCTCCCTGTTCGACGAGGACTGCCGCCCGGAGCTCACCATCGACGACCGGTTCCCGGCGCAGACGCCGAGCTGGGAGTCGGTCAACGTGCCCGGCCTTTACTTCGCCGGCACGATCACGCAGGTCCGCGACTTCAAGAAGGCCACCAGCGCGTTCATCCACGGCTTCCGCTACGGCGCCCGCGCCCTGGCCAAGGTGCTGAACGAGCGTTACCACGACACCCCCTGGCCGCACACCGAACTGCCCGCCAAACCGGACGCGCTCACCGAAGCCGTGATCACCCGGATCAACCGGACTTCCGCGCTCTACCAGCAGTTCGGCTTCCTCGGCGACGTCGTGGTCGTGGACGGCGACACCGCCCGCTACCTCGAAGAGGTGCCCGTCGACCGGGTGCTGGAGGACCCGCCGGAGGACGCCTACGTCGTCACCCTCGACTACGGCCCCGACCACGACAAGGTCGACCCGTTCGACTTCGTCGCCCGCGCGGCCCAGGACAAGGCCAACGACCACGGCGAGGGCCATTACCTGCACCCGATCGTCCGGCACTACCGCCGCGGCGAGCTCGCCGCCACCCACCACGTCACCGAGAACCTCGAAAACGAGTGGGACCAGGAAGTCCACATCGGACCGCTGACCGCCTTCTTCACCCGGGAGCTCTGATGCGGACGATCGCGGAGTTCGAGGCCGCGGCCCGCGAGCGCCTCGATCCGGCCCACTACGACTACTTCGCGGGCGGCGCGCAGGACGAAATCACCCTGCGGGAGAACGAAACCGCGTACAAACGGCTGCGCCTGCTGCCCCGGGTGCTGCGCGGCAGCGACAAGCGCGATTTGAGCCTGACGCTGCTCGGGACGCCGTCGTCGATGCCGATCCTGGTTGCGCCCACGGCGTTCCACCGGCTCGCGCACCCCGACGGCGAGCTCGCCACCGCCCGGGCCGCGGCGCGGGCGGGCACGATCATGATCGTCAGCATGGCCGCCACCACGGCGATCGAGGACATCGCCGCGGCCGCCCCGGAGCTCAGCCTGTGGTTCCAGCTCTACCTGCAGCCGGACCTCGAGTTCACCGAGGCGATCGTCCGCCGGGCCGAAAACGCCGGGGTGCAGGCGTTCGTCGTCACCGTCGACTCGCCGGTGCTCGGCCGCCGCGAACGCGACGACCGCAACGCCTTCCACGACCTGCCGGCCGGGCTGGCCGTGGAGAATCTGCGCGACATCGGCGAGAACCGCAGCGGTGGCACGGCCAGCCATGTCCGTGACATCGTCATGTCGGCGCTGAACTGGGACCACATCGCCTGGCTCCGGAGCAAGACCAAGCTCCCGGTGCTGATCAAGGGCGTCCTCCACGCCGAAGACGCGCGGCTGGCCGTGCACCACGGCGTCGCCGGGATCGTGGTGTCCAACCACGGCGGCCGCCAGCTCGACACGGTGGCGGCCACCATCGACGTGCTGCCGGAGATCGCGGCGGCGGTCGGCGGGGCGGTCCCGGTGCTGCTGGACGGCGGGATCCGCCGCGGTACCGACGTCGTCAAGGCCCTCGCCCTCGGTGCGGACGCGGTCGGTGTCGGCCGCCCGGTGGTGTGGGGCCTGGCCGCGGGCGGCCGCGAAGGCGTCACGCAGGTCCTGGAGCTGCTGCGGGAGGACTTCGACCAGGCCCTCGCCCTCTGCGGCGGGCGGCACCCGGCCGACCTCACCCCGGATCAGGTCCGGCGATGATCGGCGAAGTGCTCGGCTGGCTGCCCGGCCGGGTCGTCGCGCTGCGGATGCGGATCTTCGCGCTGGTCAACGGCCAGGACGCGGTGACGATCCCCGGCCCGCAGGTCGGCGTCGCCGACTTCCGGCGCGTCTACGCCGACCCGGCGGCGAACGGCCGCAGCCGCGGCGCCGCGCTGTCGGACCTGTTCTGGTACTGGCTCTCGCCGGGGGCGCAGGTGCACCAGGAACACCTCGAAGCCGGGCCGCGCTACGACGAGGTCGCCAAGTGCACCCGGCACATCCTGATCCGGTCCAAAAAGGACTCCGAGGAGCTGACCCGGCGAGTGGCCGCGCACGTCCTCGACGGCGTCCGCCCCGGGCTCGTCCGGCTGCGCGACGAGATGATGCCGATCTGGGCCGAGCTGTACTACGAGCTGGTGTTCGACGAGCCGTGCCCGCCGGAGGCGCGAGAGCTCATCGTGGCGCACGCCGACGACGTCGTCTCGGCGCTGAAGTGCGTGCGGCCGCGGAACATGCGGCGCCGGGCGCGGCTGACGAAGTACCTGCAACGGCGCCTTGCCGACGTCCCGCACCCGCTCCCGGAGTCCCTGACCCCCGAGGAGCAGGCGTACTACCTGCAGGGGACGTTCTTCACCACCGCCGTCGTGCAGATGTCGGAGGCGATGGCGCACCTGCTGATGATCATCGCCCAGGACGAGGAGCTCCAGCAGCGGCTCGCCGGCCACCCCGAGGACATCGACCGCGTCATCGACGACGGGCTCCGCGCGTACCCGCTGTTCGGCATCGCGCACCGGATCACCACCGCCGACATCGAGCTGGCGGACCTGACCATCCCGGCCGGGACGGTGCTGTGCTTCAGCTACCCGGACTTCGCCGCCCAGGCCACGAAGGAGGAGTTCATCCCGTTCGGCGTCGCGCAGAACCGGGCCTGCCCGGCCCGCGGGCTCGCGCCGCCGACCATGCGGATCGTGGCGCAGGAGGTGCTGCGCCGCTTCGACCTCGCCTCGACGGCCGGGCACACGCGCTCGATCCCCAACCGCGGCCCGGCCCTGCTCACCCCCCGCGGCGCCCGTCCCCGGCGCGCGCCCCTGGTGTGGATGGCCGTCCGCGACCGCTGGGAAGACGTCTGGCGCAGCTTTGCCCAGCTCGTCTTCGGCACGTACATGGTGCTCGACGCCCGCAAGAAAGCCCTCTGCTCGACCTACTTCGCCGGAGGTAACCGATGAGCCCGTCCGAAGCGGCACCGGTCTTCTTCCTCGCCGTCGTGGCGATCCTCGTGGTGGTCCGGCTGGTCTGCCTGGCCGCGGTCAAGCTCGGCCAGCCACCGGTCGTCGGCGAGATGATCGCCGGCGTGCTGCTCGGCCCGTCGCTGTTCGGGCTGCTGCTGCCGGGCGTGCAGGCGGCGCTGTTCCCGGACGGCATCCGCTCGCTGCTCTACGTCGGCGGCCAGATCGGCCTGGTCATCTACATGTTCGGCGCCGGCTACGAGTTCAACCTGAGCAGCATCGGGAAGTCCCGGAAGTCCGTCGCCGCGATCTCCTCGGCCGGTACCCTCCTGCCGCTCCTGCTGGGGATCGCCGTCAGCGTCGTGGGCCTGAACTGGGTGGGCATCGGCAAGGACGGCGTTTCGCCGGTGACGTCGATGGCGTTCGTCGGCGTTGCCCTGGCGATCACGGCGTTCCCGATGCTGGCGCGGATCATCACCGAACGCGGGATCGCGTCGACGAAGTTCGGCTCGCTGGCCCTGGCCTGCGGCGCGCTCGACGACGTGCTGGCCTGGATCCTGCTGGCGGTCGTGCTGGGCATGCACGCCGGGTCGGCCGGGCCGGTCGCGCTCGCGCTGGGCGGCGGCGTCCTGTTCGCCGGGCTGGTGTTCATCGTCGGGCGGCGGCTGCTGGCGAAGGCGATGAGCAGCGAGCGCATCGGCCTCGACCAGCGTGTACTGATCACCGCGATGACGTTGTTCGCCGCGGCCTGGTTCACCGACACGATCGGGCTGTACGCGGTGTTCGGCGCGTTCTGCGTCGGGATCGCCTTCCCCCGCACCCCCGCGTCCGACGCGGTGCTCGCGAAGATCATGCCGATCGGGCGGATCGTGTTCCTGCCGCTGTTCTTCACCTACTCCGGTCTGAACACCCGGTTCGCGCTGCTCGCCGACCCGAAGCTGCTCGCGTTCGCGGTGCTGTGCGTGGTGGTCGCGATCGTCGGCAAGCTGGGGGCGTCCTGGGGCGCGGCGCGGCTGGCGGGGGAGCCGCCGGCCATCGCGGCGCGCGTCGGTGTGCTCGTCAACGCCCGGGGGCTGATGCAGCTGATCGCGCTGAACGTCGGGCTGGCCGCCGGGATCGTCTCGTCGGCGTTGTTCACGGTGCTGGTGCTCGTCGCGCTGGTCACGACGATCATGACCGCGCCCCTGCTGAGCTGGCTCGACCGCCGTGATGCCCGCAAGGGGAGCACCGAGGTACTCCTGACGGCCGAACCCGTCCCGCTCACCGGGAAAAGTTGATTCTTCAAATTCGGAAAATCACTGCCAGTATGGATCTGTGCGCGATGGGGTGGCGAAACCGCGGGTGCTCCTGGTCGAGGACGACCGCGAACTGGCGGGCATGCTGGCCGAGCTGCTCGCCGAAGAAGGCTACGAAACCGACGCGGCGCACGACGGCCAGCGCGGCCTGCACCTCGGGCTCACCGGGCACTACGACGTGATGGTCATCGACCGGCGCATCCCCGTGCTCGACGGGCTGGAGCTGCTCCGGCGGCTGCGGGCCCGGGCGGTGACCACGCGGGTGCTGGTGCTCTCGGCGCTGGGCGAGGTGGCCGACCGCGTCGCCGGGCTCGACGCCGGCGCCGACGACTACCTCGTCAAGCCGTTCGAGGCCGAGGAGCTGCTGGCCCGGCTGCGCGCGCTGGGCCGGCGTGACCTCGAAGGGGCCGAGTGCCTCCCGCTCGGCACGGCGGCGCTCGACCTGCGGCGGCACGAGGTCGTGCTGCCGCGCGGCGAGCGCATCACGCTGTCCGGGCGGGAGTTCGAGCTGCTGCGGACGCTGGCGCAACGGCCCAAGGCGATCCACCCCCGGGCGGCGCTGCGCACCCGGGTGTTCGCCGACTCGACCGGGGAGTCCATTGTGGACACCTACGTGTACTACCTGCGGCGCAAGCTCGGCCGCGACGTCGTCCGGACCGTGCACGGCCTCGGGTACCAGATCGGCGCGGTATGAGCCCCGACCCCGAGGAGCGGGCCCTGCGGCGGGCGCGGTGGGCGATCACCGCGCAGATCGCCGTCGTGGTGTCGCTGCTGGTGGCGGTCGCGGGCGCGATCGCGTACGGGATGCTGCTGACCGGGCAGCACGCCGACGCCGACCGGACGCTCGCCAGGACGATCCAGCTCGGCCCGGGCACGACCCCGCCCGGCTGCGTCTGGCTGTTCACGCCGACGGCGCACGCGCCTTCGGGACCGCCGCCGGCGGGGATGCCGCTGCCCGAGCTGAACGCGCTGGTGCCCGCGCCCGGCGACGTCCACACCGAACGGCGGTCGATCGGCTGGATGACCTACACGATCCGGGTGGAGAACCACGGCGGCGTGGTCTCGCAGGCGTTGTTCGAGGAGCGCTACCAGATCCAGGACCGCGCGTCGCTGCTGGTCGGGCTCGGGGTCGCCGAGGTGCTGGCGCTGCTGGCGGCCCTGGTGAGCGGGCGGGTGCTGGCCCGCCGGGCGATCCGGCCCCTGGAAGACGCGCTGCGGCGGCAGCGGACGTTCGTCGCGGACGCGTCCCACGAACTGCGCGCCCCGCTGACCCGGCTGCACACCCGCGCGCAGCTGCTGGCCCGGCGGGCGTCGGGCCGCGACGCGGCCGACCTCGACCAGCTGGTGCGCGGCACGCGCGAACTCGGCGAAGTCGTCGAGGACCTGCTGTTGTCGGCGCAGGCGTGCGGCGAACGGCCATCGCTGGAACCGGTGGAGCTGGGGGTGCTCGCGGAGGAGGCGGTCGCGGCGGAGGCGGTGCGCGCGGGGGAGGGCCGGGTCCGGCTGGCGGTGACGCGCGAGCGGCGGCCGTACCTCGTCCAGGGCGTGCCGACGGCGTTGCGGCGCGTGCTGTCGGCGTTGCTGGACAACGCGCTCGGCCACACCCCGCCGGGCGGCTCGATCGAAGTCTGGCTCGGCGTCCCCGACGAGCGGCACGTGGAGTTGCGCGTCCGCGACACGGGAGTCGGCTTCCCCCAGGCCGACGCGGACCGCATCTTCGAGCGGTTCGCCCGCGGCTCCGACGGCGACGGCCGCCGCTTCGGCCTCGGCCTCGCCCTGGTCCGCGAGGTCGTGACGGGCCACGGCGGCACGATCGCCGCGGCGGCCCGCCCCGGAACAGGAGCAACATTCACCCTCCGCCTCCTCCGCGCCGACCCCACGTGACCCAAGAGCCGACACGCGTGATCGGAGAGTCGACACGCGTGATCGGAGGGTCGACACGTGTGATCGGAGGGTCGACACGGCAGTTTCGTCGTGTCGACCCTTCAATCACGTGTGTCGACTGCTCAATCACGCGAGTTGACCCTTCCCGCACGCCGGTTCGGCAGGGCGAAGCGGAGCTGGCGGGCTGTTTCGGGCGGGAGGCGGTCCAGGTGGGCCTCGATTTCCGCCGCCAGGGTGGGGGACGGGGTGGTGTAGGTCGCGGCCGTGTGCTGGAGCCAGGTGTGGATGTCGCTGTGGGCCGCGGGGGCGAGGTCCGGGTCGCGAAGGAGGGTGAGGTTCGTGTGGAGGCGGTGCCAGGGGTCGTGGTCGCGGAGGAGGGCTGCGGCCGCGCGGCGTGTGTGGGGCGGGTGGGCCGGGGACAGGAGGGGGCGGAGCGTGGCCGGGGCGGCGGACCGGCCGCGGAGGAACGCCACCACCTCGCGGGTCACCGCGGGCGACGGGTCCGTCAGCAGGGGCTGAACCGCCGCCGACTCCGGGGCGATCCGGCGCAGGCCGCGGACCGCCGCCCGGCGGATGCGGGGACGTTCGTCGGCGAGGTGACGTTCCAAGAGCGGGGCGTCGGCGGCCGTGCCGGTTTCGCCGAGCCCGGCGAGCGCGCCGAACGAGACCGGCAGCGTGCGGTAGTGCGCCGCCGGGTCCGGGACGAGCACCTGCGCCATCGCGCGCACCGCCGACGACCGGTCCGCCAAGTGGGCCACGGCGACGTCGGGGCCGAGCAGCGTCAACGCCCGCATCCGCACCTTCGGCGCCCCGGCCGCCAGGAGCTCCTCGACGCACTCGCCGCGGTCGAGCAGCGCGTCGCCGCAGATCATGCGCACCACGAAGTCGGGGTGCGTGGAAGCGATCTTCAGCAGCCGCTCGCGGGACAGCAGCCCGAGCGCCTCCCGGTGGGCCCAGCGACGGGTCTCCCGGTCGTCCAGGGCCAGGGCATCGTCGAGCACGCTCGGCAATGCGTCGCGCAGCAGCGTGGTCATCCAGTCGTCGAGCAGGCGCCGCCGCAGGATGCCGATCAACGGCAGCATCGCCCGGACCGTGGTTGCGTCCAGATTGGACAGCACGGCCGACCGGGCGCGTTCCCGGACCGGCCGGACCCAGTCGACGCACCGGATCAGCAGCAGCGGCAACGCTTCGGGATCGGTGCTGACCGCGAGCCGCTCGACGGCCGCCTCGCGCAGGTACCCGTCACCGTCGCACGCGGCTTCGGCCAGCTCTTCGCGCGAAGGCCGGCGGCTCAGCCGTCGCCCACGGCGGTACCCCGACTCCCGCCGCACGGCGAGGTCGTACTCGACCCACTGCCGCACGTCTTCGAACTCGATCATCGGCCTCCCCTTCCGGCGCCCAGGATGCCCGGCCGCCGGAAGGGAGTCGAACCGGTTTACGCCAGCAGCGCCTGCACTGCCGCGGGCGCGTCGGCGACCGCGACCGGGCTCTGTTCCCGCGTCGCCAGGCTGCGGACCGTCACGTTGCCCGCCGCCCAGTCCTCCTGGCCGACGATCACCACCGCGGCCGCGCCCGCCTTGTCCGCGCGGGTCAGTTCCTTGCCCAGCTTGCGGTGCTCGATCGGCGTCGACGTCCGCAGCCCCGCGGCGCGCAGGGACGCCGCCACCGAGCGAGCCGCGTCGAAGAGGTCCTCGGTCACCGGGATCACCATCACGTCGACCTCGTTGCGCGGGGCCGGGGTCAGGCCGTGCGTGTCGAGGAAGTCGATCAGCGTCACGTCGCCCATGCCGAACCCGATGCCCGGGATCTGCTGCGGCGTGAACATCGACGCCAGGTCGGCGTAGCGGCCGCCGCCGAACAGGGCGCGGCGGTTCTCCGGGGAGGTGTCGAAGACCTCGAACACGGTCGACGTGTAGTACGCCAGCCCGCGCACGATCATCGGCTCGTACTTCACCAGCGAGCCCGCGCTGCTGTTCAGGACGTGGACCAGGTTCGACCGCTCCCGCACGTCGGCCGGCAGCTCGTCGAGCAGCGCCTCGCCCGCGCCGAGCGTCTCCGCGAGCTTCTCGAACTGCTTGTCGGAAAGCCCGATCTCGGCCGCGCTCTCGGCCAGCTTCTCGCGCGGGTACTTCTCCCAGCGGTCGACCAGCGCGAACACCTGGCTCAGGTGGTCCTGCGACACCCCGGCGACGTCGGTGAGCGCCGACGTCAGCAGGTTCCGGTCGTTGACGCGCAGCACGAACATGTCCGGCGTCGCGCCCAGCGCGGCCATCAGGTCGTGCACCAGCTCGAAGATCTCGATCTCGCAGTTGGCGCTGTCCGAGCCGAAGATGTCCGCGTTGATCTGCCAGTGCTCGCGGACGCGGCCGCGCTGCGGCGCCTCGTACCGGTGGCAGTTCGGGTGGCTGTACCAGCGGACCGGGAACGACAGCGACTTCGCGCTCCCGGCGATCATCCGCGCCACCGACGGCGTCATCTCCGGCCGCAGCGCCAGCCGCCGCCCGCCTTTGTCGGTGAGCGTGTACAGCTGCTTGTCCGCGATCTCCTGACCGGACTTCCGCTCGTAGATCTCGGCCGACTCGAGGATCGGCCCGTCGTAGCGGAGGAAGCCGCGGCGTTCGAGGACGTCGTAGAGATGACCGAACACCTGGGTACGCACGGACATTTCGGCGGGCAGGAAGTCCCGGGTCCCCTTGTAGGGCGCGGTCGGCAGGTATTCAGGCACGTCACCAGCTTAACGACCACCACTCAGGCGAAAGCGACCCCGTACGCGGTGAGCAGCACGGCCGCGGCCAGCAGCAACGCGCCGACGGACGTCACGCGCCCGCCGAGCCTGCCCCGGTCCGGCAGCAGGTGGAGGAAGAATCCACCCGATTGGGCAAGGATTCCGAACAGCAGCAGGAAGCACGTGATCCACAACGTCGTGTCCGACAACGTCGAGCGGCTGAGGATCTGCAGTGCGACCAGGGCGAGCACCAGCAGGACGCCGGCGTGGGCGTGGCCGGCGCGGAACATCGCGCGCTGGTGCTCGGTGAGCTTGCGGTCGCGCAGGACACCCATCAGCGCGTAGCCGCCGTACATCACGGTCGGCAGCGAGACCAGGGCGATCACCGTGAACAGCTGGGTGGGTCCGTGCATCGGGGACTCCTTCGAGAGCGGGTGGCGTAACAGTAACACTGTTTTAAAACGCTGTCACCAAAGCGGGCATTCCCCGATCGGGGACCTAGGCGGGACGGCCCTGGGCGAGTACCAGCAGGGGGTTGCGCAGCGCGGCCAGAGACGCGAGGGGGTCGCCTTCGACGACCAGGACGTCCGCCGCGAGCCCGGCTTCGAGCCGCCCGGTGACGGCACCCAGCCCGAGCCCGGCCGCGCTGTCCTCGGTCGCGATCTCCAGGATCCGGCGCCGCGGGAAGCCGAGCCATTCGTACAGCTCCAGCGCGCCCACGGGGTCGTCGAACACCGAACCGGGCAGGCCCGCGTCGGTCCCGGACAGCAGCCGGACGCCGTGCTCCTCCAGCCACGGAAGCCGCCCGTACATCGCCTGGGCGACGTCGTCGCCGAGCTTCTCGACGATCACCCGCCAGTTGCGGCTGCTCGTCGAGCACGCCGAAATCCCGTCGGCCGCCATCCGCTTGGCCACGTGCTCCCGGCGGTCGAACGACTTCGGTCCGGTCAGGAAGCTGCAGTGCTCGACCGTCGACACCCCGGCGTCGACCGCGGCTTCGATCGCGTCGGCGCCGTGCGCGTGCGCGGCGACCGGCAGCCCGTGCGACGCCGCGTGCGCAACGATCAGCGACAGCTGCCGGGTGTCGAACTGCGACTCCCACATGTCGGCGCCGCCCTCGGTGATCTGGCCGCCGCTGGCCATCACCTTGATCACGTCGGCGCCCGCGGCCGCGTTCGCGTCGATCAGGGCGCGGATTTCGCCGTCCGAAGCCGTTTCACCGCCGAAAAAGTGGCAATGCCCGCCCGGCAAGGTGATCGGCGGCCCGGACACGAGCAGCCGCGGTGCCGCGGAACCTTCGAACGAACGCCGGACGGCCGCGCCGAGGTGCCCGCGGTCGCCGAGGTCCCGGACGGTCGTGACGCCGCTGCGCAGCATGGCCGTGAGCCGCGCGCGGGCGCCGTCCAGCAGGTCTTCGCTTTCGGTGAAGTGGGCCAGCATCTCGCGCGAAGCGTCGAACGCCAGGTGCACGTGGACGTTGCACAGGCCGGCCAGCGCGGTCCCGGTGGGGAAGTCGTGCCGGGTCGCGTCCGGCGCGGCCTGCGCGACGACGTCCGCGCGCGGGCCGGCCGCGACGATCACGCCGTCGCGCACCAGCACGGCACCGTCCTCGACGGGGATCGAAGGCCGGGGCAGCACCCGGCCGGCGGTGATCAAGGTGTCCACGTCACGTCCCGTGTTCCATCGCGGCCGACAGCGCGAGCAGCGGCCGGACGTCGGATTCGAGGTCGTCCGCCCCGGCGGGGAGGACCTGTTTCGCGCGGCCGTCGCTGGCCTCGCCCGCCGCGTGCCGCGCGAGCGCCGCCTTCAACGCGGCCGCCGCGGCCGCGGGATCGGTGGCGACGACCTCGCCGAAGTCCGCGTCCAGGTACGGCGACAGCTGCACCAGCCCGTCCCGGATCTCGATCACCCGGCGGTAGTGCCCGCGGTGGACGCCGCGCGGGGACAGCCGGTCGCCGCGCCGCGGCGGCGTCCGCAGCACGATGCTGGGGAACGCCCGGACCAGGACCGTCCACAAGGGAGCGAGCGCCCGGTGTTCCCGCCGGTGCTGGCGGCGGCGCCGCAACGCCGAAACCCGCGCCCGCAGCCCGGGGTAGGTGACGCCGGCGAGGAACAGCATCCCGCCGACGATGACGAACGGCACCCCCAGCAGCAGCAGGATCTTGACGACCGGCCCGAACGCCCACGCGACCACGATGTACAGCGCGCGGAAGATGCTGCCGGCGGCCGCGCTGGCCATGCCGATCGCGCTCAGCCGCAGCCCGATCCGCAGATTCCGGTCGGCAACCCGCTGATACCGCACGATCCAGGCCGTGCAGGCGATGAGACCGTAGATCAGGTAGAGCCCGGCGCCGAGGTAGAACACCGCGACCCCGCTGTCGTGGATCGTCGACGGCCCCAGCGGCAGGCCGCGCAGCTCCGGCGGGGTCACGCTCATCGTGACGATCATCAGCGCGATCGCCGCGGCCAGCGGCACCAGCTCCAGGGTCACCCGGCGGATGCGCCGCGGGCCCAGCGCCGAGCCGAGGAAGAAGATCAGCAGCGCGCAGATGCCGCACGCCAGCAGGGCGTTGTTCGCCACCCGTGCCGCACCGCGGCCGAGCAGCGCGTCCACCTCGTCGGAGATCACGGTCTGCTGCAGCAGGAACGCCGCCGCGAAGCCGGCCACGCACGCGGTGACGGCCCAGTTCGGCACGGTCGGTGCGCGCGTCACCTGGTAGATCCGCCACGCCAAAGCAGCGGCGAACAGCACCAGTGCAACAAGGTTCACAGGGCTGAAAAGTGTGCTCACAACCACCCTTGGTGATCGCCGAGCGCCCCCTGGATCCGGCGGAGATCCCGGTCCGCAGCGCGCCGCGGGATCGTGTAGTTCAGGACCGACGCCCACTCGAGGATGATGGTCGCGACGGTCTCGGCTTCCCACTCGTGCGCGTCATCGTAGGACGAACGGCGCAGGGCGCGGTGTACGGCATCCGGGTCAAGATCCGTCGCCGGCCCGCGCAGGAAGTCCGCCGGCTCGGCGTCGCCGTGCGGGTGGTGGTCGGCCAGCATGTGGCCGAGCTCGTGCAGGATGATGTGGTCCTGGTGCGGTTTCGTCGTTTCGGCCTGGTAGAAGATGTAGTCCGCGGACGTCGTCGCGATCCAGCAGCCGAACGGGCCGGGCACCTCCAGCGGGTACGCCAGCAGCCGGATCGGCTTCCCGCGCCGCTCGCCGAGCCGCGCGCACAGCACCTCGACGTCCAGTGGCGGCCCGATGTCGAGGTCCTTGAGCAGTTTCCGGCAGCGGCGGCGCAGCTCGCGCTCCTTCATCGCGCCGGTTCTTCCGGGTTCCGGCCTTCGCGCTCGGCCCGCTCGTAGCGTTCGACGAGCTCCAGCAGGTCCATCACCTGCCGCCGGCCCTGCGGGGACAGTTCCTGCGCCCGCATCGCCATCAGCTGGGCCTCGCCCGCGGGAACCGCGGCCGCCTCTTCGTCGAAGAAGTACGTCACCGGCACGCCGAACAGCTTCGCCAGCGCTTCGACGTAGTGGATCTTCGGGTTGACCCGCTTGCCCGTGGCGAGCTGCTGCAGGTACGCGGGCGACATCGCCGGGCCGCCCGCGCGCTCGACGGCGGCGGAGATCTCCCGGTAGCTGTGCGGCGCACGGCCGTCCACGCGGGCGGCCTCGATCAGGGCGCTCAGGCGCTCCGCGAAGGTGCGTTCCCGTGCCATCTCCACCCCCTGGGAATTCAGCCGCGAAAATTCTAACCGCAAACCACTGTACGCACTTGTTGACAGCCATCGTATGCAGTGGTTTACAGTTGGCTCGCCTCTCGCCTTGCGGGTCCGTGCCCTGGGGGTGCACGGAACGGTCAAGGCGAGAGGTCGTCGCGCCTTCGACTCGTCATGATCGGCCGTCTGTAGTACGCTTTGGGGGCCAAGGTTGATCGCCCTCGTGCGAACCCTTGGCCACGGCCTGTCGCCGGAGGTCGACCCCCAGGGCTTCCGGTGACAGGCCCCTTTAATTTCCGGACATCAGGGAGGCGGCCAGCGTCGCCCCCAGGTCCGTGCACGCTTCCAGCGTCGCTTTGTCCGGTTCCCCTGTTGTGATGACAGGGGGCGCCGCTTTGGTCCAGGACAAGCCGGTGGTGATGGCGAGCAGCTGGCGTTCTGTGCCCGAAGTGTCACTGTTGCCGTGAATCCAGTACCCGAACGAGCGACCGCGCGTCGCGTCCAGACACGGGTAGTAGATCGTGTCGAAGAAGTGTTTCACCGCGCCGCTCATGCTGCCCAGGTTCGCCGGCGTGCCCAGCAGGTAACCGTCCGCCTCCAGGACGTCGGGGACGGTGGCCGCCAACGCCGCGCGACGGACCACCTCCACCCCTTCGATGTCCGGGTGCGTCGCGCCCGCCACCACCGCCTCGAACAACGCCTGCGTCGACGGCGACGGCGTGTGGTGCACGATCAACAACCTTGGCATCAGGCGAGCAGCTCCTCGACGTCCGCCCGCAACGCCGTGAGCCGCTCCTGCGCCGCGTCGCGCGCGCCGGCCACCACCTGCAGGTACGCCTTCAGCTTCGGCTCGGTCCCGGACGGCCGCACGACCACGCGCACGCCGTCGCCGGTCAGGCGCACGACATCGGCGTCCGGCAGCAGGTCTTCGAGGGTGACCTCGACGCCGCCGAGGCGTGCCGGCGGCGTCGCCCGCACCTTCGCCATCAGCTGCCCGCGGACGGCGAGATCGGTGACCCGCAGCGAAACCTGGTCGGTCAGGTGGACGCCGTGGCGCTCCGCCAGCTCGTCGAGCACGTCCAGCGGCGTGCGGCCCTGCGCCTTCAGCTGCGCGGCCAGCCCCGCGGCCAGCGTCGCGGCGGCGATGCCGTCCTTGTCACGCACGAAACCCGGGTTCACGCAGAGCCCGAGCGCTTCTTCGTAGGCGAACACGAGCCCCTCACCGGCGCGGACCAGCCACTTGAAGCCGGTCAGCGTCTCGGCGTAGCGGGCGCCTTCGGCCTTGGCGATTTCGCCGAGCATCGACGACGACACGATCGTGGTCGCCACCAGCGGGTCCGGCAGCACCGTGCGGTCCACTGTGGACAGGACGTACGAGCCGAGCAGCACGCCGGTCTCGTCGCCGCGCAGCATCCGCCATTCGCCGTTCCGCTCGCGGACGCCCAGCGCGCACCGGTCGGCGTCCGGGTCGAGGGCGATCGCCAGGTCGGCGTCCACTTCGGACGCCAGTTCGAGCAGCAGATCCGTCGCGCCCGGCTCTTCCGGGTTCGGGAACGACACCGTCGGGAAGTCGGGGTCCGGCGTTTCCTGCGCGTCCACCAGGTGCAGGTCGGTGAACCCGGCCCGCTCGAACGCCGCGCGCAGCGTGCCGGCGCCGACACCGTGCAACGCCGTCGCGGCCACCCGCACCGCGCGTTCGGGGCCCAGCGGCAGCGTCGCGACCTCGTCGAGGTAGCGGTCCAGCAGGTCGACGACCTCGGCGCCGGGCGCGCGCGGCACGCTCACCGCGTCGGGCGCGGCCTGGATGGCGCGCTCGATCTCGCCGTCGGACGGCGGCACGATCTGCCCGCCCGTGGCGTCGTAAAGCTTGTAACCGTTGTCCGCCGGCGGGTTGTGCGATGCGGTGATCTGGATGCCGGCGACCGCACCGAGCCGCCCGACGGCGAAGGCGAGCACCGGCGTCGGCAGCGGCCGGGGGAACACCTTGACGTCGAACCCGGCCGCCGTCAGGACCTCCGCGGCCGCGGTCGCGAAGGCTTCCGAACCGTGTCGCGCGTCACGCCCGACGACGACCAGCGCGCCCGCGTGCCCGTGCGTCGTCAGCCAGTCCGCCACCCCGGCGGTGGTGCGGGTGACGACGGCGACGTTCATCCCGTTCGGCCCGGCGCGCACCGGGCCGCGCAGCCCGGCGGTGCCGAACTCCAGTGGCCCGGCCATCCGGTCGGCGAGGTCTTCGGCGGCTCCGGGTTCGCCGCCCAGCGCCTTCGCCAGCACGGCCTGCAGTTCGGCGCGGGTGCGTTCGTCCGGGTCGTCGGCGATCCAGCGGAAAGCGGTGTCGCGCAGGGTGGAATCGGTCGTCACCGGGCCAGCCTACGGGCTATGGTCGGGTAGGTGCGCTTACTCTTCACCTCACTGGGGTCCTTCGGCCACACCTTCCCGCTCGTCCCGCTGGCGGTCGCCGCGCGCGAGGCGGGCCACGACGTCACCTTCGCCACCTCGGAAGACTTCCTGCCGCAGCTGACCAAAGCCGGGCTCGAGACGGCGGCCGCCGGGCTCGCCATCAAGGACGCGTTCGGCCAGGCGTTCGCCGAATCGGGGCCGCCCGGCCCGCGGCGTCCGCCCGGCGAAGTCCCGCGGGAGGTGTTGTTCCCGATCGTCGCGAAGGTGTTCGGCGAGCTGATGCCCAAGCGGTTCCTCGCCGACCTGCTGCCGCTGTTCGAGCACGTCCGGCCCGACCTGGTGGTCAGCGAGGCGGGTAACTCGGGCGGCGCGTTCGCCGCGATGAAGGCGGGCATCCCGGTGGTGGCGCACGGCTTCGGCCGCGTGTCGACCGGCGACCCGATGACCACGAAGATCCGGGACGCGATCCGCTCGCACGGCGCCGAGCTGGGCATCGAGATCGGCGAGGACCTGGCGTTCGGCGGCCCGTTCGTCGACATCTGCCCGGAATCGGTGCAGGACCCGGATTTCCTCGCGCGCACCCGCCGGGTGCCGCTGCGCCCGGTCGGCTGGAGCGAGCCGGGCGAGCTGCCGCCGGGCGTGCTGGACAAGCGGCGTCCGCTGGTCTACCTGACGCTGGGCACGGCGATGGGGCACGCGGGCGTGCTCACCGAGGCGATCACCGGTCTGTCCGGTTTGGACGTCGACGTCCTGGTCGCCACCGGCCCGTCGCTGCCGGAAGACGCGCTGGGCGAGGTCCCGGAGAACGTCCGGCTCGAGGCGTGGGTCCCGCAGGCGGCCCTGCTCCCGCACGTCGACCTGGTGGTCCACCACGGCGGCAGCGGCACGACGCTCGGCGCGTTCGGCGCGGGCCTGCCCCAGCTGCTGATGCCGCAGGGCGCGGACCAGTTCACCAACGCGGACGCGGTGGTGGCTGCCGGCGTCGGCGACCGCCTGCTCGGCACCGAGGTCACGGCCGAGTCCGTCGCCACCAAGGCGCGTCACCTGCTCACGGACACCTCGGTCCGCGACGCGGCCCACGCCCTGGCCGCAGAAGTCGCGGCCATGCCCTCCCCGGCCGAGGTGGCGGCCGAACTCCCCACCCTGGTCTGAGATCGTGTCGACCCTCTGATCACGCGTGTCGACCTCCTGATCACGCGTGTCGACGTTTTCCGCACCCCGCCCGGGGCGCGAAAGGTCGACACGCGTGATTGAAGGGTCGACACGCGTGATTGAGGGGACGACACGGGGTCAGGCGCGGGTGACGAGTTCGCGCAGCAGGGAACCCATCTGGGTGGCGGCCGCGCGGCCTGCTTCCAGGACTTCCTGGTGGTTCAGCGGTTCGCCGGTCATGCCGGCGGCCAGGTTCGTCACCAGGGACAGGCCGAAGACCTCGACGCCGGCCGCGCGGGCGGCGATCGCCTCCAGGACCGTCGACATGCCGACCAGGTCCGCGCCCAGCGTGCGCAGCATCCGGATCTCCGCCGGCGTCTCGAAGTGCGGCCCGGTCAGGCCCGCGTAGACGCCCTCTTCGAGCGACGGGTCGATTTCGCGGGCGATGTCCCGCAGCCGCTTCGAGTACAGGTCCGTCAGGTCGACGAAGTTCGCGCCGACGATCGGGGAGCGCGCGGTCAGGTTCAGGTGGTCCGCGATCAGCACCGGCTGGCCGACGCGGAAGCCCTCGCGCAGCCCGCCCGCCGCGTTCGTCAGCAGCACCGTCCGGACGCCGGCCGCCGCCGCGGTGCGCACGTTGTGCACCACCGGGTCGATGCCCTTGCCCTCGTAGAAGTGCGTCCGCCCGAGCATGACCAGGACGTTCTTGTCGCCGATCTTCAGCGAGCGGATGGTGCCGCCGTGGCCCACCGCGCCGGGCGTGGTGAAGCCGGGCAGTTCGGCGAACGGGATCTCCGTCTCGCACTCCCCGATGACGTCCGCCGCCGGGCGCCAGCCCGAGCCCAGGACCACCGCGATGTCGTGCGCGTCGACGCCGGTGCGCTTGGCGATGGCGCTCGCGGCTTCTTGTTCACTCATGCGAGCGAGCGTATCCGGACGGCTCTCACCACGAGGAACGCGACCAGCCCGAACGGCGAGAGGAAGATCGTCACCAGCAGGATCGGGCTGACGATCCACGGCGAGATCCCGCGCGCCCGGCCTTCGAAGTACATCCACCGCGCGATGAACAGGTCGAACGCGATCAGGTGCGCCCAGACGAGCCCGGCGCCCCACGGCGTGGCCAGCAGCGTCTGCAGGACGCCGAGGTCTGGCTGCAGCATCGCCCGTTCCCACTCGCCGAAGTGCGGCATCACCAGCGCGAAGTAGCACACCAGCGGCAACAGCGGCACCCACGGCGAGTTCATGATCCGCTCGGTCCACCGCCACTTCGGAGCCAGGATCATCAGCGCCCAGAATGGGGCGGCCAGCGGAAACGCCAGGGAGAACAGCGTCATCGGACCGCCGTCCGCTCCGGCGCGCGGACGACGGCCAGCGCGCCCAGCCCGACGGCCGCGACGAGCAGCGCGAACGCCCCCAGCGTCGCCGCGTCCGGGTGCACGATCGACTGCGCCCGCAGCGCCTGCCACGTCACCAGCGCGGTCAGGCCCGTGTACCCGGCCGCACCGACCAGGACGAGCCGCGCGCGGACGACGTCGTCCCGCAGCCGCGGGAAGCGCGAGGCCAGCGCCGCCAGCGCGATGGCGAGCAGCGGCAGGGCCTGCAGCGCGTGCATCCCGACGAAGTGCGGGATCCGCAGGTCGCCGGCCACCGTGCTCCAGCCGAGCAGGGGCAGGCCCGGGCCGCCGTCCTCGAGGCCGACGGTGTGCGCGCCGACCATGGCAGGCGCGTGGCCGGTCTTCCACTGCGCGAGCTGCCGGGCGGTCGGCGACGTCATCAGGATGCCCAGCGAGATCCCCGCCAGCGACAGCACGGCGCCGGCGCGCACGGCCCAGAAGCTCGCCCGGTCGGGCACCTTCGTGAACATCACCAGCACCGTCAGCACCAGCGTCGCCACCCACAAGGCCATGATCATCTTGCCCATGACGTCGTAGATCAGGGCGTCCTGCGGGGTCGCGTTGTTGAAGTGGCTGGCGTGGCCACGGGCGGCCTGGAACACCAGGAGAACGTACTCGGCGGCGAAGATCAGGACGAGGAAGTTCGTCAGCAGGCCCGCCGTGCGCCGGAACCGCGGCAGCAGCGAGACGAGCCAGCTCCAGGTGGCGAAGTAGAGCGCGCCGGACACGGCGAACTTGACCGGCTTGGCCCAGATCGGCGCGCCCGCCAGGGTCCGCTGGTCGACGAGCATGGCGGCGAGCCCCAGCAGGGCCACCACCCCCAGTGCGGCGGCCGCGACCGCGGACGGCCGGTGCCACCCGTGCGTTCTGCTCCGGAGATCGGCGAGGATGGTCATGGTTCCCTCCCAGAATGGATAGTCAAGCTCTCCGTTATGGGAAGTTAAGCTATCCATTCTGAGATGTCTTCAGGGTTGACCCGGAGACCGACCCCGGGATCAGGAGCGGATGCGCATGCGGATGGCCGAACTGAGCGCCGAGTCGGGGGTGCCGGTCGCGACCGTCAAGTACTACCTGCGCGAGGGCCTGCTCCCGCCCGGCGAGCGCACCAGCCCGAACCAGGCGCGGTACTCCCCGGCGCACGTCCAGCGCCTGCGGCTGATCAGGGCGCTCACCGACGTCGGCGGGCTGCCACTGGCCTCGGTCGGCGCCGTGCTGACCGCGATCGACGGCGACGAGACCCCGCACCGGACGATGGGGGTCGTCCAGGAGGAGCTGGCCGGACCGCCGCCGAAGGTGTCCGAGGAGGCCGCGGAATGGGCGTCCGCGCTGCTCCAGGACGTCGTCCGGGAGAACGGCTGGAAGTGGCACGAACCCCGGGGCGCCACGATCGACAACCTCGTCGCCGCGCTGGCCACGGCGAAGGAGCTCGGGCAGGACAAGCTGACCGAACGGCTCGGCGAGTACGCCCGGCTGGCGGTGCGCGTCGCCGAAGTCGACGTCGGGGTGGTGGCCGGCCTGACGTCGGTGGACAACATCATCGAGGCGGGCGTGGTCGCCACGGTGCTCGGCGACCGGATCTTCGCCGGGCTGCGCCACCTCGCCCAGGAGCAGGTGTCCCGCGAGGTCCTCGGCGGCGCTAGTCCGAAACGCTGAGCGTCTTGGCGACGCGGTCGAAGACCTCCTGGCCCGAGCTCTCCTGTTCGGCGGGCACGGTCACCGAGAGGAGCCACAGGCTCGTGCCCGCCTGGATCAGGTTCATGAACGTCACCCGGGTGCCGCCGCGTCCGTCACCGGCGGGCAGCGCGCCGCCCTCGGCGAGGCGGTAGGTCAGCGTCGAGCCCTTCCCGTCCGGCAGGGGCGACGGCCCGAAGAGGGCGAACGCGTTGGGCGGGTAGGACTGCTTCAGCCAGGTGATGTACTCGCCGTCGTCGGGGAACTGGGCGAAGTACTTCACCAGCCGTTCCACCCGCAGCGACCGGCGGCCGTCCGGCGAGACGTACTGGACGGCCGTGCTCGCCCCGAACTTCGTGGTCGTGTGCGGGGCGACGAACTTCTGCCACCCCTGCGGCACGCCGAGCCCGAACTGGCCGCCGTTGCCGGTCACGTAGCTCGCGTCGCCGGACTGCTGCACCAGCGACGGCGGCGGTACGTCGGTGGGGCCGTTCGGCGTGCTCCGCGGCACGGCGGCCGGCGGGAACAGTGACTGGCCGCCGACCGTCCTGGCCAGCGCGAACCCGCCGCCGGCGGCGAGCAGGAAGAGCAGGATCGCCACCGCGACGAGCACCGCGGTGGCCGTGGCGCTGCGGCGCCCCACCCGCGGCGGCGGGACGAACAGCGTCGGCGGGTCCGTGGCCGGGGGCGGCGCGGGAGCCGGCCCCGGCGGGCGGAGGAACGGCAGCGGGCCGGGGTCGGTGGCGAGCTCGCTGCTCGACGCCTCGGCCTGCTTCTCCGCCTTCGCCTTGTCGGGCAGGACGGTCTTGATCACCTGCGTGTCGGTCGCGTCCGGCTGCGCGGACGTCTTCTTCCCGTCCGGGGTGTGGAACAGCTCGGGGCCGAACAGGTCGAGCGGGGTCTTCGTCTGCAGCGGGTACAGCCGGTGCCGGACGTCGCGCAGCGTGATCCGGCGGCCCGGCTCCTTCGTCATCAGGGCGCTGATGACGTCGGCGAGCGGGCCGGCCTTCGGCTTGGGCACCTTCCCGTTGACGACCTTGCCGACCGTTTCCAGCGGGTCGCCGTCGGCGTCGTACGGCGGCGCGCCCTCGACCGCGGCGAACAGCGTCGCGCCGAGGCCCCACAGGTCCGCGGCCGGCGTGACCGGGCCGCCGGAGGCCACCTCCGGCGCGATGTAGGCGGGGGAGCCGAGCATGATCCCGGTGCGGGTCATGGTCGCCTCGGAGACGTTGCGGGCGATGCCGAAGTCGGTCAGCTTGATCCGGCCGTCGCTGGCCACCAGGACGTTGCCCGGCTTGACGTCACGGTGGGTGATGCCGGCGGCGTGCGCGGCCTCCAGCGCCGAGGCCACCGCGATGCCGACCGCGGCGGCCTGCCCGACGGTCAGCGGCCCGTGGTCGCGCAGGATGTGCGCCAGGCTGCGCGAGGGCAGCAGCTCCATCACCACGAACGGCTGGTCGTCCTCGCGGGCGACGTCGTGCAGGATGATCACGTTGGGGTGGGAGAGGACGGCGATCGCGCGGGCCTCGCGCAGCGTGCGCTCCCGCAGCTCGTCCGCCTGCGACGCCGGGATCCCCGGCGGCACCTTCATCTCCTTGACGGCCACCTGCCGGTGGAGGAACTCGTCGTAGGCCGACCAGACGGTGCCCATCGACCCGGAGCCGAGCACCGAACGCAGCCGGTAGCGACCGGCGACCACTCGTGTCTCTTCGCTGGAGGGGGGCACGCGCCAATTGTGGCGTACGGGACCGACAGTCTCGACGCAGCGTGCGCGTTCGCGCCCCTAACCCTGCCCCTAGCGCGACCAGACTCACAGGTCGGGCGCGGCGAGTGCCTCTACCATCACAGGTTATGACTGAAGTGGCCGGTCCGGAGTCAGTGCCGATCTCCGAACTCGACCTCGCGGCCGAGTTCCCCCAGGCGACGCGCGAGCAGTGGCAAGAGCTGGTCGCGGGCGTGCTGCGCAAGAGCGGGAAGCTGCCGGAGGACTTCGCGGGCGCCCCGGAGAGCAAGCTCGTCACGCGGACCTACGACGGGATCGAAATCCAGCCGCTGTACACGGCGGAGGACGTCCCCGGGGACATCGGCTTCCCCGGGCTGCCGCCGTACGTGCGCGGCGCCCGGCCGGACGGCCGGGTCGGCACCGGCTGGGACGTCCGGGCCCGGTTCGCCGGCCCGGATGCGCGAGAGGTCAACAAGGCGATCCTGGCCGACCTCGAGGGCGGCGTGACGTCCCTCTGGCTGTCGGTGCCGCCCGCGGCCCTGGCCGACGCGCTGAACGAGGTCTACCTCGACCTGGCGCCCGTCGTGCTGGACGCCGGCGCTCAGTACGAGGCTGCGGCCGACGCGTTGTTCGAGCTGTTCGGCGAGCGCGAGATCCCGGCGAGCGAAGCCACCGCCGTGCTGGGCGCCGACCCGATCGGGCTGGCGGCCCGGTCCGGCTCCGCCGTGGCGCTGGAACCGGCGGCCGCGCTTGCCGCGCGTGTCGCCGGGAAGTACCCGAAAGTGCGGACGATCGTCGCCGACGGCCTCCCGTTCCACGAAGCCGGCGGGTCGGACGCGCAGGAGCTGGGGGCGCTGGTCGCCGCCGGCGTCACCTACCTGCGTGCGCTGACGGACGCGGGGCTCGACGTCGAGGCCGCGGCCGGGCAGCTGGAGTTCCGGCTGGCCGCGACCGCCGACCAGTTCTCCACCATCGCGAAGCTGCGTGCGGCGCGTCGCCTCTGGGCCCGCGTCGCCGAAGTGTGCGGCTTCACCTCGCCGATGCGCCAGCACGCCGTGACGTCGCCGGCCATGCTGACCCGGCGCGATCCCTGGGTGAACATGCTGCGCACGACCGTGGCCTGCTTCGGCGCGGGGGTCGGCGGCGCGGACGCGGTCACCGTGCTGCCCTTTGACGCGGCCATCGGCAAGCCCGACGCCTTCTCCGCGCGGATCGCCCGCAACACCCACGCCGTGCTGCTGGAGGAGTCCAAGCTGGCCGGCGTGGCCGACCCGGCGGGCGGCTCCTGGTACGTCGAGAAGCTCACCGACGACCTCGCGCACGCGGCCTGGGCCGAGTTCACCGCCATCGAAGGCGAAGGTGGACTGGTGGCTTCGCTGGCCTCCGGTGAGCTGGCGGCCCGGCTGGCGGCGACGTGGGAGAAGCGGTCGTCGCGGATCGCAACCCGGCGTGACCCGCTCACCGGCGTCAGCGAGTTCCCGAACCTGGCCGAAAAGCCGGTGGTCCGGGAACCGGTTCCGTCCACTGTGGAAGGCGGACTGCCGCGGCACCGGTACGCCGAAGGCTTCGAAGCCCTTCGTGACGCTTCGGACGCGTACCTCGCTTCGCACGGTTCGCGGCCGAAGATCTTCCTCGCGACCCTCGGGCCGGTCGCCGCGCACACCGCGCGGGCCGGGTTCGCCGCCAACCTGTTCCAGGCGGGCGGGATCGAAGCCGTCAACCCGGGCGCGACCGACGACCTGCCCGGCGCGTTCCGCGCGTCCGGCGCCCGCATCGCCTGCCTCTGCGGCACCGACTCGGCGTACGAGGAACAGGCGGCCGACGTCGCCGCGTCCCTCGGGGCCGAACACGTCCTGCTGGCCGGCAAGGGCACCTACGACGGCGTCGACGCGAACGTCTTCGCCGGTTGCGACGCCCTGGACGTCCTCAACGGCCTGCACGCCAAGCTGGGAGTTGCGCGATGACCATCCCGAACTTCGCCGGTCTCGACCTCGGCACGCCGTCGCCGGGTGACCGCGACGCCTGGGCGCGCGCGGTGGAGGACGCCACCGGCAAGGGCCCGGACGCCCTGGCCTGGGAAACGCCCGAGGGCATCGGCGTCAAGCCCGTCTACACGGCCGACGACCTGTCCGATGTGGACTTCCTGCACACGTACCCCGGCATCGCGCCGTTCCTGCGCGGGCCGTACCCGACGATGTACGTCAACCAGCCGTGGACCATCCGCCAGTACGCCGGGTTCTCCACCGCCGAGGAGTCCAACGCCTTCTACCGGCGCAACCTCGCCGCCGGGCAGAAGGGCCTCTCGGTCGCCTTCGACCTGGCCACCCACCGCGGCTACGACTCCGACCACCCGCGCGTGTCGGGTGACGTCGGCATGGCGGGCGTGGCCATCGACTCGATCTACGACATGCGGCAGCTCTTCGACGGCATCCCGCTCGACAAGATGTCGGTGTCGATGACGATGAACGGCGCGGTGCTGCCGGTCCTGGCGCTGTATGTCGTCGCGGCCGAGGAGCAGGGGGTGAAGCCGGAGCAGCTCGCGGGGACCATCCAGAACGACATCCTCAAGGAGTTCATGGTCCGCAACACCTACATCTACCCGCCGCAGCCGTCGATGCGGATCATCTCCGACATCTTCGCGTTCACTTCGCAGCACATGCCGAAGTACAACTCGATCTCCATCTCCGGCTACCACATGCAGGAAGCCGGGGCGACCGCCGACCTGGAACTGGCGTACACGCTGGCGGACGGCGTCGAGTACATCCGATCGGGTGTCGCCGCGGGGCTGAGCGTCGACAAGTTCGCGCCGCGGCTGTCCTTCTTCTGGGCGATCGGGATGAACTTCTTCATGGAGGTCGCGAAGCTGCGCGCGGCGCGTCTCCTGTGGGCGAAGCTCGTGAAGGGCTTCAACCCTTCGTCGTCGAAGTCGCTTTCGCTGCGTACGCACTCTCAGACGTCGGGCTGGTCGCTGACCGCGCAGGACGTCTACAACAACGTGGTCCGCACGTGCGTCGAGGCGATGGCCGCGACCCAGGGGCACACGCAGTCGCTGCACACCAACGCGCTGGACGAGGCCCTGGCGCTGCCGACGGACTTCTCCGCGCGGATCGCCCGCAACACCCAGCTGCTGCTGCAGCAGGAGTCCGGCACCACGCGCGTGATCGACCCGTGGGGCGGGTCTGCGTTCGTCGAGAAGCTGACCTACGACCTCGCGCGCAAGGCGTGGGGGCACATCAGCGAGGTCGAGCAGGCCGGCGGCATGGCTCGCGCGATCGACGCCGGTATCCCCAAGCTGCGCATCGAGGAGGCCGCCGCGCGCACCCAGGCGCGCATCGACTCCGGGCGGCAGCCGGTGATCGGCGTCAACAAGTACCAGGTCACGGACGACATCGACATCGAAGTGCTGAAGGTCGACAACGCCGGCGTCCGCGCCCAACAGCTGGAGAAGCTTCGGCGGCTGCGGTCCGAACGCGACTCTTCGGCGACGGAAGACGCGCTGCGGCGGCTCACCGAGGGCGCTCAGCAGGGCGGCAACCTGCTGGAGCTGGCCATCGACGCGGCCCGCGCGAAGGCGACCGTCGGCGAGATCTCCGACGCGCTCGAGAAGATCTGGGGCCGGCACTCCGGCCAGATCCGGACCATCTCGGGTGTCTACCGCGAGGAGGTGGGGAAGACGCAGAACGTCGAGAAGGCCCGTCAGCTGGTCGAGGAGTTCGCCGCGGAGGAGGGCCGCCGTCCCCGGATCCTCGTCGCGAAGATGGGCCAGGACGGCCACGACCGCGGCCAGAAGGTGATCGCCACCGGCTTCGCCGACCTGGGCTTCGACGTCGACGTCGGCCCGCTGTTCTCCACCCCGGCCGAGGTGGCGCGGCAGGCGATCGAGGCGGACGTGCACGTCGTCGGCGTCTCGTCGCTGGCCGCCGGGCACCTGTCGCTGGTGCCCGCGCTGCGCCACGAGCTCGCCGAGCTGGGCCGCGAGGACATCATGGTGGTCGTCGGCGGGGTCATCCCGCCGCAGGACTACCCGGCGCTGCGGGAAGCCGGGGCGGCGGCGATCTTCGGGCCCGGCACGGTGCTCGCGGACGCGGCGATCGACCTGCTCGGCCAGCTCTCGGAGTCCTGAGCGTTGCGGCGCAAGATCGACGTCACCGCCTACGCCAAGGGCGTCCTGGCGGGGGACCGCGGGACGCTGTCGAAGGCGATCACGCTGGTCGAGTCGCAGCGGGAGGACCACCGGGCGCTGGCGCAGGAGCTGCTGGTGGAGCTGCTGCCCTCGGCGGGTGGCGCGCAGCGCGTCGGCATCACCGGCGTTCCGGGTGTCGGCAAGTCGACATTCATCGACCAGCTGGGCAGCGACCTGACCGCGGCCGGGCACCGCGTCGCCGTGCTGGCGGTCGACCCGTCGTCGACGCGGACCGGCGGGTCGATCCTCGGCGACAAGACCCGGATGGCGCGGCTGGCGGTCGACGAACGGGCGTTCATCCGGCCGTCGCCGACGTCCGGGACGCTGGGCGGGGTCGCGCGGGCCACCCGCGAGACGATCGTGCTGATGGAGGCGGCCGGCTACGACGTCGTGCTGGTCGAGACCGTCGGGGTGGGACAGTCCGAAGTGACCGTGGCGAACATGGTCGACTGCTTCCTGTTTCTGACCTTGGCCCGGACGGGTGACCAGCTCCAGGGCATCAAGAAGGGCGTGCTGGAGCTCGCCGACGTCATCGCCGTCAACAAGGCCGACGGCGACCACGAGCGGGATGCGCGGCGGGCGGCGCGGGAGCTGGCGGGCGCGCTGCGGATGATCTACGGGCCCGAAGCGTCGTGGACGCCGCCGGTGCTGACCTGCAGCGGCCTGCACAACCTGCGCCTCGACGAGGTCTGGGGCGCGATCGAGAAGCACCGCGAGACGCTCACGGCGTCCGGCGAACTCGACGCGCGGCGGCGGCAGCAGCAGGTCGACTGGACGTGGGCGATGGTGCGCGAGCAGCTGCTCGGTCGGCTGGCGGTGCATCCGGACGTGCGAACGGTCGTTCCCGACGTCGAACGGGCGGTGCGCGACGGTGAACTGACGGCTACCCTCGGTGCACAGCGGATCCTCGACGCGTTCGGTGGCTGACGGGCGGGGAGTCCGCGGGCAGAATGCCTGGTCGTGGCGAAAGGATGACATGGCGAAACTGCGGGGTCTGGTCCTGGTCGGGCTGCTGGGTGCGGTGCTGTTCACCGCGTCGCCCGCCTATGCCGCGCCGGTGCGCCCGGTGGCCGTGACGGTGGGCGTGGCGCACGCCTCCCCCGCGCTGGTCCCGGCGCAGACCCAGCCACCGGGCCCGGTCCTCGACCCGGCCCAGACGGACAAGGCGAACAGCGAAAAGACCAGGAACAAGCTGGTTGCGGGCCTGATCGCGGTCGTCCTGCTCGGCATCGTGATCTGGGGGCGCAAGATCCGTTCGAAGCGGGCCAAGGGGTCCTGAGGTTTTCGGCTTTGCCGAAGTGGTGCACGCCGTTCAACGCAGATCCGGTACCGGCCGTCTAGGACGGCCGTTTTCGAGGCGCGGCTTGCCGCCTGCATGGTGCACGATCGTCTGCAAATGCGTACGACAGATCGATCGGCACGACGCGTGACCCCAGCCGCTGCGCGGGTTACCCGTGTTGCGGGAGGAGGTGCGGCGTGACGGTGTTGGATTCACGACCGGACGTTCCAGGCGACCCCCAAGGGCGCATCATCAACCCCATGGAGGGGTCCGAAGCGCTGATTTCCGACGCCGGCGTAAGCATGGCTCCCGTGGAGGACCTTGGTGCGGGCCGCGGCCCGTTCTGGCTGGACGACTGGCTGCGTGCGAACGCGACCGACGTGCTCGCCTGGCGGCGGCACATCCATGCGCACCCGGAGCTGTCGCGGCACGAGTTCGCGACCACGGAACTGGTCGTCACGCTGCTGCGGACGGTCGGGCTCAAGCCGTGGGTGCTGCCGGGCGGCACCGGCGTGGTGTGCGACATCGGCAGCGGCGAGCGGTGCGTGGCGCTGCGCGCGGACATGGACGCGCTGCCGCTGACGGAGGCGACGGGCCTGCCGTACGCGTCGACGACCGAGGGCGCGGCCCACATGTGCGGCCACGACGCCCACACGGCGATCCTCCTGGGCGCGGCCCGCGCCCTGGCCGGCGCGCCGGAGCTGCCGGGCCGGGTCCGGCTGATCTTCCAGCCGGCCGAGGAGGTCATGCCCGGGGGAGCACTGGACATGATCGCGGCGGGCGCGCTGGACGGCGTCGAGCGCATCTACGGCCTGCACGTCGACCCGCGTCTCGAAGTCGGTTCGGTGGGGATGCGCGTCGGCGCGCTGACGTCGGCGGCGGACCTGATCGAGCTGCGCCTGACGTCCCCGGGCGGCCACACGTCCCGCCCGCACCTGACGGCGGACCTGGTCCACGCTTTGGGCACGGTGATCACCTCGCTGCCGGCGCTGCTCTCACGGCGCGTCGACCCGCGGTCCGGGACGGTGCTGGTCTGGGGAGCGGTCCACGCGGGTCAGGCGGCCAACGCCGTCCCGCAGGACGGCGTCCTGCGCGGTACCTTGCGGACCGCGGACCACGAGGTCTGGACGGCCCTGGAGCCCTTGGTCGCCTCCTCCGTCGAGTCCCTGCTGGCCCCCACCGGCGTCGGCTTCTCGCTGGACTACCGCCGCGGCGTCCCCCCGGTGGTCTCGGACCCGGAGTCGACGGCCCTGATGCGCGCCGGCGTCGAAGCCGCCCTCGGCGAGGGCGCGGTCGCGCCCACCGAGCAGTCCTCCGGCGGCGAGGACTTCGGCTGGTACCTGGAGCACGTCCAGGGAGCCTTCGCCCGCCTCGGCGTCTGGCCCGGCCCGCCGGCCCCCCAATCGGACATCCACCGCCCGACCTTCCTCCTCGACGAGCGTTCCCTCCTCTGCGGAGTCCGAACCCTCGTCCACACCGCCCTAACCACCCTCGCCTAACCGACCCTCCAGGTACGCAAGCCGACTCTCCAGGTACGCGAACTGACCCTCTGGGTACGGAGTTGTCCACAGGTAAGGCGAGTTGTCCACAGGTCGTGCATGAGGGTCTTCCGTCGGCGTCGGAAGACCCTCATGCTCGATCCTGTGATCAATTGGGGAGGACGACACGGCGCGGCTTTGCGAACCGAGGCCGTGCGGATTTTGGGGCAGAGAGCGGTCCGCCATGCGCTCGCTGGCGGGTTGCTCGCGCAGCCTTGGCGAGGCGTGGTGGTTCCGTCCTCGGATTCGCTCAAGATGACAACACGGGCCGAAGCCGCGCTGCTTCTGACCGGCCCGCCGGCCGTGCTTTCGGGCGCGACTTCTCTTGCGCTGCATGGGATTTCCGTAGTCGACGAGGCGGATATCCACCTGACCGTGCCCTATGCGCGGCGGGTCAGATCGAAGCCGGGTTTGGTCGTGCACCAGAGCGACTACGAGCCGCACGACGTGATCGAAATCGATGGGCTGCCGACGTTCAGCCTGGACCTTGCCCTGGCCGATTTCCTCTGCCGTGGTGACAAGCCGACCGCGTTCGCGGCGGTCGAAGAGGCCATGCGTGGGCTGCCGCCGGACCACCTCCGGAAGCTCCGTGAGAACGTCCGGGACCGCATTGTGGATCGCGCGAGCCGCCAAGGTATCCACAGGGCCCTGTCGTTGCTGGCTCTCGCCGACGGCAAGGCCGAATCGCCGCCCGAGAGCATGCTCCGGCTGATCGTGGTCGAGGCCGGCTTGCCGGCTCCGGAGGTGCAGTACCCGATCACCGACATCGAGGGCAAACTGCTGTACGTGCTCGACATGGCCTGGCCCGCCCGGCGCGTCGCGCTCGAGTACGACGGGTTCGCCGCCCACGAGGACCGGCAGGCTGCCGATGCCGAGCGGGATCGGCGGATGGCCGGTCGTGGGTGGATCACCGTCCGCGCTGCCGCGACGGATTTGCGTGATCCGGCTCGGGTGCTCCGCGCGTTGCGTGAGGCGCTCCGTGCCCGCTCTGCGTAGTTCGCGTGCCTGGAGGGTCGGTTCGCGTACCTGGGAGGTCGGCTTGCGTACCTGGAGGGTCGGTTAGCCGGTTATGCCGGAGCAGGGGCGGGTTCGGAGGTCGTCGACGTAGTCGGCGGGGGCGCCGGCCGCCTCGGCGGCGTCCGCCAGGACGCCGAGGTAGCGGGCCGACGGGAGGCCGCCTTCGTAGGCGTCCAGGACGTACAGCCAGGCCAGGACCGAGCCGTCCATCGTCTGGACGCGGAGGCGGATCTTCGAGTGGATGCCCAGCTCGCCGCCTTCCCAGCGGTCCAGGCCGTCCTCGTCCAGGGGGGTCACGTCGTAGAGGACGACGAACACCCGTGACCCGGGGTCCTCGACGATCGTGGCCAGGGCACCTTCCCAGCCGAGGTCCTCGCCGCCGAAGGTCAGGCGCCATCCCTCCAGCCAGCCGGTGCCGGCCATCGGCGAGTGCGGCGCGCGCTCCAGCATCTGGGCGGGCTCCATGTTCGATCCGTACGCGGCATACAACGGCACGCCGACAGCGTAGCGATACCTCCCTCACCCGAGTGGACGCACTCGCCGTGTTCGCCCACTTCAGTGTCCGGACAACTTCGCCGCGTACGGTGAGAGCACCGCACGGACAGCCATGAGGAGGACCCAGGTGACCAGGATCGTGATCATGGGCGGGGGCCCGGCCGGCTACGAGGCCGCGCTGGTCGCGGCTCAGCACGGAGCCGACGTCACGATCGTCGAGCGGGACGGCCTGGGTGGCGCCTGCGTCCTCTACGACTGCGTCCCCTCGAAGACGTTCATCGCCAGCTCGGGCGCCCTGGCCAAGATGCACGACCTCGGCGAGCTCGGCATCAACACCGACATGGCCGACACCAGCATCGACCTGCCGACCGTCCACGGCCGGGTGAAGGGCCTCGCGCTCGCCCAGTCCGCCGACATCCGCGCCCGTGTCCAGCGCGAAGGCGTCCGCGTCATCGCCGGCGAGGCCCGCTTCTGCGACGAAGAGCCCGGCCTGGCGACGCACAAGGTCGCCGTCACGACGAAGGACGGCACCGAGAAGCTGCCCGCCGACGTCGTCCTCATCGCCACCGGCGCCACCCCGCGCGTGCTGCCCGGCGCGGTGCCGGACGGCGAGCGCATCCTCGACTGGCGCCAGCTCTACGAGCTCCAGGAGCTCCCCGAACACCTCGCCGTGATCGGCTCGGGCGTCACCGGCGCCGAGTTCGCCTCCGCCTACACCGAGATGGGCGTCAAGGTCACCGTCGTCTCCAGCCGCGACCGCGTCCTCCCGCACGAAGACGCCGACGCCGCCGCGGTGCTCGAAGAGGTCTTCTCGCAGCGCGGCACGACCGTCGCGAAGCAGGCGCGCGCCGACCGCGTCGAGCGCACCGAGAAGGGCGTCGAGATCCACCTCGCCGACGGCCGCGTGATCGAAGCCAGCCACGCCCTGATGACCGTCGGGTCGGTCCCCAACACCCAGGACATCGGCCTGGACAAGGTCGGCATCGAGCCCGGCCCCGGCGGGTTCATCACCGTCGACCGCGTTTCGCGCACCTCCGTTCCCGGGATCTACGCCGCCGGCGACTGCACCGGCGTGCTGATGCTGGCCTCGGTGGCGAGCATGCAGGGCCGCATCGCGATGTGGCACGCGCTGGGCGAGGGCGTCGCGCCGATCAAGCTCAAGACCGTCGCCGCCAACGTGTTCACCCACCCGGAGATCGCCACCGTCGGCATCAGCCAGCAGGCGATCGACTCCGGCGAGGTGCCCGCGCGCACCATCATGCTGCCCCTGGCCACCAACGCGCGCGCGAAGATGGAGGGCCTCCGCCGAGGCTTCGTGAAGCTGTTCTGCCGCCCCGCCACCGGCGTGGTCGTCGGTGGTGTCGTCGTGGCGCCGACGGCGAGCGAGCTCATCCTTCCCATCGCGCTCGCCGTCCAGAACCAGCTCACAGTGGACCACCTGGCACTGACATTTTCGGTGTACCCGTCGCTGTCGGGCTCGATCACCGAGGCCGGCCGCCAGCTGATGCGCCACGACGATCTCGACTGATTCCGTACGCAACCCGTCGCGCCCCGTCGCGTCTTGTCGGTTGTAAGGCTGAAGGACGAAGGGTGTGAAGGTGCGCAAGACGGTGTTTTTCGTTGCGGCAGCGGTGATCGGGGCGACGGCGCTGGCGGGACCGGCGATGGCGCAGAACACCGGCACCAGCACCGCCGCCGCGCCGGCCCCCGCCACCGGCATGGTCCAGCTCAACGTCAACACCGCGGTCAACCAGACGCTGGTGAACAAGTACGTCCGCGACGCGCCGAACGTCGCGCTGGCGAAGTGCGAAGGCGCGTCGCCGAAGTTCGCCTCGCCGGTGCTGACCTTCTCCAACTACACCCCTGGCCCGTTCATGGGGGCGGACGCGAACATCAGCGCCGACGTCGAGCTGAAGCCCGGCACCGCGGCGGGCACGTACCCGCTGACGGTGACCTGCGGCAGCCAGACCTACAGCGCGCAGTTCTCGGTGCCCGCCGCCCAGGTTTCGAAAGTGCCGTCGGGCGCCGCGAAAGCGGGCGACGGCAGCATGGCCGGCTGAAATTCCCGAAACGGCGAACCGCCCCGGAGTCACGCTCCGGGGCGGTTTTTCTTACCCTGACGCAACCTCCGCCGCAGGTAGAGCGTCTTCAGAAGCAAAACTCCCGGGGGAGGGAAAACGATGGAAACGAAAAAGCTCTTGGCCGTCGCCGCCGTTTCGGGTGGATTGCTGCTTTCGGCTCCGGCGGCTTTCGCCGCCACTCCGGCCGAGCACGCGGGTAACCCGAAGGCCTACCTCCGCGTCATGCCGACCGCGGCCCGGCCGGGCGCGAAGGTGGTGATCCGGCTCGGCTGCGAAGCCGCGAGCACCCGCGACCTCGCGTCCCCCGTCCTCAAGATCGGCGCGCTGCGGCGCGTCGGCCCGCAGAGCGACCCGGCCAAGGCACCGGCCGCCGCCGCATCGGCGATCGTGCAGCCCGCGAAACCCGGCGTCTACCGGGTGTCGTTCTCGTGCGGCGGCGTGGACCTGACCGCGAAGTTCACCGTCCTGGGTGAACGCCCGCAGGTGGCGAAGGTACCGTCGGGGGCGCCGCAGACCGGCGGTGGCCCGGCGGAGCACGGGCCGCTCGCCGCTGCGGGCGCCATGGGTGTGCTGGCGGTCGGCGGTGGCGGCCTCGTGCTGGCCCGGCGGTCCTGGCGGCGCTGACCACGGCCGTCCACCCGGACGTGTGAACTTCCCGGTGCCGGTGAGGGGGAACATGACGACGAGGTTCACGAGCCGCCGGGGTGTGCTGATCACCCTCGTCATCGCGTTGCTGGCGGCCCTGGCCGCGCTGGCGCTGACGCTCGGCGGCGGGCCGGAGCCGTCCTCCGCGCAGCCGCCGCCCGCCCGGCCGGTCGCTGTGGTCCCGCAGCCGCGGAGCGAGACCCGGGACGCCGTCGCGGCGCTGCCCAGGTCCGAGCCCGTTTCGATCGACATCCCGAAGATCGGCGCCCGCTCGTCGCTGGTCCCGCTCGGGCTCAATCCGGACAACACCATCCAGGTGCCGCCGGTGACCACGCCGCTGCAGGCCGGCTGGTACACCTACGCGCCGACGCCGGGCGAGGTCGGGCCGGCCGTCGTCCTCGGGCACGTCGACGGCAACCACCAGAAGGGGATTTTCTTCCGGCTCAAGGAGCTCGCCGCCGGCGACCGCGTCTCGATCGCCCGCCAGGACGGCACGACGGCGGTGTTCGAGGTGACGAAGGTGCACCAGGTCCCGAAGAAGGACTTCGAGGCCGAAGGCGTGTACGACGACACGGCCGGTCCCGAGCTCCGGCTGATCACCTGCGGCGGGGTCTTCGACCGCAGCGCGCGCAACTACGTCGACAACATCGTCGTCTACGCCCGCCTGGTCCAGGCCTGATTTTCGGTTTTTGTCGGTGCCCGGTGCCAGACTGTGGCGGTCGTCACCGATGGCGGCACGGACGAGGGTAGGGGAGTCGAGATGGTGTTCCGGGAAGAAAGATGGCCCGACGGCACACCCAGCTGGGTGGACCTGATGGTGCCCGACCAGGCGAAGGCGATCGCCTTCTACAGCGGCCTGTTCGGCTGGGACGTGCAGCGCGGCGGTGAGGAGACCGGCTTCTACGGCATGGCGGAGCTGCGGGGACGCCCGGTCGCCGGGATCGGCCAGACCCCACCGGGCCAGGACATCCCGCCGGTCTGGACGACCTACCTCGCGGTATCCGATGTGGACCGGACGGTCACCGCGATCACCGAGGCCGGCGGGCAGGTCGTGATGCCGGTGATGGAGGTGACGAAGGAGGGCCGGATGGCCGTCGTGGCCGATCCGGCGGGCGCGGTCTTCGGCCTCTGGGAGGCCGGCCACCACCTCGGCACGCAGGTCACCGCGGCGCCGGGCACGCCGGCCTGGAACGAGTGCATGAGCCGGGACTTCCCGGCGGCGAAGGCGTTCTACGAGGAGGTCTTCGGGTACGGCTTCCAGGACATTTCCAGCGACCAGTTCACGTACACGGTGCTGCTCATCGACGGGCGGCCGGTCGGCGGCCTCGGTGGGCTGCCCGACTCGGTGCCGGCGGACGTGCCGTCGCACTGGCTGGCCTACTTCTGGGTACCGGACGCCGACGCGGCCGCGGCCAAGGTCACCGAGCTGGGCGGCACGGTGCAGGGGAAGGCGTTCGACTCGCCGTACGGGCGGCAGGTGCGGGTCACGGACGACCAGGGCGTGCCGTTCCTGGTCATCGCGCCCAACGAGCAGTCCGGCGAGCCGGAGGGCTGGGAAGTGTGAGCGGGCGGGCCGGAGGCGCCGTGGCGGCACCCCCGGCCCTCGCCGGTCAGTCCTCTTCGGAGACCCAGTCGAAGGTCTTCGTGACGGCCTTCTTCCAGTTGCGGTACTCGCGCTCGCGGCGGGCGTCGTCCATCGACGGGTCCCACTGCTTGTCCTGAGCCCAGTTGGTGCGGATGTCGTCCTCGGACTTCCAGAACCCGACGGCGAGGCCGGCGGCGTACGCGGCACCCAGCGCGGTGGTCTCGTTGACCACCGGGCGGATCACCGGCACGCCGAGGATGTCGGCCTGGAACTGCATCAGCAGCTCGTTGACGACCATGCCGCCGTCGACCTTGAGCGACTTCAGCGGGACCCCGGAGTCGGCGTTCATCGCGTCGATGACCTCGCGGGACTGGAAGGCGGTCGCCTCCAGCACCGCGCGGGCGAGGTGTCCCTTGTTGACGAACCGGGTGAGCCCGACGATCGCGCCGCGAGCGTCGGATCGCCAGTAAGGAGCGAACAGACCCGAGAACGCCGGGACGAAGTACGCGCCGCCGTTGTCCTCGACGCTGCGCGCGTGCTCCTCGATCTCGGCCGCGGTCGTGATCATGCCGAGGTTGTCGCGCAGCCACTGCACCAGCGAACCGGTGACGGCGATGGAGCCTTCCAGCGCGTAGACCGTGTCGTTCGAGGCGATCTTGTAGCACACCGTGGTGAGCAGCCCGTTCTGCGACATCACCTTCTCGGTGCCGGTGTTGAGCAGCATGAAGTTGCCGGTGCCGTAGGTGTTCTTGGCCTCGCCGGGCGAAAGGCAGGCCTGGCCGAACGTCGCGGCCTGCTGGTCGCCCAGGATGCCGGCGATCGGGACGCCGGCCAGCGCGCCCTTTTCGCGGACCTTGCCGTACTCCTCGGAGGAGGAGCGGATCTCCGGCAGCATCGAAAGGGGGATGCCCATCTCGCCGGCGATCTCGGCGTCCCACTGCAGGGTGTCGAGGTCCATCAGCATGGTGCGGGAGGCGTTGGTCGGGTCGGTGACGTGCACGCCGCCGTCGGCCCCGCCGGTCATGTTCCACAGCACCCAGGTGTCCATGTTGCCGAAGATCAGGTCACCGGCTTCGGCCTTCTCGCGCGCGCCTTCGACGTTGTCCAGGATCCACTTGATCTTGGGCCCGGAGAAGTAGGTCGCGAGCGGGAGGCCGACCTTGTCGCGGTAGCGCTCCTGGCCGCCGCCGAGGTTGCCGAGCTCGGTGACGATCTTGTCGGTGCGGGTGTCCTGCCAGACGATGGCGTTGTACACCGGCTTGCCGGTCGTCTTGTCCCAGACGAGCGCGGTTTCGCGCTGGTTGGTGATGCCGACCGCGGCGATGTCCTTCGCGGTCAGGTCGGCCTTGGCGAGCGCACCGGCGGCGACCCGGCGCGTGTTCTCCCAGATCTCTTCGGCGTTGTGCTCGACCCAGCCGGCGCGGGGAAAGATCTGCTCGTGCTCGCGCTGGTCGACCGAGACGACGCGGCCTTCGTGGTTGAAGATCATGCACCGGGTGGAGGTGGTGCCCTGGTCGATCGCTGCTACGTACGAAGTCATTTGTGCTCCCGGAAATCGGCGTCGGAGGAGGCGATCAGGTCAGGTTGTGGACGACGAGGTAGAGCAGGGCGGCGATGGCGCCACCGACCAGCGGGCCGACGACGGGGATCCACGAGTAGCCCCAGTTGGCGTTCGCCTTGTTGCGGATCGGCAGCAGGAAGGCGTACGCGATGCGCGGCCCGAGGTCGCGGGCCGGGTTGATGGCGTAGCCCGTCGGCCCGCCGAGCGAGGCACCGATCACGAGCACCACGAACGACACGCCCGCGTAGCCCAGTGCGGAGTTGCCGAAGTTCGGGGTACCGCCGTCGCCCGCGGCGTAGACCGGGCTGAGCAGGATCCACGCGACCAGGACGAAGGTGCCGATGATCTCGGTGACGAGGTTCCACGCGGTGTTCGGGATCTGCGGTCCGGTGGAGAAGATGCCGAGGGTGTTCTCGGGCTCGGGGTGGTCGTCGAACTGCAGCTTGTAGGTGGCCCAGCAGAGCACCGCGCCGATGATGGCGCCGGCCATCTGCCCGATGAAGTAGAAGGGCACGTCGGCCCACGGCGTCTTGTCGGCGATGGCGAGCCCGAGGGTCACCGCCGGGTTGAGGTGCGCGCCGCTGGGCGCGGCGATGCTGGCCCCGGTGAAGACCGCGAAGGCCCAGCCGAGGTTGATGAAGAGGAATCCTGCGTTGTGACCGTTGTTCTTGCGCAGCACGTGGTTGGCCACCACGCCGTTGCCGAGCAGGATCAGTGTCGCCGTTCCCAGTAGTTCCCAGACGATTATTGCCCCAGCACTCACCGCTGCACCTCCACACTGGACACTCTGCGCAGGGTCGATCACGGCGTGCCACGGCGCCGTTGCCGACCCACGTCCGGGCGACGTTACCGGGGCGTAGAAGCTACTTCCAAGCACCGGGCAGTCGAATCTTTTTCAAGATCGCGGAGGGTTACGCCACAAGTGTCATCCGTGGGCGGGCGGAGGATCACCGGGTCGTGCGATGCTGGAAGCCTCGCCAGCACGAGGAGGATGTCACGTGGCGCAGCACGCAGCGGAGACGAACCCGGCTCGACTGGGCCCGGCCAAGCGGGAGGAGACCTGGCAGCGGCTCGGCAACGAGACCTTCGACCTCGTCGTGATCGGCGGTGGTGTGGTCGGCGCCGGCACGGCTCTGGACGCGGCGACGCGCGGGCTGCGGGTCGCGCTCGTCGAAGCCCGCGACCTCGCTTCGGGGACGTCGAGCCGGTCGAGCAAGCTTTTCCACGGCGGCCTGCGGTACCTGGAACAGCTCGAGTTCGGCTTGGTGCGGGAAGCCCTGCGCGAACGCGAGCTGATGCTGACGACCATCGCGCCGCACCTGGTGAAGCCGGTCAGCTTCCTCTACCCGCTGACGCACCGCGTGTGGGAGCGGCCGTACACCGCGGCGGGCCTGCTGATGTACGACACGATGGGCGGCGCCCGCAGCGTCCCCGGCCAGAAGCACCTGACCCGCGCGGGCGCGCTGCGGATGGTGCCGGCGCTCAAGCGGTCCGCGCTGATCGGCGGTATCCGCTACTACGACGCGCAGTCCGACGACGCCCGCCACACGATGACGGTGGCGCGGACGGCCGCGCACTACGGCGCGGTGGTGCGGACGTCGACCCAGGTCGTCGGATTCCTCCGCGAGGCTGACCGGGTGTCGGGCGTGCGCGTGCGAGACGTCGAGGACGGCCGCGAGACGGAGATCTCGGCGGCTGCGGTGATCAACTGCACCGGCGTGTGGACCGACGAGCTGCAGCGGCTGTCGGGCGGCCGCGGCCGGTTCCGGGTCCGGGCGAGCAAGGGCGTGCACATCGTCGTCCCGCGCGACCGGATCGTCTCGGAGTCGGGGATGATCCTGCGCACCGAGAAGTCGGTGCTGTTCGTGATCCCCTGGCGCAACCACTGGATCGTCGGCACGACGGACACGGACTGGAACCTCGACCTGGCCCACCCGGCGGCGACTAAGCACGACATCGACTACATCCTCGAGCACGTCAACACGGTCCTCGCGACGCCGCTGACGCACGCCGACATCGAAGGCGTGTACGCGGGCCTTCGCCCGTTGCTGGCGGGGGAGAGCGAAGAGACGTCGAAGCTCTCGCGCGAGCACGCGGTGGCTCGCGTAGCGCCGGGTTTGGTGGCGATCGCGGGCGGAAAGTACACGACCTATCGGGTGATGGCGGCGGACGCGGTCAACGCGGCGGCGGTGGACCTGCCGGGCCGGTCCCAGCCGTCGATCACGGACAAGGTCCCCCTGCTCGGCGCGGACGGCTACCACGCACTGGTCAACCAGGCCGACCACCTGGCGGCGGAGCACGGGCTGCACCCCTATCGGGTGAGGCACCTCCTGGACCGCTACGGCTCACTGGTCCACGAAGTCCTGGCCTCGGCGGAGGGCCGTCCGGAGCTCCTCAAGCCGATCGAGCACGCCCCGGATTACCTGGGCGTCGAAGTGGTTTACGCGGCTTCGCACGAGGGGGCGCTGCACTTGGAGGACGTGCTGGCCCGCCGGACGCGCATCTCGATCGAGTACGCCCACCGCGGAGTCGACTGCGCCACCCAGGTCGCCACGCTGGTCGGCGAGGTCCTCGGCTGGTCACCCGAAACGGTGAAGCGGGAGATCGAGGTGTACCGGGCGAGGGTGGAGGCGGAGCGCGAATCCCAGTCCCAGCCGAGCGACGAAGCAGCGGATGCCCTGAGGTCGGCGGCCCCGGAGGCCCGGGCGGGCATCGTGGAGCCGGTCAGCTGAGGCGGTTGTCCACAGCCCTGCCGGGTTGTGGGTAACTGGTGCGGTTGGGCGCCTTCGGACCGGGTTTTGTCCGGGGGCGCCGATAGACTGGCCTCGGGGCCGCCCCCCCTGGGAGTGGCGGGGGATGCTCAGCGGCGGGTCAGGACGTCCGGTGCCAGCGGATCAGCCGTTCCCCCGTCGCGGCCCGCTCCGGCTCCGGTCCGATCAATGTGAACCCGCACCGCTCGGCCACCACCGCCGACGCCGTGTTGCTCTCCTCGTACCGGTAGCTCACCTCAGTCAGCCCGAGCCCTCCGAAACCGAACCGCAGCGCCGCGTTCAACGCCGTTGTCGCGATGCCCTTGCCCCGCTCTGCCGGGTGGACCCAGATCGTCGCCTCCGCGTACGCCGCGTCCAGGTTCAGCTCGCGCAGGCCCACCTCGCCCAGCAACCTGCCCGAAGTCGGCTCTGCGATCGCCCAGGAACAGCGCTCGTCGCCCGCCCACTGGGCCGCTCGGAGGGCCACGTACTCCGTTGCCTCGTCCAGCGTTCGCAGCCGGTAGTTCAGCACGTACTTGCGGTGCGTCGGGTCCGCGAACGCCTCCATCAGCAGTCTGCGGTCGTCGATGTGCCGGTCGGCGCGCAGCTGGCGCAGGTAGTACGTGCCCGCGTTGATCTCCACCGGTTCCACTCCGCCCAGCCTAGCCAGGCCGGGAGCGCGCCGCCCCCGGCCCGGCGATCAAGGCAGGCTCACGGGGTGAAACGCCAGATCACCGGCACTCCGCCCTCGTCGAGCGGGCCGTTCGAGGCCCAGCCCGCGAACACGCCGTCGTCGCTGACGTGGCCCGAGGCGTAGCCCTTGTACGTCCCCGGCTGCTTCAGCTCGCCGCCCGGAGTTGTTCCGCGCCACACGATCGGCTGGTATCCGGGTCCGCTCGTCTGGCCGACCGTCAGGCCGCCCACGTTCAGGTCGCCCGCGTAGCCGCCGCCCGCCAGCGCGACCGGTGTCTCCGGCGTCGTCCAGCGGATCGCCTGCTCCGCGTTGGCGTTCGACGCGAAGCCGACCACGACGCCGTTGCGGATCGCCGAACCGTGCGGGTTCGAGAAGCCCGGGATGTCGGCCAGCGGGCGGCTCACCCCGTTCTTCCAGACGATGTCACGCGCGAACCCGCTGAACAGGATCGAGCCGTCGTCGTCGATGTCGACCACGTTGTCCGCGCCGGACGGCAGGGGGAACACCGTGGCCGCGGCCGCGCCCGCGGGCCAGACGGCCGCCGCGTTGTCCGCCGGGTTGTCGGTGAAGACCATGCCGACCGCGTCACCCCGCCGGTTGACCGCGCGCATCTGGAACGCCCGGTAGCCGGGCGGGTTGTCGCGGAGGTGGAAGCCCGTGGCGTCGGCCACGAACGTGCGGTCGGCTCCCGTGTCGTAGTCGAGCGCCTCGCCGTAGATCCGCCCCGCGCTGTCCTCCCCTTCGGCCATCGCCCACTCGAAACCGGCCGGCACGCCGCGCAGCGTCGGCTGGCCCCCACGCCAGCTGATCACCTGCAGTTTGTCCCCGACGATGAACGACCCGCTGTACTCGCCGTGGCCGTCCGAACCCGTCAGGTACCCGTGCCCCGCCGGGTCGGCTCCGGCCGGCAGCGGCAGCAGCGTCGGCTGCCAGCCCAGCCGGCCGGTCGCGGCCTGTGCCGGTGCAGCCGCCAGCGCCGTGGCCGCGATCGCCACCACCGCCAGCACCCCCGGCCGCAGAAACATTCTGTTCATGGCTTTCTCCCTTTTCCCCCGACCTGCGTGATCACCACGCCGGAACGCGGCGGCAGGTTGTCCGGCAAAGGGAGCAATCAGGAACGGCGGCGGCGCGCCCCCGCGATCATCGCGACGACCAGCGGCAGCGCCACCGAGATGATCAGCAGCCGGCCGCGGGACAGGATCAGCACCGCGATCGCGAGGACGATCGCGATCGGGACCGCGCCCGCGGTCAGGAAGCGCACCAGCGCGTTGTCGCCCGCAGCCACGGGCACCTGAGGCGCCGAAACGCCGTTGAGCAACGCGCTCGGGCGGGGCGAGGGGAGGTCGTCGAACAGCGGGACGAGCTCGCTGACCCGCTTGGCCGCGGTGACCTTCGCGGACCGGGCGCCGTACTCGTCGATGTCGAGCCGCCCGGTGCGGACGTGCTCTTCGAGGACGTCCAGGGCGTCCTGGCGTTCGGCGTCGCTCAACCGCATGTCGCCCACGGCGGGATCAGCGGCCCATCTCGCGCCGGTAGGAGTCACGCAGCTCGCGACGGCGCTCCCGGTCGCGCAGGTGCCGGTCCCGGCGGTCGCGGTGGCGCTGGTCGTGGTTCCAGTCGTGGCCCCACATCGACTTGCCGAACACGGTCAGCCCGATCGGGACGAAGATGATCGGCCAGGCCAGCGTGTGCGTGGCGATCAGCACGATCGCGGCGATGAAGGCCAGCGGCACGATCGCGGCGAGGAACCGCTGCGGCGGCGACCAGTTCTCGGGTGTCCCCGACGGCCGGGGCGCGGGCGCGGCCGCCGGCTCGGGTGGCGGTGCGACGGCGGCCTGCGGCACGTCCTCGTACCGCGGGTGCGGCGCCGGCAGGTCCGCGAAGATCTCGCCCAGCTCGCCGCGGGTCTTCGCCGCGGTGATCCGGGCCGAGCGCTCGCCGTACTCTTCGATGTCGATCCGCCCCGCGGTCATGTGCTCACCGAGCGCGGACAGTGCGGTCTCGCGGTTCTGGTCGCTGATCCGCAGCTGCGGAGACGGGACTTCGGTCACGTGGTCGATGGTAGGCCGCCCCGGGGGCGGCCCACCACGACATCGGTCACGAACCTCGCTACTTGATCTCCAGCAGCTGTGTGCCCTGCGTCACGGCGGCGCCGACCTCGACCGAAAGACCGGTGACGGTGCCCGCTTTGTGTGCGGTGACCGGGTTCTCCATCTTCATCGCCTCGAGGACGACGATCAGCTCACCGGCTTCGACCGTCTGGCCCTCTTCGACGGCCACCTTGACGATCGTGCCCTGCATCGGCGCCGTGACGGCGTCACCGCTCACGGCCGCCTTGGTGCCGCCGGCCCGCTTGCGCGGCTTCGCCTTGACGGCGGTGCCGCCGCCCCCGCCGCCGCCTTCGAACGCGAACCCGCCCGGCAGCGACACTTCCAGCCGGCGGCCGCCCACCTCGACCACGACGTTCTGCCGCGGTTCCTCTTCGGGCGTCTCGACGTCCGGCGCCACGAACGGCTCGATCTTGTTGTCGAACTCCGTCTCGATCCAGCGCGTGTGCACGCTGAAGCCGTTCTCGTCACCGATGAACGCCGGGTCGTCGACGATCACGCGGTCGAACGGCAGCACCGTCGCCATGCCCTCGACGACCATCTCGTCGAGCGCGCGGCGGCTGCGCTCCAGGGCGTTGTTCCGGTCCGAGCCGGTGACGATCAGCTTGGCCAGCATCGAGTCGAACTGCCCGCCGATCACGCTGCCGGACTCGACGCCGGAGTCGACGCGCACGCCGGGACCGCTCGGCGCGACGAACTTCGTCACCGTGCCCGGCGCGGGCAGGAAGCCGCGGCCGGCGTCCTCGCCGTTGATGCGGAACTCGATCGAGTGGCCGCGCGGCTCGGGGTCGGAGGTGATCCGCAGCTTCTCGCCCCGCGCGATGCGGAACATCTCGCGCACCAGGTCGAGCCCGGTGGTTTCCTCCGACACCGGGTGCTCGACCTGCAGCCGCGTGTTGACCTCGAGGAACGAGATCGTGCCGTCGGTCGCGACGAGGTATTCGACCGTGCCGGCGCCGTAGTAGCCGGCTTCCTTGCAGATCGCCTTCGCCGAGGAGTGGATGCGCTGGCGCTGCTCGTCGCTCAGGAACGGCGCCGGCGCCTCCTCGACGAGCTTCTGGTGGCGGCGCTGCAGCGAGCAGTCGCGGGTGCCGACGACGATCGCGTTGCCGTGCATGTCGGCCAGCACCTGCGCCTCGACGTGCCGCGGCTTGTCCAGGTACCGCTCGACGAAGCACTCGCCGCGGCCGAACGCGGCCACCGCTTCGCGCGTGGCCGACTCGAACAGCTCCGGGATCTCTTCGCGGGTGCGCGCGACCTTCAGGCCACGGCCACCGCCGCCGAACGCGGCCTTGATGGCCACCGGCAGGCCGTGCTCGTCGGCGAACGCGACGATCTCGGCGGCGTCCTTGACCGGCTCCTTCGTGCCCGGCACCAGCGGCGCGCCCGCGCGCATCGCGATGTGGCGGGCGGTGACCTTGTCACCGAGGTCGCGGATGGCCTGCGGGCTCGGCCCGATCCAGGTCAGCCCGGCGTCGAGGACGGCCTGGGCGAAGTCCGCGTTTTCGGAGAGGAAGCCGTAACCGGGGTGCACCGAGTCGGCGCCCGAGCGCTTGGCGGCGTCCAGGATCTTTTCGATGTTCAGGTAGCTCTCGGCCGCCGTGGTGCCGCCCAGCGCGAAGGCTTCGTCGGCCAGGCGGACGTGGGGCGCGTCGCGATCCGGATCCGCGTACACCGCGACGCTGGCCAGCCCGGCGTCCTTGGCGGCTCTGATCACGCGTACCGCGATTTCGCCACGGTTGGCGACCAGGATCCTGGTCACCGGACCACCCGTGGATTCGCCGACCTGCTCGGCCACCCCGCACCTCCTGCGTCCGACAGCTGCATTGCTGACCGCCCACGCGGCATCAGGGAAGTCTACGGATATGACGTCGGGAGTCTCTTGAGTGAGAGGTGAACCACGCTCAGACGTGGTGCCGCAGCTCCTCGGGCAGGGGCGAGTCGAGGACGATCACGTCGTACGGGTTCGCGGCGTGGACCTTCGCCAGGTGCTCGGTGTTCACCAGCGCCCACGGCTGGTGCTCGCCGCAGCAGTCGATCAGCCGGTCCAGCGCGGTGAACGCGACCAGCGCGGTGCGGCCGTCCGGCGTGCGGCGCAGTTCGATCGACGCGCCTTCGGCCTCGGGGTCGACCGGGCCGGTCGGCAGGTACAGGGCGGGCGGCAGGTTCGGGTTCGTCACCCGGACAACATAGACGGACACGGTCCGCTACGCCCGACCCCGTCAGGTTGAACCCGCCACATCGCAACGGGGCGCTGCCGACACGCACGCGCGAAGCGGCTTACGCTCTGTCTTATGCGGACTACGGCAGCGCGGACGCCCCGGTCGGCGCTGCTCACCGCGGTGCTGGCCGCGGTGGTGACCGTCGGTGCGATCGGCGCGGTGTTCCTGCTGCGGCCGCGGCCCGAAGCGGCGTCGGACATGGCCGAACCCGCCGCCGCGCCGGTGACACCCGCGGTGACCTGCGGCGGCGGCCCCTGCCGGCAGCTCGCGGCGGTGACGGTCGGGGGGACGCCGGTGGTACTGCTGACCGGCACTTCGGGCGACTCGGCCCGCCTGCGCGTCGGGCCCGAGCCGGGCACCGTGTTCGAGCTGTCGATCGCCCAGCTGGGCGTGCGGCTGGACCAGAACTCCCTGCGCTGCATCGACGGCCCGGCCCCGGCGTGCCTGGTCCGCGGCGACGTCGGCGACGACGGCACGGCCGCGTACGGCGAACTGCTCGTCGCCAGCGGGGGCGTGTGGCGCGACCCGGGCAAGCCGTTCTACGCGGACGCCGGGACGCTGTCGCTCTACGACGTCACGGCCGACGCCAGCCCCGACGTGATCGTGGTCCGCCACGACTGCCCGGACTCCGCGTCCGGCACCCCCAAGTGCGCCGCGGCGCCGGTGCTCGGCGAGGTGTACGACCTGTCGGGCCGGTCGGTGGGCTGCACCCGCCGCGTCACCGCGCCGTCGGACCTGCGCGGCTGGCCGGACATCCGCCTGACCCGCGCCGACCTCCGCACCTGCCCGTCCTGACATGCGTGAAGGCCGCCTCGATCACTCGAGACGGCCTTCACGCCGGTTGCGGGGTCAGGCGGGGGCGGGTTCGGTGTGGCGGGCCGAGGTGCCGTCGTCGCTGTGCTCGGGGCGGTCGGTCGGGGCGTCGAGGACCTCGTCGTCGAGGAGGCCTTCGCTGCGCGCCACGATCGTCGGGACCACGATCTGGCCGGCCACGTTCGTCGCCGTGCGCATCATGTCCATGATCGGGTTGACCGAGTAGATCAGCGCCAGGCCCAGCGCGACCTGCTTGGCGTCGAGGCCGATGAACGACGTCGTCAGCGTGAACGCCGTCAGCCAGCCGGTGGTCCCGGCCGTCGCCAGTGCGCCGACCACGGCCACCACGACGATGCCGGCGTACTGCCAGAAGTTCAGCGACACCCCGGCCAGGTTGGCGACGAAGATCGCCGCGATCGCCGGGAAGACCGCCGCGCAGCCGTCCATCTTGGTCGCGCTGCCGAGCGGGGTCGCGAAGGCCGCGTACGCCGGCTGGACGCCGAGGTTGACCGCGGACTGGCGGGTCAGCGGCAGCGTCGCGGCCGAGGACTGCGAGGCGAACGCGAACTGGATCGCCGTGCCCGCCTTCGCGAAGAACTTCAGCGGGCTGACCTTCGCCACGAACTGCAGCAGGATCGGGTAGACGACGAACAGCACCAGCAGGCAGCCCACGTACACCGCGAGCGTCGTCGAGAACAGCGGGCGGAACAGCGCGTCGCCGTAGTTGGACACCGCCGCGCCGATCAGGCCGATGATGCCGATCGGGGCCAGCCGGACGATCCAGCCGAGGTAGCGCTGGATGATTTCGAACACGCTCGTCGTGAAGTCCACGAACGGCTTCGCCTTCTCGCCCAGGCTGTAGGCGGCCGCGCCGATGACCAGGGCGAGGAACAGCACCTGCAGCGTCTCGCCGTCGGAGAACGCTTTCACGAAGTTCTCCGGCAGCAGCCCGTTGACGAAGGCGTCCCACGAGCCCCAGTGGTCGACGCTCTTCGCTGCCTTGTCGGCGTTCTTGGCGGTCGCCTCGACGCCGCCGAGCCCGCCGGAGCCCGGGTTGAAGATCCGGCCGACCGCGATGCCGATCAGCGACGCGATGAACGACGTGATGGCGAACCACAGCACCGTCTTGCCGCCGAGGCGCGCGGCGGTGCGGCCGCCGCCGAGCTTCCGGAGGCTGTTGATGCCGACCACGATCGCCGTGAAGACCAGCGGGATCACCGCGATCTGCAGCAGCGTGGTGAAGATGGTGCCGATCTGGTCGAGGAGATCGGTCAGCCAGCCGGCCTCGGTCTGCCGCGCGACGACGCCCAGGAGGGCGCCGACGACGAGCGAGCCGAGAACCGCGGCCGCGAACACCCGCGGTTTGGTGTATGTCCGGACGAAAGACACGGGGCGACTCCGGTGCTCGAAAGTTTCCACTCTTGCCTGGTTAGGCGAACGCCAGGCCGGGGAGGACTCTTCCGGAACACCCGATGGTGTGGTGTCTTTCTCAGGATGCGGGAGGCTGCCAGAGATCCACGACACTCACGCCGACCTCGCCCAGCAGCCGGCGCGTGAGCGGCAGGCTGATGCCGATGACGCTGGTGTGGCCGCCGTCGAGCCCGTCGACGAACCAGCCGCCCCGGCCGTCGATCGTGAAGCCGCCGGCGACGTTGAGCGGCTCGCCGCTGGCGACGTAGGCGTCGATCTCGTGGGCGCTCGGCGTGCCGAACCGGACGGTGGTCGCTTCCCAGCCGGACGCCTCCTTCGCACGCGTCCCGCCGTCGAGCCGGACGACGGCGTGGCCGGTGAGGAGTTCACCGGATGCCCCCGCCATCGCGGCCCAGCGGGACCGGGCGACCTCCGGCGAACCGGGCTTTCCGACCATCCGGCCGTGGATCGAAAGCATCGAATCGCAGGCGACGACGACGGCGTCCGGGTGCGCCGCGGCGACCTGGTCGATGACCGCCTCGGCCTTGGCCGTGGCGAGCGCGGTGACCAGCTCGGACGGCGAGGGGTCGGTCAGCGCGGCGGCGACGGCGTCCTCGTCGACGCCGGAGACGAACACGGCCGGATCGAGGCCCGCGGAGCGCAGGAGGGCGAGGCGGGCGGGGGACTGGGAGGCGAGGACGAACTGCACGCCTGAAACTTACTTGACCAGGCGGTCGTGACCGAATTGTGACCGGCGTCACCTCACGGGCGAGTTAATTTGTTTTGGCTCGCAACTTATGGATCGACGGACTGTCACGGAGAGACCGATGCCGCTCCTCCGCACCAAGAGATCATTGCGAACCGCTGTTTTGGCCGGTCTGCTCCTCTCGGGCACGACCCTCGTGCCGATGGCGTCGGCGTCCGCCACTCCGCTCTACAAAGACTCCCGCGCCTCGGTGGCCGACCGCGTCACGGACCTGATGGCGCGGATGACGCTCGACGACAAGGTCGGGCAGATGACCGAAGGCGAGCGCGGGGCCGCGACGCCCGCGCAGTCCGCCGCCGCCCGGCTCGGGTCCATCCTCTCCGGCGGCGGTTCGACGCCCTCGCCGAACACCCCCGCGGCCTGGGCGGACATGATCGACGCCTACCAGCGGGCGGCGACGTCGACCGGCCTCGGCATCCCGATCGTCTACGGCTCCGACACCGTGCACGGCCACAACAACGCCTACGGCGCCACGATCTTCCCGCACAACATCGGCCTCGGCGCCGCGAACGACCCGGCGCTGGTCCGGCAGATCGGCGTGATCACCGCCCGGGAATCCGCCGCCACCGGCGTCAAGTGGGGCTTCGCGCCCTGCCTGTGCGTCGCCCGCGACGACCGCTGGGGCCGCACGTACGAGTCCTTCGGCGAGGTCCCCGCCAACGCCGTCGCGAACTCCGTCGTCATCGAGGGCCTGCAGGGCTCTTCGCTCGGCAACACGACGTCGATCATGGCCACGGCCAAGCACTTCATCGGCGACGGCGGCACCACCGGCGGCGTCGACCAGGGCAACACCCAGATCGGCCTGGACGAGCTGCGCCGGATCCACCTGCCGCCGTTCCAGGCCGCGGTGGCCCACGGCGTCGGCTCGGTGATGATCAGCTTCAACAGCTGGAACGGCGTCAAGGACCACGGCAACAAGTTCCTGATCACCGACCTGCTCAAGGGCGAGCTGGGTTTCTCCGGCTACGTGATTTCCGACTGGAACGGCATCGACCAGATCGACGGCCAGTCCGGCTTCACCGCGGCCGAGGTCAGCCAGGCCGTCAACGCCGGCATCGACATGGTCATGGTCCCGAACGACTACCTGAAGTTCATCAGCACGCTGAAGGCCGAAGTCGGCAACGGGCACGTCCCGATGTCCCGCATCGACGACGCCAACCGGCGGATCCTCACGAAGAAGTTCGAACTCGGCCTGTTCGACCACCCGTACACCGACCGCTCGCTGCAGCAGGACTTCGGCAGCGCGGCGCACCACGCGCTGGCGCGGCAGGCGGTGCGCGAGTCGCAGGTGCTGCTCAAGAACGACGGCGTGCTACCGCTGGCGAAGGACAACAACAAGATCTTCGTGGCCGGGAAGAACGCGAACGACATGGGCAACCAGGCGGGCGGCTGGACGCTCACCTGGCAGGGCCAGAGCGGTGCCCGGGTCATTCCCGGCACCACGATCCTCGACGGCATCAAGGCCGGTGCCGGGAAAGGCACGGTGGTGACCTATGACCGTGCGGGTAACGGAATCGGCGCCGGCTACCAGGTCGCCGTCGCCGTGGTGGGCGAAACGCCGTACGCCGAAGGGCAGGGAGACCGGCCGAACGGACTCGGCCTCGACGCCGAAGACCTCGCCCTCATCGGCAAGCTGAAGGCCTCGGGCGTACCCCTGGTCGTCGTGACCGTCTCCGGACGGCCGCTGGACATCGCGGCGCAGCTGCCGTCGATGCGGGGTCTGGTGGCGGCCTGGCTGCCGGGCTCGGAAGGCGCCGGCGTCGCCGACGTCCTCTACGGCGACTACAACCCGACCGGGAAGCTGAGCTTCACCTGGCCGAACAGCTCTTCGCAGGAACCGATCAACGACGGCGACGGCAAGCAGGGCCTGTTCCCGTACGGGGCCGGCCTGTCGTACCGCCGCTAGCCACCGCTCCCGCGGTCCGTGCAGGCCCCCGCTCCGGTACCCGACACCCGGAGCGGGGGCCTGCGCGGTTTTCAGGCCGCGGCGGCTTCGGCGGCGGGCGCGGGCGTCTCCCAGCGCGGCTTGACCCGCTGCAGCACGGCCGCCGAGAGCACCCCGAGCAGCAGCACGCCCATCGGCAGCAGCATCGTCACCCGGGCCGCGTCGGTCAGTCCACTGTGGACCGCCTCGGTGGCCAGCTTCCCGGCCTGCGCGGCGATGTCCGCGGGCAGGCCCGGCATCGGCGACGGGCCGCCGGCCGAGCCGAACTCGCCGGTGCTCGCCGCCGCGTGGGCGATCCCTTCGGCGAACGGCGCCCGGTACTGCTCGGGCAGCTGCGAAGCCGCCTTCGTCGCTTCGTCCGCGATGGACGCGCTGATCCGGGCCTGCAGCAGCACGCCGATCGCCGCGCTGCCGAGCACGCCGCCGACCTGGCGCGCGGTGTTGAAGATGCCGGACGCGGTCCCGGCCAGCCGCGGCTCGACCGAACCCATCGTCAGGTTGCTCATCGGCGAGAAGATGCAGCCGATGCCGAGCCCGCACACCAGCAGCGCCGGGACGAACGTCCACGCGTTGCTGTCCGGCGTCGCCTGCAGCGCGATGATCCCCAGCCCGGCCGCGAGCGCCGCCAGGCCGAACATCACCAGGTACTTGCCGTTCACCTTGTCCGACGCGCGCCCGACGAACGGCGCGATGATCCCGGACAGCAGCGACATCGGCGCGGTGAGCAGGCCGCCCATGGTCGGGCTCAGCCCGAGCACCGACTGGATGTAGATGACCAGCGGCAGGAACATGCCGGTCATCGCGAAGCCGACGGTGGCCGCGGTGAGCGTCCCGGCCGAGAAGTTCCGGTTCGAGAACACCTGCAGCGGCAGCAGCGGCTCACGCTTGTTGAAGCGCTGCCAGACCAGGAAGGCGATCATCAGCACCACGCCGGCGCCGATGATCTCGAACACCGTGATGCCGCCGAAGACCGTGCCCCAGTCGTACTGCTGGCCGTTCTGGACGCCGAACACGATGCACAGCAGCGCCGCGCTGGAGAGCAGGATCCCCAGCAGGTCGAACGCGTGCGCGTGCTTCGGCTGCCAGTCCGGGACCAGCATCACGGTCAGCACGATGGCGATCACGCCGATCGGGACGTTGACGAAGAAGATCCACTCCCAGCCGAGGTGGTCGACCAGCACGCCGCCGAGCAGCGGGCCGGCGATCGTCGCCAGCCCGGCGACCCCGCCCCACATGCCCATCGCCGGGCCGCGTTTGGCCGGCGGGAACAGGTGCGTGATGAACGCCAGCGTCTGCGGCGTCATCAGCGCGGCGCCGAGCCCCTGCACGGCCCGCGCGGCGATCAGCATTTCGACGTTGCCGGACAGGCCGCACCACAGCGACGCGCCGGTGAAGACGACGAGCCCGGCGAGGAACACCCGCTTCGGGCCGAAGCGGTCGCCGAGCCGGCTGGTGAACAGCATCGGCACGGCGTAGGTGAGCAGGTAGACGCTGATCACCCAGACGACCGAGTTCAGCCCGGCGTTCAGCTTGTTCAGCATGGTCGGGATCGCGATCGACACGATGGTCGTGTCGAGCAGGATCATGAAGAAGCCCAGGCACAGCGCGCCCAGCGCGGCCCACGGGTTAGCTTGTCTTGCGTTCATCGTCGTCTTCCCTGGTGATGAGCGTGAGCTTGGGTTGTTCCTTGTCCTGGAACGGGATCCGCCCGGACCGCAGGTCCTCGTGGAGCCGCTCGGTCCACTGGAGCTCGAACTTCCGGTGGTCGCACTGGTAACGCCAGTCCAGCCAGTAGATCGCCGGGGTCTCGTCCTCGGCCAGGCGCTGCAGCACCGCCTCGTCGGCGGCCACCGCGGCGCGCAGCCGGGTGATCCGGTGCTCGAGTTCGACCAACGCGGTTTCGCGCCCCAGTTCGTCGATCACCCCGAGCCCGGACAGGAAGGCGGGGAACTCGGTGGCGAGGTCCCCGAGCAGTTCGCGACCGCGCTGGGTGAACTCGTCCAGCCCGGTCTGGGTCATGCCGTAGACGGTCCGTTCGGGCCGCCGTCCGTCACGTTGCGTGTCGACGACCTCGATCAATCCGTCACGGCACAGGCGCTCGACCGTGTGGTAGAGCGAGCCCGCTTTGACGTTGACCCGCATGTGGACGTACCGCTCGCGCATGAGCTGGGCCATCTCGTACGGGTGCATCGGCCCCTCGTGGAGCAGCTCCAGCACGGCGATGCCGAGTGGCGTCAGCTTGGGCGAGGCCATGAAGTGATCCCTCCAGGTCGGTTATTCCACGTGGACTATACGGCCCGGGCTAGTGGTGGGTCCACGGTCATTCCTGTGACGGTCCGTACACAGCGTGCAGGCCCCCATGATCTCGTCACGGGGGCCTGCACGGCGTCTCTCAGAACGGCCAGTCGGCGCTGCGGCCTCGCTCGAGCAGCGGGATCATCCGGAAGGCCTGGTCGCTCAGGCCGCCGAACGTGTGCCGCTGCGGCCCGCCGGACGGCGCGTGCCCGGCCTGGTACCCGGCCAGGTTCCAGGTGTACAGCGGCACGTGCGCGGGCAGCGCCTGCCCGACGTCGCCGAACGCGGCCTGCTCGTCGGTGAGGATCACGACGCGGTCGTGCTTCGCGAAGTGCTTCTTCACCGCGCCGGCCGTGTCGGTGCCGCCGCCGATGAAGAACCCGCCGGACTTCCAGCGCTCGACGTCGCTCAGCAGCGAGCCGCCCCGGCGCAGCTTGAACACCTTGGTGCCCTTGCCGCCACCCCAGTAGCCGTCCGAGAACGACACGACGTCGGCCTTCGCGCAGCGCCGGCCGAGCGCCAGGCCGAACACCGCGGCCGCGTCCCAGCGCATCAGGCTGCCGTCCCGGCTGAAGCGGTCGTTCATCGACGCCGACGTGTCGACGAGGACCAGCGTCCGCCCGGCCAGCGACGGCACGTTGTCCAGCGCGTGCGCGATCGCCTGCTCCAGCGCCCACGCCCACCGCAGCGACGGCGCGGCGCGGTACGCCGAAAGGAACCGCATCGGCAGCTGCCGCGACTTCGCGACCTGCGCCGGATCGGCGAGCCGCTCGGCGACCCGCTGCGCGACCGCGTCCGAGACGCCGGCCTCGTCGAAGTTGCGGACGTTCCGCAACTGGGCCATGTACCCCATCGACGGGATCAGCGCCTCCCAGACGCGCGCGTCCAGCGGGCCCTGCAGCCAGCCGGCGACCGACTCCCACGTCATGCCCGCGGCGCGGAGCACGTTCGCCGCGTCCGGCCGCTCGAACAGCTTGCGGCGGTCGTCGACGTCCCAGCTCATCAGCTCCGCGCGGGCGCGGAGGGTCTTGAGAGAGGCCGGGATCGCGTTGCCGCGGTCGTGCCGCTCGTCGAGGATGTGCCGGAACAGCTCGCCCCCGCCTGCCGGGTGGGTCAGCTCGAGAACGTCGGCGAAGCGGAACGCGCGCGCGGCGGAGTCCCACTTGACGAAGGACCGCTCGTCGTAGAGCTTCGCCGCGGCGTCGGCGACACCGCGCTTGACCGGCTTCGGCACGGCCCGGCTGTGCACGGAAGTCCAGTACGCGAGCAGCTCGCCGGGCTCGTCGGCCCGCTGCAGCACGTCCGCGACGACCTGGCGGCTCAGCCCGTCGAGACCGGCGTCCCGCCGGGCCTTGGCGAACTCGGCCGCGCCGACGAGCGACGCCGTGCGCAGGTTCGCGTCCGTGCGCAGCCAGCGCAGGAACCGGGCGGTCCACTCCGGATCGTCCAGTGTGGCCTGGCGAACGAGCTCGGCGTAGCGCGTGTCGCGCGTACCGGCGGACTCGTAGAAGGTGTGCTCGCCCACCATGTTCGTGACGGCGAGCAGGAAGAGCGCGGACTTCGTGTCGCGCGCGTAGCCGGCGCCGCCCTCGTGGGTGACGGTGGACGGCATGGCCTCGCTGCGGACCGGAGAGGTCGCGGCGGGTGCTCGTGCGGTGTTGAACTTGCTCATTTCTCCCCCTTTTTTTCAGGTGGGAGCCACGGCCACAGCGATGCCCGAGATCGAAGTCGGTGAAGGTACATAGCTGCTCTAGGCCACTGAGCTACCGGACCGGGTGTGGTCCGGGAGGGATTCGAACCCCCGACCTGCCCGTTGGAAGCGGAAGTAACCCTCGCCTGCGCACCGGGCACCGGTGTGGCCGTGGCTCCCGAGATCTTCGTTGCCCGCGGGGTCTCGTTTACAGCAAGAAGTAACCGCGGGCTTCGCACCGGGAGTGCGTGTGAAGTTGGGTGCCCGAGGTCTCGGCTGGAGAAGGTGTCGACCCGGCCGCGGTGAGGCGGCCGGTTTTGGATTCGAACCAATGGGATACCGGAAGTAACCTTCCCCGTCGCACCGGGCGGAACCCAAGGTAGCAAGTGATCACCGGCGGCTCGAACGAATTAACGGTGTAACACCGCGTCGCGTCCGGTCGACTCTGTGTTCTGTGACGATCGGTGGTGTCGATCTTTCTCCGTACCTGCTGCCCTTCGGCCTCGTCGTGCTCGTCGTCGCGGTCGTGGTGGTGTGGGCGTCGAAGCAGTTCTTCGGCGAGTACTTCAAGAAGTCGGGCGCGAAGGCGTTCGACTGGTCGGCGGCGGCCTTTTCCCGGAAGACGAAGCTGCGGAAGCGGCTGATCCGCCGGTACGCCGAAGTCGTGTCGCGGGACTACTCGCGCCACGCGCTCGGGTTCGTGACCGACCGGGTGATCGACATCGACAGCGTTTACGTCCCCCTGCAGTACGAGCGGGAGGGGTGCCGGGAGGACATCTACGAAAAGATCCGCGAGCAGCCCCGGTCGGTCATCATCGGCCCGGCCGGCGCGGGCAAGTCGCTGCTGCTGAAGAACTCGATGCTGATGTGGGTGCGCCGGGTCCGGGCGGGCGCGGCGGAGCGGATGCCCGTCCTGATCGAGCTGCACCGCTGCAACGACGGGTCCGCCTCGCTGGTCGACCTCGTGGTGTCCGAGCTGGCGCGGGCCTACCCGGCCCGGTCCCGGCACCGTGACGCGGTGAAGGAGCTGGCGGAGCAGGCGTTGCGGGACGGCCGGCTGACGTTGCTCTTCGACGGTCTCGACGAAGTCGGCCGCGCCCAGCAGAACCGTGTGTTCGGGACGCTGCGCGACTTCGCGCGGGACTACCCGGAGTGCCAGGTGATCGTGACCTGCCGGGACGTCGTCTACCAAGGCCAGCCGCTGGGCGATCAGTTCACCCATGTCGTCCGGGTGGCGGAGTTCGACGACGCGGCCGTCATCCGGTTCCTGGGCAAGTGGGAGGGCCTGGCCGGGACTTCGGCCGCGGAGGTGTTCGCCGGCCTGCAGAAGAACCCCGCGCTGATGCGTCTCGCGCGCAGCCCGCTGCTGCTGACGATGATCGCGTACCTGCAGACCGAGGTCTTCGCCAAGACCGGCCGCCGGCTCCCGACGTCGCGTCCGGCGTTCTACCAGGAGGCGATCACGCACCTGCTGGGCCGTGACACCGACCTCGGCCGCGCCGACTCGCTCACGGTGTACGAGGTGGGCGAGAAGCTGGCGGTGCTGCAGCGCGTCGCCCTGGTGACGATGCAGACCACGACCGAGGTCGACGACCGCCTGACGATCACGAAGAAACTCCTCGAGAACACGACCCGCCAGCTGCTGCCCGACCTCAACCTCGACCAGACGCACATCAAGCCGCTGCTCGACGAGATCATCGACCGCAGCCAGCTCCTGGTGTCGATCACGAAGAACCGGACGGACTTCGTCTTCCGCCACTTGACGCTGCAGGAGTACCTGGCGGCAACCGAGCTGGCCGACGACCCGGAGGGGTTGCTGCTGCGGTATCGCGCGGACCCGCTGGCGTGGCGGGAGACGGTGAAGCTGTGGTGCGGGGCGAGCAACCGGGACAGCACGAGGGTGATCTCCCGGATTTTCGAGTCGGCGGAGATGCACCACAAGATCCTGGCTTTGGAGTGCCTGGCCGAGGCGAAACGGGTGGACAGCGCGTTTGCCCGGACGGTCGTCGAATACTTCTTGAATCGGCTCGGCAAGCCGGGGCCGGATCGGCCGGCGATCGTCGCCGCGGTCGGGACGGTGGCTGCCGACGGCCGGCCGCGAGGGCAGGAAGTGCTGCAGCGGTTGATCGCCATCGTCGAAGCCGGCGGAGATGCCAAGGTGGATGCGATGCAGGCGCTCTCGGCATCCGGGCGGGTGGAGGCGGCGGAAGCCCTGGCGCCGCGGAGTGCTGCCGACGAAGATCGCCGGGCGGCCTTGCGTGGCATGGGCGAGCTGGCGTTGCCGGTCCTCATCGCGCGCTCGGCTGAGGGATATCTATGGGCGGTGGACGATCTGGCCGTCGTGGGGACTCCTGCCGCAGCGGCCGCACTCACCCAGCTCATCTGGGTCGAGACCGCGGTGGCACGCCGGGCCGCGTGGTGGCTCGCGTCTCTGCTGGCTGATCCGAACGTCGAGGAGGACCTGAAGCGGCAACCGATCCCGGATGACCGCCCCGAATCGGATCGGTGGTTCTGGCAGCCCTTCAGCGAGGGGCCGGACGATTCCCTTGCACTCCTGGTCGGTCGCATCGGAAAGCTGCTCGACGATTCGGGCCTCCCCGACATTCCCGGAAATCTCGATGTCATCGATTCCCGGCTGGGGATCCCGTTGGCCTTGAGGAGAATCGATCGGTTGCAGCCTCGCCCCTTTCTGGGTGAAGTCTGGGGAGATACGGCGCTGGAGCACGAATATTCCCTTCGAGAGGCGGCCAAGCGGCCGGGGCCGACCAAGGCTGACGAAGAAAGGATCGACTCGATCTCGAACCAGGTGGCGATGGACGGGTTCGATCGTCGGCTGGCAGGCCTCATGAGGTGGCCGGTGCGCGCGGTGATCTTCGCCAGCGCCCTTCGAGGGCAGATCCGTGTCGGAGACTGGCCGACGGTGCTGCAGCCGCGGCGGAGCACGGACGCGCTGTGGGCCACGTTCGGGGTGGTCGTGGTGCTGGCCGGTGGGGGTTCCCTGCTGGCGGGAATGGTCCGATCGATCCTGGTGCTGACCGGGTCCTGGCCGTTGGGGCCGACCTGGCTGAGCTGGGTACTTCAACTCTGGATCCCGCTGGTATTCCTCTTACTTCGCTTCGGCGATCTCGACTTCGTGCTCGTGGCTCTGGGGCTGGTGCTGGCCGCGATCGCGGTGACTCTGCTGGTCTTCGGCGTCATCACCATCGGCTTGTGGCTGACGTGGTACACCGTGACCGGGTTGGCGGCCGCCCTGTTGGTGGCCGGAGCCTGCTTCCTCATCGCGGACCGGCTTGACCGGATCAACGACAACCCCTTCCGCCGCTGCCTCGAAGCCGACGCCGTCCGGCTCGATGACCGGACCTCCGTGATCGCCAGTTAGTTCGTACTAAGAACTACCTGTGCTATGTTCGTACTACGAACTAACTGGGAGGAATCATGGTGCACTTCGGCATCGGCGTGTCCACAGCAGTCACCGCCGTCCCCGACACCCTCGAACTCGCCGTCCAAGCCGACCAGAGCGGCCTCGACCTCATCACCGTCTCCGATCACCCGTACCACGCCGACCGGCTCGACGCGTACGCCGAGCTCGGGGTCCTTCTCGGCAAGACCGAACGGATCTCCGGCCTGGTCAGCGTCACCAATCTGCCCACGCGGCCCGCGTCGATGCTGGCGCGCACGGTCACGAGCCTGTCCGCGCTCACCGGCGGCCGGATCGTGCTCGGCATGGGGGTCGGCGGGCTCTGGGACGACATCGCGCGGCTCGGCTTCGCCAAGCTCACCCCGGCGCAGGCCGTCCGGGCCTTCGAAGAAGGCATCCGGCTCGTGAAGATGCTCGGCGGGGGCGGCGACCCGGTCACCTTCGACGGCGAGTTCTACCAGGTCACCGACCTGGAACCCGCGAAAGAGAAGATGCCTCCCGTGTGGACCGGGTCCGTCGGGCCGAAGTCCCTCGCCGTCACCGGGCGGGTGGCCGACGGGTGGATGCCCGGGCACGCCGCCGACTGGCTCAGCGAGCGGTACCGCTCCTCGCGCCCGGTGATCGACAAGGCCGCCGTCGATGCCGGGCGGGATCCCGGCGACATCGTCACCGTCTACAACTTCCCCGGGCGGATCACCGCCGAGCCGCTGGCCAGGACCCGCGCCGACGACGGGCGCTGGATGGGCGGGTCGCCCGCGCAGTGGGTCGAGGAACTCACCGGTGCCGTGCTGGAGCACGACGCCGCCGGGTTCGTGCTCTTCGGGCCCGGTGGCAGCACGCCCGACCGGACGGCGGCCGCGCGGTGGGCCGGGGAAATCGTGCCCGCCGTGCGGGAAGCCGTAGGCTGACCGGATGGGGAAGAGCGGGGCGGACCTCGGGGTGGTGGCCGGGCTCGTGCGGGCGTCGTTCCTGGTGAACGCCGTCTACGCCGAGTCGGCCCGCGAGTACGGGCTCACCGTGCAGCAGGGACAGCTGCTGTGCGTGCTGATGGGCCGGCCGTACGGCATGGGCGACCTCGGCGCGACGCTCGGCCTCGAGAAATCGAGCCTCACCGGCCTGGTCGACCGCGCGGTCCGGCGCGGGCTCGTCCGCCGCGCGCCGGACCCGGACGACCGGCGGGCCGTGCACGTCCTGCTCACCCCGGAAGGCCGCGAACTCGCGGAGGACTTCTACGCGGCGACCTGCCGCCGGGTCGACGACCTGGCCGCCCGGCTGAGCCCGCCCGAGCGCGACCGGCTCGGGGCGCTGCTCGGCACGATCGTGCACGAGAACGAAGCCCCGACGGTCTTCCTCGACACCCTTCAGCCCTGAGGCAAACCCGAAGCGCGCCAAGCGTCTTCGCCGGGGTGAAGCGGCTTGTGCAGCGCAGTGGCGTGATCGCCCCACCACGACGTACGCGGCTTCGGCTTCTCCGGCGCCTTCGCGGCCGAAGCCGCGGCGACGACCGCCGTCAGCGCCGCCAGCTCGGCGTCGCTCGGGTTTCCTCGGACCACCCTCAGCAGGGGACGCTGCTCGCTCACAGCGGGATGTTCCCGTGCTTCTTGGGCGGAAGCGATTCCCGCTTGTTGCGCAGCAGCGACAGCGCCCGCGCGACGTGCCCGCGGGTGTGCGCCGGCACGATCACCGAGTCGACGTACCCGCGCTCGGCCGCCGCGTACGGGTTCAGGAGCGTGTCCTCGTACTCCTGGATCAGCTCGGCCCGCAAACTGTCGACGTCCTGGCCCTCGGCCGCCGCCTTCGCCAGCGTCTTGCGGTGGACGATGTTCGCCGCGCCCTGCGCGCCCATCACCGCGACCTGCGCGGTCGGCCAAGCGAGGTTGAGGTCGGCGCCGAGGTGCTTCGAGCCCATGACGTCGTACGCGCCGCCGTACGCCTTGCGCGTGATCACCGTCACCAGCGGGACGGTCGCCTCGGCGTAGGCGTAGATCAGCTTCGCGCCGCGGCGGATGATGCCGTTCCACTCCTGGTCGGTGCCCGGGAGGAAGCCCGGGACGTCGACGAAGGTGAGCACCGGGATGTTGAACGCGTCGCAGGTGCGGACGAACCGCGCGGCCTTCTCGGACGCGTCGATGTCGAGGCAGCCGGCGAACTGCGTCGGCTGGTTGGCGACCACGCCGACGCTGTGGCCGTCGACGCGGCCGAAGCCGACGATGATGTTCGGCGCGAACAGCTCGTGGACCTCGAGGAAGTCGCCGTCGTCGAGGACCCGGGTGATCACCTCGTGCATGTCGTACGGGGTGTTCGGCGAGTCCGGGATGATCGTGTCGAGCTCGCGGTCGGCGTCGGTGACGTCTTCGAAGAACCCGGGCGGGTTGTCCGACGCCTCGAACACCGGCGCGTCCGACAGGTTGTTCTGCGGCAGGTAGGAGAGCAGTTCCTTGACGTAGGCGATGGCGTCCTCGTCGTCGGAGCCCAGGTAGTGCGCGACACCCGACTTCGTGTTGTGGGTGCGGCCGCCGCCGAGCTCTTCGAAGGTGACGTCCTCGCCGGTGACCGTCTTCACGACGTCCGGGCCGGTGATGAACATCTGCGAGGTCTCGTCGACCATCACGACGAAGTCGGTCAGCGCGGGGGAGTAGACGTGCCCGCCCGCGTTCGCGCCCATGATCAGCGAGATCTGCGGGATGACACCGGACGCCTTGACGTTCCGGTTGAAGATCTCGCCGTAGAGGCCGAGTGAGACGACACCCTCCTGGATGCGCGCGCCGCCGCCCTCGTTGATGCCGATGATCGGCCGGCCGGTCTTGATCGCCAGGTCCATCACCTTGACGATCTTCTCGCCGTAGACCTCGCCGAGGCTGCCGCCGAAGACCGTCACGTCCTGGCTGAACACGCACACGGGACGGCCGTCGACGGTGCCGTAGCCGGTGACGACGCCGTCGCCGTACGGGCGGTTCTTCTCCTGGCCGAAGTTGGTCGAGCGGTGTCTCGCCAGCTCGTCGAGTTCGACGAAGGAGTTCTCGTCGAGCAGGAGCTCGATGCGTTCGCGGGCGGTTTTCTTGCCCTTGGCGTGCTGCTTCTCCACCGCCCGGGCCGAGCCCGCGTGGACCGCCTCGTCGTAACGGCGATACAGGTCGGCCAGCTTGCCGGCCGTGGTGTGAATGTCCGGTTCGTCCTCGGGCGGCGTCCCGAGCGGCTCCGTCGCACTGCTCATTCCCGGGAGCTTAACTACTTGTCGGTCACTTCGCGTGTGGCGTAGGCAACGTCGCGGGCCGGCCGAACCCCCGCTTCAGTCTGCTGCCGTGGCTCGTACCAGGCCTGACTCGTATGCGGCTATCACCAGTTGGGCTCGGTCTCTGGCCGCCAGTTTGTGCAGGAGCCTGCCGATGTGGGTTTTCACCGTTGCTATGCCCACGTGGAGCCTGGCCGCTATCTCGTCGTTCGACAGGCCTCGGGCGATCAGGGTCAGGACCTCCTGCTCTCTGGCCGTCACTCCGTCCAATCTGGTCACCGGGCCTGATGGGAGTCTGGCGAACTCCGCCACCAGGCGTCTGGTCACCGAGGGGGCCAGTAGTGCGTCGCCCGAGGCCACGATCTCGATCGCTGCCAGGAGGTCTGCCGGTCTGGTGTCCTTCAGGAGGAAGCCGCTCGCTCCTGCCCTCAGGGCCGAATACACGTACTCGTCCAGGTCGAACGTGGTCAGCATCAAGACCCGGACCGTCGTCTCCGCGCAGATTCTCCGGGTTGCTTCGATGCCGTCCATCTCCGGCATGCGGACGTCCATCAGCACCACGTCCGGGTGCTCGCGGCGGGTCAGGGCCACCGCCTCCACCCCGTCGGATGCCTCGGCCACCACCTCCAGGCCCGGTGCGCTGTCCACCAGGACCCGGAAGCTTCCGCGCAACAAGGCCTGGTCGTCGGCTATCAGGACGCGGGTCATCGGCGTACCACCGTTTCGTACGGCAGGCGCGCGTACACGCGGAAGCCGGTCTCCGCCGGGGCTGCCGAGAACTCGCCGTCGTAGACCGCTACTCGCTCGCGCATTCCGATCAGGCCGTGGCCCGGTACCGCCTCGCCTCCTCGGCCGTCGTCGCGCACTTCGATGGTCACTTCGCCGTCGCCACCCTTGACGTGTATCCGGCATGTTGTGGCGTTTGCGTGCTTCACCACGTTGGTCAGGGCCTCCTGTGCTATCCGGTACACCGACTGGCCGACGCCGCCCGGGAGCTCTTTGAGGTCGTCGATGATCAGGTCGACCGTCGGGCCCGCCTGTTGCGCGCGCTCGGCCAGTGCCCGCAGGTCGTCGAGCGTCGGCGCGGGGGCCAGTGCCGGGACGCCCGTTCCGTCGCGGAGCACCCCCAGCATGCGTCGCAGCTCCGCCAGCGTTTCGCGGCTCGTGTCTTCGATGACGCGCAGGGCGTCGCGGGCCTGGTCCGGTTGTTCCAGGGCCACGTGGTTGCCGACCGCTGCCTTCACCGCGATCAAGCTCATGCTGTGCGCGACGACGTCGTGCATCTCGCGGGCTATGCGCAGGCGCTCGGCCGAAACCGCTTGCTGGGCGTGGTTTTCGCGCTCGATCGCCGCGTGTTCGCGGCGGCCGTGGACGGCGATGCCCAGTGCGAACCCGACGATCAGGGCCGAGGCCCCGAAGTTCACCGTTGTCGCCGTGCTCGGGTTCGGGACCGCTATTCCGATCAGGCCGATGCCGAGCAGGCCCGCCACGAAGCCGACCCGGGAGGCACGGCTGCCGCGCTGCACTACGAACGTGTACAGCGCGCAGCCCGCCGACACGACGGCGACCGCCAGCACCGGGCCGCCGATCGGGACCGCCGCTGCGGTCGTCACCAGGGACAGGATGTACGCCGGGCGTGGTGACCAGCGGCGCAGCACGATCGGGACGACGCTCACCGCGAGGATCGTCCAGCCGAGCCAGCCCGGTAACCACGGCGGCAGGGTCCACGCGCCGGCGGCGAGGTTGCCGCCCGCGCCGAAAGTCAGCACCAGGACGGCCAGCACGTCCAAGACCACGCGAAAGCGCATGAACCGAACGTAATGCCGACCCTGGCCGCGCGCGTCAACCTTGGGTCGGATGCTCCGCGTAATGCTTCTTCACGGCTTCGACGCGCTCGGGCGGCCAGGCCGGCAGGTCGACGCCGTGGGTGGCGGCGAACAGGCGGTCGGCCTGCTCGTGCCGCCGGGCCAGCTGTGCCGGGACGTCGTCGCCCGCCGGTTCGGTGAACTCGACGCGGGTGCCTTCGCCCGGGTCGTGGACCAGGTGCCAGCCTGGTTCGTCCGGGAGCAGCGGGCGAAGCTCTTCCACCGGCTTCCAGCCCAGGTCGCGGCGGAAGCGGATCGTTCCGTCGGCGAGGACCTCGCCGTGGTCGAGGCCGAATTCCGCCACGTAGGACGCCATCCGGTCGTGCCACTGCTCCGGCTGCTCGGCGGCGCGGCCGGCGAGCCTCGCGTCGAGGGCGTCGAGGCAGACGTCCCAGCCCGCGGCGGTGCGGCCCGCGGCCAGCTTCGCGATCGCCGGGTCGCCGCGGCCGAAGGTGTGGGTGAACTCCAGCAGGCTGCCGTCGCCGTCGGGGGAGATCAGCCAGCGCAGGGTGTCGTCGTTCCAGATGAACGTGAACTCGCGTGGCGGGTCGGCGGTGATGACCCGCCCGGTCGTCGTGGTGTCCTCGCCGGGGAAGGTGAAGCGGATGGCGCCGCCGTCGCGCAGCTCGACGTCGACCTTTGCCGGGAACCAGTGCGCGAGCTCGGCCGGGTCGGTGATCGCCCGCCACACCTTCTCGGGGGCGTGCTTCAGCCTGCGCTCCACCCGGAGCGCGGGGCGTTCGTCGGCGGTCACCAGCTCTGCCACGGCGTCCTCCCTTGCGGTTGCCTGTGCCGGTATATAACCACCGGGGAATATTCAGGTCAAGCGCCGCGGACGGCGATGACCGCGGTGGCGAGCTCGGGGTCGCTCGCGGCCTTGTCGAGGGCCGTCTGCAGGACCGAGGTGTACGTCGGTTCCGTTTCGGCGTACCGCTTGCGCCCGGCGTCGGTGATCACCGAGTAGACGCCGCGGCGGTCGTCCTCGCACAGGTCGCGGACGGTCAGGCCGGCGTCTTCGAGACGCGCGCACATCCGGCTGACCGAGCTCTGGTTCAGGCCGATCGCCTCGGCGAGCTCCTGCATCCGCAGGCCGCCCCGCGGGCCCGCGGCGAGCTTGCCGAGCGCGCGGTACTCGGAGAGCCCGAGTCCGTGGCGCCGCTGCAGCGCTTTGGCGAGTTCCTGCTCGATCCGGGCGTGCAGCACGAGCACGCGGCCCCAGGCCTGGGCGTCGACGGTCATCTTCCGGCCTCCTCTTGACGCCAGGATAGTCCAGGGACAGTATTTATATGTACATGCAAATAACTGGAGGGGTTCGGACATGAGCGACCGCAGCTTCCTGTTCCTGGTCGGCGCCGCACGACCGGGCGGCAACACCGAGATGCTGGCCCGGCGGGCGGCGAAGGAACTGCCCAAGGACGTGGACCAGCGGTGGATCCGGCTGCCTGAGGTGCCGCTGCCGCCGTTCGAAGACCGCCGCCACGGCGCCGGCTCGCACCCCGAGCCGGGCGAGAACGAGCAGCTGCTGATGGACGCGACGTTCGCCGCGACCGACATCGTGATCGTGTCGCCGGTGTACTGGTATTCGGTGTCGGCGAGCGTGAAGCTCTACCTGGACTACTGGTCGGGCTGGATGCGCCTGCCGGTGGAGTTCAAGCCGCGGATGCGCGGGAAGTCGCTGTGGGGTGTGAGCGTGCTCAGCGAGACGGCGCGCGAGGCCCAGCCGCTGATCGGCACGCTGGAGCTGTGCGCCGAGTACCTCGGAATGCACTGGGGTGGCGTGCTTCTCGGCAACGGCAGCCGGCCTGGTGACGTGCTTTCGGACACCGAGGCGATGACGGCCGCGCAGACGTTCTTCGCCGGCGCGGACCTGGTCACCGCGTAAGGACGTCGGCCGCGATCAGGCGCAGGCCGCGGACCAGGTCGGCGCCCGAAGGGGCGTGGTCCGGGTCGACCAGCCACTGGAGCATCACGCCCGAGAGCAGGGCCTGGTGGACCGTGCCGGCGGCCCGGGCCTCGTCGCTGCCGTCGTCGAGGTCCTGGAAGAGGTTCGCCAGGCCGTGGCGGGCCTGTTCGAGCGCGGCGGCCAGCTGGGTGCGGACCTTCTCGTCGAGGTCCGGCTGTGCGTACGCCTCGAACGTCATCGCCCACATGCGCCGGTGCTCGCCGAACGACTCGATCACCTGCTGCCAGATGTGCTCGAAGCGCTCGGCCGGGGTCGCGTCCGCCGGGGTTTCCACCTGCAGCGTCTTCGCCAGTGCCTCGCCCCACTCCTCGTTCGCCTCGATCAGGGCGGTGTTGAGCAGCGCCTCGCGCGAGCCGAAGTGGTAGCCGATGGCGGCCATGCTGACGTCCGCCGCCGAGGCCAGGTCGCGGACCGTCGTGCGGGCGTAGCCCTTCTCGTGCAGACAACGCTTCGCGGCGGCCAGCAAAGCTTCCTTGTTGCCCATGGGCCGAGCCTAGCACGGACGTCTTAGGCGAACGTCTTGCGCGATCGCCCAAAATCGGGCTACGGTTCTCGGCATGCAGAACAACCGAGTCCTCATCTCCGGCGCGAGCGTCGCCGGCCCCGCCCTCGCCTTCTGGCTCCACCGCCACGGCTTCACGCCGACGGTCGTCGAGCGCGCTCCCGAGCTGCGCGACGGCGGCTACGCGGTCGACTTCCGCGGTGCGTCGCTGCGGGTCCTCGACCGGATGGGCTTGCTGGGCGCCGTCGAGGCGACGGCCACCCGGATGGGCGATGTGACCTATGTGGACAGTGACGACCGGCCGCTGGTGGTCACGCCGTCGACCTACCAGAGCGGCGAGCTGGAGATCCTCCGCGGCGACCTCGCGCGGATCCTGTACGACGCGACGAAGGACGACGTCGAGTACGTCTTCGGCGATTCGATCACCGGCATCGCCGAACACGGTGACGGCGTCACGGTCACCTTCGCCCACGCCGGGCCGCGCGAATTCGACCTGGTCGTCGGGGCCGACGGGCTGCACTCGAACGTGCGGTCCCTGGTCTTCGGCGACGAATCCCGGTTCCGCCACGACCTCGGCTACTACGTCTCGATCTTCACCGTGCCCAACCACCTCGGGCTCGACCACGTGGGCCGGTTCTACAACGAGCCGAACCGGACCGTCGGCGTCTACAGCGCGCGGGACAACGCCGAGGCCAAGGCGCTGTTCTGGTTCGGCTCGGACCGGCTGGACTACGACCACCGCGACGTCGGGCAGCAGCGGCGGATCGTCGAAGAGGCGTTCCGCGGCATGGGCTGGGAGACGTCGGCACTGCTCGAGGCCATGCGGGAAGCGCCGGACTTCTACTTCGACTCGGCGAGCCAGATCAAGCTGGACTCGTACTCGCGCGGGCGCGTCGCGCTCGTCGGCGACGCCGCGTACTGCGCCGCACCCCTCTCGGGGATGGGCACCAGCCTGGCGATCGTCGGCGCGTACGTGCTGGCGGGCGAGCTCGCGGCCGCAGCCGGTGACCACCCGACGGCGTTCGGCGCGTATCGCGACGAGATGCGCGGCTTCGTCGACGCCTGCCAGAAACTGGCCGAGGGCAACGGGAAGTGGTTCGTCCCGCCGACGCGGACGTGGCTGAAGTTCCGCAACCTCAACTACAAGCTGCTGCCGTACCTGCCGTGGCGCAAGCTGATCGAGGAACTGCCGCTGAAGGCGGGCAACGCGATCACGCCGAAGCCGTATGCGGTGGTGCCGGCGTGACGCCTCGGCGTTTCGCGATCCCGGCCATGTTCTCCTCGCCCCAGTCGCCCAGCGGCAGCAACGCCGTCTTCAGCCGCTGACCCAGGTCCGTCAGCGAATACTCGACCTTCGGCGGGATCTCGTGGAACACCTCCCGGTGCATGACCTCGTCCGCCTCCAGCTCCCGTAGGGCCTGGATCAGCATCTTCTCGCTGATGCCGGCCACCTTCCGCTTCAGCTCGCCGAACCGCAGCGGCTCGGCGTGCAGCGCCCAGAGGATCAGCGCCTTCCATCGGCCGCCGATCACGTCGACGGCCGCGTCCAGTCCGCAGCGGTACGTTCGAGGCTGCATCCACGATCCTTACGTTTTGGTGGGTACCTGACTTATTAGGGGTCAGTTCAGAATGAGTCGGCGTGTCGTCTTGCCTGGCATGCGGGGCTTTCCATTATGTTGGTATGCGTGAGGAGGTTCTAACCGACCAGCTGTGGGAGCGGCTGGAGCCGCTGCTTCCGGTGCATCCACGGCGGTTCCGCTACCCGGGCCGCAAACGTGCCGACGACCGCGCCGCACTGGAAGGCATCCTGTACGTGATCCGTACCGGCATCGGCTGGAACCGCCTGCCTACCGCGCTCTTCGGGGCCTCGGGCGCCACCTGCTGGCGGCGGCTGGCCGAATGGCACGAGACCGGCGTCTGGCAGCAGCTGCACGAACGCCTGCTCGCCGAACTGCGTGCCGCCGGTCTGCTGGACCTGTCCGCCGCGCTGGTCGACTCCACCCATTTGCGTGCCCTCAAAGGGGGGACCACACCGGCCCCAGCCCGGTCGACCGGCGCAAGCTTGGCTCGAAGCATCATCTGATCACCGATGCCCACGGCACTCCGCTCGCGGTCACGCTGACTGGCGGCCATCGCAATGACGTCACTCAGCTGATGCCGCTGATCGATGCCATCCCATCGATCAGCGGCGTGGTCGGCAAGCCCCGGCGCAGGCCGCGCCGGCTCTACGCCGACCGCGGCTACGATCACGACAAGTACCGCCGCCTCGTCCGCGCCCGCGGCATCACGCCCGTCATCGCCCGCCGTGGCGTCGAACACGGCTCTGGTCTGGGCACCATCCGCTGGCCCGTGGAGCGCACCTTCGCCTGGCTCAAGAATTTCCGCCGGCTACGCATCCGCGCCGAACGACGAGCCGACGTCCACCAAGCCATCCTCAGCCTGGCCTGCTCCGTGATCTGCCTCCGCAAACTCATTCTGAACTGACTTCTTATTAGTCGGTACTTGTTCAGTGTAAAGCGCGCCCGCAGCATGGAATCCATGGGAGAAAGCAGGAAACACGTGAGCGTGCTCGGCCTGGGGCGGATGGGCGCCGCCCTCGCCGGGGCGCTCCTGGGGGCGGGACACGACGTCTCGGTGTGGAACCGGTCGCCGCTCAAGGCCGGCCCGCTGCTCGACCGGGGCGCGCGGCTCGCGGCCACGCCCGGGGAGGCGGCTTCGGCGGACGTCGTCATCAGCTGTCTGTCCACATACGACATCCAGCGGCCGGTGCTGGCAGCAGCGTCGCCGAAGGTGCTCGTCAACCTCACGTCCGGAACGCCGGAGCAGGCCCGCGAAGCCGCGAAGTGGGCGGCTTCGGCGGGAATCGAGTACGTGGACGGCGTGATCATGGCCGTCCCGCAGGGGATCGGGACACCGGACGCACGGATCCTCTACAGCGGTTCGGCACCGGTGTTCGAGGCGCAGCGCGGCGTGCTGGAAGTCCTGGGCGAGCCGGTGTTCCTCGGCGAGGACGCCGGACTGGCGGCGCTGTACGACCTGGCGCTGCTCGGCATGATGTGGTCGTCGATGGGCGGCTACCTGCACGCCCTCGCGCTGGTCGGCACCGAGGGCGTCAGGCCGGCGCAGTTCACGCCGATGGCGCTGGGCTGGCACACGGCCGTCGGCGGGTTCCTGACCGGGATCGGCGCCCAGGTCGCCGACGGCGACTACGAAACCGACGTGTCCGCCCTGGACATCAACGCCGCCGGACTCGGCTTGCTGGTGGAAACGAGCCGCGCGCAGGGGATCGGCACGGCGGTGCCCGCCGCGCTGAAGGAATTGTTCGACCGCGCGGTCGCGGCGGGCCACGGTTCGCACGCGATCGCCAGCGTCATCGAGGAGATCCGGTGAAGTACCTGGGGAAGAAGGCCGTCGTGACCGGCGGCACGCACGGCATGGGGCTGGCGGTGGTGCGCGCCCTGCTCGACGGCGGCGCGGAAGTGCTGCTGACCGGCCGGGACGTCTCGCCGCTGGAGGGGACGCTGCCGGGCAAGGCCCACCTGCTGTCGTCGGACGCGGCCCGCCTGGCCGACGTCGACGAGCTGGGCGCGGTGGCCGCGGACACGCTCGGCGAGCTGGACCTGGTGTTCGTCAACGTCGGGTTCTCGACGCTGACGCCGTACGAGGACGCGACACCCGAGCTCTACGACCGCACGTTCGACGTCAACACCAAGGGCGCGTACTTCACGGCACGGCGGCTGGCCCCGCTGGTCCGCCCGGGTGGTTCGTTCGTGTTCACGACGTCGGTCGCGGCCGAGGCCGGGATCGCCGGGATGGGCCTGTATTCGGCGGCAAAGGCGGCTGTGCGGTCGTTCGCCCGCACGTACGCGGCCGAGCTGGCGCCGCGCGGGATCCGGGTCAACGTGGTCAGCCCCGGCTACACCGACACGCCGACGATGGGCGTGACCGGCGTGCCGGAGGCCGTGCTGGCGGAGTTCAAGGCGATCGGCGACGAGATCACGCCGTTGAAGCGCCACGCAACACCGGAGGAGGTCGCGGCGGCGGTGCTGTTCCTGGCCTTCGAGGCGACGTTCACCACCGGCGCCGACCTCCCGGTGGACGGCGGTCTCGGCCAGCGCCTCACTTTGCCCGCGTAGTCCGCCAAAGCCTTGCGCAGTGGCGTCGCGGGCCCATCACTGCAGGTGGACTGCCAGGCCCGTGGCGCCGGGCGAACGGTCGGGGCGCAGGACGAGGTCGTCGTCGTAGTCGCCGCCGTTCTGGGTGCGGAACGGGATAGGGGCGGTGGTGCCGAGCGTGCGCAGCCGCTCGCGAAGGTGTTCCCGGGCCTCGGCGAACTGCTCGTCCGGCACGCGGTCGGCGCCGTGGACCGCCACCGGCGGCAGCACCGACATCCCGGCGTAGAACAGCGTCCCGTGCTGCAGCGGGAACAGCACCTCGGCCAGCGACCCGTTCACCCCGCGCGGCCCCATGGCCGGCTCGCGGGCACCCGCGGTGAGCACCACCATCGCGCGTTTGCCCGCGAGCCGGCCTTCGCCGTAGCGCAGGGTCCGGCCGTCCGCGGCGCGGACGCCGTAGCCGAAGCCTTTGACGAAAACGCGGTCGAACCAGCCCTTGAGGATGGCCGGCAGGCCGTACCACCACAGCGGGAACTGCACGACGACGGCATCGGCCCAGCCGAGCTTTTCCTGCTCGGCGACGATGTCCGCACTCAGCTCGCCGCGGGCGTGCGCCCGCGCCGACGTCGCCCCGACGACCAGCCGCCCGTCCCCGGCTTCGGCCCCGAAGTCGGCGGCATCGACCACCGGGTTCCACTTCATCGCGTACAGGTCCGATTCCCGGACGTCGTGGCCGAGCTCGCGGAGCGTCCGGAGCCCGTCGTCACGGAGGGCCCCGCTCAGCGAGCGCGGCTCGGGATGCGCGAAAACCCACAGCACGTTCATGACCTCGATGATCACGCGGCCGCCCGGCGGGATCGAGTGGCCCGATGGCCAACCTGTGCAAGAATCGGGCCATGGCCGAATTCGTGCACCCGAACCGTCACCACGTCGCCGTCCTGGTCCGGCACGGCATGCTCGTGATGGAGCTGGGCATCGTCCACCGCCTGTTCGGCCAGGCGCGCTCGGCGGCGGGCGAGCCGCTGTACGAGGTGGTGACCTGCACGCTCGAGCCCGGACCGGTGCGCACCGACTCCGACGTCACCATCCCGGTGGACCGCGGCCCCGAGGTGCTCGCCGAGGCCGACACGGTGATCGTCCCCGCGTCGCTGGCCGAGTACGAGCCGATGGCCCGCGTGCTGACCCCGCCGCTCAAGGCGGCGCTCGACCGCATCCCGGACGGCGCCCGCATCGCGTCGATCTGCACCGGCGCGTTCGTGCTCGCGGCGGCCGGCCTGCTCGACGGCCGCCCCGCGACCACCCACTGGCGCTCCGCCGAAGAGCTGCAGGACCGGTTCCCCGAGGTCGACGTCGACCCGTGCGTCCTCTACACCGACGACGGCGACGTGCTGACGTCCGCGGGCGTCGCCGCCGGCATCGACCTGGTGCTGCACATGATCCGCCGCGACCACGGCGCCGCGGTGGCCAACGAGGTCGCCCGCGGCACGGTGGTCTCCCCGCACCGCGAAGGCGGGCAGGCCCAGTTCGTCCGCCGTCCGGTGCCGGAGCCCCGCACGTCGTCGACGAAGGCGGCGCGGGCGTGGGCGCTGGAGAACCTGCACCGGCCGCTGACCCTGCGCGAGCTCGCCGCCCGCGAGGCGATGAGCACCCGCACGTTCACCCGCCGCTTCCGCGACGAGGTCGGCGTCTCGGCCCTGCAATGGCTGACGCAGCAACGGGTCGAGCGCGCCCGCCAGCTGCTGGAGGAGACCGACCTGCCGGTCGACCGCGTGGCCACCGAAGCCGGGTTCGGCACGGCGGCGTCGCTGCGCCAGCACTTCCAGGCGGCGCTCGCGGTGTCGCCGAGCGCGTACCGGGCCACGTTCCGCGGAGAACTCGCTGTTCAAGCCGGCTGAAATCCGGCTAGCGTCGGCGGTATGGACGACTTTTACGTCAGCCACAGCCGCTTCTCCGACCCGGGCCCGCACGCGGACTGGCTCGACGCCACCCCGCGCACGGTCGCAGCGCTGCGCGAAGCGGCGTCCGAGCTCGTGTTCCACTACTGGGGCGCGGGCGACATCACCGAGCACGGCTTCCCGGCGGCCCGCCGCGCCGAGATCACGCTGCGGTACGCCACGGACATGTGGGCGCGCCTGCGCGAGCTCGACCCGGCGCCACCCGGCGGACCGCGGCCGCCGCTGCACCGGATCGTCGGCTGCTGCCGCGACTTCACCCTCCTGTTCGTCTCGATGGCGCGCCACCACGGCATCCCGGCCCGCGCCCGGGTCGGTTTCGCGAGCTACCTGATGCCCGGCTGGTACCTCGACCACGTCGTCGCCGAAGTCCGCGGCGACGACGGCTGGCACCTGGTCGATCCCCAGCTGTCGGCGGGCTTCCGCGACCCGGTGGACGACACGGAGTTCGACCTCCTCGACGTCCCCCGCGACCGGTTCCTGACCGGCCCCGACGCCTGGACTGCGGCCCGCGCGGGCCGCCTCGACAGCGCCCGGCTGGTCGTTTCCCCGGACCTGGACGTGCCGTTCCTGCGCGGCATCCCGTACGCGTGGCACAACCTCGTGCTCGACCTCGCCGCGCTCAACAAGCACGAGATGCTCCAGTGGGACACCTGGGGCGCACTCGACGACGCCGTGACGCTGCCCCCGGCCACCCTCGCCCGCGCCGACGAGCTCGCCGCGCTGATGGCCACCGACGACGTCGGGCAGCTGCAGGCCGCGTTCGAAGCCGGCGACGTCCGGGTGCCGCCGGTGATCCGCACTGTCACCCCGCCGGGACAGCACCTGGCCGAGGTAGTGCTTCGCTGACCTCGACGGCGGTCCGCACGAACCCGGCGATCCGCGGGTCCCGCGCCTCGGCCGGCCAGGCGAGGGCCAGCGTGTAGGGCGTCGCGTCGACCACCGGCCGGTAGACGACGTCGTCCCGCGAACGCAGCTCGGCCACCGACGCCGGCAGCAGCGCGATCGCCTGCCCGAGCGCGACGGTCTCCAGCAGCTGGGCGCTGTCGTGCACCACCGGCCCCGGCGTCACCGGCCCGCCGGTCACGTCCTGCCCGGCCCAGTACGCCCGGTCCGCGGCCGACGACAGCGGCCAGCACGGCGTCGGCTGCCCCGCGAAGTCCGCGCAGGTCAGCGCGGCCCGCCCGGCGAGCTCGTGACCCGACGGCAGCGCGGCCACCCGCGGCTCGCTGAACAGCACCTCGACGTCCAAGCCGCGCTGGGTGTGCCCCTGGCAGCCGAGGACCGCGACATCGGCCCGGCCGTCGCGCAGCATCTCCGCCTGTTCGCCGAACCCGCTGACCCGCACCTCGACCGGATCGGGGTGCGCATCGGCGATCCGCCGCAGCAGATCGGTCGCGACGCCCGGTTTCGCGGTGACGACGAGCGCCGGCGTCCGCTGCGCGGCCCGCCGCGTCCGCCGGACGGCGGCGGTGACGGCGTCCAGCGCCTTCGCCGACTCGGCGAAGAGGACGTTGCCGGCCGGCGTCAGCGAGACGTGCCGGCTGGTCCGTTCGAAGAGCTGGACCCCGAGCCGCCGTTCCAGCAGCCGGATGGCGCGTGACAGCGGTGGCTGAGCCATCCCGAGCCGCTCGGCGGCGCGCGAGAAGTTCAGCTCTTCGGCGACCGCGCGGAAGTACCGCAGCTCACGGACCTCGACATCGTCCATACCGGGAGAGTATCGCGGCAGAGTCCACAGGTCTTTCCCTTTCTGATTCGCGGATGGTGGGCTTGGTGTCGATAACTCCACAAAGGACGGACATCGATGACGCGATCGCAGCAGCACAACAAGGAAGTGGTCCTGGCGTTCCTCCGCCTGGCGTTCACCGAGAAGCGCCCGGCAGAGGCGTTCGCCGAGTACGTCGCCGACGATTACACCCAGCACAACCCCCACGCCCCGGCGGGCGCGACGGCCTCGGCCCGCTACCTGGCCGGGTTCGTGGCGGGCCACCCGGACCTGCGGTTGGACGTGCACCGGGTGATCGCCGAGGACGACCTCGTCTGCACGCACAGCGTGCTCCGCCTGACGCCGGATTCGCGGGGGAGCGCGATCGCGGACGTCATGCGGGTGCGGGACGGGCGGATCGTCGAGCACTGGGACGTGGTGCAGGAGGTTCCGGAGGTCACGGTGAGCGGCAACCCGATGGTTTAGCCGTGTCAGCCGCGCGGGCTTCCCGAGCCCTCAGGCCTCAGGCCTCAGGCCTCGGTGTCGGCCTCTGGTGGCGCGATGCCGTGGAGGGCTGCGCTCACCACCGAGTTCACCGGGGGCGGGTCGAGCGGGGCCGTGTGCGGGAAGAGCGTGGTCATGACCGAGGCGTGGCAGTACCCGACCAGCATGGCCGCGGTGGCGTCCACTTCGGACTCCAGGCGCAGGCGGCCCAGTGCTCGCTCCGCCTCGAGGTAGGCCACCAGCCGGTCTCGCCAGTAGCCGGAGCGCTCGCTGATCTCCGCGAACCGCTCCAGCACCTTCGGCTGGCCGACCAGGCCGCTGAACGCCGGGACCAGCGCCTTGTGCAGCGCCAGCCCGAACTCCACGTGCCGGCGGAGGTTGCCCGTCAGGGTGCCTTCGCCGGCCACCGGCAGCTCGCCCAGTTCCGCCTCCGTCGTGCGCACGTGCTCCAACAGGGCGCGGGCCACCAGCTCCTCCTTGTCGGAGAAGTGGTTGTAGAGCACGCCGTCGGCGACGCCGGCCAGGCGGGCGATCTCGCGCACGGTCATCCCGGCCGTGCCGTGGGTGGCGATCATCTTCTGCGCGGTCTCGACCAGCAGGTCGTGCAGTGACTGCCCGTCCCGCTGGGCGGCGGCTTTCCTCGGTGACATCACCGCCATCGTACGGCCGTCGTCGTCACGACCTCCTTCCCGTGACCAGCCACGCCGTGCCGCGCAGGCGGACCGCGTCCGGTTTCGCGAACGGCTCGAGCGCCGCCGCCAGTGCCTCGGTCGCCCGGGCCGCCGTCTCGCTGCCGACCAGGCCGAGGTGGTGGCGGACCGGCCCCCAGTCCGCGATGAAGCGCGCCGCGTCCGGGACGTCACGGCCCCAGACCTGGTCCGCCTCGACGTGGGTGCACACCACGTCGTCGAAGCCGGCTTCGGCCAGCACCGCCTTCGTCCGGTCCGGGTCCGCGAACGACGTCGGGCCGCTGCCGTCCGGGCCGGTCGGCTGGGGGAGGAAGGCCGCCAGCGCGCCGAACACGCGGCCGAGGTCGGTGCCGGCGAGCGCGGTCATGCAGAGGAACGCCAGCCGACCGCCCGCACCGAGCGCGCGCCGGACGTTGGCGAACGCGGCCACCGGGTCGGCGAAGAACATCACCCCGAACCGGCTGACCGCCAGGTCGAACCCGCCGTCGTCGAACGGGTGGACCTGGGCGTCACCCTGCTCGAACGACACGTTCGGCACCTCGGCCGCCCGGGCCCGCGCGGTCGCGAGCATCGGCCCGGACAGGTCGACCCCGACCGCGGACCGGGCGCGGGCCGCGGCGAGGCGGGTCAGCTGGCCGTTGCCGCAGCCGATGTCGAGCACGCGGTCGTCCGCGTCCACCCGGTCAAGCAGGTAGCCGTTGAAGCCGCTGTTCACCGCGTCGTAGCGGTCGGCGTGCGTCGCCCAGTGTTCCCCCTCGTAGCCGTTCCATGCCTCCGCCTGTGCCGTGTTGACGATCCCGGTCATTGCCGCCCCCTCCGTTGTGAACACTCGTTCATGAACACGTGTTCATGGTGGCGCGACCCGGGCGAGCTGTCAAGGCGCCAGTCGTCCGCCGCCGGATGTCGGCCAGGTGGCAGATCTTCCGGGCGCGCCGGCGCGGAAGACTGGCCCCCGGAGGGGCAAACTGCCCCCGACCTGCGAACAAGGAGTCGCCATGGCCGACGTCATCGCCAACATGTCCATGTCCCTCGACGGCTTCGTGGCCGATCCGGAGGACCGCGTCGATCACCTGTTCGAGTGGTACGGCAACGGGGACGTCGAGGTGTCCACCGCCGTCGGGGCCACCTTCACCACGTCCGAACCCAGCGCGAAGATGCTGCGCGCCGCGATGGAGAACCTCGGCGCGCTGATCACCGGCCGCCGCCTGTTCGACCTGACCGGCGGGTGGGGCGGCATGCACCCGATGGCGGTGCCGGTCTTCGTCGTCACCCACCAGGAGCCCGAGGACTGGCCGCACCGGGACGCGCCGTTCACCTTCGTCACCGACGGCATCGCCAGCGCGGTCGAGCAGGCCAAGAAGGTCGCCGGCGACAAGAACGTCGCGGTCGCCAGCACCACGATCGCCCAGCAGTGCCTGAACCTCGGCCTGCTCGACGGTGTCCAGGTCGACCTGGTCCCGGTGCTGCTCGGGTCCGGCGTCCGCCTCTTCGACCACCTCGACACGATCACCGAGCTGACCGAACCCGAGGTCACCGAAGGCACCCGGGTGACGCACCTGTTCTACCGGGTCAAATGAGCGTGACGTGCAGTGCGGCGAGCCGGGCGGGGTCGGCGATCACCTCGTAAGCCGCCACCCGCTCGCCTTCGACAGTCACGGCCAAGGCGAGCACCAGCCGGCCCCGAGGCGCGACGACGACGCCGACCGCGCCGTCGATCAGGGCCGTCTCGGCGAACCGGGCCCGTTTCCCGAACACCTGCGTCTCTTCGGCCACCGCACGCGCGCCCCGCACCTCCAGCGCCGCACCCGCCGGCAGGGCGGCCGCGTCGGCGCGGCGGACGACGTCCGGCGCCAGCACGTCGAGCAGTGACGTGAGGTCGCCGCCGCGGGCCGCGGCCAGGAACGCGTCCACCACCCGGCGGTGCCGGGCCAGGTCGGCCGCGGGCGCCGGGGAACCGCCCCGGATCCGCTGCCGCGCGCGGCTCGCCAGCTTCTTCGCGGCCACCGGCGTGCGGTCCAGCACCGGCGCGATCCGGTCGAACGGCACCGCGAACAGGTCGTGCAGCACGAACGCGATCCGCTCCGCCGGGCCGAGCGCGTCCAGCACGACGAGCAGCGCGCGGCCCACCGACTCGGCGAGCTCGGCTTCGCCCGCCGGATCGGCCTCGGCCACCGGTTCCGGGAACACCTCGAACGGTTCCTCGCGGCGCGCTTTCCGCGACCGCAGGACGTCGAGGCAGACGCGGGAGACGACCGTGGTCAGCCACGCCGCCAGGTTGCCCACCGCATCGACCCGGTTCAGCCGCAACCACGCTTCCTGCACGGCGTCGTCCGCTTCGGCCGCCGAACCGAGCATCCGGTAGGCCAGGCCGCGCAGCCTGCCGCGTTCGGCCTCGAACTCCGCCGCCAGGTCGTCCATCGGTCACCTTTCCCTCGCGTCCCCCGTCGCCTCCTCGACGCATCCCCGCGACCGGAGGTGACCGGATGAGCCTGCTGACCCCTGCCCACCTGGACGGCTGGAGCCTGCCGAACCGCGTCGTCCTGGCGCCGACGACCCGGGCGCGCGTGCCCGGCGGCGTGCCCGGCGAGCTCCAGGCCGCCTATTACGCGCAGCGCGCCGGCGCCGGGCTCATCGTCGCCGAGGGCACCTGGGTCAGCGAACGGGCCGTCGGCTTCTCGAACGTGCCGGGGATCCACACCGAGGCACAGGTCACCGGATGGCGGCAGGTCACCGACGTCGTGCACGCGCTCGGCGGCCGGATCGTGCTGCAGCTGTGGCACACCGGGGCGGTCTCGCACCCGGACTTCCTCGGCGGGCGGCGGCCGGCGGGACCGTCGGCGGTGAACCCGGACGAGCCGGTGCACACCGCGGCCGGGCGGCACCCGACCGGCGTCCCGCGCGAGATGAGCGTGGCCGAGATCGAGGCGACGGTCGCGGACTACGGCACGGCGGCGCGGAACGCGCGCCGCGCCGGGTTCGACGGCGTCGAGCTGGCGGCCAACGGCGTGTACCTGCTCGCCCAGTTCCTGCATCCGCGGCTCAACCGGCGCACCGACGCCTACGGCGGCTCGCCGGCCAACCGCCGCCGGCTGCTGGCCGAGGTCGTCGACGCGGCCGCGGAACACGGCCGCGTCGGCGTCCGGCTGTCGCCGTGGTGGACCGGCGGACTGTTCACTGTGGACGAGGAGCTGCGCGCCGAGTACGACGAGCTGGTCGCCGGCCTCGCCGTCGACTACCTGCACCTGCGCGGCCCGGACACCGGCCCGGACTTCGCGGCCTTCGCCCGGTACCGGGAGCTGTTCGACGGCATGCTGATCGTCAACAACGGCTTCGACCGGGAGACGGGCGACGCCGTGATCGACGCGGGCATCGCCGATGCGGTGTCCTACGCGCGGCACTTCGTCGCGAACCCGGACCTGGTGACGCGGTTCGCGCTCGACCTGCCGACGGCGGAGGCCGACCCCTCGACGTTCTACGGCGGTGGGGCCGCGGGTTATGTCGAGCAGGCGGCGGTGTCCCGGTAGGACACCGGGGGAAACCGGACGTCGCGTCAGGCGTCCGGGCACCACACGGCCAGCTCGCTCCCGCCGGGCTCGCGGAAGTGGAACCGCCGCCCGCCCGGGAAGGTGAACGGTTCCTTCGTCACCACGCCGCCCGCGGACACCACCGATTCGCGGGCGGCCGCCAGGTCGTCCGTGCGGATGGTGACCAGCGGCGCGCGGGGCTGCTCGCCCGGGTCCGACTGGAACCCGAACGTCAGGCCGGCGGCCCGGACGTCGGTGTAGTCCGGGCCGTACGGGGTCACCGCCCAGCCGAACGCGCGCTCGAAGAACTGCCCGGACGCCGCGGCCGAGGAGGAGGGGAACTCGGCGAAGTCGACTTCGTACATACCCGGGACGCTAGCGGCGACCACCGACAAAACCGCGCGAGCGGGCGAGGGCCAGCCCGCCCAGCACCAGCGCGACCAGCCCGATCACCAGGGCCGCGTAACCCCCGACGATCCCGTAGCCGGTACCGGGACCGCCCTTGGCGGCGCCCACCACCCACCCGCCGATGACCGCGGCGGCCACTCCGCCGGCCAGCGCCACGACTACCCCGCGGCCGCGGGCCAGCGCCAGCCCGCCGGCGACCACCCCCGCCAGCCCGAGGACCGCGGCGATCAAGGACCAGAGGCGCCCGGGGGTCAGGGCGTACGTGCTGACGGCGGCGAGGTCGTGGACGTCCATGAGGTGCTCCTTCGGTTTGCGGTCGGCGGAAAGCATGTCCGCCGGCGCCCTCGCCCGTCGTTGTGCCGGAGCAGACACTTCGCGCTGCTGCGCGCGTCGCAGGAACCGGGGGACTACCGCGGGCGCAGTAGCCCGGAAATGCGCCGCACGCAGCAGTTCCCGGCGGTTAGGCTGACGAAGGTGAGCCGCGCGCGGATCTTGGACGCCGTGGTCGCCGTCGGGGTCGCGGCGGCCCTGCTGGTCGCCGGGCTGTCCGCCACGCGTCAGCCCACGAACTTCGACCTGTGGGGATACGCCGCGCTGGTGGCCGGCGGGCTGGCGCTGGCCGTGCGCCGCCGGGCGCCCGTCGTCGTGCTGGCCGTGACCGCCGGGTGCGCGCTGGGCTACCAGGCCGCCGGGTTCGAGGTGCCCGTTGTCGCCTACCTGTTCGCCGTGTACGCCGCGGTCCGGGCGGGACACCGGATCGCCGCCGTCGTGGCGTCGGTGCTCATGCTGGCCGGGGTGCCGCTCGCCCTCCTGGCGTCCGGCCTGCACGACACCGGCGAAGCGTTCACGCAGTCGCGGGACGTCCTCCAGATCGCGTGGCTGATCGCCGCCGGGGCGGCGGGGGAGGCGCTGCGCCAGGCCGAACGCCGGGCCGACGAAGCCGAACGCACCCGCGAGGAAACCGCGCGCCGCCGCGCCGACGAGGAACGGCTGCACATCGCGCGGGAGCTGCACGACTCGCTCACGCACCAGATCTCCGTCATCAAGGTGCAGGCCGAGGTCGCCGTCCACCTGGCACGGAAGCGGGGCGAGGACGTGCCCGAAGCCCTCCTGGCCATCCGCGACGCCGGCCGGGAGGCGGCCCGCGAGCTGCGCGCGACGCTGGAAGCCCTGCGCGACGACGACCGGGACCCGCCGCGCGGGCTCGACGACGTCCCCGACCTCGTGCGCCGCGTCCGCACCGCGGGCCTCGACGCGCGGCTGACGATCGAGGGCCGCCGCGACGACGTGCCGGCCGCGGTCGGCCGGACCGCTTACCGGATCGTCCAGGAGTCGCTGACCAACACCGCCCGGCACGCCGCCGCGGCCACCGCGTCGGTCCGGATCGACCACCGGCCCGGCGCGCTCGTCGTCCAGGTCGACGACGACGGCCGGGCCTCTGTGGACAGTGTGCCGGGCGTCGGCCTGACCGGGATGCGCGAGCGCGTCACGGCGTTGGGCGGCCGGCTCGAAGCCGCGCCCCGCCACGAGGGCGGCTTCCGCGTCCGGGCCGAGCTGCCGGTGGACCCGGCGTGATCCGCGTGCTGCTGGCCGACGACCAGCCGCTCATCCGCAGCGGGTTCCGCGCGCTGCTGGACGTCGAGGACGACATCGAGGTGGTCGCCGAAGCCGCCGACGGCGCCCAAGCAGTGCGCCTGGCGCTGGACCACCGGCCGGACATCGCGCTCGTCGACGTCCGGATGCCCGGGGTGGACGGCATCGAGGCGACCCGGCGCATCGCCGCGGACCCCGCGCTGGCCGCGGTGCACGTCGTCATCCTGACCAACTACGGCCTGGACGAATACGTCTTCGACGCGCTGCGCGCCGGCGCGGCGGGGTTCCTCGTCAAGGACATCCAGCCGGAGGACTTCCTGCACGCCGTGCGCGTCGCCGCCCGGGGTGACGCCCTGCTGGCGCCGTCGATCACGCGCAAGCTGATCGACCGGTACGTCACCCAGCCGCCCGTCCCCGCCGCGGGCCTCGCGGAACTGACCAACCGCGAACGCGAGGCCGTCACGCTCGTCGCCCGCGGCCTGTCCAACGACGAGATCGCCGCGCGGATGGTGATCAGCCCGCTCACCGCGAAGACGCACGTCAACCGGGCCATGGTGAAGCTGCACGCGCGGGACCGCGCGCAGCTGGTGGTGCTCGCCTACGAATCGGGCCTCACCCGGCCGCGCGGCGGATGACGATGTCGTCGCGCCGGGTGCGGGCGTGGATCCGGACGTCGGCCGCGGGGGTCTCCGGCAGGCAGTTGCGCACCTGTCCCTTGGTGCTGCCGGCGTCCACCCGGGCGGTGGTGCCTTCGGCGACGCCGACGTCGATGCCGCCGGAGGCGTTGGCCAGCCGTGCCTGACCGCGGGTGAGCCGGCCGATCCGGATCGGGCAGGCGCCCGCCCGCGCGACGACGTCGCCGTCGGCCCGGTCGACGTCCAGGCTGCCGCCCGCGCTGGTGAATTCGACGCCGGCCTGCGCGTGGCCGAGCCGGACCGCCGCCGAGCCGCCCTCGATGGTGGCGTGTCCGGTGACGTGGCCGAGGTGGACGGCACCGGAGGCGACGTTCAGCCGGCAGTCGCCGAGCGGCCCTTCGGCCCGGACGTCCGTCCACGCGGTGTTCAGCACCAGCCGGGAGCCGGCGGGCAGCTCGACCGTGATGGCGACCGAACCGCTCCGGTCGCCCGACTTGGTCGTCTTGACCGACAGCTCGCCGTCGGCGAAGGCGACTTCGGTGCGCTCGGCGACCTTCGCGTCCGACGTGCTCGCGCGGTCGACGGGCTCGACCCGCACCACGGTGTCCGGCCGGTCGGTCGCGGTGACCCGGACGCGGGCGCCGGCGGTGGTCAGGGTGGCGGTGATCGGCTGCGGCGTGGCGAAGGTGGTCATCGGGGGTTCCTCTCGTGGTCGGTGGAACCACGATCACCGGACGACCTGACACGCGGCTGACACCGCCCGGACACTGCTCAGGCGGGCCGGCCCGCACCCGCGTAGTCGTCACCCTTCGAGTGGTACGTGTGGATCTGGATCGCCTGGCCCTCGGTCGGCGCGTTGATCATCAGGCCGTTGCCGAGGTACAGCCCGACGTGGTGGATGCGTGTCGCCGGGCTGCCGTAGAACACCAGGTCGCCCAGGCGGGGCTCTTCGGTGGCCGGGACCGGCGGGAGCGCGCGGAACTGGCTGTCCGCCGTCCGCGGCAGGGCGACGCCCGCGCTGTCGTACGACGCCTTCGTCAGGCCGGAGCAGTCGAAGCCCGCCGCGCCCGCGTCCGGGCCGTTGCCGCCCCAGACGTACGGGAGGCCGAGCTGGCCGAGCGCGAACCGGGTCGCGCGGACCCGGGCCGAACCGGCCGACGCCGGGTCGAGCGACAGCGTCGCGTACAGCTGGGCCATGCCGAGGACGCGCTGGCGGAACAGCTCGGTGTCGCTGCCCGGGTGGTAGGCGGCGATCGCCTTCCACCAGCCGGGGCCCGCGCCGAGGTCGGTGCTGCCCGCGCAGAGCGCCCGCCCGGCCGCGACCGGCGCGTCGGCGCCGTACTTCTTCGCCTGGGCGGCCGTCAGGCCCAGGAGGTTCCCGCCGTCGCGGCCGTGGTTCGACGCCGCCGAGCCGACCCCCGCCAGGGTGACCCACGAGAGGTGGCACGACGGGTCTTCGCGGCGCAGCGCCAGTTCACCGTTCGCGTAGCCGATCAGCGCGTCCGCCGGGATGTCGAGGGGGCCGGCGAGCTGGTCGGCCCACTGCTGCAACGGGCTCTTCCCGCCCTGGCCGGACGCGCCCTGGCCCGGTTCCTGCGCCTTCACCGGTGCGCTGACTTCGAGGACCGACGGGCCGGACACGGCTTCGCGCACCACCGGCGGCGGGGCCGGCGTCGGCTCCGGCGACCGGTCGGCCAGCAGCCAGCCCGCCGTGACCAGACCCGCGACGAGCGGCAGCGCGACCAGGCCGCGCAGCGCAGCGCCGCGGGCCCACGAAGTCTGCTTCGTCGTCACAGGTTCCAACTTAGAAGAGCGCACCTCTTAGTGAACGAGCGAGTAGCTTGCACGTTAGGGGGACTCCCATATTGTGGGCACATGCCTGAGATCGACGCCGGGCGGCTGACCGCGGCGCTCCAAGATCGTTACGCGAAGATCGACGTCGTCGAGCGCACCGGCTCCACCAACGCCGACTTGCGGAAAGCCGTCGATGAAGGCGCCGCGGACCGGACCGTCCTGCTCGCCGAGGAGCAGACCGCGGGGGTGGGGCGCCGGGCCCGGTCGTGGAGTTCCCCCAAAGGTGGCCTGTACCTGAGCGTCGCCCTCCGGCCGGGCGTCCCCTTCGCGGCGCTGGGCTCACTGTCCGTCGTCGCCGGGCTCGCCGTCCGGGCGGCCGCCGCGTCCGTCGGGGTGGACGCCGCGCTCAAGTGGCCCAACGACGTCCTCGCCGGCGGCGCCAAGTGCGCCGGGATCCTCGCCGAGGCCGTCGCCGGCGACGACCCGTCGATCGTGCTCGGCATCGGCCTCAACGTGCTGCCCCTCGGCGACGTCCAGCCGGGCCCGGGCGGGCTGCCCGCGACGTCGCTGGCCGAGCGGGGCGCCACGAACACCGACCGCACCGACGTCGCCGTCGCGCTCCTCACCGAGTTCGCCGACCTCGAGCGCCGCTGGCGTCTGGCCGACGGCGACCTCCCCGAAGCCGGGCTGCTCGGCGACTACCGCGCCCACTGCGCCACCCTCGGCCAGGACGTCGAGGTGCAGCTGCCGGACGGCAGCGCGCTCACCGGCCGGGCCGCCGACATCGACGCCGCCGGGCAGCTGCAGGTCGACGTCGCGGGCGGGCAGCGGCACACCGTCTTCGCGGGTGACGTGGTCCACGTCCGCCCGGCCTGATTTCCCGGGCGTTGCACTCACCGGCCGGGCGTCTCGCCGGTACGGTGGGACGACACCGCCGCACCGACCTTGGGAGCGTCCGCCGTGGCTTATCCGGACGATTTGCTCAGCGAGCAAGAGCACGTCGTGGTGCACAGTCACCCGCACTTCAAGATGCTGATCTTCCCGACGCTCGCGCTGCTGGTCACCGTGGGTGCGGGCACCTGGCTGGCGATCCTGGCGAAGGACGCGTCCTCGCCGTGGAACTCGGTCGGGCTGATCGCCATCGGGGTGGTCGCGCTGGTGCTGGTCGTGTGGCTGTTCCTGGCGCCGCTGGTGCGCTGGCGGACCACCCACTTCATCGTCACGACCGACCGGCTGATCGCCCGCGAGGGCGTGCTCAAGCGCACCGGCATCGACATCCCGATGGGCCGGATCAACAGCGTCCAGTTCGAGCACGGCCTGCTGGACCGGGTCTTCGGCTGCGGCACGCTGATCATCGAGTCGGCCTCGGACGAGCCGCTGCGGTTCGAGGACATCCCGCACGTCGAGAAGGTGCACACGGTCATCTACCGCGAGGTCAACGACAACCCGTACGACGACTACCGCCCGGGTGCCCAGCAGACCACGCCCCTGCCGCCCCAGGGCGGCGGGCACCCGCCGCGCGGCGAAAGACGTCGCTGATGGGCACGCGTGAACTGGGCCTGCCCGAGCGGGTCCCCTCGGCGGGTGAGCTGCCGGAGCGGGTCACGATCTGGGAAGTCGGGCCGCGGGACGGGCTGCAGAACGAAAAGGCGATCGTCCCGGTCGAGGTCAAGCTGGAGTTCCTCGACCGGCTCGCGGGCGCCGGCCTCACCACGCTGGAGGCGACCAGCTTCGTCCACCCGAAGTGGGTGCCGCAGCTGGCCGACGCCGAACAGCTGCTCGCGCGGCTCGACCGCCGCGAAGGCGTCCGGTACCCGGTGCTGGTGCCGAACGAAAAGGGTCTGAACCGCGCGCTCGAAGCCGGGGTCGAGCACATCGCGATCTTCGCCAGCGCGACGGAGACGTTCGCGCGCAAGAACCTCAACTCCTCGCTCGACGAGCAGTTCGCGATGTTCGAGCCGGTGGTCACGCGGGCCCGTGAGGCGGGCCTCGACGTGCGCGGGTACCTCTCGATGTGCTTCGGCGACCCGTGGGAAGGCGTCGTGCCGGCGAAGCAGGTCGCCGACGCCGGCCGTCGCCTGCTGGACATGGGGTGCTCGCAGCTGTCACTGGGCGACACCATCGGCGTCGCGACCGCCGGGCAGGTCGAAAACCTGATCGGGCTCTTCGGCGACGTCGGTACGCTGGCCGTGCACTTCCACGACACCTACGGCCAGGCTCTGGCGAACACGCTGGCCGCGCTCCGATGTGGAGTGTCGACAGTGGACTCTTCGGCGGGCGGGCTCGGGGGCTGCCCGTACGCGGAGTCGGCCACGGGGAACCTGGCCACCGAAGACCTGGTGTGGATGCTGGACGGCCTCGGGGTGGTCACCGGTGTCGACTTGGACGCGCTGGTCGGGGCCAGCGTCTGGATGGCGGGACAGCTCGGCCGCCCGAGCCCGTCCCGCGTGGTCGCCGCATTGGGTTGACCTCGTCGCGCCCGAGGACAACGAGTGCGGTATCAAGGGGGACCGGCAGCGCCGCGGCCGCGTCGAACATCGTGTGCCCGCCGGGCACCGACCGAGCCGGAGGATGGGTGTGACCGAGCCTTCCGAGGCGGGCTCCGAACCGGTCGAGGCCGACCTCGACACCGGGCCGGTGCAGCTGCCCGGGTACGGCCTGGCGGATTCGGGCGTCTTCGAAGAGGCGCCGACCCCGCCCTCGGGCAACCCCGCGGCCTGGCCGCACGCGGTGTCGCCGCTGCTGCCGCCGTTCCCGCTGCCCCCGGCTCCGCCGCCACCCCCGCCGCCGACGCCGGCCCCGCTGCCGCCACCGATCGCGGGGCCGCCGCCGGTGGCCGGCCCGCCGCCGAACCCGGGGTCGCCCGTGCCGCTGCCGCCGCTCGGTTCGCCGCGCACGGAACGGGAGAGCATCGTCGCGCTGTTCCTGGTGCACATGTTCCCGATCGGGCACCTGCCGGTGGCGATGGACAAGCCGGCGCGCCAGCTGCCGCTGCCCGAAGACCCGGACGGCTTCGCGCCGAACGACCACCCGGACGCCCGGCTGATCTTCGACGACCAGGCGCTCACCAACGTCACCGCGGGCTTCCGCCGCTCGCCGACCGCGCCGTCGCGGCCGGTGCCGCGGCACCTGACCGAGGGGTACGTGCCGTACGCCCGGGCGACGCAGGCCGTGTGGATCCGCCGGTTCGTCGTCGGGCACAGCGAACTCGGCCCCGAGTACGCGTGGCCGCCCGGGGAACTGTTCCCCGAGGGCGGCGTGGACCACCCCGAGCCGGTGATGGTCCCGGCCGACACGGTCCTCGACCGCTTCGGCCCGGCGTACGGGCGGGTGCTCTTCGAGGACGGCACACCGTTCGCCGAACGCTCGCTGCCGCCCGCGACGCTGGACGCCGAGTACCGCCGGTACGTCGTCGTGCGGGCGGTGCCGATGTGGCGGTCGGAGACCGCGGGCTGGTTCGGCCAGGTCGGCGGCGGCACCCGGTACCGTGCCCTGCTGGCGGCGGACGAACTCGTGACCCTCGGCTACCTCGCCGAGGCCAAGTGGGAAGAGGATTGATGAACACCCAGTCGATCCAGCGGTGGCTCGGCGTGCTGGGCGTGCCGCCGGAGGTCGTCTCGCTCGGCGCCGAGGTCGACAACGCCTGGTGCCTGATGCAGGGCGAGGACGAGGCGTGGGAGGTGTTCTGGCGCGAACAGGGCAACCGCTACGACTGGGCGCGGTTCACCAGCGAACAGGTGGCGTGCCACTACCTCTTCGGCCGGCTGGCCTGGGCGCAGGTCGCCCGCGGCGCCGTCGGCCTGCTGCCCGGTAAGTGAACGGCTCCCGCGTCCGGAGACGCGGGAGCCGTCGCGACCGGGCTCGTGCCGCACCGTCACACGCGTCCTGGTTCCGCTCCACCAGCCTGGGGGTCGCGGGGAGCGACCTACAGGACGCCTGCCTGGTTCAGCAGGTGCACCACCTTGCTGACCACGACCAAGGCGACGAAAAAATCCGTGACGGCCAGGGCCGCCACCGGTGTTTTCCGGCCACGCTTGCTCTTCTTCCGGTGCGACACGGTTCTCCTCTTGGGTGGGGGCCGCTGCTGCGACCCGGACCGACCCCTGGGCTTCCCCAGGGGCTCGCGGGCGTCGTGCCCGGAGTCGACGGAGAAGAACCAGCCGCGAACCCACGGTAGCGCGTGGCGGCGGCCGGGGGGAAGGACCGGCCGCCGCCACCCGTCAGCTCACCGCGTAGGTGAAGATGTGCGCCTGTCCCGCGCCGGTCGACGCGGGCAGAGTCACTGACTTGACCTGCTTCGCCGGGTCCAGCGCGATCGGGGCCGTCGCGAACAGGTACGACGTGTACGGCCGCTGGAGCCGGAACATGTACCGCGGGAACGCCGAGTTCACGTACGGCACCGATGCGACGACCGTGTTCCCGAACTGCGGTGTCTCCGCGCCGCCCTTCAGCAGCCACTCCGACAGACCAAGGGAAGCCTGCTGCGTCGAGCCGTCGGTGTAGGTGACGGTCACCGTGCCCTGGGCGTCCGCGCCGGTCGCCGCGCCGAGGAACGACAGCTTCGTCGCGCCCGGCGGTGGGGCGTTCACCGCAAGCGTCTGCCCGGCCGCGATGACGTTGTCCGGTGACCCCGTCGGGCTCGACGGCCAGCGGAACTGCTGGCCGTTCACCGTCACCGTGGCCCCCGGTGTGATGCCGTGGGAGGCGAACCCCTGTGCCGAGTAGGAGAACGCGAATCCGCCGGGGTAGAGGTCGGTCTCGCCGAAGTCGCCGTACTGGACGAGCTTGTCGTCCGTGACGCCGACGTTCGTGTTCGCCGCGTGCAGGGTCCCCGGCCGCCCGACCGTCACCGGCAGGTACGCGGGCACCGGCTGCCCGCTGAACGTCACCGGCACGCTCAGGTACGCGTCCGCCGACCGGGTCGCGGTCACCGTCACCTGCTGCGTGGCGGTCCCGTGCGCGCCGACGGTGAGCGTCCCGCTCAACGGCGTCACGGTGACCCCGGCCGGCGGGTTCGCCTGCCAGGACACCGTCCCCGCGCCGGTGATGCCTTCCGCGATGACCGTGGCCGTGGTCCCGGAGCCGGGCGCGACCACGACCCGGCCCGGGCCGACGCGCCCGCGCACCGGAACCTCACCGTCGCGGAACGACGGCGGGGCGTCGGAAGCGCCCGAGCCCCACGACGTCGGCGACGCGCCGAGCGTGAAGTCCAGCCGGCCGCCGTTCACCGCGAACGACTCCGGCAGCCACGGTTTCGTGCTCGGCTTCCCGTTCATCCGGAGGCTCTGCACGTACTTCACCGAGCTGGACGCGCCGGGCGCGGTGATCGTGATCCGCTGCCCGGTCGCCCGCGTCAGCGTGATCTTCGGGAACATCGGGCTGGCCAGCACCAGTTCCGCGCGTCCCGGCGCCTCCGGGTACATGCCGAGCGCCGCGAAGACGTACCAGGCCGACGTCGCACCGAGGTCGTCGTTGCCGGGCAGGCCGTCTTCGGTCGGCTTGAACAGCAGTTCCGCCGAGCGCCGCACGATGTCCTGCGTCTTCGACGGCGCGCCCGCGTAGGCGTACTCCCACGGCACCTCGAACGACGGCTCGTTCGACATGAACGCGTACGGCGAGCTGGCGTCGCTGTTCAGCTTCGTGAAGAAGAAGTCGAGACGCTTCTTCACGGCGTCGTCGCCGCCCATCGCGTCGAAGAGGCCGCGGACGTTGTACGGCACCATCCACGTGTACTGCGCCGCGTTGCCCTCCTGGTAGCGCATTTCCTGGTACTGCGCGGGATCGAACGGCGAAAGGAACTGGCCGTCGCGCATCCGGGTCTGCAGGTAGCCGGTCGCCGGGTGGTAGACGTTCTCCCAATACTGCGCGCGGCTCATGAACTGCTGGTGCGTCTTCGCGTCCCCGAGCCGCTGGGCCAGCTGGGCGATGCCGAAGTCCGCGGTGGTCTCCTCGAGCATGTCGGAGACGTTGTTGGGGTGGTAGCCCAGCGTCAGGTAGTCCGACAGGCCCGGCCGTTCGAGCGCGCGCTCGCCCGCCTGCTGGACGCGGGTGGCGCCGTTGACCATGGACTTCAGCGCGCTGCGGGCATCGAAGTCGGTGGCGCCGAAGGCGTACGTGCTGGCGATGATCGAGTGGTACGGATCCCCGCCCATCACGCCCATGAAGTCGTTGTTCTGCGACCAGCGGTCCCAGATCCCGCCCGCCTGGTCGGCCTGGTTGAGCATCGACTGCGCCATGTCGGCGGCTTCGTGCGGGGCCAGCAGCGACAGCAGCTGGACCTCGTCGCGGTAGGTGTCCCAGCCGGAGAAGTTCGCGTACTGCGCGTGGCCGGGCTTCGCGCGGTGGATCGCCTTGTCGAAGCCCGCGTAGCGACCGTCCACATCGGAGAAGACGTTCGGCTGCATGAGGGTGTGGTAGAGCGCGGTGTAGAACGTCCTGGTCGCCGCGTCCGTGCCGCCCTCGACGGTGATCTGCCGCAGCCGGTCGTTCCAGGTCCGGCGTGCGTCGGCCTTGACGGCGTCGAAGGAAGCGCCGTGCTGCTCGGCGGCGAGGTTCAGCCGGGCCCCTGCGGCGTCCACATAGGACAGGCCGACGCGCACCTGCACCGGCGTCGCCGGGTCGAAGGTCAGGTAGGCGCCGGAGCCGCCGTCGGCGGTGACGACCTGCTTGTCCCACGTCGTCTTGCTCAGGTTGCCGCCGCGTGCGCTGGTGCCGCCGGGGGTCACGGTGGCGTTCTGCCAGGTCCCGGACGTCCGGAACGGCTGGTCGAAGGACGCGGTGAAGTACACCTTGTACGTGTTCGGGCCGCGGCAGAAGTGGCCACTGGACACCCAGCCTTCGACGGTCCGCCGGGCCGGGTCGACGGTGACCGAGGCGTCGTCGCTGCCCATCGCGGACTGCGCGACGTCGATCAGCAGCGTGGCGGGGGAGCCCTTCGGGAAGGTGAAACGCCCCAGGCCGGAGCGCTGGGTCGCGGTCAGCTCGGTGGTGATGCCGGAGTCCGTCGTCACCTTGTAGTAGCCGGGGGACGCGGACTCGTTCGCGTGGCTGAAGGTGGGGAAGTACTTCGTCGCGTCGACGGCCGGGGACGTCGAGATCTGCCCGGCGAAGGGCAGGAACGGCACGTCACCCGCCGCGCCGCCGCACCCGGCGCCGTTGAAGTGGGTGAGGCTGAACCCGCGGAGGTGGTTCTCCTCCCAGGCGTAGCCGCCGTCGCGGTCGCGGGCGTAGTAGCGGCCCTGGCCGGCGGGCGGCTTGGGCTGCAGGGGCGTGTCGGGGCTCCACTGCACCATGCCGAACGGGACGTCGGCGCCGGGGAACGTGTCGCCGGCGTAGGTGTTGGTCTCGGGGGTGTCGCCGGCCTTGGCGCCGACGAACGGGTTGACGTACGCGGCGAGGTCCCGGTGCTGGGTGTCAGCGGTGTCCGCGGCCGCGGGGGCGACCGCGCTGACGAGGGGGACGATCAAAGCCGCGGTGACGACTCTGCGCATGCTCTTCCTCCCGGAGTGAGCGGGCGACCCGGGCTGACAACGTTGTCAACGGACCGGGTGACCCGGCGAGCACTGGGAGTGAACCACCGGTGGTTCAGACCGGTCAAGAAGTTCCCGCCGAGCGGCCCATCCGGTTACCGCTTGAGGATCGCCAGTGCCTCGTCGTGCAGCCGGCCGTTGGTCGACAACGCGCTCCCGTTGTCGTAGCGCGCGACGCCGTCCAGGTCGCTGAACCGGCCGCCGGCCTCGGTGACGATCACCTGCGCCGCGGCGACGTCCCACGGGTTGACGATGCACTCCGCGGCGACGTCCAGGGCGCCCTCGGCCACCAGCACGTGGTGCCAGAAGTCGCCGAAGGCGCGGGTCTCCCAGCAGGCGTCGACGAGGCCGAGGTACTTCTCGCGCGAGTGGTACTTCGTCCACGAGTTCAAGTCCGTTGTGGACAGATAAGCGTCCGAAAGGGACGAAACCTTCGAAACCGACAGCTGCCGGGTGCCCGCGGAATCACTCGAAAAAGCCCCCGAACCGGTGGCCGCCCACCAGCGGCGGCCCAGCAGCGGTGCGCTGATCATGCCGACGACGGGGTCGCCGTCCGCCACCAGAGCGATGAGGGTCGCCCAAACGGGGACACCGCGAAGGAAGTTCTTGGTGCCGTCGATCGGGTCGAGCACCCAGGCGCGGCCGGTCGCGGCCGATCCGCCGCGTTCCTCGCCCAGCACGGCGTCTTCGGGGCGTTCCGCCGCGAGCAGCGCGCGGATGGCGTCCTCGACCGCGGTGTCGGCGTCGGTCACCGGGGTGCGGTCGGGTTTGCGCTCCACCGCCAGGTCCAGGGCGCGGAACCGCGCCGTCGTGATTGCGTCGGCGGCGTCAGCCAGCCGGGTGGCGAGAGCCAGATCATCTCCGTAGCCAGGCACGGTCACGATGGTTTCACGCCCGTCCGCCGTACAGTTGGCCAGGTGAGCATGGTCCTACTTGCCGAAGACGATCCGGCCATCGCCGAACCGCTCTCCCGCGCCCTCGAACGCGAGGGATACGAGATCCACGTCGTCACCGACGGCCCTTCGGTGCTCGACGCCACCGCCGCCCAGCGCGTCGACCTGCTCGTGCTGGATCTCGGCCTGCCCGGGATGGACGGCCTGGAGGTCTGCCGGCGGCTGCGGGCCGGCGGCACCGAGCTGCCCGTCCTGATGCTCACCGCCCGCACCGACGAGGTCGACTTCGTCGTCGGCCTGGACGCGGGCGCCGACGACTACGTCGCCAAGCCGTTCCGGCTCGCCGAGCTGCTGGCCCGGATCCGCGCCCTGCTGCGCCGCCGGGTGCCCGAGGTGCTGGAGGCCGGCGGGGTGCGGATGGACCTCGGCGCCCGGCTGGTCACCGTGGACAACCACGAGGTGCAGCTGGCGAACAAGGAGTTCGAGCTGCTGCGCGTGCTGATGAGCCGCGCCGGGCAGGTCGTCAGCCGCGACGAGATCCTCGCCGAGGTCTGGAACGACCTCGAGTCGAAGACGTCCAAGACGCTCGACATGCACATGTCGTGGCTGCGCCGGAAGCTCGCCATCGCCGCCGACGAAGCCGCCGGCCGCACCAGCAAGACACACGACGGCGAGCGGCGGATCGCGACCGTCCGCGGCGTCGGCTTCCGCTTCAACGCCGAATAAGCTCGTGCGCCGCCGCATCCTGCTGGCCATCCTGCTGGCCGTCGCGGTCACCGCGGCGGTGCTGGGCATCCCGCTCGGCATCGTGGCCAGCTGGCAGATCGAGTCGAGCTACCGCGAGACCCTGGCCGAGAACGCCCGCGCGGCGGCGGCGATCCTCGACACCGAGATCGCCAACGGCCAGGAGATCGACCTCGACCAGGTGCGCGCGGCGGTCCCGGCGAACGGCCTGCTGACCGTCCGGGCCAGCGGCCAGACCGAGAAGCGCTACGGCAGCAGCCCGGGCACGGACACCGTCACCGAGACGGCCGACCTGGCCCGCGACGGCAAGGTGGAGATCGCCGTCCCGGCCGGCCCGATGCACGAACGGCAGACCACCGTCACGCTGGTCGTCGTGCTGCTGGTGCTGCTGTCGGTGGGCACCGGCGCGGTGGTCGCGATCGCGACGGCCAGGCGCCTGGCGAAGCCGCTGCGGCACGTCGCCGAGCGCGCGGCCCGGCTCGGCGGCGGCGACTTCCGGCCCGACCCGAGCCGCTACGGCGTCGGCGAGCTCGACATGGTCGCCGAAGCACTGGACGCGTCCGGCACCGCGCTGGCCCAGCTCGTGCAGCGCGAACGCCAGCTCGTCGGGGACGTCTCGCACCAGCTGCGCAGCCGCCTGACGGCGTTGCAGCTGCGGCTGGAACCGCTCACCGTGCACCCGGACGACGAGGTGGCCGACGAGTCGAAAGCCGCCCAGGAACAGGCCGACCGGCTCGCCGAAGCCCTCGACGAGCTGCTGGCGGCGGCCCGCGCGGCGCGCGAGGTCGGCGCGGAACCGGTGGACCTGCCCACGCAGCTGCCGGAAATGGCGCAGGAATGGCGTGAACTGCTCCGCTCGGAGGGCCGCAACCTGCGCACGCGGGTGGCCGACGGGCTGATGGCCCGGGCCACGCCCGGCCGGCTCCGCGAGGTCATCGGCGTCCTGCTCGACAACGCGCTGCGGCACGGCTCGGGCACGGTCACCCTGATCGCCCGCCGCGGCGACGCCGAAGGCACGGTGGTGATCGAGGTCAGCGACACCGGCTCCGGCGTGCCCGACGAGCTCGCCCCGCACATCTTCGAACGCGGGTTCTCCGGCGGCGGCTCGACGGGTGTCGGGCTGGCGCTGGCCCGGGCCCTGGTCGAGGCGGACGGCGGCCGCCTCGAACTGTCGAACCGCCGTCCGGCGGTGTTCAGCCTCTTCCTGAAGGTGCCCCGGCCCACCGACGTCCCCGAAGTGCGCTGGCCCGCCGAGCGCGTCCCGCGTTAGATCAGCCCCTCCCGCAGGGCGTACGCGACCGCGTGCGACCGGTTGCGCAGCTGGAACCGGTTGGTCACGTCGTGGAGGATGCTCTTGACGGTGCGCTGGGAGTAGCACAGCTCGTCGGCGATCTCCTGCGTCGAGTACCCGGCCGCGACGAGCTTGAGCACCTCCGTCTCCCGGTCGCTCATGCCGCCGAGGCGCAGCCCGCGCGGCTCGAGCACCTGGCGCTGCAGCCGCGAAACCCGGTTGAGCAGCCGGCCGAGCAGATCGGGCGGCAGCGCGCCCTCGCCGGCCGCGGCCGCCTTGATCAGCCGGACGAGCACCTCCGGCCCGGCGTCGGCGCGGCGGGCGACCGCGCAGACCCCGTGCTCGACGGCGCCCAGGATCTCGTTGTCGTCGACCTCGCCCGCGACCAGCACGATCTTGGTGAAGCCCTGGTGGTGCAGCGCGGACAGCAGCTGGGTCATCGGTTCGTCGAGCCGGTCGGCGACCAGCAGTGCCACCTGGGCCGGGTCGGCCGGGTCCCCGTCCACCACCCGGACGTCGTCACGCGAACGCAGGGTCAGGCAGGCGCCGTTGTGCAGGATCGGATCGGTGGCGCGGACGACCACCGGTGTCCGGTCGGTTTCGAACATCGTTCCCCATTTCCCCTCGAAACGGTGCAAGCTGCCCAGCCTGCCCGCCAGGGTGTCCCGGGCGCATGGGACCGGCGTCCCGAAGTTGCCCGGGCCGTCAGGGTGTCAGGACCGGCCGAGCCCGGCGTCCCGCGCCCGGACGATCGCCTCGGCCCGGTCGGCGACGTGCAGCTTGGCGAAGACGTTCGAGATGTGGTTGCGCACGGTCTTCGGGCTCAGGCACAGCGTGCGGGCGATGACGGTGTTGCTGTGCCCGGCCGCGATCAGCGCGAGCACCTCGCGCTCGCGCCCGGTGAGCTCGGGGAACACCGGATCGGTGGCCGGCGGCTGGTTGAAGAAGGCGAGCACGCGGTTCGCGATGTCGGGGCCGAAAATGGCCTCCCGCCGGGCGACCGCCTGGACGGCCCGGATGATCTCGTCCGGTTCCGCGTCCTTGAGCAGGTAGCCCCGGGCGCCGGCGCGCATCGCCGCGAAGACCGACTCGCTTTCGTCGGCCATCGTCAGCATCAGCACGCCGGTGCCCGGGTTCGCCGCCACGATGCGCCGGGTCGCCTGGATCCCGGACAGGTCGGGCAGGTGCAGGTCCATCACGACGACGTCCGGCCGCAGGGCGGCGGCGGAGGTGACGGCGTCGGCTCCGCCGGCGGCCTCGCCGACGACCTCGATCCCGGGTTCGGCGGCGAGCAGCGTGCTTACGCCGATCCGGAACAGGGGATGGTCGTCGACGACGAGGACGCGCAGGTCGCTCATCGGCCCTCACCTCCGCCTCGTCACTCCTGGTGATGGTACGCGGACGCGTTCTCCTGCGCCCAGGCCGCGAACGTGAGCGGCGGCCGGCCGAGCACCCGTCCGACGGTGTCGAAGACGACGTGCTCGTGCGCGGCGGACTCGCGTTTGAGGGCGAAGAACCCGTCGACGGCTTCGGCGGGCCAGCCGTACTTGCGCATCATGCGCTCGCGGGCCGCGCTTTCCGGCTCTTCGACGTACTTCACGGGACGGCCGATCGCCTCGGACAGGATGGCGACCTGCGCTTCGGTGGTGAGGGCCTCGCCGCCGGTGAGCTCGTAGGTCGCGCCTTCGTGACCGGACGTGGTGAGGGCGAGCGTCGCGACCGCGGCGATGTCCCGGACGTGCACCAGCGCGGACGCCGGGTCGCCTTCGGGCACGTACACGGCGTTCTCCTCGCGGATCGAGCCCAGCCACGCGAACCGGTTGTCCATGAAGGCACCGGGTCGCAGGATCGTCCACTCGGGACCGGCCGTGCGGATCGCCTGCTCGGCTTCGGCGTGGGCGCGGCTGATCGGGTCGGTCTGTCCGAAGTGGACACCCGTGGTGGACAGCTTGACGAGGTGGGTGACGCCGGCCCGGGCGGCCGCGTGGGCGACCGCCGCTTCCCGGTCGGCGCTGTGGCCTTGGGTCAGCACGAACACGCGGTCCGCGCCGGCCAGGAGGGCGGGCAGGTCCGCGGTGTCGAGGTCGCCCCGGACGACTTCGGCACGCGGGTCGATGCGGGCCTTCGCCGGGTCGCGGGTCAGGGCGCGGACGGCGGCGCCGGCGTCGAGGAGGGCGGGGACGAGGTGGCGGCCGACCTTGCCGGTGGCGCCGAGGACGAAGATCATCGGAGGTTCTCCTGGCGGTTGAGCGGAACGTGGGGGAGGGCGAGCGCCGTGGCGAGCCCGAGGGCGAGCACGGGCAGCAGGGCGAGGAACACGCCGTGGGTGCCGGCGGTGTAGGCGACGCCGAGCGCGACCGGGCCGAGGGCCGAGCCGAGCGCGCGGGCCAGGTTGACCCCGGCGGCGACCGCGCCGCGGTCCGCCGAAGGCGCGGTGTTCTGCGTGGCCATGGCCAGGACCTGCATGTTCAGTCCGGCCGCGACCCCGAAGACGACCAGGCAGCCGAGGATGGCCGGCAGGCCGAGCACCGCGAGCAGGCCGAGGGCCATGCTCAGCCGCGGCGCCCACCGGTAGTGGCCGGTGCGGGCGATGACCCTGCTCGTGACGAGGGAGGCGGCCGCCACGGCGAGCGTCATGGGCACCAGCCGCAGGCCGCCTTCCGCCGGGCCGGCGTCGGCCTGCAGCAGGACCGCGATGTAGTTCACCGAGCCGAGGAACGCGAACCCGGCGAGCACGCTGAGCCCGATCGACACGCTGAACGTCCGGTCGCGGAAGAGCCGCAGCGGCAGCACGGGAGCTTCGGCTCGGCGTTCGACGAAGACGAACGCGACGGCCGAAGCCGCGCCGAGGGCCGCCGACCACGGCGTCAGCAGGGTGAAGCCGGTGATCGCGACGCCGAGCAGGACCACGCCGGCGAAGTCGAACGGCGCTTCCCTTCGCCTTCTCGGCAGGTCGAGAGTCATGAGGCAGACCAGGGCGACGAGCCCGAGCGGGAGGTTCACCAGGAAGATCGACCGCCAGCCGGCCACGCCGGTCAGGAGGCCGCCGACGACCGGGCCGGCGAGCGAAGAGACGGCGAAGCAGATCGAGAACCACCCGAAGTACTTCGCGCCTTCGCGAGGCGTGAACATTTCGCCGAGCGAAGCGCCGACGGAGACGAAGAGGCCGCCGGAGCCGGCGCCCTGCAGGACCCGCCCCGCGACCAGGAACACGGCCGACGGCGCCAGGCCGCAGGCGAGCGAACCGAGCAGGAAGAGGGCGAGGGCGCCCAGGAGCACGCGTTTGCGCCCGAAGACGTCACCGAGCTTGCCGTACAGCGGCGCGGTGGCGCTGCCGGCGAGCAGGTAGACGGTGGTGACCCAGGCGTAGGCCCCGGTCCCGCCGAACTCGCCGGCGATCCGGGGGAGTGCGGTGGCGACGACCTGGGCGTCGAGCATGCCGAGGAAAACGGACAGGAACAGGCCCGTGAGAGCCGTTTTTCGAGCGCGCGGAGGCGCAAGAGTGGTCAAGAAAAGTCCTCGTGGAGAAGGGACGAATGCGGCGGACGTGCGTCAGGCACGTCCCGTCGAGTCGGGAAAAGGCTCCATCGTCATCCGCGAACGGATGCGACCTCTTCGCGCTCGGAAACCACCTCGGATTCGTCCCGCTCGCCCGGCCGAACCCGGACGGCGTCTTCACGGAGGAACACTGACGAAGATGACTGTAGACAACTACATGTCAGAAGACAAGTAGTTTCTCAGGGCAGGCGGCTGACCTGATCGGTGTCGCGCCGCCGCTCGCCCAGCTCGTCCGGGAACACCCACTTCTTGAAGCCCCAGAACCGGAAGAACATCGCCAGCAGCATGCCGATGATCGAGCCGCTCACGAAGTCCGCGATCTCCTGGACCAGGAACGTCACGTGCGGCACCTCGAGGTCGAGCACGTACCGCGACACGATCAGCGGGATCAGGTTGACCCCCACCGCGATGCCGCTGATGACGAAGAACAACGCGGCTTCGTGGTGCCGCTCGCGGCCGCCGCGGGTCCGGAAGGACCACTCGCGGTTGAGGATGTAGGACACGATGGTCGCGACGATGATCGCGATCGCCTTCGCCGTCGTCGGTTTCGGCTCCAGCACCGTCAGCTTCAGGGCGTACCAGACCCCGTTGTCGACCAGGAACGTCGTGCCGCCCACGATCGCGAACTTCAGCAGCTCCCGGTGCTTGATCAGCACCGAACGCAGTGGCTCCGGCGTGCGCTTGAGCACGGTTTCCACAACGGTCACACCACGCAGTCTAGGAGAACTCCGCGGTGGCCCGTGGTCCAGGCGGTCCGGCCGCCGTGAATGTCCGGATCAGCCGCGAAACTTCCGCCGCTAACCGGTCAGCCAGCCGAAAGCTTTTTCGGGGCTGACGGTCGGTGGCCGGTCGCCCGGTTTGCCGCTCGGCCGCGGGGGCGCGCTCGTGGTGGTCGTCGACGTCGGCGGCTCGCTCGGCGGCTCGGACTTCGTCGTCACCGGCGGAGTCGGGGTCGGCTTCGAGGGCGTGGGTTTGGTCGGTTTGGTCGGCGTGGTCGACGGCGTCGATGTCGGAGTCGGGTGGTGGTGGTCGCACCAGCGCAAGAAGCAGCCGAAGTCCACTGTGACCGGCGTCGCCGACGCCTTGCCGAGCTGGGCGGTGATCGTCACGCGCCCGCCCTCGGGACGGCCCCGGAGCCGCACCCACAGGTTGACGTGCCGGCCCGGCGCCAGCGCGCTCTTCGTCGTGCAGCTGGCGCCGTTGCCGTCCGGGGTGCACGGGAAGGCGCGCAGGCTCCACCACTGCCAGAGGGGGTGGTCGAAGGTGACCGTGACCGGCTTCGTCGTCTCGCCGGTGTTGCGGACCCGCACGTAGACCAGCGGGTTGCGGGTCCACGGGAACGCCGAGAGCCCGTCGCCCTGCGCTTCCAGGACCACGCCGTCCCGCGGCTGCTTCACGGTGACCTTGACGCTCACGCTGACGGAGATCTGCACGCCGGCCGTGACCGAGCCGGTCACCGTGCCGCCCTCGGCGTCGTCGTCGGCCTGCAGCCGGAAGTTGAGCGTCGCGCTCTGGCCGGGTTGCAGGCCGGTGCCGGTCTTGCAGGTGACGGTGCCTTCGCCGCCGGGGCAGTTGACCGAGATCGGGTCGCCGGCCTGCGCGAGCGCCATGGCCGCGCCGCCCCCGCCGGTGTCGACGGCGTGCACGCCCGGGGGCAGGTTCAGCGCGACGGCCACCGGCTCGGACAGGCTGCCGCCGTCGTTGCGGACCGTGATCGGCACGTTCTTCGCAGTGCCCGGGCTGAGCTCGACGCCGTCCGGCGGGGTCGTCGCGGACATCGACGGCGGGGCCGGGGCGGGCGGAGCCGGCGGCGCGGGCGACGGCGGGGCAGGCGGCGCAGGCGGAGCCGGTGCGGGCGGGGCCAGCGGAACGACCGGCGGCGCGGCGGGCTCGACCGACGGCGTGGCGGGCGGGGCCGGTGGCTCCGGCGGCGCGGGCGGGACCGGCGGCTGCGGTTTCGGGGCCGGCGGCTGAGCCGGCTGGGCCGACGGTGGCGGCACCTGGGCGGCGACCGGGATGTCCTGCGTCCCGCCGCCCGCGGCCAGCGCGATGACGACGGCCGCGACGACCGCGGCACCCGAAGCGGCGACCCCGGCGAACTGGCGGGGCCCCGCGGCGGCGGCACTCGCGGCCGCACCGGCCTTGCCGCCGGCGGCCGCGGCTCCGGCGGCCGCGGCGCCCGCGGTCGCCGCCGTGGCCGCGCTCGCCTTCGCGGCGCCGATGGTGGCGAGGTAGCCGAGCGCCGCGCCGCCCAGGACGATCGGGGCGATGATCGCGCGCAGGCCGCCGTTGACGTCGGCGAGCTCCGCGGCCAGCGCCCGGCAGTTCTCGCACTCGTCGAGGTGGCTCTCGACCTGGGCGCGTTCCCGTTTCGACAGGCCGTCGCGGGTCCACGCGCCGAGCCGCTCGGCGCAGGCGCGGCAGCGTTCCTCGGCGTTCTCCTGCAGGTGGACCTGCAGGTACGCCTGGCGGAGCCCCTCGCGGGCGCGGTAGGCGAGCGCCGAAACGCCGTTCGCGGTCAGCCCCAGCAGCGGCGCGACCTCGGCCGGGCTCTGCTGCTCGATCTCGGTGTGCCAGAGCACCGCCTGCCAGCGTTCCGGCAGCCGCGCGAACGCCTTGGCGGCCATCGTCCGTTCGAGCCCGGCGACCGCGGTGTCGGAGAACGGCACGGTCAGCGCCTCGGCGGCCGCCCCGCCGACCTCGGTCATGTCCTCGTTGAGGTCGACCCGCCGTTCCTTGCGGGTGCGGTCGTACGCGGTGTGACGCAGCGCGGTCAGCAGGTACGCCCGGAAGGCGGTGTCCGGGCCCTTGCCACCACGGAGCGTGTCGAGCACCTTGGCGAACGCCTCGGACACGAGGTCGTCGGCTTCGGAGCTCGAGCGGGCCAGCTGGCGGGCCAGGTTGTGAGCCGCGCCGGTGTGCCGTTCGTAGAGCGTCCCGTACGACGCGAGCTGCCCGGAGCGGACTTCCGCGATCAGCTCGGCGTCACTCTTTCCGCTGAGATCGGCGGGAACGGTGGACACGGCACTCCTCGGTCGGCTAGAGCCAGGACCTGCCATTACAGGCGGATCCGGGACGCGAGACCAGTGTGACTGACCCTCCCCGGCCGGTCACGTCGTGGTGGGCGTGATGACTCCGACGGCGGAGCAAAATCACCCACCCCCGGGTTGCGCCGCGGAAAAGCCGCGAGACAAAAAGTGGTCAGTACGCGTCACGGTGTCCGTCAGGGGACGTCCCCACCGTGAAGCTTCGCACAAGATCCTCGCGAACCGGATGAAAGGGACGGGTGCCAGTGGATGTTCCGGCGACGCGCCCCGGCTCCGGAGACACCCCGCCCGCCAAAGCCGACCGCGATGCGTCCCTGCGTGCGCTGCGGGCGCGCTGGCGCACGGCCAGCCTGGCCGCCGGCTGGCGGTTCCCCAGCGACTGGGCGCTGCCCGAGGTCGACGCCGTCTGCGCGGCCGTGATGGCCAAGGGCCGGGTGGAGGCCGCCGAAACCGCGCTGGCCGGGCTGGCCAGGGCTCGCGCGGCGGCCGGGGCGGGGCTCGCGGAGACCCTCGCCGACCTGGCCGCGCTGCACGCGGTCCTCGGCCACGACGGCGACGGGTTCGTCGCGCCCGACGTCGACGCCGCACCGGCCCGGCTCCTCCGGACCACCGCGCTGGCCTGGGCGGACGTCGCCACCGACCAGCTCGTCCACACCGAGGTCACCGACCCGCTGACCGGCCTGCCGTCCGCCGCCTACCTGCGCACACGGCTCGCGGAGGTCTACCAGGCCGCGGCCGCGCGTGAGCGGGCCGCCGCCGACGACCACGTGCTGCTGGTCGTCTCGCTCGACCTCACCGCCGTCGCCGGGTTCCCGCGGCTGACCGGGATGATCCTGGTCGCGGACGCGCTGCGGGCGGTGTTCGACAGCGGCCAGAGCGTCGCCTCGCTGGGGCCGTCCGTCGTCGCGGCCCTGGTTGCCAAGGACGAGCGGGTCGCCTCGCACGGCGTCGCGCTGCGGAGGGCGTTGCACGAGCGGCTGTCGGTGGACAACCAGCTGGCGGACGTCGGCCGGCCGCGCGTGTCGGCGGTCCGCCTGCCGGCCACCCACGAACTGGCCTGCGACCTGCTGGCGCACCTCGCGCGCGCGTAGAACGCCGGAAAAGCCCGGTTTCGCCCGGACCCTTCGGACCACGACCGGGCCGGTCATGATTTCCTGATGGGGTGACCCGGACCGTATCCACCGACGTCGACGGCGAAGTCGCGGCCAGACCCCAGCACCGGCTGGCCCTGCGGAAGTCACTCGCCCGCCTCTCCGTCCGCCCGCGGTCGATCCTGATCCTGTCGGTGATCCCGCTGGTCGCGATCGGGTACGGCATCTACGGCTGGCAGCACGACTGGGTGCTCGGCGTGGACAGCGCGGTCTACCGCGCCGGCGCGCTGACCCTGCTGCACGGCGACTCGCTCTACGACGCCAACACGCTGCCCGACGAGCCGTGGTGGGCGCTGCTGCCCTTCACCTACCCGCCGACGGCGGCGCTCATCTTCGTCCCGCTCGCGGCGTTCCCGACGCAGATCTCCTGGGGCCTGATCACCGCGATCTCGCTGGGCGCGATGGCCCTGTCGATCCGGATCGCGATCGGCGCGCTGCCCCGCCCGGCCGCCGACGGGCCGCGCTGGTGGGCCTCGCCCGCCCGCTCGACCATCGTGTTCTTCCTGGTCTTCCTCGGCCTCGAGCCGGTGTGGCGGACGATCTTCCTCGGCCAGATCAACCTGGTCCTGATGGCCATGATCCTGCTGGACATGCTGGTCATCGGCGCCCGCGGGAGCCGCTGGGGCGGCGTCCTGGTCGGCGTCGCGGCGGCCATCAAGCTGACGCCGCTGGTGTTCCTCGGGCACCTGTTCATCACCGGCCGCCGCAAGGACGCGCTGCGCGGCCTCGCCACGTTCGTGCTGCTCCAGGGCCTGATGTTCCTGATCAACGCGCATGATGCGGCGAAGTACTGGACCGTCACGCTGCCGGACACCGGCCGGATCGGGCCGGTGCACTGGGCGGGCAACCAGTCGCTGAACGCGCTGATGAACCGGGCCACCGACCTCGCGCCGTGGGCGTCGAAGGCGGCCATGGGCATCGGCTTCCTGCTCGCCATCCCGGCGCTGTGGCTGCTCATGCGGTTTCACCGCAAGGGCCAGGCGCTGGCCGCGCTGCTGGTCACGGCGTTCTGGACGCTGCTGATGTCGCCGATCTCGTGGACGCACCACTGGGTGTGGGTGATCCCGCTGATCGTGCTGCTGGTCTCGCGGCTGCCGAAGACGACCCCGAAGACGGCGTGGAAGCGCTGGGTCGGGACCGGGCTGGTGGCGTTCGTGTTCGTCAGCTGCGTGCTGCTGATCCTGCCGAACGGCCGCAACGTCGAGCTGCACTGGAAGGTGTGGCAGAACGTGCTGGGGGACGCCTACATCCTGATGCCGGTCGTGCTGGCCGCCGCGCTCGCGTTGCGCTGGGGCCTGCAGCGGCGGGCGCGGAAGAAGGCGGCCGCGGATGCCGACGTCCCCGCCGGGGTCTGAGGCGCGGGCCGGTCGCTTCGCCGCCGGCGGGATCGCGCTGCTGGTGCTGGGTTTCGGCGTGGTCGCCTGGCTGGCCGGGTGGCACCTGGGCGCGGACAGCGCCGTCTACCGCGCGGGGGCGTTGACGCTGGTGCACGGCGACCCGCTCTACACCCGGGACGTGCTGACCGCGCTGCCGGACTGGGTGCGGCTGCCGTTCACCTACACGCCGGCTGCCGCGCCGCTCTTCCTGCCGCTCGCCCTCGTGCCGTCCGGCCTGGTCTGGGGCGTGATCGCGGTTTTGTCGGTGGTCGCCCTTATCGTCGTCATCACGGTGGTTTCGTCGCCGCCGGGGCGTGCATCCCTCCTGGGAAGGAGGTGGTGGGCGCTGCCGGCGGGAACGGCCATCGCTCTGGTCCTGGAGCCGGTGTGGAAGACGCTGTTCCTGGGCCAGATCAACTTGATACTGATGGCGTTCGTGGTGCTGGACGTCCTGGTGCTGTCCGCGCGCGGGTCGCGCTGGGCGGGCGTGCTGATCGGCGTGGCGGCGGCGATCAAGCTGACCCCGCTGATCTTCGTGCCGCACCTGTTCTTCACGGGCCGGTGGAAGGACGGGCTGCGGGCCCTGGGCACGTTCGTGGCGCTCGAAGCGGTGATGTTCGCGGTCATCCCGGTCGACGCGGCGCGGTTCTGGCGGGATTCGGCGACCGACCCGAGCCGGGTCGGGTCGGTGCACTGGATCTTCAACCAGTCGCTCAACGGGCTGGTGAACCGGGCTTCTTCGCTGGCGCCCTGGTCGCTGGCGGTGGCGGTCGGGGTGGCGGCCGTGCTCGCCGTGCCGGCGGTGTGGCTCGTCGTGCGGCTGCACCGGCGGGGCGAGGACGCGGGCGCGTTGCTCGTCACGGCGTTCTACGGGCTGCTGCTGTCGCCGGTGTCGTGGTCGCACCACTGGGTCTGGTGCGTGCCCTTGATCACGCTGCTGGTGGTGAAGGCGCGGTGGTGGGCCGCGGCGGCCGTCGCGCTGCTGTTCGGCTCGCAGATCGTGATGCTGGTGCCCAACGGCGGCGATCGCGAGTTCGGCTGGGGCCTGGGCTGGTCGGTCCTGGGCAACCTCTACGTGCTGGCGGCGGCGGCCGGGATCCTCGGGCTGGCGGCGCGTGAGCTTCGGCTGGTCCGGCGGTCAACCGGCTTGGTGACCGTTTAGGCTGATCGGCGCTATGGACAAACACACCGGTCTGCCCGTCGTGGGCATGGTGGGCGGCGGCCAGCTGGCCCGGATGACCCACCAGGCGGCGATTTCCCTCGGCCAGTCCCTGCGCGTGCTCGCCGCGAGCGAGAACGAGGCCGCCGGGCTCGTCGCCGGCGACGTCACGCTCGGGCACCACACCGACCTCGACGCCCTGCGGAAGTTCGCGGCCTCGGTCGACGTGCTCACGTTCGACCACGAGCACGTGCCCGGCGAGCACCTGCTGACGCTGGCGATGGAGGGTTTCGTCATCCGGCCGGCGCCGGCGGCGCTCGGTTTCGCGCAGAACAAGCTGGTGATGCGCGAGATGATGGCCGGCCTCGGCGTGCCGGGCCCGGCGTTCGCCGAGGTGTCCACAGTGGACGACGTGCTGACGTTCGGCGTCGAGCACGGCTGGCCGGTCGTGCTCAAGGCGTCGACCGGCGGGTACGACGGCCGCGGGGTCTGGATGCTGGACACCGCGCAGCACGCGCGCGAGACCGTGCCGGAGCTGCTCGAAGCGGGCACGGCGCTGCTGGTCGAGGAGAAGGTGACGATGCGGCGGGAGCTGTCCGCGCTCGTCGCCCGCTCGCCCTTCGGCCAGGGCGCGGCGTACCCGGTGGTCGAGACGGTGCAGACCGGCGGCATCAACACCGAGGTCCTGGCGCCGGCGCCGGGGCTCGACGACTCGCGCGTGCACGAGGCGCAGGACCTGGCGTTGCGGGTCGCGTCGACGCTGGACGTCACCGGGCTGCTGGCGGTGGAGCTGTTCGAGACGGACACCGGGCTGCTGGTGAACGAGCTGGCGATGCGCCCGCACAACTCCGGCCACTGGACGATGGACGGCGCGCGCACGTCGCAGTTCGAGCAGCACCTGCGGGCGGTGCTGGACTACCCGCTGGGCCGGACGGACCTGATCGCGCCGGCGTGCGTGATGGCGAACGTGCTGGGCGCGTCGGAGCTGCCGGAGATGGGGCCGGACGAGCGGCTGCACCACCTGTTCGCGCGGTACCCGGAGGCCCGGGTGCACCTGTACGGCAAGCAGGAGCGGCCGGGCCGGAAGCTCGGTCACGTCAACTTCACGGGCGAGCGCATGGAGGACCTGCGCAACCGCGCGCTGCTGTCGGCGCACTGGCTGTCCCACGCCGTCTGGCTCGACGGCTACGAGATCCACTAGGGAGTGACGGGTATGGCGCCGCAGGTGGGCGTGATCATGGGCAGCGACTCGGACTGGCCGGTGCTGGAGGCGGCCGGCGCGGCGCTGGACGAGTTCGGCGTCGAGTACGAGGTCGGCGTCTACTCGGCGCACCGCACCCCGCAGCGCATGCTGGATTACGCGACGTCGGCGGCCTCGCGAGGACTCCGCGTGATCATCGCGGGAGCGGGCGGCGCAGCCCACCTCCCGGGCATGGTGGCGTCGGCGACGGTGCTCCCGGTGATCGGCGTCCCGGTCCCACTGAAGTACCTGGACGGAATGGATTCGCTGCTGTCGATAGTCCAGATGCCGGCGGGCGTCCCGGTGGCAACGGTCTCGGTGGGCGGCGCACGCAACGCGGGCTTGCTGGCGGTCCGCATCCTGGCGGCGTCGGACGAGGGTCTGCGTGCGAAGATGGCGAAGTTCCAAGCGGATCTGGAGAAGCTGGTCCTGGAGAAGGACGCGGCCCTGCGCGAGAAGACCGGCCACTAGCCGGGGCACGGCCGCGGCGCGACCGAGCCCCGGCAGGCGGTCAGCCGTCGAGCTTGCCGATCAGCTGCTGCCTCAGCTCGCGTTTGAGCACCTTCCCCGCCGCGGAGACCGGGATCTGCTCGACCACGTGCACCTCCCGCAACCGCTTGTACGGCAGCACCTTCTCGTTCACCGCGGCCATCAGCTCGTCCGCGTCCAGTGCGCCCCGTGGGACCACGAACGCCACCGGGAGCTCGCCGACCTCCGGGTGCGGGCGGCCGACCACCGCGGCCGCCGCCACGCCCGGCATCGTGATCAGGAGCTCCTCCAGCTCGCGGGGGAACACGTTGTACCCCTTGTACAGCAGCATGTCCTTCTTGCGGTCCACTATGGACAGGTAGCCGTCCGGGTCGAGGATGCCGATGTCGCCCGTGTGGAGCCAGCCGTCGACCAGGGCCGCCGCCGTCTCCTCCGGGCGGTTGCGGTAGCCGAGCATGATCTGGGGGCCGCGCAGGCAGATCTCGCCCTTCTCGCCCGCGGGCAGGGGATCCTCGCCGCCCTCGGCCGGGACGATCTTGACCTGCGTGTCGAAGATCGGGACGCCCACCGAGCCGACCTTGCGGGTGCCCGAGCGGTACGTCGGCGAGATCACCGCGCCCATCGTCGCCTCGGTGAGGCCGTAACCCTCGCTGACCACCACGTCCGGGAAGCGCGAACGCAGAGCGTTGATCATCGCGTGGTTCATCGGCGCCGCGCCCGAACCGATCGCCCGGACCGATGACAGGTCGGCCGTGTGGAACGACGGCGTCGCGAGGAGTGCGGCGAACAGCGCCGGCGCGCCGCCGATGCCGGTGATGCGCAGGCGCTCGGCGTCGGCGACGTACGCCGCCGGGTCGAACCTCGAATGGAGCACGATCGTCGTGCCCGCCATCACCGCCGCGTTCAGGCCGCCGATGATGCCCATCGCGTGGAACCACGGCGTCAGGTTGATCGCCACGCCGGTGCCCAGGCGGGTCGGCCACTCGTCCTCGCTGCCGATCTGGTCGAGCGTGACGTCGCCGTGCTCGTCGAGCGCCGGGACCGAGCCCGAGCTCCAGCAGGCGTGCTGCAGCGTGTTGACCACGACGTTGCGGTGCGACAGCCGCACGCCCTTCGACCGGCCGGTCGTACCGCCGGTGTAGGCGAGGTGGGCCAGGTCCTCGGTCAGCGTGAACTCCACCGGCGGGCGCGTCTCCGGCTGGCCCGCACCGAACGCCTCGAACTCGACGGCGCTCTCGGGCAGGTCGCCGTCGGGGGCCACGACGACGGTGAACCGGGCCGGGATGCGGTCGGCGACGCTGGCCAGGGCGCCCGCGGCCGGGCCGAACGTCACCACCGCCGCGGCCTCGCAGTCGGTGAGCTGGAAGGCGAGGTCGTCCGGCGGGAGCAGCGGGTTCGCCGGGCTGAAGGTCGCGCCGGCCAGCAGCGTGCCGTAGTACGCGACCGGGAACGCGAGGCAGTTCGGCAGGTGCAGGGCGACGACGTCGCCGCGGCCGATGCCGCGGTCGCGCAGCGCGTTGGCGAACCGGCAGGCGGCGCGGTAGGTCTCGGTGAAGGTGAGACTGCGGCCGTCGTGGGCGAAGGCGGTCCGGTCGCCCCAGCGCGCGGCACCCGCCGCCAGGATCGAACCGACCGGGACTTCGGGGTAGTCGAGGGAGGCGGGCAGACCGGGCGGCGTCGTCGGCGCGGTGATCGGCATCACCCGACCATACGAATTCTGCGGTCAACGCCACAAGGACGAGCCAGGTGAACGAGCGCTAACATCGACGGACCCCCTCCCGACGTTGCAGAGAAGGTGACCGGAAGTGACCGACGGCCTGTACCAGCTTGCCGAGGAGCACGAGGAGCTGCGGGCCGCGGTCCGGGCCCTGGCCGAGAAGGAGATCGCGCCCTACGCGGCGGAGGTCGACGAGAACGAGCGTTACCCGATCGAGGCTTACAACGCTCTCGTGAAGTCCGGCTTCAACGCGGTGCACATCGGTGAGGAGTACGACGGGCAGGGTGCCGATGCGGTCGGTGTCTGCATCGTGATCGAAGAGGTGGCTCGGGTCGATGCTTCGGCATCGCTGATCCCCGCGGTGAACAAGCTGGGTACTCAGCCGATCATCCTGTCGGCTTCCGAGTCGTTGAAGAAGCTTGTTCTGCCTTCTATTGCTTCTGGTGAGGCTTCGGCTTCGTACGCGCTTTCGGAGCGGGAGGCTGGGTCGGATACCGCTTCCATGCGGACTCGGGCTCGGCTGGACGGTGACCACTGGGTGCTCAACGGGACCAAGGCTTGGATCACCAATGCTGGTGAGTCTTCTTGGTACACCGTTATGGCTGTCACCGATCCTGATGCCGAGAAGAAGGCCAATGGGATTTCGGCTTTTGTCGTGCACAAGGATGATCCTGGGTTCTCGGTGGGGCCGAAGGAGAAGAAGCTGGGGATCAAGGGGTCTCCTACTCGGGAGATTTACTTCGAGAACTGCACTATTCCTTCGGATCGGATCATTGGTGAGCCCGGCACCGGCCTGAAGACGGCGCTGCGCACGCTGGATCACACCCGCCCGACGATCGGCGCGCAGGCGCTGGGCATTGCCCAGGGTGCTCTCGATGCGGCGGTGGCGTACGTCAAGGACCGGAAGCAGTTCGGCAAGTCGATCTCCGAGTTCCAGGGTGTTCAGTTCATGCTTGCCGATATGGGGACGAAGATCGAGGCTGCTCGTCACCTCGTTTATGCCTCTGCTGCTGCTTCTGAGCGGGGGGACAAGCGGGCTGGGTTCATGGCTTCTGCTGCGAAGGCTTATGCGTCCGATATTGCCATGGAGGTGACTACGGATGCTGTTCAGCTCTTTGGTGGGGCTGGGTATACCCGGGACTTCCCTGTTGAGCGGATGATGCGGGATGCCAAGATCACCCAGATTTACGAGGGGACCAATCAGATTCAGAAGGTTGTTATGGCTCGGGCTCTTTTGAAGGGCTGACTTTCTTCGGGTTGCAACCCCGAAGCCTGATTGTGACTACGGCCGGCGGCATGTTGTCAAGGCGGGAAAGCGTGCCTTGACAACATGCCGCCGGCCGTGTTCTGGCTTCGTATCGGGGTTGCGGGGGGTCTGGGTTGCGCCGGGGCTGGGGTGGGTGGGTCTGTGCGGCTTTCGGATTCACTCACTGGGGTGAGCTTCCTGGTGGCTACTCGTGCGTTAAGCCTCTTGGTGATGCTGGTCACCGCGGTTCGCTGAGAGGTGGAACGGATGGGCGCAATGGGGCGCAGGTTCGTCTTGGTCGTTGCCGCTTCGGTGGCTTTGGTTGGGCTGGGGGCCGGCGTTGCCTCCGCTGAACAGGAGCCTTCCGGGCCTGTTCAGCCCAACATCCTTGCCGCTGCCGTCTACTCGCTTGCGGATCCCACCCTTGCTCCTCCCGGGGCCAATGACTGGGGGTGCCGGCCCAGCTCGGCTCATCCCGATCCCGTTCTTCTCTCCAACGGGACCACTGCCAACGCCTATGAGAACTGGGCCAGCCTCTCGCAGAGGCTCGCCTCCGCCGGCTACTGCGTCTTTGCCGGGAACTTCGGTGGGGCTCCCGGGGCCTTCCTGCAGACCGTCGGGCCCGTTGCCGACACCGCGAAAGCGCTTGCCTCCTTCGGGGATCGGATCCTCGCCGCCACCGGGGCGGCCAAGCTCGATGTCGTCGGGCACTCGCAGGGTGGGATGAACGTCCGGTACTGGATCAAGTATCTCGGGGGCTCGGACAAGATCAGCCGGGTGGTCGGGCTCTCTCCCTCTAACCACGGGACCGATCTCTTCGGGCTTCTCAGCACCCTCGAGATGGTTCCCGGGGTGCCCGCCGCGCTCGGGACCGTCTGCCAGGCCTGCAACGACCAAGCCGTCGGGTCCGGCTTCCTCGCCGATCTCAACGCCGGTGGGGAGACCGTGCCCGGGATCCAGTACACCGTCATCCAGACCCGGTACGACGACGTCGTGACGCCGTACGCCAGTGCGTTCCTGGCGCCCGGGCCGAACGTGCGGAACATTCTGCTGCAGAACGTCTGCGGGCTCGACTTCACCGACCACCTCGGCATCACCTACGACCCCGTGGCCGCCGGGCTCGTGCTCAACGCGCTCGATCCGGCGCACGCCAAGACGCCTCCGTGTGTGCCCGTGGCGCCCGTCATCTCCTGAGTTTCGCCACATGAGACATAACCCACCGGCGGGGCGGATTTGCGCTCCGCCGGTGTCACCCTCGAAGCATGTACTGGCCGGTTCCGGCGTCCTGGACGCCCCACGACGAAGCCGAGCTGGTCGCCGGCTGGCGGCTGTGGCTCGAGCTGTCCGATCGCGCCTGGCCGACCGCCGCCTGGGACGGGACCCCGGCCGGGGCCGTTCGCCAGCTGCGTGACCTGCTCGCCGCCTGCGACGAGATCGAAACCGCTTACCGCGCGGCCGCCGACGAGCCGTCGCCGAGGTTCCTGAGCCTGACGCAGGGGCTCGCCGTCACCGCGGGCTCCGCCATCTCGCTGTGGTTCGACGACTTCGACCAGCTCGACGGCGAGCGCGCGGCCCTGCTGCACGAGGACCTCACCCGGTTCGCCGAACAAGCCGAACAGGTGCTGACGCTGCTCGCGGTCAACGGCGGCTGGGCCGGCCTCGACGAGGTGCGGCGCCGCCCCGCCTAGCCCGGGGGCGGCCACGCGGGCGCGCGGCTCAGGCACAGCAAGTGATTAGTCCGCTTGGCCCAGCGGATCAAGGTCGGACGTGGGTACTACAGCAGGCATGAACCGGACAGAGGCCACCGCCGAAAGAGGCGAGAAGAGCAACACCGCGCAAGTGCTCGGCCGCGCCGGCATGGCGTGCTACGGCGTCGTGCACCTGGTCATCGCCTACCTCGCCCTGCAGGTCGCCTTCGGTGACAGCGAGCAGGCGGACCAGAAGGGCGCTCTGCAGCAGATCGGCTCCACGGCGTTCGGCCAGATCCTGCTCTGGATCGTCGCCGTCGGCCTGATCCTCTTCGGCCTCTGGCAGTTCCTGATGGCCGCCACCGGCTACGAGTGGGTCAGCGGCGGCAAGCGGACGCGCAAGCGGATCGGCGCGGCCGCGCGCGGCGTCGTCGTGATCCTGCTTGGCATCACCGCCATCCGCATCGCCAGCGGCAGCGGGGGCGGCGGGTCCAGCAACCAGAAGCAACAGGAGTTCACCGCCGAGCTGCTCAAGCTGCCGGCCGGACCCGCGCTGGTCGTGATCGCCGCCGCGGCCATTCTCGGCGTCGCCATCGCGGCGGCCGTCAAGGGCGTGAAGAAGAAGTTCCTCGAGGACCTGAACACGACCGAGCTGCCGGGGAAGACCAAGCGCTGGATCGGCTGGATCGGCACCACGGGCTACCTCGCCAAGGCTGTCGTCCTGGCCATCGTCGCGATCCTGCTGGCCATCGCCGGGTTCACGGCCGACCCGAACAAGGCCGGCGGCCTGGACGCCGCCCTCAAGACGCTCTCCGCTCAGCCCTTCGGCACCGTGCTGCTGATCGTCGTGGCCCTCGGCCTCGCCGCGTTCGGCGTGTACTGCTTCGGCGCGGCCCGGGCGCACAAGCGCTGAACGTCCCTGTCGGTTTCCTGTCGATCACGCTCCGGAGCTTCGGGTGCGGGTACCCGGTGCCCTACTTTGGGTCGGGTCAGTTGAACTTTCACCTACTCGGGAGCTGAAACCGGATGTTCGGACGATTCAAGGACGTGGCCCTGTTGCTGGGGAGGATCGGCGTCGCGGTCGTCTTCCTCGCGCACGGGCTGCAGAAGTGGAACAACGGTATCGACGGCACGGCGAAGTTCTTCGAGATGACGGGCATCCCGCTGCCCACCGCCGCCGCGGTCTTCGCGATGACCGTGGAGATCCTCGGTTCGATCGCGTTCATCGTCGGCTTCCTGCTGCCGCTCGTCGGCATCGGCTACGTCGTGATCTCGGTCGGCGCGCTGCTCTCGGTGCACATCGACAACGGCCTGACCGGCCAGGGCGGCTACGAGCTGGTCCTCGTGCTCGCGCTCGCCGGCCTTGCCCTCGGCTTCAACGGCGGGCGCCTTTCGCTCGACCACCTGCTGTGGGGCCGCAAGCGCGCCCGCCGCGACGTCGAGGCGGGCGAGCTGGCCAGCGCCTAGCCCGGGAGGTCCGCCGTGGTGCGCTCCGCATCACGGCGGGCTCCCAGCTTCGCCTGGTCCGCGTTGCTCACGTGGACCAGGTGGGCGCCCGCGGCCAGGGGGACGAGCAGGCCGTCGAGGATGCCGTCCGGGCCGTCCCAGTCCCGGGTGGACAGCACCCGGTCGTCCGCGGTGAGGCCGAGTTTCGCGGCGCGGGCCCTGGCTTCGGCCAGTACCTCGTCCACAGTGGATCCGAAGAGCGCCGTCGTGTCGCCGGGTACCGGGAAGAGCGGGCTGTACTGGTCGCCCGCGGTCCGCGCCTCGGACAGGTAGTCGAACGCGCCGCCGCCCGGCGGCTCGGTGAGGCCGCGGCCCATGGGATCCAGCGTGACGACGGCGGTGGCCGCCGCGCCGGTCGGTTCCGGGTCGTCCGGGCCGACGAACGCCAGCCGCGCGCCGGCGCCCTCGGTCACCACCCGCGCCCCGCACCACCACGCCCCGAGCAGCACGCCGACGGTCTGCCAGTGCGCCGGGAGCTGCACCGCCACGGCGTCGCCCGGTTCGACGTCGAACTCTTCGGTCAGCCAGTTGGCGGTCTTCGCCGCCCAGTTGGCCGTGGTCGCGACGGACAGCTCGACGCGGCTGCCCAGCTGGTCGTCGTAGTGGGTGATCAACGGTTTGGCGGGCGAGGCCAGCAGCGGGCGCAGCAGCTCGTCGGTCAGGCTCATGCGGACAGGCTAAAGCGCGGACCACGCGCGCTGCCGGTTGACACGGCATCTCCAGTCTCAGTACGTTTGCTTTTAAAGCAAAATATCTCGGAGCTGGGGGCATACATGACCATTCTCGTCACCGGAGCCACCGGACACGTCGGGCGCGCGGTGGTCGACGCGCTCGTCGCCGCAGGTCAGGACGTCCGCGCGTCGAGCCGCGACGCCTCGAAGCTCGACGTCCCGGACGGCGTCGCGAAGGTGAGCGCGGACCTCGAAGACGCCTCGACGCTGGAGCCCGCGCTCGACGGCGTCTCCGCGGCCTTCCTGTACACGCGGCCGCAGGGGATCGAGGGATTCGTGAAGGCGGCCGAAGCGGCCGGGGTGCGGCACGTCGTGCTGCTGTCGTCGGCCGCGACGCTCGAACCGGATGCCGCGCAGAGCCGGATCGCGGGGCTGCACCGCGCGGTCGAGCAGGCCCTGGCCGCGGGGTCGTTCGCTTCGACGGCGCTGAACCCGGGCGCCTTCGCGACGAACACCCTGGGCTGGCGCGCGGACATCGCCGAAGGGGTGGTCCGGACGGCCTACCCGGACTCGCGGATCGGGGCGATCCACGAACGGGACATCGCCGACGTCGCGGCCCGCATCCTGGTCGACGGCTCGCACGACGGGGAGTCCCTTGCGCTGACGGGCCCGGAGCCGATCTCGTTCCGCGAGCAGGCCGAGGTCCTCTCGGACGTCCTCGGCCGGCCGTTGCGAGTCGAAGAACTGACGAAGGACCAGGCGATCGAGCGGATGCTGGCGCTGGGCTGGCCGCCGGAGGTGCCGGCGTCGGTGCTCGGGGCCTGGGCGCGGACGTTGCAGGAGCCATCGAAGGTGACGGATGTGGTGCGCGAGGTGACGGGGAACGCACCGCGGACGTTCCGGCAGTGGGCCGAGGAGCACCGCGCCGACTTCAGTTGACGCAGGGGACCCCGGGGGAGTCTCGGAGCAGCGGCGCCGCGCCGGGGGCGGCGCCGCTGCCCGAGCCGCCACCCGCCGGGGCCGGCGCGGCCGACCGGCCCGCCAAGCCCGCCACGAAGTCGCGGACCGCCTTCACGTCGATCTGCACGATGCTCTGGCCGTCCGCACTCCGGCCGTTCGCCGTCACCACCGGGATCGTCGCGAACGTCAAGTCGCCCGACGCGATGCCCTTCGCCTGCTGGGCGAACTGCAGCAGGTCGAGGCCCGGGTCCAGGGTCAACGACCGGTGCACCGCGTCCATCAGGTCGTTCAGCGTTCCCGGGCTGGTCAGGGTGCCCGCCGAGAGCAGCTGGTGCAGCGCCGACGACAGGAACGCCTGCTGCCGGACGATCCGGTCCAGGTCGCCGCGGGGCAGGTTCTTGCGCTGGCGGACGAACGACAGCGCCTCGCCGCCCGACACCGTCTGCTCGCCGCGGTGGAAGTTCGCGCCCGAGTCCTTGTCCTCGGTCGCGTGGTTCAGGCACACCTTGACCCCGCCCAGCGCCTCGGTCAGCAGGTAGAAGCCCAGCAGGTTGATCTCGGCGTAGTGGTCGATCCGCACCTGCGTCAGGTCCTGCACCGCCTGCACCAGGACCCGGCGGCCCTCGGTGTCGGAGTCGCGCTCGATCTTCGCCTGGTCGTGCTCGCCCTGCCCGCGCAACGCCTGCGCCGCGTGCGCCTTCGCGACGCCGTAGGCCGAGTTGATCTTGGCTTCGCCGCGGCCCGGGATGGCCGTCCACGTGTCGCGCGGGATCGAGACCGCCGACGGCTTGCCGCCGTTCTTCGGCACCCGCAGCACGATCACCGTGTCGGTGTTCACCGCGCCGTTGTTGGCTTCCGTGCGCAGCTGGCGCAGCACCCGCGCCGGCAGCGCGTTGCCCTGCGCGTCCGTCCGGGCGTCGCTGCCGACGAGCAGGATGTCCTCCGCGCCGTCGTCCGCCGGGGGCGGCGCGGGCTCGCCGGCCCGCGGGGTCAGCGCGTCCGTCGTCGGGATCGTGCTCTGCAGCTGGTCCTTGGTGACGTAGGCGTAGCCGCTGGCACCCAGCGCGAGCAGCGACACCAGGCCCAGCGCCACCCGGCGCGTCACCCGCCCGGCCCGGCGTGCCCGCGACCGTCTCGGGTCGTCACTCGGCGTCACCGGATCGGCGATCGCCTCCGGTTCTTCCTGCTCATCCGCCACGCTGGCCTACCTCCCCCGAACACCCTGCGTGTGCAGTCTAGTTGACGCAGGGGACGTCGCCCGCCGTGATCGGCGGCGCGGCGGGGGTGGAAACCGTCGTCGGGACCACCGGCGGCTTCGCGGCCGACGACGTCGGCGCGCCACCCGCGCCGGCTGCCGAGTTCCGGAAGTCCTTGCCCAGCAGCACGCGCACGTGCCCGGCCGGGACGTCGCGGTCCGGTTCGGCCTGGACGCTGCCGCCGAGAGCCTGCTTGACCAGGCCCAACGCGGTTTCGTCGGCCGGGTTGTACCGGACCACCGTCGTGTTGCGGGTGCTCAGCCGCTGGTCGGCGCCGAGGGTGAAGCCCTTGCTCTGCAGCATCGAGTGCGTCTGGCCGGCCACCGCCGGCGAGCCCGAGCCGTCGAACAGTTCGACCGTGACGGCCTTCGCGCCGGGCACCTGCGCCGGCGTCGGGGCGGCCGGCGTGCTGCCGTCCGACGTCAGCCGCGTCACCTCGGCCGCCACCGCGGCCGGGTCGACGCGCAGCACGTCCGCGCCGCCGATGTTCGCGTTGCCCAGCGTCGGGATGGTGTGGAACTCGATGTTGCCGCCGGTCAGGCCGCGCATCTGCTCGGCGAACTCGGTCAGGTCCCAGCCCTGCGACACCACGACGGACTTCTTCACCGCGGAGACCAGGTCGGCGATCTTCGCCGGGCTGGTGAGCACGTCGGTCGAAATGACCTTGCGGGCCAGCCCGGACAGGAACGCCTGCTGGCGCGCGATCCGGTCGAGGTCGTAGTTGGGCAGGCCGTAGCGCTGGCGGACGAACGCGAGCGCCTGCACGCCCTCGATCGTCTGGCGGCCGCCCGGCAGGTCCACGCCGGACTTCGTCTCCTTGACCGGTCCCTTGAGACAGACCTCGACGCCGCCGATCGACTTGGTGATCTCGTAGAAGCTCGCCAGGTTCACCTCGGCGTAGCGGTCGATCATGCCCGGCTTGCCGATGAACTTCTCGAGCGTGGCGATGAGGTTCTTGCGCCCGGCGACCTTCGCTTCCTGGTCGGCCTGCTTCAGGTCGGTCACGCCCTGGCGCTGCAACGCGCGGTAGGTGTCGGTGTAGGCGTAGACGAACGCGCTGTTGAGCTTGTGCTTGCCGAAGCCGCCGGTCAGCTCCACCCACGAATCGCGGGGGAAGGAGATCGCGATCGCGTGCTTCCCGTTCTGGGGGATGTGCACGAGGATCATCGTGTCGGTGTTCAGCTCGCCGTCGGAGACGCCGGCGTGCAGCATGTCCAGCACTTCGCGGGGCAGCGGGTTGCCCTGCGCGTCCGTGCGGCTGTCCTGGCCGACCAGCAGGATGTCGATCGCGCCGTCGAGCGGCTTCGCGTGCGCCTCGGTGTCGGCGAAGACGTTCGTGGTCGTCAGGCCGGTGTTCGGGTCGCCGATGTAGTGCCAGCCGTACCAGGTCAGGGCCAGGACGGCGACGGACAGCATGGACAGCACGACCTTGCCGCCGCGGCGGGCGAGGACCGCGACGCCGTGGCCGCGACGCGCCGGGATGGTCGGCGCAGCCTGTTCGGTCACGCGCTTCCTCCCCATTGACCCCGTGCTTCCCCCAGGGCACCCGTGTGCCTCCGATCAGACTCTACTGAGGGTGTTGTGGGACCTCCGTAGGCTGGGGGCGGTATGCCCCGCCCGGGGCACGAAGGGAAGGCGGGAAGATGCGGGTCCTGGTCACCGGTGGTGCCGGCTTCATCGGGTCGCACTACGTCCGGCAGGTGCTGACCGGCGCCTACCCGGCGCTGCGCGACGCCGAGGTGGTCGTGCTCGACAAGCTCACCTACGCGGGCAACGAGGCGAACCTGGCGCCGGTCGCCGCGGACCCGCGGCTGCGCTTCGTGCGCGGCGACATCTGCGACACCGCGCTCGTCACCGACGTGATGACCGGCGTGGACCTGGTCGTGCACTTCGCCGCGGAGTCCCATGTGGACCGCTCGATCCTCGGGGCCGCCGACTTCGTGCTGACCAACGTGCTCGGCACGCAGAACCTGCTGCAGGCGGCGCTGGAAGCGGGCGTCGGCAAGTTCGTGCACGTGTCCACCGACGAGGTGTACGGCTCGATCGAGCACGGCTCGTGGACCGAAGACCACGTGCTGGAGCCGAACTCGCCGTACTCGGCGTCGAAGGCGTCGTCGGACCTGGTGGCGCGGTCGTTCTTCCGCACCCACGGGCTGCCGGTGTGCATCACCCGGTGCTCCAACAACTACGGTCCGTACCAGTTCCCGGAGAAGGTCATCCCGCTGTTCGTCACGCACCTGCTGGACGGGCGGAAGGTGCCGCTCTACGGCGACGGGCTCAACGTCCGTGACTGGCTGCACGTGGACGACCACTGCTTCGGCATCCAGCTGGTCGCCGAGGGGGGCCGGCCGGGCGAGATCTACAACATCGGCGGCGGCACCGAGCTCACCAACCGCGAGCTGACGGAGAAGCTGCTCCAGGCGGTCGGTGCGGGCTGGGACAGCGTCGAGCCGGTCGAGGACCGCAAGGGCCACGACCGCCGCTACTCGGTGGACATCACGAAGATCAACAAGGAGCTGGGGTACGCTCCGCGCGTGTCCTTCGAGGACGGTCTGGCCGCGACAGTGGCCTGGTACACGGAAAATCGCGCGTGGTGGGAACCGCTGGCCGAGCGGACCGCCCTCCGGAAGTAGAGGAAGTGCCTGTGCGGCTGACGGTGCTCGTGCCCGGGGGTTCCGGGCAGCTCGGCCGGGATCTCGCCGCGCTGGCGTCGCCTTCGGTGGAGGTCGTGGCCCCGGGGTCGGCCGAGCTGGACGTGACGCAGGCGGGCCAGGTGCTGGCGGCGGTCGGCGCGCTGGCCGAGCGGGCGCGGGAGTCGGGTTCGGCACCGGTCGTCGTCAACGCGGCGGCGTACACGGCGGTCGACGCGGCGGAGACGGACGAGGAGCGCGCGTTCGCGGTGAACGCCGACGGGCCGCGCGTGCTCGCGGCGGCCTGCGCGTCCCGCCGGGTGCCGCTGATCCACGTGTCGACCGACTACGTCTTCCCGGGGGACGCTTCGTCGCCGTACGAGCCGTCCGACGAGCTGGGGCCGCGTTCGGCGTACGGCCGCACGAAGGCGGCGGGCGAGGACGCGGTCCTCGGGTCCGGCGCGTCGTCGTGGGTGGTGCGGACCGGGTGGTTGTACGGCAAGACCGGGACGAACTTCGTGAAGACGATGGTGTCGCTGGAGTCTTCCCGGCCGGAGTTGTCCGTTGTGGACGATCAGGTGGGCGGTCCCACGTGGACGGCCGACCTGGCCGCGGGCCTGCTCGAGCTGGCCTCCCGCGCGGCGGCGGGTGACGGGCCGGAGCGGCGGATCCTGCACTGCACCAACGCGGGCGCGGTCACCTGGTGCGGGTTCGCCCGGGCGATCTTCGAGCACTTGGGCGCGGACCCGGCCCGGGTGCAGCCGTGTACGACGGCGGAGTTCCCCCGCCCGGCCGCGCGACCGGCGTACTCGGTGCTGTCCCCGGCTTCATGGCGTGAGGCCTGGCTGACCCCGATGCGGCCGTGGGAAGAGGCGCTGGCCGCCTACTTCGCGGCCGCCAAATAGGCGAGCGTCATCTCCGCCGTTTCGGCGGCCCAGGTGGTCCAGTCCAAGTCGTCGGTCCAGAGCCGGGCGGTGGCCGCGCGGTGCACGCAGGCGCCGATGACGGTCCGGGCGGCCATCCGGACGGCCGGACCGTCTCCCGCGGCCGCGACGAACGCCTCGTGAATGGTGGCCAAGGCGCGCAGGCCCCGATCGCGGCCGTCTTCGCGCTGGCCGTCGAGCAGCTCGGGGAAGATGCGGTCATGAGCGGCGAAGGTGTCCGCCAGTGCGCGGGTGAAGGCGCCGACGACCTCGCGCACTCCGGGCTCTGAATCGCGGAGCGCTTCGGCGACGCTCGTCTCCAGGCGGCCGAGCAACTGGTCCTTCACGGCGTACAGGAGCTGGTCCTTGCCGTCGAACCGGCGGTAGATCGCGCCCACCGACAGTCCGGCCTGTTCGGCGACCGCGCCGATGGTGAACTCCTCGTGGCCGCGATGGGCGAGCACGTGCTCGGCCGCGGCCAGCACCTTCTCCAGGGACGCCCGGCTGCGCGCCTGCTGCGGTGGATGGAACCCCTCGTGCATCGCTGTCCCTCCTGTCGATCGCCCTCCGAATGCGAATGATAACTTGCATTCGCATTCAGGTCCGAAGGGGTGGCAGGCATGGTGAGCATCGAGGTGCGCAACGCCTCCGTCGACTTCCCGATCTTCGACGCCAAGACGCGGTCGCTGAAGAAACGGGTGCTCGGCAAGGTCGGCGGGAAGATCGGCACGGGCGCGAAAGCGCCGGTCATCGAGGCCCCGCGGGACATCACGCTGTCCCTCGGCGACGGCGATCGCGTCGGGCTGGTCGGGCACAACGGCGCCGGCAAGTCGACGCTGCTGCGGCTGTTGTCCGGCATCTACGAGCCGACGCGGGGCAATACCCGGGTCGCCGGCCGGATCGCGCCGGTGTTCGACCTCGGCGTCGGCCTGGACCCCGAGGTCTCCGGCCGGGAGAACATCCTGATCCGGGGCCTGTTCCTCGGCGTGAACCGCGCGCGGATGGAAGAGCGCGTCGACGATATCGCCGAGTTCACCGAGCTCGGCGACTACCTCCACCTGCCCCTGCGCACCTACTCCGCCGGGATGCGGGTCCGGCTCGCGCTCGGCGTGGTCACCACGATCGACCCCGAAATCCTCATCCTCGACGAAGGCCTCGGCGCGATCGACGCGGCCTTCCTCGCCAAGGCCCGCGAACGCCTGGTGGACCTCGCCCGCCGGTCCGGGATCCTCGTCTTCGCTTCGCATTCCGACGAGCTGCTCAGGGAGTTGTGCACCGACGCGGTGTGGATGGACGAAGGCCGGATCCGCGGGGCCGGCCCGCTCGAGGAGGTCCTGGCTGCCTACAAGGGATCAGTGCCGTCCTGAGGCCAGCCGGTACGCGCCGACCGTCAGCTCCGCGCACGTCCGCCAGGTGAAGTTCGCCGCGTGGGCTCGCCTCGATGCCGAGGTCGCCACCGCGTGCGGGTCCGTCACCGCCGTTCGCAGGGCCTCCGCCAGGCCGTCCACGTCGCCGTACGGGACCAGGCTGGCGCACTCGCCCGCCACCTCGCGCAGGGCCGGGATGTCCGTGCAGACCACCGGGACGTCCGAGGCCATCGCCTCCAGCACCGGCAGGCCGAAGCCCTCGTCGCGGGACGGCAGCACCAGCGCCGACGCGCCCGCGACCACCGTGCGCAGGTCCACATCGGACAGATAGCCGGTCTGGGACCGCCGGGGGCCGCGGGGGAACGGGCCCGGGCCCGCGAACACCAGGTCCGGCAGGTCCGGGGCCGCGTCGTGGGCGCGGGTCAGCCAGTCCAGGCCCTTGCGCGGCCCGGCCGCTCCGGCGAACAACAGGTAGCGCGACGGCAGGCCGAGGCGGGCCCGGCGCTCGTCGTCCGGGGGACGCGCGGTGAACCACGCCGGGTTCACGCCCAGCGGGGTCACCACGATCTTCTCGCGGGAGACGTCCAGGCGCTCCGCCACCGCGTCGGCCACCGCCGACGTCGGGGTGCAGATGACGTTCGCGCGGCGGGCGCCGCGGCGGACCAGCTCCGGCAGGCCGCGGTCGCTCGGGGCGAGCTCCGCGGGGTTGTCCAGGAAGGCCAGGTCGTGGATCGTCACCACGCCCGCCGCGCGGAACCGGCCCGGCAGCACGAAGTTCGTGCCGTGCACCACGTCGGTGGGGCCGGCGAACAGCTCCACCGGCGGGAAGTCCGACCGCAGCCACGCCGCCCGCAGCAGGCGCGCCGCCACCGGCATCCCGCGCGCCCGGGCGCCGTACGGGAGCACGTGCCGCAGCCGCCGCCAGCCGCGCAGCGTGAACGCCACCGCGCGTATGTCGACCTCCGGGATCGACACCAGTTCTTCGCTCAGCGCGGCCGTGTACCGGCCGATCCCGGTGCGCGCACCGAGTAGGGGAGTGCCGTCGAGGAGGACGCTCAGTGACCTAGCCACGGCGGAGCCGTTGCTTCGCGACCTTCAGCGCGCGGCCGGCGACGCGCCGCGCCAGCTCCGACGCGCCGCCCGCGGCGAGGTACTCGCGCACCAGGTCGACGTCCCGCCGCAGCATCGCCCGGCCGCGCACCGCCGGCGTCGTCACCAGATCCGCCGACCCGGGCAGCCGGTCGGCCGCCGGCCGCGGGTCGCGGCAGAACTCGACCAGCGGCTTCAGCGCTTCCGGCCACGCGAACCGCTGTGCGACGACGGCGAGCCGTTCGACGCAGCCCGCGGCGAACTCCTCGTCGTACAACGCCTTCTCGAGCGCGTCCGCCAGCGCGGCGTCGTCTTCGGCCGGGACGACCACGCCGAGCCGCTCGGCCCGGACCAGGTCGGCGAAGGCGTCGCCGTCGGTGGTGACGATCGGCAGCCCCGCCCACAGGTAGTCGAGGACGCGGGTGCGGAACGCGAACGTCGTCTCGACGTGCTCGTAGTGCGTCGTGACGCCGCAGTTCGCGTCGAGCAGCCAGTTCTGGCGCTCGTGGTAGGGCACCCACTGCTCGTTGAAGTAGACGTGCTTGCCGGTCAGCCCCAGCGAGTCCGCCAGCCGGATCGTCCGCGTGCCGATGTCCATCTCGGCGACCTCGGGGTTCGGGTGTTTCATACCCAGGAACACGAGCCGGACGTCGCCGCGGTTGCGGCGCAGCCGGTCGATCGCGCGGACCAGCGTCAACGGGTCGAACCAGCTGTACACCCCGCCCGCCCAGAGCACGACGTGGTCGGTGCCGCCGATGCCGAGCGACGAGCGCAGGCCCGGCCCGGTGCGCACCGGCGGCTCGGCCGGCAGGCCGAAGGGGACGACCGCGAGCAGCGACTGCGTCGTCGGGTCGGCGTCGTAGAGCCGCGGCGAAAGCCGGCCCATCGCGGCGAGGTGGCCGAGCCAGAAGTGCCGCTGCCGTTCGGACGCGCAGAGGAAGAAGTCGCCGCGTTCGAGCTGGGCGTCCAGGACGCGCGTGACGCCCGCGAGGTCGGCCGCGCGCTTGTCGTCCGCGACGCCCTTGCCCTGCTCCAGCAGCTCGAGGTGCATCGGGTCGTACAGGTCGGCGACGACGATCTTGCCGCTGTGCTGCTTCTTCAGCGAGGGCGCCAGTTCGAGCACGTGCCCCTGCAGGACGACGACGTCGGCCCAGGCGATCGGCGCGTCGAGCTCGCGGAACTTGCCCGCGCTGACCCGGAACGGCGCCGGCGGCGGGGTCGCCAGGGGGTTGGTCGTGACGAGGTGGACGTCGTGCTCCGCGGCCAGGGCCAGCGCGATGTTCCAGGCGCGGATCGCCGGGCCCGCCATCCGCTCGGTGAGCGCGTCGCCGGTGAGCACGAGGATCTTCCGGCGCTGCCCGAACGCCTTGGCGATGCCGAACGCCTCGACGAGGATGTCGTGCGCGGCCAGGTAGCGCGGGAGCGGGTAGGCGGGCTCCAACGCCTTGCGCAGCAACGGAAGCAGGTCAGCGTCGGTGCGGACGCGGGCGGCCTGCTCGGCCGCGCGGGACTCCGCCAGCGACGGCAGCTGCTCGACGAACTGGTCGATGGCCAGCAGCCCGGCGAGCGTCGTGCGCGGGATGGCGACGTCGCCGGATTCGATCGGGCCGACGCCGTGTTCGAGGTCCAGCTGGGTCGGGTCGAGCTCACCGCGGGCGGTGGCACGGCGCACGGCCAGCGCGAGCGCCGCGGGCAGCGCGCGGGCCAGGGTCTCGTCGGAGAGGTTCTTGTACAGCGCGGCCAGGGCGTTGCGCTCCAGGAGGAACGTCTCGCGGCCGGTCTCGGGGGCGTCGACCGACGCCATCGTGGCGTGGTGGCGGTGATACGTCAGCGACTCCGGGACGTACCGGACGCGCCAGCCGCGGAGGTTGAGCCGCCAGCCGAGGTCGACGTCCTCGTAGAACATGAAGAACCGCTCGTCGAAGCCGCCGAGCTCGGCGAACACGCTCGCCCGGACGAACAGCGCCGAGCCGGTGCCGAACAGGACGTCCTTCGCGACCTCGTGCTCCGCGGCCGGGACGTCGGCCAGTGGCGAGCCGGCGTGGCGCTTGTAGCCCATGCCGAACCAGGTCAGGCCGCCGTCGACGAAGTCGGTGCCGGTGCCGTCCCAGTCGAGGACCTTGCTGGCCACGGCGGCGACCCCGGGCTGGGCGCGCAGCTCGGCGACCGCGGCGGAGACCCAGCCGGGCGCCGGGCGGGCGTCGTTGTTGAGAAAGGCGAGGACGGTTCCCTTGGCGTGCCTCGCGCCGAGGTTGCAGCCGCCGGCGAAGCCGGTGTTACGGCCGGCCTCGATCACCCGGGCCCCGGGAACGGCTTCGCGGATGCGCGCGGCCTCGTCCGAGTTGTCGACGCAGAGCAGCTCGAGCTCGGGGTAGTCGTGCTCGGCGAGCGCGCGCAGGCAGGTGATCGTGTCGTCGGCGCCGTGGTAGTTGACCACGATCACCGAGACGAGCGGTTGCGGATCCCCCTGCGCCAAAGCCAGCTCCTCGTCGTCGATCCTGGCGCAAGCTTAAAGGCCCGCCCATGCCTCCCAGACCGCGCCTCGGCCGAGCGCCGCCCGGCGGGTGATCTTGCGGCGCATCCGCAACGTCGCTGGTAGCCGCAGGGCCACCTCGGCGAGCACCCGGCAGCGCAGGCCGAACCGGAAGTTGGCCGCGGCAGGGCGCCCGGGGCGCAGCGGCAGCACGGCGGTGAGCGCCGCGAACCTGATCAGCTGTTTCACGGCGACGTCGCGGGGTGCGCAGCGCAGCAGCATGAGCAGCCGGTTGCGCTCGTTCCAGCGATGGAACAGGGGCGAGCCCAGTTCGCTGCTGACGCCGTGGGCGTGCCGGACGCGGGCGTCCGGTGCCGCGACGACGTCCCACCCGGCCAGCCGCAGCCGCCACGCCGTGTCGGTGTCCTCGTAATAACAGAAGAATCCGGCCGGAACGCCGTGCACGCTCTTCAAGGCGTCGGTGCGCAGCAGGGCCGCTCCGCCGCAAAAGCCGAACACCTCGCCGGCGGGCTCGGTGACGTCGGCGCCGTGGCCGTCGGCGGTCAGCCGGACGCCGGCGGACTGCGTGCCGCCGTCGGGCCGCACGAGCAGCGAGGTCGCCGCGGCGGCCAGCGGCGCCTTCTCCAGGGTGTCCTCCAGCGTGGCGAGCCAGTCCGGCGCCGGTTCGGCGTCGTCGTTCAGCCACGCCATGAACGGCGTCCCGACTGTTTCGAGGGCCACGGCGAGCGCGCCCGCGTAGCCGGTGTTGCGCGGGAGGCGGAGCACTTCCGGGCGCGAGGGATGGGCCGCGAGCAGGGCGGCGGTGCCGTCGTCGGAGGCGTTGTCCACCACGAGCGTCCGATGTGGACGCGTCTGCGCGGCGAGCGCGTCGAGGCAGGCCGTGACGTGCGGGGCACCCCGCCAGGTCACGACTACCACCGTGGTGGCGGGATTGACGGTCACGTCCCGCACAATAGCCGCGTGCCCGAACTGGTCGTGCTCGCCGAGCAGCTCCTCGCGCCCGTGCCCGGTGGCACCGGGCGCTACACGGCCGAGCTGCTCCCCGCGCTCGCGAAGACCGCGCCGCCGGGCTGGACGGTGTCCAGCGTCGTCGCGCGGCATGCCGACGTGGCCGCGGCCCGGCTGGACGGCGTCGACGGGCCGCGGGTGCTGCGGATCCCGCCGCGCGCGCTGGTCGCCGCGTGGCAGCTGGGCCTGCGCTGGTGGCCGGGCGGCGACGCGGTGCACGCGCCGACGCCGTTCGCGCCACCGCGCGCCCCGGCCGGGAAGACGCTGAGCGTGACCGTGCACGACACCGTGCCGTGGACGCACCCCGAGACGCTCACCGCGCGCGGCGTGAGCTGGCACCGGTCGATGATCGCGCGGGCTGCGCGAAGGGCGTCCGGGCTGGTCGTGCCGACGCGGGCGGTCGCCGACGAGCTGGCCGTGCTGATCGACGTCGACGTCCCGGTGCGGGTGGTCCCGCACGGCGTGCGGGTGCCCCAGGGCTCGGCCGAGCTGGACCTCCCGGTGCAGTACGTGCTGGCGGTCGGCACGATCGAGCCGCGCAAGGGCATCGACGTGCTGGTCGACGCGGTCGCGGCGCTGGACGGCACGGCGCTGGTGCTGGCCGGCCAGCCGGGCTGGGGCGGCGTCGACCCGGTGGCGCTGGCGGCCGAGCGCGGCCTGCCGGCCGACCGGCTGCGGGTGCTGGGAAAGGTGACGGACGCCCAGCTGGCGACCGCGCTGCGCCGGGCGGACGTGCTGGCCGTACCCAGCCTCGCCGAGGGATTCGGGCTGGGCCTGATCGAGGCGATGGCGGCCGGGGTCCCGGTGGTGCACACCGACGTCCCGGCGCTGGCCGAGGTGGCGGGCGGCGCGGGGGTGATGGTGCCGCGCGGGGACGCGGCGGCGCTGGCGAAGGCGCTGCGCGAGGTGCTGGGGTCGCCGTCGCTGGCCGCGGACCTGGTCCGGTCGGGCCGGGAGCGGGCGCGGACGTTCACGTGGCGTCGCGCGGCGGAAGCCGTCTGGGCGATCCACCGCCGCGCGCACGAGTGAACCTTGTTCTGGTCAGGCCGGCGCTGCGGACCGCCGCCCGGCCGCCTGCAGTGATCTCCGGCGCCGGCCGACGGCTGAACCTGCCTCCTGCCCGGTTTGCCAGTTCCTCACCAACGCGCGGGGGTGCCGCCGTACTCTGCTGGGGTGAGCGATGACCCCCGGGTGCTGATCGACGCGACCGCGGTGCCCGCGGACCGCGGCGGGGTCGGCCGGTACGTGGATTCGCTCGTCGCCGCCCTCGACGCGGACGGGGCGCGGATCACCGTGGTCTGCCAGCCCCGCGACCTGCAGCTTTACGATCGGCTGGCGCCACGCTCCCGCGTCGTGCCCGCCTCGCCGGCAACGACCACCCGCACGGCCCGGCTGACCTGGGAACAGGCGACCCTGCCGCGCCTGGCCCGCCGCCTCGGCGCGGACGTGGTGCATTCACCGCACTACACGATGCCCCTCGCGACGTCGGCGGCCTCGGTGGTGACGCTGCACGACGCGACGTTCTTCACCGACGCGGTGCTGCACTCGTCGGTGAAGGCCCGCTTCTTCCGCGCGTGGACGGCGACGGCGTTGCGGCGCGCGACGCTGTGCGTGGTGCCCTCGGCGGCGACGGCCACGGAGCTGGCCCGCGTCGGCCCGGTGCGGCACGCTTCCCTGGAAGTGATTCACCACGGCGTCGACAGCGAGCGCTTCCACCCGCCGTCGCCGGCCGAGGTCGCGGCGGCGCGGGCCGCGATCGGCCTGGGCCGGACCCCGTACGTGGCGTTCCTGGGCGCGCTGGAGCCGCGGAAGAACGTGCCGGCGCTGATCCGCGGCTTCGCCCGCGCGGTCGCCGGCCGCCGGGACGCCCCGGCGCTCGTCCTGGCGGGCCAGCCGGGCTGGGACACGCAGGTGGAGCGGGCCCTGGACGCGGTCCCGCACCGGCTGCGCGTGATCCGGGCGGGGTACCTGCCGTTCGGCACGCTGGCCGGCTTCCTGGGCGGAGCGGAGCTGGTGGCGTACCCGTCACTGGGCGAGGGGTTCGGGCTCCCGGTCCTGGAGGCGATGGCGTGCGGCGCGTGCGTGCTGACGACGCGCCGGCTGTCACTACCGGAGGTGGGCGGCGACGCGGTGGCGTACTGCGGCGTGGGCGCCGGCGACGTGGCGGCGGCGCTGGGTGAGCTGCTGGACGACCCGGGCCGCCGGGCCGAGCTGGCGACGGCGGCGCAGCAGCGCGCGAAGGAGTTCTCGTGGGCCACGACGGCGGAACGGCACCGGGAGGCGTACGCCAAGGCCTGGTCCCGCCACCTCCGCACCCGCTGAACCGTGATCGAAGGGTCGACACGCGTGATTGGAGGGTCGACACGCGTGATTGGAGGGTCGACACGGTGGCGACCGGCCCGCGGGGTGTGTCGACCTCGCAATCACGCGTGTCGGCTTCCTGATCACGCGAGTCGACCGTTCCGTCACGGGCTGCGGGGTGGCGGGGTTGCCCTGCGTGACGAGTGGACAATGGCCGGGTGACTGAGCATTCCCGCTATGGCGACGATGTCGGCGTCGTGACCGTGACCTACTTCTCCGAGGACACCATCGAGCGGTTCCTCGACACCCTCGAGAAGGCCACCGAGCGCGAGGTGAAGGTGGTCGTCGCGGACAACGCGTCCGTTGAAGGGGCCCTCGAGCGGGTTGTCGCCGGCCGGAAGAACGTGCAGCTGCTCACCATCGGGGAGAACGTCGGCTACGGGACCGCCGCCAACCGGGGCGTGGCCGAGCTCGACGACTCCTTCGGCTGGGTCGTCGTCGTCAACCCGGACCTCGAATGGGAGCCCGGGTCGCTCGACGCGCTGCTGGAGGTCACCAAGCGGTGGCCGCGCGGGGGTGCCTTCGGGCCGCTCATCCACGATCTCGACGGCACCGTCTACCCCTCGGCGCGGCTGCTGCCGTCCTTCGGGCGCGGGATCGGGCACGCCGTCTTCGCGAAGGTCTGGCCCGGCAACCCCTGGACCAGGCAGTACCGGCAGGAGACCGGCGCCCCGGCCGAGCGCGTCTCGGGCTGGCTGTCCGGCTCGTGCCAGCTGTTCCGCCGGGAAGCCTTCGACTCCGTCGGCGGCTTCGACACGCGCTACTTCATGTACTTCGAGGACGTCGACCTCGGCGACCGGCTCGCCAAGGCGGGCTGGCTGAACATCTACGCGCCGTCCTCGCGGGTGACGCACGAAGGCGGGCACTCGACGTCGCAGGCGTCGAAGAAGATGCTGGCCGCGCACCACGCCAGCGCCTACCGCTACCTCGCCGACCGCCACCAGGGGCTCGCCTGGAAGCCGGTGCTGGCCGCCGTGAAGCTCGGCCTCGCGCTGCGGCTGAAGCTGGAAACCCGCTAGATCCCGTCGAGCCGGCGCGAAAGGTCGGACTTGCCGATGTTCTGCGTCACCGTCGGCACCAGGCCGGTGTCCTCCGGATCGGGCTCCTTCAGCGGGCTCGTGATCTGCTCGGCCTGGGGCCGGCGGGACAGCGGGGCCGGCATCGGCGTGGTCGGCGACGGCGTGCTCAGCGGCGTCGTCTGCTGCGGCCGCCGTCCGGCCTGGACCTCCATCCGCCGGGTCGGCGAAGAGCCGGCCAGCGGGTGGTCGTTCTCCTCGATCAGCGACGCCGGCAGCTGCGTGGTCGTGTCGGGGTCGCGGCTGCGGTCGAGCCCGTCGATCTGCGCGCGCGGGATCTGCTGGGTGTTCGACGAGTCCATCGGTGACGTCGCGCTGTCGGGTGTCACGACGAACACACCGCGCGCCTGGGCTCGTGCGAGCAGGGCGTCCGCCCGATCGCGGGGGTCCATCCCCTCGGCCTCCCGACTGACCCGGGGCCCTCTGGGGAAAGGCCCGCCTGTTTCCTGTCTAGGGTAGGCCCTCCGGGCGACCTCCGTCAGGGTTTCCCGCGGCTTGTCGCTCAGCGGTGCGTGATAAAAGAGGAGATTTCCGTGACGTCCGAGGTCCGAACCGACGCTGTCGACGCCGTCGTGCTGGTCGGGGGCAAAGGCACGCGCCTCCGGCCGTTGACCCTGTCGGCGCCGAAGCCGATGCTGCCCACGGCCGGGACGCCCTATTTGAGCCACCTGTTCTCCCGCATCCGCGAGGCCGGGATCCGGCACGTCGTGCTGGGCACGAGCTACCGGGCGGAGGTGTTCGAGGAGTACTTCGGCGACGGCAAGTCGATCGGTCTCGAGCTCGAGTACGTGGTCGAGGAGGAGCCGCTCGACACCGCGGGCGCGATCCGGAACGTCTACGACAAGCTGCGCGCGGAGCAGGTGATCGTCTTCAACGGCGACATCCTCTCCGGCGCGGACCTCGGCGAGCAGCTGCGCGTCCACCGCGAATCCGGGGCCGACGTCACCCTGCACCTGCAGCGCGTGCCGGACCCGAGCCGGTTCGGGTCGGTGCCGACCGACGAGACCGGCCGCGTCCAGGCGTTCCTCGAGAAGACGCCGAACCCGCCGACCGACCAGATCAACGCCGGCTGCTACGTCTTCCGCCGCCCGGTGATCGAGGCCATTCCGGCCGGGCGCCGCGTGTCGGTGGAGCGCGAGACGTTCCCGCAGCTGCTGGAGCAGGGCGCGCACATCCAGGGGTTCGTCGACGCCTCCTACTGGCTGGACGTCGGCACGCCGGAGGCGTTCGTGCGCGGCTCGGCCGACCTCGTGCGCGGCCTGGCGCCGACGTCGGCGCTGCCCGGCCGTCCCGGTGACTTCCTGGTGCTCGACGGCGCGTCGGTGGCGGAGGACGCCCAGCTGTCCGGCGGTTCGACGATCGGCGTCGCCGCCGTGGTCGGCTCGGGCGCGAAGATCGACGGCTCGGTCCTGTTCGACGGCGCGGCCGTCTCCGAGGGCGCGGTGGTCGAGCGCTCGGTGCTGGGCCACGGTGCCCGCGTCGGGGCCGGCGCGGTGCTGCGCGGGGTGGTGCTGGGCGACGGCGTGTCCGTCGGGGCGGGCTGCGAGCTGCTGGAAGGCGCCCGGGTCTGGCCGGACGTCGTCCTGCCCGACGGTTCCGTCCGCTTCTCGAGCGACGCTTAGCCGATGTTCTGGCGTCCCGCGTTCGAAGTCGACCTGGACCGGGTCCTGCGTCCGCTGAAGCGCGGGCGCGGGTCGCTCAACATCTTCACCGACGAGCGTGGCATCACCTGGCTGGCGACGAACACCGTGGACGGCCAGGGAACGCTGGCGCTGCGCCGCCACACGGACGGCCGCATCGAGGCGGCGGCCTGGGGCGACGCGAAGGACCGCCTGCTCAGCGGCGTGCCGGCCCTGCTCGGCGCGGACGACGACGACTCGGGCTTCGTCGCGCACCACGACGTCGTGGCGCGGGCGCGCCGGGCGGTCCCGGGCCTGCGGCTCGGCGCGACGGGGACGGTGTGGGACTGGCTGGTGCTGGCGGTGCTGGAGCAGAAGGTGGCGGGCAAGGAGGCGATCCGCTCGTGGGCCGAGCTGTGCCGCCGCTTCGGGTCCCCCGCGCCGGGCCCGGCCCCCGCACGGCTGCGCGTGCCGCCGACGCCGACGCAGATCCGGGCGCTGCCGGACTGGCACTGGCACCGGGCGGGCGTCGACATCAAGCGCCGGACGGCCCTGTTCAACGCGGCGGGCATGGCCCACCACCTGGAGCACGCGGTTTCGCTCGGCGGGCTCGCGGGCCGGCATTGGCTGCGCCAGGTGCCGGGGATCGGGGTGTGGACGGCGGCGGAGATCGCGCAGCGCGCGTGGGGCGACCCGGACGCGGTGAGCTTCGGCGACTACAACATCCCGTCGATGGTGGGGAACGCGGTGCTGGGCCGCAAAATCGACGACGCCGGGATGGCGGAGGTGCTGGCACCGTATGCGCCGCAGCGGCAGCGGGCGGTGCGGTACCTGGAGGCGGCCGGCCACCGGCGGCCGCGGTTCGGGCCGCGGATCGAACTGCGGGACTACCGCGCGATGTGAGGGCGGCTACACGGCTGGCAGGTGCGCGGGGCCGGGGGATCGAGCCGCGCCTGGCTTGGCGGCCGTGCGGCTCACGTGGCCGGGAGAGCCGCACGCTGCGGCAGCCCCGCCTACCGGGAGCCCGGCCCTGCACCGCGCAGGCCGCCGGAGTACTGCGCGCCGGCCGAAGGGGACCTTTCCCTTACTGCTGCGGGGGATAGCCGCCCGGCGGGGGCGGGTACGGCGGCTGGCCCGGGTACGGCGGCTGCTGGCCGGGGTAGCCCTGCTGCCCCGGATACCCCTGCTGCGGCGGGTACCCCGGCGGCTGCTGCCCCGGAAACCCTTGCTGCGGCGGATATCCCGGCTGCTGGTACCCCGGGTACGGCGGCGGGTACGGCGGCGGCTTCGGCTTGTTCGCATTCACCACGGCCAGCACCACGGCGACGATCCCGCCGATGACCACCAGCAGGATCAGCAGCGTCAGGACGCTGAGCATCAGCCGTTCCCCTCGTCGAGTGCCGCGCGGACGATCGACAGCGCCTCCGCGTCGTCGAGGCCGAGCCTACGGGTGGTCTTCGCGTACTCCGCCGCCGCCTGCTGGGCTCGGCGGCGGGTCTGGTCGCCCGCCGCCGCCACGAAGCTGCCTGCGCGGCCGCGGGTCTCGATCAGGCCCGCCTCCTCCAGCTCGCGGTACGCCCTCGCCACCGTGTTCGGGGCGATGCCCAGGTCGGCCGCGAGCTGCCGGACCGTGGGCAGCTTCGTGCCCACGGCCAGGCTCCGGTCGTTGATCCGCGTCGCGAGCCCCGACCGGACCTGCTCGTACGGCGGGACCGGCGAACCGCTGTCGAAGGGGACGATCACCAGCTCTGCGGACCCGCTCCCGGCCCCGGCAACTGCTGTTGCGGGAACGACGGCCCCTGCGGCGCGTACTGCTGCGGCGCCGGCGGGTAACCCGGCTGCTGCTGCGGGAACCCCTGCGACGGCGGCGCGAACCCCGGTGGCGGGGACCCCGGCGGCGGCGCGAACCCAGGCTGCGCATAACCCTGCGGCGGTGGCGCGAAGCCCTGCTGCGGCGGGAAGTTCGGGTTCGGCGGGAACTGCCTGCCCCGCTTCATCGCCTCTTCGCGGCGCATCTTCGACACCCGGACGATCACCGCGATGACGAACACGATGATGCCCAGGACGATCAGCCCGAGCACGATGTACCCGAACACGCCGGTGTCGCCGCCACCGCCGGAGTGGTAGTGCACCCGCTCCGGGAACTGTGTAGCCATGTGGTCCCTCCCTGTCCGCGGACCAGGTTATCGCCCGGCACCGACAGGAACTGCTGCTTTCACCAGATCGGCGAGATCCTCCGACCCCGCCGGGAGCGCGTTCACCGGCCACCACCGCAGGTCATCGGACTCGTCGCTGCGCACCGGCGACGCGCCCGGTGGAGCGTGAACCGCGAACCGGACGTCGAAGTGGCGCGTCGGCACGCCCAGCGAGCAGGTGATCGGGTGGACGTCCAGGTGCACCGGCTCGGGCGAGAGCCGCAGCCCGGACATCCCCGACTCCTCGGTCGCCTCCCGCAGCGCCGCGCCGGCCAGCGACGCGTCCGACGGCTCGCAGTGGCCGCCGAGCTGCAGCCAGCGGCCGACCCGCGGGTGCAGCGTCAGCAGCACCCGCGTGCCGGTGTGGTCCAGCACCACCGCCGACGCCGTCAGGTGCCCGGCCTCGCAAGAGCGCTGACAAGCGTCCTCGCGCGCGGCCAGGAACCCGAGGAACGCCTGCCGCAGCGACTCCTGGGACGCGACAGCAGGCCGCCACGACGAAAGCGTCGCGACGGCGTCCGCGTGCAGGCTCACAGCTCCAGCAGCCCTTCCCCGGCCAGCGCCGGGCCCCGCGGCTCCGGCTCGGTGAGCGGGACGCCGATGGCCACCGAGCCCAGCGGCTGCCAGCGCTCGTCGAGGCCCAGGACGTCACGGACGACGTCCGCGGCGAAGATCGTCGACCCGATCCAGCACGACCCCAGGCCCTCGGCCGCCAGTGCGACCAGCAGGCCCTGCACCGCCGCCCCGCCGGCCACGGTGAACATGGTCTTCTCGCAGTCGTTGCGGCGGTCGTCGCGGTAGGTGTGCGCGCCGTCCGGCACCAGGAACGGGATGACGATTTCGGGCGCCCGGTACAGGATGTCGCCGCGGCTGAGCCGCTTCGCGATCTGCTCGTAGGTGAACTCGTCGGACTCGAGGTCGGCCTGCCACGACTCGCGCATCGCGTCGAGCAGCTTCTTCCGGACGCCGGAGTCGCGCAGCCAGACGAACCGCACCGGGTGCGTGTGGTGCGGCGCGGGGGCGGTCAGCGCGGAGCCCACCGCCCGGCGGATCGAGGTGGGGGAGACCGGCTCGTCCGCGAACTGCCGCACCGAACGGCGCGCCGGGACGGCTTCCCGGCGGCCCTGCGCGACGGCTTCGTTGGCGCCCAGCCGGAACAGGTCCTCTTCCAGCGGGCGGATCAGGTCCCGCGCGGTCGAGCCGTCGTCCTCGATGCGGATCCCGCGGACGACCGCGACCGGCGTCCCGCCCAGCTTGCCCTTGACCAGGTCGGCGGCCGCGGCGAGCTCGTCGGCGACGGCGACCTCGGTGACCGCCAGCTCGTTGCCCTGCCCGTCGACCGCCCCGCGGTAGGCGTGCAGCACGCGCAGCCCGGAGGAGCCGATGGCGGCGTCGGTCTGCCCGACCCGCCAGGCGCGGCCCATGGTGTCGGTGACGACGACGGCGACCTCGACGCCGAGCCGTTCCCGCAGCCCGTTGCGCAGCGCCAGCGCCGAGGCGTCCGGGTCGGCGGGCAGCAGCGCGACCTCGTCACCGGCCACATTGGACGCGTCGATGCCGGACGCGGCCTGCACGATCCCCAGGTGGTTCTGGGTGATCACGGTGCGGGCGATCCGCGCGACGATCCGCACGGCCTCCTGCTCGACGAGCTTCCGGCGTTCGGCGTCGCGGGCCTCGGGGTCCGACGGCACGCGCACGAGCCTGCCCTCGGCCTTGGAGACGATCTTGCTGGTCACGACCAGGACGTCGCCGGAACGCAGCCAGGGCGCGGCGGCCGCGATCGCGCCGGTCAGGTCGTCGCCCGGGCGGAACTCCGGCAGCCCGGTGACGGGCAGGATCTCCAGCTTGGGGGAAGCGTGGTCACTCAACGGGGGCTCCAGCCAGTTCGAGGGCGGCGCGGGCCATCGCCGCGGTCGCGTCCACATCGGACATCAGCAGCGGGACGTCGCGGACGGTCACGCCCGGCACGTCGGCGGTCTCACCCTCGGCGATCAGCCAGCCGTCCAGCACGCCGCCGTCCTGGCGCGAGCCGTAGTGCCGGCCGACGGCCTCCGCCGACGTCTCGACGCCGATCGCGGTCAGGCACGCGTCGGCCATCCCGCGCAGCGCCTTGCCACCGATGATCGGCGACACCCCGACCACGCCGGCGGACGTCTTGCGCAGGGCGTCCCGGACGCCCGGCACGCCCAGCACGGTGCCCACCGACACGACCGGGTTCGACGGCGCGAACAGCACGGCGTCGGCCTCCTTGATCGCGTCCAGCACACCCGGCGCCGGCTTGGCCTCCTCGGCCCCGACCGCGACGATCGAGTGGGCCTTCGGCTCGGCGCGGTAGCGCACCCACCACTCCTGGAAGTGGATCGCCTTCTGCTGGCCGTCCTGCTCCGGGTCGTCGATCACGACGTGCGTCTCGACGCGGTCGTCGGACATCGGCAGCAGCCGGACACCGGGCTGCCAGCGGTCGCACAGGGCCTCGGTCACCGCCGAGAGCGGGTAGCCCGCGCGCAGCATCCGCGACCGGATCAGGTGGGTGGCGATGTCCTTGTCGCCGAGCCCGAACCAGTCCGGGTCGGCGCCGTAGGCCGCCAGCTCCTCCTTGACCACCCAGGTCTCGCCCGCGTGCCCCCAGCCGCGTTCGGAGTCGATCCCGCCACCGAGGGTGTACATGCAGGTGTCCAGGTCAGGACAGATCCGGAGGCCGTGCATCCAGACGTCGTCGCCGGTGTTGACCAGCGCCGTCACCTCGTGCTCCGACTCGGAGGCACCCTCGGGTGCCATGCCCAGCGCTGCCTTGACACCCAGCAGGAAGCGGGCCCCGCCCACTCCGCCGACCACTACCACGATCTTCACGACGTCGAATCCTTGCACGAGCCGGGTGCGGGCACCCAGTACCGGTATCTGTGGTGCGGGGCGTAGCCGAGCCCCGCGTAGAGCGCGAGCGCGCCCGAATTCCCCTCCGCGACCTGCAACACCGCGTGGGGCGTCCCGTGTTCCACGCCCCACGTCTGCACGGCGCCCATCAGCGCCGACGCCAGCCCGCGGCGGCGGAAGCCCGGGGCGACTTCGAGGCGGCCGACGTGCAGCCAGTCGTCGACCAGCGCGCCGCGGACGACCCCGGCGACGCCGTCGTCGACCGTTGCCACCCCGTAGCCGACCTTCCCGCCGGCCAGGACCTGCCGCGCGGCCGGGGAGTCCTCACCCGGGCGCAGGGTGAGCTCCCACCAGCCGGGCGGCGGTTCGTCGTGGACGGCGAAGCGCGGGGCGGTGACATCCGGGCCTTCGGCCCGAGCCGGGGGCTCCGCCACCCGGAACCCCCGCAAGCGTGCGGCCGTGGTCAGCGGGGCGGTGAAGACGGCGACCTCGTGGCCGGCGCCGTGGTGGGTCGCCGGCACCCAGCCCGTGGCCGCGATCGCGCGCTCGTTCGGGCTGTCGCGGACGACCTGGACCATAGGGGCGATCCCCCTATCGTGGGCGAAGTCACACACCGCGCGCAGGGCGTCGCCGATCGGGCGACCGGCGTCGCCGACCGCAAGTGCGCTGTTCGCGCGGCCGGTGAACCCGTCCGCCCAGCGCAGGGACCACTCACCTAGGGGTTCCTCGACCAGTGGCGGCCATGCTCTGCTGCAGGTGGTTTCGAGCCTTTCGGGGGCGTTCACCGCTAGATTGTGACGGAGGCGGTGAAAGTCGCGGGAGCGGATTTCTTCTGGAGGTGGCGGTGGGCATCCAGCGCAAGGACGAGCGGCACAACGAGAAGCTCGTCGACGAGATCTCCGAAGGGTTCAACCGGGCCGTGGGGGAGCAGAAGAGCGAGGACGAGGCCCCCAAGCCCCGCTTCGTCATCACCGGTGACGCCCGGGCCACCCCGCCCTCGCGCCGCCGGGACCGGTGAGCCCCATACCCGGGGTATGGCTAAGGCTTGCCTCACCGACCGAACGGGTGCCGACGCCGCGTAATGTCGGCACGGACTGGCTGTTTGCAGAGAAAAGCAGGAGTGCGCAGTGACCTACGTGATCGCCGAGCCCTGCGTCGACGTGCTCGACAAGGCGTGTATCGACGAGTGCCCCGTGGACTGCATCTACGAGGGCGAGCGGATGCTGTACATCCACCCCGACGAGTGCGTCGACTGCGGCGCCTGCGAGCCGGTCTGCCCGGTCGAGGCGATCTACTACGAGGACGACGTCCCGGACAACTGGTCGGACTACACCAAGGCCAACGTCGACTTCTTCGACGAGCTGGGCTCGCCCGGCGGGGCGTCCAAGGTGGGCAAGACCGCGCACGACCCGGCCTTCATCAAGGCGCTGCCCCCGCAGGGCGAATGAGCCCGGTCGCGCTGCCCGACTTCCCCTGGGATTCGCTCGCCGAGGTCAAGGCCACGGCGCAGGCGCATCCCGGCGGGGTCGTCGACCTCTCCATCGGCACGCCGGTCGACCCGGTCCCGGACCGCATCCGCGAGGCGCTCGCGTCGGTCTCGGAAATCCCGGGCTACCCGACCACGCACGGCATCCCGGCCCTCCGGGAAGCCGCGCGCGGTGCGCTTTCGCGACGGCACGGCGTCGACGGCATCGAGCCGGACGCCGTCCTGCCGACGATCGGGTCCAAAGAGGCCGTGGCCTGGCTGCCGCGGCTGCTCGGCTTCGGCCCCGGTGACGTCGTCGTCATCCCGGAACTGGCGTACCCGACGTACGAGGTCGGGGCGCTGCTGGCGGGCGCGTCGATCCTGCGGACCGACGGCCTGACCGCGCTCGGCCCGCAGAAGCCGGCGATGATCTGGCTGAACTCGCCGTCCAACCCGACCGGCAAGGTGCTGCCCGTCGAGCACCTGCGCAAGGTCGTCGAGTGGGCGCGCGAGCGGGACGTCGTCGTGGTCTCCGACGAGTGCTACCTGGCGCTCGGCTGGGAGACCGACCCCCTGTCGGTGCTGCACCCGGACGTCTGCGACGGCCGGACCGACGGGCTGATCGCGGTGCACTCGCTGTCGAAGTCGGCGAACCTGGCCAGCTACCGCGCCGGGTTCCTGACCGGCGACCCCCGGCTGATCAAGCGGCTGCTCGACGTCCGCAAGCACGCGGGCATGATCGTGCCGCGCCCGGTCCAGGAGGCGATGGTCGCCGCACTGGCCGACGACGAGGCCCTGGAAGTCCAGCGCGAGCGCTACGCCCGCCGCCGGCTCGTGCTGCGGAAGGCGCTGCAGGACAACAGCTTCCGCATCGACCACTCCGAAGCCGGGCTCTACCTCTGGGCCACCCGCGACGAAACTGCCACCGCGACGGTCCAGTGGCTGGCCGAGCGCGGGATCCTGGTCGCGCCCGGGACGTTCTACGGCCCGAAGGGCGGCAAGCACGTCCGCGTCGCGCTGACCGCGACGGACGAGCGCGTGGACGCCGCTGTGGAGCGGCTGACCGCGGGCTGAGCCGTCCGGAACTGTCGGTGGCCCCGGCTACGGTGTCGACCATGACCATGACGATCGAACTGGCGCGCTTCAAGGTCGACGAAAGCGCCGTCACGCAGCTGGTGGCGGAGCGCCCGGCGATGGTCGAGGCGATGCGCCGCCGGTTCCCCGGCTGTCTCGCCGCCTACCTGACCAGGGAAGAAGACGGCGGCTGGCTCGACATCGTGCTGTGGCGCAGCCGGGCCGACGCCGAGGAGTCGGCCCGGCTGATCACCACGGTGCCGGAGTGCGCCGCCTGGTTCCGGCACATCGCCGAATCCTCGGGACTGCGGCACGTCGAAGTCGTGGACTCCTGGCCGGAGCCCGGTCAGTAGTCCCGGCCGGTCAGGCCCCGGTAGACGAACCGGGTGAGCATGTCGACCGCCTCTTCGTCCGACGGCGGCGTCCAGCCCGTCGGCACGCCGTGCAGCCAGCTCGCCGCGAAGGCGTCCACGAGGTTGTAGATGAGCATGCCGCAGCGGTCCGGGGTCGCCGGCAGCCGCAGGCCGGCGCGGGTGATGTGGGCGAGGTGGTCGTCGAGGTCGGCGGCCTGCGACGCACCGAACTGGGCCAGCGTCCGGGCGAAGGACTCGCTGACCATCGCCGCCTGGCGCAGCGCCAGCATGGTCGCGGCGTTGTCCCGGTAGAAGTCCCAGTACTGCTTGACGTGCCAGCGCACGGCGCCCGGATCGCTGAAGTCGGCCAGGTGGTCCTCGCTGTCGGCGCTCTCGTCGCCTGAGGCCGCGATGTCGGCCAGCAGCGCCTCGAGCAGCTCTTCCTTGCCCGCGAAGTGGTTGTAGAACGACCCCGCGGCGCGGCCCGCCTCGGCGGTGATGTCCGTGATCTTCGTGTTCAGGTAGCCCTTCCGGGCGAAGACGCGCTTGGCCGCGGCCTTGAGCGCGCTCTCCGTCTCCGCGGCCTTCTCCCTGCGGTTCACCGCCACCTCCTTGACAGGGGACGCTAGCAGCGCCATTCTGAATCCAGATTCACTGAATCACAATTCACTGGGAGGACGGCATGGACACACGGGTGCTGATCGCGGGAGCGGGGCCGACCGGGCTGACGCTGGCCATCGAGCTGGCGCGGCGGGACGTCCCCGTGCGGATCGTCGACAAGGCGTCGGAGTACTTCGTCGGCTCGCGCGGCGACGGGATGCAGCCGCGCACGCTGGAGGTGTTCGAGGATCTGGGCGTGCTCGACGCGGTGCTGGCCGCGGGCATGGCCCCGGTCCCGATGAAGATCCACCTCGGCGGCGAGGTGGTCGGCGAGCGGGTGATGTTCGACCCGGTCGAGCCGACGCCGACGACGCCGTACCCGACCGGCTGGTTCCTCGGCCAGTCGCAGACCGAGGGCATCCTGCGCGACCGGCTGGCCGAGTTCGGCGTGCACGTCGAGCTGAACACCGCGCTGACCGGCTTCGAGCAGGACGGCGACGGCGTCACGGCGACCCTGAGCACGGGGGAGACGGTGCGTGCGGAGCACCTGGTCGGCGCGGACGGCGGCAAGAGCTTCGTGCGCAAGACGCTGGGCATCGCGTTCGAGGGCACGACCGACGAGTCGATCCGGATGCTGCTCGGCGACGTCGTGGCCGAGGGCATCGACCGCAACTACGGCCACTGGTTCGCGACGCCGGACGAGCCGATGAACGGCATGATGTTCAGCCCGCTGCCGGGGACGCCGCACTTCCAGTTCGGTGCCTCGCTCGGTGACGGCGAGACCGACGTCGAAACGGCGTTGCCCGCGGTCCAGGCCCGGCTCGACGTGCTCAGCGGCGGCACGGTCAAGCTGTCCGGCCTGGCGTGGTCGACGGTGTGGCGGCCGAACGTCCGCCTGGCGGCCCGCTTCCGCGACGGCCGCGTGTTCCTGGCCGGCGACGCGGCGCACGTCCACCCGCCGACGGGCGGGCAGGGCCTGAACACCGGGATCCAGGACGGCTACAACCTGGGCTGGAAGCTCGCGGACGGTGCACCGGAGCTGCTGGACAGCTACGAGATCGAGCGGCGCACGGTCGCGGCGAGGGTCCTGGGGGTGACGGCCGGGCTGCTGCAGAAGTACGTCGACGGCGACGAGGACGCCCACCGGCGCGGGGAGGACACCCAGCAGCTGGACATCAGTTACCGAGGCGGGCCGCTGTCGCCGGAGGGGACCGGGCAGCTGCGGCCGGGGGACCGGGCGCCGGACGCGCCGCTGGTGGACGCGAACGGCAAGCGGGTGCGGCTGTTCGAGCTGTTCCGCGGCCCGCACGCGACGGAGCTGCTGTTCGGGGCGGGGGCGACTTCGGGCTACCGGATCCTGCCGGCGGGCAGCGTGGCGACGGGGACGGACCTGGTCGATGAGGGCGGCCACGCGTACGCGGCTTACGAGGCTGAAGGCGGCCGCCGGGTGCTGATCCGCCCGGACGGCTACGTGTGGTCGATGTCGTGAGTGGTAAGGCGAGTTAGAACGCGCTTTTCCACTCACGACCGGGGGAGGGGCCGCGCGGTGGGCGGGGTCGGGCTGAGGGGCGGATGGGCATCCGGGGCACGGAAGGCGGGGGCGGAGTTGCGTGTGTGGCGGGGGCGGGAGCGGGGCGAGTGGGGGCGGGGGCGAGTGGGTGGGGCGCGGGCGGAGCGGCCGCGAGTGGTGGCCGTGCCTGGCTCAGGCGTGGAGGGCCTTGGCGGCCGCGTCCACCGCCTTCCAGGACTTCCGCCAGGTCGCCCGGGCCTCCGCGCGGCGGGCCAGCTCGCGCTCGGCTATCCGGCCCGCGACGAACCCGACCGGGCCGTCCGCCGAGTCCAGGACCGACCGCATCCGCTCGGCCGCGATCACCGCGTCCTGGTGGTCGCCCAGCACCGTCTGGAAGTGCTTCGTCGCCTTCAGCAGCGCCTTGATCCGCGCCGCCTGCTTCTTCTTCGCCGATGTCTGGGCCAGCTCGGCCGCGTAGCGCAGCTTCTTGCCGTGGATGCGCAGCGCGTGCAGGTCGTCGTCCGGTGGGTCGGCCGGCAGGGCGCCGACCGCCTTCGCGAGCTTGCGGTGCGGCTTCGCGAGGCCGGTCACCAGGTTGTGCGGGGCCTCCTCGGGGACCTCCTCGGCCCGCGTCAGCAGGCTCACCTCGCGCAGCAGCGCCGAATACCGCGCACTGGACAGCGCGCGGGTCAGGCGCCGCTTCGCCGCGGCGCGCTCGGTGACGAACTTCGAGACCAGGCGGCGGCCCGCCGCCTGGTCCCGGACCTCGAAGTCGGCGATGACCTCGCGCAGGTGCCCGATCAGCACGTCGTAGTCCCGCACCTCGCCGAGGGACTGGCCGAGCCAGCCCAGCTCCGCGCGCACCGGCTCGGCGCCGTCGCCGACCAGCGAGCCGGACAGCTTCAGCACGCTGCGCATCCGCCGCAGGGCCACGCGCATCTGGTGCAGGTCCTCCGGATCCGCCCCCGAGCGCGTGCCGGGTTCGTGCGCGAGCAGGGCGCGGATCTCCCGGTCGAGCTTGGCGCGGACGTGGTGGACCGCCGGATCGGCCGGGCGCACCTCGACCGGGAGCTCCGGCAGGCCCAGCTCGACCGGCGTGCGAGGCAACGATTCGGTGGTCACACCGTGAATACTAGGTGAACAACCAGCCTCAGTCGTTGGCGTGCAGGGCCGCGTTCAGCTCGACGCCGGCACCGGTCCGCGGCACGACCTCGACCGCGCCCGTGCCCGAGTTGCGCCGGAAGACCGCGCCCGAGATGCCGTTGAGCTCGCGGGCCTTGACGACCTTGCCCTCGACGACGACCTTCGTGCCCGCCGTGACGTACAGCCCCGCCTCGACGACCGAGTCGTCGCCGAGCGAGATCCCGACGCCGCCGTTCGCGCCGATCAGGCAGCGCTCGCCGAGGGAGATCGTCTCCTTGCCGCCGCCCGAGAGCGTGCCCATGATCGACGCGCCGCCGCCGACGTCCGAGCCGTCGCCCACGACCACGCCGGCCGAGATCCGGCCCTCGACCATCGACGCGCCGAGCGTGCCGGCGTTGAAGTTGACGAAGCCCTCGTGCATCACGGTCGTGCCGGACGCCAGGTGCGCGCCGAGCCGGACGCGGTCGGCGTCACCGATCCGGACGCCGGACGGCATCACGTAGTCGACCATGCGCGGGAACTTGTCGACGCTGTAGACGGTCACCGGGCCGCGCGCCCGCAGCCGCAGCCGGGTCGTCTCGAAGCCTTCGACCGGGCACGGGCCGTGGTTGGTCCACACGACGTTGGCCAGCAGGCCGAACATGCCGTCGAGGTTCTGGCCGTGCGGGCGGACCAGGCGGTGCGAGAGCAGGTGCAGCCGCAGGTACATGTCGTGGGTGTCCGCGGGCGCGTCGGCCAGCCGGGCGATCGTGGTGCGCACGGCGACGACCTCGACCCCGCGGTCGGTGTCCGGGCCGAGCAGGGCCGCGGCGGCCTCGCCGAGCAGCTCCTTGGCCTCGTCCGCGCTCAGCCGCTCCGTGCCGGCGGTGCCACCGTCGATCAGCTTCGGGTGCGGGTACCAGGTGTCGAGGACCGTCCCGTCGGTGGTGACGGTGGCCAGCCCGACGCCGCTGGCGCCGGTCGTTTCGGGGTTCGGGCTCTGCTCGCTCACGGCCTTCACCGTAGTGGAGTGACGCGGATCAACCACTCGTGGGCCGCGCGTCTACCTGCTTCTTCAGGCCCGCGAGGGCACCGGCGATGTCGACGAGCGCCTGCGAGCACGGACCGCCCGCGGCCGGCACGGTCGTGCAGCCCGCGCTGCGGAACGACCCGACCGCCTGCTCCAGCTTGGCGGCCTCGGCGACCAGCTGCGGGTCGCGGTCGTCGGCGCGCTTGCGGGCCGCGCCGGGCACGTTCGCGACCTCCGTGACGTACTTCTCACAGCCCTTCGGCAGCTGCGTGCGCGGGCTGGCGTAGCACTGGTCCGCGGACAGCGCGTCCAGCTTCGTCGGGAGCGCGTCCGGGCCGGGCTCGCCCGCCTGCGGCTTCGGCGCCGGGCCGGCCTCGTTCCCGCAGGCCGACAGGACCAGGACCAGCACCGCGCCACCCACAGTGACTCCGAACCTACGCACACCCCCACGGTAGCGTGCGGAGCATGAGCCTCGACCTGCACGCCGACCCCGTGGACCTGACCGCAGCGCTGGTGGACACCTTCAGCGTGTCCGGCGCCGAGGCCGAGATCGCGACGGCGGTGCAGGAAGCGCTGCAGGCGCAGGCCCCGCACCTCGAGGTCGTCCGCAACGGTGACGCCGTCCTCGCGCGGACGAACCTCGGCCGCGGGTCGCGGGTCGTGCTCGCCGGGCACCTGGACACCGTGCCGGAGAACGGCAACCTGCCTTCGCGCCGCGAAGGCACCGGTGACGAGGAGTTCCTGCACGGCCTCGGCACGGTCGACATGAAGGGCGGCGACGCGGTCTTCCTGCACTTGGCGGCGACGCTGCCTTCGCCGAAGCACGACGTGACGTTCATCTTCTACGACAACGAAGAGGTCGAGGCGGTCAAGAACGGCCTCGGCCGGATCGAGCGGGAGCTGCCGGAGTGGCTGGCGGGCGACCTGGCGATCGTCGGCGAGCCGTCGAACGGCGTGATCGAGGCCGGCTGCCAGGGCACCATGCGCGTCGAGCTGCGGCTGCCGGGAAAGCGGGCGCACACCGCGCGGGCGTGGATGGGCGAGAACGCGATCCACGCGCTCGCCGAGCCGCTGCGGCGGCTGGCGGAGTACACGCCGCGGATCGTCGACATCGACGGGCTGACCTACCGCGAAGGCCTCCAGGCGACGTCGATCAGCGGCGGCGTGGCGGGCAACGTGGTCCCGGACGCGGCGGTGCTGACGGTGAACCACCGCTTCGCCCCGGACCGCGACCCGGCGGCGGCCGAACGTCACCTGCGCGAGGTGTTCGACGGTTTCGCACTGTCCGTTGTGGACCTGTCCCCGGGCGCGCTGCCGGGCCTGTCGGCCCCGGCGGCGGCGGAACTGGTGGCGGCGGCCGGCGGCCGCGCGGCGGCGAAGCTGGGCTGGACGGACGTGGCGCGGTTCGCGGCGCGGGGCATGCCGGCGGTGAACTTCGGCCCGGGCAACCCGACGTTGGCACACACGAAGCAGGAGAACGTCCGGACGGCGGAGATCCGCCAGGTCACCGAGGTGCTGCGCAAGTTCCTGAGCTGAGTCCTGTGGTCGTCGTCACACCCGGGGGTCCTGAACTGCGGTGACGCTCCGCCACCGCAGGTCACCGCAACTTTTCCCGCCCGCGGCCCGTATGTCCTTCTGAAGCCGCGCACCCCGGGAGGACCCATGCCGAAAACCGCGAGACGGGCCGCGGCTGCCGCCGTGCTCGCCCTGGCGGTGGGCGGGTGCGGGGCGGAACGGCAGCCCGTGGCCGCGCCGGCGGCCGGGCCGATCCTCACCGCCATCGGGGACGCCACCGCGGTCCCGCCGCCGCCGGACGAGCGGGCTCCGGTGACGCAGGCCGCGCCCGCCGAGGCGGCGATCAGCTTCCCGCGGACCGGGTCCGGCCAGTGGATGTTCACCCCCGGCAGCGACGAGGTCGCCGGGAAGTCGGGCCGGCTGATGCGGTACCGGATCGCCGTCGAGACCGACATCGACGGCGTCGGGCCCGCCGAGTTCGCCAAGAGCATCCGGGCCATCCTCGGCGACCCGCGCGGCTGGACCGCCGGCGGGCAGTGGCGGCTGCAGCAGGCCGGCCCGGCCGACAGCGCCGACTTCACCATCTACCTGGCCACCCCGGCCAGCCGCGACAAGCTGTGCGGCGGCACGCCGGACAGCTACACCTCCTGCCGCAACGGCAGCAACGTCGTGCTCAACGTCGCCCGCTGGGCCAACGCCGTGCCGAACTACGGCGCCCCGCTGGACGTCTACCGGCAGTACATGGTCACCCACGAAACCGGGCACCGGCTCGGCCAGGGCCACGAACTGTGCCCCGGCCCCGGCAAGCCGGCGCCGGTGATGGAGCAGCAGACGCTGGGGCTGCACGGCTGCGTCCCGAACCCGTGGCCGTTCCCGGACGGTGCCCGCGAATACGCCGGCCCACCGGGCGAGTACAACGACCCGATTCCCGCCGGCGACTCCTGATCTGCCGTTAGGCTCGCCGGCATGCCTGACAGCACTCCGACTTCGCGCGTGGTCGGCGGCGATGTCGTCGAGGGGCGGCAACGTCTCGTCTTCGTCCGCAACAATGGTCATTACGCGCTCGGCCCGCTCGCCGTGTTCGCGGACGGTGCCGTCCGCTGGCGGTACGAATCGACTGATTTCGAGGGTCTCCGCGCCGCGTTCGACGACGGCACGCTGACCCTGAGCCCGCCCGAGGGCGCACCGCTCGTCATCACCGGCACGGCCACGGGAACCGTGCCGGCACTGGAGTCGTGGCTGACCCCGGAGCTGGTGATCGGCGAGCTCGCCGACGAGGTGGACGACCTCAACGACCGGCCGGACTCCTCCGGGCGCTGCCGGAACGCGCTGGCGGTGTATGCCGCGGATCCGACGCCGGCGAACCTCGAGATCGTCCGGGAGGCGTACCACGCCGTGCCCGAGCACCGCCGGATCTTCATGCTCGGCGACATGGACCAGAACGACGTCCCGGTGCGGATCCTGCTCGCCGAGGAGGGCGAGACGATTCCGGCTCGGCGCCCGGACCGGACGCTCACGGTGACCCCGGAGAACCGGAAGTGGGCGCTCGGCTACTTCCGGCGGAGCGAGGCCGGTGTCGCCCGAGACCGGGTACGGCGGGTGGCGGACGGACCGGAGACGACCATTCCGCTGGTCGTGGGCGGGCACGTCTACCCGAGCGGCTGGCCCGATCCGGCGGGCCTGGAGGTCCTGCAGATCGACTACCCGGCGACGGTGGTCCACGGCGGCCGGGAGTACGCGAGCGTCATGCACGCCTACTGGGCGCTGTCCACCGACGACGCCGGTTGGCACGACCGGATCGCCGCCGCCTCCAGCGGCGTCGACGCCCGGCGCCTCGGCGAGGAGGCGCCCCGGCGGGCGGCCTGGCCGGCGGCCCGGCTGGGCGTGATGGCCGCGTTGCTGCGGGACAAGTTCGAGCGTCACCCGGCGATCGCGGCGACGTTGCTGGACACGGGCGACGCCCGCCTGCTCTACGGCGACTGGGCTTCGAAGTACTGGAGCTCCGGCGGCGCCAACTGGCTGGGCCGGCTCCTGGAACTCGTCCGCTCCGAGCTGGCCGCCGACTCGTGAGTGGGAAACAGTGTTCTAACCCTGTTTCCCACTCACGAGCGCGTCAGCGGCCCTGCAGGGACTTGACGTTGTTGCCGAACGTCCAGCCCTTCGAGCCGTCCCAGTTGATCGACCAGTCCATCAGGCCCTTCAAACCCGGAACCGACCGCCACGCCTGGGAAACCAGGCTCGGCGACATGTACCCGCCGCCCGCGCCCGGCTGGGCCGGCAGGCCGGGGACCTGCTTGTCGTAGGGCACGCGGATCGTGGTGCCCTGCACGACGAGGCCGTTGTTCAGGCACTGCGTCTGGACGGTGAAGCCCTGCACGGTCCCGGCCTGGTACGAATCGCCGGCGCAGCCGTACATGGATCCGTTGTAGTACTGCATGTTCAGCCACCACAGGCGGCCGTTGTCCGCGTACTTCTTGATGATCGGCAGGTACGCGCCCCAGATCGAGCCGTAGGTGATGCTGCCGCCGGTCACGTACGCGGTCTCGGGCGCCATCGTGAGCCCGAAGTTCGACGGCATCTGCGCGAGCACGCCGTCGATGATCCGGATCAGGTTCGCCTGCGACGCCGAGAGCGTCTTGATGTTGCCGCTGTTGGTCAGCCCGGTCTCGATGTCGATGTCGATCCCGTCGAAGTTGTACTTCTTCAGGATGGGCACGACCGTGGCGACGAACCGGTCGGCCACCGCCGAGGAGGACAGGTCGATCCCGGCGGCCGCGCCGCCGATGGACAGCAGGATCGTCGCGCCCGCATCCTTGGCGGCGCACATCTCGGCGGGGGTGGACACCTTGACCCCGGCGTCCATCCCGTTCTCCCACAACACCGTCCCGTCGGACCGGATGACCGGGAAGGCGGCGTTGACGACGTTGTACCCGTGCTGGGCCATGCGGCTGTCGGTGATCGGGATCCAGCCCATCCCGGGGTGGACGCCGTTCGCGGCGCCGTCCCAGTTTTCCCAGTATCCCTGGAGGACCTTGCCCGCGGGACGCGATTTCACCGCGCACGTGTCGGCCTGCACCGCCCCCTGGGCGGGGACCGGCACGAACAGCGGGATGGCCAGCGCGGCGGCCAGCAGGGTTCCGAACAAGCGACCGGGCATACCGGCTCCCATCGTCGTTGAAGGGCGAACGCGGCGTGTCCGCCCAACATAAGCGCCGCGGGGAACCGGTGACTACCTACGAACGGGTGGTCTAGACAACTCCGGGGGCGTCCCGCAGGACGCCCCCGAGCAGTGCGTCAGACGGTCAGCGTCCAGGAGGAGAGGTAACCGGTGTCGGCCGGGCCGACGTCCCGCAGCCGCAGCTGCCAGGCGCCGTTCGCGGCCTCCGAGGAGGCGTTGACGGTGTAGGTCGTGTCGAGGTTCGGCGTCGAGTCGCTGCTGGAGTTCTTCAGCCGGTACGCCGTGCCGTCGGGGGCGACCAGGTCGATGACGAGGTCACCGCGGTAGGTGTGGGTGATGTGCACCTCGACCTTCGTGGTGCCGGACGCGTTGCGCGCGCAGCCGGCCACGTTCGCGGTGCTGTTCACCGCGGCACCCGGGTAGTCCGGGATGTCCAGCCGGGCCGGGTTGGTCACCGGACCGCACGTCGAGCTGCCGACGCCGAGGGAGAACGACGCCGTGTGGTCGGCACTCGCGCCGTCCGCGGTCACCGTGACCGGGAAGGTGCCGGTCGGGGTCGAAGCCGACGTCGTGATGGTCAGCGTCGAGCTGCCGCCGGACTGCACGGTGGCCGGGCTGAAGGACGCCGTCGCCCCCGCGGGCAGTCCCGAGGCCGACAGTGAGATCGACTGCGCCGAGCCGGACGTCGTCGCGGTGTTCACGGCCACCTGGAGTGACTGTCCCGGTTGGACGGTGCCGGACGCCGGGTTCAGCGAAACGGAGAAGTCGTTGCCCTGCGCCGGGGCGACAGCCAGCTTCCACAACGCGTACCCGATGGCGTCGGAGTTCTTCTCCAGCGGCGGGTCCGGGATGTTCGCCGTGGTGTCGCAGGCGCGGTGGTAGCAGTTGTCGAACGGCGACCCGGCGGTGCCGCCCCACTTCTGCGCCTGCGCCGAGCTCTTGATGTCGCCGGCGCCGGTGGCCAGGCCGCCGACCGGGATGCCCGCGCTCTTGAAGGACGCGTGGTCGGACCGGCCGTCGCCTTCGCTGTCGCCCTCGGTCTGGATGCCGATGGAGGCGAAGTACTCGTCGAAGATCGCCTTGACCGAAGCGACGTCGTCGTAGACGAAGTAGCCCCAGTTCTTCGAGCCGATCATGTCGAAGTTGAGGTAGGTCTTGATCTTCGTGCGCTCGGTGCTCGGCAGGTTGTTGACGTAGTACTTGGAGCCGACCAGGCCGGACTCTTCGTCGGCCCACCAGCCGAACCGGACGCGCTTGGCCATCGCCGGGTTCGTCCGGGCCAGCGTCAGCGCGACTTCGAGGATCGACGCGCTGCCCGAGCCGTTGTCGTTGATGCCGGGGCCGGCGCTCACGCTGTCGAGGTGCGCGCCGAGCATGATGACCTGGCTCGCGTCACCCTGCGGCCACTCGGCGATCAGGTTCTGCGACTGCCCGAGGCAGCTGGTGCAGGTCTGCCGGGTCGTGGTGTACCCGGCGTTCTTCAGCAGGTTTTCCACATAGGACACCGATGCCGCGTACCCGCCGCCGCGGGCCGAGCGGGTGCCTCCGTTGTTGTTGGCGATGGTCTGCAGCTGGTTGAGGTGGGCCTTGATGTTGGCCAGCGAGATGTCCGGCGCGGCGAGCGCCGCGGCGGGTGCGGCGGTGGCCGCCGGCGCGCTGACGACGCCCAGCACGGCGGCGAGGGCGGTGACCCCGGCGCCGAGTCGTGTCTTCCACTTCATGGCGGTGAATTCCTTCGGTGGGGGTTGGGGACAACGCCCGTGAAGGCCGCACCTGGCGGGTGCGGCCTTCACGGGGTGGGGAGTGCTACACGGTCAACGTCCAGGAGGACAGGTAACCGGTGTCGGCCGGGCCGACGTCTCGGATGCGGAGCTGCCACGCGCCGTTCGCGGCTTCCGAAGAAGCGTTGACGGTGTAGGTGGTGTCGAGGTTCGGGGTGGCGTCGCTGCTGGAGTTCTTCAGCCGGTAGGCGGTGCCGTCCGGCGCGACCAGGTCGATGACCAGGTCACCGCGGTAGGTGTGGGTGATGTGCACCTCGACCTTGGTGGTGCCGGACGCGTTGCGGGCGCAGCCGGAGACGGTGCCGGTGCTGCTGACCGCGCTCGCCGGGTAGTCCGGGATGTCGAGGCGGGTCGAGTTGGTCACCGGGGCGCACGACCCGGTGGTGCCCACGCTCAGCGTGTACGTCGCCGTGTGGTCGGTGCTGGCCCCGTCGGCGGTGATGGTGACCGGGAAGCTGCCGGCCGGGGTCGACGCGGAGGTCGCTATGGTCAGCGTCGAGGAGCCACCGGAGGAGATCGTGGCCGGGTTGAACGTCGCGGTCGCGCCGGCGGGCAGGCCCGAGGCGGACAGCGTGATCGACTGGGCCGCGCCCGAGGTGATCGCGGTGCTGATCGTGGTGGTCGCCGAGGCGCCCGGCTGAACGGAACCCGAAGCCGGGTTCAGCGCGACCGAGAAGTCCGGCCCGCCACCGCTGCACGAGGTGGGCTCACCGGTGGCGGCGGTGACGGAGACGGCGTCCCACGCGGCCTTGGTGGCGTTGTACTCGGTGCAGCTGCCCGGGAAGAGCGCGATCGCGGCTTCGAGGGTCGCCTTGCGGGCGGCCTTGTGGTTCCACGACGAGGTCTTCTTCAGCAGGCCGTTGTAGAAGATCTTGCCGGCCTTCTGGATGCCGACGCCGGTGACGCTGGAGTTGTTGCACGTCGGGCTGGCCGGCTTGCCGCCACCCGGGTTCGAGCCCTCGGCCAGCAGGTAGAACCAGTGGTTCTGCGGGCCGGCCGCCGCGTGCACCTCGGTGCTCGGGATCGACGACGAGTAGCAGTTCGGGTCGCCGACCTTGGACGGCTGGTACATGTAGCGGATCGGGCCCTGGCCGACCAGGTTGACGCCCTCGCCGACCTCGTAGTCCGGGGTGTCCTTGGCGTTGTTGGCGTACGCCTCGGTCAGCGCGCCGAAGATGTCACCGGTCGACTCGTTCATGCCGCCGTTCTCGTTGCCGGAACCGGCACCGCCCGGAGTGAACTGGAAGATGCCGTGCCCGAATTCGTGGCCGACGACGTCCATCGAGGTGGCCTGGCGCTGGTTGTCCTGCGAGTGGCCGAAGTGCGTCGACGAGCCGTTCCAGTACGCGTTGACGTCGGACAGGCCGACCGAAGCCGGGTAGCCGGTGCCGCTGCCGTTGATGCCGTTGCGGCCGAGCCAGTCGGCGAGCATCTTCCACTCGGTCTGGACGCTGTAGAGCACGTCGACGCAGCCGGTCTCGAGGTCCGTGCCGGAGCCGTTGCCCCAGTTGTTGTCCGGTCCACTGTAGACAGAACCGCCCTCGCGGCCGCAGCTGATGCCGGTGCGGCCCGGGTCGCGCATCGTGTACGTGCTGCCGGACTGCGTCGTGTCGATGGAGACGTTCCCGACGTAGTAGCTGTTGCCGGTGCCGGCCACGTTCACCGTGGCGGGCTGGGCCTGCGTGCGAGCGTCCGAGGCGAACGTCTTCACGTCGTCCCGCTTGTCGAGCACCGCGCCGGTCGCCGCGTCGACGAACACGTGCAGGTTGCTCGGCGCCGTGGCGGTGCGCCCGGCGACGACGACCTCGTAGGCCAGCTTCGGGCTCGCCCCGGCCAGCACCACCTTCTCCGGCGTGCTCACACTGTCCACAGTGGGCAGTTGAGCGCGCGCGGTGGCGGCGGCCTTCGCCGCGTCGAGGGGCGCCTGCGTCCCGACGGTGATCGGGGCGGTGGCCGCGGCTTCGGTGCCGCGGACGCGCCCGGCGCCGTCGGCGACGACGACCGCGTCCCCGCCCACGACCCGCAGGCCCTGGTAGGTCCGCTGGTAGGCGCCGTAGAAGAGGCCACCGCCGCCGGCGGTGAGGCCGACGCGCTGGAACGATTCGGCCGGGCCGCGGCGCAGGGCGTCGAGACCGCTGGCGGCCGCCTGGTCGGCGGCGCGGGCGGCCGCCGCTTCCGGGGCGGCGGGCTGTGCTGCGGGCGCTGCGCTCGCCGGGGCCACCGGTAACGCGAGCGTCATGGCGAGCCCGGCGGCAGCCGCCAAGCCCGTGCTGAACCCACGATGGGTCATCGAGGTCTTCCTTCCATGAAGGCAGAATCGAGGTCCGGTAAGGGAAAGGGGAGACGTGTCCGGCGGGCTAACTGCAGGTATGCGTCCGGACGCATCCGAGTAAAGGATCAGCACATCCGCCGCGTCAATGCGCCGAACGGACCAACGGCACGTTCCGGATTATCGAATCAATTCGTACAAACCCCGCCGCAACAGGGGATTCTCGCCGTGTTCCGTCCCGGAACGACTTTCGTAGGGATTGTCCGGGACACCATCCGAACGCCGGACGATCTCGATCACCGGGATTCGTTGGTACGGATCGGAATCGCTTCAGCCGTCTTCCGCGCCCAGCGCGATCAGCCCGTTCCGCAGCACGTCCGCCGCTTCCGTCTGCTTCCCCGTCTCGCCGAGCAGCTCGCTCAACGGCCGCAGCGCGCGCACCAGTAGCCCGCGCGCGCCCAGCCCGGTGGCGAGCTCGACGGCCGCCCGCAGGTCCTCGGCCGCGCGCCGGGCGTCGCCGCGGGCCCTGGCCAGCGACCCCAGCTGCAGGCGCAGCTCCGCGGCCAGCGGCGTGCCCGCCACGACGGCCGGGCGGACCTGGTCGAGCAACGCGGCCGCGGTCTCCAGCCGGCCCGCCGCGAGGTACTCCCCGGCGAGCTCGACGGTGATCGCCGGGACGTCGTCCGGCCACGCCGTCTCCCGGGCCGCGCCGAGGTCGGCCAGCGCGCCCTCGACGTCACCCGCGCGGCCGCGGACCCGGGCCCTGGCCAGCAGGCAGTACGCCATCGCCGGGTGCAGCGCCCGTTCCTGCATCAGGTCGTAGGCCGCCGCGACCGACGCGGCCGCGTCGGCGAACCGGTCCGCCGCCAGGTGACTGCGGCACACTTCGACGTGGCTGCGGGTCAGTTCCGCGAGCACCGCCGGGCCGCCCCGGGTGAGCCGCAGCGCCGAGCCGGCGTACTCGGCCGCCCGCTCCAGGTCGCCCTGGCGCAGGTGCCGCTCGGCCAGGCAGGCCCGCAGCGTCAGCAGGATGGACGGCTGCGGGTAGCCGTCGCGCAGCAGCTCGGCGTGGCAGGTTTCCAGCAGGTGCACCGAATACTGCACCTCGCCCCAGGCGGACAGCACGGCCGCGCGCAGCGGGACGACCATCGCCCGCACCGGCGGCGGCTCATCCGACAGCGCCGTTTCGGCGTCCGCGACGTACTTGGTGCGGACGTCGCCGGTCGAGTACCCGGCCAGCCACAGCAGCGCGATCCCGGCCTGCCGCGGCCGGTCGAGGCGTTCGGCGCGGCGCCGGATCCGCTGCATCCGCGGGGTCGCGCGGCGGGCGTCGCCGGCCAGGAACCGTTCCGCCGTTTCGATCAGTTCGAGGTCCAGCTCGATCAGCTCACGCGGCGACCGGCCGCCGAGCAGCTCGCCCGGGTCGATGCCCAGCTGCTGGGCGAAGAACCGCAGGGCGTCGCCCGACGGCGTCCGGGCGCCGGTCTCGACCGACGACACGTACGCCGCCGAGTACTGCGGCCCGGCGAGCTCGCGCTGCGTGAGGCCGCGTTCGGTGCGCAGCTCACGCAGGCGTTCGCCGACGCTCTCGCTCACACAGCCCGCCTTTCCACCGGTTCAGGGTAGGCCGCGCGGTGGCGTGGTCCACCACCGCGCGGCCGGGTTTCAGCAGGCGCCGCTGTCGCTCCACACGGCCCAGGAGCCGGGCGCACCGGGCTCGGCCCCGGTCGAGTACCACAGCGACGTCCACTTGTGACCGTTGTGGCCGACGACGTCGTTGGGCACGTACGCCTTCGCGGAGTCCCACTCGGCGAGCCCGTCGCAGCCGGTCGGCGGCGGGCCGCCGCTGCCGACGGTCAGCGTGAACTGCGCGGAGTGGTCGGCGTCGGTGCCGTCGCCGCTGACCGTCACCTGGCTGGTGCCCTCCGGCGTGGTCGCCGACGTGGTGATGGTCAGCGTCGCCGAGCCGCCGGAGGAGATGCTCGCCGGGCTGATCGTCGCCTTCGCGCCCTCAGGCAGGCCGGACGCCACCAGCTGCACGGTCTGGGCGTTGCCCGAGGTGATCCGGGTGGTCACCGTGGTGGTCGCCGTCTGTCCGGGTTGGACGGTCGCCGACGTCGGCGAAAGCGTCAGCGAGTAGTCGTTGCCGGCGGGCGGCTGGCCACTGCAGGTCGGCTCACCGCTGACCGCGGGGACGCTCACCGCGTCCCAGGCCGCCTTGGTCGAGGCGAACTCGGTGCAGCTGCCCGGGAACAGCGCGATCGCGGCCTCGAGGGTGGCCTTGCGGGCCGCCCGGTGGTTCCACGACGAGGTCTTCTTCAGGAGGCCGTTGTAGAAGATCTTGCCGGCCTTCTGGATGCCGATGCCGGTCACGGCCGAGCCGTTGCACGTCGGGCTGGCCGGCGAGGCGTTGCTGCCCTGCGAGAGCAGGTAGAACCAGTGGTTCTGCGGGCCCGCGGCCGCGTGCACCTCGGTGCTCGGGATCGACGACGAGTAGCAGTTCGGGTCGCCGACCTGGCTGGGGTTGTACATGTAGCGGATCGGGCCGTTGCCGACCAGGTTGACGCCCTCGCCGACGGTGAAGTCCGGCCGGTCCACCGGGTTGCCGGCGTAGAACTCGGTCAGCGCGCCGAAGATGTCGCCGGTGGACTCGTTGAGCCCGCCGTTCTCGTTGCCCGAACCCGCGCCGCCCGGCGTGGTCTGGAAGATCGCGTGGCCGAATTCGTGGCCGACGACGTCCATCGGCGTCGCCTGGCGGCGGTTGTCCTGGGAGTGCCCGAAGTGCGTCGAGGAGCCGTCCCAGTAGGCGTTGACGTCGTTGAGGCCGACGCTGGCGCGGAACCCGCCGCCTGCCCCGTCGATGCCGTTGCGGCCGAGCCAGTCGCCGAGCATCTTCCACTCGGTCTGGACGCTGTAGAGCGCGTCGACGCAGGCGGTCTCCAGGTCGGTGCCGGAGCCGTTGCCCCAGGTGTTGCTGCTCTTCGTGAAGATCGAGCCGCCCTCGCGGCCGCAGGCGATGCCGCGGCGTCCGGGGTCGGTCATGGAGTAGGAGCCGCCGGAGCCGGACGTGTCGATCGGGACGGTGCCGGCGTAGTAGGAGTTGCCGGTGCCGGCTTCGCGGACGTCGTCGCGGGTGTCGAGGACGGCGCCGGTCGCGCTGTCGACGAACACGTGCAGGTGGGTCGGCTTGGTGCGGGCGTGGCCGCTGACCACGACCTCGTAGGCCAGCTTCGGGGCGTCCCCGGCCAGCACGACCAGCTTCGGCGGGGTGGTGTTGTCCACCTTGGACACCTGGGCGGTGGCGATCTTCGTGGCCTGCTCGGCCCGGAGCGTGGCCTGCGTGCCGACGGTGATCGGGGCGGTGACCGCGGCTTCGGTGCCGCGGACCCGGCCGGCGCCGTCGGCGACGACCACCGCGTCGCCGCCGACGACCGGCAGGCCGTGGTAGGTGCGCTGGTAGGAGGCGTAGTAGAGCCCGCCGCCACCCGGGGTGACTCCGGTGCGGACGAAGGCCTCCCCGGCACCCTTCGCGAGCCGGTCGGCGCCGGTGAGGGCGGCCTGGTCGGCGGCGCGGGCGGCGAGCGCCTCGGGCGGGGTGGCGGCGGGAGGTGCGGGAGCGGCGGCGGCCGGGATCGCCGGCACCGCGAAGGTCAGGGCCAGGCCGGCGATCGCCGCCAGCCCTCGTGGGGATCTCATGGGGAACCTTTCCGGGGACCGGGAGGAGTGTGCCCGGAGTAATAACTGCTGTTATTGCGCCGGACGCGTCCGAGTAAAGGTTCCGCCCGCGGGCGGGTCAATGGGCCGAACGGCGCAGCGGGCCGGCTCGGCGATCGCGTTGCTCGGGGCAAACGGGCAGGTCAGCGCACTGACAGTGACTGGTCTGAACCAATTCACCGACTTTAGTAGGAAAGTTGCTTTGGTTCGGACCACCGAGCTCGCTGGTCCGCTACCCCTCGCCCGCGGCCGAGTCGAGGCCGCGGCGGTACGCCTCGATGGCGTCCTCGAGATGACCACGTTGTCGGAGCGCGTCGCCGAGCCGCAGGGCCGTCGAAACCGCCGCGCCGTGCAGGGACGCCCCGGTCTGGATCCCGAACGCTTCGCGCAGCAGCCGGGTCGCCGTCTCCAGGTCGCCCCGGGCCTGGGCGACCTGCCCGAGCAGGCTCGTCGCCTCGCCGAGCGATTCGACGTCGCGGGACAGCAGTTCGCGGACGCCGGAGACGAGCGCCGCGGCCTCCTCCGGGGCACCCTGCCGGAGCCGGACCTCGGCCAGTTCGAGCGTCGCCCCGGCGAAGCCCTCCTCCGCGCCGATCGCCGCGAGCTGGTCGCGGGCCGCCGTCAGCTCCGCGCGGGCCTCGTCGAGGCGGCCGAGGTGGCGCAGCAGGTAGCCGCGGGCCCAGCGGCAGCGGGCCGCGTCGCGGTCGAACCCGGCCGAGGCGAACAGCCGGCACGCCTCGGTCAGGTCCTCGTCCGCCCGGTCCGCGCGGCCGATCGCCTGCCAGACCTGCGACGCCTGCCGGTGGAACCGCGCGACGAAGTCCGGCCGCGTCGCCGCCCGGGCCAGCCGCCGCCCGTCCTCGGCCGCGCGGCGGGCCCGGTGCAGGCCGCCCATCTCCATCAAGGGGTGGATCAGGGCGGTGAGCAGGCACAGCTCGGCGTCCGGGTCCAGCGGGCGCCCGGCCAGTTCGGCTTCGATCCGCGCGATCGCCGGGCCCGGGTCGCCGTTCTGGAACCGGCAGTTCGCCCACCGGTGCACGATCATCGCCCGCAGCCACGGCGGCGCCGTGCCGGCCAGCTCCTCCGCGTGCTCCAAGGCCCGCTGTGCGCCCGAGACGTCGAACAGCTGCCACTTCACCTCGGCCTGGCAGAACCGCGCGTAGCACTCGACGTCGTCGAGGTGGTAGCCCGCGGCCTGCTTCGCCACGTCGGCGAACCGCGCCTCCGCCTCGGCGACGCGGCCCTGTTCCAGGTCGCGGTAGCCCTCGTCCAGGGCGGCGCGCAGCTCGTCGGCGACACCCGGCGGACGGCCGAACCGCAGCTCGTCCACGGTGAGGCCGAGCCGTTGCGCCAGGTAGGCCAGCATCTCTTCCGACGGCGGGCGGCTGCCGGTCTCCACCTTCGCCAGGAAGCCCCGGTCGTAACCCGGCTCGGCCAGCTCGCGCTGGGTCCAGCCGCGGCCGGTGCGCAGCCGCCGGATCCGCGCGCCGAGCGGTTCGGCGGGTGCGCTGGTCATCTCCTTACGGTAGGTCATCGGCGCGGGGACCGGGAAAACCGCCGACGGGTACGCCGGGACAGCGCTTTCTCCCCGGCCACCGTGCCGTTCCGCCGGCGTCAGAACCGGTAGCGGAGGATGCGCGCGCCCTGGCGGGACAGCGCGGTGCTGCGGGCCACCAGGCGCGTAAGGGCCCGTACCGGCTGCGGGAACGCGGCCACTTCCGGGGCTCGGGTGAGGAGCTGCTCCTCGGTGAGGGTGAGGCCGGCGTCCCAGCGTTCCGGTTCGTGCGGGTCGTCGAAGCCCTGGGCGGCGCCGATACCGAGGGCCTTGATCGCGGGGTGGTACTTCATCGCCCACGCGGCGAAGCGGGTGTAGCCATTCAGCGCGAGTTCGCCGGACCGAAGCCGGTCGGTCAGCCGGCGGACCATGGTCCGGAACGAGTCGCCGGGCAGGAACGGCAGCAGGCCGTCGGCCACGATCACGGCGGGTCGGTCATCAGGCAGGGTCCGGACCCAGCCGGGCTCGGTGACGTCGGCGGCCACCGGGTGCGCCGGGTCCGGGAGGTACCGCTGCCGGAGGTCCAGGACTTCCGGGAAGTCGACGTCGTACCAGGCGACGCCGTCGGGTGGCGCGCAGCGGGACCACCGGGTGTCGAGGCCGCAGCCCAGGTCGACGACGACCGCATCGGGGTGCGCGGCGACGAACCGGCGGACGACGTCGTCCAGCTTCCTCGCGCGCAGCGCGGTACTGGTGACGAGGCTCGGCTTGAGCTTCAGCTTCGCGAAGTCGTAGCCGGTGTCCTCGGCGATCCGGGCGGCGAGGGCCGCGGACCGGGTGTCGCCGAGGATCGGGGCCGGTGCCGTGCTGTCGAGTGCTCGGGCGTACAGGGTGAGCAGCAGTGTTTCCTGGACCGGGTCCAGGCGGAGCGGGTCCGGCATGGGAGTTCCTAGTGGTTCGGGGGATTGCGGGCGGCGATGTCCCGCAGCCAGGTCAGCGATTCCCGGGCCGCCTTGATGCGCTCGGTGCCGGGTCCTTCGTGGCCGGTGATGGCGAAGCCCTCGTCGGCGATGTCGCCGAACGCGCTGAGGCTGTCGAGCTTGCGTTGGACGACCTTGTGCCAGGCGTCGTCCTCGATGCGGTAGTAGGCGGTGCGGTCGCCGGGGTGGCGGACCTTGCGCACCAGCCCGATGGTGGTGAGCAGGCGCATGTTGGAGGTGAGCGACGCCCGGCTGGCCTGGATCGTGTCGGCGATCGCGCCCGCCGACTGCTCGGGCGGGTCGCAGATCATGAGCCAGCCGAGGACGCGCCCGGTGATCGGGGGCAGCCCCCACTCCTCCACGCAGAAGGTGGCCACCCGTTCCACCCACCGCATGAGCCGGTCCTGCCGGTCGTCGCCCATGGCGCCTCACTCCCTGTGTCCGCTGCTCACCGTTTCATAGCGGCGACGGACTCGGCGGTGGGTGCCGGGGTGGTGGTCGCCAGGCGGGTCCGGCGCAGGTAGCGGTCGAACCACTCGACGGCCAGCGCCATGGCCTCCTCGAGACCGGGACCGGTGTAGAGGCCGAGCACGTCGTAGGGCAGGACTTCCAGCCGCTTGGGCTCCCCGGCCTTGGCGAAGGCGGTCTGGGCTTCGTCGAGCATGTGGTACGGGTCGTGGCCGCCGTTGGCGATCATCAGCAGCGGCGTCGGCGCGAGCCGGTCGATGAGGTTCTCCGGGGCGAACGTGAGCAGGTGCTCGGTGGAGTCGAGGGTCTTTTCGTTGCGGTAGGTGGGGTACAGCTCGAGCGAGAGGTCCTGGGCGCCCTTGGCGTTCTCGTGGTCCAGGTTCAGGTGCGGGACCCGGGCGCTCTCGCCGGTTTCGTAGCGGCGTTGCCAGTCCTCGCTGAGCCGTTCGCGCAGCGCGTGCAGCCCGTTCCGGCCGAGCAGCCGTTCCAGGTACCGCCAGCCGTTCCACACGCTCGGGCTCTGCACGACGACGCACCGGGCGCGCCGGTCGAGCACGGCGGCCTGGACGGCGACCGAGCCGCCGATGCTGACGCCCCACAGGCCGATGCGTTCCGGCTGCACCTCCGGCCGGGTCTGCAGGTAGGAGATCGCGCTGCGGAAGTCCTCCACCTGCCGCTCGGGGTAGTCCAGCCCGCGCGGCTCGCCTTCGCTCGACCCGACGGTCCGGTAGTCGATGGCCAGCACGACGAAGCCCGCCGCCACGAAGTAAGGCGCGAAGTAGGCGAGGGCCTCCTTCACCATCACGCCGCTGTGCCCGAGCACCAGCGCGGGGGCCGGTGCGTCCGCGGACACCGCGTCCGGCACGTAGAGGTCGCCCGCGCAGCGAGTGCCCAGGCTGGTGAACGTCACGGATTCCGGCGGCATGGTCATGACCGCCGGTCCTTGCTACTATTTTCAGTCACGACTGAAATATATGGCAAGTTGTCCGGCGTTGTCCAGCGGCGACCGGGACCATCCACAGTGGAGGGAATGATCCGGTGCCCGGGGTTCACGGCCCGGCCACCCGCTCGCCACCGGCGTCCCCGCCACGGCGTTGCCGCCCTTTCCGCCGGCGGTCAGGCCGTAACATGGCGTAGTGAGCGAACAGTCTGAATGGCCGGACGGCCAGTACCCCGAACGCCCGGTGGAGCGGCACAAGGGCCCGGTCGTGCTGCGCCGCGACCGCCGCGACCAGGGCAGCACCACCGACCAGCGGCTCCTGGACTCGCGCGGCCCGAGCGACTGGGTGCACACCGACCCGTGGCGCGTGCTGCGGATCCAGGCCGAGTTCGTCGAGGGCTTCGGCGCCCTCGCCGAGGTCCCGCGCGCGGTCACCGTGTTCGGCTCGGCCCGCACCAAGCGCGACAACCCGGAGTACGAGCTCGGCCGCAAGATCGGCGGCGCGCTGGCCAACGCCGGGTTCGCGGTGATGACCGGCGGCGGCCCGGGCGCGATGGAGGCGGTCAACCGCGGTGCGGCCGAGGCCGGCGGCTTCTCCGTCGGGCTCGGCATCGAGCTGCCGTTCGAGCAGGGCCTGAACCCGTGGGTCGACCTCGGCGTCAACTTCCGCTACTTCTTCGCCCGCAAGACGATGTTCATCAAGTATTCGCAGGCCTTCATCTGCCTGCCCGGCGGCTTCGGCACGCTCGACGAGCTGTTCGAGGCGCTGACCCTGGTGCAGACGAAGAAGGTCACGAAGTTCCCGGTGGTGCTGTTCGGCAGCGCCTACTGGGGCGGCCTCTACGAGTGGATCAAGAACTCGGTGCTGGCCGAGGGCAAGATCAGTCCGCACGACCTCGACCTGCTGTACGTCACCGACGACATCGACGACGCCGTCCGCGTGGTCCAGGAGTCCTACCAGGCGTGGGAGGACACGCACTGATGCGGCGGATCTGTGTCTTCTGCGGCTCGTCGATGGGCTTCTCGCCGCGGTACGCGGAGCAGGCGGCCGCCCTCGGCAAGCTGCTGGCCCAGCGCGGTATCGGCCTGGTCTACGGCGGTGCGAGCGTCGGCACGATGGGCGTGGTCGCCGACGCCGCGCTGGCCGCGGGCGGCGAGGTGATCGGCGTGATCCCGGAGGCGCTGTCGTCGGTCGAGATCGCCCACGCGGGCCTGTCCGAGCTGCACGTGGTGGCGGACATGCACGAGCGCAAGGCCAAGATGGCGGCCCTGTCCGACGGCTTCCTGGCCCTGCCGGGCGGCGCGGGCACGCTGGAGGAGCTGTTCGAGGTCTGGACGTGGGCCCAGCTCGGCCTGCACGGCAAGCCGATCGGCCTGGTCGACGTCGACGGGTACTACGCGCCGCTGATGACCTTCGCCGACCACATGGTGGCGGAGGGGTTCGTCAAGGAGGACTACCGGCAGCTGCTGCTCACCGACGCCGACCCGGCCGCGCTGCTGGACCGGTTCGAGACCTACGAACCGCCCGCCCCGCCGAAGTGGGCGAAGGAACCGCCGGGCATTTAGGCCACGCCCTCGCTCGGGCGCTTGTGGTAGGTGTCGACGTATTCCTGGCCCGAAAGCTCCAGGATCGCGTACATCACCTCGTCGGTGACCGACCGGCGGATCGCCGGCGCGTAGTCCTGGCCTTCGTAGCGCGAAAAGTCCATCGGCTTGCCGAACGTGATGCCGATCTTCGCCAGGCGGGGGATCTTCGCGCCGCCGGGCTGGAGCTTCTCGGTGCCGGTCAGCGCGACCGGCACCACCTTCGCGCCGGTCGCCAGGGCCAGCGCCGCGACGCCGGTGTGGCCGCGGTGGAGCCGGCCGTCCAGGGAGCGGGTGCCCTCCGGGTAGATCGCGAACACGCCGCCCGCGTCGAGCACCTTGCGCGCCGCCTCCAGGGCCGCCAGCCCGGCCTGGGCGTTGCCGCGCTCGACCGGGACGTACCCGAGGCCGCCGAGGAACCCGGCCAGCGCCCGGCCCTTGAGGCCCTTGCCGGCGAAGTACTCCGCCTTGCCGAGGAACTTGACCTGCCGGGGCGTCGCGAAGGTGATGACGCCGGTGTCGAGCGCCGCCCGGTGGTTGGCCGCCAGGAGCACCGGGCCCGTGGCAGGCACGTTCTCCACGCCGTGCACTTCGGGCCGGTACACGGCCCTGGCCAGCGGCCCCAGCACGAACCGGACAAGCAGCGCGATCAAGAGGTCCTCCTCCTCGGTGGCGGTGTCACCAGCATGGCACGATCGTTACTCGTGAGTTGGTTCGAGCGGCGTACGTGGCAGGAGCCCGGGTGGACGCCCGGGGACATCCTGGCCGCGAAGGGTGACCGGACGGTTTCGGTCGTGCTACCGGCCCTGGACGAAGAGCGGACCGTGGGTGACGTGGTCGCCTCGGTCCGGCCGCTGCTCGGTTCGGTCGTCGACGAGCTGATCGTCATGGACTCGGGTTCCACGGACGCCACGGCGCAAACCGCCGAAGCCGCGGGCGCGCGGGTGGTCCGGCGCGAGGACGTCCTGCCGGAGCTGCCGCCGGTGCCCGGCAAGGGCGAGGTGCTGTGGCGGTCGCTGGCCGCGACCAGCGGCGACTTCGTCGTGTTCCTCGACTCCGACCTGGTCGATCCGGACCCGGCGTTCGTGCCGTCCCTGCTCGGGCCGCTGGTTTCGGAACCGGGCGTCCACCTGGTCAAGGGCTTCTACCGCCGTCCGCTGCGGCTGGAGAGCACCGGCGGCGGCCGGGTCACCGAGCTGCTCGCCCGGCCGGTCCTCTCGGCGCTGCGTCCGGCGCTCGGCGGCCTGGTCCAGCCCCTCGGCGGCGAGTACGCGGGCACGCGCGAGTTCCTCGAGTCGGTGCCGTTCGCCGCCGGCTACGGCGTCGAGATCGGGCTGCTGCTCGACGCCGAGGCGCGGTACGGCCTCGACGGGCTCGCGCAGGTCAACCTCGGCGTCCGCAAGCACCGGAACCGGTCGCTGCGCCAGCTGGGCGTGATGTCCCGGCAGATCCTCGGCACGGCCCTGGACCGCTGCGGCGTCGCGGCGGCGGACGCGCCGTTCACGCAGTTCGTGCCGGTCGACGAGGAGTGGCTGCCGGACGTCACGGACGTCCGGGTGGCCGACCGCCCGCCGATGCGGGAAGTGCTCGCCCGTCCTCGAGGGTGAGCACCTCGTCGAAGCCGTCGACGTGCTCGGGGCGGTGGGTGACGAGGACCACGCTGCCCTTCGCCTGCGCGAGGACCCGCTCGAGGACGGCGTCCCCGTGGGCCGGGTCGAGGCCTTCCACGGGCTCGTCGAGCACGAGAACCGGCGGCGCGGCCAGCACGGCCCGGGCGAGCACCAGCCGCTGACGCTGACCGCCGGACAGCGCCTCGCCGTCCGGCCCGGTGTCGCGGTCGAGGTCCAGGTCGAAGCCGGCGGTGTCGCAGGCGGCCCGGAGCTCTTCGTCGGTCGCGTCTTCCTTCGCGAGCAGCAGGTTTTCGCGGACGGTCGTGTGGAAGACGTGGGCGTCGGCCTCGGCGCCCGAGATGACCTCCGACAGGTCGGCGTACTCGGTGAGCGGGTGGCCGTCGAGGGTGACCCGGCCTTCGGTGGGGGTTGCGCTGCCGAGCAGGAGACGCAGGACGGTCGTCTTCCCGGCCCCGCTGGGGCCGAGGATGCCGACGCGCTTGCCGGGCGGCAGGTCGAGGTCGAGACTGCGCAGCGCCGGCGGCCGGCCGGGGTGGCGGAGGCCGGCGTTTTCGAGCCGGAAATGGCCTTCGGCCACGGTGCGGGTCCCGGCGGGGACGGCGGGTTCGCTCAGCACGGCCCGCACGCGCGCGGCGGAGGCGCGGATCTCCGGCACCCGCCGCGCGGCGCCGATCAGCGGCAGGACGACTTCGAAGGCCGTCACGGCGGCCAGGGTGAGGGCCGCGGTCACCGGCACGGAGGCGTGGCAGAGCAGTCCGACGGCGACGGCGGTGACAAGCTGGACCAACACCCCGGCGGCGGTGGGGAGGGCCGACGTCCCTTCACCCCGGGTGAGCTCGTCGACGACCCGGGTCGCCTTCTGCTTCTGCTCTTCGAGCGCCCCGGCCGCGACGAGCTCGCGGTGCCCGGTGACGAGTTCGACGGCCCGTTCGGCGAGTTCGGCTCGTTTCGGGGCGTTCTCCCGCGCCGCCCGGCCGGTGGCGCGGATGACGAGCCACGGCAAGAGAACGCCGGCGACGAGCAGCCCACCGGCCAGCACGACGGCGGCCTGGGCGGACGCGGTGGCGGTGACGGCGACCGCGGCGACGCCCACGACGGCGGCCACCCCGGCGGGCAGCAGCCACCGCAGGACGGCGTCCTGCAGAGCGTCCACATCGGACACGAGCCGGGTGACGAGGTCGCCGCCGGAGTACCCGGTCCCGGGCACGAGGGCCTGGTAGATGCGGGCGCGGAGGTCGCCGAGCCAGCGCAGGACGACTTCGTGCCCGGCGAGCCGTTCGGCGTACCGCAGACCACCGCGGAGCAGGGCGAGCGTCCGGACGGCGACGATGGCGAGGGTGAGAGCGCCGAGCGGAGGCCGTTCGGCGGCCCGCAGCAACAGCCAGGCGGCGGTGGCCATGAGCGCGAGGGCGGCGAGTTCGGCGCCGGCGCCGAGCAGGGCGGCGCGGAGGAGGCGGAGGCAGTCCCTTGTGGACACACCCAAGGCGGTCATGCCGTCACCGCCGTGAGAACCCGGCCGGCGCGCAGCTCCACCACCCGCTCGGCCAGCGCGACCATCGCCGGCCGGTGCGCCACCAGCACCGCCGTCCGGCCCGGCAGCAACCGGCGGGCCGCCGACAGCACCACGTCCTCCGTCCGGGAGTCCAGCCGCGCCGTCGGCTCGTCCAGCAGCACCAGACCCGCCGACGTCCGCGCCAGCGCCCTGGCCAGTCCGACCCGCTGCCGCTGGCCCGCCGACAGCGCCTCACCCAGCTCGCCCACCGGCGTCGAAAAGCCCCCGGGCAACCCCGCCGCCACCGAATCCAAGGCCGCCGCCCGGGCCGCCGCGGGGACGTCGGCCGACGGGTCACCGAGGGCCACGTTCGAGGCCAGCGTTCCCCGGAACAACGTCGGCCGCTGGGGGACCCACGCCACGTCGGCCAGCCAGTCCGGCGACGACAGCGAACGCAGGTCCACCCCGTCCACCAGGACACGTCCCGACGTGGGCGTCACGAAGCCCAGCAACACGGAAAGGACCGTGCTCTTGCCCGCACCGCTCGGTCCCACCAGGGCGATCCGTGAACCGGCCGGCACCACCAGGTCCACATCGGACAGAGCCGGCACCCCGTCGTAGGCCACCGAAACCCGGTCGAAAACCACGGAAGGCGCGCCTCGCCGTCGCGTCAAGACCGCCGTCCGGGATGACACCACGGGCGCCGCCAAAGCCTCCCGCAACGCCGTCAACCCTTCCGCCGCCGCGTGGAACTTCGTTCCTGCCGCCCGCAGCGGCAGGTACGCCTCCGGGGTCAGCAGCAGGATCAGCAACGCCGGGCGCGCCGCCATGGCGCCCGAAAGCAACCGGAATCCGATCGGCACCGCCACCAGCGCCACCGACAACGTCGCCACCAGTTCCAGCACCAGCGCCGACAGGAACGCCACCCGCAGCGTCTTCACGGTCGCGTCGGCATGGGCGGACGCCATCGACCGCACCGCCGAAGCCTGCGACGCCGCCCGGCCGAACACCTTCGCCGTCCCAAGGCCCCGGACGGCGTCCAGGAAGTGGCCGCCCAGCTTGGTCAGCAACTGCCACTGCGCCGAAGCCCGGCTGTGCTTCCCGACCAGGACCGCGAACACCGGGATCAGCGGCAGGGTCAGCACGACCACGAGCGCGGCCGCCAGGTCCGTCGTGAACAGCCGCACGACCACCGCCACCGGCACGACCGCCGACACCACCAGCGACGGCAGGTACCCGGTCAGGTAGCTGTCCGTGGCGTCGACGCCGCGCGTGATCTGCGTCGCGACCACCCCGGCCCGGTCCGAAATGGACGAAAGCAACCGGCGGCGCAGGGCATTCCGGACCGAGGCCGCGAACCGCCCGCCGGCGAAACCGTGGCCCCAGGCCAGGACCACCCGCCCCGCGACGGCCACGACCAGGAACCAGGAAACCCCGCCGCCGGTGAGCAGGGTGGCGAGCCCCTCCGCCTGGAGGAGCACCGCCGCCGCGGTGAGCACCGCGAGCAGGCCGAGAACGAACAGGTACCGCCGGAGTCCGGGCAGCGCAGGCACGGTGTCCCCCCTAGAAGTGCAGCAGCGAGTGCTGGTCGACGGGACCGCGGTGGGCGCGCCAGGTCAGCCACTGCACCACCAGCAGCACCAGCAGCGACGGCGGCGCGAACCAGGCCAGCACGGCGAACGTCTCCGGCGCCGTCGCCGCCTGCGCGAGCGTCAGCGTGTCCTGCGCCGACACCAGCACGGCCGGGAATCGCACGGTGCCGGCGAGCAGCGCCGGGCAGGCCGAAAGCACCATCGACCCGACGAGCGTGAGCCGGTACCGCCGCACGGCCAACCCGAGGCGCATGACAGCGAAGGCCGCGAAGGCCAGGAGGGCCGCCCCGGCACCGAGCACCGAACCGCCGTCGAGCGCGAAGTAGCCCCATACCGAGGCGATCACGAGGAAGGCGAACACCGGCGGCGAGAAGGCACGAGCCAGCCGCACCGCGCGGCCGGTCAGCTCGGCCGGCGCGCGCACCGCCAGGAAAGCCGCGCCCTGCAGGCAGAACAACGCGACGAACCCGAGGCCCCACAGCACCGCGTACGGGTTGAAGAGCGCGAGCACGTCGCCGACCGGCGGCAGCCCGATGACCAGGTTGCCGAGGAACAGGCCCCACGACAGCGCCGTCACCAGCGCGCCGCCGACGATGCCCGCCGTCCACGCGCCGCGCCGGGCGTCCGGGCGGCGGCTGCGCAGCTGCATCGACGCCGTGAACGTGACCAGGCCGAGCAGCAGCGTCACGACCAGGACGTACGCCCCGGCGAACACCCGGCCCTCCAGGTGCGGGAACGCGCCGAACAGCAGGCCGACCGCGGCCACCAGCCACACCTCGTTGGCCAGGAAGAACGGCCCGAGCGCGCCGAGCAGCCGCCGTCGCCGCCGCTCGCCGGATTCGAACCCGGGCAGCAGCATCCCGACGCCGTAGTCGTACCCCGCCAACGCAAAGTAGCCGCAGGTCAGCAGGCCGAGTAAGCACCACCAGAAGGTCACCATCGGTCAGACTCCGCTCAGGACGGGCAGTTCGGCGGGCTCGCCGGCCGGTTCCGGGCCGCGCTTGGCGACCCGCGCCATGAGCACCCAGTCGGCCACCGCGAGCCCGGCGAACAGCAGGGTGAAAGCGATGAAGGAGAACAGGATCTGGCCCGCCGGGACGCCCGCGACGGCGTCGGCGGTCCGCAGCTTCCCCCAGACCAGCCACGGCTGACGGCCGAGCTCGCGCACCAGCCAGCCAAGGATGGCGGCCACGAACGGCAGCGGGATCGCCGCGACCATCAGGTAGTGCAGGAACCGGGCCTTCGTGAGCCAGTTCCGGATCAGCAGCAGGGTGCCCAGCAGCGCGCAGAGGAACATGACGAACCCGAGCATGATCATCATGCCGAGCGGCAGCCCGACCCCGCCGGTCTTCAGCTTGTCCGGCTGGTACTTCGCGAGCTCCCCGAACTGCGCGAAGCCCTGGTTCACCACGAAGATCGAGCCGGCCAGCGCGGTGACCACGCCGAGGCGCATCGACCGGCGGAAGAACTCGACCTCGGTGGTGCACTTGAGGAAGTGCCACGCGCTGACGCCGACGACGAAGAACCCGCCGGTCACCAGCGCGGCGCCGAGCACGTGCGGCAGCGACGCGGCCAGCGCCGGGTTGGCGAACAGCGCGCCGAAGTCGTCGAGGCGCAGCGTGCCGTGCTCGAGGTGGCTGCCGACCGGGTTCTGCAGGAACGAGTTCGCCAGCATGATGAACAGCGCCGACGCGTACGCGGTCAGCGTGACCAGCCAGATCAGCGCCAGGTGCAGCCCCTTCGGCAGGCGGCCGAAGCCGAAGATCCACAGGCCGAGGAAGGTCGACTCCAGGAAGAACGCGACCAGCGTCTCGATGGCCAGCGGTGCGCCGAAGACGTCGCCGGCGAACGCCGACAGCCCGGTCCAGGTCAGCCCGAACTGGAACTCCATCACGATGCCGGTGACGATGCCCAGCGCGTAGTTGATCACGTACAGGCGGCCCCAGAAGCGCGTCATCCGCAGGAGCTCGGGCTTGCCGCCGAACGTCCAGCGCGTCTGCGCCACGGCCACCAGCGTGACCAACCCCAGCGTGAGCAGCACGAACAGGAAGTGGAACGAAGTCGTCGTCGCGAACTGGAGTCTCGCGATCGGAAGGGCGTTCATGTAGACAGGCTACACATAGGCTGGCTACATGTAGCAAGACGACGTGTAGACTGCATACCCATGAAGGCGGACACCCTGCGCGGGCACCTCGACGCGTTGCTGCTGGCCGTGCTCGACGGCCGGAAACTGCACGGCTACGCGATCATCGAGGCGCTCCAGCTGCGCAGCGACGGCGCGCTCGACCTGCCGACCGGCACCGTGTACCCGGCACTGCGCCGGCTCGAGCGGGCCGGCTGGCTGGCCAGCGAGTGGGACGTCGTGTCCGGCCGCAAGCGCCGCACGTACCGGCTGACCCGCTCCGGCGAGCAGGCGCTGGCCGCCGAACGCGCGGACTGGCGGGAGTTCACCGCGGTCATCGGGGGAGTGCTGGAAGCATGATCGACGAGTACCTGGGGGAGCTGGACCGCAGGCTGCACGGCTGCGGCCGGTTCAAGGCCGACCTGCTGGAAGAGGCGCGCGACGGGCTGCACGACGCCGCCGACGCCTACCGCGCGGGCGGCTGGAGCGACGAGGACGCGCAGCGCCGGGCGGTCGCCGACTTCGGCCCGGCGGCCGTCGTCGCCCGCGACTACCAGGCCGAGCTGGGCATGCTCAGCGGTGTTCGCACGCTGTGGAAGCTCGTGCTGGGCGTCCCGGCGATGCAGATCGCGTGGGACTACGCGCGGATCCTCACCTTCGGCGAGTGGACGAAACTTTCGACGCCGACCCCGGAGTGGTACCGCGTGATCGCGCACGCCACGCACGGTGCCGTGTTCGTCGTGCCGGTGATCGGGGTGATCGCCCTGGTCGGCATCCGGTGGCTGTCCCGCCGGCTCGACGCCGTCCGGCTCGCCCGGTTCTGCGGCGCGCTGATCGCGCTGGCGGTCGGCATCAACCTCGCCTCGGTGGGGCTGGTGATCGGCTCGACCGGCCTCGTCGACGTCTCGCGGCTGTTCCTGAGCGTTCCCTGCGTCCTGCTGATGGTGGCCTGGGTGCTCCTTTCCGTCCGGCTCGTCGTGCTCGCGAGACGATCCTGGGGTGGGTATGCCACGATCGTCGCGTGACGACCGCGCTGATCTACCTCGTAGTCATGCTGCTGGTGGCGGCCGTGGTGTTCCTGCTCGCCGCGGTGGTGTTCGGCCGGGGTGAGGAGCTCGCCCCGCTGCCGCCGGGCAGTTCGCCCACGCGGCTGCCCGCCGAGGACATCACCGGCGAGGACCTGGCCGACGTCCGCTTCCAGCTGGTGTTCCGCGGCTACAAGATGTCCGAAGTGGACTGGGTGGTGCGACGGCTCGGCGTCGAGATCGACGAGCTGCGCGCCCGGGTCGCCGAGCTGGAGCAGCGCGAGCAGGAGCGGGAGAGCTCGCCCGAAGGCACCTCGTGACTGATCTGATCCTCTCGGTCGACGTCCGCGCCCCGGCCGGGACGACCTGGCTCGCGCTCACCGATTGGACCCGCCAGGGCGAGTGGATGCTCGGCACCGAGGTCGAGGTCGTCGAGGGCAACGGCCGCAGCGTCGGGTCGCGGCTTTCGGCGTTCACCGGGGTGGCCGGCATCGGCTTCACCGACACCATGGAGATCACCAGCTGGGAGCCGCCGGTGCGGTGCGCGGTCCGGCACCTCGGCAGCGTCGTGCAGGGCACGGGCACGTTCCAGGTGGTGCCCAAGGGCGCGACGCGCTCGACGTTCGTCTGGGCCGAGCACCTGCGGCTGCCGTTCGGGCCACTGGGCAGGCTCGGCTGGCCGGTCGTGCGGCCGGCGTTCGCGCTGGGGGTGCGCCAGTCGCTGCGGCGGTTCGCGCGGTTCGCGGAGGACTATTCGGTGGGTGGGGATGAGTGAGCTTCTCGGCGCCGACGGCGTCGCGCGGTGCAGCTGGGGCAATTCGGCACCGGACTACATCGAGTACCACGACACGGAGTGGGGTGTCCCGCTCCACGGGCAGGACGAGCTGTACGAGCGGCTCTGCCTGGAGTCGTTCCAGTCGGGGCTGTCGTGGATCACGATCCTGCGCAAGCGCGAGGGGTTCCGGAAGGCGTTCAAGCAGTTCAAGCCGGCGAAGGTGGCCAAGTTCGGCGACGCCGACGTCGAGCGGCTGATGCAGGACGCGTCGATCGTGCGGAACCGGGCGAAGATCCTGGCCGCGATCAAGAACGCTCAGGCCATCGCCTCGCTGGACCAGCCGCTGGACGAGCTGCTGTGGTCGTTCGCGCCCGCGTCGCACAAGCGTCCCGCGACGATGGCGGACGTCCCGGCGATCACGGACGAGTCCAAGGCGATGGCGAAGGAACTGAAGAAGCGCGGCTTCGTCTTCCTCGGCCCGACGACCTGCTACGCGCTCATGCAGGCGACCGGCATGGTCGACGACCACGTCTCCGGCTGCTTCCGCGCCTCGTGAGTGAGAAACAGTGTTAGAACACTGTTTCTCACTCACGAGGGTCACTTGCCCTGGAAGGTGGGCTTGCGCTTGCCGACGAAGGCTTCCACGGCTTCGGCGTGGTCAGCCGTCGCGCCGAGTGCCGTCTGGGCGGCGTCCTCGGCGTCGAGGGCTTCCTCGAACGTCGACTGCGCGGCCAGGTTGAGCACGCTCTTGATCTTCGCGTAGGCGACGGTCGGGCCGGCCGCGAGCTTCGCCGCCACCTGCTGCGCGCGGCCGGCGAGCTCCTCGTCCGGGACGACCTCGCCGACCAGGCCGAGCCGCAGCGCCTCGGCCGCGTCGACCGTCCGGGCCAGCAGCATCAGCTCGGCGGCGCGGCCGTAGCCGACCAGCCGCTGCAGCGTCCAGGACGCGCCCGAGTCCGGGCCCAGCCCGACGTTGGCGAAGGCCATCAGGAACGACGACGACTCGGCGGCGATCCGCAGGTCGCTGGCGTAGGCGAAGGCGGCCCCGGCACCGGCGGCGGTGCCGTTGACGGCGGCGATCACCGGCTTCTCCATCGCCACGATCGCCTTGACGATCGGGTTGTAGTGCTCCTTCACGGTGTGTAGCGGGGCGGGGTCACCCGCTTGCAGCAGTCCCACGTGCTCCTTCAGGTCCTGGCCGGCGCAGAACGCCTTGCCCGAACCGGTCAGCACGACCGCGCGGACTCCCTCGTCGCCGGACGCCTCGCGCAGCGCCGCGAGCAGTGCTTCCTTCAGCTCCACGGTCAGCGAGTTGTACGCCTGCGGCCGGTTGAGGGTGAGGGTGCGCACCCCGTCGGCGTCGGCGGTCAACAGGACGTCGGATGTGGTCACGTCTTCTCCTTGCGCGGAAAACTTCGGTCGGCCGAGAGTCTTTCACCTCGCGCGGGCCGCATACCAGCACCGATACGGCGGCAAAAGATCCCCTCCGCTGATGCGCCCGGCCGCTGATGAGGGACAATGGACACCAGACCCGGCTGGCTTTCACGCGAGCGCGACCCGGGCGCGCCGGTTGAGACGGAGGGAGCACGCTATGGCGGCCATGAAGCCCCGGACCGGAGATGGTCCCCTCGAAGTGACTAAGGAGGGGCGGGGCCTCGTGATGCGCGTACCGCTCGAGGGTGGTGGGCGACTCGTCGTCGAACTCTCCGCGGAAGAAGCGAAGGACCTCGGCGCCGCACTGGCGGAGGTCACCGGCTGAGCCTGCCTTCCCGAACCGTCCTTCCGTCGCACCCCGGTCTCCCTTCGGAGGCCGGGGTCGCGGTTCCTCTGCGCCCGAAGGTTGCTCACTGTGCGTAATCCGCTACCGCCCGTTCCGGCTACCCTGCTCGACATCGAGGTCGCGACGGAGTTCCGCCGCGGCGTCCCGGCGGCCCGGCTGGTGGCCGCGCCCGACAACGATGACGTCGAGCCCTTGGAGATCGAGGGCGTCCGGATCAGCGGCAAGGCGGGTGACGTCCAGACGGTTCCCGGCGCCGGCCCGCGCTGGGTGGCGGGGCTGGGCGACGGCGAGCCGAAGCAGTACCGCAAGACCGGCGCGGCGCTGGTCCGTTCCGTGCACTCGTCGCTGGCCGAGGACGTCGACCACGGCGGCAAGCCGTTCCGCGCGGTCCAGCTGGAGCTGCCCGAGGAGGCGTCCGGCGAGCACGTGACCGAGCTGGTGCTGGGCCTGCTCCTCGGCGGCTACCGGTTCAAGGTGACCGGCGAGGACCCGAAGCCGGTGGTGCGGACCATCCGGCTCGTGTCCGAGGACCCGGCGCTGCCTTCGCTGGTCGAGCGGGCTTCGGCGCTGGCCGCGGCGACGGCGCTGACCCGCGACCTCGCGAACACGCCGTCCAACGTGAAGACGCCGGCGTGGCTGGCCGACACGGCCGCCCGCGTGGCCGGCCCGCGCGTCGAGGTGACGGTGCGGGACGAGAAGTGGCTGGCGGCGGAGGGCTTCGGCGGCGTCCTGGCCGTCGGCGGCGGTTCGGCGCGGCCGCCGCGACTGGTCGAGATGACGTACCAGCCGGCGGGCGCGTCCCCGCACCTGCTGCTGGTGGGCAAGGGCATCACGTTCGACACGGGCGGCCTGTCGATCAAGCCGGCCGACGGCATGCACCTGATGCGCACGGACATGGCGGGCGGCGCGGCGGTGATCGCGGCGACCCGCGCGATCGCGGCGCTGGGGCTGCCGGTCCGGGTGACGGCGCTGGTCCCGTGCGCGGAGAACCACGTCTCGGGCTCGTCGTACCGCCCGGGCGACATCGTCCGCCACTACGGCGGCAAGACGACCGAGGTGGGCAACACGGACGCGGAGGGCCGGATGGTCCTGGCCGACGCGCTGGCGTACGGCATCCGCAAGTTCGCCCCGGACTACGTGGTGGACGCGGCGACGTTGACGGGCGCGATGAAGGTGTCCCTGGGCCTGCGCACGGGCGGGCTGTTCGCGTCGGACTCCTCGCTGGCGGCCGCGGTGATCTCGGCGGGCGCCCGGGTGGGCGAGGCCTGGTGGCGGATGCCGCTGGTGGAGGACTACGCGGAGAACGTCCGCGGCGAGTTCGGCGACGTCCGCCAGACCCCGGGCGGCCCGGGCGGCATCACGGCGGCGTTGTTCCTGCGCGAGTTCACGGCGGGGCTGCCGTGGGCGCACCTGGACATCGCGGGCCCGGCGCGGTCGGAGAAGAACTACGACGAGGTGGTCCCGGGCGCGACGGGCTTCGCGGCGCGGACGCTGGTGGAGCTGGCGGCGTCGCTGGGCTGAGCTCCCAGTTGCCCACAGTTCGGCTGGGCTGTGGAGTGGAGCATCGCGCACCTCCTGGAGATCGACGCGGCTCGCGCGGCCTACGACGCCGCCGTCAGCGCTGCCCGGCCAGGACGTGGTCGCGGAAGCCAGTGACCGCCGGGGTCATCGGCTCCTCCGCCCGCCACACCAGCCCGATCGTCCGGTAGGGCGGCGGCGACAGCGGTACCTCCGCCACGCCCGCCGGGCTGCCCGGGCCGAAGCGCGGCAGCAGCGCCACCCCCAGGCCCGCCGCCACCAGGCCGCGAACGGTGTCCGACTCCTGGCCCTCGAACGCGATCCGCGGCGTGAAGCCCGCTGCCGCGCAGAGCTCGTCCGTCAGCGTCCGCACGCCGTACCCCTGCTCCAGCAGCACGAACTCCTCGTCCGCCAGCTCGGCCACGCGCACCGACTCCCGGCCGGCCAGCCGGTGGCCCGCCGGGACCGACAGCAGGATCTCCTCGTCCACCAGGCCCGCGCAGGCCAGCGCCGGAACGGCCGGCAGCGGCGCCACCAGCGCGAGGTCGAGTTCGCCGCCCACCAGCCGGTCGACCATGTCCTGCCGCGAGCCCTGCACCAGCGTGAACCGCACCCCCGGGTAGCGCGCCCGGTACCCGCGCAGCAGCGAAGGCACCAGTGACCGCCCGAGCAGGTGCAGGAACCCCAGCACGACGTGCCCCGACTCCGGCGATACCTCTTCGCGCGCCAGCCGGACACCGGTGTCGACCGCCGCCATCCCGCGTTCGGCCGCCTCGGCCAGGAGTTCGGCCACGCGGGTCAGCCGGATGCCGCGGCCGTCGGGCACGGTCAGCGGCGCCCCGAGCGCGTCGGCCAGCGCGGCGAGCCGGCGGCTGACCGTCGGCTGCGGCACGCCCAGCAGCTCGGCCGCGCGTGTGACGTTCCTCGTCTCTCGGAGCGCGGCGAGCAACGGCAGGTGCGGCACGACCTGCGCGGACAGCGAGTCATACGTCATCGCATCGATTCTGCCGCATGGCTGCATTGGACGTATTGATTAGCGCTGCTTACTTTCGGGTGGTGACCTCCACCCGCCGAGTCAAGACCGCCGTCGCCGCGGCGGGGATCTCCTCGTTCGCCCTGCTCTACGCGCCGCAGCCGGTGCTGCCGCAGCTCGCCGCGCAGTACCACCTCGATCCCGGCGGCGCGGCGCTCGCGGTCAGCGTCGCGACCGGTGCGCTCGCCGTCGCCGTCCTGCCGATCGCGGCGCTGTCCGAGGTGATCGGACGGCGTCCGGTGATCCTGACGTCGGTCATCGCGTCGGTCGTGCTCGGGCTGCTGCTGCCGCTGATGCCGACGTATCCGGCGTTGCTGGTGCTGCGCGCGCTTCAGGGCGTGGCGATCGCCGGGTTTCCGGGGGTGGCGGCCGCGTACCTGGCCGAACGCCTCGGGCGCGCGGGTGTCGCGGCTGCGGTCGGCGCGATGATCGCGGGGAACACGATCGGCGGCATGCTCGGGCGGCTGGCCAGCGGGTTCAGTGCCGGTCCGCTCGGGTGGCGGGGTGCGCTGTTGGCCGTCGCGGCGGTGGGGGCGGTGTGCTCGGCGGTCACGGTCCTGACGCTGCCGCCGGGGCGTCGTGCGGGGCGTGCCGGGGGCGTCGGACGGGGGTTGCTGACGGCGTTGAGCAAGCCGGTGCTGCTGGCCCAGTACGCGGTGGCGTTGCTGGCGATGGGATCGTTCGTCGCGCTGTACAACGCAGCCGGGTTCCGGCTGACCGGCCACCCCCTCGACCTGTCGCCGGCGATCGCGTCCCTGGTGTTCCTGGCGTACGCGACCGGCTCGGTGTCCTCGGCGGCGGCCGGGCGGCTGGTGGCCCGGGTGGGGCGGCGGCGGGCCTTGATCGGCGCGTTGCTGCTGACGGCGGCCGGGGCGACGCTGACGCTGCCGGACTCGTTGCCGCTGGTCATCGCGGGTTTCTTGGTGCTGACGTGCGCGTTCTTCGCGGCCCACGCGGTGGCCAACGGCTGGGCGGCGGCGGACGCGCCGGAGAACGCGCGCGGCCAGGTGGGCGGCACGTACACGGCGACGTACTACCTGGGCAGCAGCGTCGGCGGGGCGGCCGGGGCGTGGGTTTACGGACACGCCGGCTGGCCGTGGCTGGTCGCTGTCGTGGCGGTGTGGCTGCTGCTCGCGGTGGCGGCGGTGGGAGCCGGGACGCGGGTGCGGGCGGAGCGGCTCGAGCTGGTGAGGGCCGGCTGAGACTCAGGTAGCCGCGCCCACCAGCAGGCCGCCGCCCACCGGGAGCAGGGCCGGGACCAGGCGTTCGTCCTCCCGGAACGCCCGGGCCACCTCCCGCAGCGCCATTGTCTCCGGATCGCGGTGGGCCGGGTCGATCACCCGGCCGCCCGCCAGCACGTTGTGGAACGCGATGATCCCGCCGCGCCGCAGCAGCGAAACGCCCAGCTCGTAGCACCCCGGGTACTCGATGTGCGCCGAGTCGACGAACACCAGGTCGTAGCCACCCGGGGTCAGCCGCTGCAGCACGTCCAGCGCGCGCCCGATGATCAAGCGCGTCCGGCCCGGGGCGAACCCGGCCTCGCGGAACGTCGTGCGCGCTGCTCGCTGGTACTCCGGCTCGACGTCGATGCTGGTCAGGACGCCGTCCGGGGCCATTCCGCGCAGCAGGCTCAGGCCGCTCACCCCCGCGCCCGTGCCCACCTCGACGACCGCCTTCGCGCGCAGCGTCGCGGCCAGGAAACGCAACGTCGCGCCCGCACCCTCGCTCAGGGGGGTGCAGCCCAGGTCCTCGGCCCGTGCTCGGGCCGCGGACAGCACCTCGTCGTCGGGCAGGTACCCGTCGACGAACCCGGAATCGGCCGGTGCGGCCGCAGGGGTGGGCGTGTTCACGCACGGAGGTTAGCGTTGGTTGTCGATAAATCCGCGCAGGCTCCCTGGTAAGCACCCGGGAAGAAGTTCTCAGCCTGCTCTCAGTCCAGTCTCACTAGAACCATAAGGAACCCGGAGAGACTGAAATCCGACCACACGGGAACACCGTGCCGAAGGCCCGCGTTGGGTGGAGCAGACAGGAGAAACGCAGATGGAGGTGCCTGCTCCCGCTATGCAGAACGCCGTTGCCGATGCCGGGGCCCAGCCGGTGACCCTGGACGAGGCGACCTGGACGCCGCCGTCCTGGGACGAGGTCGTGCGCGAACACGGTGACCGCGTCTACCGGCTCGCCTACCGCCTGACCGGCAACACCCACGACGCCGAGGACCTGACGCAGGAGACCTTCATCCGGGTGTTCCGCTCGCTGGCGTCCTACAAGCCCGGCACGTTCGAGGGCTGGCTGCACCGGATCACCACCAACCTGTTCCTGGACATGGCCCGCCGCCGCTCGCGCGTGCGGATGGAAGGCCTGCCCGACGACACCGACCGCATCGTGGGCGACGACCCGAGCCCCGAGCAGGTCTACTCGGACACCCACCTGGACCCGGACCTGCAGGCGGCGCTCGACGAGCTGCCCCCGGAGTTCCGCGCCGCCGTCGTGCTGTGCGACGTCGAGGGGCTGTCCTACGAGGAGATCGGCGCCACCCTGGGCGTCAAGCTGGGCACCGTCCGCAGCCGCATCCACCGCGGCCGTCAGGCGCTGCGCGCTTCGCTGGAGCGCCGTCGCGCCTACGCACCGCAGTCTGCGAAGGTGACGGTATGACCGCACCGCGAGGCTGGGGACTCCCCGAGTCGCACCTGCTGCCGGACGTCGTGGTGGCGTTCGTCGACGGCGAACTGACCCACGGCGCCCGCGACCGCGCGGCGTCGCACATCACCCGCTGCCCGGCGTGCGCCGCCGAGGTGCGCGCGCAGCGGCAGACCGGCGAGACGATCCGCCGCGCCGGAGCGCCGTCGATGTCGGCGGGGTTCCTGGCGAGCCTGCAGTCCATTCCCGAGCACACCGAGCTGCCGAGCAGCCCGGACAACCTGGCGATCACCGCGGACGGCCAGCTGGTCGCGGTCCAGCGCCCCGATCGGGTCGCCGGCCTGCGCGACGCGGGCGTCCTGGGCGGCGTGGCACCGCTGGGTTCGTCGGCCCCGCTGGGCCAGTCCCCGAACGTCCTGGGCGGCGGCCGCTTCAAGCGCCGCGCGGCGCAGGGCGCGGGCGTGGTGGTGTCCGGCCTGGTGCTGAGCGCACTGGCCCTGGTGGGCACGTCGGCCGACGGCGACGGCACGCCGGAGACGGGCGGCGGGGCGCCGCAGCCGGCGAACCTGCTGCCGGCCCAGATGGCGGTGCCGCAGCAACCGGCCGCCGTTTCGACGGCGCCGAGCACGACCCCGGTGGCGGTGCCGGCCGGCATCCGCTGAGCGCAGCCCCGCCCTCCCTGGTCCGGTGACCACCGAGAGTCGAGCTGATCCACGGGATGGCCTTGCCGGCCGAGGGCAGCGAGCTGAAGGACCCGCCGCGCTTCACCCGCCTGCTGGCCGGCCGTCTCGCGCACACCTTGTGGCGCGGGCCTGGAGATAACGCTGCTGAGGCAGGCTCATGGTGAGGCGGGCGGCGTGTTCGTAGGACACCCGGGCCGCCTCGCGGTCGCCGGACATTTCGAGCAGGTGCGCGCGGACCGAGTGCAGCCGGTGGTCCTTGGCCAGCGTTGTCTGCAGTGGGCCGAGCAGGTCCAGCCCGGCCTGGGGACTGTCGGCCATCGCGACCGCGACGACGTGGTTGAGCCGTACCACCGCGTTGTCGTTGATGCGCAGCAGTACTTCGTACAGGGCTTTGATCTGCGGCCAGTCGGTGTCCGCGGACGTGGGTGCCTCGTCGTGGACGGCGGCGATGGCGGCCTGCAACTGGTACGGGCCGGTCGGCCCGTGGGGAAGCGCGCCGCTGAGCAACGCGACGCCCTCGGTGATGAACCCGGTGTTCCACCGGCTCCGGTCTTGTTCGTCCATCGGGATCATGCCGCCGTCCGGGCCCGTGCGGGCCGGCCGGCGGGCGTCGACCAGCAGCATGAGCGCCAGCAGCCCGGTGACCTCGGGGTCCTCGGGCAGCAGGCGGTGCACGATCCGGGTCAGCCGGATCGCCTCGGTGGACAACTCGGTGCGGTGCAGGTCCGGGCCGGCCGTGGTGGCGTAGCCCTCGTTGAAGATCAGGTACAGCACGTGCAGGACGGCGCCGAGCCGTTCGCCGCGGTCGGCCGGCATGCCGAAGGGGATGCCGCTGTCCTTGACGGCCTGCTTGGCGCGGGTGATCCGCCGGGTCATCGTCGACTCCGGTACCAGGAACGCGCGGGCGATCTCGGCCGTGGTGAGACCGCCGACCGCGCGGAGCGTCAGCGCGATCTGGGACGCCGGGGACAACGCCGGGTGACAGCACAGGAACAGCAGGATCAGTGTGTCGTCGAAGTCCGCAACGGGTCCGGTGGGGACCGGCCGCTGGTCGAGTTCGCGGCGGTGCCGGGCCTGCTCCGCCCGCAGCAGGTCGGTGAGCCGGCGCGACGCGGCCGTGATCAGCCAGGCCTTCGGGTTGTCCGGGACCCCCTCGGCCGGCCACTGCCGGGCGGCCGCGATCAACGCCTCCTGCACGGCGTCCTCGGCGGTGTCGAAATGGCCGTAGCGCCGGACGACCGCGCCGAGGACCTGCGGCGCCAGCTCACGCAGCAGGCCCTCGGCGAAACGGTCGTTCACTCCAGCGACTCGGCCGCGGACCCGGCGATCGGCCGGATGTCCACGTGCAGGTCGTGCACGAACGTGGCGCCTGCCGGGTGGGGGGTGTTGACGAGTCGGGCGGCGATCTCGGTGGCCCGGTCGTAGCTGACGCAGTCGACGATGGTGTATCCGCCGAGCACCTCCTGGGTCTCCGCGTAGGGCCCGTCGGTGACCACCGGGACGCCGTCCTTGAGCGAGACCCGCCGCGCGTGGACGGGCGGGGTGAGGCCGTGCGCGTCGACGAACTCACCGGACTCGACCAGGTCGTTGTTCCACTTCGCCATGAACTGGTGCAGCGCGGCCGCGTCCTGGGGGGACCAGCCGGCCATCATGTCCAGGTCCTGCTGGGTCAACGACAACATGATCATGTACTTCACGTTCGTGTCCTCTCCACTGGGAACCATTCAGCGGAGACGTCGGAGTCGAGCCGCCGGTCCGGACACGAAGTCTAGTGACGGGGACCACGGTTGATCCCCGACGAAAACCGCCGCTGACGGCGGTGGGCAACCGACCCAAGAAACAGCCACTTCACCCGCCGACCGGCAGACTCGGAGCACTGGGCTTGGGTATCGTCACGCCCAGCCACCTGATCTTCTGCACCGGGGAATGATGACCGAGCCGAACGTGAATCCCGAGCAGCCCGGCGCGCGCGAAGCCGACCGGCTGGGCCCGCGGCCGCTCGCGCGGCCGGCCGTCGATCCGGCGCAGGCCGCCGTGTTCGGCAGGCCGCAGGGGGTCGACGGGGCGTTCGACAAGCTCTACACCCCGCAGAAGACCAACGGCGTCAACCTCGCCCCGCCCGCGCCCGAATCGCTCGCCGAGGCGTTCCGGCGGCCGCCCGGGGCCGAGGGGGTCCTGCTCGAACGTCCGCGGGAAGCCACCGGTGACGCGCCGGACGCCGAGCCGCCGCTGTGGACCGGCACCCGTGATCCGTGGCGCGATCCCGGGGCCGCCGCGGTGCTCTCCGGGCCCGCCGTGCCCGCCGAAGACGACGAGAAGCCCGTCAAACGGCCGCCCGGGGCGCTGCTCAGCCTGCCCGAGGTGCTCTTCGGGCGGCGCGTGCAGCCGAAGGCGCTCGTCCTGCTCGGCGTCGTCGCGCTGCTCGTCGGCGCGGCCGGCGGCTTCGTCGGCTGGTGGGTCGGCGACACCGGCACCGAGCTCACCGGCTCCGCCACCATCTCCGAAGCCGAAGCGGGCAAGGAACGGCCGGCCGGCTCGGTCGCCGACATCGCCAAGCGCGTCGCGCCCGCCGTCGTCTCGCTCGAGGTGTACAAGCCCGGCGCCGAATCCGGGGAGCAGGGCTCCGGCGTCATGATCGACCCGCAGGGCTACGTCCTCACCAACGAGCACGTCATCGCCTCCGCCGCCGCGGACCCGGGCGTCAAGGTCACCGCCGTCTTCATCGACGGCACCCGCACCGAGGCCAAGCTGGTCGGCGCGGACCAGAAGACCGACCTCGCCGTCGTGAAGGTGAACGTCACCAACCCGACCGTGCTGCAGATCGGCAAGTCCGCGGACCTGCAGGTCGGCGACACGGTGATGGCGATCGGCTCGCCGCTGGCCCTGCAGAATTCGGTGACCGCGGGCATCGTCAGCGCCCTGAACCGGCCGATCACCGCGGGCGGCGACAACGGCGCCCCGCCGGTGACCTACGAGGCCATCCAGACCGACGCCGCGATCAACCACGGCAACTCGGGCGGCGCTCTCGTCGACTCCACCGGCGCGCTGGTCGGCATCAACTCGTCGATCCGCTCGGCCGGCGCGGACGGCGGCAGCATCGGCATCGGCTTCGCCATCCCGAGCGACTACGCGATCAAGATCGCCAAGGCCCTGATCAAGGACGGCAAGGTCCAGCACGCCGACATCGGCATCAACGCGTCCTCGACGGTCGCGGGCTCGTCGACGATGGGCGCCCAGGTGAAGAACGTCGCCCCGGGCGGCCCAGCGGCGAACGCGGGCATCAAGGAGGGCGACGTGATCACGAAGATCGGCAACCGCCTCGTACGCGACTCCGCGGAGTTGACGGTCGCGGTCCGCGCGCACGACGTCGGCGAAGTGGTCCCGGTGTCCCTCGCCCGCGACGGCGCGAGCTTCGTCGTGGACGTAACCCTGGCTTCCGACTGAGTTCCCGCGTTCGGCCTGCCGCCGCGCAGGCCGGGACGGGTAACCTGAGCGGGTAGGTTCCGAGCGGAGGTAGACGGTGTTCGACAGTGTCGGATGGGGGGAAATCCTCGTCCTCATCATCGCCGGTCTCTTCATCCTCGGCCCGGAACGGCTGCCGGAGGCAGCATCCTGGCTCGCGAAGAGCGTGCGCAAGGTCCGCGAGTTCGCCACGGGCGCAAAGGAGCAGCTCCGCGAGGAGATGGGCCCGGAGTTCGACCAGCTGCGCAAGCCCCTGGAGGACCTGCGCGGCCTGCGCAACTTCGACCCGAAGCGAGTGGTGACCCAGCACCTCTTCGACGGCGACGCAGACCCCCTGGGCCTCAAGGGCATCACAAACGGCAGCCCCAACCTGACCGGAACCAACGGGACCAACGGCTCGAACGGAACCAACGGCTCAAACGGCTACCTGGCCGGCCAGACCCAGTCCGCCCCAGAGCCCCTGAAGCCAGGCGAGCGCCCCCCAATAGACCCGGACGCCACGTAAAAAAAGGCGAGCCGCCCGAGCAAACCGCACCACGGCGCCACCGAGGCCCTCCCGCAACCCCGATCCGAAGCCAGAACACGGCCGGTAGTACCGGGTCAAGGCACGCTTTCCCGCCTTGACGCGGTGCTACCGGCCGTAGTCACAATCGAGCTTCGGGGTGGAGAAAACAGAACTCCCCAAGGGCCGCTCAGCGGCCCGCAGGAGTCACGTTCAGCATCATCCCCGCCAACCCACGAGCCTTAACGGTCAGCTTCTTAGCCGCATCCTTCAGCACAACCGCAGCCGGAGCCTCAGGATCGGAAAGCACCAACGGCTCCCCCGCATCACCCTGGGCAACCATCCGCGGGTCCATCGGCACCTGACCGAGCAGCGGAACCTCCGACCCGATCGACTTCGTCAGCGAATCAGCCACGGTCTGACCCCCACCGGACCCGAACAGCTCCAGCCGCGACCCATCCGCCTGCTCCAGCCACGACATGTTCTCGATGACCCCGGCCACCCGCTGCCGCGTCTGCAACGCGATCGCCCCGGCCCGCTCGGCCACCTCGGCGGCAGCCTGCTGCGGAGTCGTCACCACCAGAATCTCCGCGTTCGGAATCAGCTGAGCCACCGAGATCGCGATGTCACCAGTACCCGGCGGAAGGTCCAGCAGCAGGATGTCCAGATCCCCCCAGAACACATCAGCCAGGAACTGCTGCAACGCCCGGTGCAGCATCGGCCCCCGCCACACCACCGGCGTGTTCCCCGGCGTGAACATCCCGATCGAGATCACCTTCACACCGTGAGCCTGCGGCGGCATGATCATCGTGTCGACCTTGGTCGGCTTCTCACGCGCACCCAGCATCCGCGGAATCGAGTGGCCGTAGATATCCGCGTCCACGACACCCACCGACAGCCCACGCGCGGCCATCGCCGCCGCCAGGTTCACCGTCACCGACGACTTGCCCACGCCACCCTTGCCCGACGCCACGCAGTACACCCGCGTCATCGACCCCGGCTGCGCGAACGGAATCACCGGCTCGGCAGCATCCCCGCGCAGCGACTTCCGCAGCTCGGACCGCTGCTCGTCACTCATGACGTCGAGCTCCACGCGAACGTCCACGACGCCCGGGAGCTTCGAAACCGCGTCGCGAGTGTCGTTGGTCAGCGTCGCCTTCAGGGGACACCCGGCCACCGTCAGGTAGATCCCGACGGTCACCACGCCGTCGGCACCGACGACCACGTCCTTGACCATCCCCAGGTCCGTGATGGGTTTCCGGATCTCGGGATCTTGCACGCTCTTCAGCGCGCTGCGGACATCGTCGACGCTGGGGAGCTGCTGCGTACTGGTCACCCCATCCATGTTACGTACCGGTAGGGGTCCGGGACTTCTTGGGCTTTACGTCCAGGTCCTCCCGCAGCCGGTCCAGCTCGCTGCGCAGGTAGTCGCGCGTCGCCACCTCGCCGATCGCCAGCCGCAGCGCCGCCAGCTCGCGGGCCAGGTACTCCGTGTCCGCCTTCGTCTGCGCCGCCCGGTTCCGGTCCTCTTCCAGGGAGACGCGGTCGCGGTCGTCCTGGCGGTTCTGCGCCAGCAGGATCAACGGTGCCGCGTACGCCGCCTGCGTCGAAAACGCCAGGTTGAGCAGGATGAACGGGTACGGGTCCCACTGCAGCGACACCGCCGTGATGTTCAGCACGACCCAGACGATCACGATCAGCGTCTGCCAGAACAGGTACTTGCCGGTGCCCAGGAACCGGGCCAGCCGTTCGGAGAGCCGGCCGAAGGTGTCCGGGTCGATGTTCAGCCTGAACCGGTTCTGGCCGCGGGGCTGGTCGAGCCGCCGTCCCGAAGTCGGCTCAGGCACGGTCTTCCTCCAAGGTGTCGTGCAGCCCGGTCTCCCGCCAGTCCTCGGGCAGCAGGTGGTCGAGGACGTCGTCGACGGTGACCGCGCCGATCAGGTGGTCCTCGGTGTCGACGACCGGCCCGCAGGTCAGGTTGTAGGCCGCGAAGTACCGCGTGACCTCGGCCAGCGACGCCCCCGGTTTCAGCGGCGGCAGGCCGGTGTCGACGGCGCTGGCGACCAGCTCCGCCGGCGGCTCGCGGAGCAGCCGCTGGAAGTGCACCACGCCGACGTACCGCCCGGTCGGCGTCGCGGTCGGCGGGCGGCAGACGAACACCATGCTGGCCAGCGCCGGCGGCAGCTCGGCGTTGCGGATGTGGGCCAGCGCCTCCGCGATCGTCGTGTCCGGGGTCAGCACCACCGGCTCCGGCGTCATCAGGCCGCCCGCGGTGTCGGACGAGTACTCCAGCAGCCGCCGGACCGGCGCGGACTCCTCCGGCTCCATCAGCTCCAGCAGCCGGCTCTGGTCGGCCGGCGCCAGCTCGGCCAGCAGGTCGGCGGCGTCGTCCGGGTTCATCGCCTCCAGGACGTCGGCCGCGCGCTCCTCGGCCAGGTAGGCCAGCAGTTCCTTCTGGTCGTCGTCCGGCAGTTCCTCGATGACGTCGGCGAGGCGCTCGTCGTCCATCGCGTCGGCGACCTCGTGCCGCCGCTTGAGCGGCAGGTCCCGGACGGTCGCGGCGATGTCCGCCGGGCGCATGGTGTCGAACAGCATGAGCAGCTGGCCGGCGCCCTGCGGCTGGACGGCGAGGTCGGACAGGCCCAGCCCGGCCACCTCCGACCACGGCAGCACCTGCATCGCCGACCGGCGGCGGCCCAGCCCGACCCGCCGCTCCCGGATGGCGAGCTTCGCCAGCACCCAGTCGCGGGTGCGGGTCGGCTCCATCCCGGCGTCGACGACGGTGATCCGGGTGCCGGACCCGGCCAGCGACGCGTGCGCGTCGAGCAGCTGGCCGAGCACCAGGACCTCGTTGGGCCGCTGGTTGAACTGGCGCATGTTGACCGAGCCGGTGGCGAGCGTCACCGCCGTCGGCTCGATCGAGGTGACCCGCAGCATCGGGACGAAGACGCGCCGCCGCGTGGTCAGTTCGACGACCAGGCCGAGGATCCGCGGCGGCTGGGCGTCCAGCCGCAGCCCGGCGACCAGGTCGCGGACCCGGCCGATCGACTCGCCGTCCGGGCCGAATACCGGCAACCCGGACAGCTGAGCTGCGAAAACCCTGTTGACCCCGGCCATGCCGCTGACACTATCGGCTGGCTGCCCAGGGAGCGATTTCCGCCACCGGAATCGTTTCGGGGGTCCGGGTGGCGGAGCCCCCGGCCCGGGGCGAAGCCCCGGATGTCACTGTGAGAAAGGCCGGGTCGTCGCTGTCCTCGCCGGACTCCGTGTACTCCTCGAGCATCCAGATCCAGTTCTGCACGGCCCGCACGAGCGTCCACGCCCGCGCCTTCTCCGCGTCCAGCTCCTGCGAGGCGACGATCAGCGCGAACCGTTCGTCCAGTGTGGACTCGGTGAAGCGGTTCCAGAACAGCGGGACGACGCCCCACTCGAGGTCGCCGGCCAGCGGCTTCGGGTCGATCACCAGCCACGGCTCGCGCGTCCCGGCCAGCACGTTCTGGAAGTGGAGATCCTCGTTCACCAGCAGTTCCTCCGCCGACGGCCCGAGTTCGCGGCAGATCGCGACGGCGTCGTCGACGAGCCGCTTCTCGAAGGGCCCGCCGAGGTCCGCCCAGCGACGGGGGAGTTCCTCGGTCAGCCGCGCCGCCTCGGACCGCAGCCGCCGCCGCATCGACGCCGGTGCGGGGACGGCCAGGCGCCGCGCGAGGCCGCCGATGAGCGGGATCGCCGAGCGCAGCGGAAGGTCGTCGAGGGTGCGCCCGGCGTCGAGCCGTTCGAGCAGCAGGACGCCGTCCTCCGGCGCGGAGTCCAGCAGCAGCACCGCACCCCGACCGGCCCATGTGGACAGTGCGAGCGGCTCGTCGGCGGACTCCGCGTCGCGCCAGCCCAGCTTCAGCACCACCGGCGTGCCGTCGGGCAGGCGCGCGGGCTGGACCACGCCGACGTAGCCGTGCATCGCCTCGCCCTCGAACGTCAGGTTCCACTTCCGGGCGTACTCCGCGGCGAGGTCCGGCAGGGCCGCCAGCCACGGGACGGCGCCGTCGCCGAGCACGCGCGGCGCCCGGGCGGCGAACAGCGGGGGGATGCGAAGGCCGGTCACCACCCCAGCCTGGCAGCCGCGCCGAGCGCATTTCGTCGGCCCCCCGGCGGGCGTACGCTGGGCTTTCAGGGGGAAACGCAACCCCGGGAGCAGCCATGGTGGTGGAGATTCTCAGCGCCGTCGTCATCGCGGGCGGGGCCTGGCTCGCGTCCAGCCTGCGGGTGGTGAAGCAGTACGAACGCGGGCTCGTCTACCGGTTCGGCCGGGTGCGGTCGCGGGTGCGGGAACCGGGACTGGCGGTGCTCGTGCCGTTCGTCGACCGGATCCAGAAGGTCAACATGCAGATCGTGACCATGCCGGTCCCGGCCCAGGACGGCATCACCAGGGACAACGTCACGGTCCGGGTCGACGCGGTCGTCTACTTCAAGGTCATCGACCCGGTCGTCGCCGCGGTCAACGTCCAGGACTACCGGTCGGCGGTCGGCCAGGTCGCGCAGACGTCGCTGCGCTCGATCATCGGCAAGAGCGACCTCGACGACCTGCTCTCCAATCGCGAGCGCCTCAACGAGGGCCTGGAGCTGATGATCGACAGCCCGGCGCTGGACTGGGGCATCCACATCGACCGCGTCGAGATCAAGGACGTGGCGCTGCCGGAGGCGATGAAGCGCTCGATGTCGCGGCAGGCCGAGGCGGAGCGGGAACGGCGCGCGCGCGTCATCTCCGCCGACGGTGAGCTCCAGGCGTCGCACAAGCTCGCGCAGGCCGCGGCGACGATGGCCGACACCCCCTCGGCGTTGCAGCTGCGGCTGCTGGAGACCGTCGTGCAGGTGTCGTCGGAGAAGAACTCGACGCTGGTGCTGCCGTTCCCGGTGGAGCTGCTGCGGTTCCTCGACGCGCAGACGCCGAAGCCCGCGCCGCCGCCCGAACCGGCGGCCGAGCCGAAGCCGGAGGTGAACGGCCACGCGACGCCGTCGCCGCGCAGCCCCGGCGACGCGGTGCTGCCGGCGGACTAGCTGGGGAGAGTGCCGTCGGCGCCCAGGACGATCAGGGTGGTGAAGAACCCGATCCAGAGCGCGATGACGACGTAGCCGACGATCACGGCGGCCGTGGCCAGGCCGCGGCCGCCCGCTTCGCCGCGGTTGGTCTTGCTCAGCGCGATGTGGCCCATGACGAGCCCGGCGAGCGCGGTGACCCCGGAGCAGAAGCCGAGGATCGAGCACACCAGTGCGCCGATCGCCAGCGCGTTGTCCTGCCCGCGCGGGGCCGCGGCATAGGGCTGACCGTAGGGCAGGGGCTGCGCGTACGGCGAGGTGTACGGCTGTCCGTACGCCGGCGGGTACGGCTGCTGCTGGTAGGGCTGACCGGGCGGCGCGTACGGCGTGCCGGGGATGTGGGCGGCCGGGGTTTCGTAGGCACCGGGCGGCAGCTGACCGGGGAACTCCGCAGGGGTTCCGTACGGGCTGGACGGCTCGGCGGCAGGGGTGCCGTACGAGCTGGGCGGTACCTGCCCGGGCTGTTCGGCGGCGACGGTCGTGTCGGCGGCGGGGATCGCGCCGGGCGGCACCTGCCCGGGCTGTTCGGCGGAGGCGGCCGGGTCCGCGGCGGCCGGGGTGTCCGCGACCGGGCTTTCCGCGACGGTGGGCGTGTCCGTCGCGGGCGCTTCGGCGATGGTGGCGTCGCCGGCGGGCGGGTCGTACTTCTCCGGCGCGTAGGACGCCGCTTCCGCGGCCGGTGGCGGGTCGTAGGCCGCGGCCGGGTCGGCGGCCGGGCGGTCCTTGTCCCCGGAACTGTCGGTCATGGCGGCTCCCCCTCGTGCGTGTGGGGACCACGTTAGCCGGGAGCCGCCGCGGACGTCCCGGCCCGGCGGGGTTCGCCGGAGCGTGAGCGCCCTCATAGCAGCGCCGGGCGTTTCGGGTCATACTCACCGGTAACCCAGCGCCGGGAGCGGCGTCGTATCCGGAAAGGGAGCCGTGATGGCCCGTCTCGCCCAGACCGCCGGCCTGACCGACGTGCAGTCGGAGATCCTCGCGACCGTCCGCCAGTTCGTGGACAAGGAGGTCATCCCGCACGCGCAGGAGCTCGAGCACGCCGACACCTACCCCGCCGACATCGTCGAGGGCATGAAGGAGATGGGCCTGTTCGGGATCACCATCCCGGAGGAGTACGGCGGGCTCGGCGAGTCGCTGCTGACCTACGCGCTGGTCGTCGAGGAGATCGCGCGGGGCTGGATGAGCGTGTCCGGCGTGATCAACACCCACTTCATCGTCGCGCACATGATCTCCCGCCACGGCACGGCCGCGCAGAAGCAGCACTTCCTGCCCCGGATGGCCACCGGCGAGGTCCGCGGCTCGTTCTCGATGTCCGAGCCCGACCTCGGGTCGGACGTCGCCGCGATCAAGACCAAGGCGAAGAAGAGCGGCGACGGCTACGTCATCGACGGCTCGAAGATGTGGCTGACCAACGGCGGCTCGTCCAACCTGATCGCGCTGCTGGTCAAGACCGACGAAGGTGCGGAGAAGCCGCACCAGAACCTGACCACGTTCCTGGTCGAGAAGCCGGAGGGCTTCGGCGAGGTGGCGCCCGGGCTGACCATCCCCGGCAAGATCGACAAGATGGGCTACAAGGGCGTCGACACGACCGAAGCGGTCTTCGACGGCTACGAGATCGGCGCCGACATGGTCCTCGGCGAGGCGCCCGGCAAGGGCTTCGCGTACATGATGGACGGTGTCGAGGTCGGCCGCGTGAACGTCGCCGCACGCGCCTGCGGCATCGCGATCCGGGCGTTCGAGCTGGCGGTGGAGTACGCGCAGCAGCGCAAGACGTTCGGCAAGGCGATCGCCGAGCACCAGGCCGTCGCGTTCAAGCTGGCCGAGATGGCGACCAAGGTCGAGGCCGCGCACCTGATGATGGTGAACGCGGCCCGCCTCAAGGACTCCGGTGCCCGCAACGACGTCGAGGCCGGGATGGCGAAGCTGATCGCGTCCGAGTACTGCGCCGAGGTCACGCAGGACGCGTTCCGGATCCACGGCGGTTACGGGTACTCGAAGGAGTACGAGATCGAGCGGCTCATGCGCGAGGCGCCGTTCCTGCTCATCGGCGAGGGCACCAGCGAAATCCAGAAGACGATCATCAGCCGCGGCCTGCTGCGGGAGTACAAGTCGCGGTCCTGAGCACGTTTGTCGCCCTGTCGACAAACGGCCGCCCGGCCTTTCGGGGTAAGCGGCTCGCACGGTCCGGGTGTTCTTGACAAGATGGACACCCGGACCCACGAGTGTGCAGGTGATGATGTGAGTAGTCCCTTTGGCGGGGGCCGGGCGCCCGGTGGCCTGCCGCGGCTGCCGACGCCGCCGACCGGCTGGCCGATCGGGTCGTACGCGACCTACGGCGAGGCGCAGCAGGCGGTCGACTTCCTCGCCGAGAGCGAGTTCTCCGTCGGTGACGTCACGATCGTCGGCGTCGACCTGATGCTCGTCGAGCGCGTGATCGGGCGGCTCACCTGGGGTCGCGTGCTCGGCACCGGCGCGGTGTCCGGCGCGTGGTTCGGCCTCTTCGCGGGGCTGCTGCTGGGGTTGTTCGTCAACCAGGGCTTCGCGTTGCAGGTGCTGACCGGGGTCGTGCTCGGCGTGCTGTCCGGGCTGATGTTCGCGGCGATCGGGTACAGCATGTCGCGGGGCCGCCGCCGGGACTTCTCCTCGGCGAGCCAGCTCGTCGCCGGCCGCTACGACGTCCTGTGCCAGCCGCGCTCCGCCGAGCAGGGCCGGGAACTGCTGGCCAAGCTGGCGCTCAAACCGCCGTCGGCCAACCCCTAGAAAACCCCTCTCCTACCAGGGAAAAATCACGATTCGACGCGCGGTGGGCTGAATCGTTACCGATACTGCTTGCGGGGTGTGATCGCCCGGCATAAGTTGTCCGACACCAGTCGGGCGGCCTCGCCCAACCAGCGCGGCGGCCCGAGCACTAGCACGTCGGGGTGCTGGCGCGGTTTCGCCTCATCGCGTCGCGGTGCCCACCGGGTACCGCGGTAACCGGCGTGCACGCGGGTGAGGAGGCCTTATGGGGAAGAGGATCGGCGCGGGCAAACGGGGACGCTCGCCCGGCCGCACCGCAGTCCTGCTGGGGGCAGGGGCATTGGTGACCGGCATGCTGGCCGGGTGCGGGACGAGTTCCGGACTGAAGATCAACATCTACATGTCGCCCGAGGACAACTTCCAGAAAGTGGTGGACGGCTGCAACCAGAAGGCGGCCGGCAAGTACGAGATCGTCTACAACAAGCTCCCGCGCGGGGCGGACGACCAGCGGCTGCAGATGGCACGCCGGCTGGCGGCGGGTGACACCGCCATGGACATCCTGGGCCTCGACGTCACGTGGGTCTCGGAGTTCGCCGAAGCCGGCTGGGCCGAGGAGTGGACCGGCCAGAACAAGGCGGAGGCGTCGCAGGGCGTCCTGCAGGGCCCGCTGGACACCGCGACCCACAACGGGAAGCTCTACGCGGCCACGAAGAACACCAACGTCCAGCTGCTCTGGTACGACGACCGGGTCTCGCCGCGGCCGCCGGCGACCTGGGACGAGATGATGCAGAAGTCCCAGGAGCTCAAGGGGCAGGGCAAGCCCTACGAGATCGTGTTCACCGGCGCGCAGTACGAGGGCCTGGTCGTCTTCTACAACACGCTGGTCGCCTCGATGGGCGGGCACATCCTGTCCGACGACGGCAAGTCCGTCGTGATGGACGACGGGGCCGTGAAGGCGCTGGAACTGCTCAAGAAGGCCGCGACCTCGGGGCTCACCGACCCGTCGCTGAGCAACATGAAGGAAGACGACATCCGGCAGGCGTTCCAGCGCGGCCAGGCCGCGTTCCAGCTCAACTGGCCGTACGTCTACGCCGCCTACGCCAAGGACAAGAAGGCGGACCTGCCGCACTTCAAGTGGGCGGTCTACCCCGCGGCACAGGCCGGGATGCCCGCGCGGACCACGATCGGCGGGTTCGACCTGGCGGTGAGCACGTACTCGCAGCACAAGCCGGAGGCGTTCGAGGCGGCGCTGTGCCTGCGCAGCCCGGAGAGCCAGAAGATCTCCGCGATCAACGACGGCGTGCCGCCGAGCATCGAATCGGTGTACCACAACGACGTTCCGCTCGACCCGAGCAAGCCGGCGTCCGCCGACAATCCGAACATGGCGATCCAGTACCCGATGCGGGAGGCCATCCTCGCCGCGCTCAAGACGGCCGCGGTGCGCCCGCTGACCCCGGCGTACCAGAACGCCTCGACGGTCATCTCGAAGATCCTTTCGCCGCCGTCGGACATCGACCCGCAGGCCACCGCGGCCAAGCTGCGGGAGCAGCTCGGTGACGCGCTCCAGTCGAAGGGAGTGATCCCGTGACCGTCCAGGACTCGACCCCGGCCGACACCACCGGGGCCACGGTCGCCGGGGAGGCGACGTCGCACAAGAAGGGCAAACCCGCCCTCTCCGAAGGGAAGAAGGCCGAGCGGCGGCTCGGGCTGTGGCTGTGCGCGCCCGCGTTCATCGTGATGATCGCGGTCACCGGCTACCCGATCCTCTACTCGATCTGGCTGTCGCTGCAGCGGTACGACCTGCGGTTCCCGGCGCAGCAGCAGTTCGTCGGCTTCGACAACTACGGCGCCGTGCTGTCCAGTTCGTACTGGTGGACGGCGTTCGGCACCACGATGTTCCTGACCGTCGTGTCGGTGGCCATCGAGTTCGTGCTCGGCATGGCGCTGGCGCTGATCATGCACCGGACGCTCGTCGGCCGCGGCCTGGTCCGCACCGTCGCGCTGATCCCGTACGGCATCGTCACGGTCGTCGCGGCGTTCTCGTGGTACTACGCGTGGACGCCGAAGACCGGTTACCTGGCGAACATGCTCGCCTCGGACGCGGCCCCGCTCACCGAGCAGTGGCCGTCGCTGTTCATCATCATCGGCGCCGAGGTGTGGAAGACCACGCCGTTCATGGCGCTGCTGCTGATGGCCGGTCTGGCGCTGGTGCCGGACGACCTGCTCAAGGCGGCGGCGATGGACGGCGCGAGCGCGTGGCAGCGGTTCACGAAGGTGATGCTGCCGGTGATGAAGCCGGCGATCCTGGTGGCGCTGCTGTTCCGCACGCTCGACGCGTTCCGCATCTTCGACAACATCTACGTGCTCACCAACGGCGCGCAGGACACCGGGTCGGTGTCGATGCAGACCTATGACAACCTGGTCAAGGGGCTCAACCTCGGCATCGGGTCGACGATGGCGGTGCTGATCTTCATCACGGTGGCGATCATCGCGTTCATCTTCATCAAGGTGTTCGGCACGGCCGCACCGGGTTCGGACGACGGGGGTAAGCGCTGATGGCGATGGGAACCGTGACGACGGGCCGCAAGGTCAGGTGGGGCCTGGTCGACATCCTCGTGCTGGTGTTCGCGCTGGTGCCGGTGCTCTGGGTGGTGTCGCTGTCGTTCAAGACCAAGGACACGATCACCGACGGGTCGTTCGTCCCGCAGTCGTGGACCTGGCAGAACTACGCGGACATCTTCCAGACGTCGGAGTTCCTGCTGGCGCTGGTCAACTCGATCGGCATCGCGATCATCTCGACCGTGATCGCGGTGGTGCTGGGCACGATGGCCGCGTACGCGGTCGCCCGGCTCGACTTCCCCGGCAAGCAGGTGCTCGTCGGGCTGTCGCTGCTGATCGCGATGTTCCCGCAGGTGTCGCTGGTGACGCCGCTGTTCAACATCGAGCGGAACATCGGGCTGTTCGACACGTGGCCGGGGCTGATCCTGCCCTACATCACGTTCGCGCTGCCGCTGTCGATCTACACGCTGTCGGCGTTCTTCCGGGAAATCCCGTGGGAGCTGGAAAAGGCGGCGAAGATGGACGGCGCCACCCCGGCGCAGGCGTTCCGGAAGGTGATCGCGCCGCTGGCCGCGCCGGGCGTGTTCACCACGGCGATCCTGGTGTTCATCTTCTGCTGGAACGACTTCCTGTTCGCCATCTCGCTGACGTCGACCACGGCGTCGCGCACGGTGCCGGCGGCGCTGTCGTTCTTCACCGGGTCCTCGCAGTTCGAGGACCCGACCGGGCAGGTGTGCGCGGCCGCGGTCGTGATCACCATCCCGATCATTGTGTTCGTCTTGTTCTTCCAGCGTCGCATCGTGGCGGGGCTGACCTCCGGTGCGGTGAAGGGGTAGCGCTATGGCAGAGATCGTGCTCGACAAGGTGTCGAAGAAGTACCCCGACGGCGCCCTCGCTGTGTCCGAAGTGGACATCACCGTGGCCGACGGCGAGTTCATCATCCTGGTCGGCCCGTCCGGCTGCGGGAAGTCGACGACGCTGAACATGGTGGCCGGCCTGGAGGACATCTCCTCCGGCGAGCTGCGCATCGACGGCCAGCGCGTCAACGAGAAGGCGCCGAAGGACCGGGACATCGCGATGGTGTTCCAGTCCTACGCGCTCTACCCGCACATGAGCGTCCGGGAGAACATGGCCTTCCCGCTGCGGCTGGCCAAGGTCGACGACAAGACCGTGCGGGCGAAGGTGGAGGAGGCGGCGACGATCCTCGACCTGACCGCGCACCTGGACCGCAAGCCGGCCAACCTCTCCGGTGGCCAGCGCCAGCGCGTCGCGATGGGCCGGGCGATCGTCCGGAGCCCGAAGGCGTTCCTGATGGACGAGCCGCTGTCCAACCTGGACGCCAAGCTGCGCGGCCAGATGCGGACGTCGGTGTCGAAGATCCAGAAGCAGCTCGGCACGACCACGCTGTACGTGACGCACGACCAGACCGAGGCCATGACCCTGGGCGACCGGGTCGTGGTGCTGCGGGCCGGGTACGTGCAGCAGATCGGCTCGCCGCAGTTCCTCTACGACAACCCGGCGAACCTGTTCGTGGCCGGGTTCATCGGCTCGCCGTCGATGAACTTCGTCCCGGCGACGCTGGAGAACAACGAGCTGCGCAGCGCGCTGGGCACGACGCCGCTGACCGACCGGGTCCGGCGGCTGGTGGAGCGGGCGAACGCGCCCCGCGAGGTGATCGTCGGCATCCGGCCGGAGCACTTCGAGGACGCGGCGCTGGTCGCCGACAAGAGCGGCGGCGGGACGTTCACCGCGCACATCGACGTGCTCGAGTCGATGGGTTCGGAGAAGTTCGCCCACTTCACGCTGGAGGGCGAGACGGCGACGTCCGAGGAGCTGGCGGAGCTGGCCGCGGACAGCGGTTCGTCCGACGTCCCGGGCGCGGAGTCCCAGATCGTGGCCCGCCTCTCGGCCGAATCGTCGGCGGCGGAGAACGCCGATCTCGAGATCTGGTACGACGCGGACAAGATCAAGCTGTTCGACCCGTCCAACGGCAAGAACCTCACCTACGAGGACTGACCCTGCCGCCGCGGTCGTGAGTGAGAAACGGTGTTCTAACACTGTTTCTCACTCACGACCGGTCAGCGGGCCGGGAGGCGGGGGAAGATCGAGCCGGCCGCGGTGCGGGCCAGGGCGCACGTGCCGTCGCCCGCGGTGCCTGCCGTTTCGACGACGCTGATCTCGGCCAGCTCGCGCCGGCCGGGCAGGCCGGGGGCCGGCTGGGTCGTGTCGGCCAGGCAGAACGCGCCCGACAGCCGGACGCGGGCGTCGCGGCCGCCGAGCTTCTCGACCGGGCCCGCCGGTTCCGTCGTCTCCACCGTCAGCTTGAAGCTCACCTTGCCGCGGATGCAGCTGTGCCCGGACAGGCCGGTCGTCGGCTGGCTCTTCGGGCCCGCGGCGGCGTCGAGATCGTGGTTGTCGAGCGGGACGCACGGCGCCACCCGGCCCCACGAGCCGTCCGGGAACGTCAGCCTGCCGACCTTGTGCGCGGTGATCGCGCCCAGCGCCGAGCCGACGGCGGCGTCCGCCACGTCGCAGCGGCCGTCCTGGTCGGTGCCGTCGTCGGTGACCGACAGGTCGAGCCGGTTGCCGTCGGCGAAGGTGATGGCGCGGGTGCAGGCGCTGCGGTCGTTGAACATCGACTGCTGGATCGCCACGCCGTCCGGTACCGGGCCGGGGTAGTCGTAGGGCTTGATGTTCGGGTCGGAGTCGAAGGCCAGCGGCCCGACGAGGATCGTCCGCGCGCCGGCCTGGGCGTGGCAGCTCTCGAACGTCGGGACGGCGGACGTCACCCCGGGCACGGTCAGCAGGCTGCAGTAGTCGACGCTGCCGAAGTCCCCGAGCGCGTCGGCGGCGGTCAGCGGCGTGGGCCCGGAATTCTGCTCGGGCGCGGCCTGGGTGGCGGCGCAGCCACCGGTGAGCAGGGCGCAGAGCATCGCGACGGCCAAGCTTTTCGGACGCGGGTACACGGGGTGCAAGTATCACCACATCGCGCGGAAAAACCAGCCCTGACGGGGACATCTCTCAATATTCTCCGGATCGCTCCGGGCGAACCCGCTGTTCAGGCGGATTTCGGAGCCTCGGCCCGGGTTTCGCCGGTCTCCTGAACGTTTTTCGCCTTTGCCGTCCCCTAAGGGAGCGATCCATCCCGCGAGCGATGCGGAAGCGGGTACTCCGGTGGTGAAGTGGTGGTATCGGAAATTCGAGGAAAGGGAAAGACGATGAGCGCACCGGTCACCCAAAGGCTGTCCCGTCCGCGTCACGGCCGCATGATCGGCGGCGTTTGTGCTGGCCTGGCCCAGCGGTACGGGATGAAGGCCGGGACCGTCCGGCTGCTGGCCGTGCTGTCGTGCCTGCTGCCCGGGCCGCAGTTCGTGGCTTACCTGATCCTGTGGGCGGTCATCCCGTCCGAGTGACGCGTCCGGGGGCGCCGGTGATCGGCGAGGCGATCACCGGCGCACCGCTGTGCGTCACGGGCGCCAGCAGGACATCGCTTCGTCCACTTCGTCGATCCCCAGTGGCGGCCTCGGCAGCTTCGACGGCTTGCCCGGCTGCGCTCGCAGGCCGTCCAGCAACATCGCCAGGCAGCGGCGCCACAGGTCCGGCTCCACCGCCGAGGTGAACTCGATCACCGAGCCGATCATCATGTGCAGCAGCGGCGTGTCCGTCGGGGAGAAGTCGGGGCGCAGGCCGCCCGCCTCCTTGGCCCGCTCGACCAGCTGTGTGATCAACGGCACCAACCGGGCTTTTTCCTCGGCCACGTGCTCGTGGCCGAACTTGTTCGACAGCATGATCTCGCGCAGCCCGCGGTCGCCCGAGTGAAGCTCGATCGACTTCCAGGTGAAGTCGACGAACGCCTGCCACGGGTCCGAAGCCTTCAGTGCTTGCTCCGCGAGATCGCCGATTTCCTCCATCCGCTCGGCGAACATCGCTTCGACCAGGTGTTCCTTGCTGGGGAAGCGGCGGTACACCGTGCCGACGCCGAGGCCGGCGTGGTGGGCGATGTCGTCCAGCGTGGCTTCGAGCCCGCGCCGGCCGAACACCTCGCGGGCCGACGCGAGGATGCGACGGCGGTTGAGTTCAGCGTCACGCCGCAGCGGCCGCGCCGGTGCGGCGGGACCAGCGTCCCGTGCCATGCCTCCAGTCTAACCCGAGAAGTAGAGGCGCCCTCTCCGGTTCTTGTGTACCTTGGGGCGAGTAAGGGGAGATACCTACTCCACATAATCTTCTGATCACGTTCTGTGAGGACCCTCCATGTCCGAGTCCACACTCGCCGTCGCGCCGTCGGGGGACACGCGCGCCGTCGAAAACCCCCACCACAGCAGACGCTGGCTGATCCTGGTGATGATCGGCATCGCGCAGCTGATGGTCGTGCTGGACGCGACCGTCGTGAACATCGCGCTGCCGTCCGCCCAGGTCGACCTGGGCTTCTCCAACGACGCCCGGCAGTGGGTCGTCACCGCGTACGCGCTCGCCTTCGGCAGTCTCCTGCTGCTCGGCGGCCGGCTCGCGGACCTCTTCGGCCGCAAGAACACCCTCCTCGTCGGCCTGGCCGGCTTCGCCGCGGTGTCCGCGCTCGGCGGCTTCGCGACCAACATCGAGATGCTGCTGGTCGCCCGGGCGGCACAGGGCGTGTTCGGCGCGCTGCTCGCGCCCGCCACGCTTTCGCTGCTGACCACGACGTTCACCGACCCGAAGGAGCGCGGCCGCGCGTTCGGCGTGTTCGGCGCCATCGGCGGTGGCGGCGCCGCGGTCGGGCTGCTGCTCGGCGGCGTGCTCACCGAGTACCTCGACTGGCGCTGGTGCATGTTCGTGAACATCATCTTCGCGGTCGTCGCGTTCGTGGGCAGCTCGGTCCTGCTGCGCAACCAGAAGGACGACGGCCCGCGGCCGAAGCTCGACCTGCCCGGCACGGTGACGGCGTCGGCCGGTCTCTTCGCGCTGGTCTACGGCTTCGCCAACGCCGAGTCGGACTCGTGGTCGGCGGTGTCGGTCTGGGGCTTCCTGGCCGCCGGCGTGGTGCTGCTGGGCGTGTTCGTGTGGCTGCAGCAGCGCGTCGAACACCCGCTGCTGCCGCTGCGCGTGCTGCTCGACCGGGACCGCGGCGGCTCGTACCTGGCGATGTTCCTGCTCGCCATCGGCATGTTCGCGATCTTCCTGTTCCTGACCTTCTACGTGCAGCAGAACCTGCAGTTCACGCCGATCCAGAGCGGCGTCGGGTTCCTGCCGATGGTGGCGACGCTGATGCTGGCCGCCACCACGGCGACGGCCGTGCTGCTGCCGCGGGTCGGCCCGCGGCCGCTGGTGCCGACCGGCATGGCGATCGCCGCCGGCGGCCTGTTCTGGCTGAGCGGGATCGGCCTCGACAGCACGTACGCCTCCGGCGTGCTGGGCCCGCTGCTCGTGATGGGCTTCGGCATCGGCCTGGCGATGGCGCCGGCGATGAGCGTCGCGACGTTCGGCGTCGAGGCGCACGACGCCGGTGTCGCGTCGGCCGCGGTGAACACGATGCAGCAGGTCGGTGGCTCGATCGGCACGGCCCTGCTTTCGACGCTCGCCGGCAACGCGGCGACCGCCTACCTCGCGGGCAAGGTCCCGACGCCGCAGCTGGCGGCCGAGGCGGCGATCGAGAGCTACACGACGGCGTTCACCTGGGCCGCGGTCATCTTCGTGGCGGGTGCGGTGCTCAGCGGCCTGCTGCTGCGCCCGGGTGTCCCGAAGGGCGAAGCGGCGCCGGGCGCCGTGCACATCTGATGGTTCCTGGTGACGTGACCGGTCTTCCGGTCACGTCACCAGGCCGTGGCGGTAGGCGTAGACGACGGCCTGGACGCGGTCGCGCAGCTGCAGCTTGGTCAGGATGCGCGACACGAACGTCTTCACGGTTTCCTGGCTGATCACGAGCCTCGCCGCGATTTCGCTGTTGGAAAGCCCGTCCGCGATGAGGCGGAGCACCTCCAGTTCGCGGGGCGTCAGCGGGACGTCGGGCGCGGCGTCCGGGGCGGGCCGGATCCGGGCCGCGTGCCGGCCGACCAGCTGGCGCGTCACGTCCGGGTCCAGCAGCGCCGCGCCGGTGGCGACGGTCCGGATCCCGTGCAGCAGCCGGTCCGGCGGCGCGTCCTTGAGCAGGAACCCGCTCGCGCCGGCGCGCAGGGCCTCGTAGACGTACTCGTCGAGGTTGAACGTCGTCAGCACCAGCACCTTGACCGGGTGCGGGACCCCGGCCCCGGCCAGCAGGCGGGTGGCCTCGATGCCGTCGAGCACCGGCATCCGCACGTCCATCACCACGACGTCCGGGTGCAGCCGCGCGGCGAGGTCGACCGCGGCGCGCCCGTCGCCGCACTCGCCGACGACCTCGAAATCGGGCTGGGCGCCGATGATCGTCACCAGCCCGGTGCGGATGAGCATCTGGTCGTCGCAGACGAGGACCCGGATCGGCGCGGTCACGGCCGGCTCCCGGTGGGGATCCGGGCCCGCACGACGAAGCCGGCGCCGTCGCGTGCGCCCGCGCTGAAGTCCCCGCCCAGCACCCCGACCCGTTCGCGCAGGCCCGCGAGGCCGCGCCCGCTCCCGCCGGGTGACACGCTCCCGGAACCCGCCGTGCCGATCTCCACCTCGATCTCCCGTTCCCCGTGGCACACGCGGACCGTCGTGCGGCTGCCGCGGGCGTGCTTGAGGGCGTTCGTCAGCGCTTCCTGCACGACCCGGTAGACCACCAGCTCGGCGCTGCAGGCGGACTCGGCCGGGGTGCCCTCCTCGGTGAACTCCACCGGCTGCCCGGCCTGGCGCGCGTGGTCGACGAGCGGCCGGAGCCCGCCCGGCGGCGGCGTGGCGGCTTCGGGACCGTGGCCGGGGTTGAGCAGGTCCAGCAGGTGCCGCAGGTCGCCGATGGCCCGGCGGCCGGTGCCGGTGATCGCGGTCAGCGTCTCCTCCAGGCGTTCGGGGGCGGCGGTGAGGTACCGGGCGGCCTCGGCCTGCACGACCATCGCCGTGACGTGGTGGGTGACGACGTCGTGCAGCTCGCGGGCGATGCGGGTCCGTTCGGCGGCGAGCGTGGCCTCCGCGACGCGGCGGCGCCGGTCGGCCTCCGCCGCGCGGGTGGAGCGCAGCCAGACGCCGATGCCCCACGCGAAGGCCAGCAGCAGGTAGAACGTGACGTACTCGACCACCGGCTCGGAACCGAGCCGGCGGAGGACGACCGACAGGAGCACGTACGCCGCGGAAAACCCCACCGCGGCGGTGCGCCGGCGCCGGTCCAGGTGGGTACCGGCGCTCACCAGCGCGACGGCCAGCGCGGTGCCGGCGGGCGAGTGGTAGCCGCGGAGCTGGTCGAGCGCGAAGCCGAGCGACACCAGGGCGAGGCACAGCGCCGGCCACCGCCGTCGCCCGGCGAGCGGGAGGGTTTCGAGCAGGAGCACCCCGATGGCCGGGACGTCCAGCGGCCGCGCCGGCACGCCGCCCAGCTCCGTCCCGTGGTTCTGCAGGGCCGGCAGGAACGCCGTCGCCAGGAACAGCAGGGCGAGCGGGAGGTCCCGGACCACGAGGCCGAGCCGGCGCCAGCGCGCCAGGAGCGGCCGGAGATCGATCACTGGGCGAGTGTAGTGACGCTGTCGACCCGCCCGGCCCGCTTGCGGCGGGGCACCAGGCGGCCGCGGCGGTGGGCCAGCCACAGGAACGCCGCCGTCCCCAGGGAGCAGAAGAGCACCGAGTACAGGCTGCCTTCCGGGCCGAAGCTGCCACCGGTGATCACCGCCGGGCCCGACGTCACGGCGTCCAGCAGGCCCTGCGGGGTGCCGTTGCCCGAGACCTCCGTGCCGAAGAGTCCGGCCGCGGCGAAGTTCCAGCCGAAGTGCAGCCCGATCGGCAGCCACAGCCGGCGCGTCGCGACGTACGCGGCGGTCAGCATGCCGCCGGCCTCGATCGCGATGGCGAGCGCGCCCCACAGGCTGGCGTGCGGGTTGACCAGGTGCACCAGGCCGAACAGCACCCCGGTGAGCACCAGCGCGAGCACGGTGCCCGTGCGCTCTTCGACGATCCGGAACAGGACGCCGCGGAACAGCAGTTCCTCGGTCACCGCGGCGGCGGCCATGAAGCCGAGCAGGCCCACCGCACCCGGCACGGTGCCCCAGCCACGGACCTCGTAGTCCCCGAGCAGGGCGATGTTCGCGATGACGATGCCGAACAGGGCGACCCCGACCAGCACCCCGCGGCCGACGGCGAGCCCCGCCCCCGGGCCGCTCAGCTCGGTGACCGGCCGCTGTTCGGTCCGCCGCACCACCCAGCGGTAGACGACCACCGTCAGCACCGCGGTGACGACACCGAAGACGAGCGTCAGCCACGGATTCCCCTGCACCGCCGAGACGACTTGACTGCCCGCGAACGCGACCGCCGCGACCGCGAGAAACTGCCAGACCAGCCTCATGAAAACGCTCCTTCGCCATTCCGCGGCCGATGTCCCGCGGCTGTGACGAACGCTAGGGATCCGGCGGCCGGGAATCGTCCCCTCGCGGTGGACACCTGCGGGTAGCTCGCACGGGGGACAGTTGAACCTTTCCGGCCCTCCGCGCACTAGAGAGACTGAGGACGGGCGAAGGAGGGCCGCGTGGGGCCGTCGAGAGACCTCGATTTCAGCGAGTACTTCGCCGCGCGCGTCCAGCGTTTCCGGCGGGTGGCCTTCGCACTCTGCGGCGACTGGCACGGCGCGGAGGACCTGGTGCAGGCGATGTTCGTCCAGCTGTACCGGCGCTGGCGGCGCGTCCGCCCGGACACGGCCGACGCGTACGCGCGCCGCATCCTGCTGAACCTGTTCCTGGCCGGGCGGCGGAGGTCCGGGCGGGAGTACGTGACCCCGCTGGTGCCGGAGACGGAGTCCCCACCGGGCCGGGACACGCCGTTGCGCCTCGACGTCGAGCGCGCGCTGGCCGGGTTGACGCCCCGGCAGCGCGCGATGGTCGTGTTGCGGTTCCTCGAAGACCTCCCGGTGACCGAGGTGGCGGCGCTGCTCGGCGTCGCCGAAGGAACGGTCAAGTCCCAGACGGCCCGCGGGGTCGAGGCCCTGCGCGCGGCCCTGCCGGCGCCGACCGCCGAGGAGTGGTGAATGGAAGAGATCCGGTCCTTGCTGACGGCGTACGTGACGGAAGGCGAGCCCCCGATCGGCCTGTCCGGCGAAGGGATTCTTTCGGCGGCGCGGCTGGCGCGCCGCCGTCAGCTGCTGACGGGAGCGGCGGCGCTGGCGGTGGTGGCGCTGGCCCTGGGCCTGGCGGTCGTGGTGCTCCCGCACCGGAGCGGGGTGGCGACCGCGCCCTGCCCGACGGCTTCGGACACCCGCGCGGCCCTGGTCGACCGGCTGAGCTGCGTGGTGGGCCGCGCGGTGCGCCGGCTGCTGCCGCCGGACGCGCAGATCACCCGGTTGACGATCCCGGGGGAAGTACCGCCGGCGGACCCGTTCCGCCTGATCGCCGACCCGGCCGGGGACGAGCCCCGGGACGCGTTGTTCCACATGGGGGTCCGGGTGACCGATGCCCGGGGGACCGGGTCGGTGTACGTCCTGATGGTGCCCAGCCGCAATTCGGGCGGCCCGCCGTGCAACGAACGGGGGGAGATCGTCTGCCGCAGGGAACCGGCCCCGCAGGGCTTGCTGTGGCTGTCGACGCTGCGTGCCGGCGACACCTTGACCCACCGCGTGGCCCTGGCGACGCCGGACGCGGTCGTGCAGTTCTGGTCGAACGACAGCGGGGTGCTGGAGCAGGCGGGGGTTTCGCTGCCGAAGCAGCGTCCGGAGCCGGCTTTGACCTTGGAGCAGGTGCGGGAACTGGCGTTGACGCCGGGGTTGAACTTCTAGTGCGGCCGGGACCGCAGGGCCTCGATGACCTCGTCGTCCCAGCGGTGCGTCCGGATCAGCCGGTACCGTTCCGCCGCCACCCACATGTACGCCTCGGCGTCCGTCCGGTCACCGATCAGGCCCGCCTGGCGCAGCATCGCCACCACCGGGCCGAACTCCTCCTCGAACCAGCGCTGCGCCACGCTCGCCCGGTCGCAGAACTTGCCCTCGTCCTGCATCAGCCGGAAGCCCCACGCCTCCACGTGCTCGCCCAGCCTCGCGTAGTCCCACGGGTCCGACACGATCACCGACGCCCGTGCGTGGCCGGTCAGGGGGACCCGCTCGAGGAACAGCCGCCGGTAGTCCTTGACGATCAGGTCGCCGCGGTGGCGGATGCCGCCCGGGTCCAGTTTGGTGCGGACCACCGTCACCGATGCTTCTATTGTGGACAGTCCCTGGGCGAGGGCGACCGAGACCCGGTGGTGGCCGTCGATGATGAAGTGCAGCTCGCCGACGCGGTAGACCTCGATCGGCGGGATCTCCTCGCCGCGGCGGGCGGCCAGGGCCAAGCGCTCCCAGCGCTCGCGGACGCGGGCGGACGTCGGGCGGAAGCGGCGGTCGAAGTCGCGGCTGCGGTCGACGGTGCCCACGATCGAGTCCAGTTTGATCACCCGCAGCCCGATCCGGTGCTCGCCGAGGTACCCGAGCGCCTCCACCACCTCGTGGAACGGCAGCATGATGTTGACGTCGTCGGGCTCGCGGCGCAGCCACGTCGAAAGCCGCGAGAGCACCTGGCCCCGGCGCGCGCGGAGGAAGTCGTTTTCCGCGTCGGCGCGGGGAAACCCCGTCTCTTTCATGAGAACTCCATGATCCGGTGGCCCACCACGTTGCGGATCCGCGTCGAGCCGACGACCCGGTCCGGCACCGGCTCGCCGTGCGGGTGGATGTGCCCGTGCAGCAGCCACTTCGGGCGCAGCACCTCGATGGTCCGGTGCAGGCACGCGAACCCGCGGTGCGGCGGGTCCGCCCGGTCGCCCAGGTCCAGCGGCGGCGAATGCGTCAGCAGGACGTCGACGTCCTTGCCGTCCCGGCGCCGCCGCCACCGGGCGCGGCGCACCAGGCCGCGGGCCCGGCGGGCCTGCTGGCGCTGCGTCCACTGGTTCGGCCCGTCGTTGTAGCGGATCGAACCGCCGAGCCCGGCGAACCGGAGGCCGGCGACGTCGACGACCCGGCCGTCGGCGTTGATGCCGCCCGCCGGGCCCGGCCAGACCGTCGGGAAACCGTCCTTCATGGACAGCCCGCCGTAGCGCGTGTAGCCGCTCAGGTCCGGGTCGTGGTTGCCCGGCACGAACACGCACGGTGCGTCGAGCGCGCTGGCCAGGAACGCCAGGTAGTCGTAGGGGAGGTCGCCGGCGCCGATGACGAGGTCGACGGAGACGGCGCGGACCGCGTCGGTCCACAACCGCTCGTCGACCTCGTCGGAGACGACCAGCGCTTTCGGCATGCGCCCAGGATAGGACGCCGCGCCGTTATTTCATCCCGTGCGCGAAGCCCGGGTCGGCGACGATGACGAAAGTGATCACGAAAATCCACACGAGGCTGAGCGCGAGCGCCCAGAACTTCAGGTTGGACAGCATCCTGGACATGACGAACACTCCGATGGGGAAGAGGGGGACCTAGAGCCAGCCGTTCTTCCGGAATATTCGGTACAGCAACAGGCAGATCCCGAGGATGACCGTGATCACCAGCGGGTACCCGAACTTCCAGTGCAGCTCGGGCAGGTAGTCGAAGTTCATCCCGTAGATGCCCGCGATCATCGTCGGCACGGTGATGATCGCCGCCCACGACGTGATCTTGCGCATATCGGTGTTCTGCTGCAGGGAAATCTTCGCGACCGTCGCGTCCACGAGCGTGGACAGCAGTTCGTCGAACGCCGCCACCCGCTCGGACACCGTCGTGAGGTGGTCGGCGACGTCGCGGAAGTACGAGCGGACCTCGTCCGGCACCAGCCGCGTGTAGCCCTCGGCCAGGCGCTGCACCGGCGTCGCCAGCGGCATCACCGCGCGGCGCAGCTCGAGGACCTCCCGCTTCATCAGGTAGATCTGCTCGGCGCTGATCTGCGACCGGGGCGCGAAGACCTGCGCCTCCATCTCGTCGATGTCGTTCTCGATCCGGCCCGTGACGTCGAGGTAGTGGTCGACGACGTGGTCGGCGATCGCGTGCACGACCGCGGCCGGCCCCAGCTGCAGGCGCTCCGGGTCCTCGTCCAGCTCGCGGCGCAGGCGCGCCAGGCCCGAGTGGTTCCCGTGGCGCACGGTGATCACGAAGTCGCGGCCGAGGAACACCATCAGCTCGCCGGTTTCGACGATCTCGTTCGCCGTGGTGGGGGACTCGTGCTCGACGTACCGCACGGTCTTGACCACCAGGAACAGCGTGTCGTCGTAGCGCTCCAGCTTCGGCCGCTGGTGCGCTTCGAGCGCGTCCTCGACCGCCAGCTCGTGCAGCCCGAACGTGTCCGCGACGCCCTGGATCTGCTGGGCGTCCGGCTCGTGCAGGCCGATCCAGACGAACCCCTCGTGCCGCTTCCGGACCTCTTTGATCGCCTCGGAGTGGCTCCAGCGGCCGGGCAGGCGCTCACCGGCGACGTACACGGCACAGTCGACGACGTACGCGGACAGCGGCACCGGGACCGGGCGGACCGGGACGGTGCCCTTGTTGCCGCGGCCGCGCAGGCCGCCGAGCGAGGGAATGGCAGGCATGGGATCTCCTGGTGTCGTGCGTGGTCGTGCGAGACGACGGACCAGGGCGGGAACTGTCCGCCCGGCGACACACCAGCGTTCCCGGGAAGAGAAGGCCTACCAGGAGATGAGCCGGCCGGCGGGTGTGGTGGGAACGCTGGGACTACTAGGGAGCGGACTATCGCCACTACTCATCGAGTTCCTCACCTCCTCCGGGCCGGTGCAACGTGGCGGGGCTCGCGTTGACGCGCGAACACCGATGGTTGAGGGTACTCCTCACTACGGATGCGTGTCGTACCAGGCTCACGCGGTGTTACGCGACGGGAGAGTGACGAGTGCAGTTCGGCCGGTATTTCGAGGAGTTCGAGGTCGGTGCGGTCTACAAGCACTGGCCGGGCAAAACGGTCACCGAATACGACGACCATCTGTTCTGCCTGATCACCATGAACCACCACCCGCTGCACCTCGACGCGCACTACGCGGAAGAGACCACCGACTTCGGCAAGAACGTCGTCGTCGGCAACTACGTCTACTCGCTGCTGCTCGGCATGTCCGTGCCGGACGTTTCCGGCAAGGCGATCGCGAACCTCGAGGTCGAATCCCTCAAGCACGTCAAGCCGACCTTCCACGGCGACACGATCTACGGCGAGACCGAGGTCCTCGACAAGACGCCGTCGAAGTCCAAGGACGACCGCGGTGTCGTGTACGTCGAGACGCGCGGTTACAAGCAGGACGGCACGATCGTGTGCACCTTCCGGCGCAAGGTGATGGTGCCGAAGCGCTCGTACGGGGAGACTCGGGGCGGGGAGCAGCCGGGCCGGCCGGTGCCGCACGAATGAGGCTCTGATGGACCTGGACGGGATCAAGGCGGTACTCCGCACGTTCGCGGAAGTCGAGGCGCGCGGGGTCTCGCCGCTGTACGAGCACCTGGCGCTGCAGGCGGCCTCGGACGACGACGTCGCCGGGCTGCTCGCCTCGGCCCGCGACGGCGAGGTGCGGGGAACGCTGCTGATGGCGACCGCGCACCGGCTGGTGCAGGCCGACCCGATCCACCCGCTGTCGCGGTACTACCCGTCGCTGGGCGGGTTCGACGGCGTGGATTCCGACACCTGGCCGCTGTTCCGCTCGTTCCTGCTGGAACGCGCGGACAAGGCCCGTGCCCTGATCTCCTCGCGTTATACGCAGACGAACGAGGTCCGGCGGGCCGCCCTGCTCTACCCGGGTGTGGCGCGGGCGGCTCGCGAGGCGGGCGGGAAGGTCTCGTTGCTGGAGGTCGGCTGCAGCGCGGGCCTGCTGCTGGGCCTGGACCGGTTCGGCTACCGCTACCAGTGCGACGGCGGCGACCAGCTGACGGCGGGGCCGGCCAAGTCCGCGGTGGGGCTGCACTGCGCCCTGGACCTGGCCCCGGGCGCGGTGGTGCCGAAGCTGCCGAAGAAGCTGGCCGTGCTCGACCGGGCGGGCCTCGACCGGGCCCCGGTGGACCTGTCGGACGAGGACGAGCTGGCGTGGCTGGAGGCGTGCGTCTGGGCGGACCAGCCGGACCGGATCCGGCTGCTGCGCACGGCGGCGGCCGAGCAGGTCAAGCACCGCCCGCGGCTGATCACCGGGGACGGGGTCGACGACCTCGCCTCGGCGGCCGCGTCACTGGAGGGGCCGCTGGTGGTGATCACGAGCCACGCGCTGGCGTACTTCCCGGCGGAGAAGCGGTCCGCGTTCGTCGCCGAACTCGCCTCGCTGGCTGCCTCGCGGCCGGTCTGGTGGGTCTCGGAGGAGTTCTACGGCTCGGGGCTGGAGACGGTGCTGCCCGGCCGCGACGACCTCGCGGGCGCGGACGGCCTGGCGACGCTGGGCGTGGTGCGGTGGGAGGAGGGCAAGCCGGAGGCGCACGCGCTGGCGCGGACCGCCCCGCACGGGCAGCGGATGACCTGGTTGCCGCTGTAGTCAGGCTCGCGGCAGGGCGTTCCAGTCACGCAGCGTCACGTAGAGCCGGTCCACCAGCGCCCCGGCCGCCTCCAGGCGCGCAAGGTCTGCCGCATCGGACCAACGGGCGTCCGATGCGTCGTCACCAGCGGTGAGAATGCCGCCCCCGACCTCGCAGGCGTAGTCGAAAATCTCGTAGCGTCCCCGCCGCACGGAACCCACCAGTGTGCCCGGAATCACGTCCAGGCCCGTCTCCTCCGCCAGTTCCCGGACTACCGCCGTTTCGTCCGTTTCGCCCGGTTCGACTCGGCCACCCGGCAGCGACCATTGCCCCGAACCGGGGTCGTTCCGGCGCCGGATGAGCAGCAAACGGCCGTATGCGTCGAACACGATGCCGCCGACACAGCGGATCGTGGTGCTGGTGAGGCCCTCCATGTCCCGAAGGGTAGACCTAACCCCCTTGAAAACGGCTGTCCTGTACACGGAGAGTAGCCGTGCGGTACACTTCGGACCGCGTGCTGACCCAAGCGCGGGACTTTCCTCCCGTGTGCCTGTTCAGTGCGGTACAACGTAAAAACAGCTGTTGTCCGGTGTCACCGTAAGAGACGGGATTTGATCGCGGTGAACGTGAAGAAGATTGCGGGCCTCGCCGGTATCGCGTTGGTGCTGTTCTTCGTCATCGCCCAGCCTGGGCAGGCCGCCGGCCTCGTCGGCAACATCATCGACTTCCTGCGCAGCTCGGCCGAATCGGTGATCACCTTCGTCAGCAACGTGTTCAAGGGCTGATCGCGGGGTTACCCTCGAACCATGTTCGCGCCACGCGACCCCGACGAGTACCTCCTCGACACCGAGCGGCGGGTCATCCGGATCCGCCGCCACTGGGCGGTGCTCCTGTGGGACACCTTCGAGGCGGCCGCGCTGCTGGCCGTCTGCGTGCTGGTGTCCTACCTGCTGCCGCCGGCGCTGTACATCGGCCAGAACATCCTCTGGTACGTCGCGCTGCTCGTCGTCCTGCGGTTCGCCTACGTGGTGATGGAGTGGTGGGTCGAGCGCCTGGTGGTCACCGACAAGCGGTTCGTCATGACCACCGGGGTGTTCACCACCAAGGTGCTGATGATGCCGATCAGCAAGGTCACCGACCTCAGCTACGTCCGCACGGCGACCGGCCGCATGATGGGCTACGGCACGATGGTGGTCGAGTCCGCCGGTCAGATCCAGGCGCTGAACAAGATCGACTTCCTGCCGCGGCCGGAGGAGTTCTACGACACGATCTCGGAACTGGTCTTCGGCGACAAGCAGAAGCAGGCCGAGCGCTTCTCCATGATCAAGGCCCAGCGGGCGGCCCGCGGCAAGAAGCCCGTCGGCTGACGTCCCCGCCGCGCGTGTGACGCAGCGCATCGTCGACAATGGACACGATGCGCATCGACCTGCACGCCCACTCCACCGCTTCCGACGGCACCGACTCGCCGGCCGGGCTCGTCGCCGCAGCCGCGAAAGCCGGGCTCGACGTCGTCGCGATCACCGACCACGACACCACCGCGGGCTGGGCGCCCGCCTCCGAAGCGGTGTCACCCGGCCTGACCCTGGTCCCCGGCGCCGAGCTCTCCACGGTGTCGATCGACCCCGACACGGGCCGCCAGATCAGCGTCCACCTGCTCGCCTACCTCTTCGACCCGACGTCGGAGCCCGTCGTCATCGAGCAGACCCGGCTGCGCCTCGAGCGCCGCACGCGGCTGCGCCGGATGGCCGAGCGGATGGCCGCCGACGGTCTCCCGATCGACATCGACGAGATCTTCGGCCTGCTGCCCGAGGACTCGCCGCCGGGGCGCCCCCACCTGGCGCAGGCGCTGGTCCGGGCCGGGCTGGTCAAGTCCGTCGACGAGGCCTTCGCCGACTACCTGAGCCCCCGCCGCGGCTACTACGTCGCCCGTCGCGACACGCCGGTCGAAGAAGCCGTCGACATGATCGCCGCGGCCGGCGGCGTCACCGTCGTCGCGCACCCCTTCGCCTTCAGCCGCGGCGCCACGATCAGTGAGGACACCCTCGCCGGTCTGGCCGCCCGCGGGCTCACCGGCGTCGAGGCCGACCACCCGAACCACGACGAGCCGACGCGGGCCCGCGTTCGCGAGCTGGCCGCCGAGCTCGGGCTCGTCTTCACCGGGTCCAGCGACTACCACGGCACGAACAAGACGATCGCCCTCGGCGAGTGCACCACCGACCCGGGGCAGTTCGAGGAACTCGTTTCGCGGGCGACGGGGTTCCAGGTCGTGAAGGGCTGACATGGCCATCGCCGACTTCTTCGACGCGCGCCTGTTCATGAGCGCGACGATCACCCTGATCGTCATCATGGACCCGCCCGGCACCGTGCCGGTGTTCCTCAGCCTCGTCGGCCGCAAGCCGATGGCGACCCGGGCGCGCGCCGCCCGGCAGGCCGTCCTGGTGTCCCTGCTGGTCATCAGCCTGTTCGCGGTCGCGGGCCAGGCGATCCTGGCCTACCTGGGCATCGGCATCCCCGCGCTGCAGGGCGCCGGCGGGCTGCTGCTCCTGCTGATCGCGCTGCAGCTGCTCACCAGCAACGGCCACGAGCCCGAGGCGGCGGCCGACGACGTCAACGTCGCGCTGGTGCCGCTCGGCACGCCGCTGCTGGCCGGGCCGGGCGCGATCGCCGCGACGATCGTGTTCGTCCGGCAGGCCGACGGGCACCCCGGCGCGTACATCGCCCTGGCGCTGGCGATCGTCACCGTGCACCTGGTGATCTACCTCTGCATGCGCTACTCCGGTCTCGTCATCCGGCTGATCAAGGAAAGTGGCATCACGCTGCTGGCCAAGGTGGCCGGCCTGCTGCTCGCGGCCATCGCCGTGGAGCTCGTCGCGAACTCGGTCCGCGGGTTCATCTCCGGCGCCGGCTGAGGCCGCCACCCGGGTTGTCCTGCCGGACAGGATGCGCCCGGTTCGTTGACATCGTTGGCACCGCTCCCGCAGCCTGGAGCTCAGCTCAGCGGTTGAAACGATTCAACTCCTTGCGGAGGCCTCGATGAAGTGGCTCAGAGCAGTCCTGCCGGTCACGGTGCTGGTGGCGAGCGGCGTGGTCGCCGCGCCCGCTGGCGCGGCGCCCGGCTGGCAGAAGTACGTCGTCGCCCCTTCGAGCCGGGACGTCCGGCCGGTACGGGTGCTGTCCACCACCGGGGACGTCACGAACCCGAACGGCCTGCTCGGCCGGGGTGTCGCGGTGCTGAAGCGGCAGGCGCCGCCGCCCAAGCCGGTGTGGCCGGCCGGGACCACGGCGGCCGCGTCGTCGTTCCACGCGCCGAACAACGGCGGCAACGGCCAGCCCCGGACCTACGACCCCGGCAACGCCGTCGACGGCAACACCGAGACGTTCTGGAACGACGACACGATCGGTGCCTACCCCGACGTCCTGACGATCACCGCCGGGGCGCCGGTCGCGCTGCCCGGTGTCACCGTGCTGTCCAATGTGGACGGCGTGCCACAGGACTTCACGGTCGAGGTGCTGGACGCGGGCGCCTGGCGGGTGGCCGCGTCCGTGACCGGGAACACCGCCGTGCAGCGGGCGGTCACCTTCGACCGGCCGGTGACGACCGCGCAGGTCCGGATCACCGTGACCAGGGACCAGAACACGCCGTCCGGCGAGTTCAGCCGCGTCGCCGAGGTGTGGCCCGGCGTGGTCGCCGATCCGCCCGTGCCCACCGCCGTCGTCGACTTCGGCAAGGTCGTCGCCGGGTACCCGAAGATCGCCTTCGCGGGCGCGTCGGCGAACCACCCCGGTATCCGGGTGTCGACCTCGGAGACCCAGCAGTACCTCGGCGAGCGCTCCGACTTTTCGCGCTCGGACTTCTCGGGCGGCCCGGGCAGTGACCAGATCGCCGTGCCCGCGACACCGACGGTCTGGCGGGACACCAAGGGCTGCGCCTCGGGGAACCAGGTGTGCGCGGACGGCCTGCGTGGCTTCCGCTACCTGCGGATCAGCCTCGACGCGCTCGCCTCGGACGCGCCGCTGACGCAGCCGTCCGGCGAGGTGCGCATCAGCGGCGTCTCGCTCGACTTCACGCCGTTCCTCGGCACGCCGTCGACCTACCGCGGCTGGTTCGAGTCGTCCGACGAAGACCTGAATCGCTACTGGTACGCGGCGTCCTACACGAACGAGCTGGGCATGGACACCTTCCGGGAGTCCGATGTGGACCCTCGCGGCGCGTTCTCGCCTTCGCTGGACGGGAAGCTGGTGCTGCACGACGGCGCGAAGCGCGACCGTGATCCGTACGTCGGCGATGTCGCGGTGTCCGGCCTGACGCAGTACCTGACGCACCAGGACGGCACGGCAGCTCGGAATGTTCTTGCCGACCTGGCCGACCACCAGCGCGCCGACGGCTGGATCCCGCCCGCGTCGATCAACAATTACACGCTGCCGCTGTTCGACTATCCGCTCTGGTGGGTGACGTCGAGCTGGGACTACGTGCTCTACACGGGCGACACCGCGTACGCGTCTTCGTACTACCCGCACCTCGTGAAGACGCTCGACAGCTGGTACCCGTCGGTCACCGATTCGCGCGGGTTGCTCGCGAAGGGGCTTAACGGCACCGGCGGCTACGGCGACTACGCGTTTCTGCCGCGTACGGGCGAAGTGACGTACTACAACGCGTTGTACGTCCGGGCACTTCAGGGTGCTGCCGGTCTGGCGCGCGCGACGGGGCACGCGGCCGACGCCGAGCGGTGGCTTTCGCGTGCTTCGGGCGTCGCGGCGGCGGTGAACGCTCACCTGTGGGATCCGGCGGCGGGCGCGTACCTCGACTCGGCGACGGGCGCGGTGCGGCACGGTCAGGACGGCAACAGCCACGCTGTGTTGGCCGGTATCGCCTCTCCGGCGCAGGCCACTTCGGCGCTCGCGCGGCTCGCGGCGGGCGCGCTGCCGTACGGGAACCCGTTCATGGACAACGACACTCTCGTCTCTGACGGCACGAAGCGCGTGTACGCGTTCACGTCGTTCCCTGAGCTGCAGGCGCGGTTCCGGACCGGGCAGGCGGCGTCCGCGATCGACCAGATCAAGCGGATGTACGGCTGGATGGCCACGCACGACCCGGGCATCACGGCGTGGGAGGGCATCGGCGAGGGCGGTTCGCACTACGAGCAGGGGTACACGTCGGCCGCGCACGGCTGGTCGACCGGGGTCGTGCCGGCGCTGACGAACGAGCTGCTGGGTGTCTCGCCGACGTCGCCGGGCTTCGCCACCTGGACGGTTTCGCCGCATCCGGGCTCGGTTTCGTGGGCGCGCGGAGCGGTGCCGACGCCGAAGGGCGCGTTGTCGGCTTCGTGGTCGCAGCAGGGTTCGGTGTTCTCGCTGACGGTTTCCGCGCCGCGAGGGACTTCGGGCTCGCTGGTGGTGCCCTCGGGCCGGCTGGTGGTGCTGGACGGGCGTCCGCTGCGGGCGGCGGGTCCGCTGACCGTTTCCGGTGGCACGCACACGGTGCTGGTGGTGCGGTGAACCGGCTTTCCGCGCGGGGCGAGTTCGCCCCGCGCGGAAAGTGGCAGTGACATCTGGGGCTTCGCCCCAAGTCAGGGGCTCCGCCACCCGAACCCCCGAAAAAAGTGTCGGTGGTAGTGCGTAGCGTGGCACCCGTGAAGGAGCAAATGGGCTTCGACTTCGGCGTCGCGCAACCGGTGCGGCTCACGAAGGTCTCGCCGGCGCGGCTGGCGACCTTCGACGACTGCCCGCGCCGGTACCGCCTCGCGTACCTCGAACGGCCGACACCGCAGCGCACCGGGCCGTGGGCGCACAGCACGCTCGGGGCGGTGGTGCACAACGCCCTGCGGGCGCTGTTCGACCTGCCGGTGCTGAAGCGCGTGCCGCAACGGGCGGTGGCGCTGGTGGCGGAGTTCTGGAAGGACGCGGGCTTCGAGACCGAGGAGCAGGCGGCGCGGTACCGGGCGCGCGCGAAGGGGTGGGTGGCGGAGTACGTCGAGGACAACGACGTCTCGCACGACCCGGTGGGCTTGGAGCGCTGGGTGTCGGCGCCGGTGTCGGCCACGCCGGGGGAGCGGCCGTCGATGATCATCGAGGGCCGTGCGGACCGGATCGACGCCCGGGACGGCGCGCTGGTCATCGTGGACTACAAGACGGGCCGCCGGCCACCGGACGAGTACGAGGCCCGGGCGTCACAGGCCTTGGCGTTGTACGCGGTGGCGGCGGCGCGGACGTTGCGGATGCCGTGCACGACGGTGGAGCTGCACCACCTCCCGACGGGCACGATCGCGGCGGCGGAACACACGCCGGAGAGCCTGCAGCGGCACCTGCAACGCGCGGGCGAGACCGCCGGTGATCTCCGCCTGGCCACGGATACCCTGGAGGCGGGCGGCGACGGGGACGTGCTGTTCCCACCCCGCCCGGACCGCCGCTGCGCCTGGTGCGACTTCAGGCCGAGCTGCGCGGCGGGGCAGGAAGCGGCCCCGCAGGCGCAGCCGTGGGACCTGCTCGCGCCCTGAACGGGAGGGAACGTGGCTTCACCGGACACCGACGAACTGTCGACGATCCCGCTGCCGACCCCGGAGGAGGGCAAGACCGAGCCGGAGGCAGTTTCGCCAGTACCGGCGGCGCGAACCGAGCCCGGCCGGGCGGCGGCGGTGCCCGAGGAACGGGCCGAGCCCGAGCGGATCGAGCCGGAGGACACGGCCCCTGCGGCCCCTGTCCGGCAGCGCGGCCGTTGGTGGCGCGGATTCACCGGCTCACTGGCGGCGGGGTTGACGGTCCTCGCGGTCGGGGTGCTCGCGGTGGCGGCCATCTGCCTGTTCACCGGCGCGCCGGGCCCCGGCCCGACCCTGCTGATCGGCCACCCGATCGCCGCCGGGCTGGCCCTGGTGGCTCAGCGGGTCGCCGACCGCCGCAACGGGCCCGCGGCTGCGGGAGCCGGGGTGGCGGTGGTCCTGTTCACGGTCTCCGCGCTGATCCTCTTCTGGCTCACCTGACCCCGCCCCCAATCACGCGAGATGTCTGCTCAATCACGCGTGATGCCCCTCTGATCACAAGTGATGCCTGCTCAATCACGCGAGATGCCGCTCCTCGCCGGTCGGCCCCACCTCGCGCCGCCTGGCCGGGCGTGATCAAACGGGCATCGCTCGTGATCCGGCGGGCATCTTGCGTGATCCGGGGGGCATCTTGCGTGACTGGCGGGGCATCACGGCTCTCGGTTACTTCAAAGCCGCCAGGGTCGTGCCTCGCTGCTCCAGCAGCACCGGGCCTGCCGCCGCCAGGCGGACCGGGCCCGTGTAGCCGCGGCGGTCCACGCCTACCGTGCGGATCGTCGAACCGTCGTTCTCGTTCAGCACCGCCAGGCCGCCCTTGATCGGGACCACCAGCTGCTGCGCGAACGTGATCCCCGGCCCGGAAGCGCTGCTCAACGTCCACCGCGGCGCCAGGTCGTCCCGGGACAACGCCACCACCTTCGAGCCGCTGAACCAGTACATGTTCGCCGCCGTCTGGGTGGTCGCCTCGACACCTGCCGGGGGGTCGGCCGCGAGGTCGCCCGCCGGGACGTCCAGGGGGTACGCCGCTCGCTGGGTTCCGTCGCCGTTGTAGACCACCAGGAGCTTCTGGTCCGGCAGCACCACCGCCGCCAGGTCGCCCGACATCGCCACCACGCGGGCCCGCTTGCCCGCCAGCACCGAACTGAACGCGACCTGCGGCTCGTCGTCCTTCTCCGGGGCTGCCTTGTACACGGACAGGCGGTCCGCCGGGTCGCCCGGGCAGCGCTCGATCACGCCGATCTTGCCCGAGGCCGCCGCCACCGTGCCGTACGTGCAGCCCGTCCGGGGCTGCTTGCCCGCGTTGACCAGCGCCGGGACCTGGCCGTACTCCGCGCTCTGCACCAGGTCGTCGCGCCAGGTCGTGAGGAGCTTCTTGCCCGTCGCCGTCACGTGGGAGCCGTCGTCGACCAGCTGGGTGCCCAGCTCCGCGTTGCCGTTGCGCTGGGCCGTGATGCGGCCCGTCGCCGGGTCCAGCTGGGTGACTTCGCTGCAGTTCACCGACTTGTGGTAGACGGCGTTCAGCCGCCCCCACACCGAGTCCAGGCTGCACAACGGCAGGTCACGCGTGTAGTGCCAGCGGATCTGGCCGGTCAGCGGGTCGCGGGCGGCGACCTCGCCGCCGTCCGCGGTGGCGACCGAGTCGCCCGCCACCACCGGGACCGGCGTCGCGGCGCTGGGGGCGCTCCAGATCTCCGCCACCGACCCCGGCACCTTGTCCGGCGCCGCGGGCAACGGCGGAGGCGGGTCCGCCTTGGTCCGGTCGGTGGCCGCGCTGTCGCTCGTGACGCCGATGACCAGCGCGACCGCCACCACCCCGACCGCGATCAGCGCGGCGGCCACCCGGTCGCGCCCGCGGTTCCAAGGCGAACGACGCGCCTTGACCCGCGGGGCGGGCGGGGTGCTCTCGGGAGTGTCCTCGAGTACGTCCTCGGACCCGTAGGCAGGCGTCTCTTCAGCCGCCTTCTCGCCGTCGCTCACGTACCCGACCCCCGATGGAGAAGCCTCAGTCTGCCGACGCAGGTGTATCAGACGTGGCGGCCGGACGGCGACGGCGGCGTCGGCGAGCCGGGCGCTCGGCGTTCTCGCCGGCCTCCTTCTCGACGGCCGGACCGGTCGCCTCCGGAGCGTTGCCGGTGCGGGTGCGCCGGCGCGTCCGGGTGCGGCCCTCGGAAGAAGCCGGAGCCTCGTCCGAAGCCGCGGCCGCGTTGTCCGCCGCCTCGATCGCCTCGGCCGCCCGCGAGCCGCCGCGGGTCCGCTTGCGCGGGGCCCGGGTGCGCTTGCGCGGCGCTTCTTCCGAGGCGGGCTCGCCGCGACGACGGCCGCGCTTCTTGCCGCCCAGGTCCTCTTCCTCCTCGGCGGCCAGGCCCGCGCGGGTCCGCTTGGCCAGCGGCAGCCGCCCGGTGGTGCCCTCCGGGATGCCCAGGTCCTCGTACAGGTGCTTGGACGACGAGTACGTCTCCACCGGCTCCGGCATGTCGAGGCCGAGAGCGTCGGAGATCAGCTTCCAGCGCGGCTCCTCGTCCCAGTCGACGAGGGTGACGGCGACACCGGTGCGCCCGGCGCGGCCGGTGCGGCCGATCCGGTGGACGTAGGTCTTCTCGTCGTCCGGGCACTGGTAGTTGATCACGTGGGTGACGTCGTCGATGTCGATGCCGCGGGCCGCGACGTCGGTGGCGACCAGCACGTCGACCTTGCCGGAGCGGAACGCGCGCAGCGCCTGCTCGCGGGCGCCCTGGCCGAGGTCGCCGTGCACGGCGGCGGCCGCGAAGCCGCGCTCGACCAGGTCGTCGGCCACCTTCTGCGCGGTGCGCTTGGTGCGGCTGAAGATCATCGTCAGGCCCCGGCCCTCGGCCTGCAGCACGCGGGCGACGACCTCGCCCTTGTCCATCGAGTGCGCCCGGTAGACGAACTGGGCGGTGCGCTCGTGGATCGCGCCGGCGTCGTTCTCCTCGGCGCGGATGTGCGTCGGCTGGCGCAGGAACGTGCGGGCCAGCGTGATGATCGGGCCGGGCATGGTGGCCGAGAACAGCATCGTCTGCCGCTCGTCCGGCACCATCCGCAGGATGCGCTCGATGTCGGGCAGGAAGCCCAGGTCGAGCATCTCGTCGGCCTCGTCGAGCACCAGGCCGCGGACCTTGCCCAGCACCAGGTGCTGCTGCTCGGCCAGGTCGAGCAGGCGGCCCGGGGTGCCGATCACGACGTCGACGCCCTTGCGCAGCGCCTCGATCTGCGGCTCGTACGGGCGGCCGCCGTAGATGGCCAGGGTGCGGATGCCCAGGTGCTTGCCGGCGCCCTTGAGGTCGTTGGCGACCTGGATGCACAGCTCGCGGGTCGGCACCACGACGAGCACCTGCGGGGTGCCGTCGCCGGGGACCTGCACGCGGTGCAGCAGCGGGACGCCGAAGCCGAGGGTCTTGCCCATGCCGGTGCGGGCCTGGCCGATGAGGTCGTCGCCGGCCATGGCCAGCGGCAGCGTCAGGGCCTGGATGGCGAACGTCCGCTCGATGCCGGCCTCGCCCAGGGCCTTGACGATCTCCGGCTTGACACCGAAGGACGCGAAGGTCGGGGCCTCGGGCTCGACCTCGACGCCCGCCTGCAGCGGGTGCGACGTGTCGAGCGCGGCCGGGCCGGTCTCGCTGTGTTCCAGCGCGACGGCGGGGGGCTGTTCGGTTGTGGGAATTTCTGCGGTCAGGGTGATCGCCTCTCTCGTGACCAGCGCGCACAGCCGTGGGTCCGCTCGACACTCGACCGGGAGTAAACCCTGGTCCCTGGCGCTGGTCTGGCAGCGCGGAACCGGTCCGTCCCGGGAATGCCGGAAGAGGCGTGCACGCACATTGCAGTACGTCGGCAAGCCACGTGACCTGCCTGTTTCCCGACGCCGGTATGGCGTACGGAAGCTTGATCTCGGACGCCAGTGTACCTGGTCAGCAGTTTTTCGACAGTACCCGGCGCGCCGGAACCCGTGTGATCGGTCTCGTCCCGACACGTCCGGGTGCTTCGGCGATACCCTGCCCCCGTGACCGAGCCGAAAGAGATCAGCGAAGGCGTAGTCGACCTTCTCGGTGTGATCGCCTATGGCGAACTGTCCGCGTTCGACCGGCTGGCGGAGGACGCGCGCAACGCCCCGACCCTGGCCGGGCGGGCCGCGCTGGCGGCGATGGCGGCCGCCGAGATCGGTCACTACGGCCAGCTCGCCAAGCACGTGGCCGCGAACGGCGTCGAGATCGAGGACGCGATGGCGCCGTTCGTGAACCACATCGACGCCTGGCACGCTTCGACGCCCCCGAAGTCGTACCTGGAGTCGCTGGTCAAGGCCTACGTGGGTGACGGGCTGGCCGCCGACCTCTACCGGGAGATCGCCAGCTGGCTCGACCCGGAGACCAAGGAACTGGTGCTGACCGTGCTGGCCGACACCGGCCACTCGGCCTTCGCCGAGCGCGAGGTCGCGGCCGGCATCGAGGCCGACCCCAAGACCCGCGACAAGCTCGCCCTGTGGGGGCGCCGCCTGCTGGGCGAGGCCCTGACCCAGGCCCAGTACGTCGTCGCCGAGCGCGACGGGCTGGCCGAGCTCATCATCGCCGGCTCGGGCGACCTCTCCGGAATTGCCGCGCTGTTCCGGCGGTTGCAACAGGGGCACACGAAGCGCATGCAGGCGCTCGGCCTGGGCTGAACCCGATGGAGTACCCGGAAGTGACGACGCGGTCGGGCGCGGACATGCGCCACCGGAACGAGCCGGTTCGGTTAGCCTTGGCCGGCACATCCCTTACGAATTTCCAGCGGAGGTCCCACGTGGAGGTCAAGATCGGCATCAAGGACACGCCGCGCGAGCTGGTGGTGTCCAGTGGCCAGTCTCCCGAAGAGGTGGAGAAGCTGGTCGCCGAGGCCCTGACGGCCGGTGACGGGCTCTTCCGCATCAACGACGAGAAGGGGCGCAAGTACATCGTCCCCTCCGACCGCATCGCGTACGTCGAGATCGCCCCCTCGGACGTCCGCAAGGTCGGCTTCGGCGTCGGCGACTGACTCGGTCGTCCCCGTCGTGGGGGGGTTTGGGGGTTTGTTATAGGGGGTAGAAAAAAGAACCACCCGGGGGGGGGGGGGCCGGGTGGGCGGGGGGTGGGGGGTTTGTTGGTGTGTGGGGTTTTTGGAGGCG
>NZ_JBFANY010000013.1:0-260284 GCF_040674975.1 Amycolatopsis sp. NPDC049688
GACGACGGCGGCCTACCTCGAGGGCAGCCTGCTGGACGACGAGCAGATCGTGGCACTCGCGTTCGACGAAGTCGACTCCCCACCGGAGCCGACGTCGCCTTGACAAACCCGACCGCCGGCTGAAAATCCCACCGGAGGGGCGGGGGAGGTCGGACCCGCCCTACCGCGGCAGAGACAACGGACAACCCGCCTAAGCGGCCACGTAGTTCCCACTCAGAATCAGCAGAACCTGAATCGTGATCCCGGTCCCGTAGTAATCCGTCGCATCCGGAGACCAAGTCGAGACAGCCGTCCACAGCTTGTCCAGCCAAGCCTGACTACCCGAATCCGTCATCGCCGCCACCGCGAACGGAGCCGTGAAGCACGGATGCTGACCACTCTCCGTCTTCGAACCCGACAGCGAATAACCGCTTTGAATCTTCGCCGGGTCACCACCGGTGGCCGACTTGATCCACGTGTTCATCTTGCGAACCTGCCCCGCCGCCGCGCTCCCGGAAAACGAAATCGCGTCCGCGCCCAGCCGCCACGGGTCACGGCAGGCATTCCAGCTGTACTTTCCGTCGTACGGACCCTCGAGGAAGTTGGACGGCGCCGGCTTCGGCGTAGAGTTCGTGTTGACCACGAAATCCGGCAGCAGCCCGGTGTTCGGCGCGTACGACGACTGCAGCTGGCTCACCGCCGCCTCCGAACGAGCGCGGACCGAATCCCAGAAACTGTCACCGGTAGCCGCAGCGAACGCGCGCAGGTGGCCCGGCATCCAGTCCGACGAACGGGAGCTGTTCCGGTACTCGGCGTCGTTGCCCCAGTCGCCCAGCAGGGTGAACTTCGTGCTGCCGTTGACTTCGCTCTTCTTGATCGCGTTGATGATCCGGACAGCCTCGGCCTTGTAGTTGACCGCGCCCCCGCTGCCCCACTTCTTGTCCGCGATCAGCAGGCCGTAGGCGATTTCGAGGTCGCCGTCGGTCGCCGAATCGCTGCCGTTGACACTCTTGCAGCTCGAATCCTGCTCAGCCGCGTGCAGATCCTTGTTGTTGACCGACGGGTGCGCCTTGACGAACTTCAGGATCCCGTCGACGATCGACCGCGCCTGCGGGTCCTTCTCCGCCATCATCGCCGAGATCGTCATGCCGTACCCCTCGCCCTCGGCGACGAAGGAGTGGTCGGCGTCCTTCGACAGCACGGCGTAGGTGCCGGAGCCGCACTTGGTCGTCAGGAAGTTCTTCTTCCAGAAGTCGTAGTACTTCTGCAGCGCAGCATCCTGCGTGGCCTGCGAAACCGACGGCCGCAACGTTCCCGGCACGTACGGCGTGCCGGCCGCGGACGCGGCGGCGGGCACGCTCAGCAGCCCCGCGGCGAGCGCGGCCGAAACCACCACCGCCCGGACGACTCTCTTCATGGCTCCTCCGTAACGACATCGTTGGCTGCGGCGAAGGTGATCGAAGCGTGACAGAAGGTTCAAGACCAGGTCAAGAGGGTTAGGAAACTTTCCTTACTATTACCGTGAGTGGTCCCACACCGCCTCCCCCGCCCGGACGGACTAGCGTGAGGACCATGAACCTCGACGACCGCGGGCCGGACTTCCGCGCGTTCTGGACCGAGCGCCACCTGGCCACGCTGACCACGGTCCGCCCGGACGGCACCCCGCACGTCGTCGCGGTCGGTGTGACCGTCGACTTCGAGGCCGGCCTGGCCCGCGTGATCACCTTCGCGCCGTCGGTCAAGGCCCGGCTGGTGCGCGCCGCGGGCACGGAGGGCATCCCGGTGGCGGTCTGCCAGCTGGACGGCCCCCGCTGGTCCACTTTGGAGGGACGCGCGGTGCTGCGCGACGACCCGGAATCGGTGCGGGACGCCGAAAACCGGTACGCCGCCCGTTACCGGCAGCCCAAGCCGAACCCGCAGCGGGTCGTCATCGAGATCACCGTGACCCGGGTGCTCGGCAACGCTTGACCCGGGTCTCGTGAGTGAGAAACAGGGTTAGAACACTGTTTCTCACTCACGAGGCACGGGAGTGCACCAGCCGTGTGTACTCCCCCAGCAGCTCCGTCAGCTCGCCGTGCTCCCCCGCCGACGCCAGCTGCTGGTGCCCGACCAGCATCGCCATCCCGAGGGACGTCAACGTCCGGGCGAGCGCGCAGTCGCCGACGATGGCCTCGACCACGCGGCCGACCGTCCGCACCCGGGCGTCGTCGACGCGCTTCTGCACGGCTCGCACCGTTTCGTCATTGCGCGCCCACGCCCGGATGGCCGCTTCGGCCTCGTGGGGCAGGCCGAGGGTCAGGTCCATCAGCGCGGCGAAGTCCGCCGACGGGCCACCCGTGCCGAAGTTCCGCTCGCGCAGGATCCGCACCTGGCGGTTCTCCCAGTGGTCCAGCAGCTGCGCCACGAACCCCGGCCAGCCGCCGAAGTGGTGGTAGAACGAACCACTTGTCACCCCGAGGGCGCGGCACAGCGCGCCGACGGTCAGCTCGGTGAACCCGTGCTCGGCCAGCAGGTCCAGCGCGGCCCCGAAGTACGCCTGCCGCGTGACCGGCGGCATCAGACGTTCCGGTCCCGGTCCCGCCAGTAGGGTTCGCGCAGGGACCGCTTGAGGATCTTGCCGGTCGCGTTGCGCGGCAGCGCCTCCACGACGTCGACGCTGCGCGGGCACTTGTAGTGGGCCAGCCGCTCGCGGCAGAACTCGACGATCTTCTCGGCGTCGAGCTGGTCGCCGGCGACGACGGCCTTGACCTGCTCGCCCCACCGGTCGTCCGGGATGCCGATCACGGCCACCTCGGCGACGCCGGGGAACTCCGCCACCACGCGCTCGACCTCCGGCGAGTACACGTTCTCGCCGCCGGTGATGATCATGTCCTTGACGCGGTCCTCGAGGAACAGGAACCCGCCGTCGTCGAGGCGCCCGACGTCGCCGGTGCGGACCCAGCCGTCCACAATGGTCTCCGCGGTCGCCTCCGGCTTGCCCAGGTAGCCCGCCATCCGCTGCTCCGTGCGCACCCACACCTCACCGACCTCGGCGTCCTCCGCCGTGACCGGGTCGACGATCCGGATGTCCACTCCGGACAGTGCGGTGCCCGCGGAGGCCAGCCGCTCGGGGCGGGTGGTGTCCCGGTGCGCCTCGGGGTCGAGGGCGGTGACCGCGCCGGACAGCTCGGTCATGCCGTATACCTGCGCGAACTTGACGTCCGGCCAGGCGGCGAGCACCGTGCGCAGCAGCGGGAGCGGCATCGGCGAAGCGCCGTAGCACAGGTACTTGATGCGGGAGAACGCCTGCAGCGCGGCCTCGCCGGCCTGCGCGATCCCGGCCACGACGGCAGGCACCAAAAAGGCGTGCGTGATCCCGGCCTGCAGCGCTGCGAACAGCGACGCCGCGTCCGGCTCGCGCGTCAGGTACGACGGTTCGCCGTAGAGGAAACCGGAAACGGCGTAACAGCTGCCGCCGACGTGGAACAGCGGCATCGCCACCAGGTTGACGTCGCCCGGGCCGATCGGGAACGCGGTCCCGGCGGCCAGGCCGTGCGCGAGGACGCTGCGGTGGGTCAGCACCGCGCCCTTCGGGAACCCGGTGGTGCCGCTGGTGTACATGACCAGCACGCCGTCGTCGGTGTCGACAGCGGTCCCGGCGTGCGGTTCACCGGACGCCAGGAAGGACTCGTACTCGTCGGCGTCCCCGCCCACGACCACCACGCGTTCCAGCGCGGGCAGCCGGTCGCGGATCGCGTCGATCGCGGGCTGCAGTTCGGCGCCGACGAGGACGACTTTCGCGCCCGCGTCCGCCAGTACGTAGGCGAGTTCGTCACCGGAAAGCCGCCAGTTGACGACGGCGTTGGCAGCTCCGAGCCCGGCCGCGGCGAAGGTCGTCTCCAGACAGGCGGGGTGGTTCTTGTCGACGAACGCCACGCGGTCGCCGCGTGCGATCCCGGCGACGGCCAGGGCGCCGGACAGCCGCCGGACCCGCTCGTCGAACTCGGCCCAGGTCCACCTCCGGTCGCCGAAGATCAGCGCGGTGTCGGCCGGACGTTCCCGCGCCCAGTGCGCCAGGAGCTCGCCGAACAACCGGACCCGCGGGCGGACGTCTTCGGGCATGGGCGTTCCCCTTCGGGCCGGCGCTGGACCATAGACCGGTCTATGGTGCGGCTCACGCGACCAGGCGTCAACCGTCGAAGCGGTGCCGGGCGGCTTCGATGTCCTCGATGAACCGCTGGGTCCAGCCGCACATGCCGTCGACCGTCGCGCGCAGCCCCTGCCCGGGCTCGGTGAGGGTGTATTCGACGCGCGGTGGCACGGTCGGGTGCACCTCGCGCTCGACCAGGCCGTTGCGCTCCAGCATGCGCAGGTTCTGCGTCAGCATCTTGTGGCTGATGCCCGCGACCTCGTTCCGCAGCTCGCTGAACCGCAGCGTGCGCTCGCCGAGGGTCTCGATGATCAGGAGCGCCCACTTGTTGGCGACGTCCGAGAAGATCTCGCGCGCCAGGGAATCCGCGCGGGAGAGGTCCTTGTCCTGCTTGGTCACCATTTGGTTCCCCCGTCACCGAAAAGTGCCTTCTTCCGCATGGTCCAAGACTCTCCTACGGTTCCTGGGTAACCACAAGAGAGCACGGAGGTAAAGATGGCTGTCACCCTGCTGAACGCGCCCGAGCTGCCCGAGATCGACGTCTACCACCAGGTCGCCGTCGCCGAAGGGACGAAGCTCGTCTACGTCGCCGGGCAGGTCGCCTGGGAAACCGGCGGCGACCTGGCCGCGCAGGTCGAGCAGTGCTACGTCAACGTCGCCGCCGCCCTGGCCGCGGCCGGCGGGTCGTTCGACGACGTGGCGAAGCTGACCGCCTACGTCGTCGACTGGACACCGGACAAGATGCCGGCGCTGCTCGACGGCATCGCCCGCGGCAGCGCCAAGATCGGGACCACGGCGAAGCCGCCCGCCACGCTCATCGGCGTCGCGGCGCTGGACGTGCCGGAGCACGTGGTCGAGATCGAGGTGACCGCCGTTCTGTAGCCGCGTGCGGCGACCAGGCCGGGCGGCGGGAGGCCGCCGTGGCACACTTCGTCGACCACGATGCCAGTCAGGGGAGCACCACGCATGACCGATCGCCCGGCCCGGCGGACGCAGGAGCAACGACGCGCCGAGACCGAGCGGCGCGTGGTGGACGCGGCAATGGCGCTCATCGCGCGCAGCGGGTCCCGTGCCGTCACGCTCGCCGAGGTCGGGGAAGCCGCCGGCTACAGCCGCGGCATCGTCTACCACCACTTCGGCAGCCGGGAACGGCTGCTGGAAGCCGTGGTCGACGAAGCGCAGCGGTTCGACGTCCCCGCGTACCAGGGGAACGGCCTGGACCACCTGGTGCAGATCGTCGAGGCCTACCTGCGCAACGTCGTGCGGCGGACGCCGTCGGCGCGCGCGTTCCTGCAGCTGTGGGGCGAGGCGATCGCGGCCGACCCCCTGCTGGCCCCCCTGTTCGCCCGCCGGGACGCCGACTTCCGGCAGCTCCTGGCGAACGTGGTCCGCCAGGGCGTCGCCGACGGGTCCGTCCGGCCCGACGCGAACCCGGCCGCGGCCGCCGTGCTGGTCGTCGCCCTGGTCCGCGGGACCGGGCTGCAGCTCATCGCCCAGCCTCCGGTGCGCAACGTCCCTACCCTCATCCGCGAGGCGACGCGCTCGGTGCGCGCGGCCTTCGCCGTCACGCCGTAGTTTCCGGCAGTGGTCCCCGGCAGCGGCCGCTGCTACAGTTACTTGCATACATGCACGCAAGTTAGGAGCGACCATGCCTGTTCCCCTGGTACTCGTGCACGGCAATCCGGAGAGCAGCGGCGTGTGGGGCCCGCTGCTCGAGGTACTCGGCCGGGACGACGCGGTGTCGCTGTCCCCGCCCGGCTTCGGGGTGCCCGCGCCGGACGGCTTCTCCGCCACCGTCGAGGGCTACCGCGCTTGGCTCGCCGCGCGGCTGGAGCAGTTCCGGGAACCCGTCGACCTCGTCGGCCACGACTGGGGCGGCGCGCACGTCGCCCGGATCGCGATGACCCGCCCGGACCTGATCCGCAGCTGGGCCTCGGACGCACTCGGCCTCTTCGCCCCGGACTACGTCTGGCACGCGCGAGCCCAGGTGTGGCAGCAGGAGGGGGCAGGCGAAGCGTCGGTGAAGGAGATCTTCGGCGGCACGCTGGCGCAGCGGCTGGAGGTCGTCAATGGCCTCGGGATGACCGGCCCGGCCGCGGAACGCGTGGCCGCCGGGATGGACGACGGCATGGGCCGGGCGGTGCTCTCGCTCCTGCGATCGGCCGCCCAGCCGGTGATGGCCGACGCGGGCCGCGACCTGGCGAAGGCCCGGCAGCGGCCCGGCCTGGCCCTGATCGCCCTCGCGGACGCCGACCAGGCCAGCGGAACGCCGGCGCAGCACCGGTTCGCCGGCGAGGCCGCCGGCGCCGAAATCGCCGAACTCCCCGGCACGGGGCACTGGTGGCCGGTGACGGACCCGCACCCGGCGGCGCGCGCCCTGACCGCGTTCTGGTCCCGGTTGGACGGTTAAGCCTTCGAGCGGACGCGGGGAGAGTTCGTGGCCCCGCCTCGACCAGGCTCAGCCGGTATCCAGCGCTAAGCGAACAGCGAGAGCAGTCCCTCGGTCGACCGGACCACGACGTGCGCCGCCGCGCGTTCGGCGTGGGGGCGGTCCGGGCGTTCCGCCTCGTGCCGCCAGCGCCGCAGCGCGTCCAGCCCGGCCTCGTAGATCTCGTTCGGGTCCGCGTCCGGCTCCAGGTCGAGGCGGTCGGCCGGGGCCGTGCCCTGGGCACCCAGCAACCGGACCGCCTCCTCCGCCGGCTCGCCGGACAACGCCGTGCGGCCGCCGCGGATGTCGGCGATCAGGCGCAGCTCGCGGAAGTCGTGCGCGGCCGCGGCGAACCGCTCCACCCGGGACACCAGGCGGTCGCCGCCCGGGCGGGGGTGCGCGGCCAGCAGGGCCTCCAGGCGGATGATCGCCGTGCGGGCCTTCAACGCCTCGGACCGCGCGACGAAACACCCGGCGAGGGTGTCCCGCAGTTCGCCCAGACCGCTGCGGCGCACCAGTTCCGCGGACAGTTTCACGCGGTCGTCGCAGCCGGTGCGGATCAGCGTGAGGGCCAGCCGGACGCCGAACATCCCGAACCGGACCACCAGCGACCGCCGCGTCTCGACCGGGATCGGGCCCGGGAACGCCGGGTCGGTGAACGAATCCACCGACAGCACGTGCCGTTCCAGCTCCTCGCGCGGCACCGCGGCGAACGCCGCCAGCAGGTCGAACTCGTCGTCGCGCAACGAACGGCCGCCGTAGGCCAGCTGACCGGCGACCGCGATCACGCCGAGGAACCCCGTGCACAGCGGGTCTTCCCGCCACGCGCGCCGCGCCAGTTGCTTCGCCGTGAGCAACGCGTCGATCCGGCCCGCTCCGACCTCGTCGGCCCGCGACAGCACCAGCACCGAATTGACCGCGCTCTGCCGCGCGAACGCCGAACCGCCCGGCTGGTGCGCCGCCGCGAGCTCGTCCGGCTCGAGGTGGCGGACCAGCCGGACCGTCGCGTCCGGGACGTCGTCGGCCGGGCCGGGGTCGTCCAGCAGCACGAGGTCGCGCAGCGCCCGCGTCGGCCATTCGCCCAGTGCGGCGGCGAGCGTCGTCTTTCCGGACGACGGCGCTCCCGTGAACGCGACGCGCAGCGGCTGCTCCAGCCGGTTCAGGCAGTCGTGCAGCAGCGCCGACGCCCGCGGGTCGTCCCGGTAGAGCCCGGCCGCGGCGTGCAGCAGGTCGCGGACGTCCTGGGTCACGCCGAAAGCTCCCGCCGCTGCTGCCGGCCGGCGATCGTGCCGAGTTCGCCCGCGCGCTGGTGCAGCGCGGCCAGCCGGTCGATCTCGCGGCGGATGTGGACGGTCCGCCGCTCGCGCTCGGCGGTGCCGGCCAGGATCGTCTCGCGCTCGCGCGTCAGCTCGTCGGCGAGTTCCTCGGCCAGCCCGGTGAAGTGGTCGCGCAGGCGCCGCTGCACGACGCGGATCGCGTCGCGGGACTCCTTGCTGAACCGCAGGAAGACGTCGTCGACGTGCCGCTGCGCCGCCTGCTTGGCGACGGCCTGGCGCCGCTGCAGGCGCATCCCGCCCTCGTCCTTGATCGTCTTCGCGGCGAACGCGGCACCGGCGCCGAGCGACACGGGGTTGATCAAGGGCAGCCCGGCGAGGCTGGTGACCAGGCCGAACATCAGCACACCGCCGTAGGAGCCGCGCAGGCCGGTGAATGCCTGCTGGCCGACCTTGAACTTCTCGATCTTCGGCCGGCGGACGTCGTCCAGGCTGTCCACCCCGGACCCGTCGAGCCGCAGGTCGGGCAGCGCGAGGTCGTACTGGGCGCCGAAGCACGCCGCGACCGCCTGGGCGATCCACTCGGCCCGGTCGGCCAGCCACGTGTAGTTCGTGTCGACCGCCTCGGCCAGCGCGTTGTCCAGCCACGGCGCGAACTCGTCCCACACCTTCGCCGGGTCACCCTCGTCGAAGGTCCGGTCGATGGTGTTCACGATCTTGCGGGTCCGCTCGCGCAGGTCGTACTCGGCGTCGGACAGCAGGTCGGTGATCTCGTCGGACAGCAGGTTCTGCCACCGGGTGTTCTGCCGCCGCAGGTCGTCGGCGCGGCGCTGGGCCCGCTGCAGCAGCGCGGCCTGGCCGAGCCCGGCGTCCTGGCCCACGGCGTCGGCCCGGTCGCGCAGGGACTCCACCAGTTCGGTGGCGGCAGCACGCACCCCGACCGCGGCGAGCAGCGCGCGCGACTGCTCGGGCGGGCGTGCAGCCTGCTCGGCGATCCAGCCGAGCAGCTCCGGGAAACCCGAGCGGGCGTTGAGATCCGCGTCACCGGCCTTCGCGGCGGCTTGGCGCACCACGGCCGAAACCGGCAGCACGGGCGCGTCGATCCCCGCCTCGCCGAGCATCGCGCGGTCGCGTTCGGCGACCGCGCGCCAGCCCGGGCAGACGTCGATCTTGGTGAGCGCGAGCACGACGTGCGGGCACCAGGTGCGCACGTGCCGCGCCAGCGCGAGTTCCGCGGCGCTCAGCGGGGCGGTCGCGTCGGAGACGAGGATCACCGCGTCCGCTTCGGCGAGCACGTCGAGCGCGGCCGCGGTGCGCGGTGACCGCGGGTCACCGACCGGCGGGGTGTCGACCAGCACCAGGCCGGCCGAGAGGAGTTCGCGCGGCACACCGACCTCGACGCGGCTGAGCGTGCCGGCGGGCCGGGCGCCGAGCTCGCCGGTGAGCCGTTCGACCGCGACCGGGATCCGTTCGCGGGACCGGCCGACCAGCGTCGCGGCGGGTTCGGCGGCGTAGGCGATTTCCGTGGGCACGGCGGGGGTCGCGGCGTCGCCGACCGCGCACACCGGCGCGTTCAGCACGGCGTTGAGCAGATAACCCTTGCCCTGTTTGGGGAAGCCGAGCACGCCGAGCCGGGACTGCCCGGCCGGGGCGTCCCGGCGTCTGCGCAGGCGCTCGGCGAGATCGGCGCGGCCGTGCGTGCGGCACGCGTCCAGCGTCTCGTTGAGCACTTCGAGCCAAGCCGGTGCGGTCACGATGGTCGAGTGTCCCCGGTTCACTCCCCGTACGCACACCGGGTGCCCGTCCCGCGGCTGCACCCAGACCGCGGGACGGGCACCGGTGACCGGTTCGGGGATCAGTGCCCGATGTGGATGTCGTTGTGACCGAGGTCGCCGACGTGGATGTTGCCCAGCGCGTTGTGGCTGAGGTTGTCGGTGACACCCGACACCACGTCGTGCACCGCGTCGACACCGTTGTTGCTGGCGATGTCGCCGACCGAGTTGTGGTCGACACCGGCCGCACCGGTCACCGTGGTGACGGTGTTGTGGGTGATGTCGCCGATGCTGTGCTGGACCGTGTTCGTCAGCTCGCCGCCGACGTGCTTGAGGTCCAGGTCGCCGACGTTCTTCAGCGTGCCGGTGAAGTCGCCGACGTGGTTGGTCACGTCGGCCGCGCCGGTCACCGCGCCGGTGACGGCACCGGTCAGGTCGCCGACGTGAGCGGGCGCAGCGACGTGGCCGGTGACACCGGTCACGACCTGGTCGGCTTGGCCGACCACGTTGCCGCTCTCGACCGCGCCGGTCACGGCGCTCGCCAGGTTGCCCACGACACCCGCGTCGATGCTCTGCGCCAGGTCGTTGCCCAGGCCGAGGGACCCGGTGACGTCGCCGGCCAGCGCGGTCACGCCGGCGGCGGTGTTGGTGACGTCGGTCACGGTGGTGACGGTGTGCCCGAGGTCGCCGACGGCCGGGAGGCCGAGGCCGCCGACGCCCGGCAGCTCGCCGCCCAGGTCGCCCACGACCGGCAGGTCGGAGGTGGCCGGCAGGCCGAGGCCCGCGGTGAGGGCGGTGAGCTGGTCGATCGCGCCCTGGATGCCGGCGGCGTCGGTGCCGGTGTGGGTCAGGTCGCCGACGACGGGGAGGCCGCCCACGGCCGGGAGGCTGTCGACCGGCACGTAGTCGAGCACCAGCGGGATGACCTCGTGCACGTCGGCGGCGCTGACGTCACCGAGACCGGCGGCCGCGAGAACACCCTGCGGGTCCGTGCCGAAGGCCGCCAGCGCGGTCGGGTCGTTGAGCAGGTTGAGCGCGAAGTCGTGCAACGTCTGCACGGATTCCATGGGGTTTTCTCCTGGTCCGGTGGTTCGGGGGACGGCAGCGACCGCAGGGACCGCTGCTCCGTCATCAAGGTAGGGAGCCGATCCCCCAGCGCACATCGGGGATCACTCCGAGTTGCAGTCCGGTCAGCCGATAGGGGATCGATATGTCATCGTTAGGGAGTTAGGGGCTCATCCGAGACGCGCTCAGTTGGGTTAAATCCCTCCAGACCCTTGCCTGACTAACCCGTTTGGGTGAGGATGCCCCGAACCCTAGGGGGAATTTCGTGCCCCCGATCGGCCGCCACGACGTGAGGAGGAAAGCGCCGTTGCCCTACGTCCTCGGGATCGATGTGGCCCAGGGCCGGACCCACGCCGCGACCTGCCGCCGTCAGGGCCCCGGCTGGGGCGAGCCCGAACCCCTCTGGCTGGGCGAACGCTCCCCGGCCGCGGCGTCCGCGCTGTTCCTCGACGACGAGGGCTACCTGCTCACCGGGGACGCGGCCGCGCAGGCCGGCGCCCGGGTGCCGTCCCGGCTGCTCACCGGCTTCCACCGGCGGATCGGCGACGACGTCCCGATGCTCGTCGAAGGCGAGCCGTTCCCGCCCGAGACGCTCACCACGGTGCTCGTCGAAGGGATCGCCGAGCACGCCGCGAACCTGTTCGGCGGGCCCCCGCTCCACCTGGTGCTGACCCACCCCGGCGACTGGGGCGCCTACCGCCGTGACGTGCTGCGACGGGCACTGGCCGACTCCGGGTTCACCGCCGTCACGCTGGTCCCCGGCTCGGTCGCCGCGCTCGGCGCGCACGTGCCGGTCCCCGGTCCCGGTGCGCAGGTGGCCGGGGTGTGCGAGTTCGGCGCCGACGGCGTCAACGTCACCCTCGCGACGGCGACCGGCGCGAGCGGCTGGCAGCCCGGCGCGAGCGCCGAAGGAGTGGCCCCGGCGGCCGCGCTCAGCACGCTGTTCGCGCTCGCCGGCTCGGCGTCGGCGGTCCCCAAGAGCCTCGCCGGGGTGGTGTTCTGCGGAGACGTCCCGCCGCACGCGCTCCCCGCCCGGCCGCCGTGCCCGATGTTCGCGGGACCGGTTCCGCCGGCGACCGCCGCGCTGGGCGCGGCCGCCCTCGCGGCGCTGCGCGCCGACCACCGGGGGACCCCCCAGGAACCCCCGGCCGTCGAGACCACCCTGCTCCCCCAGGTGGACACGCTCGGTGAGCTCGGCGAGCGGCCGCCCCGGCCGCCGGTCGACATCACGCCGTTCGAACTGCCCGAGCGCACCGGCCCGCTGAACCTGTTCCGCCGGCGGCGTCCCCTCGCCGCCGCGATCCTGCTGCTCGCCGCGGCCGTCTCGGCGGTGGCGATCACCGTCACCGCCCGCGAAGCCACCGCCGGCCCCACCCCGGCCCCCAGCTCCCCGAGCCAAGGCGTCTCCCCGCCTTGAGCCTCCCCACCCCCGCCACTGCCCCCTCCGGTGAAGGTCACTGTTGAACACACTGCTCACGCAGGTCCCCCCGCCGCACACCGTCCCGGTGCACCCGGCGGCGCGGCGGCTGCTCGACCGCGTCGCCGCCGAGCCGGCCGCCCCGCTGCGGCTGGCCGTCGTCGCCCCCGGCGGGTACGGCAAGAGCGTGCTGCTCGCCGCGCTCGACCGCCGCTACCGCGAGGCCGGCGTCGACGCCGTGCTGGTCGACGACGCCGACCGGCTCGGCCCCGACCAGCTCGAGGAGCTGCTCGCCGGCGCGGACGGGCCGATCGTCGTCGCGCACCGGCCGGCCGCGGTGGCGCCCGGCTGGACGCTGCTGCAGCTCGGCCCGCTCGGCGTCGAAGACGTGGCGCAGCTGATGACCGCGGTGACGGGATCGCCCGCGGATCCGGCGGCCGCGGCCGAGCTGCACGCCCGCAGCGGCGGGGTGCCGCGGCTGGCCGAGCGCGCGCTGCGCGGGCGGCTGGAAGAGTTCCGGCCCGAGCTCGACGAGCTCGACGACGACGTCCTCCGCTACCTGATCGCGGCCGAAGCCGGGGCCGGGCGCAACCTCGACCTGCTGTGCGCGCTGCTCGACCGCGGCCCGGACGAGCTGCCCGCCATCGTCGAAGGCGCCCGCGCGACCGGCCTGCTCGCCCCCGACGACACGCTGCTGCCGCTGGCCGCAGCCGCCGTCCGCGACTTCGGGCCGCCCGCCCGCCGGCTGACCACCGTGCAGCGGCTCGTCGAACTGCAGCTGGCGAACGACCTCCCGGTGCTCGACCTGGCCCGGTCCCTGCTCGGCACCGGCAGCTCCGGCACGTCCGCGGCGGCCGCGTTCGCCGCGGCAGCCGGGGAAGCGCTGCCTTCCGACGCGCGCCTGGCGACGCGGTTGTTCGAAGCCGCCGCCGAAGCGGGCGACCGCTCCCCCGCCGTCACCGCGGGCTGGGCGCGGGCCGCCGCGCTGTCCGGCGACCTCGACACCGCGCTCCGGCTCGGCGACGGGATGCTCGGCGCGCCCGACGCGGAAACCCGGGCGGCCGGCGCGGAAATCGCCGCGACCGTGCTGGCGCACCGGGGCGAACTGGCCCGCAGCGCGGAGCTCTACCACTGGGCGGGCCGCGCCGACGCGTTTTCCGCGACGGCCCTGCTCGGCACGGGCGACCTCGAAGGCGCCCGGCGCCTCCTCGACTCCCCCACCCCCGGTGCGGCGCCGACGTTGTTCGCCGGCGCGGCGACCCGGATGGCCCGCGGCATCGTGGATTCGGTGTCCGCCTGCGCGACGGAGACGTTGTCCACGCTGCTGGGCGCGGCCGCGATGCTGGAGCCCGCGCTGGGCGGCACGCTGCTGCCGGACAGCCCGGCGGCGCTGGCCGCGCTCGTCGCCCTGCACACCGGGGAGCTGGCGCTGGCGGAGTCCGTGCTGACCCGGGCCCTCGACGGCCGGATCGGCGGCGATCTCCTGGCCGTGCGGCACCGGCTGCTGCTGGGCTGGGTCGCGATGACGGCCGGCGACCTGGCGACGGCCGCCGAACACCGTGACGCCGTCGCCGGTCTTGCCTTGGAAGCCCGGGACGAGCTGTTCTTCGCGACGCTGGAGCTCGGCCTGGCCCGGCGGGCCAGCGACCTCGTCGGGCTGCAGCGATCGTGGAACCGCGCGTACCAGGCGTCGATGCGGCAGCAGACGGACCTGTTTTCGCTGCTGCCGCTGGGCGAGCTGGCCATCGCGGCGGCCCGCACCGGCGCGTTCGCCAAGCTCTCCGGCCAGTTCGAACGGGCACACGGCCTGCTCGCCCGCCTCGGCGAGCCTCCACTGTGGACCGTCTCGCTGGTCTGGCACGAGCTGCACGCGGCGATCACGCTGGAGGACGCGGAGGCGGCCGAGGCACACCTGGCGACGTTGACCACGCACGCCCACTGCGGCCGCCACCCCCGCGCCCTGGCCACGGCGGCCCAGGGCTGGCTGGCGGTGCTGGGCGGCACGTTCGACCCGGACGCGATCTCCGCGGCGGCGGCCGAACTGCACGACCTGGGCCTGCGCTGGGACGCGGCCCGGCTGGCCGGCCAGGCGGCGATCCGCACGTCCGACCGCAAGGCCATGGTCCAGCTCCTGGAGGCGGCCCGCCAGTTCCAGGGCACGGCGGCCCGCCGCGACCCGGGCACCACCGAACCGGCGGGGGGCGCGGGCCTCGCGGCATTGAGCGAGCGCGAGCTGGAAGTGGCCCGGCTGGTCGTGGACGGGCTGACGTACAAGCAGGCGGGCAGCAAGCTGTTCATCTCGGGCAAGACGGTCGAGCACCACATGGCCCGCATCCGCGGGAAGCTCGGGGCGGCGGACCGGCGGGAACTGCTGGCGACGCTGCGGGAGCTGCTGTCCCGCCCGGACGCGCCCTAGTCGCGTTTGAGGGCGTTGGTCAGCCCGGCGACGACCGCGGTGGTCAGCACCCAGCCGGCCCCGGTCAGCACCCAGGACCAGACCTGCGCGGTGTCCTGGGGGAACCAGTTCTTCTTCTGGCCCAGGTCGACGATCGGCAGCATGACGTCCAGGGTGTACGCCGCCGGCTGGAACTCCGGAACGGTGGCGGACGCGGCCTTCATCTGGCCGGGGTAGGCCCCGGCGAAGACGGCGGTCCCGACGGCCACCAGCCCGGCCAGCCACAACCCGGCCAGCCAGGTGCGGTAGCCGTAGCCGACGGTCAGGTAGAGCAGCCAGTTCCACGCCTTGCCCAGCAGGTTGAGCGCCCGCCGCCGGCGCCACTGCTTGGCGATCCCGACCCGCCGGGCGGCTTGGGTGTGGCCGTCCCGGCGGTAGGCCGCGGCGAGCTGGTCGTAGAGGCCGGGCGCGTAGCCGCCTTGGTGGCGCGCCAGCCACTTCAGGCGGGCGCGGACGGTGACCGTGTCGTTTTCCAGGACGTCGTAGGTGAATCCGCGCAGGCGCATCGCGGTGGGCCAGCCGTCCTGGGCGTCGTGGAAGCGGGTCACCCGGGCGTTCGTCAGGTCGACGATGCCGACCGGAGGCCCTTGCGGCATCAGGACCAGCGCGTCCAGACGGGCACTTTCGAGGTGGAGCGCCGGGCCGCCGGGGTTGACCAAGGAAGCACCGGTGAAGCGGAGGCTGCCGCCGATCTGCGCGCTGTGCAGGTTCACCTCGCCCTCGGCCGTGAAGCCGTCGCGGCAGAACATGGTCCGGTCGACCATCAGGCTCTCGGCGAAGAGCGCGATCCCGCCGGGATTGCGCAGGATGGCGCGGTTGAAGTCGAGGCTGGCGCCGATGTGCGCACCCAGCAGGTTCACCTCGCCCACGGCCGTGAACCCGTTGCGGCAGAACATGGCGTGGTCGACGGTGAGTCTGTCGCCGTTGAGGGCGAACCCGCCGGGGTTGTGCAAGTGGGCGCCTTCGAAGTCGAGGGTGGCGCCGATGTGCGCACCCAGCAGGTTCACCTCGCCCTCGGCCGTGAACCCGTGGCGGCAGAACATCGCCCGGCCGACGGTGAGACTGTCGGCGTAGAGCGCGATCCCGCCGGAGTTGTGCACGCTGGCACCTTCGAAGGAGAGGCTGCCGGCGACGTTCGCCCCGAGCAGGTTCACCTCGCCCTGGGCCAGGAAACCGTCGCTGCAGTACATGTTCTGCTCGACGGCCAGGTTGGCGGCGTTGAGCGAGAACCGGTCGCCGGCGGTCAACACCGCGCCGCCGAATTCGAGATTGCCGCCGATGTGGGCGTCGATCAGCAACACCTCGCCCTGGGCGGTGAAGCCGTCGCGGCAGAACATCGCCCGGCCGACGGTGAGACTGTCGGCGTTGAGCGCAGGCCCACCCGGATTGGCCAGCGTGGCCCCGTCGAACTCCAGGCTGCCGCCGATCCGTGCGCCGAGGAAGTTCACCTGGCCGTCGGCGGTGAAACCGTTGCGGCAGTAAACGCTCTGGTCGGCCCGGAGGCTGTCGGCGTTGAGCGCGTACCCGCCCGGATCGGCCAGCGTGGCCCCGTCGAGTTCGAGGTTGCCGCCGACGCGGGCGCCCAGGAGGCGCACGCCGCCGTCGGCGGTGAAACCGTTGCGGCAGAACATGCCCTGGTCGACCCGGAGACTGTCGGCGTAGAGCGCGGCTCCGGCCGGGTTGGCCAGCGTGGCCCCGTCGAGGTCGAGGTGCCCGTCGACGCGGGCGCCGGACAGGCTGACCCCACCCTCCGGAGCGACCAGCCGTCCCAGCACGAGGGCGCCGCTGACGTGTAGCTCATCGGCAGTGATTCCGGGAACGTGGCAGCCCGGCAGGCGGACCGTCACGGCCTGCGCCTGCTCCAGCGTGACGGGCTCCTCGAAGGAACAGCCTTCCAGCACCAGCGGGCAGCGGAGGATGGCCGACTCGAGGTCGAGGCGGCCCGTCACGCGCACCCCGGCGAGGCGTACGGCGCGCGGCGGGGTTTGCGTTCCGGTCACCAGCCGGGCGATCAGCTCCGCGCGCACCGTCCGGGACTCCGGCCAGCCGGCACCCCCGGCCGGATCGTCGGCCGCCCGGTCTCCGGTGCGCAGGTCCACGAACGCGCCGCTCGCGGCGGCCTCGGTCAAGCGCTGTCCGAGGTCCTTGTCCTCCGCCAAACCCCCACCTCCGGCCGGCCCGGCCCGGCACCGGGCCCCCCGGAAGTGAGTCGATCGGGCGATACGGCCCGTTACGCTACGGCGTCGTGGTGGCGGTGAAGGTGGCCGCCGGGCCGGTGCCCGTTGCCGTCACCGCCGCGACCGTGAACGTGTACGCCGTCGCCGGGTGCAGGCCGTCGACCACTCGCGTCATGCCCTTGACCGTCGGCTGGGTCACCAGTGCGTCGCGGCCCTCCACCGCGATCGTGCGGCCGTCCGACACCGTGATCACGTAGCCGAGCACCGGGGTGGCGCCCGCCGCGGCCGGCGGGTTCCAGCGGATCGACGCCGCCGTGGCGCTCGGCAACGCCCGGGCGCTCGTCGGGACGTCCGGCAGCGCGCCGGTGCTCGGGCCAGGCGTCACCGGAGCGGCCGGCAGCGACGGCTCGCTCGTGCCGAACGCATTGCGCGCCGCGACCGTCACCGTGTACGCCGTCCCGTCCGTCAGCCCGGGCACTTCGGCGTACGCGCGCTTCGCGAAGTCGGCCGCGGACACCGTCGCCCGGTACGTGCGCCCGCCGCCCGACGCCGTGACGACGTAGTCCGTGACCGGCGCGTTGTTGAAGGCGAACGTCGGGTTCCAGGTCGCGTACAGCTTCCCCGAGACGGCGAACGTGCCGACCCGCGACGGCGCCTCGGCCGGCGCCCGCCCGCCGACCTGCCGGGTGAGCAGCTTGCGGTAGGCCGGTTCGAGGCCCGCGTTCGCGACGATCGCGGGCGGCGCGTCGGCCGGGTGCGCCAGGAGCACGTTGCCGCGGGTGATCGCGCCCTTGTCGGTCTTGTCGCGGTCGCCCTGCTCCCAGTAGTTGCCCTCGATCAGCGTCGGGTCGTTGTTGCCCAGGTCGTCGCGGTAGTCGACGTGCACCGTGCCGACGTTGAAGTACGCCGTGCCGTACAGCACGTTGCCGCGGATCGTCTCGTAGGTGTTGCCGTTGTCGGTGTAGACGCCCTTGCCGAGCCCCCACTGGCCGTGGATCACGTTGCCGGTGACCTTTTCGCCGTCGTCGAGGGAGGTGCCGGTGATGCCCTGGGTGTAGATGCCGCCACCGTCGTCGAGCATCAGCATGTAGTCGAAGATCAGGTTGTCCGAAACGACGTTGTCGTGCGAGAGGTTCGGCGTCGCCGGGCGCTTGATCTTGTCCGGCCAGCCGCCCCAGCCGACCGACACCGCCGAGTAGCCGACGTGGTCGATCTGGTTGTGGGAGATGGTGTTCCGCACGCTGTAGCCGTTGACGACCGGCACGCCGCCGTGGAATTCGCGCGGCAGGCCGTAGAGGTGGTTGTCGGTGACCTGGACGTCCCGCACCACGTCGGCGTCGGTGTCCGTCACCGGCTTGTCCACGCCGCCGATCTGCACGCCGTTGCCGGAGATGTCGGTGAAGACGTCCCCGCGCACCTGCGATTCCTTGGTGCCGTCGATCAGGTCGAGCCCGGCGCCGCCGAGGTGGGCGAAGACGCTGTCGGCGAATTCGATGCGCTGCCCGTGGGAGACGGCGACGTTGGCGGGCTCCCGCGTCCACGAGGCGTACGGGCACGTGCCGCCGGGGACGAACTGGCACAGGCCCTGGACGGCCCAGCCGTTGGCGCCGGTGATCGTGTAGCCGGCCTGGATTTCCGAGAACCCTTCGGGCGACGACGGAGTCAGCCAGGTGGCATACGAGTAGCGCAGCCCGCGGAAGGCCACGTCGTGGATCGGCGCGGCGGCCGTGCCCTTCGCGTCGAGCAGCTTTTCCAGCACCGGCATCTCGACGTCCGCGCGGCGCAGGTCCTGGCCGGCCTTCGGCAGGTAGTAGACCACGTGCGCGGACCGGTCGAGGTACCACTCGCCGGGGGTGTCGAGCAGCTCGAAGGCGTTCTCGGCGTAGGTCGGGTGCCGCCCGTTCGTGAGGTCGGCCGGGCCGACCATGTTGACGCTGCGGCCGGGGATGTCCGGGAACAGCACGCGTTTCGTCGAGTTGTCCCAGCACGGCTGGGCCATGGTGAGCGTCGTGCCCTCGGCCGCGGCGAGCGGGCAGCGCGGCTCGGTCCACTGGCCGAGGCCGTCACGCTGGATGTTCCACAGCGCCTCGCCGGCGGTGTAGACGAACTCGACGTCCTTCGGGTTGCGCCAGTGGGCAAGCGTGTCCGCGCTCGCGGTGTAGCCGGTGGCGGTGGCCTTGACGGTCACCGGCAGCGGGCCGCGGGCGCGTTGCTCCCGGACGCCGTCGACGTACAGCTGCCGGGTGTTGTCCAGCCCGGCCGGCGCGGGCGCGGCGAACAGGCCCGGCCGGCCCGGGACCGGCCGCCAGCCGGTGACCCGCACGCCGCCGTTCAGCTCGGTGTCGCCGCTGCCCTGCCAGATGACGCGGTGGCCGTTGCCACCGGAGTCCCGCGCGTCCAGCCGCAGCGGCGCGGCGAGCCGGAAGACGCCGGGCGCGAGGTGCACGGTCAGGTCCCGCGTCAGGTGCGGCGCCCGTTGCCGCACGAGGTCGCGGGCCCGGTCGAGGGTCCGGACCGGGTGTCCCGCGGTGCCGGACGCGTGATCGGACCCCTCCGGCGAAACGTAGACGTCCCGGCTCGCGGCGTCCGGATCGGCCGCGGCCACCGGACCGGTCGTGGCGAGCAGCGCGCCCGCCCCCAGGAAAGCGGCCATCGCGGTGCGGCGCCGCGTCGAGCCCCACTTGGTCAGCATGGGGGAAACATAGGATCTCTCGACGGCGATGTCGACAATTTCCCGCTCACCGGGGCAGAAGGTCACCTATTCATCGGATGCCTGCGCGGCCATTCAGTCGCGGCTGGGCCCGAACCGCTCGGTCCGGATCCGGTGCGGGTCGTGGCCGAGGGCGACCAGGATGTCCGCGACCGTCTCCACGAAGCCGGTCGGGCCGCAGACGAAGCACGACGCGCCGAACTCGGCGGGCCAGCCCGCGGTGTTCAGCGTTGCGACGTCGATGCGCTTGGGCAGGCCCGGACGGCCTTCGGGCAGCTCACGCGTGTAGACGTAGGTGACGTCCAACCCGGCGACGGGCGTCCGCAGCTCGTCGGCGTAGTACAGCTCGGCCGGGGTGCGCAGCGAGTAGATCAGCTTGAACGGCGTCCGCACGCCCGCGGCCCGCCGGGCGCGGATCATCGCCATCAGCGGCACGATCCCCGAGCCACCCGCGACGAGCAGCACCGGCGCGGGGTCGGTCGGCCGCCAGGCGAACCAGCCGCCGATCGGGCCCCGGATTTCGACGGGATCACCGACCGCGTACGGGCCGGTGAGGTGCTCGGACACCTCCCCGTCGGCGACGCGCTGCACCGTCAGCTCCACCCGGTCGCCGTCGGCCGGCGCGGCGAGCGAGTAGCTGCGCTGCGCCCGGTAGCCGTCCGCGGCGGTGAGCCGGACGTCGACGTGCTGTCCCGCGAGGTGCCCGGGCCAGCCGGGCAGGTCGAAGACGAGCGTGCGCGCCGTCGGCGTCTCGTCGCGGAAGCCGGCCAGGCGGGCGACCCGCCAGGCTAGTCGCCCTGATACCGCTGTTCGCGCCATGGATCCCCGTAGTCGTGGTAGCCGGCGTTCTCCCAGAAGCCCGGCTCGTCCCGGGTCTTCAGTTCCAGTCCGCGCACCCATTTGGCGGACTTCCAGAAGTACAGGTGCGGCACGAGCAGCCGCGCCGGGCCGCCGTGCTCGGGGGTCAGCGGCTTGCCGCCGTACTCGTAGGCGATCCAGGCCTGGCCGTCGAGCAGGTCGGCCAGCGGCAGGTTCGTCGTGTAGCCGCCGTAGGAGTGCACCATGACGTAGTCGGCCTCGGTGCCGAGGCCGCCGACCAGCGTGTCGACCGGGACGCCGCGCCACCGGGTGTCCAGTTTGGACCACTGGGTGACGCAGTGGATGTCCACTGTGGGCTTTTCGCTGGGCAGGGCCATCAGCTCGGCCCAGTTCCAGGTGTGCTTCTCCCCCGCCTCGGTGGTGACGGTGAATTCCCACGTTTCGGTGCGCACGCGCGGGGTCGGGCCCGCGGACAGCACGGGGAAGTCCTCGGCCAGGTACTGCCCGGGCGGCAGCCGCGGGTTGCCGCTGCGAGCCCGGCCGTGGAAACCCGGTGTCACGACACCCATGCGGACCTCCTGCCTCGTCGCGCCGAGCCTACGCCCGCACCTGCAGCCCCAGCGACGTGACGAGCACCGCAGCCTGTTCGGGTGACACGACGGCCGCGGCCAGCTCGGCGTTCAGCGGGTCGAGGGCCGAGAGGTCGCTCCCCCGCAGGTCGGCCCGGCCGAGTTTGACGGCGTGCAGCATCGCCCCGGACAGGTCGACGTCGGCGAACACGGCGCCGGCGCAGTCCGCCCCGGTGAGGTCGGCCTCCCGCATCCGCACCCCCTGGAAGGTGACGGCCCGCAGGTCGGCCCCGCCCAGCCCGGCGAAGGACCAGTCCCCACCGGTGACCCGCAACGGCCGCAGCTCGCACTCGGCGAAGGAGGAGCCGACGAGCTTGCACCCGGTGAATTCGGCGTCGAAGAAGTTGCACCGCTTGAAGGTGCACCCGGTGAACGCCGAGTCCACGTGCCGCGACGCGTTGAAGCGCACGTTCCCGAACACGCAGTCGGTGAAGACCGAGTTCCGGGTGACCGCCTCCGAGAAGTCGGTCTCGTGGAACTCGCACCGCAGGTAGTGCCGTCCGGCGATCTCCTCCCCGTACCAGTCGTCGCGGACGAACCGCTGCTCCTCGACGGGATCTTGCGTGGCCTCCGGCATGCCGCCAGGCTAACGGCAGATCCGGCGGCCGGAGGGAGCCCGCGCATGCTCGACGCCGACGACGTCCGCAGGGCTGTCCCGATGACGGCCGCCGTGGAAGCGGTCCGCGAGGCGTTCCGCGAACTGGCGGCCGGCCGGTTCGAGGTACCGCAACGCTTGTCGTTCGCCGGCTCCACGACCCTCGTGATGACCGCCTGCCACACCCCCTCGTCGACGACCGTGGTGAAGACCCTCAACCTGGCCCCGGGCCGCACGCCCATGATTTTGGGCACGCTGGTGTGGAACACGGCCGCCGGCCAGGTGGTCGCGGACGCGGTCGAGGTCACCGCCCTGCGCACGGGCGCGGTGTCCGGCGTCGCCACGGACCTGCTGGCCCCGCCCTCGGCGAGCCGGCTGGCCCTCCTGGGAACGGGCGCCCAGGCGGCCGACCAGGTCCGCGCGGTGGCCGCGGTCCGCCCGCTGCGCCACGTGTCGGTGTTCGGCCGCAGTTCCGTGCGGGCGCAGGGGTTGGCGGACCGGTTGAGCGCCGAGTTCCCGGAGGTGACGGTGCGGCTGGCCCGTCACGCCTCGGCCGCGGTGGCCGACGTGGACGTCGTCTGCTGCGCTACTTCATCGGACACTCCTCTCTTCGGTGTCGACGACTTGCCGGAACGGGTTCATGTCAACGCGATCGGGTCGTACCTGCCTTCCATGCGCGAGTTGCCGCCCGAGTTGCTGGCGACGGCCGGGTGTGTGGTGGTGGATCAGGTCGGTGCCGTTCTGGAGGAGGCCGGTGAGGTGATCCATGCCGTCGACGCCGGGCTTCTCGACCCGGGGAAGCTGATCGAGCTGGGGACGGCGTTGCGGCGGCCGCCGGTGGTCGGCGGGAGGACGGTGTTCAAGTCCGTGGGGCTCGCGGTGCAGGACTGGGCTATTGCGCGGCTGCTCGGTGAGGCGACGGGAATGCGGCCTTAGGCTCGGTCGGCGGGGGCCTCGCCGCTGATCCGCGCCGGGGGAGCGTTGGCAGGGCCGCGGTGGTCGATTCCCCGCTGGGTTCGACGGTCATCGTGGACCGAGCCACCTCGCGAGGGGGTGAGGAGGACATGCGTACCGGGATGGACGACACGTGGAGTCGCCCCCGGGCCCCGGACACCCTGGTTCCAGAGGTGGTCTGGCGGGATGCCCTGCTGTCTCACAGGTCGAAGGATCCGGAGCAGGTCCGTCGCGACGCGATCGAGCTGGTCAACTCGAGTGACCGTCCGTTGCGGCAGATGCCCGGGAGCTCGGGGTCGACCACGAGACCTTACGGTCGTGGGTCAACGTGGCCAAGCAGGCCGCCGAAGCTGGTCCGCCCGCGGAGAACCCGGCGGTGACCGATGAGGTGACACCGTTGCGCAAGCAGGTCGCTCCGCGGCGCCCAGTACACCTCCGGCCAGTTCCGCGCCTCCCTCACCAAGAAGGAGATTCGCCCGTCGGTCGGGCGGGTCGGGGCCTGCTACGACAACGCAGTCGCCGAAGCCTACTTCGCGACACTCAGGTGTCTCGCAGGTCGAAGGATCCGGAGCAGTTCTGCCGCCGACATGGCCCCGGCTCTGGCGGGCGGAGCCCCGAGCAGGACCTGGGCAGCTTCATCGCCCGGAACCATGGCGAGCTTCACCATCCCGAAGGCAGAGATCGCACCACCGCGGGCCGCCAGGACGTTCGCCTCACCGGGGCCACTCCACACGCGTACCGGGATGGACGACACTCGCCCCCAGCCGGACGACACGCGTACCCAGGCGGACGACACGTGCGGCCGGTGGCCTCCCACGGCCGCACCCGGGTCGGGAAGAGCGTTACTTCTTGGTCACCTCCTGTGTCAGGCGGGCGGCGGAGAGCAACGGAAGGGGCCGAACGGCGCAATCTTGGGGTTGGAGCGTTTGATCCGTCACCCGATCCGGGAATTTTCGCGGCATGTCTCCTTGGCGAACCACCACCAGACGGAACACGGCCGTGCGGGTCATCACGGCGATCGGCGCGATCTTCGCGGGGATCGAAGTTCTCTACATGATCATGGTGCTCGCTGGTGCGAACGCCGGCAATGCCTTCTTCCAGTTCATCAAGTCACTGGCGGTTCCTCTCGCCTTGTTCTGGCCCGGCCTGTTCCCCGTGGACAGCCCCAGCCTGGCCGTCATCCTCGACTACGGCCTGGCCGCGGTGTTCTGGCTGGTCGTGACCGGCATCATCGCCCGCTTCGCCGGACGGTGACCGGAGACGCTCCACCGGCCCCGCCGCGGACCACCCGCCGTCGCCGCCGTCCGTCGTCTTGGGCGACACTGGACGGATGAGCGACGGCAGGTGGTTCGACGGCTGGTCACCCTGGCCCGAGCTGGCCGGCCTGGCCGCGGCCGGGCGTTCCCTGCTGCCGAACGTCCCGGTCACGCCGGCCGCCCTCGTGCGCACCGTCACCGAGCAGCTCGTCGGCCGCAGGCTGACGGCGAAGGTGGGCGAGCGCGAAGTCGGCCTCACCCTCGCCGAACTCGACTACCCCGCCGACAGCCTCCGCCTGGCCACCGGGCGCCTCGGCGACGTCCGGATCGTCGCCGAGGACGTCGACTGGCCGGAGCCCGAAGCCGGCGACGGCGAAGACGAGCCCGGAAGCATCCCGCTGCGCCGCGTCACCGTGCTCGCCGAAGACGTCCGCCTCCGCTCGCTGCCCACGCCGGCCGCCAAGCCCGCCCGCGTGCAGCTCGGGATCGCCGTGTCCGCGGACGTGCTGCGGGACCGGGTGGCGAAGGCCCGCCCCGGGATCGTCGCCACCCCGGCCGGCAGCGGGCTGCTCCAGATCCGCTGGGCCAAGCGCCCGCACTGGGGACACCTGACACTGCGCCCCCAGGTGGCCGACGAAGCCGTGGTGCTCGTACCGCAGACCCTCCACATCGGACGGCGGCAGCTGCGCCCGCCCCGCGCCTTCCAGCCCATCGTGCTTCCCCTGCCGGAGCTCCCACCCGGCCTGAAACTGACGAAAGTGGAGCCACGGCACGACGAACTCGTGCTGCACACAGTGGCGGAGGAATGGCCGGAACGCCTCTCCCGCATTCCCCTGCCGGACCTGCTGAGCTGGCTGACCACCGCCGCGGTGACCCTGACCCTGCCGAACCTCGGTACCCGTTCATGACTTCTCCTCTCCGATGAGGACAACGCTACTCGAACGCGCGTTCGAACATCATCACTCACAGGAGTGGACTCAGGCGTCCCGGTCTCGCAGGTACCGCGTGTGGTCGGCCTGCCGATCGACCTCAGTCGCGTAGAACCGTTCGGCCACCCGGTGCGCCTCCGCCTCGAGCAAATCCAGCTGTGCCACCAGTTCCGAGTCCGCGGAAGCACGCCGAGCCGCGAACCACCACGGCAGGTTGAGGTAGGTTTCCAGCGACAGCGGCAGATCGGTGCCCGCCAGCCGCACGACGGCGTGCTGCAGATCGGGGTCCCCCGCGAGCCGCGAAGGCTGGGAAAGCAGGTCACGAAGGACCACAGCGATCCGCCGCACGGTGTCCACAGAGGACGCCGGCATCCGGGACGACGAGACCGCGGCCTCGAGCTCGTCCAGCGACTGCCGCAACGCAACCGACGTGTCGGGGACCAGCCGCACCTTCTCCCCCGGCGCGAGCAGCGCCCCCGCAGCGTAGAGAGCCGCCACGACGAAGGGCCAGAACCACCCGGCCACCCCGGTCAGGTACAGCCCGACGCCGATCAGCCCGCCGACGCAGCCGGCGAGGTTCTTGGTCGACCCGAGATAACGCAGCATCATTGGTACCCGCGAATCTCCTGGAACACCCGCGAAAGCTGGACGTTGCGCGCGTCGAACACCTTCCCGCCGGTCCGCGTCGCGACCTGGGTCAGCTCGTCGCTGCTGCCTTCGCCGAACAGGACCGTGAACACCGGAACCCGGTTCACCGCAGGCGGCAGCGACCCGAACGCCGCCAGGAAGTCCGCCAGTGACGAGCCGTTCGCGTTCTCGCCGTCGGTCATCAGCACGATCGAGGTGAACCGGTCCGGATCCGCCGCCGTCAGCGGCGCGAGCACCTGGTACGCGCGGGAAAGGCTGTCGTAGATCGCCGTTCCGCCGCGCGCAGTGAGCCCTTCGGCGAACGTCTTGATCCGCGCCAGCTCCGCCGCCGGGTTTTCCGGTGGCACAGTGAACGTCTGCGGCGCACCCGGTCCGGTGCTGAACGGCAGCATCGTCACCTCTTCCCGGCTCCGGAACCGCCGGAACCGGCCGGTCAGCGAGGTGTCCGCGCCGGTCAGCCCGACCAGCGCGGTCCGCAGCGAGTCGATCCGCGAACCCTCCATCGACCCGGACGTGTCGAGCACGTAGAGCGTCCGCGAAGGACGCCGGAGCTTGTCGAAGTACGCCGACAGCAGCGCGTCGACCGCCTGCTGCGTCGCCGGGAACGGCAGCTCGACGAGGTCCCGCTGGGCGAACTGCGGCCCCAGCGCGACGCCGGGCACGACCGGACGCCGCCCGGTGGTCTCCATGATCCGCTGCTGCACCGCCGGCGTCCGCAGGTGGTCGGTCAGGCGCTGGTGCGCCGACCGCGCATCGTCACCGGCGGAAGCCAGCAGGGTGAGCGGGTAGTCGGCGGTGACGACCCCGTCGCTCGGGTAGATCAGCGTGAGCGGCGCGGGCAGCTTCCCGGACGCGTTCGCCGACAGCAGCACGGACTCGTAGTTGATCAGCCCGTCGACGGGGTCCGGCCCGGTCGCGCGCCGGACGTACGCGTCCGACAGCCAGCCCGAGGAGCCCGCCGAAAGCGCCTGCGCGCTGAAGAACTGCGTCAGCTGCGGAGTCACCGAGGCGATCTGCTGGGCGTCGATCGCGTTGCCTGCGCCCGCCAAGGCCGAAGCGACCCCGACCAGCGCCGAGAACCCGGAGTTCGACGCCGACGGGTCCGTCATCCCGTAGCTGAACGCCTTCTTCCCGGCCTGCGCGGCGATCTCGCCCCAGCTGACCGGCTTGCCGGCCCAGCCGAGCCGCTGCACCACCGGCGTGGCCAGCCCCAGCACCACCGGCGAGCTCATGATCTTGACCTGGTTCCCGAGCCGCTTCGCCGCTTCGGGAATCCCGGCGGGGTACCGGTTCGACGAGAACCACACGGCGTCGTACTTGCCGTCGACGCTGCCGTTCGCCAGCGCTTCGGCGCCTTCCAAGGTGCCGGTGAAAGTGAACTTGACCTTCACACCGGTGGCTTGCGCGGCTTCGTCGAGCACCGGCTGCATGTCCGCCAGCTCGCTGCCCGCGAGGATCCGCAGCGTCCCCGGCTCGGGCTCGCCCAGCGGCGCGGACGACGGATCGGAACACCCCGCCAGCAACACGGCACCCAGCAGGAGCGCCAGCACCTTCGTGATCATGCTTCCCCCTCGTGCGAACGCCGCAGGTGGTCCTCGGCGCGGCGGATCTCCCCGGACAGCGACTCGACGGTCGCCGCCATCGTGCGGACGGCGTCGGCGCGGAACCCGTCGATCGCGTCGATCGAGGCGTAGATCCGGTCGAAGGACGCCCGGATCGTCTCGGTCGCGACCGCCGGGTCGCTGCTCGCCCGGCGGATCTCCGCGGCCTGCAGGTCCAGCAGCTCGGTGTTGGCGCGGATCAGCCCGTCGGTGGTCGCCTGCAGGGCCGCGACCTCGTCGAGGACGTCCCGCTGGCTCGCCAGCGCGCCGCTGACCAGCAACGCGACCCGCAGCGCGGAAACCGTCGTCGACACCGCCCGTTCGATACCGCGGATCAGTTCGTCATTGTTTCTGCGCACCAGGTCCAAAGCGAGATAGCCCTGCGCGCTGACGGCCAGTTGCGTCAGCAGGTCCTGGTGACGTTGCCGGATGGGGTAAAGCACGTCCCCGCGCAACGCCTGCGCACGCCCGGGATCCGTCAGGTCGAAGACGCCGGCCTGCGCTTCGACCGCGCCGTCGACGGCCTCGGCGAGCGCGGCCGCTTCGGCGAGCTTCCCCATCACCTTCCACAGGCGCTCGCGCTCGCCCTTGATCGAGGCGTTGTCGCGGCGCAGCACGTCCTGGCGGCCGCGTAGGTCGACGACCAGGGCGTTGACCGGCTCGTTCGCCGCGCGGTACCGGTCCAGCGCCCGCTTCGCGCCCGCCGCGGCCGGGAACATCCCCAGCAGCTTCCGGCCGGTGAGCGGCAGCTTCGCCGGGTCCAGCTCGGCGACGGTCCGGCGCAGGCTGGCGAGGCTCGTCGTGACGCCGTCCTGCGGTGACGCCGTGCTGCGCAGCGACCGGTCGAGCATCGTGCCCGCGACGCCGGCCGCCGCGCGCATGTCGGCCTCGCCGACGGTCAGCAGCTCGTCGAGGAGGTCGGTGAACTCCGGCGAACGGACGTCGAGGGCTTCGAGCCGGGACGCGAATTCAGCAGCGCGCACGGCGACTTCCGACCGCGTGTCCGCGCTGAGCGTGATCAGCCCGGCGGCGCGTTCGGCCGGGATCGCGGTGACCGGCTCGGGCGGGGTGAGCGCGAAGTCCATGTCAGTACTGCTTGCCGACGGCGTCGAGCAGGCGTTCCAGGGTTTCGAACGACGGTGGCTCGACGGCGTCCACCAGGTCGGCGGGCACGTGGGCCGGGGCGGCGACCTCGGCGAACAGCTTCGGGTCGGTGGTGCGGAAGCCGAAGGTCGCGGCGAGCCTGCCCAGCTCGGGGTCGGTGGAAAGCAGCTGCCCGACCTTGTCGCCGTCGCCGGTCAGCGGCACCAGCGTGTGCTTCGAGTACACCGTCGGCGCGGTGTAGAGCAGCCGCATGTCCGGCCGGATCGAGCCGTCCCCGCGGACCACCCGGTCGACGAACTGCGACTCGTAGATCAGCGCCAGTGGCGTCTTGCCCATGCCCGCCGACAGGTAGTCCTCGAACGGCCCTTCGGTGCTGTTCTGCGTGTACCCCTGGTCGAGGAACAGCTTCGCCACCGACGGCAGTACCTTCGCCTCCTGGTCGGGCGTGCTGACGACGGCGTTCCCGTTGGCCACGAAGGAAACGATCGACAGGTACATCGCCGCGGAGTTCGACTCGCGCGGATCGGTCGTCGTGACCAGGACGTTCTTGCGCGCCGGGTAGGTGGTGTTGCCGGGCAGCTGGTCCCAGCGTGTCCCGGCCTTCGCCAGGTCGAGGTACTTCGCGATGTCGAGGACCTCGTAGTCGCCCGCGCCCTTGTGCACGACCCCGTTGGCGCGAAGCAGCGCGACGACGGGTTCGAAGGAGGCGACGGCCATCGGCGACTGGAACGGCGTGTAGACCGTGGTCACCTTGCGGTCGCGCTGGATCTTCTGCGCCGCCGGCGACGACGACGGGAACGCGAACGCGTACTTCCCGAGGTCGACGCTCGTCGCGATCTGCCGCGACCCGGCCGTGTCGACCTCGACCTTCAGGCCGTGACGGGCGAAGGCGTCGACGACGCGCTGGTCGGTGAAGAAGGCCTGCTTCTCCGACCCGATCACCCCGCGCACGGTCGCGACGCCGGACGCGGTGCCGTCGCCGCGGCCCCAGATGATCACTCCCACGACGGCCAGCACCAGCACCACGGCCAGCCCGATCGACACCCGGCGTTTCACGAGCACTCCCCTCGACGTGCCTTCGCCCATTTGACGCGGGAGGGGGCCGGTTCGAAGTGAACGGCGGGTGAAGGAACGGTCTCAGGTCACCGGGAACCAGGTCCCGGACGCCCATTCCGTGTCGCCCCAGGCTTTCCGCTCGTCGGCGCGTGGGTCGAGCACCAGATCGGTGTCTTCCCGGAAAACCAGCACCGGCCGCAGTTCCGGCCCGTAGGGCGGCCATTCGGGGCCGTCGGCGTCCGCGACGCCGTCCCGGACGAACCGCAGCCAGGCGCGGTGGATGAGCAACGCCGCCCGCTCGCGCTTCGGGTTGACGGAGGAACCCTGCGAGGCGAGCGGCAGCGGCGTCTTCCACGCCATCGTGGTTTCGGTGCCGTGGCCGCCGTCGAGCTGCTCGGGCACGCCGGGCGCGGCGATGTCGATCCGGTAGCGGTAGACCGGGGCGTGCGCGGACTGCGCGTCGGCGAGCCGCTGCGTCGGGATGCCGTACCGCTCGTCGCCCATTGCGGCGATCTTCGCGGCCTTCAGGTCGGGGACACGGCGAAGGTACGTCTCGAGAAGCTGCGAAGCGCCTTCGTCACCGAGGATGCTCGTGAGCACGCCGGACGCCGGAGCCGTCGCGATGTCGTCGCCCAGCATCAGCGCGTACGTGCTGCCTTCGTTGCTGTTGCAGCCGATCAACAGGGGGATCCCGGCCGCGCTCCCCCGCCGGATCGGCTCGATCGGCACCTCGGGCAGCACCCGAGGGTGCAGCGTCGGGCGCCAGAGCCACAGCGCCTGGAACCCGGTCAGGATGCGTTCCTGCGCCTCGACGAACTCCTTGGCGGGCAACGCCCTGAGCGAAGGCATGTCGTGGCAGCCGACTTCGTCCAGCAGCCGCCGCGCCAGGGCCGTCCCGGCTTCCGGCGTCGCGACGTGGTCCGCGCCGCCGGAACTGCTGATCGCCTGCGCGAACAACCCCTTGCCGAGCGGGCTGCCCAGCAGGTTCCCGACGCTTTTCGCGCCCGCCGAAACGCCGTAGACGGTGATCCGCGCCGGGTCGCCACCGAACGCGGAGATGTTGCGGCGCACCCACTTCAAGGCCTCGACCTGGTCGAGGAACCCGCAGACGCCGGCGTCCGCTTCGGACTCGCCGAAGATGCCGGCGAGGTGCAGGAAGCCGAGCGAGCCGAGCCGGTAGTTGATGGTGACCACGACGATCCCGGCGCGCGCGAACTGCTCGCCGTCGCCCAGCTGCTCGCCGTGGCCGACGCGGTAGCCGCCGCCGTGCAGCCAGAACAGCACCGGCCACCCGCCCGCCGGCGCGGGGCCCTCGGGCGTGCAAACGTTGAGGTACAGGCAGTCCTCGTCGCAGACAGCGGACGGGTTCATCGGGTCCGGCGCCTGCATCGCGTGCGGCCCGTACTCGGCCGTCACGTGCACGCCGCCGGAGAGCGACGGCGGCTGCGGCGCCTTCCACCGCAGCTCGCCGACCGGCGGACGGGCGTACGGGATCCCGCGCCACACGCGGACTCCGTCACCCGTCAGCCCGACCAGCGCCCCGAGTTCGGTCGTGACCGTCGGGACGGAAGCCATCAGAGCGAGGCCTGCTCGACCGTCGGCAGGCAGACCTCGAACCGGGTGTTCCCCGGCTCGGATTCGACGCGCAGGTCACCCTGGTGGCGCTCGACGACGATCTTCCACGAGATGTCCAGGCCCAGCCCGGTGCCCTCGCCGACCGGCTTGGTCGTGAAGAACGGCTCGAAGATCCGCGGCTTGATGTCCGCCGGGATGCCCGGGCCGGTGTCGCCGATCTCGACCCGGATCTGGTCGTTCTCGCCCCACGTCCGCAGCGTCAGCGTGCCGTCGCCCGTCATCGCGCCGAGGGCGTTGTCGATGATGTTCGTCCAGACCTGGTTCAGCTCGGCCGGGTACGCCGGGATCTTCGGCAGGCTGCGGTCGTACTCCTTGACCACCCGGACGCCGCCGCCGATCTTGCCGGACAGCATCACCAGCGTGGAGTCGAGGCCGTCGTGGACGTCGACCCACTGGTGCGGCGCCCGGTCCATCTGCGAGTACTGCTTGGCCTTGCCGACCAGCGCGGAGATGCGCGTGGTGGAGTCCTCGATCTCGCCCATCAGCATCTCGGTCTCGAGCGCGTAGGCGAGCCAGCGGACGGCGCCGTCGATGAAGGTGTCGCCGACCTGCTCCAGCACGTTGTCCAGGTCGGCCGTGGTCAGGCCGGCGCGGACGTAGATGTCGGCGAGGTCCCAGCCGCCGTCGATGCCGCGGTCGTCGAACCAGTCGCCGATCTCGTCCTCGCGGTCGGCCTGCTGCATCGCGGTCAGCTTCTCGGCCTGCGCGACCTGCTTGACCAGGCGTTCCTGGACGTCGATGAGCTGGTAGAGCAGCTCCGGGTCGATGTCCTTCTTGGCCAGGAAGGCGAGCTTGTGCCGCATCCCGGCGACGCGTTCGCGCAGGGCGGCCGTCGCCCGGACCGCGGCCGCGGCCGGGTTGTTCAGCTCGTGCGTCAGCCCGGCCGAGAGCTCGCCGAGGGCCAGCAGACGGCGGCGGGAGCCGATCACCGTGTCGCTGTTGCGCCAGCCGAGGTACATGCCCTCCAGCAGGTGCGTCGCCATCGGGAACCACCGGCGGAACTCGACGGAGAACTCCGCGGCGGGCAGCGCGATCAGCGTCAGGTCGCTCAGCGCCTGCACCGAAGCGCCGTAGCGGTGCTCGGCTTCCTGGTGGACGAAGAACTGCGTCGCGCCGAAGTAGGCGCCGCGCTGGTCGGACCGGTTCGTCTCGACTTCGGTGCCGCTGACCAGCCGCGTCATCCGGACGGCGCCGTTCAGGATCACGTAGAAGCAGGTCGCCTCGTCGCCTTCGCGGATGACGAAGCTGTCGCCTTCGTACGCCTCGAGGACGGCGTTGGCGGCGACCCAGTCGAGCTGCTCTTCGGAAAGGTGTTCGAACAGGAAGAGGCCGCGAAGCTCTTCCCGCGGCAGTGCGCTCATTGTTCCTCCAGGTACCGGTGTACCAGCGTCACGGCCATCGCGCCCTCACCGACCGCCGAGGCCACCCGCTTGACCGACTGCGACCGCACGTCACCGGCCACGAACACGCCCGGGATCGACGATTCGAGGTAGTGCGGATCACGGTCGAGCGGCCAGCTCGCCGGCCGCTGCCCGGCGGTCAGCAGGTCGGGACCGGTGCGGACGAAGCCGTAGTCGTCGCGGTGGATGGCGTCGCCGAGCCAGTCGGTGCGCGGGGCGGCGCCGATGAAGATGAACAGGTGCCCGCTCTCGACCGTCTCGGTGACGCCGTTCTCGCACAGCGTGATCCGTTCGAGGTGCCCGTCGCCGTGGACCTGCTTGACCGTGGTGCGCGTCCGGACGTGGATGTTCCCGATGCCGGCGATCTGCTCGATCAGGTAGTGCGACATCGACGCTTCCAGGGACTCGCCGCGCACCAGGATCGTGACGTCGCTGGCGTGCCGCGAGAAGAACACCGCGGCCTGCCCGGCGGAGTTGGCGCCGCCGACGATGTAGACGTGCTCGCCCTTGCACTCGGGCGCCTCGGTCGCGGCCGAGCCGTAGTAGACGCCGCGGCCGGTGAGCTCCTCGATGCCGTCGGCGTCCAGGGCGCGGTAGGTGACGCCGCTGGCGAGGATCACCGAGTGCGCGGCGATCTCGCTGCCGTCGCCGAAGGTGATCACCCGCGACGAGCCGCGGGCCTCCAGGCCCACGACGTCCCGCGCGGTCAGCACCTCGGCGCCGAACTTCTGCGCCTGGCGCCGCGCCCGGTCGGTCAGCTGCGCGCCGGAGACGCCGTCGGGGAAGCCGAGGTAGTTCTCGATGCGCGAGCTCGTGCCGGCCTGGCCGCCGGTGGCTTTCTTCTCGACGAGCACCGTCCGCAGGCCCTCGGACGCGCCGTACACCGCGGCGCCGAGGCCGGCCGGGCCGCCGCCGATGACGACGAGGTCGTAGAACTCCTGCGCGGGCCGCGTCGACAACCCGACCGCGTCGGCGATTTCGCTGCCGGACGGGTGCTTGAGGACGGTGCCGTCCGGGGTGACGACCACCGGGATGTCGGCTTCGGTGGCCTCGGCCGCCTGGAGCAGGCGCTTGCCTTCGTCCTCGTCGACGGAGTACCAGCGGTACGGCACGGCGTTGCGCGCGAGGAAGTCGCGCATGTGGAACGACGGGGACGAGTACTTGTGGCCGAGGAGCTTGACCTCTTCGACCGGCCTGTCGCCGACCGCTTTCCAGGTCTCGACCAGGGCGTCGATCACCGGGTAGAGCTTCTCCTCCGGCGGGTCCCACGGCTTGAGCAGGTAGTGGTCGACGTCGACGACGTTGATCGCCTGGATGGCGGCGTCGGTGTCGGCGTAGGCGGTCAGCAGGGCGCGGCGGGCGTGCGGGAACAGGTCCATCGCCTTCTCGAGGAAGGCGATGCCGTCCATCTGCGGCATCCGGTAGTCGGCGAGGATCGCCGCGACGGCGTCGCCGCGCAGCTTGATCTCGCGCAGCGCGTCGAGGGCGTCCGGGCCGGAGTCGGCGCGGATGACGCGGTAGTCCTTCCCGTAGCGCCGGCGCAGGTCACGGGCGACCGAGCGGGACACGGCGGGATCGTCGTCGACGGTCATCAGGATCGGCTGGCTCACGAGATGCAGCCTACGGCGCTTCCTACGCCGCTGGGGAGGAACGCCGCTTCGGCACCTGGACCCGCTCCAGGTCCTCGGCCACGACGATCTCGCCGTCGAACTCGGCCCGCGCTTCCTCTTCGAAGCGTTTCGGATCGGGGTAGCGCTGCGAGAAGTGGGTCAGCACGAGCTGCCGGACACCGGACTCGGCGGCGACGCGGGCGGCCTGCTGCGCGGTCAGGTGGCCGAAGTCCTTCGCGAGGGAGGTGTCCTCGGCCAGGAACGTCGCCTCGATCACGAGCATGTCGGCGTTTTCGCCGAGGGCGTACACCGCGTCGCAGAGGCGGGTGTCCATCACGAACGCGAACCGCTGGCCGGGCCGTGGGGTGCTGACGTCCTCGACGGTCACGTCGCCGAGACGTCCCTCCCGCTGCAGCCTGCCGACGTCCGGGCCCGCGATGCCGTGTGCACGGAGTTTTTCCGGGAGCATCGTGCGGCCGTCGGGCTCGGTCAGCCGGTAGCCGAACGCCTCGACGGGGTGGCTCAGGCGCTTCGCCTCGAGCGTGAACTTCCCGGTGGCGATCGGGCCGTCCTCGGCGATCGGGTGTTCCCGCAGGTCGGCCTGCTCGTAGAAGGCCGTCGCGTGCCGCATCCGCTCGAAGTAGCGCGCGCCGGACGCCGGGAAGTGGGCGTGCACCGGGTGGGCGACCTTGTCCAGCGACAGCCGCTGGATCACGCCGGGCAGGCCGAGGCTGTGGTCGCCGTGGAAGTGCGTGACGCAGATCCGCGTGATGTCCGTGGCGGCGACGCCGGCCCGCAGCATCTGGCGCTGGGTGCCTTCGCCGGGGTCGAAGAGGAGGCCTTCGCCGTCCCAGCGGAGGAGGTAGCCGTTCTGGTTGCGGTGGCGCGTGGGCACCTGGGACGCGGTGCCCAGCACCACCAGTTCGCGGGTCGACACCCCCGCACGCTACTCAGGCGGCCGGGGTGGTGTCCCCCAGTTTCCGCAGCCGGAAGGCCAGCACGAGCAGCATGATGCCGTAGAGCAGGGCGTAGATGCCGACGAGCAGCGCGATGCCGTACGCGCCGGCGATCGGGTTGATCACGATGAGGACGCCGGCGAGCACGGAGATCGCGCCGGCCGCGATGAGGAACGCCTCGCCGCGGATCTGCTTGCGCAGCCGGACCGCGGCGGCGATTTCCGCGATCCCGGTGATGATCGCCCAGAAGCCGACCAGCAGGGCCAGCAGCAGGACGGTGATGCCCGGCCAGACCAGGACGAGGATCCCGGCGACGATGCCGAGCGCGCCGAGGACGCCGTAGGCCACCCGGTGCCCGGTGTCACCCGGGCGGAACGCCTGCATCAGGCCGCCGATGCCGTCGACGATCGCGTACACGCCGTACAGGATCGCCAGGACGAGGACGGTGGCGCCGGGCCAGATCAGCGCGAAGAGCCCGAAGAGCACGGCGAAGACGCCGCGGACGGCCGCGATCGGCCAGGCTTTGCGGGGTTCGACGACGGTGAACGCTGCGAAAGAGGTCATCTGCCGCTCCCGGATCTAGGGACTCCCAGTATCGCGACGTTTACCCCGTCCGGCGCCCGGAACACCCCGTTCGGTGTATTCCACAAAGGACCGGCGTGCGCCGCGGCCGCCACCACGGCGCACGCCGGTGATTCAGGGGTAACTCACCAGGTTGACCGCCTTGGTCCCGGACGGCGTCGCCGGACCGGTGTTGTTGATCACATGCGTGATCGTGCCCTGGTAGTTGAGGGACACCGTCACCATGTCGTGGAACCGGACACCCGGCGTGTTCGGCGCCTCGTACGCGTGAGCGCTGGCCACGGACGGGTTGGTGCTGAAGTAGCAGTAGCTGCCCAGCCCCCACGCTTCGTGACTGGTGACGTTCGGGCCCACCTTGTAGGCGGAGAAGCCTGGCGTGGACCCGTTCATCCAGCTCGCCTGGTTCGGGACGTCGTAGGGCATCTCGTTCTGGAAGAAGTAGGTCCGGCCGCCGTTGCCGTTCCAGACGACCTGCGTCTTCTGGTAGTGCTCGACGAAAAGGCCGTACATGGTGACGTCGTTGCCGTTGACGACGAGCCCGGTGTCGGCGGTGTTGGTGCTCCAGCCGACGTACTCGTTGCGCTCGGCGTGGTCGGCGCGCCAGATCCACATGTGGTCGCCGATCACGTTGCTGCTGTTGACGACCAGGCTGTTCGTGGCCTTGCCGACGGCCGCGCCGCCGATCCGGAAGAAGACGTCGTGCAGCGATGTCGGGTTGGCGGCGTGGTTGCCGCTCGAACCGGCCGGGCCGACCTGCATGAGCGTGTTCGAGCTGGTCGTGCCGGCGTCGATGAGCAGGCCGGCGACCTTGACGCCGTCGACGTCGTCCACGGTCATCGCGGTGATGCCGTTGTCGGGGATCAGCGTGGCGATGCCGAGGCCGAGCACGACGGTGTCCGGCCGGGTGACGCGCAGGGTCTGGTTCAGATGGTAGACACCGGGCGTGACCAGCAGGTTCTTGCCGGCGGCGAGGGCGGCGTTCAGGTCCGCGGCGGTGGCGCCGGGCTTGGCGATGTAGAACTGGCCGATCGGGATCGACGTGCCCGGCGCGGTGCCGTTCGCCCAGCTCGTGCCGGACGCGTTGGTCCTGGTTGCCGGCACGAACACCTGGTAGTTGCCGCCGTTGTCGATGTAGAGGAACGGCTTTTCGCGGGTCACCGGCGTCTGCGCGACGGTGGTGTAGGGCGGGCTTGGGAAGGTGTTGGCGGGAGCGCCCTGGACGCCGGCGAAGACCATGTTCCAGTTCGAGCCGTTCCAGCTGCCGAACTGCGAGTTCCGGGAGATCCACTGCTGCTGCGAGCCGGACCGGACCTGGCCGTCGATCTTGCTGTCGGAGATCCAGCCGCCGCTGGCCCACCCGCCGTCGTCGAGCTGCAGGTCACCGCGGACGTGCATGCGCCGGTAGGGCGCGGCCTGGGAGACGGCCCACCGGTCGGCGCCCCCGTTCGGGGTCACGGACAGGTTCTCGGCGCCCCGCCAGAAGTTCTGGGTGGCGTTCTGCGGCGGGAACCAGTCGGCCTCGACGTGCACGGCGCCGTTGATGTTCACGGCGTCGGGGCTCAGGCCGAGCCCGAGGACCTGGGTGTAGAAGCCGACGTTGACGTCGTTGGCGTAGGTGCCGGGCTTGAACATGACGGCGTAGCGCTGGCTGCCGAACTGGTTCCGTTCCTGCTGGGCGAAGATGCTGTCGAGCCGGCTTTGGATGGCAGAGCTCGACATCGAAGGATCGAAGACGACGACGTTCGGGCCGAAGTCGGGCTGGCTCGTGTTCACGGGGGTCAGCATGAAGGACTGCGCGGCGGTGCCGTTGCAGGTGTACTGCTGGAGCTGGACGTCGTTGGTGGAAGCACCGGGAACGTCGAGGCACTTCCCGCTGTTGCGGCTGACGAAGTGGTACCGCCCATTCCCTTCGTCGACGGCCTGCCACTGCTGGTTGGCCCCGCCACCGTAGGTCCAGAGCTGGACGAGCCCCCCATCGGCGGCCGAGACACCGGCAACATCCCAGGCGGCGGCCGGGTTGGTGCGCGCGTTCACCCGGAAGTAGCCGTCCCCGGTGGACTGGAACTGCCACTGCTGCGAGCTGGTCTGGTTGCAGGAGTACTGCTGCACAACGGTCCCATCGGCACCACCGGCGGCCCGGGCATCAACGCACTTCCCACTGTTGGCGGCGGCCACGGTGTACCACCCATCCGGGGTAACCGCGGCTTGCGCTGGGGTGGCGTTCGCGCCCCCGGCCAGGACTGATGCTGCCGCGAGCAACGTCAGCAACCGCCGTCTCGTCATCGAAGCCTCCTCTGCCGCGTTCGCGGCGTCATCGAGAGGTGTGCCCGGTGTTGGAGACGCGGCGTAACGGGCGGGGACCTCGGCGTCACAACCGCGCAAAATGTAACGGCGGTCACGGTGAGGAGTCAATACAGGACTAAAAATAAGGTGTGAATGTGCTGGTCAGGGGATTATGGGGGTTGTGGGTACCCCCGCGCGGAGGCCCTCTGGGTGGGGTGTAATGTATGGGCATACGAGATGCGGAGTTCACCTTCGCCTCGGGGCTATGGCGCAGCTGGTAGCGCACCTCACTGGCAGTGAGGGGGTCAGGGGTTCGAGTCCCCTTAGCTCCACATCGTAAGGAACCCCTTCGTTTCAGCCTTTCGGGCTGGTCGGAGGGGTTTTCCGCGTTCCGGGTTCGATCTTCGGTGATCAGCTTACGGCCTGATCTTATGCTCCTGATGGGGCAAAACTGGAGCACTACCCCAGCCCCGGTCCGGCGCCGGCGCGGTGTTCCCGCTGCTCCCCGGCTCGCCCGGCGGGTGACCCCACCGTGGCGAAGAGGGGGACAACCGGCGCCACCCACCTACTGTCGACCACACTCGGTGATGGCGTCGGCGGTGGCGGGGCCGCGGTGTGCCAGCGGCGCTCGAGATCGTCGAGCAGCCGCTGCTCGACCTCCGGGGCGACGTGGGAGTAGGTCTCGATGACCCGGTTGTCCAGGTGGTGACCGAGCCGGCGGGCTTGGGCGATCTCCGGTGCGCCGCCGGCGATCAGCCAGGTCTTGTGACTGTGCCGCAACCCGTGGAAGGTCAACCCTGGCCGTACCGCTGCGCAGCCCGCCTTCGTCCCGGATGCGTCGCTGCCGTCGACGGCGGGGCGGAAGACGCGCCGGAGGAATGTCGAGCGCCACAACCACGTCCCGCTCGGCGTCGTGAACACGAACTCATACTGGTGCCGCGCGAGATGCTCCCGCAGCAGCGCGACCAGGAACGGCGGCAGCGTGATCGTCCGCGCCGAGGCCCGGGTCTTCGGCGGACCCAGCCACCGCATCGACCCCGACTCATGCAACGCCCCCACCAGCGGGTCAATCACCAGCAAGCCGCGCCTCAGATCGACGTTGTCCCGATGTAGATTGGCCAGCTCGCCCCATCGGCAGCCGGTCCACGCCGCCGTGATCACCAGCAGCCGCGCGATCGGGCCACCGAGAACACCGGCCTGCTCAGCGATCCGCACCACCTGATCCGGCGTCGCCCACACCCGCTCCCCACCGCCCGCCGCGACCGCCGACCACGACGCCGCCGCCGACGCACCGGATTAAAAGGAATCAGCCGCTCATCAGCGGCATCGGTCAGCAACATCGACAACAGGTTCAGCTGCGAACTCACCGTCGACGGGGCGTAGCCAGCTCGCTCCAGACCCACTCGGTCACACCCAGCGCCGTGATCGCACCTAATGGCAGGTGGCCGAACTTCGGCAGGATGTGACACCGCAGCCGGCTGCGGTAGCTCTCGATCGTCCGCGGATCCAGATCCAGCGATCGGAACCACCGCACCACCCAGTCGGCGACCGTGACCGCGCTGTCGGCCGGATCGATCCACACCCCCGACGCCAATCCACCTCCAACCCGGCGGCATAGGCCACAGCATCACGCCGCGAGCCAAATCCGGACACCGAACGAACACCGAAACCTTGCCGTCGATATCTCACGCGCCACGACCTGCTGCCGCACTGCTCCACCCACGCCACAACGACCTCCACACCTGGATGAGACCAACGAGACGCTGGCCCAGCAGTGGAGTTCCCCGACGCAGACATCTCCAGCGTCGGCCCTCAACGACGATGCAGCCGCCAGCCGGCATCCAAATGCGCAGACCGAGCTGACCGGTCCGTACGCACTCTCATGCCGATGAGCAGGAATTCGCGCCGCGGCCATCGAGAGGCGCTACTTGCACGACTGAATCCTGACCGCACCGCACATCGCAACCGGCGGCTGATTCCGCTGGAGCTCATTTGCCCGTCATGCGGGAATGGCCGCGGTGCCGAGCACTCGGGTCACTGCCTCGGCGAGTGGCGTGCCGCATGCCGAGTGCCAGGCGACGACGACGTCTGGGCGTAGCAGCAGAGCGCCGTCGGCGGGCAGGCAGACCTCGGCCAGCCAATGCTGGTGTGACACCGTGACCAGGCGCAACCCGAGACGATCTGCCTCAGTGGTCCAGCGTCCGTTGTCCGGGCCGGTGAGCAGGGTCAGGCCGGGCCCGGCGAGGTCCACAGTGGACGTCTTGGCGTCGAGCCACGCGTGGGGCACGCGCGTGCCGGGACGGCCCGCCGGGGCGTAGTGATCGACGGGCGCGGGGCCGCGACCGTCGGGCACGAACGCGCCTTCGGGGTACTGGGTGCCGAACATCGTGGCCGGCAGGTCGTCGTGCCGGCTGTCGGGTTTGGTGAAGGCGGCCAGCATGTCGCCGACGTGCCCGCGGACCGTGCTGGAGGCTTCGGCGATCGCGTAGCCTGCCGGGTGGCGTTCGGCGTGGTAGGTGTCGAGGAGGGCGGGCGCCGCCTGTCCGGCCAGTACGGCCGCGAGCTTCCAGGCGAGGTTGGCCGCGTCGGCGATGGCGGTGTTGGCGCCGGCCGCGGCCATCGGGGGCATCATGTGCGCGGCGTCGCCCACCAGGAACACGCGGCCGTCGCGGAACCGGTCGGCCACGCGCATCGCCGACTCCCAGGGCGACCGGCTGAGCAGTTCGACGTCGAGATCCGGGATGCCGGTCACGATGCGCAGGAGGTCGTGCCAGTCGCCGTCGCCGAGCGTGTGCGCCTCGGGGAAGTCGGCCGTCGAAAACAGCCACCGGTCGGTGCCGTTGACCGAGAGGAAGGCGCCCGAGGCGACCGGGTTGTCGATCTCGCACAGGTTGAACGGCTTCTCCCGCGCCAGGTCCGTGAGATCGGCGCGGAAGTACAGATCGAGGTTGTCGGCCAGGTGGCCGTGGCCGCTGCGCGGGATGCCCAGCGCGGTGCGGATGGGACTGCGGGCGCCGTCGGCGGCGATCAGGTAGTCCGCGGTCAGCTCGTACGGTTCGCCGTTCGCGGGCTTCAGCAGCGCGGTCACCCCGTCGTCGTCTTGGGTGAAGGACACCAGTTCGGTGCCGAGCCGCACGGACACGCCCCGTTCTTCGGCGGCCCGGCGCAGGATCGGTTCCAGCACGACCTGCGGGCACAAGACGTTCGGTCCCGGGCTCAGCTCGGGAATCCTCGCCTGCTGCAGCCGCCGTTCCCGCATGGTGCCGCTCAGCTCCCGCACCTGGGCCGCGGCCAGCGTCGGACCGGCCAGGACCTCGGTGAACGACGCCAGCGGCGCACTCGCCTCGGCGACCTCGGACGCGAGGCCGAGCAGGCGGAACACCTCGGTGCTGCGCGGGTTGAACCGGCGCGCCTTCGGCTGCGGCGACACACCTGCGTGCTTCTCGACCAGCACCGGATACACCCCTTCGCGCCGCAACAGCAGGGCGGCGGTCAGTCCGGCGATCCCGCCACCGCTGATCAGAACAGGAACACGAACCGTCATCGGAACTCCTCGACCCAAAAGTGATACGGTACAACTGAGTACACCGTACAACTAGTGGTATCGTCAAGGCATGACGACCGGGATGGGCAGGCGGGAGCGCAAGAAGGCGGCTACCCACCAGGCGCTGGCCGACGCGGCCCTGCGGCTGTTCCTCGAACGTGGCTACGACAACGTGGGCGTCCGCGAGATCGCCGACGCCGCCGACGTGTCCACCACGACCCTGCAGAAACACTTTCCCAGCAAGGAATCCCTCGTCTTCGACCGGGACGCCGACATCGAGGAGGCCCTGATCGCCGCTGTGCGCGACCGCGCGCCGGGCACTTCAGTGCTCGCCGCGCTGCGGGACCACACGCTGGCCCGAGTCGAGCGCGGCGCCGCCGCCGACGGGGCGTCGGAGTTCATGACCCTCGTGCGCAGCACGCCGGCACTGAGCGAGTACTGGCACCGGATGTGGATGCGGCACGAGGACGCGCTCAGCCACGTCCTCGCCGCCGAAACCGGCGCACCCGAAACCGATCCCGGATGCGCCGCACTGGCCCACTTCGCGCTGGAAACCTCGGCACTCGCGATCCGCGCCGAAGATCCGGCCCGCACCGTCGAAGCCGCGTTCGCCATCCTCGAACACGGCTGGCGCGCCTCACCACGCTGAACTGCTCCTCAGATGACCCCACCACTCATCCCGGACGGTATGGGTGACTCGACAGCATGCCGGGTGAACATCCTCTTCTGCCGCAGAGCGTGCGCCTCGGCAAGCGGCGCTCAGCAGCTCAACGAGGGGACCGGCCGCACCACTGACATAGCCCGTCAGTGCGCTTCTGTCTACACGGCGCTGCTCGATTTGATCCCGCTCGGCTGGCTCCTGCCCACCGTCGGTGCCGACCGCACGGTTGTTCGAAACGAACGTGGGCGGCCCTCTCACTAATTTCACTGGGGCACAGCTGTCGCGCGGTTTGATCGTCGACACGAGCGCGCGGGACTGCGCCGCGGACAGGAACTTCTCTGCTCCGCCAGGAAAGAGCTCCAGCAATAGCCGGTGGAGGCGGTTGACGGTCTGGGTCCCGGCACGGCCGAGCTCGTCACGGCGATCGACGAGCATGCCCAGCACGACCAGCTCAGGGCAGCCTGGACGCGGACCAAGTTCGGGGTCCGCAGCGCGACCAGGGCCACCGAGTGCGCGTCGACCGAGTCGGTCTTGCGGCCGTTGCCGGTGGCGAACACCCGCACCTGCGCCGACAGTTTCGCCGGCACATCCAGGACGGTCTCGCCGTCGTGAACCAGCCGGTGGGCGATAAGCCGGCCGACGCCGTTACAGCCCTCGACTGCCCACACCCGGTCACCGAACCGGCGCCCGGCCGCCAGCATTTCGGCATATCCGACCTCATCCGTGCCGAACTTTCCGGTCCTGAGCATGTCGCCGAATTCGTTGATCACCTCGATCGCGGCCGACCGTTTGTGCGGATCCATCCCGATGATCACCGGCATGCAGTTCTCCTTGCCTTGACGTGACGATGTCAGCAAGGAGGGCACCGCTACTTCGAGCTGGGCAGACCCCTTTCCAGCCACTCCTCGCGCGGTGCCCGGTGAGTACCCGGTCCTGCTGCCCAGTCTTAAGTAGCCGATGAGCGTGCGTTTCTCTGCGCGGTGCAGGCTGCTGCTGAGATCCGGAGCGCGGTCGGACCTACCTGCTGGCACAGCCCGATATCAGAACTGGCGCAATCGCATTGAGCCGAAGTGCGTCAGATGCGCAAGGCCCCACGCGGAGTCCCGTACCGTCGGCCGCAAGCGGTCAGCGCGAGGACGCCGCATCCCAGAACCGAAGTCCGCTCGTCAAGCTCCGAAGGATCGACCGAGAGCCGTCCGGCGATATCCGTGGCGTGACACGGATCGGGAATCGCGAAGTCTCGTTTGACCTGCTCGTAGCGCTCCCGGAACGCCTCAGCGTCGGAGATGTCGATCCCGTCGGTCCAGCCCTCCGGGAGGCCCCTGTCCTCATGAGGCAACAGGTAGCCGTCTTCGGCAGCGTGCGCGTTGCCGAGCTGGTCCTCCGGCTCGAAAACGTCGTAGCAGCGGATGATCCGGCCGTGTTCGGCAAGACACCAGGCGGTCCACCCGTCGCCGCAGCTCGCCCCGTACCAGTGAGCGGCACCGAAAGCGTCACTCAGCTCGGCGCAGCTGTGCCGTATGCTCTGCCGTCGCCCGGAGTCGGTCTCCGCTGAAGCCGAATGCGCCAATCCGGGCGGATCGCCGAACACCAGCGTCCATCCATCGAGAACCGGACTCACATACGTCCGGGCGCACCTGCCGTGTTCGTGCCTGAGGGTTCCACCGTGGTGGTCGGAGTTCCACGCAGATTCGCCGAGGCGCATCGTCACCGGCATTGCGTCGGAAAGGCCGAACGCCTCCAGCACCGCCCCCTGGTCCTTCGTCGGCAGCGCGTACCAGCCGCCACAGAGATGCATCGGCGCCGGCTTCTCGTCACGAAGCTTGACCGCGATCAGCCGCTCGACGAGCCGCTGATCGGCCGCGTCGAGCGCATCCCAGCCACCCACCTCGGCCAAGGCCGTCAACGCCTGCCGCCCCTGCGGCGCGGCCGACCGCCGCAGCCCGCGTAGCAACGGAATCACGCCGGGACCGATCCCCGCGAATGCCCACACGCCCCGCTGGCGGACGTCTTCGTCGGCGTCTGTCAGCAGCGGCACCAACGCGGGCGCCAGCGGCAACGCCGCGCTACCCGCGTTCTGAAGGACAAACGCGGCCGTTTCCCTGACCGACGGATCCGGATGCGCCAAGACATCCGCATACCTCGTCAGGTCGGAGACCTCGATTCCACCGAACGCCCAGCGTGCGCGCCGCCGCACCTCCTCCGTCCCCGGCGAGACAATGACGTCGAGCACCGGATCGAACGCCGGATCGCCGATCCGGCGAAGGACGCCCGCCGAGTCACCCCAGTACACCGGTGAAGCCTCGTCACACAAGACGGCAAGCACCGGTTCGACGGCGCCCGCGCCCGCCGCCACCAGCGCGGCTCCGGCAGCTTCCCGAGCCGCCATATCCGGAGCAGCAAGCTGTTCGATCAACTCAGGGATACCCACACTGACACGATAACCGGAACGGCCAGCCAGATCGGACGACCTGCTCACCACCCACCGCTGCCACTGCATCTCTGCTGACACGCCTTCTGCCGGCCGGCCGGGTCTGCCGACGCAACCGGCGGGTGCGTGACGTGGCTACCGCTTGCTCGGGCCGGTGACCTCGGGGCCACGACGCGCACACGTGCCGAAGAGAGGGCGGTCCCGCGGCCGGAGCGGCACGATCAGCATCCAGCGAGGCGCCGTTCGAAGCGAATGTGGACATGGGTTGGTCTTCAGCGGGTCTGCTCCCCCGCTGAGCGGCCGTGCGCAGCGCTCGGCCAGGAACCGGAGAGGGCGCGGATTCCACCCAGGGTGGTGAATCTGGCCCATAGGTCACTGTCGGGAGAGTGCAGGATGTGGCCGGTGATCAGCAGTTCTGACCGGTCGTCGCGGCCGCGTCCCGTCCGGGCCGTGGTGATTCGGTAGCCACCCTCGCAAGGGGTGCCCGACTCCGGCGCGATAGCTGGACAGCTGGCCACCTTCGACCAGCGCCACCCATTGTCGTCCATGTACTTCCTTGCAGTCCCAGCTTGATCCGCTCCCATTCCGAGTTGGTCCACAACCGTTGCGGAGCGGGCAGGTGCAGCGGCCGGACAGTCGTACGAACTCGGCCGAATCTCACCTTGAAGGACACGTTCCTGCAGACGTGACTACCCGCTCCCCAACGTCCGCACATGCCGACGAGCGCGCATCGGCAGAAGCGATCAAGTCGCGTTTCCGGGATGCGTTGGTTGCTGTGCAGGAGGCGCGGCGGGAATGGCCGGCATTGCATCCCCCTCCGGCGCACACGCGTGCCCGCCGACCAGGTTCCGTGGGTCGAAGCCGAACAGTCAGGGCTGTTCCCGCATCGGCAGCACCTTGCGAAGGTAGGTCGCCGACTCCTCATACCCCAACGCCAAATAGAATGGTGCCGCGCGTCGGGTGGCCAGGGCGGAAAGGACGCAATTCCGCTGTGTCGCCCAACGCTCCAATGCCTGCATCAGAGCACGACCGATGCCACGACCCCGGGCCTGGTGGCGTACCAGGATTTCCTCAACCCAGACCACTGGACCGTTCGCGTAGAACGTGCGGTGGCTGAACCCCAGCAGATAGCCGAGGACACCGTCGCTGTCGGCGGCAACCAGGAGACAGACATCATCGCTCGACAGTACTGCTGCGTAGCTGTCGTGAAACCTGGCTTGCGAGAACGGGAACGACTGCGCCAACTGACCCGCAAGATCGCATACAGCCTCCGCATCGTCTGTCGTGCCGTACCGGATCTGGACCGACGAGCAACTCATCCGCAGATGATCCAAGCGGCGGCGGTGTTCGGCAACTGTGTATCCGCTTCTGCCGCATAGCCGTGCGCCCTGGCCAGCCCTCCTCAGCAGCGGCACCTCGACTCGGGACGGGCTCGTCAGCCAAGGTCACTCATGACGCTGGTCCCGCTGCACGACAACCGCCTGAGCGATCCCGATCGGCTGAATCCAAGCCCACGTCGCCCTGCCGGATCCGCCTGATGTTCGACACGCGCGTGGCCCAGTCCTCTCACTAATTTCACTGGGCCACAGCTGGGGCAAACCCCCTGTCACAACCGCACTCAACAACACACAGTTGCCAGCAACGGCACCGAAGCGCATCATTTCCCTAGGCGATTCTCCATCGCCGCAGGTCAGGACCACGATCGACCCTCACCCGGTATCGGGATCGATGACGATGCAACCGTCGCAAGATGTGTGTTGCCCCGGCGCAGCCCGGTCAGCTCACCCCAGCGAACTCCGGTCCACCCCGCAGTCACGATCAACAATCCGCAGCAGCGGTTACCGAGCAACTCGGCGTTGTCCGCGATCCGCACAACCTGCTCGGGGTGGCCCAGACCAGCACTTCGGCGATGGTTCGCTGACCGTTGCGCACTCCCGATCGGCCGGACCGACCACACGATGGCATCGCGGTCCGCGCCGCCGCTCAAACATCCTCTTCCGGCGATTACCGGACGTTCTCAGCGCGGTGCAGTCTGCATTCTCGGCCCGGCCCGGTTGTGCCGGTGTATCGCCGGGCGACATTGACCGTGCTCACGCACCTCCGGCGAGGCTCCTGGATGGTGGCTCGGGTGCTGCTTCCTGGTTCACGGTCGTCCGCAGAACTTGCGCTCAGCTTCGAAGGGATCCGGGGGGATGGTGACCTGGGTCCGGTGCCACGCGTCGGTCAGGTTGGCCCAGAAGCGCTTCGACGTCAGCGGTTCGCGGGTCGAACGTTGGACTTCCGCGAGGTCGCCACAGTTGAGTGCGTGCCGGGCGGCGGCCACCTGCGCGGGCGTGACCTCGTCGCGGAAGACGAAGTTGCCCGCGGGTGAGGTCGGTGCCTCCGGGGCCGCGTAGTCGGCGACGAGCCAGGCGTTGCTCAGCGGTTTCGCATGACCGGGTTTGCCCTCCGGGAAGGCGAACCGGGCGCCGATCGGGTTGCTCAGCCCCCAGAAGTCGACGATCCCGACGTCGACGGGTGCCAGCATGCCGACCGTGCCGAGGTACACACCGAGCACCGCCGCCTTCCCCGGCAGATCCGCGCGCAACGGGGCAGTGATGATCTCGTTGTGCGGTCCCTGGTAGATCAGCACCCGCCTGCCGGAGTTCACCGCGTCGGCCACCGCGTCCTGGAGGTTCCGCTGTCTCGGCGCGAAGTCCGTGGAATCCGTCGGGTATTCGCGGCCGGTCCACGCTTGGTAGTAGGCGCGTTCGTCGTCGATCGAACGCACCGCGGCGGACGCCTCCCGGTACCGGGCCAACCCGGCGCACAGCGGCGCCCACACCACGACGACCAGCGTGAGCACCCCCGTGGTCCGCGAACGCGGGAGCACCAGGACCGGCAGCAGCACGAGGAACAGCGACGGCAGCAGCATGCGCGCGTGCATGTAGTCGCCGCCGACCTTCAGTACGTACCCCAGGAGCAGCAGGCCCGCCACCACCGGGGTCAGCGTCACCAGCAGGCCGCTCCGGTCCGCGCGCGACCGCCGCAGGAGCCGCGCGAGCACGACCGTGACCGGTACCAGCGGGATCCACAGCAGATACGGGTCCGCGAAGTCGGTGAGGTAGGTGAAGCCGCGGGCCCACCTCGACGCGTCGGCGTTCTTCGTGATCGCGGGCATCGGGACGAGGACGCCGTAGTAGCCCATGCGGAAGATCTCGTAACCCAGCGGCAGCGCGGCCGCCGCCCCGGCCGCCGCTAGCGTCACCCGGGGCCCCGGCCGCACCAGCAGCCACAGCGCGACCAGGAACACCGCGGCGACCAGCGCCTGTTCCGGCCGGACGAGCGGGCCGAGCCCGATGACCAGTGCCGCGCCGGTGATCGCCTTGCCCGACGTGTTTCCCCGCACCCGCACCAGAAGCCACCAGCACGCCGCCATCCAGAACGTGTTGAGCCCCGTCTCCAGGCCCGAGGTCGCGTACTGCCAGACCGGGTGCAGCGCGAGCAGGATGAGGACGCCGGCGGGCAGCAGCCAGGTTCCGGGCCGGTCGTGCAGGCGCCGGGTCGCGGCCACCGCGAGGGCGAATCCGCCCGCGGTCAGCGCCAGGCCGAGCATCCAGGAGATCGCCGAGGTGTCGGTGTTCCCGGAAACGAATCCGGCGAGGGCGAGCAGCCATTGCCAGAGCGCGCTCGTGGAGGTTTCCGCACGTTCGCCCGCGGAATAGACCGGGCCGTTCCCGGACAGGATCTGCTCGACGATCCGGGTGAAGATCAGCGCGTCGTCGCAGATCCAGCGAGTCAGGTAACCCAGGACCGCGATGAGCACTGCCGCGGCCGGCGCGAGCAGGCCGTTCCAGCGGATTCTCGCCCGCGACCGTGGTACGTCGAGCGACGGCAAAAGGGCGCGCGAGGGCGCGACAGGAATGGTGTCCACCAGAAATCCTTGTCCGGGAATAGAAGGTATCGAGAAGTCTCAGTGATTCACGACGGTCCGGCGGTAGTCACGGATTCCGATGACGGTCAGGGCCACCACTACCAGCCCGGCCAGACTGACTTGGGCGGTCGTGAGCACGTCGAAAGGGAACCCGCGCTTCTCCACCAGGGTCTGCGCCACCACCAGCGCGAGGCAGACGGCCAGCGCCAGTGTCGACGCCGCCGCGCGCTGTTCGGTGCGGCGCCGGAGCAGCAGGTATCCGGCACCGGCCATCGTGCACAGCCAGAGGAGCGGGGACAGCCCGGCAAGCCTGCCGACGCCGTACGCGAAGACGTACTCGGCTGTCACGACGGCGACCAAGCTTCCGCCGATGGCCCACCACCACGGGCGCGCCGGCGGCAGCGGGGCGTCGGCGTGGAAGGCCAGCAGCAACAGCACCAGCGGAAGCCACTGCGGGGCGTAGTTCACGACCAGATCCGGGCCGAGACTGAGCGAGTACCTGGTCAAGCCCCAGAGCGCCCCGGCGACCAGAATCGCCCCGGCGGCGACCCGCGCCGCGCGACGCCACCCGTCCACCAGCAGAGCGAGCGGGACCAGGCCGGCCGCCAGCAGGACAAGGTGCCTGATCAGGTAGGACCTCAGCGCGGAGTGCATGAGCGGGGACAGCTCCTCACCAGGATGCTCGATCACGAGCCAGAGCTGGTTGCCGACGTAGCCCGCGGACTTGAGCGCACCCCAGAGCAGGCCGAGGAGCACACCCGCCCGCACCAGGTCACCCAGTGCGACCGTGCGGGCAGGTGCCGCCCGGCCCGCGAGCCGCGTCCGCACACCCAGTGCCAGCAGGGCCCACAGCTCGGTCCAGAGTGCCGCGCGGGCCCGCTCGCCGTGCAGGTCGAGCAGAGTGCCGACCATCTCGTCGCCGCGCTCGGCGCGATACCAGCCCGGGAGCACCCGCACCAGCGTGCGGTACCGGGTCTCGGCGTCGATCATGCCCGCAGCTCCCCCACCTGGGGCCACTGGCCACGGGCCCGCAGCACCTTGCTGGCGGTATCGACGTTCGCGGCCAGCCGCCGGGTGTGATCGGCCAGTGCGGTGCTGCCCGCCCCGGTCAGCCGGTAGTAGCGCCGGAGCCTGCCCTGGTGGATCTCCTCCCGGTCGTGCTCGGCCCAGCCGTCGGCGACCAGCCGGTCCAGCACACCGTAGAGCGTGCCGACCCGCAGTCGCACCCGTCCCTCGGACAACTCCTGTACCCGCTGGACGACTCCGTAGCCGTGCCGAGGCTCGTCCGCCAGCGCGACCAGCACCAAGAACGTCTGCTCGGACATGCTCCGCTCCGCCATGCCTCCATATATATCAGAAGACGATATATAGCGGGCTGCGTTGCCTTGTCATCGGCGGATTGGCCAGCGCTACCCCCTCCGTACCCGGACCGGAGGTCTGTCAGAGAGACTGGGGGCCATTGCCCGCCCTCTCGACCTGGAGCTTTTGATGCCACAAGGGACCGTCCGCTGGTTCGACGCCGAACGGGGTTTCGGCTTTCTCGCGCCCGAGGACGGCTCGCCGGACGTGTTCGTGCACGCCTCCGAGATCGTCGGGGACGGCGGCGCGAAACTGCTCCGCGAGGGTCAGGCCGTCGTGTTCGAGGTCGGCGAGAACGACCGCGGACCCCAGGCGCTGCGCGTTCGCGTCACCGCCGATGCGGCCAGCGGCAGCGCCGTGGGCCTGCTCGGCACCATCAACTGGTACGAGCCGGGCAAGGGGTACGGTTTCGCGTCGCCGGACGGCGGCGGCGCCGACATCTTCGTGCACAGCTCCGCCATCGTGACCGGCGGCGTGGTCACCGAGGGGCAGCGGGTGGCCTTCCTGATCGTCGAAGGCGAGCGCGGCCCGCAGGCCGGGCACGTGATCCCGCTGGGAGCGGGGGCCGGCTCACCCGCTGCGGCCGGTATCGCGGACGGTGCCGACGGCACGGTGGCCTGGTACGACGAGGACAAGGGCTTCGGCTTCATCAACCCCGACTCCGGCGCCGGGGACGTCTTCGTTCACGCCCGGGCCCTGGCCGAGGGGCTGACGTGGCTCGCGGAGGGCGACCGCGTCGCCTACGAGGTGGCCAGTGGAGACAAGGGCCCGCAGGCCCGCGACGTGCACCTGGTCCGGGGCGCCGAGCCCCAGACGGCGCCGCAGCGGTCGGCACCTGCCGCGGCCGCAGGGCCGGCGGCGCGGGACGTGCCCGTACGAGGCGGCGAGGGCGTCGTCGCGCGCTACGACGCCGACCGCGGCTTCGGCTTCATCACCCCGGACGCAGGCGGCGACGATCTCTTCGCCCACGCGTCCGTGATCATGGGGTCGGAGCCGCTGCAGAAGGGTGACCGGGTCCGGTACGCGGTGCGCCAGAGCGACCGGGGCCCGCAGGCCGACCGCGTCGAACGCCTCTGAAGAGGCGGCCCCACCGATGGCTGATCACTTCCCGACGGTGCGTTCGACGACCCAGCGGACCCGGCCGAGGCGGGACTTGCCCTCAATCCGGCGCCGGGCGATACGGACCTTGATTCCGCGGCGGGTCAGGTAGCGGCGGTAGTCGTAGCGGCCGGTACCGCACGCGGGCGCGCGAAGCATCGGCCTGAAGGCCCGCGGGCGGGGCCGGCCGCGCCTGCCTTGCCGAAGTCGGAGTGCAGTCCCTCTTCACGCGCAAGACGTTGACTGCGTTAACGACGGTCGGCAGCGCTGAACTCCCCCTCGCGAGCGCCGCGCTCCGCCGGAGTGTCACAAGCTGTTCCAGAAGTCGAGCAGCATGGCTGCCGCCCGTGGCGGATCGTCGAGCATCCACCAGTGGCCGAGCCCGTCGAGTTCGGCGGTGCGGGCGCCGGCGCGTTCGGCAGCTCGGTGGCGGAGGGCAGGGCTGCCGACGGAGTCGTCCTGCGTGGCGATGGGGACCAACCCGGGCCGCGCAGCTGCCGCAGGCAGATTGCGGCCACGCTCGATCAGCACTCGCCGGGGCACGGACCGGTAAAGCGCGAGAACGGCTTTACCCATCTCCGGGCCCTGGTGGAGTGCGACTTCGCCGGCCGTGGGCTCCGGGATGCCCCACCCGGCCATGCGCGCCGCCCGGTCGCCCGCATCTCCCGAGAAGAGTTGCTCGATGTGGCGTTCCCCGTCGCCGGGTGTCTGCCACAGCTTCGCCAGGTCGTGCCAGGTGTAGTCCGGCTCGTAACCGGCGATGGTGTCGCTGACCCAGCTGCGGATCAGGCCGGGGCGGGTCATGGCCACCTCGAGCACGTACCCGCCGGCCAGGCTGTGGCCGACGAGGTCGACCGGCGCGTCGAACCGCGAGAGCTCGTCGATGAGCCAGTTCCGGTAGTCGTCGAACGTGGCCGCGAAATCCGCCGGGAGGGGTGCGCCGAAGCCGGGCGGCGCGAGCAGGACCGCCTCTCGCTGCCGAGCCTCGGGCAACTCCTTGATCAGCGGCGCCCACACCGCCGGGGTCACCGGAACGCCGTTGACGAAAGCAATGGTCATGTCCCCAAGACACCACCACGCCGGGCCGGATGTCCAAGACCTCATCCGCACGCCGCCATACCGGAACGGCATGACGGAGTAGCCTGCGAACATGCTCCCCGACCTGGATCTGCGGCTGGTCCGGTACTTCCTGGTGGTCGCCGAGCAGCTGAACTTCGCCCGCGCGGCCGAACAGCTCCGGGTCGCCCAGCCGTCACTGAGCCGCCAGATCCAGCGGCTGGAAAACGCAGTCGGAGTACGCCTTCTGGAACGCACCAGCCAGGGCAGCCGGCTCACCGCCGCCGGCGCGGCGTTCCTGCCCCGGGCACAGCAACTGGTGCACAACGCCGAGCAGGCCGTGCTCGCCGCGCGCGCCGCGGCGCCGGCCCGCACCATCACCGTCGGGTACGCCGACGATCTGGTCATCACCCCCGCCGTCCGCGACCTGCGAAAGCGTTGTCCCGGCGCCCACGTCCGCACCCGTCATCTCAGCTCGCGGGAGGCCGGTGCACTGGTGGACCGGCAGATCGACGCCCTGATCATCCGCGCACCACTGCCGATACCCGAAGACGATCTCACCGTGACCGCGCTCTACACCGAGCCTCTGGTCGCCCTGGTGTCGACCGCCCACCGCTTCGCGGGCAAGGAGTCCGTCAACGTTTCCGATGTCCGGTCGGAACCGCTCGTCGGCTGCACCGGCATGGGCGAGGGCTGGACCGGCTTCTGGCGCCTCGAACCCCGCGACGGCGGCGATCCGGCCACGCTGGGCCCCACCCTCGCCGACACCTACGACGACAAACTCGAAGCCATCGCCGAAGGCACGGCCATCGCGGTCGTCCCCGCCGATGACCGGCGCTTCACCCTGCGTCCCGGCCTGGTCGCCGTTCCCCTCGACGGGGCCGAGCCGAGCCAGGTCGTCGTCGCCGGCCGGGCCGGGGAGACCAACCCGCTCGTCGCGGAGTTCGTCCGTTCCGCGCAGAAGCTGCTCGTCCGCGATGCCGCTCGGGCATGACCAGGTGCGAAACAGGTCTTGGACGCGCGCGCCGGCCGCCGGTTCGCTGGTGGCATGACCGTTGACTACCGCGCCCAGACCGTGCTGCTCACGGGAGCGAGCTCCGGTATCGGAGCCGCGTTCGCCCGGACACTGGCCGCGCGCGGCGCGAACCTCGTGCTCGTCGCCCGCCGCGCCGACCGGCTGACTTCGCTGGCGGAGGAACTCCGCCGCACCACCGACGCCCGCATCGACGTGCTCCCGACGGACCTCACCCGGCCCGACGCCGCCGATGAACTGCACCACGCGGTCACCGAGCAGGGCCTCCACGTCACCGGCCTGATCAACAACGCCGCGTCCGGATCGTTCGCCCCGTTCCTCGGATCCGAACCCAGCCGCCTCTCCGCCGAGATCGCCCTGGGCGCCCTGGCACCGGTACGGCTGGCAGCCGCCTTCCTCCCCGGCATGGTGCACGACCGCCACGGCTTCGTCATCAACGTCGCCAGCGTGTCCGCCTCCCTGCCTTCGCCCCGGATGGCGGTCTACGGCGCCACGAAAGCGTTTTTCCTCAGCTTCACCGAGTCACTGTGGGCCGAGCTGCGCGGCACCGGCGTCACCGTGTTCGCCGTCTGCCCCGGCGCCACCGCCACCGAATTCACGTCGGGCATGGGCCCGGACGCGGCCGTGCTGACCGCCGGAAAGCTCCGCACGCCCGACAACGTCGTCACCACCACCCTGAACCACCTGGAAAGCCGTGACCCGGGCCCGGTCGTCGTCGACGGCCGCGCGAACCGCCTCGGTGTGCTCGCGAGCCGGCTCCTGAGCCGCCGGCGAGCTGCCCTGACGATGACGCGTGTCTTCGATCCCCGTCGCGTAACCGTCCGGTAGCTCCGTGCACGAAGGGAGTTGAGGCATGATCAGCCGTCGTTCAGGCCATCGGTGTGCGGCTCGTCGGCGGTCGCTTCCTCGACGATCTCCGCAATGTGGACTGTGTCGTCGCCCAGATCCACGTCGGCGCCTCTGGTCACCGTGACATCGACGGTCTCCAGGTGGTGTTTCTCGCGCAGGAACCGCTCACGGTAAAGATGCTCGGCGTCATCGGTGAGGTTGTGCAGCAGCTTCGCGTTGAGTCCGGCGCCGATCGCGACGCCGAGGACCGGCACCACCTGTCCGAGCTTCTTCTTCGTCAGCTGCGTTGCCGTTCGCTCGTAGAACGTTCTGACGATCCGCGTGACGCCGTTCCGGTTCAGCTGGTCCCACGTGGCCCTGCGGGCGAGGTCGTTCACGAGCTTGTTCAACTGGACGTACGCGACGCTTTTGCCGGTCTGCTGGGCCATCCCGAAGCTGAGGACGCCGAGCGCGAATACCCTCTCCTGAGGCAGCTCGGTGTCGTAGCCGTAGTACGCGGCAGTGTGCGCGATCGCCCTCGTCATCGCACCGAGCACGAACACGGTGTCGACCGCGATCGCCGCGGCGACCGTGCCCGCGCCGGGTGCCGCGCCGGCTCCCGCGCCGAAGATGCCGCCGGCCGTCGTGAGCAACTCGCCGCCGGACACCGCCAGGCCGGCGCCCGCGCCCTCGACCGCACTGACGGCCGTGTAACTCAGGCCCAGACGAGGCTTGGCCTTGTCGATGTCGCCCAGGTCGAGCCGGTGGATGTCGCTGAGCTCGCCGACGACATGCCCGCGCTTGGCATAGGCCGCCACGACAGCCTTACGCCGCAGCGTCGCTTCGCTGGCCTTGTTCACCAAGGTCAGCAAACCGTCGATGGAGTTGTGCACGATCGCCGTCAGCTGTTCCGCGCCGGGCACCTGCTCGAGCCGTCCCTTGGCGACCTGGCCGCCCTTGGCCAGCCGATCACGAACCCCCTGCGGGACCAGCCGGCGCTCGTTGACCGCCAACCGCTCATTGCGCCAGCGCTCGATGTCCTGCCACGCCACACGCTCATACGGGCTCATCTGCTCGACACCCACGGCCACCCCTCGGTGCGAAGACCGCTCCGCCTGCTGCGGCGAACTCATGGGGCATGGTAAGCGATTCCGTCCGCGTCGGCGGGTCGCGCGGCCCTACGGCATGGTGGCGCGGAGACCGGCCAGGACCACGTCGACGATCTTCTCGGCCACCTCGCGGGTGAAGGGGTGGCGTCGCCGGTTGACGTAGACGTACACCGGCCCGGACAGCAGCTCGGTGAGGAAGTAGCTGTCGACCGGGGGAATCTCTCCGCGGTCGACAGCGATGTCGAAGCGCTTGCCGGCCGTGGCGAGCCGGTGGTCGTAGGCGGCCCGGACCGCCTCGTCGAGGTCCGTGTTCCCCGGAGCCGCGATGGCGGCCTGCATCAGGGCCCGGCCCGTCGAGCTGGTCATGCGTTCGGCCAGCGCCACCAGGAAGTCGGCCAGATCGCGGCGGAGGTCGCCGGAGTCGTGCAGCGGGGCGGAGTCCTCCGCATACCGCAGCAGCGCGTCGCCGACGAGCTGGGCGCGGTCCGGCCAGTTGCGGTAGACGCTGTTCTTGTTGACTCCGGCGAGTTCGGCGATCTCCTCGTAGCGCAGGCCGGCCACGCCGTGGCGGGCGACCAGTTCCGTCGTCGCCTCGAGGATCCGCGACCGGACCCGGGCGTTGCGGCCGCCCGGTCGCGCGCCGGTCTTCGCTGCGGTTTCCGTGTTCTCCGGCACACCTCCGATTTTCCCATCCCCCGCGCGGTGGACGCCAACGCGGACCGAGGCTACCTTAAAGAGACGATTCGTCTATTTAAGGGGGTGATGGCGTGACCACGTCACTGGGCACGGTGAAGGCCGGCGAGATCGAGATCGCCTACGCGGAGTCCGGCACCGGGGAGCCGGTGATCCTGCTGCACGGCGGCGAAAGCACCCGCATCCAGTACGACGCGTTCCGGCCCCTGCTCGGGGCCGGCATCCGGGCGATCGCCTACGACCAGCGCGATTCCGGAGCGTCGGTCAACCCGCCCGATCCCTACGGCATCCCCGACCTCGCCGAGGACTGCGCCGCGCTCATCAGGGGACTCGGGTACGAGCGAGCACACCTCTTCGGATCCTCGTTCGGCGGCTTCATCGCCCTCCAGGTCGCGGTGTCGATACCCGGCGTCGTCCAATCGCTGACGGTCGGCGCCACCTTCGCCGACGCCTCGGCCCTGCAGGCACCCGCGGCCTCCGAGATCGTCGAACTGTCGCCGTCGCAGCGCGATGCGCGGATGCTCGCCTTCGCCCTGTCCGAACGCGGGCAAGCGGACGAGAAGCTGGTGGCCGGGCTCGAGTCGATCCTGGTCCACCGCCCACCGGAGGCGGACGCGCGGCGGCTGGCCGCGATCCCCGGCTTCGACCTCACCGGACGACTGCCCGAGATCACGGCGCCCACCCTGCTCGTCTACGGCGAGGACGATCCCGCGGCCGGTCCCGAAGTCGGACGGAAGATCGCCGACGCGATCCCCGGGGCGAGGCTGGCGGTGATACCGGGGGCACGCCACGGGATCACGGTGGAGTTCGCCCGCGAGACCGCCCAACTGCTCCGCGAATTCGTGCTCGCCCACCCGTACCGCAAGGAGAACGCATGAAGATCCTGGTTTCCGGCGCGGGTGTCGCCGGTCTCTCGCTCGGCCGTGACCTCGGGATGCGAGGTCATCACGTCGTGATCGTCGAGCGCGCCGATCGGCTCCGGGGCAACGGTTCGCCCATCGACGTCCGCGGCGACGCGATCGAGGTCGCGGAGAAGATGGGCATCCTGCCCGCGGTCCGCGACGCGCGGATCCGCATGACCGAACAGGTGCATTTCGTCGACGAGAACGGCGCGGCCATCGGCCGGCTGCCCGCCGATATCGGCGATTCGCCCGACGACATCGAGATCGCCCGCGAGGACCTGTCCCGGATCCTGGCCGACGCGCTGCCCGGGACCGTGGAGCTGCGCCTGAGCGAGTCGGTGACGTCGATCGCCGAGCACCCCGGCCGGGTGGACGTCGGGTTCGCCTCCGGCAACTCGGAAAGCCACGATCTCGTTCTCGGCGCCGACGGCATGCACTCGGCGGTGCGCCGGCTCGTGTTCGGGCCGGAGCGGGACTGGATCCGGCACCTCGGTTTCCACGTCGCCATCACCGCCATGCCCGGTGAGGCGGATCCCGAGGCCGAGCGGATCAACCCGATGTACAGCTATCCCGGGCACCTGGCCGGCATCGCCCGGTTCAAGGACAAAGCCATCGGCCTGCTGATGTTCACCTCGCCTCCCCTCGACTACGACTACCGCGACGTCGAAGCGCAGAAGGAGATCCTGTTCGACCGGTTCGCCGGCTGTGGTTCGTGGAAAGTCCCCGCGATCCTCGACGCGGTGCGCGCCGATCCCGACCTCTACTTCGACTCGGTCAGCCAGATCCACCTGCCGACCTGGCACCGGGGCCGGGTGGCGCTCGTGGGCGACGCGGCCCACTGCGCCTCCCCTCTCGCGGGCCGGGGCACGTCCCTGGCGATGACCGGGGCCCAGTTCCTCGCGGAGGAGCTCGAGCGCGCGGAGGGAGATCACGTGACCGCATTCCGGCGATACGAGGCACGCCAACGGCCTTACGTCGAATTCGCCCAGGGCATGGTCGAGGGTGGTGGGGCGCTTCTCGTGCCACCCACGCAGGAAGCGATCCTCGCCCGGAACCGGCTGCTCCAGCCGGTCGCGGCGGGCCGGTAGCGTTCCGCAGGGTGCCTGACGGGCGCGTGCGTGACCTGCGGACCGGCGAAACCGGAGGCGGCAACCGGCCAGGAACCGCCCGAACCGGACGTTCAAGCCCCCCTCACCAGGGTTGATCCGCGTGTCGGGTCCGACCTACTCTTCAGCGTCGACCGCCGAGGAGGACCGATGCGAGGCGCGAACCGCAGCCGAAGCCACCTGCTGATCATCTCCGGTGCCCTGACCGCTGCGCTGGTGGCCGCGGCGAGCCCGGCGGCGGAGGCCGCGGTGGCCCAGCCGCAGTTCTCGCCCGGGGCGCCGGGTGCCGGGGATCCGTACTTCCCCGACATGGGCAACGGCGGCTACGACGTCGGCCACTACGACATCCGGCTGGCGTTCGACCCCGGTACCCAGGCCATCGACGCGACCACGACGATCCTCGCCACGGCCACCCAGGACCTCTCCCGCTTCGACCTGGACTTCCAGGGACCGCTGACGATCAGCAGGCTCACGGTGAACGGCCAGAACGCCGGCTTCACCCGCAGCGGCGCCCAGGAGCTGGTCATCACCCCGCCGCACGGCCTGCGGAAGGGCAGCCCGTTCGTCGTCTCGGTCAGCTACTCCGGCGTTCCGCAGAAGATCGACGACCCGGCGCTGGGTCTCTCCGGCTGGGTTGCCACCAAGGACGGCGCCGTCGCGCTCAACCAGCCGATCGGCGCCGCGACCTACTACCCGGTCAACGACACCCCGGACGACAAAGCCACCTACACCCAGACCATCACCGTGCCGGCCGGGCTCACCGTGCTGGCCAACGGCGAACCCGGGCCCACCACCACCCGCGATCACCGGACCACCTTCCGCTGGACCATGAACCGGCCGATGGCCAGCGAGCTGAGCATGCTCGCGATCGGCCGCTACGACGTCACCCGCGGCACGGCGGACGGCGGCCTGCCGAACATCACCGCGATCGGCAAGTCGATCGACACCAAACCCGGTCAGGGCGAGGTCTTCAACCGGACCACGGCGCAGATCATCCAGTGGGAAGCCTCGACGTACGGGCCGTACCCCTTCGACTCGACCGGCGGCATCATCGCCGACGTCGGCGTCGGCTACGCCCTCGAGACCCAGAGCCGGCCCGTCTACGACCAGCGCGACAGCGACGTCGACGGCGACCTGCTCGCCCACGAACTCGGCCACCAGTGGTTCGGCGACAGCCTCACCCCGGTGCACTGGTCGGACATCTGGCTCAACGAAGGCTTCGCTACCTACTCGGAATGGCTGTACCAGGAGAAGTTCAACGGCATCCCGGTGCAACAGACCTTCGCGAAGACCTACGCCGACGAGAAGGACTGGAGCGGCGAAGTCGCCGATCCCGGACGTGACCACATCTTCGACGACCTGGTCTACAACCGCGGCGCGATGACGCTGCAGGCGTTGCGCCTCGAGATCGGCGACCGCGCCTTCTTCGACGTGCTCAACCTGTGGCCGACGGCTCACCGCTACGGGAACGTCTCGACGCAGCAGTTCATCCGGTTCGTCGAGCGGCTGACCCACCGCGACCTCGGCTCGTTCTTCCACACCTGGCTCTACCAGCCGGGCAAGCCGGCGCTCTGAGGCACGGGACCAGGTTCTCCCACGTCACGGGAATCCCGCGGGCGCCCGTGGCGCGAGCATCAACGCGTACGTCCGGGCCGCCGCGGCCATCGTCGTGATGACCCGGACGTCGCGGGACGGCGGTCCTGTCATCTCGCCGACCGAACGGCGCACGGCGGTCAGGAGCAGTTCCTTCAGCAGCGGGACCGTGGTGGCCGCCGCTCGTTCCGCTGCCGTCGTCCGGGCCAGGAGGAACGCGTTCGTGGACGCCGCCGACGCGAACTGGCTGTTCACCGTTTCCGTCGCATGGGAGAGCAGGCGGACCAGGCCCTCCGACAGGGCGACGTCCACCGCGGTCACCGGCGCGGCCGACGGGGTGGCCGCGGCTGCGCTCAGGCCTGGCCGGGTGTGCACGGTCAGCCCCTGGACCAGTGACCAGTAGGGCATGCACGCCGAGAAGGTCGCGGCCGTGCCGGCGCCGAATTCGCTGGCCAGGGCCGCTCCTGTCCAGTCCGCCGGGTGCAGGTGGATCCGCACCCACAGCGTGTGCAGGTTGAGGCCCATGTTCCACGCGGCACGCGCCGCCTCGGACGCCTGCCGCGCGGCCTGTTCGGTGGTCGTCAGCGGCGGTGCGGTGTGCGTGTGGCCGCCGATGGTGACCGACGAGCCGGCGGGGACGAAGAGCGTCCCGGGGAACGCGTGCTGCAGACCGCGCAGCCGCCGGGGCACCACCTCGTAGTGCGCGGCGTTGCCGAGCTTGTCGGTGGCCGGCAGGCTGACGAACGACGGTGAAGCCGGGTAGCCGCGGTCGTCGACCACACCGAAGTTCCCGGCGTGCATCGCCTCGTGGATGGTCAGCACCACGTTCTCGTCGTTCGCCGGGTGGTCGATCGCGTCGGGCATGAGGGCGATCCGGTTCGCGTCGCTCAGCCCGCCCACGCCCGCTTCGGCGTTGTAGCCGGATCGGTCGGTGACGATCCGGTTGTGCGTGTGCAGGTAGTTCATCCGGTCGCGAGCCGCCCGGTAGCGGGCCTTGGCCCTCGCGACGTTCGCCGGCCCGAACACCTGGCGCAGGTCGCCGTCGTGCGCCCCGCCGATCACGGTGTTGATCAAGGCGGTGGCGTTGGTGACGAGCGCGGCGATGTTCGCGGCGTCCGCGACACCCAGGGCGCCCGGGCGGACGCCGACGTTGATCAACGCCGGGTCGCCGAGGGTGAGACCGGGGTGCTGCGCGCGGATCGCGTCGGCGAGCAGCCGCGCCCGATCCGGCGCGGGCAAGGCGTTGTACGCCGCCGGCGAGCCGGCGAGGGTGTGGGCCCTGGTCAGCACCGCGGCGCGATCCGCCGGGGACAACTGGGCGAGCGCCCGCTCGTTGACCCGCTCGAGGCCGGCCGTGTGCTGGGCGCGGTCGGTCGCGCCGGCCGACGTCAGCGGCCCGGTCTGCGCCGCGGTCGGCACGCGGCGGCGTTGCACGGCAACGGGGTGCGCCTTGACGTGCCCGGACAGGAGCGTGCCGATCGCCCGGTTGCCCGCCGTCCGCTGCATGGTCAGCAACGACCAGCGCCCGCCTCCGGACGTGGTTGCGGCCCGGGCAGCGCGAGATTTGCGTTGCCCGGCAGTGCTTTCTTCACGGTGGACCATGACTCACCCGGACCGAGGCGGCGGATCGGCGATGGGGGGCAACGGGTTCGGCTCGTCCAGGTCGTCCACCGGCGGCGGCAGGGGCGGCGCCTCGACCGGGGCGTCCGGATCGATCCTCCGCAGCACTTCGACGACGTCGGCGTGGCCGCGCAGCGCGGCGTCCATCACGGCGGTGCGCCCCAGTCCGTCCACAAGGGACGTGTCGATCCCCGGATGGGCCACCAGGATTTCCACCGTGGAGACGAACCCGAGCCGGGCCGCGTGGTGCAGGGCGGTGGCACCTTCGGCGTCGGCGCGGTTGACGTCGACCCCGTCGAAGGCGAGCAGACCGCGCACGATGTCGTCCCGCCCGGCGACGACCGCGGCGGTCAGCGCCGTCCAGCCCGTGTCCCGGTTGACCGCGTCCGGGTCCGCACCGGCTCGCAGCAGGACCGACGCCGCTTCGAGCCGTCCGCGGACCGCCGCGTGGAAGAACGGGGTGGTCCCGTTCTCCGCCGCCGGGTCGGGGGGCATCCGGGCGGCCAGCCAGCCGATCACCTCGGGGTCCGCGCGGCCGGCGGCGACCTCGTGCAGGATCGTGTGCCCGTCCGCGTCGGCGTGCCCGAGGTCCGTGCCCGGCGCGGCGAGGAACTCCCGGATGACCGGCAGCGGGGCGTCCTGCGCCCATTCCCAGTAACCGGGGTCCGGGAGCGCGCGGGCGGGTGAGACGCCGGGCGCCGCAAGCACGGCCCGGAGCAGCTCGACGTCACCGAGGCGCAGCACTTCGTCCAGCACCGTCCGGGCGCCCGCCACCGTGTCGACGGCGATGTCGCCGAGGTCGACCCCCTGCTCGGCCAAACCGGCGATGGCGGCGCCGTCACGAGCGGCGAGTGCCCTGCTGATCCGCTCGTCCGTGTGCATGGCGACCTCCCACCGACTCTCCATCATGAAACCGCGCGAACCGGGCCACAACGTCCGGACGGGCAGCGATTCCTGCCTCCGGCCGCCGGGTCAGTCCAGCGCGGCGGCCTTGCGCAGCAGGACCGAACGCTCGCGCTCGTTCCCGCACAGCCGGGCCGCCAGCTCCAGCTCCGCACGTGCCTCCCCCACCCGGCCGAGCCGGGACAGCAGCTCGCCGCGGACCGTCGGGACCAGGTGCGAGCCCGGCAGCCGGTCCAGGGCGATCAGCTCGTCCACGATCGGCAGGGCCTCCGCCGGGCCCGAGGCCATCGCCACCGCGACCGCGCGGTTGAGCTCGACCACCGGGGAGGGCGCCACCCGGCCCAAAGCCTCGTACAGCACCACGATCCGGTCCCAGTCCGTTTCCGCGACCGACGGCGCCGACGCGTGGACCGCCGCGATCGCCGCCTGGAGGCCGTAGGGGCCGAGACCGCGGGGTGACGCCTTGGCCAGTGCGGCCAGGCCACGGTGGATGGCCGACACGTCCCAGCGGCGCCGGTCCTGGTCCTCGAGGAGGACCGGGGAGCCGTCCGGGGCCGTCCGGGCCGGGAAGCGGGCCGCCGTCAGCTCGAACAGGGCCAGGAGCCCGTGGACCTCCGGCTCGTCCGGCTGCAGCGCCGCCAGCGTCCGGGCGAGGCGGATCGCCTCGTACGCCACGTCAGGACGCACCAGGTGCTCGCCTGCGGTGGCGGTCGCCCCCTCCGTGAAGATCACGTAGAGCACGCTCAGCACGCCGCCCAGGCGCTCGCGGCGCTCGGTGGCCGGGGGCAGCTCGAACGGGACCCCGGCCGCCGCGATGGTCTTCTTGCCGCGGGTGATGCGGGCCTGGACGGTCGGCACCGGCACCAGGAAGGCCCGGGCGATCTCCGCGCTCGACAGGCCCGCGACCACGCGCAGGGTCAGCGCCACCCGGGACTCCGGCGAGAGCACCGGGTGGCAGCTGATGAACATCAACGCCAGGACGTCGTCGTCGATCCGGTCGGGGTCGACCTCGTCGTCGGCCACTGCCTGGCCGGTCGCCAGCGTGGCGTAGCGGTCCCGGAGGGCGGCCCGGCGGCGGATCGCGTCGATCGCGCGCCGCCGGGCCGTGGCCATCAGCCAGCCGGCCGGATCGGCCGGTGCGGTGCGCGGCCACGCCACCAGCGCCTCGGCCACCGCCTCCTGGGCCGCGTCCTCGGCCAGCCCGAAGTCGCCGGTGAACCGGGTCAGCGCGGCGACGATCCGCGCCGACTCGATCCGCCAGACGGCCTCCACGTCGGCGGTCACTGCGGGACCTCGTCGCTGCCCGGCACCCGCCGGACCTCGACCTTGGCCCCGGGCGCCGCCGGGACGCGCCTGGCCCACTCGACCGCTTCCGCCTTCGAGGCGACGTCGACCAGGAAGAACCCGCCGAACAGCTCCTTGGTCTCCCCGTACGGGCCGTCGGTGACCACCGGCGTCTCGCCGCTGAAGTCGACCACGACCCCCTGCTGCGGGTCGTCCAGCCCTTCGGCCGCGACGTAGACGCCCGCCTTCAGCAGGTCTTCGATGAACTGGCGGCTCGTGGCCATCATTTCGTCGATGTTCGCCATCATGGCCGCGTTCGACTCGTCGGTGCCCCGCATGATCAGCATGTACTTGGACAACGTCTGCTCCTTCTCCGGTGGGCTGTTTGCGCCCCCTGGTCGAACGGGCGGCGCGCGGATCGACACGGCCCCGGAAAACTTTTTCGCCCGGAGCGAGCCTAGTGCGGGCGCCGGCGAGAACTGCTTGAACGAGCAACTAGATGCGAGTACTAGTGGCAGCAGGACCGACACGGTCCGTTCACTCTTCAGGGGAGAAGCAATGCCACTTGGGTTCAGCCTTCCGGTGTTCGGCAAGGCGGCGGCCGCACCGGGCGGGGTCGCGTACTACGCGCGCGAGGCGGAGCGGGCGGGCGCGGCCGGCCTCTGGGTCGGCGACCGGCTGCTGTCGCCGGTCGCCCCGGTCGTGCCCTACCCGGGCTACGAGACCATGCCCGAGGAGTTCCACACCGCGCAGGACCCCTTCACCGCGCTGGCCATCGCCGCCGCGGTGACCGAGACGGCGGTGCTCGGGTCCAGCACCATCAACGCGACCCAGTACCAGCCCGCGAACCTCGCGCGGCTGCTGACCAGCATCGACGTCGCCAGCAACGGCCGCCTGCTGCCCGGCTTCGGCATCGGCTGGTCCCCGGACGAGTACGACGCCGTCGGCGTGCCGATGGCCGAACGCGGCAAGCGCCTCGACGACCTCCTCGACCTGCTCGAGACCTGGTGGACCCACGACATCGTGTCGCACGAGGGGGTCGGGTACACGATCCCGGAGTCGCACGTCGACCTGAAGCCGGTGCGCAAGCCCCCGGTCCACCTGGCCGGCTTCGGCGGCAAGGCGCTGCAGCGGGTCGCCCGCCGGGCGGACGGCTGGCTGCCCGCCTGGTCGATCCCCGAAGCGTTCCCCGCCGAGGTGATCACCTCGACCCTGGCCCAGATCCGCGCCGAGGCCGAGCAGGCAGGACGTGATCCGCAGGCGCTCGGCGTGGCGCTGCGGGTGAACGCCGCGCCCGGCACGGACCTGGAGACCATCGCCGAGTCCGTGACCAAGATCGTCGAGCTGGTCGCTCCGGACCACACGTTCGTCGACCTGTCCTACCTGGCCGGCAGCGTGGAGGAGCTGCTCGACCAGACCGGCCGCCTGCTGGAGCTGACGGCCAAGGGCTGACGCGGTTTCCGGATCGCACGGTTGAGATCTCGCCTCCGTGGGCACGTCACCGGAGACGGGTCCTGGATGCGGGCTCGTCCGGGGTAGGCGGCGGCTCGCCGTGGTGATCACCCTGCCGTCGGGGCGGCAGGCGCGAAGGTCACCGCGGCCGGCCGCCGCCATCTTTTCCGGGCGGCCCGGCGTTCAGCGTGGCGAAGATCCGCGCCAACGCCGCCAGGTCCTCGGCCTCGAGCGCGGCCAGCGCCGGCGGGGGTTCGGTCAGGATGCGCCGGGCCGTCGCCGCGGCCTGCAGGCCTGCCTCGGTGAGGTGGACCAGCCGGCTGCGCTTGTCACCCGGGTTCGCCCGGCGCTCGGCCAGGCCGCGGCGTTCCAGGCGGTCGACCGCCACCGTCGCCGCCGAGGGGTCCACTTCCGCCGCCTGGGCGATCTCGCGCAGGGTCATCGGGGCCTCGGCGAGCTTGATCAGCAGTTCGGCCTTGCCCACGCCCAGGTCCAGCTCGAGGCGCAGGGCGCGCAGCCGGTCCTGGCCGGTGACGAAGGCCAGCAGCTCGGCCCAGACCTGCGCCGCCGGGGTCGGTTCGGGGTTCATCGGGCCACGTCCATCGGTTGCTCGCTCAGCCGGCCGCCACTGTAGCGGGCCCGGCGGCCGGTCGAGAGCAGGCCGAGCGGCACCGTGGCGGCGCCGCAGCCGGCGAGCACCGTCCACGCCGTCGCGGGGGCCGCGCCGCCCGCGAGCAGGGAACCGCACACCGCCACGCCGATCGCGCCGCCGGTCTGGCGGCAGGTCGACGCGATCGCGCCGGCGACTCCCGCCTGATCGCGGGGCAGCCCGGCCAGCGCCGCGGTCGTCATCGGCGTCCCGGCCAGGCCGAACCCGGCGCCGAACAGCAGGGAGGCGAGCACGAGGTAAGCGACGCCGGTCGCCGGGCCGGCGCCGGCGAGCAGGCCGGCGCCCGCCGTCAGCAGCAGCCCGGCCGCCACGAGCGGCAGCCGGGCACCACGGGCCGCCACCACGCGCCCGGACACCGTCGCGCACACCGCCCCGGCGGCGGCCATCGGGATGGTGAGCAGGCCCGCGTGCAGCGCGCTGTACCCGCGGACCTCCTGCAGGTAGAGCGTGTTGAGGAAGAGGAACCCGCCCACCGCCGTCAGGACCAGCACCGCGATGGCCGCCGCGCCCGAAAACGCCGGGCTGCCGAAGACCCGGACGTCCACCAGCGGCTCGGCGCGCCGCCGCTCGGTCAGCACCAGGCCGCACCCCGAGCCGGCGGCCAGGACGAACAGCCCGATGATCAGCGGCGAGGTCCAGCCGTGCCGGGGTCCTTCGATGACGGCGGCGGTCACCGGGCCGAGGAACGTGACGACGAGCAGCTGGCCGAGCGGGTCGAACCGCCGGCCGCGCGCGGCACGGGACTCCGGGACGAACCGCTGCGCCAGGCCGATGGCCAGGAGGCCGATCGGCACGTTGACCCAGAAGATCGACCGCCACCCGAGCCCGCTGACCAGCAGCCCGCCGAGCACCGGCCCGCAGGCCCCGCCCAGGCCCGCCACCGCGCCCCAGGTGCCGACCGCGCGGGCACGCTCCTTCGGGTCGGTGAAGGTGGTGGCGACGATCGACATCGCGACCGGGTTCAGCATCGCGCCGCCGACCGCCTGCAGCGCGCGGAAGGCGATCAGCGCCCCGAGTGAGGGCGCGAGGCCGCACAGCAGGGAGCCGAGCGAAAACAGCCCGAGCCCCGTCTGGAACACGCGGCGGCGGCCGAACCGGTCGGCCAGCGAGCCGGCGAACAGCAGCAGGCAGGCGATGACCAGGACGTAGGCGTCGACCACCCACTGCAGGCCGCTGACCGGCGCGTCCAGGGACTGCCGGATCGAGGGCAGCGCCACGTTGGCGATCGTCGTGTCCAGCCCCGCCACGACGACGCTCGAGCAGCACGTCGCCAGCACGATGGCCCGGCCCCGAGGGGACAGCGCGTCCATGAAGTAATTGTTGCACAACAACTACTACTGTCCGATGTGGGTGATTCGCTGCCGCGATGACCGATTTCTTGGTTGAACTCTGGCCGGGTCGCGTATACGCTGCCACCTACGCTGGGAGCGCTCCCACATGGATCACCAACGCTCGATCATCCGAGAATGGAGGCCCATCATGCGTATGCGCGGCATCCCCCGGTCCGGCACCGGACGGCGGAGCGTGATCGCAGTCGTCATCGCCCTGCTGACGTGCGTGTTCGTCGGCGTTCCGGCCGCTTCGGCGCACGGCACCATCGTCAGTCCCCGCACCCGCGCCTACCAGTGCTGGCAGGACTGGGGCAACCAGCACACGAATCCGGCCATGCAGCAGCAGGATCCGATGTGCTACCAGGCGTTCCAGGCCAACGCCGACACCATGTGGAACTGGATGAGCGCGCTGCGGGACGGGCTGAAGGGCAACTTCCAGGGCGCCACCCCGGACGGCCAGCTCTGCAGCAACGCCCTGTCGCGCAACAACTCCCTGAACACCCCGGGTCCGTGGCGGACCAGCAACATCGGCGCGAACTTCTCGATGCACCTGTACGACCAGGCCAGCCACGGCGCCGACTACTTCCGGGTCTACGTCAGCAAGAACGGGTTCGACCCCACCACCCAGCGCCTCGGCTGGGGCAACCTGGACTTCATCACCCAGACCGGCCGGTACGCCCCGGCCAAGGACATCACGTTCGACGTCAAGACCTCCGGCTACACGGGACACCACATCGTCTTCACGATCTGGCAGGCTTCGCACCAGGACCAGACGTACATGTGGTGCAGCGACGTGGTTTTCAGCTGACCATTCGCCCGATTCGGTGGTGCTGTTCCGGCGATCCGGAACAGCACCACCTTTTCGCCGGTTTTGTCCGCGGATGCGACGACATTCGCATGTTTTACGGCCCTGTCACGCGTGAAACCTGCTCCCGGAGGGCGAGCCTCCGCGTAAAGGGAGCGAACAATGCGCGCTTTGACCGTCGTGCCGGGACAACGGGATTCCCTGCGGGCCGACACGGTGCCCGACCCGCGGCCGGAGCCGGGCGAGCTGCTCGTGCGGGGGCTCGCGCTGGGCGTGTGCGGCACGGACAAGGAGATCGCCCGCGGCGAGTACGGCTGGGCGCCGCCCGGCCGGGACCGCCTGGTGCTCGGGCACGAATCCCTCGGTCAGGTCGTCGAACCGGCCGGGGACTTCGCCGAGGGCGACCTCGTCGTCGGCGTCGTCCGGCGGCCCGACCCGGTGCCGTGCGGCGCGTGCGCGGCCGGCGAGTTCGACATGTGCCGCAACGGCCGGTACACCGAGCGCGGCATCAAGGAGATCGACGGCTACGGCAGCGAGCTGTGGACCGTCGAGGCGGACTACGCCGTGCGCCTCGACCCGCGCCTGCGGGACGTCGGCATGCTGCTGGAACCCACCACGGTCGTCGCCAAGGCGTGGGAGCAGATCCAGCGCGTCGGCGAGCGCGCGTGGTTCGAGCCGAAGCGGGTGCTGGTCACCGGCGCGGGCCCGATCGGGCTGCTCGGCGCGCTGCTGGGCGTCCAGCGCGGCCTCGACGTCCACGTCCTCGACCGCGTCACCGACGGCCCCAAACCCCGGCTGGCCGCGGCGCTCGGCGCGACCTACCACCACGAACCGGCCGAGAAGGTCCTCGCCGATCTTCAGCCGGACATCGTCCTGGAGGCCACCGGCGTGGGCTCCCTGGTGTTCGACGCGATGGCCGGCACCGGCTCCTACGGGATCGTCTGCCTCACCGGTGTCTCCCCGGCCGGCCGGACCCTGACCGTCGACGCCGGGACCGTCAACCGCGAGCTCGTCCTGGAAAACGACGTCGTGGTCGGCTCGGTCAACGCCAACCTCCGCCACTACCGGGCCGCCGCCGACGCGCTCGGCCGCGCCGACCTCGGCTGGCTGTCCGGGCTCGTCACCCGGCGGGTCCCGTTGGAGCGGGCGGCGGACGCCTTCGAGGCGACCGGCGACGACGTCAAGGTCGTCCTCGACTTGGCCGGCGAGCACTGACCGCCATGGCGCCCCCGATCGAGGACTACGCCCTGCTGGGCGACCTGCACACGGCCGCGCTGCTGTCCCGCGACGGCGCGATCGACTGGCTGTGCCTGCCGCGCTTCGACTCCCCCGCCTGCTTCGCCGCCCTCCTGCACGACGAACAGGCCGGGACCTGGCGGCTCGCGCCCGCGTCCGGCGGGCCCGCCACCCGGCGCTCCTACCGCGGCGACTCGCTGATCATGTCGAGCGAGTGGGACACCCCGGACGGCACGGTCCGCGTCCTGGACTTCATGCCGCCGCGAGGCGAGGCCGCGGACGTCGTCCGGATCGTCGAAGGCGTGACCGGCCGGGTGCCGATGCGCATGCTGCTGCGGCTGCGGTTCGACTACGGCTCGGTCACCCCGTGGGTCCGGCGCGAGGACGACGAGCTCGTCGCGGTGGCCGGCCCGGACGCGATCCGCGTCCGCACGCCGGTTCCGCTGCACGGCGAGGACCTGGCCACCCACGCCGAATTCACCGTCGCCGCCGGGGACCGCGTCCCGTTCGTGCTCACCCACGGCGCGTCGTACCGGCCGCGGCCGAAGAGCGCCGACGCCGAAACCGCGCTGGCCGACACCGAGCGGTTCTGGGCGGACTGGATCGGCCGGTGCCGGTACACCGGGCAGTGGCAGCCCGAGGTGCGGCGCGCCCTGATCACCCTCAAAGCCCTCACCTACGCCCCGACCGGCGGGATCCTGGCCGCCGCGACGACGTCCCTGCCCGAGCAGCTCGGCGGGGAACGCAACTGGGACTACCGCTACTGCTGGCTGCGCGACGCGACCTTCACCCTGCAGGCCCTGATCGGCACCGGCTACCACGACGAAGCCCGCGCCTGGCGCGAATGGCTCGTCCGCGCCGCCGCCGGCGACCCCGCCGGGCTGCGGATCATGTACGGCCTCGACGGCACCCGGCGGCTACCCGAGTCCACTTTGGACTGGCTGTCCGGCTACGAAGGCTCGAAGCCGGTGCGGGTCGGCAACGCCGCGGCCGACCAGTTCCAGCTGGACGTCTGGGGCGAGGTCCTCGACGGCCTGCACCTCGTCCGCGAGGCCGGGCTGCCCACCTCCCACCCGGCGTGGGACCTGCAGCGCGCCCTGCTCGACTTCCTCGAGGGCCAGTGGGACCAACCGGACAACAGCCTGTGGGAGGTCCGCGGCCCGCGGCGGCACTTCGTCCACTCCAAGGTGATGGCCTGGGCCGGCGTCGACCGCGCGGTGCACACCGTGGCGGACCACGGCCTCGACGGCCCGGTCGAGCGCTGGCGCGCGCTGCGGGAGAAGATCCACCAGGACGTCTGCACGCACGGCTACGACGCCGAGCGCAACACCTTCACCCAGTTCTACGGCTCCCGCGGCCTGGACGCGGCCCTGCTGCTCATCCCCCGCGTCGGGTTCCTGCCCGCCGGCGACCCCCGCGTCCGCGGCACCGTCGACGCCGTCCGCGCGGAACTCGCCCACGACGGTTTCGTCCGGCGCTACGACGCCGGCGCCGACGGCGGTGTCGACGGGCTGCCGGGCGGTGAAGGCAGCTTCCTGGCGTGCAGCTTCTGGCTCGCGGACGCCCTGAACGCGACCGGCCGCACGGCCGAAGCCCGCGGGCTGTTCGAGCAGCTGCTGGGCCTGCGCAACGACGTCGGGCTGCTGTCCGAAGAGTACGACACCGGCGCGCGCCGGCAGGTCGGGAACACCCCGCAGGCGTTCAGCATGGTCGGGCTGGTCAACACGGCCCGGGCGCTGTCGGGGTCCGATACGGGCACGAACGCCCCGGGACGGCACCAGCGGGCCGACTGAGCTCCGCTAGCTCTCGGTCTTCCCGAACGCGCGCAGGAACGTGTCGACGATGACGTCGGCAGCCTGCGCGTCACCCAATCCCGGCAGGTCCTTGGTGGACAGGTGGACCAGCTGGCCCAGCACGTTGCCGGGCCAGCGGTCCGGCAGGCCCGGCCGGAGGAAGCCCTCGTCGGTGGCCCGCTGCAGGAAGCGGTCCACCTCCTCGATCGCCCGCAGGCGGCGGCCCCAGATCTCCGGGTCGGTGCGCATCCGGCTCACCTCGGTCGGCCAGGTGCGGTTGACCCCGACGATCCCCTCGACGTACCGGTGCAGGGCGACCGGCACCGGCGCCTCGCGGAGCCGGGCGGCCTCGATCGCCGCCTCGATCGCGGCCAGCCGGGCCTGGTACACCGCCGCCAGCAGCTCTTCCCGGCCCGCGAAGCGGCGGTAGACGGTCCGGCGGTCCACCCCGGCCTCCGCCGCGATCGCCGCGATGCTCGTGGCGGCGTCTTCGGCGAGCATGCGGGCGCCCGTCGTCAGGAGCAGTTCGAGGTTGCGTGCGGCGTCGGCTCTCACGTGCCCAACCTACGCCAACCGTCACAGCGATGTGGCATTACTTGTGCAACGTCTCACAACGGCGTCACTTCCACTCGTCAAATGCTACGTTGATGTGACACATAGGAGGTACGCCGTGATCACTCACTCCCAGCTCTTCATCGGCGGCACGTGGACCACCCCGAGCAGCACCGATCTGCTGGACATCCGTTCCCCGCACGACAATTCCGTCATCGGGCGCGCCGCGCAGGCGCTGCCCGCCGACGTCGACCGGGCCGTCGCGGCCGCCCGGCGCGCCTTCGACGAAGGGCCGTGGCCGCACACCCCGCCCGCGGACCGCATCGCGGTGCTCCGGCGGCTGGCCGGCCTGCGCGAGAAGCGCGCGGACGAAATCGCGGCGCTGATCACCGCGGAGAACGGGTCGGCGCTGTGGTTCACCAAGGCCGGCCAGCCCGGCCTGACCCGGCAGGCCAACGCGTTCCTGAAGGCAGCCGCGGAGTTCGACTGGGAGACGACGCTCGAACCGTCGGACCCGGCCGCACCTTTCCGGTCGGTCGTGCGCCGGGAGGCGATCGGCGTGGTCGCCGCCGTCATCCCGTGGAACTCGCCGTTCTCCTCGGCGCTCGCCAAGATCATCCCGGCGCTGCTGGCCGGCAACACCGTCGTCCTCAAGGTCTCGCCCGAGAACACGCTCAGCATGAACCTGCTCGCGGAACTGCTGGCGGAGACCGGCCTGCCCGAGGGCGTGATCAGCGTGCTGCCCGCCGACCGCGAGACCAGCGAGTACCTCGTCAAGCACCCGGACGTCGACAAGGTCGCCTTCACCGGGTCGACCCGCGCCGGGCGCCGCATCGCCGCGCTGGCCGGGGAACAGCTCAAGCGCGTCAGCCTCGAACTGGGCGGCAAGTCGGCCGCGATCATCCTGCCCGACGCCGACCTGGACGCGGCGATCCAGGGCGTGAAGTTCGGTTCCCTGCTCAACAACGGCGAATCGTGCATCGCGCAGACGCGCATCCTGGCGCCGCGCAGCCGATACGAAGAGGTCGTCGCCGGGCTGAAGGAGCTGATCGAGTCCCTGCCGGTCGGCGACCCCGCCGACAGCGAAACGTTCTTCGGCCCGATGGTCCGCCGGGACCAGCAGCAACGCGTCCTCGACTACGTCCGGCTCGGCGTCGAAGAAGGCGCGCGACTGGTCACCGGCGGCCCGGACGTCCCATCGGGGCTGGAAAGCGGCAACTACGTCACGCCGACGCTGTTCGCCGACGTGGACAACTCGATGCGCATCGCGCGGGAGGAGATCTTCGGCCCGGTCCTGGTCGTCATCGCCTACGACGACGAGGACGACGCGGTCCGCATCGCCAACGACTCCGAGTACGGCCTGTCCGGCGGCGTGTGGTCGGCGGACCCCGCGCACGCGCTGGCGATCGCCCGCCGGGTGCGGACGGGCACGGTCACCGTCAACGGCGCCCCGATCGGCTTCGACGGCCCGTTCGGCGGCTTCAAGGCCAGCGGCCTCGGCCGCGAGTACGGCGCCACCGGGATCGGCACCTACACCGAGTACCAGACGATCACCGTGCCCGCCGCGGCTCACCCGGCGGCAGCGGCGAACATCCCGGCTTCGTAGGAGCCGCCCTTCTGGTGCACGATCACGGCGAGCCGGTTGGCCGCGTTGATCAGGGCGACCAGCGCGACCAGGGCGGCCACCTGTTCGTCGTCGTAGTGCTCGCGCACCCGCGCCCAGGTCTCGTCGGACACGCCCTCGGCGGCGTCCGCCATCCGGGTGCCCTCCTCGGCAAGGGCAAGCGCGGCCCGTTCGGCCTCGTTGAAGACGGTCGCCTCCCGCCACGCGGCGACGAGCGCGAGCCGCACGGCGCTCTCCCCGGCCGCGGCGGCTTCCTTGGTGTGCATGTCGAGGCACCAGCCGCACCCGTTGATCTGGCTGGCCCGCAGGCTCACGAGCTCCTGCGTCGTCTTCGGCAGCGGCGACCGTTCGATCACCTGCCCGAGCCCGGCGAACCGCTTGGCCAGCCGGGCGCCGGTCTCGGTGGTGAACAGGTCGATGCGGGGTTCCATGGCTTCGTCCTCCTGGTCGTGGGGTGGAACGACCTCAAGACACCGGCGGGGCGAAGCCTGTGACACCGGATGTATCACCACCTCTCCTGGGCGGCTCAGATGCGGCGAAGGGCTACGAATCGAGGAAGGAACCCTCATGTCCGCAACGAATTCCCGAGGTAGAGGCCTGCGCCGCCTCGCCCTGGCCACCGTCATGGCCGCTTCGCTCACCGCCGTCACCACCGGGGTCGCGCATGCCTCCCTGTGGCAGGTGCAGGACGGGTTCGAGGTCAACCCGCAGTCCTCGTGGCTGGTCGCGACCGGGGGTTCCGCCTCCGCCGGGTTCGACGTCGGGGCCGGGACCGCTCGGTCCGGGCGGAACAACGGCTGGCTGTTCGCCTCCAACGGCTGGGCCTTCGAGGGCTACTGGGTCGTCACGAGCTCAGTCCCGAGCGGTGCCCAGTGCGCCTCGCAGTTCTACATGCAGACCGCCGGCGGGGCGCAGGTCGGGATCGAGATCTGGGACGCCAACGGGCACCTGCTCGCCAGCACCTACCCGTGGCTCAACGGCAGCGGCGCCTACCAGGTGGTCAACACCGCCCGGTGGAACCTCAACGGCGTCAACCCGGTGTTCGTCAAGGCGATCGTCGGGGCGAACGGTTCGTCCCGGTTCATCAGGATCGACGACATGACCACGCAGTGCTACTGGTGATCGGGCTGTACCATCACCGTCGATGAGCTGGGCGGGGTGGAAGGTGCGGTTGCGGGAGGTCCGCCCGGCGGACCACCGCGCCCTGATCGGGTTCGACCGCGACTCCGACGCGCGGGCCGGGGGTTACCGCCACTGGGCGACGCACCGGGTGGCCGGCGACTCCGGCGACGACTTCCACTTCGCCATCGAGACGCTGCACAACCGGACGCTGGTCGGGTCGATCTGGGTCCAGGCCGACCCGGCCGCCGGCCGGTTCAGCTACGGCATCGGGATCGGGCCGCAGTACCGCCGCTGCGGGTACGCCGCCGACGCGCTGACGATCCTGCTCGGGGTGATGTTCGAGCTGCGCCGCTACCGCAAGTGCGAGGTCAGCATCAACGGCGCCAACTTCGCCTCGCTCGCGCTGCACGGCGAACTCGGCTTCCGCGAAGAGGGCCGGCCGCGGGACACCGAACTGCGCCTCGGCGAGATCCGCTACCCCGTGCTGATGGGCCTGACCGCGGCCCGGTTCGCCGAGCACCGCCCGGTGGTCGACGCCGCCCGCGGGCCGGTGCGGCCCTCGCGGGGACGGCACTGGCGCACGCCACGCCGGGGACGCCACTGGCGGGCCGAACACCTGCGCCCGGCCCGGTAGAACATCGGGAAGCCCCCACAGGAGCCTCCCGGCACGGCCCAGTCGCCGAACACCTGGCCCGCTGAAGCACCGGGAGGCCCCGCGAGGGGAGCCTCCCGGTATCCGCCTCAGCCGTCCGATTCCGCGGACGGGATGAAAGCCCCCGGCACCTGATCCGGGGCGTACACCTGGTTCTCCCCCGGGTAGGGCAGCTGCCAGCCGTGCGTCTGGTACCACGTGAAGTGGTTCATCTGCGCCGGGTTGGCGTAGTCCGCGACGGCGTCCGGGCCGGTCAGGCGCTGGTGCGTCGTCCACTCCCGCCATTGCGCCGCCACGGGCTGCTTGTCCGCGGGCACCGCCGACGACGGCACCGGCGCCGCGGCCGGGTTCGCCGCCGCGGGGATGTCCGGGCCGCAGGACGGCTGGGTCGCCAGGCCCGTCGTCAGCGACGTCCGGTTCGGCAGCGCCGTGAACGGCGTGTAGTCCGGCTTCTGCTGGAAAGCCGCGCTCATCGGCGTCGCCGCGCTGTCCTTCTGGTTCATCGGGTGGACGCCGAGGATCTGCTCGATCGTGCGGATCATCGTGATCTGCGAGTAGTAGTGGCTGTCGACGACGCCGTGCCGGGCGTACGGGCTGATGATCTGCACCGGCGCGCGGTGGCCGTCGACGTGGTCCAGGCCGGCCTGCGAGTCGTCCTCGACGACGAAGATCGCCGAGTCCTTCCAGTACGGGCTGTGCGAGATCTCGTCGACGATCCGGCCGACCGCGAGGTCGTTGTCGGCGACCTGGGCGGCCGCGTTCGGCGGGCCGCCGGTGTGGTCGCTCGACAGCCAGAACATGTTCAGGTTCGCCGGCCCGTGCTTCTCGAAGTCGTCCTTCCAGATCTGGTAGCGGTAGACGTCCGGCACCGCGGTGTCGAACTTCGGGAAGCCCGGCACCGAGACGTCGTTCAGCGACGGGATCGGCGACGACGACACCAGCGGGTAGGCCGTCGGTTCCCCGGTGTTCGCCATGTTCTTGGCGTCGCAGTAGAGGTTCTGCCAGCTCGCCCCGGCGGGCTTGGTCAGGAACTGCTGGAACTCGCCGAAGTCGCGGACCGACTTCCCGGCCGCCTGCGCACCGGTCCAGAGGAACCCGCTGCTCTGGTGGCCGAGGGCGTCGTCTTCGGTGTCGTAGCTGCGCAGGTACTCGCCCGCCGAAGACTCGGTGTACTCGGGGTTGTCGGCCTGCATCAGCCAGTTGTGGCCCTCGGCGGAGTTCGTGCCGATGTCGTAGGTGTTGTCGTACAACCCGAACTGGCGCTCGAGCGCGTGCTGGTTCGGCGTCACGTTCTCGCCGAACTGCGTCACCGCCGGGTCGCCGTTGCCGCGCGGCTCGTCGCCGAAGACCTGGTCGTAGGTCCGGTTCTCCTTGACCAGCAGGAAGATGTGCTTGATCGTCGACGGGTCGCCGAGCCGCGCCGGGACCGGCACGGGGTTGCGGTGGCCGTTGTCGTGGGCCACCTGCACCGAGCCGGGCGTCCAGCCGTTCTGCCGGAACACCTTGGCCGTGTACCCGCGGATCGCCGGGTCGTCCGGCAGCCGGAACTTCTGCAGGCTCGACGTCGTGTCGTGCGTGCCGTGCCCGGCCGCGGTGGTCGGGCGGCGGGCGTCGATCCCGCGGGTGTTGGAGACCAGGATGTCCGGGCCCACCGTGGCGATCGCCGTCGGGAAGTAGTCCGTCGGCAGCAGGCCGACGTAGCTCACCGGCTCCTGCGCCCGGTGGTAGCGGTAGACGGCGACCGCGTTGGCGCGGCCGAGCGTCACCAGCAGGTGGCCGTCGGCGGTGAGGGTGACGCCGTCCGGCTCGTAGCCGACGCTCGCCTCCGGCCACGGCTGCGTCGCGATGGTCTGGACGACCTGGTCGCGGGAGGTGTCGATGACCGAGACGGTGTTGCTCGCGGTGTTGGTGACGAACAGCGCGCCGCCCTTGGCGTACACCGCGGTCGGGTGCAGGCCGACGTCGATGCTCGCCGGCGCGGCGGCCGGCTTCGCCAGGTCGATGACGCTGACCGTGCCGCTGGTGGTGGCGCCGGTGAACCGGCTGGCCGGCACCTGGGTGTTGTAGGAGTTCAGCGTCGGCTCGCCGGGGCGCGCCGGGCGGCCGCCTTCGTTGCCGACGTACAGCTTGCTGCCGACGAGGACCAGGTCGCGCGGGGCGTTGCCGACGGCCCAGCTCTGCTTGATCGCGCCGGTCGCCGCGTCGAGGGCGACGACCCGGTTCTGGCCGTTCACGGCGGAGTACACAGTGGACCCGTCGGGCGAGAAAACCGCCTGCGCCACCAGCGCGTGCTTCGCGCCGTCCGCCGGGATCTTGACGGACACCGGCGTGGCCACCGTGCCGTCCGGGTTCACCGTGAACCTGGTGTAGCCGTCGGTCTGGGCCAGCCACAGCGACTTGCCGTCCGGGGCGTAGGACGGGCCTTCCTGGCCGACGTCGTTGCCCGCGATGCGCAGGTTCGCCGTCGCCGAGTTGCCGACGAGCTGCTGGACCTTCCAGCTCTTCAGGTCGACGACGGTGAGCGCGATCCCGCCGTCGGTGGTCAGCGCGGCGAGGTGGCTGCCGTCGGGGCTGACCGAGGACGCCATGATCTTGCCGTTGTTCACGACCAGCCGGTCGCCGATCGGGTCGAGGTACTGGTCGGCGGCGACGACCTGGCCCTGGTCGGTGACCTGGCCGACCTGGTCCGCGCCGAACTGCCGGGTCGACGCGACGCCGACCCCGGTGCCGGTGGCGACGAGCACGAGCGTCACGGACCCGGCCGTGGCCAAGCGGAGCCGGCGGCCGGGCACGCCCTTCCCGGTATGCCGTCTGCGGCGGGTGACCTGCATCGGTTATCCCTTCGTGGTGGGGAGCAGCTCGACGTTCGCGTCGAACTGCCAGAGCGGGTTGGGCTGGTCCCCGTCCGGGGTGCGCACCTGGAAGTAGCCGTTCACTTCCTTCGGCCCGTCGCCGTCGGCGACGTACCGCCCGTCCGAGGTGACGTCCAGCTGGTAGACGGCCGATCCGGTGGCGGCGACGCCGGGCAGGTGCCAGGTGACGACGCACCGCCAGTCGTTGCCCGGCCCTTCGGCCTCGACGAGGCCGTCGCCCTTGGTGCACGCGGCGGTGGCCGCCAGCTGTGCTTCGGTGACGTCGGGGCGGTGCAGCTGTGCGGCCTGCAGGCGGTAGAGGTGGGCGAACGCCGTGGCGACCGACTGCTGCAGGTTGTCCTGGCCGATCCCGGAGCCCAGCGCGGGTGTCGCCGCGGCGAGGATCCCGGCGGTGACGGCGAAGAGCGCGGCCAGGGGCAGGACGGCGAGCGTCCGGCGCCGGGAGCCGTCGTGGGCGGCGTTGGTGAAGTCGCGGCGCACGAACAGCAGGTACGCCAACGCGGTCGCGGCGACGGCCCACGCGAGGCCGACACCGACGCCGATCACCAGCGGGCCGAGCTGGGCGGGGTCGGTGAACAGGCCGTTCCACGCCACGAAGGCGTAGCTGGGCAGCGCGAGCCGGACGGCGACGGGCAGCGGCAGCAGCTGGGCGAGCGCCATCGCGAGGGCGACGACGGCGGGTAGCAGCAGCCCCATCGGCGACCGTCCCCAAAGGACGGACCCGAGCAGCCCGATCCCGGCGAGGGCGAGCGTCGGGGCGAGCACGCTCACCCAGGCGAGCAGGACCTTCACGGCGGCGTCGCCGGGGGCGAGGAGGTGGCCGTCGAAGCCGACGAGGGCCCGGTTCCCGACGGCGAGCAGGCCGCCGGCGGTGCTGGAGACGGCCATCCCGGCGACGAGCAGCAGGATGACGGTGAGGCTGGCCAGCGCTTTCGCGGCGAAGATCCGCCGCGCGGACCGGACGGCGACGAGCAGGTGCCGCCAGGTCCCGAGCCGGTCTTCGGCGGCGAAGACGTCCCCGGCGACGACGGAGGTGAGCAGCGGAAGGGCATAGGTGCCGGCGAAGCCGAGCATGACGAGCGGACCGGCCCACCCGGTGGCGTTCATCCACCGGCCGAAGAGGGTGTCGACGGGCAGGGAACTCTGCTGGCTCACGGCGGCGACGAAGACGGCCGGGGCGAGCCAGCAGGCGAGGACCAGCAGGCGGATGCGCCAGGTGGCGAAGAGCTTGACCAGCTCGAACCGGTAGGCGCGGGTGGCAGGAACCGGACGGACGGGCGTTTCGACGGTCATCGGGTGCTCCCCTGTCCGGTCAGGGCGAGGAACGCGGCCTCCAGCGGGGACACGACCGGCGCGAGCTCCCGCACCGCCACGCCGTCCTGCACCAACCGCCGGACCAGCTCGTCCAGCGCCGGGATCCGGGCGCGGACCACCAGGACCTCCGGCTCGCCCCGGGCCGTCTTCTCCGCCGCGATTCCCCGCGTTCCCGCGATCACGCGCCGCGCCGCCTCGGGGTCGGAGGTCCGCAAGCGGTAGGCGAGCTCGCTGTTCTCCGCCGTCAGCTTGGCCAGCGGCCCGGTGAACACCACGCGGCCGGCCGCCAGGATCGTCACCTCCGCGCACAGCGCCTCGAGGTCGTCCATCCGGTGGCTGGACAGCACCACCGTGGTGCCCGCCGCCGCCAGGCGGTCGAGGACGCCGTGGACGTGCTTCTTGCCCGCCGGGTCGAGGCCGTTGGCCGGCTCGTCGAGCACCAGCAGCCGCGGCGCGGTGAGCAGGGCCGCCGCCAGGCCGAGCCGCTGGCGCATGCCCAGCGAAAACCCGCGCACCCGGTCGTCGGCGACGTCGGTGAGCCCGACCTGGTCGAGGACGTCACCCGGGTCCGCGGCGTGCCCGCCGAGCCGCGCCAGGGCGGCGAGGTTCTGCCGGGCGGTCAGGGCCGGGTAGAGGCCGGGCCCGTCCACGAACCCGGCGACGCCGGCGGGCGCCCGGCCGACCGGCGTGCCGAAGACCTCCAGCTCGCCTTCGTCGGCGACGGCCAGGCTCAGCAGCAGGCCGAGCAACGTCGTCTTGCCCGCGCCGTTCGGGCCGACCAGGCCGTGGATGTGGCCCGGCGCCACGTCGAAGTCGACGCCGTCCAGCGCGACGACGTCACCGAAGCTTTTGGTGATCCCGCGCGCTCTCACTGCCAGGGGTGCGTCCATGGGTGCCTTCCGTTCCGCCTTGCGCGAAAGAAACTTAGGCACCGCAAATGACGGGGGCACGCGCGGCAAGTGAACGCTCCGGGAACGGCAGCCGACCGGCCATCACCGCGCCGGTGAAATGTCCGAGTTAACCGGCCGCTTGCCTTGGCCGGCCGGGCAACCCCTGTCCCACCAGCCGGAAAACCCTTACCGGAATTGCCGTCAACCCCTATTGTCCGCCATTTCGACATAGGAGCCGGTCATCTTGACACGGCATTCCGCGGTCAGGCATCGTCGAGAGACGAAGGCCACATTTCCGGTTCTTCTTCCCGCGTGAACGAATCCACGGAGAACGAATCATGGCGAAGATCAGGGTGACGCTTTCCGGTGGTCCGGCCGAACTGGCCGAGCGGCACCGCGAATGGACGGTCGGCAGCATCGGCGAGGTCGCGAAGGTCAGCTTCGGCGCCGGCTACGAACACTTCTCCCACGACGGCGAGTTCACGACCACCAGCAGCGGCGACCAGCTCCCGGTGTTCGCGTGGTGCGGCCGCACGCGCGTCGCCGAATGATCGCGGGATCCCCACGAAACCTCCACAGGAAAACCGGCCGTCCGGCGATCACGCCGAGGACAATGGCGGAGTGCTGACTGCGGAGCAGGTGAAGACCCATTGGTGGCGCGCGGCTCTCGCGGTGGCGGCCGTCATCGTTGTCGCGTTCTCGCGGGACGACCCGTTCGCCGCGCTGTTCGCGCTGGTCCCGATCCTCGTGTGGTGCGGAGCGGCGCGGTCCGGCCGCGCCGGCGTGGTGACCGGCCTGGTCCTGCTGGCGTTGCTGGCGTGGTTCGTGCTGCCGCGGGAACTGGGCCTGGCCGGGCCGTGGGTGCCGGCGGCGATCGAGGTCTACTGGCTGCACACCACGCTGGCGGCGGTGGTCTGCGCGATCGGCAGCCGCAAGCCCGGTCCGTGGCTGCTGCTGGTGTTCGGCGGGTTCGTCGTCACCGGCGGCGTGCTGGTCGCCGGGTGGCAGGAAGCACCCGGCGACGAAGGCGTCCTGCCCGGCCCCGCGCCGCTGCGGATCACCGAGGACATCGACTGCGGGTCCGGCGGCTGCTGGCGCGTCGCGGAATCGACCGGCGACCGGGTCGCCGAGGTGTGGCGGGACCACCTGACGGCCCGCAACTTCACCCCGTCGCCGGCGCTCGACGGGGTGTCGCGCTTCTGCCGGACCACCGGGCTGGTGGTGAACCACACGACGTGCGTGAAAGTCCGGTCACTCACGCCGGACTCGGCCCGCGTGGAGTGGTACGTCGAGTAGGAGGTGGCGCGGCGGGGTGCAACCACCGCGCCACCGGCCCCTCAGCCCGGCGCGACCGCCCGGCCGGTCTGCGGGGAGATCATCCCCGCGCACAGCCCGCGGTTGCGCAGGTTCTGGGCGATCTGCGGGATGGCCGACAGCGTGTTGGCCGGCCATTCGTGCATCAGGATGATCTGGCCGTTCTGGAGCCGGCCGTTGGCCGCGACGATCGCGCTGACGCTCGCGTTGTTCCAGTCCCCCGAATCGACGTCCCAGATGATCTGCCGCAGGCCGTACTTGGCCTCGACCGACTGGACCGTCGCGTTGGTTTCCCCGTAGGGCGGCCGGAACAGCCGGGGCGTGCCGCCGCCCGCCGCCGCGATCGCCTGCTGGGTCCGGGAGATCTCGGAGTCCACCTGGGCCTGGCTCTGCTGGGTGAGGTGCGGGTGCGTGTAGCTGTGGTTGCCCACCCACATGCCCGCGCTCACCTCCGCGCGGACCTGGGCCGGGTACGCGGCCGCGTACTGGCCCTCGTTGAACATCGTGGCCCGCAACCCGTTCTGCTGCAGCGCGTTCAGGATGGCCGGGGTGTGGGCGTTCGACGGCCCGTCGTCGAAGGTCAGGCCGACGTAACCGCCGCACGCCGCGGCCTGCGCCGGTGCGCCGACGGCCACCGTGCTCGCCACGGCGATGGCCGCCGTGGCCAGGAAAGTGCTCAACCGGCGCATGATCAGCCCACCGAGATGTTCGAGTTGCCGCTGCTCTGGTAACCCTCGGTGGCGAGGATCATGTAGTAGTTGAAGCTGCCGAGCGGCATCCCGGCGCGGGCCCACGCGTCGAAGTGGTTCCCGGTGGTGATGCTGCCCCCGGTCCGCCGCTGCTGCCGGACGCTCCAGTACTGGTTGAACGTCTTGTTGCCTTCGACGGACGGCGCGTTGTAGCGGGTCGTCTGGTAGATGTCGTAGGTGCCGCCGTCGCTGGTCACGGTGCCCTTGTAGGTCCCCGTCGGCCGCCAGCTGCCCCAGTTGTCGACGATGTAGTACTCGACGAGCGGGTTGGACGTCCAGCCGTAGAGCGACAGGTAGCTGTTGCCGGAGGGGTTGAAGCTGCCGGAGTAGTTCACGGTCCGCCGGCTGCCGTTGCCCCAGCCCTTGCCGGCGACGAAGTTGTTGACGTTGCTCCAGTTGGTCCGGTAGTTCCCCCCGGAGCCGAGCGTCATGGAGACCGAGCCGCCCCCGGCGCTCCAGAACGAGTAGTAGTACCCGTTGTTGTAGCCCGTCTGGTTGCTCGTGACGACCGTGTCGGCCCAGGCGGTACCGGGCAGCAAGGCGGCGATCAGCGCAAGGACGGCGCCGCCGGCGAAGACCCTGCTGCGGCCGCGTTTCTTGGTGAGCATGCTTCCTCCTCGTCGAGGCTGGCAGGCGAGCCAGGATGGCAAAAGCATGCGAGCGGTCCCGCTGGTCGGGCAATAACTTTCGGAAAGTTTCGATACCCCGGAAAGCGCTACCGTCGGCACCGCACAGTTTCCCGCGCCACCGGGGGCTCTCATGAACGCGTGGCAACGGCGACCGCACCCGCGACCGCGGCAACGGCCCTGCCCGTCCCCCCACACAACCTGCTGCCCCACAACGGGAAGCGGACAACGGCAAGGAACCACAACACCACCCAGTCCCCCGCAACCCCGATACGAAGCCAGAACACGGCCGGCGGCATCTTGTCAAGGCACGCTTTCCCGCCTTGACAAGATGCCGCCGGCCGTAGTCACAATCAGGCTTCGGGGTGGCGAACCCTATTCCCGAACCCCAATGGCATCGATCGGCCGAGCCCGCAAGGCCACCGACGTGGCCACCCCGATAGCCACCATCCCGAGCACCACCGCACCACCGATGATTCCCAAGTAGACAGACACGCCCCCGGCCGGCACCGGGTTCCCCCGCAGCGCAAGATTCAGCACGGCCAACGGAATCAAAGCCACCAGCGTCCCCAGCACGACCGCGATCCCCACCGTGGCGAGAGCCTCCAACCGCATCATCCGCGTCACCTGACGGCGAGTCGTCCCCACCAGCCGCAGCAGCGCGAACTCCCGGCCGCGCTGCGCGGTCGTCAAAACCAGCGTGTTGGCCACCGAAATGGCGAGGTACCCGACAATGACCCCAGCAGCAACCAGGTTGAGGTAGAACTGAGCCTGCCGTTCCCCACCCTCCGGAGCAGTCAGAACCGACGCCGGAGCAACCACAACCCCCGGATACGGCAGGGCACTCAACCCCGCAGCCACCGCACCGGCATCAGCCCCGGGCTGCCGCCGGACCAGCACCGAGTCGTCCAGCCGCCCACCGATGTGCTCACGGGCCAGCGCAACCGGCAACACGAAATCACCGAACGCCAGATCATGCGCGTACGTAGCCACCACCCGCAGTTTCGCCGGCACCCCGTCACCGAAGTAGAACGAGACCTCGTCACCGACCTTCTTGTCCAGCCAGTCGGCTTCCGACCGGCTGAGCGCCACGGTGTCCCCGCTGAGATCGGTGAGCCGCCCGGCATCGACGCCCAGCTCGAGAGCGGCCCCCGCCCGGTCCCCCGCGATTCCCTGCGCGGGAGTCCGCTGAACCTCCACGCTGTCACCCACCGTCGTCGCCGTGACGACGGACGTGCGCACCACCGGCGTCGCCGCCGCGACCCCCGGCACCCGCCCGGCCGCCTCGGCCACCTCCGGCGAGACCCCGCCCGGTGCGGTGAGCACGTAGTCGGCGGTCGTCGACTGGGCCGTTTCCCGTTGAGCCGCCGCGGTGGTGGCCGTGGGCCCGTAGAAGGTGGCGAGCGCGAACGCGACCGCCAGCATCAACGGCGTCACCGCCGCCGCGACGCGCCGGGCGTTGGCGTGGGCGTTCGCCCCGGCGAGGTACCCGCTGATCCGCCAGACCCGCGCCAGCACGGGCACCAGGAACCGCACCACCAGCCCGGTGACCTGCGGGCCCACCACGGCCAGCCCGATGACGACCACCAGCGTCGACATCGTCGAGATCGCCGCGGCGATGTCGCCGTGCAGGAACAGCGGGACGAGCGCACCGCCGAACCCGGCCAGCACCAGGCCCCAGCCGGTGAGCAGGCGGCCCCGGCCGAGCTCACGCCGTTCCACCGCGGCCTCGCCCAGCGCCTCGACGGGCCGGATCGACGACGGCCGCCGCGACGCCGCCCAGGCGGCCAGCCGGGCCGCGCCCAGCCCGAGCAGCACCGCGGCCAGCAGCGGGAGCGGGCTGATCGCCAGCCCGAAGTCGGCCGGGATCACGCCGATCGCGGCGAAGGCGTCCCGCAGGCCGGACGCGACCGCCAGGCCCAGCCCGCTGCCCAGCACCCCGGCGACGAGCGCGACCAGCGTCGTCTCGGTGCCGATGAGCTTGCGGATCTGCTTCGGCGTGGCCGCGACCGCCCGCAGCAGGGCGAATTCCCGGCGGCGCTGGTTGATGGTCAGCGCCAGCGTGCTCGCCACCACGAACACCGCGACGAGCAGCGCGAAGCCGCCGAACGAGCCGGCGATCGCCAGCAGCAGCACCCGCGTCTGGCTGACGTCGAGGAACTCGATGCTGCTGCGCTCGACCCCGGTGGTCACCTCGGCGCCGCCGGTGACGGCACGCACCCGGCCGGCGAGGGTCTCCGGCGCGACGCCGGGGTCGGCGAGGACGCCGATCGCGTGCACCTGCCCGGCCCGTCCGGCCAGCTCGGCGGCCCGCTCCGGCGTGAAGAACAGCGCCGACTGGCGGGACAGGCCGTCGACGACCCCGCTCACCTTGAACGTCACCGGCACCGAGCGGGTCATGATCCGCACCTGCCCGCCGATGCCGACGTCGGCCCGGCGCGCCAGGTCGGCGTCCAGCACGACCTCGTCGGCGGCCGCGGGCGCGTCGCCGCCGCGCAGGGTGAACGGCGCCAGCACCGCCGCGTCCCAGTTGTGGCCCAGCGACTCCCGGCCGCCGAGCACCTGCCCGTCGCGGGTGACGACCTGGGCCGGGAAGCTCTGTTCCGCGACCGCGGCGCGGACGCCGGGCACCGCGGCGATCCGGCCGGCCAGCGCCGCCGGGACCGACGGCTGCTCGCCGACCTGCTCGGACGACAGGGCGTCGGCGCCCGGCGGGCGCACCGACTGCGTGCCGCCAACGACGACGGCCGCGGCGGCGTACCGCTGGGTGGGGACACCAGCGCGCAGGCCGGACTCCATCAGGATGCCGCACGCCGCCACCAGGGCGGTGCCGCACAGGACGGCGAGGAAGGCACCGGCGAACCCGCCGAGCCGGCTCCGGATCGTCTGCCAGGCGAGAGTCAGCACGGTCACCACTCCCCGAGGTGCGTCATCCGCTCCGCCACCCGCTCGGGGGTGGGGTGCGAGAGGTGGCCGGCCAGCTTGCCGTCGGCCAGGAAGAGCACGCCGTGCGCGGCGGAGGCGGCGACCGGGTCGTGGGTGACCATCAGGACGGTCTGCCCCATGCCCTCGACGACCGCGCGGAGCAGGTCCAGCACCTGCCGCCCGGTGCGCGTGTCGAGGGCGCCGGTCGGCTCGTCGGCCAGCACCACCTCGGGCCGGGTGACGAGCGCCCGCGCGATCGCGACGCGCTGCTGCTGCCCGCCGGACAGCTCCGCCGGGCGGTGCTCCAGCCGGTTCGCGATCCCCACGCCGTCGACGACCTGCCGCAGCCACTGCGGGTCCGGCTTGGTGCCGGCGAGCCGCGTCGGCAGCGTGATGTTCTGCAGCACGTTCAGCGACGGCAGCAGGTTGTAGGCCTGGAAGACGAACCCGATCCGGGTGCGCCGCAGCTCGGTCAGCTCGCGTTCCTTCAGCCGGCCGATCTCGGTGCCGCCCAGCAGCACCCGCCCCGACGTCGGCCGGTCGAGGCCGGCCGCGCAGTGCAGGAAGGTGCTCTTGCCCGAGCCGGACGGGCCCATCACGGCGGTGAACGTCCCCCGCGCCACCCCCGCCGACACGCCGTCCAGCGCGGTGACGGCACCGTCGCCGGAGCCGTACACCTTCCGCACCCCGGTCAGCTCCAGCGCGTACGCGCTCGCTGTGGTCATCTCTGTGTCCCCTTAAGACTGTCTCCTGCGTCTGAAGGAAAACTAGGTCGGCGCGGCCGCTCGTTCGATCCCGTGGAGAGGTGGATCGGGGGTAGCGCCAGCACCACCACGGTGGTGGGGTGGGACACTGTGCGGGTGACGACGCGCCTGCGCGAGTGCTGGTCGGCGGTGCGCTACCTGGTGGTCGGCGCCGGTACTTCGCTGCTGTCGTTGTTCGCCCTCGTCGGGCTGTTCGCCGTGCTGCTGCTGTGCCCGTTCGGCGTCGGCATCCCGTCGCTGGCGCCGATGATCCGGCTCTCCCGGTGGCCGGTCGGGGTCGACCGCCGCCGGGCCGCGCGGAAGCTCGGCGAGCCGATCCCCGAGCCCTACCGCGACGGCTCCCCGCTGAAGGACCCGGCCACCCGCCGCGACCTCGCCTGGCTCGCGATCCACGCCGCGACCGGCCTGATCATCGGCGCGCTGGCGTTCGGCCTGCCGGTGGGCGCCGTCCAGCAGGTGATCACGATCTTCGTCTGGCCGCTGGTGCCCGGCGGGATCGAAGGCTCGCTCGGGATCGTCGTCGACTCCTGGCCGAAGGCCGGGCTGGACCTGCTGGTGGCCGCCGGCATGGTCGTGGCGACACTGCAGCTGCCGCGCGTCGCCCGGTGGCAGGCCCGCACCGCGCGGAAGCTGCTCGCCCCCGCCCCCGGCGTCGTGCTGGCGGACCGGGTCGCCGAACTGACCGCGACCCGGGCGGCGGCGCTGGAGGCACACGGTGCCGAGCTGCGGCGCATCGAGCGTGACCTGCACGACGGCACGCAGGCGCGGATCGCGGCGGTCGTGCTGCAGCTGGGCATCGCCGGCCAGCTGTACGACCGCGACCCGGCGACGGCGCGGGACCTGCTGGTCAAGGCGCAGGACACGGCGACCGACGCGCTGGCCGAGCTGCGCACGGTCGTCCGGAGCATCTACCCGCCGCTGCTGAGCGAACGCGGCCTGGCGGGGGCGGTGCGCGCGCTCGCCGAGCGCAGCCCGGTGCCGGCCGTCGTCGACGTCGAGTACGAGACGGGCCGCCCGGCCGCGGTCGAGGCCGCCGCGTACTTCGTCGTCGCCGAGGTGCTGGCCAACGTGACCAAGCACGCCGATGCGTCCAAAGTGGACATCGTGCTGGGTGGCACGGCGTCGTTGCTGTGCCTGGAAATCCGCGACGACGGCCGCGGCGGCGCGGACGAGTCGCGCGGCAGCGGCCTGGCCGGCATCCGCCGCCGCGCGGAAGCCTTCGACGGAACCCTCACCCTGACCAGCCCACCCGGTGGGCCGACCGTGCTGCGAGTGGAGCTGCCATGCGGGTCGTGATCGCGGAGGACGACGCGTTGCTGCGCGAAGGCCTCGCTCTGCTGCTGAAGACGGCGGGCATCGAGGTGGTGGCGGCGGTCGACAACGCCGAGGACTTCCTGGCGTTCGTCGAGCAGGACCGCCCGGACGCGGTGGTGATGGACGTGCGCATGCCGCCGACCCACCGCGACGAGGGCCTGCGCGCGGCCGTCCGCGCCCGCGAAATCCACCCGGCGCTGCCGGTGCTGGTGCTGTCGGCGCACGTGGAGACGAGCTACGCGGTCGAACTGCTGGCCGACGGCGTCGGCGGCGTCGGGTACCTGCTCAAGGAGCGCGTGGGCAAGGTGGAGCGGTTCCTGGACGCGCTCCAGCGGGTCGCGAAGGGCGGCACGGCGATGGACCCGGAGGTGATCGGCCAGCTGATGGCCCGCCGCCGGACGGCGGACCCGCTGGCGGCGTTGACGGCCCGGGAACGCGAAGTGCTGGGGCTGATGGCCGAGGGCTACAACAACGGCACGATCGCCGAGCTGCTGGTGGTCAGCGACGGCGCGGTGCTCAAGCACATCCGGAACATCTTCGCGAAGCTCGGGCTGCCGTCGGACGAAGGCGCCGGGCACCGCCGCGTGCTGGCGGTGCTGGCCTACCTGGGCCGGGATGCGGGGTAGCGCAGGCACTACCCCGCATCCGGGTGCGCACGGCATTTCCGGTGCCCCCGGCGGATCTCTAGCGTCTACGGCATGAACAACGACAACGTTTCGACGCGTACTTCGAGCCCGGCTCTGCTGTGGCTGGTCCTGGTGGTCAGTGCCGTGATCAACGCGGCGGGTCCCCTGGTGGGGCTGGGCCTGGTGCCCCGGATGGTGGCCGGCACGATCGCGGTGGTGATGATCGCGCTGCTGATCACCCGGCACGTCCGGCGCCGGCGCGCCTGACGACCGCGAGGGCCGCGGCGACCAGCCCGGCGGCGACCCAGAACGGGCTCACCGTCCCGATGAGCGCTCCGGCGAGGAGCGGACCCGCCGTGGCGCCGGTGTTGAGCGCCGCGGTGGCGTAGGAGCCGGCCATCGTCGGGGCGACGGTGGCGAGGTGCAGGATGCGCGTGATCACCGTGCCGCCGACCGCGAACGACAAGGTGCCCTGGGCGAAGGCGAGGACGGGCAGCGCTGCCGGGACGAGGGCCAGCGTGCCCCAGCCGGCGAGCAGCAGCGAGCCACCGAGCACCACAACCCGACCGGGCCACCGGTCCGCGAGCCGGCCGGCCGCGGTCACCCCGGCGAAGCAGCCCGCACCGAACGCGGTTTACGTCCGGCAGGCCCGGCCGAGGCGGCGTACCCGGCCCACGGCCACCAGCGGCGACCAGCCTGCGCCCGGCTTGGCCGGGCCCGGCCAAGGCGTACGCCCGGCAAGCCCGAAGCCCCGCCCCGCCTACGTCCCGGGCCCCTCCTACACCGCGGCCCCCCGGAAGCCCGTCCGATAGGCCTGCGGGCTCGTCCCCACCACCCGCTTGAACCGCTCGCGGAACGCCGTCGGCGACCCGAACCCGACCTGGCCCGCGATCCGGTCCACCGGCTCGTCCGTCGCCTCCAGCAGGTACTGGGCCCGGCGGACCCGGGCCCGCAGCAGCCACTGCAGCGGCGTCGTCCCCGTCTGCTCGCGGAAGCGGCGGTTCAGCGTCCGCGTGCTCATCCCCACCCGCGCCGCGATGCCGGACAGCGTCAGCTCGTCCGCGCAGTTCTGCTCCAGCCACGTCAGCACCGGCTCCAGCTCCGATCCGCGCGGGACCGGCGGTGGGTCCTGGACGATGAACTGCGCCTGGCCGCCTTCGCGCTCCAGCGGCATCACCGACAGCCTGGCCGCGTCGGCCGCCACCGCCGAACCGAAGTCGCGGCGGATCAGGTGGAGGCACAGGTCCAGGCCCGCCGCCGCGCCCGCCGAACTCAGGAACTGGCCGTTGTCCACGTACAGCACGTGCGGGTCCACCGCCACCGCCGGGTGCAGGCGGGCCAGCTCGGCCGCCGCGGCCCAGTGGGTCGTCGCGCGCAGGCCGTCCAGCAGTCCCGTTTCGGCCAGGATGAACGCGCCCGAGCAGATCGAGGCGATCCGCGCGCCGCGGGCCGCCGCCGTGCGCAACGCCGCCAGCACCTCGGGCGGTACCGGGGGGTTCGACGAGCGGCCCGGCACCATGATCGTGTCCGCGCCGGCGAGCCCGGACAGGTCCCACGGCGGCCGCAGGGTGAACATCCCCGCGTCGACCTCGGGCGCCGGCCCGCAGATCCGGACCTCGTACGCCGGGGCGCCGCCCGGGAGGCGGGTGCGCGAGAAGACTTCGATGGGCGTCGCCAGGTCGAACGGGACGACCCGGTCCAGCGCGAGGACGGCCACGGTGTGCATGCCACCACGATAGATCGTCCACTAAGGACGGAGACTGCACAGCATCAGGTTCGCGAAGTGCTCGCCCACCTGCTCCCCCGACAGCTCGCCGTCGGCGTGGTACCACATGCCGAGCCGGTGGATGGCGCCGAAGTGGTAGTTGATCACCAGGTCGGCCGGGACGTCGGCGCGGAAGACGCCGGTCCGCTGGCCCTCGGCGACCAGGTCCCGCACCCGCTCGTGGTAGGTGCGCCGCTCGGCCCGCACCTGGACCTGCTTGGACTTCTCCAGCAGCGGGAAGGACTGGAAGAACACCGTCGCCGCGTCGAGGTCGGCGATGCTCGTGACGACGACGTCGGCGACGATCGCGTGCAGCCGCTCCGGCAGTGGCAGGTCCGACTCGGCGATCGTCACCATCCGCCGCGTCTGCATCCGCAGCATCGCGACGTAGATTTCGAACAGCAGGTCGTCTTTGGACTCGAAGTAGTGGTAGAGCCCGCCCTTCGTGACGCCGGCGGCCTCGACGATCTCGCGGACCGTCGTCGCCTCGAAGCCCTTCTCGGCGAACAGGCGCACCGCCGCCCGCACCACCTTCTCCCTGACCGTCATGGCGCCACCCTAAGCGAGGGGGCGGGCCGGGCCGCGGGACAGCCCGGCCCCTCCCTCACCTGCGCACCAGGTTCACCTGCTCCGGGGTCACGCGCTCGCCGGTGTACGGCGTGATCGCCCCGGTACCGCGGTCGGTGACGGCCGGCGGCTGGATCACCGTCGTCGTGACGTCCGGGTTGATCTTGAACACGTACGCGCCGGTGTAGCCGGAGTGCGACTGCTTCGAGAAGCCGAACGGCGTCAGGCCCGGGCCCTTCAGCTCACCGGAGCTCATCGCGTCGACGACCTTCTGCCGCGTCGGGTCCGGCCCGGCCGCCTTGAGCGCCTGCCCGAACGTGTAGGCCTGCACCATGCCGAACAGGACGGTGTTCGTGAACGGCTCCTTCGCGATGTACTTGTCGTGGATGCCCTTGAAGTAGGCGACCCACGGGTCGGACGTCTGAGCGACGTCGGGCAGGTAGCCGGTGCCGATCAGGCCGGCCAGCAGCTGCGCGCTGGACACGCTCGCGCCGCCGCGTTTGGCGAAGTCCTGCAGGAGCCCGGACAGCGTCGCCAGGTCCGCGCCGATGCTGCTGACCACGAACTGCGGGTGGTAGCCGATCTTCGCCGCGGCCAGGATGGCCAGCGCGGTGAACGCCGGGATGCACGCGCAGACGACGACCTCCGCACCCGCGCCCTTCAGCGCGGACAGCTGCGGCGTGACGTCGGTGTTGGCGCTGTCGTAGCCCTGCCGGACGACGGTCTGGTCCTTCACGAACTGGTCGAGCCCGGCCTGGGTGTCGCGGCCGACGTCGTCGTTCTGCGTGAAGTACCCGACCTTCTTGCCGGCGAAGTTCTCCTTGACGTACTTGCCCTGGATCTTGCCCTCGCGGGTGTAGTCCACCTGGTACCCGAAGGTCATCGGGTCCTTCTGCGGGTTGTCCCAGGCGAGTGCGCCCGACGACACGAGCAGGTCCGGCACGCCTTCGGAGTTCAGGTAGTCGACGACCTTCGAGTGCGTCGGCGTGCCCAGGCCGCCGACGATCGCGAACACCTTGTCCTGCAACACGAGTTTCTTCACGACTTCGACGGTCTTGGTCGGGTTGTAGCCGTCGTCCTCGACCTTGTAGTCGATCTTCCGGCCGTTGATCCCGCCGCCGTCGTTGATCGCCTGGTACACCGCGCGGGCGCCGACGGAGATCTTGCTGTACCCGGGCGCGGCCGGGCCGGTGAGCGGCTGGTGGGTGCCGATGACGACGGTGTCCTTGGTGACGCCGACGGCCGAGTCGGCGGCCTGCTGCCCGCTGCCGTCGCTCTCGCCCGCCCCGCCGCACGCGGTCAGCGTCAGGGCGATGGCCAGGAAACCCGCGCCGTACCTAATGGTTCTCATCGTTCTCCTTTGCTCGGCGGATCGCCGTCTGGCGGCTGCGGAGCCACTGGAAACCGCCCTGGATGCCGCGCGGGAAGGCGAGCACGACGACGATGAGGATCACGCCGTACACCGCGAGCGGGAGGTTGTTGGCCACGTCGGTGTTCAGGTGGAGCACGTCGGCGAGGTCCTCGGACCACGCCTGGAAGTACACGAGCGCGACCGCGCCCCACAGCGCGCCCCACAGGGACCCGAGGCCGCCCAGCACCACCGCCGCCAGCAGGCTGAGCGACAACGCGGGCGTGAACGAGCCGGGCGCGGCGGTGCCGAGCAGGAACGCCTGCAGCCCGCCCGCCAGGCCACCGCAGACCGCGCTGACCAGGAAGGCGAGGATTTTCGTGCGGCCGACGGCGATCCCGCTCAGCGCGGCGGCGACCTCGTCGTCGCGGACCGCGCGGAAGTCCCGCCCGAGCCGGCCGCGGACGATGTTCACCACCAGCACCAGGGCCAGCAGCACACTGAGCCAGACGATCCAGGTCTGCCAGCGCAGCTCCGGGACACCGATTCCGGCCGGTCTGCTGTGGACGGTGAAGCTCAACCCGTTGCTGCCGCCGAGGAAGTCGGGGAACTTCCGGGTCAGCGCGGGCAGCCCGACGGCCAGCGCCAGGGTCGCCCCGGCGAGGTACGGGCCGCGCAGCCGGGCCGCGGCGGCGCCGGCCAGCAGCCCGGCGAGCCCGCCGGCGGCCGAGGCCAGCAGCAGGTCGGCCCACAGCGGGAACGACGGCACCCGCCGCACCAGCAACGCGACCGTGTAGGCGCCGATGAACATGAACGCGCCGTGCCCCAGCGAAACCTGGCCGGTGAGGCCGGTCAGCAGGGTCAGCCCGGCCACCGCGACCAGGTAGTAGCCGATGGTCGCGATCCGCAGGTTGGTGAACTCGTCGGTGACCAGGGTCAGCAGCACGACCACCGCGAACGCGCCGAGCGCGGCCAGCGCGTGGACGGCCAGCGGCGGCAGCGTGCGACGCTGCTTCACCGGAGCCGCCCGGGCTTCCGGTGTCTTGGTGCGCACGGTCATACCCGCCTCACCTTGGCCCGGCCGAACAGCCCGCTGGGCCGGAGGGTCAGCACCACCACGAGGATGGCCAGCGCGGCGATCGTCACCAGCTCCGGTCCCAGGTAGCCGGACACATAGGACAGTCCGACGCCGAGGACGAACCCGCCGGCGATGGTGCCCAGCGGGTTGTCGAGCCCGCCGAGCACGGCCGCCGTCAGCGCGTAGACGAAGACGCCGTCCAGCACGTTCGGGAACAGGAACGGCGGCGTGGCGAGCAGCCCGGCCAGGGAGCCGACGGCCGCGGCCAGTCCCCAGCCGGCGGTGAGCATCAGCCCGACCCGGACGCCGAGCGTCCGCGCCACTTCGGGGGCGAACGCGGCCGCGCGCATCCGCAGCCCCAGTGGCGTGTACTTGAACAGCACCAGGACGAGCCCGGCGATGGCGAGGACGACGAGGACGACGAACAGGTCGTTGGCGGAGAACCGGCCGCGGAAGTCGAAGGCGTACGGGAACGCGAGCGGTTCGTTGGACCAGATCATCCCGGCGACCGCCTGCAGCACCAGGAGAAGCCCGAGGGTGACGATGATCGAGCTCAGCTCGGAGCGGTGCCGCAGCGGCCGGATCAGCAGCCGTTCGGTGGCTACGCCCAGCACGGTCCCGGCGACGATCGCGACGGCGAACCCGAGCCAGTAGCTGCCCGTCGCCTTCGTCACCGAGTAGGCGAGGTAGGTCGAGATCAGGGCGAGGGCGGGCTGCGCGAAGTTCACCACCCGGGTGGCCCGGTAGATGATGACCAGGGCGAGCCCGAGCGCCGCGTACACCGCGCCGGCCGAGATCCCGCCGAGGGTCAGGTCGAAGAAGTCCTGCATACCGGACCGTTCACCTCCATTTTGGACGGTCAGAAGCCGAGGTAGGCGTGGCGGAGGCCGTCGTCGGCCAGCAGTTCCGCCGCGGTGTCGACGGCCACGACCCGGCCGAGCGCGAGGACGTACCCGCGGTCGGCGATCGACAGCGCGCTGTGCGCGTTCTGCTCGACGAGCACGACCGTGAGCCCGGTCGAGGCCCGCAGGTCACGCAGGATCCCCATGATCCGGGCGGTGATGAGCGGCGCGAGGCCGAGCGACGGTTCGTCGAGCAGCAGCAGCCCGGGCCGGCTCATCAGGGCCCGGCCGATGGCCAGCATCTGCCGTTCGCCGCCCGACAGCGTCGAGGCGGGTTTCGCCGAACGTTCGCCCAGGGCCGGGAAAAGCTCGTACACCTCCTTGCGCGCGGCGGCGCGGTCGGCGCGGTCACGCCGCCACAGCGCGCCCAGCCGGAGGTTCTCGTCGACGGTCAGTTCGGTGATCACCCCGCCGCCTTCGGGCACGTGCGCGACGCCGCCGCGGGCGATCCGGTCCGGCGCGAGCCCGGTCAGGTCCTTGCCGTCCCAGGTGATCCGGCCGCCGCGGGCGGGCTGCAGGCCGCTGATCGTGCGCAGCAGCGTGGTCTTCCCGGCGCCGTTCGCCCCGAGCACGGCGGTGATCCCGCCGCGCTCGACGGTGACGCCGACGCCGTCGAGCGCGCGGACCGCGCCGTAGGCCACGGAAAGGTCTTCGATCTCAAGCACCGGGCGCCTCCTCGGCGGGGTCGCCGAGGTAGGCCTCGGTCACGCGGGGGTCGGCCTGGATCTCGGCCGGGGTGCCCGCCGCGATCACCTCGCCGAAGTTCAGCACCACCACCCGGTCGCAGACCTCCATCACCAGGTCCATGTGGTGCTCGACGAGCACCACCGCCATCTGCCGGCGCAGCGAGAGGATCAACGTCGAAAGCTCGAGGAGCTCGGCGGCCGAGAGCCCGCTCGCCGGTTCGTCGAGCAGCAGCAGGTCCGGCTCGGCCACCAGCGCCCTGGCGAGCGCGACGCGTTTGCGCACGCCGTAGGGCAGGACGCCGGGCAACCGGTCGGCGAGGTCGGCGATCCCCAGCTCGCCCAGGGCCGCGCGGGCCCGGCCGGTCAGCTCGGCTTCGTCGCGGGCCGAGCGGCCGGCGCCGGCGAGGGCCGGGAGGACGCCGGTCCGGGCGTGGCGGCTCGCGCCCGCGAGCACGTTCTCGAGCACGGTCAGCCCCGGGAACAGGCCGAGGCCCTGGAGCGTCCGGACGATCCCGAGCCGGGCGAGGTGTTCGGGCCGGTGCCGGACGAGCGGCTGCCCGCGCCAGAGCACGCGGCCCGCCTGCGGCCGGACGAAGCCGCAGATGACGTTGAACAGCGTCGTCTTGCCGGCCCCGTTGGGCCCGATCACGCCGACGACGGTGCCCGCGCCGACGCTCAGGCGGACGTCGTGCAGGGCGGTGAGACCGCCGAAGCGCACGGTCAAGCCGTCGGCCACGAGGAGGTCCTCGCCGGGAAGCGTCATCGTCGACCCTCTCACCATGTGGACACCGACGTACCGCGCGGTCGGTATGAAGAGACTGGGGCGCGGCGGCGGTCGTGTCAAGGTGCGAACCACCGAAACCGGACTCGCCCCCGGCGGTCCGAAAATTTCACGATGGCCGGCTACCGGGAAAACTTCCCGGCGGCACAACGAAAAGGGCGGGTGCGCGAACTCGCGCACCCGCCCTCGGCGGCCCGTCCCCGGCTCAGCCGGTGCCGGCCTGCGGGGCGATCATCGAAGAGGCGTCGATCTTCGTCTGCACGACGCCCAGCTGCTGCAGCAGGTCCGGGACCCGCTGGATGCGGCGGGCGTCCAGAGTGGACCCGAAGGCCGGCATCACCATCAGGCTGGCGATGTCCTGGTCGACCTTGGCGTTGCGGACGACCAGCGGCTCGATCCGGGACCGGTCCACCGCGGCGCGCGTGGCGTTGACCATTGCGCGCTGGAACGCCGCCACCGTCTTGGGGTGGTCCTGCACCCACTTGGCGGTGGCGCCGTAGCCGGTGAGCGGGAACGCCTGGGTGCTGCCGCTGGCCGCGTCGACCACCGGGTACGCGCCGGCGGTCTTGGCGGCCTGGGTGAGGAACGGTTCGGGCTGGTAGGCGGCGTCGACCCGGCCCTGCGCCAGCGCGGCGCCCATCTCCGGCAGCGGCATCGGGACCCACTGCACCTTGCTCGCGTCGATGCCGTGGTCGTGCATCACCGACCGGGTCAGCACGTCCGAAGCCGCGTTCTTCGAGCTGATCGCGATGCGCTTGCCGGTGAGGTCGTTCACGGTCTTGACCGGCGAGTTCGGCACGGTGACGACCTCGTTGCTGCGCGGGCTCGCCGACGTGCCGTCGGCCACCAGCTTGATGTCCGCGGTCCCGCTGTTCTTGGCCAGGAAGAACAGGGGGTAGGTGGACAGCGCGAGGTCGTCCTGGCCGTTCACCATCCGGGTCAGCGTTTCCTGGCCGCTGGCGCCGACGTCGGTCTGCACCTCGAGGCCCTCGGCCTTGAAGTAGCCACCCTCCTGCGCCAGCCACAGGGTGGCGAGGTCGACGGTGGTGAGGATCGCGACCCGGATCGACGGCTTTTCGACGGCACCGGCGGCGGTGGAGCCCTTGAGCTGGCTGCACCCGGTCACCAGGACGGCGATCAGGGCGAGCACGGCGAGCCGGCGCGTCGAGGGGCGTTGGGGCATGCCACTCCTCGGGGAGGATTCTGCGGATCACGGAATACGGCTCGTTCGGCCGGGATCAGCCGGACTGTAGATGACGATTTGCAGGGCCGCAATTACGTTGCCGAGAAATATGTCACGCCATGTTCACGCGAAAGAGTGACAAGAGGGCGATCAGGTAACCCACTGACAGGGTCGGTCCGGACGAGGGGAACAAACCCACGGCGAGCCATCGGGTTTCGTGATCTCGCCACCGCAGGTGACAGCGGTCACGACCATGCCAGAGCGACGCGGGCGCGCCGACCCGCCACAGGAACCGAACCCGGCGCCATCACTCTTCGATATTCCACACAACGTCATCGTTCCGAAATATTTCCGAAGAAAGCGAGGCCGGTTCCGATTCTTGGACAATTAATGGACACCGTGCCGAATTGACCGGAAATCGAACCGCGTACCCCGCCATCAGGGAACTCGTGGTGGCGGATGCCCTGCTCGCGGCGGGTTGTCCGACAGGTCCGGACGGGTGAATGCGGCAGCGGCTGATCGGACCAACCGCGCTCTTTCCCGGAGACGCCGGGGCAGGGAGAACGATTCCTCGCCGGCCCTCCCGGGCCGGCCGGTGAATTCGGCGCGGATCCCCGATCCGGGCCGAGGAATCAGCGCGCGGGCGTTGTGAAGCGGCGCAGGCCGGGCGTGGCCGCGCCGACCGCCACCACCGCCGCGACACACAGCACCCCGCCGCTGACCAGCGCGAACGTCCCGGAGGTCGCGCCGGCGACGAGTCCGCCGCGCAGGTTGCCGACGTCCGGACCGGCCTGGCCGACGATCTGCTCGGCCGCGGCGACCCGGCCCAGCAGCACGTCCGGCGTGGCCAGCTGGACGAGCGCACCGCGCGAAACCACCGAGACCGTGTCGGCGGCGCCCGCGACGACGAGGCAGGCCAGGCTCAGCCACGGGCCGGGCGCCAGGCCGAACCCGGCGAGCGCGACACCCCAGGCCGCCGACCCCGCCAGCATCACCCGGCCCGGCCGCAGCCGGCGCGTGAACGCCCCGGAGAACACCGAAGCCGCGACCCCGCCGGCCGCGACGGCCGACATGAACAGGCCGAGGGTGCGCGGATCGCCGTCGAAGCGTTCGGCGTTGACCAGCGGGAAGAGGCTGAGCGGCATGGACAGCACGGTGGCGGCCAGGTCGGTGAGCAGCGCACCCCGCACGACGGGCGTCCGCACGAGGAAGGCGAGGCCGTCGAGCACCCCGCGCACCCCGGCCCGCGCCGGTTCGCCGCCGGGCCGCATCTCCGGCAGGCCGAAGAGGCCGTAGAAGGCCATGCCGAAGGTGAGCGCGTCGACGACGTAGCAACCGCCGACGCCGAAGCGCCCGAGGACGAGCCCGCCGAGCGCCGGGCCGAGCAGCATCGCGCCCTGGAACGCGATCCGGCCCAGCGCGAGCCCGGCGGCCAGCTGCTCCGGCGGCAGCAGCCGGGGCACGAAGGTCCGCCCCGCCGGGCCGCCGAGTGCGAAGAAACCGGACTGCACGGCCACCAGCCCCAGCACGGCGGCCACCGGCACACCGCCGATGAAGCCCTGCACGGCCAGGAGAACCGAGCAGACGGTCTGCCCGGCCGTGGCGGCGAGCGCGATCTTCCGCCGGTCGGCGCGGTCGACGAGCGAGCCGGCGAACAACCCGAACACGATGAGCGGAAGCGCCTGCGCGAGCCCGACCGCGCCGGTCCACACGGTGCTGCGGGTCTGGGACCAGACCTGGAACATCACCGCGACGAGGGTCATCTGGAAGCCGAAGCCGGAGCAGAGCCGGCCCAGCCAGAGCCGCCGGAACGGCGGACACGTGCGGAGCGGGGTGAGGTCGACGAGGGCGCGGGTCAGCACGGCCGGATCACGGGCCGATTGTAACAGCGCTTATGCATGTTCGGCCGGTCCCCGCCGACGGAGCGCCCTGCCGAGGCTCGGACACCGGGGTCCGGGGTCAAGGTCCCTCCGGTCGACCGGGCCTCTTCGGCCGCCCAGTCAGTGCGCGGCACCGTGCGGTCCCGGCCCGGGGCGGGGCCGGGGCCGGGGCCGGGGCCGGGGCCGGGGCCGGGGCCGGGATGAGCACGCACCCCGCGCCGGCGTGCTCATCCCGGCGGTCCGCCGCGGGCCGGGCTACGCCTCGGTCAGCCGCGGCGGCGGGCCGGCCAGTGCCGAGATCAGGTAGCCCGCCCGCAGGACCGCGTCACGCAGCAGCGCCGTGCTGTCCTGCGCCCGGGCCGGGGTGAGCACGAACCCCGCGCTGGTGTGCTCACCCCAGCCCGTCATCACCTGCGGCTCGCCGAACCCCCGGATCGGACACGGCAGCGGCGGCGCGACGGGCACGTGCCCGTCGCTGACCAGCAGGCTGACGTCGGCGGGCTCCGCCTGCTCCGGCACCGCGCGCGCGGCCCGGTCCGGCGGCGCCTGGTGCGCCACGACGAGTGCCCGCGGGACCCCCAGTCCCGCGGCCACCCGCCGCTGGGCCAGCCGGTAGGCGACGAGCGCGCCGAGCCCCGCGCCGAACAGCACGTGCGGGCGGGCCAGGGCCCCGGCCAGTTCCGCGGCCAGCGACTCGACCAGCAGCCACATGTCCCGGTACGGGTGCTCGTCCCGGCGCGCGCCCCGGCCGGGCAGCTCGGCGACGTGCACCGCGATCCGGGGATCGCGCCAGGCCCGGTAGCGGCCGGCCGCTTCGCCACCCTCCGGGAAACACACGAACAACAGGCGCTCCGCGTCGTCTCGGTCCACCCCGTGGCCTCCCTTCCCAGCTGTCCACGGCTAGGGTCGATCACGGCACTTCCGTTCCGCTTCGGTCCGCCTTCCGGGGGTATCACGTGCGCTACCGCCTGCTCGGGCCGATCACCGTCCTCGGCGAAGGCGGCGCGGTCCGGCCCGGTGGCCGCAAACAGACGTCCGTGCTGGCCGCGCTGCTGCTCAACCCGAACCGGGTCGTCACCGAAGACCGCCTGATCGACCTGACCTGGGGCGCGGACGCGCCGCCGAGCGTGCGCGGGCGGCTCCAGGTGCACATCTCGGAACTGCGGAAGCTCCTCGGCCGGGACGTGATCGTGCGGCGCGCGTCCGGCTACCTCATCGAGGTCGCACCCGGCGACCGCGACCTCGACGTGTTCGACGACGAGGTCGCGCAGGCCAGGGCGACGTCCGGGCCGGACGCCGTCGCGCACCTGCGGGCCGCGCTGGCGCTGTGGGAAGGCGCCCCGCTCGGCGGGGTGAGCGAGGAACTGGCCCGGCACGAAGGCCCGGCCCTGGCCGAACGCCGGCTCGTCGCGCTGGAGGAGCTGTACGAGCAGGAGCTCGCGTCGGGGCGGCACGGCGAGGTCGTCGGGGACCTGCGGCGGCTCGTCGGCGAGCACCCGTTCCGCGAACGCCTCCGCGGCGCGCTGATGCTCGCGCTGCACCGCTGCGGCCGGACCCCGGAGGCGCTGGAGACGTACACGCGGGCGCACGAGCTGCTGGTCGACGAACTGGGCATCGAACCCGGCCAGGCGCTGCAGGACCTGCGGATGCGGATCCTGCGCGGCGAAGGCGAGCCGGCGCCGCCCACCGCCCCGGTCCCGCCGCGGCCCGCCGAACTGCCGCTGGACGTCCGCGGGTTCGCCGGCCGCGCGCCGGAGCTGGCCGCGCTCGACGAACCCGGCGACGTCTGGGTGATCACCGGCACCGCGGGCGTCGGCAAGACCGCGCTGGCCGTGCACTGGGCCCACACCGCGCGGACGCGCTACCCCGACGGCCAGCTGTACGTGAACCTGCGCGGCTTCGACGCCGACGACGAGCCGCTCACCCCGGCCGCCGCGCTCGCGCAGCTGCTGCGCACCCTCGGCGTCGACCTGCGGGACGTGCCGCCCGGGGTGGACGACCAGAGCAAGCTCTACCGGTCCCTGCTGGCCGACCGGCAGGCGCTGGTGGTGCTGGACAACGCCCGCGACACCGCGCAGGTGCTGCCGCTGCTGCCGTCGTCGGGCCGGGTCCTGGTGACCAGCAGGCACCGGCTCGACGAGCTGGTCGCCCGCGTCGGCGCGCGGTCGCTGGGGCTGGCGCAGCTGCGCGAAGACGACTCCCGGGCGCTGCTGACCGCGCTGCTCGGCGACCGGACGGCCGCCGAGCCGGAGGCGGCCGCCGAGCTGGCCCGCCTCTGCGGCCACCACCCGCTGGCCCTGCGGATCGCCGCGGCGAACACCGGCGTCGCCAGCATCGGCGAGCTGGTCGAGGAGCTGCGCGGCGATCCACTGGCCCACCTCGGCTTCGACGGCGAGAGTGCGGTCGCCAAGGCGTTTTCGGTGTCGTACCAGGCGCTGCCGCCCGGGCTGCGGCAGGCGTTCCGGCTGCTCGCGCTGGTGCCGGGCACCGACTTCACCGCCGTCGACGCGGCGGCGCTGCTGGACGCGCCGGCCGGGGAGGCGACCCGGCTGCTGCGCGGCCTGTCCGCGGCGAACCTCCTCGAAGCGCACGCGCCCCGCCGCTACCGGTTCCACGACCTCGCCCGCCGTTACGCCGAGCTGTGCGTCCGCGCCGAAGAGGACGAACCCGCGCGCGACCGGGCGTGGGAGCGGCTGTTCACCGGTTACTGCGCGGCCGCGGACGCGGCGGTGGCGCTGCTGGGCGCGCGGATCGTGGCGCTCCCCCGCGAGGACGCGCCGTCGGCGCCGAGCCCGGTGGTCTTCGCCGACGCCGCCTCGGCCGTGGCCTGGCTGGACGTCGAGGTGCCCAACCTGTCGGCGGCGCTGCGGCAGGCCGCGGCACGCGGGCCGTACCCCGGCGCGTGGTACCTCGCCGACGCGTTGCGGCGGTTCTTCCACGACCACGGCCGCCGCGCGGAGTGGCTGGAGCTGGCCCCGATCGTGCTGCGCGCGGCGCAGGACCACGGCGCGCGGCCCGCGGAGGCACTGGTGCAGCTGTCGATCGGCGGCGCGTACTTCCGCGAAGGCCAGCACGAAGCGGGCATCCGGCACTCGGAGAAGGCGGTGCTGGCGAGCCGGGCGTGCGGCTGGCGGCAGTGCGAGGCGACGGCGGTGGCGAACCTCGGCGCGATGCTGGAGTGGACCGGCCGGCTGTCGGAGGCCGTGGAGCACAGCCGGCGGGCGATCCAGCTGTTCCGGGAGCTGGCCAACCGGTCGGGCGAGGCGCTCGCGCTGAACTCGCTGAGCTGCCACTACCGCCAGCTGGGCCGGCTGGAGCAGGCGGAGGACTGCCTGGTCGAGGCGATCGCGCTGGCCCGCAAGGAGGACCTGGCGTTCTGGGAGGCGGCCAACCTCGCCGACCTGGGGCCGATCCTGCTGGCCACGGGCCGGCTGGCGGAGGCCGGGGAGGTGCTGGACCAGGCCTTGCGGGCGTTCCGCGAGCTGGGGTCCAGCTTCGGCGAGGCCACGGCGCTGAACGTAGTCAGCGCCCTCCGGATCGCCCGCGGCGACCACGACGAGGCGGCGGCCACGGCGGAGGCGGCCCTGGAGTGCGTCCGCCGCGACGGCGACCGCCAGGTCGAGGCGGCGGCGCTGATCGCGCTGGGCCGGGCGGAAGAAGGCCGGGGCGACCTCGACGCGGCGGAGCGCGTCCTGCGCGAGGCCAGGTCCCTGACGGCGGAGTCGGGCCTCCGGGGCCAGCTGGCGGAAGCGGCCGCGACGCTGGCCCGGGTCCTCGCGGCGGGCGGGCGGCCGGGCGAGGCGGGCGAACACGCCCGAACGGCGTTGGACGCGGCCCGCGCGGGCGGGTTCCGCGTGGTGGAGGCGGAGGCGCTGCTGGGCTTGGCGGCGGTCCAAGCGGCGGCGGGGCGGTCGATGCTGGCGGAGGGGACGGCCCGCGAGTCGCAGGCGCTGTACCGCGCGGTGGGACACGTGACGGGAGAAGCGGTGGCGGCGGAGTTCCTGGCGAGGCTGGGTGACCGCGCCACCGGCTGAGCGGGGACGCCTCCGGCCCCCCGTATCCAGCTTACCGGCGGCCACCGACAGTTCCGGGCGATCCGCCGCCGCCGGCGGGGTCCGGGTCAAGCCGGGTCAGCTCGCGGAAAAGCGGCTTTGCCGCACCTTTGCCCCGCCGCTCCCGAGCCCCGTCTCAGCCGCGGCGGGTGTTACCTCCGTGGGCGGCGCGCGACATACTGAAGTCATGCCCCGTCCGAAACACGTTCCCGCGAGCGATCTGCGCCTCCCGGACGCGCTGCAGCCGGGGCGGCCGAAGGGCGACCAGCTGCGGGAAATCCTGGAAAGCGTCGCGACCGAAGCCGGGCCCGGGCGGCTGATGCCGTCGGAACGGTTCCTCGCCGAGCACTTCCAGGTGGCCCGCGGCACCGTGCGGCAGGAGATCAACCGCCTGGTCGCGGACGGCGTCCTCTACCGCCAGCACGGCACCGCGACGTTCACCGCCGAACGGCAGGCCGCGCACATCGACATGCTGACCTCGTTCACCGAGGACATGCAGGCCCGCGGGGTGGTCCCGAAGACGAAGGTGCTGCACGCCGAGGTCGAGAGCGCCGGCCCCCGCATCGCCGGCCGGCTCAACGTGCCGCCGGGTGCGCGGGTGTTCCGGCTGGAACGGCTGCGGTACGTCGAGGACGAGCCGTTCGCCGTCGAGCGCACCAACCTGTCCGTCGACCGGTTCCCGGACATCGAGCTGTTCGACTGGGAAACCCAGTCCCTGCACCGCACCATCGAGGAACGCTGGGGCGTGCGGGCCGAATGGAACGACACCGCGATCTCCGCGGTGCTGCCGAACAGCCACGACGCGGCCCTGCTCGGCATCGAAGCCACCCAGCCGTGCCTGATCATCGAAGGTACCCTGCACGACCAGAGCGGCGGCGTCATCGAAGCCGGCCGCTCGCTGTACCGGGCCGACCGCTACACCGTCTTCACCCAGGCACGGCGCAGCCCGGCCGGCTGAGGGGTCAGCAGCCGGCCTGGTGGGCCCGCAGCACCTTCAGGCAGTGCTCCACCAGCACGTCCGGGGATTCCGGGCCGAACAGCGTCACGTACGACTCGTAGATCCCGTCGCGGTGGCCGTCGGCGTCCGGCAGGTAGCCCAGGTACCCGTCGGTGTAGCCGATCACCCGCGTGTGGCGGAACGGGCTGCCGCGGCGGATGCGCAGCCCCAGCGACGCGAACAGTTCGAACGGCGTGTGCAGCCACGCGATCTCCCCCAGCGACACCACGCTGACCGGCACCTCGGCGCAGCCGGTGGGCCGGCCGCCCGCCGCCATCGTCGCGAGCATCGCGCAGCCCTCGTAGCGGGTCTGCGCGATCCGGACCGCCGGGTGGTCCTCGCCGTGGCGGGCCAGCTCGCGCTGCCACTCCGCCTCCGCCGCCTCGCGCAGCTCCACGCTGTCCTCGAGCGACGGCACCTCGCGGTAGGGCAGGTGCAGCGTGGACCGGCTCAGCCGGACCGGGCCGGCCGCCGCGGCCGGCGACGACACCGCCGCGAGCGTGCGCGCGATCGACGTCGCCAGGTGGCCGCCGAGCGTGCGGACCTCGGCGTGGTCGCGGCCGCGGCGGACGAACCGGGAGCTGGCGTCGCCCGCCGCGCCCTGCAGGAACGCCGCGACCGGCTGGCCGACCAGGGTGGCCAGCTCGCGGCGGGTCGCCCCGGGCCAGTCCGCCGACCAGGCGAGGTTGTCCGGGCCGAGCACGGTGGGGTGGCTCGCGTAGTCGAACAGCAGCGCGGCCGGGCTGCCGTCGTCGCGGCGCAGTTCGAGGACGCCGAACGACGTGTCGTGCGGCCCGTCGGGCCGGTAGCGGTTGCCGCCGACGGCCTCGGTCTCGCCCGCGTGCCAGCGCGCCCGCACCCGGCCGCGGCAGGCGCGCAGCCGCAGCGCGGCGCCGGTGACCTTCTCCGCCATCCGGCCGACCAGCCCGGCGTCGCGCTGCCCGGGCAGGCCCGGGTGCAGCTGGCCGGTCCAGCCCTCGGGCCCGGAGTGCGTGTGCGACGCGCAGACCAGCACCCGGTCCGGGTCGATGTCCACCGCCGCGGCGACCGCGTCGGCCAGGGTGCGGGTCAGCCCGGCGTCGACCGCGAGCGCGTCCAGCGCCACCCACACCACGCCGGGGTCGTCCTCGGTGGACAGCCAGATCAGGGACGCCTCGAGGTCGTCGTGCGTGCCGGTCGCGACGCCGTGCCGGGCCAGGTACCCGCCGAGCCGGTGCCCGGGTCCCGGCGTGATCCGGACGTCCTGCGCGGCGAGCAGGAGCGCGGCGGTCACCAGGTCGATTCCAGGACGTCGACGACGCCGTCGCGGCCGGCGGCGCGGGCCACCCCGGCGAGCTCGGTGACGTCGTCGGTCGTGTGCAGCAGGACTTCCAGCAGCATCGGCAGGTTCAGCCCCGACACCAGCTCGATGCGCCGGCCGGGACCGGCGGCGAGCGCCCGGACGGCGTTGAACGGCGAGCCGCCGTGCAGGTCGGCGAGCACGAGCACGCCGGCGGCGTCGTGGGCGAGCTCGAGCACCCGGCGGCCGAACTCCTCGGGGCTGTCGCGCGGGCTCAGCTCGCACACCTTCAGCCGCGACTGCGGGCCGAGGATCATCTCGGCGGCCTCTCCGACACCGGAGGGCAGGCGGCCGTGACCGGCCAGGATGATCGGGACGGACATCGTGAGAACCCCCTAACTCTTCGCCGGGGCCGACGGCGCGAACCAGCCGAGCCACCCCAGGACGACCCCGGCGACGACGACGATGCCGATGACCCAGACCGGCCGCAGCCGGGCCTTGGCCGTCAGCAGGTACACCCCGGCGGTGACGAGCACCGGGAGCAGGAACGGCAGCAGCTCGTCGAGCCGGTCCTGGATCGCCACCGCCTGCGTCACCGGCTGCCCCTGGACCGTGGTGGTCTGCCGGTAGGTGAGGGTGGTGACGACCTTGACGATCGACGGGATGAACCCGCCGAGCACGACGAACCCCAGGACGGTCGCCCCCTGGGCGACGCGGGCGAGCGCACCGGCGGCCAGGTGCCCGGCCAGCCTCCTGCCCTCACGGTAGGCGAAGGAGAACTGCCAGCGCCGGATGAGCGCGTACGGCACGAGCACCATCACCGCGGCGAAGGCCGGGCCGAGCCAGTTGCCCTGCAGCGCCCACGACGCGCCCATGGTGAAGACGATGCTGTTGTACAGCGCGAACACGACGGTGTCGCCGATGCCGGCCAGCGGCCCCATCAGCGCGACCTTGGTGCTCGCCGCCGACTTCGGCGTGCCGGCTTCTTCGAGCGCGACGCTGGAGCCGAGGATCAGCGGGCCGCCGACGAGCACGGAGGTGTTGAAGAACTGCAGGTGCCGCTGCAGGCCGGCGACGTAGTCGGCCTTCTCGGGGTAGAGCCGGCGCAGCACGGGCTCCATCGAGTACGCGAAGCCGAGCGCCTGCATCCGCTCGTAGTTCCAGGAGATCTGACTGGACCAGAAGTACCGGCGGAACGCGCGGCGCAGGTCCTGTTTCGTCAGCCTCGCCTCCGCGGCGGGCTCTTCGGCCGCGGCCTCGGGGACGGCGAGCGCGGGTTCGTCGCGTTTCAGCGTCACGAACAGCATCGCGACCGCGACGCCGACCAGCGCGATCCCCAGGACCGGCAGTTTCAGGTAGGCGAACCCGACGAACCCGATGAGCAGCAGGTACCAGTACCGCGACAGCTCCATCATGCCGAGCAGCAGCGCGAAGCCGACCGCCGGCAGCAGCGAGCCGGCGAGCGTCATGCCCTGCACGAACCCGGCCGGGATGCTCGCGGTGATGTCCTTGACCAGCCCGCCGGACGCGGCGAGCGCGGCCAGGAACGTCGGGATCGCCCGCACCGCCACCCACGGGACGAGGCTGACCCAGTGGATCACCGCCAGGCCGCGCGCGTTGCCGTCGGCGGCGTAGCCGTCGGCCCGGTGCACCAGCGCGGTGGTCACCATCTTGCCCACCGGGTCCAGCGCCGAGAGCAGGATCGCCGCGGGCAGCCCGACGCCGATCCCGATCGCGGCCTGCGCGGCCGGGGCACCGGCGGCGCCCGCGGCCAGCGCGGTGCCGACGATCGCGCCGGTCTGGTAGTCCGGGATGGTGGCGCCGCCGTAGGTGTAGACGCCGAGCGCGGCCAGCTCCAGCGTCGCGCCGATCAGCAGGCCGAGCAGCGGGTGGCCGGTGATCAGCCCGGCCACCGAGCCGGCGATCAGCGGGCGCTGGGCGTAGATGAGGAACGGCCCGAGGCCGTCGTACGTGCAGTAGATCGCCCAGAGGGTCAGGGCCAACGCGACGAGCATGCGGAGCTAGAGCCCTTTCCGGTCGAGCAACGAGACGAAATCGGCGGGCTTGTCCTGCGGCAGCAGCTGCGTGACCAGCGGGATGCCCGCGGCGGCGAGTTTGCGGTAGGCGTCGGCCTCGTCCGCGGTGACCGCGACCGAGCGGGTGACCATCGTGCTTTTTTCACCCGGACGGGGGGCGACGTTGCCGACGTTGACGATCTCCGGCCGCAGCCCGCCCTCGACGAGCCGGAAGACGTCCTCGGGGTGTTTCGCGATGACCATGACGTCCGCGCCCGGCTCGGCGGCCAGCGTGGCCGCGACGGACAGGACGTCGGTGGGCAGCCCGCGGGCGGCCTGCGGGAGCAGCATCAGCTGGAGCTCGTCGGCGGCGACGTCGTCGTTGCAGACGACCAGCCGGCGGACGCCGAGCCGGCGGGTCCACACCACGGTGACCTGCCCGTGGATCAGCCGGTTGTCGATCCGGACGTGTGCCCCCGCCATAGTTCTCCTCCCGGCCGGCAGGAGACATACTGGTTCGTACCAGTATCTGTGTCAACACTGCCGGTGACCGGCCTTCGCGCGGCCGACGGAAGGACCCCTCAGACCTTCCGTCGGCCCGTGAGCGCGAAGTCCCCCTCTTTTTTCGGCCCGGACCCTCCCATAAAGGTATATACCAGTATGGACGGTCGTGATCGACTGTCAAGACCCTGGCCACGGCGAAATCCGAAAAATTCTCGGGCGGTCGCCCGACCGAAATTCACCGGGAATCCCCTGGGAAAAGTTCACCCGCCGGTGTCCGGTCCTGTCAGTGACAGCCGCCGGAGGCCGCTCCTAGGATCATATTGGTCTAGACCGCCTGCCGGCGCCCGGCCGAACATTCCCGGAGAATCCGCGCAACCTGGTCCGGTCACCGTCGTTAACCGCTTCGTCCGTTCAGGGGAGGAAAGCATGCCGGCCGTCAGATCGAACATCGTCCCGCTCCGGCACGCGCGGCCGGGAGTGGTGGCGTACGTGAAGAGCCCGGCCGAGTGGTTCGTCGCGAACAGCGGCTGGATCCAGGGCAGCGAGGGCGTCGCGCTGATCGACACCTGCGGCACCGAGCAGGCGACCCTCGAACTGCTGCGCGACGTCCGCAAGTACGCCGGCGAGCAGGAGCTCACGGTCGTCATCACGCACGCCCACGGCGAGCACCACAACGGCCTCGGCGTCGCCCTCCGCGACGGCGGCACGGCTTTGGCCGCGCCCGGCAGCCTCGACCTGGTCAAGGCCGGGCCGCAGACCTACGGCAACGTCTTCACCTACACGAGCTGGGGCGTGCTGGAGCCACCGGAACCGGAAGCGGTCCGGCCGGTGCCCGGCTGGCACCGGCTCGACCTGGGCGGCGCGGCGGTCGACGTCGTCGCCGTGCCGGGCGTCGCCCACACGGCAGGCGACCTGGTGGTGCACGAACCGCGCTCGGGCACCCTGTTCACCGGCGACCTGGTGTTCATCGGCGACACCCCGCTGGCGGTGCACGGCTCGATCCCCGGCTGGCTCGACGCGCTGGCCTGGCTCCAGGACACGTTCCGGCCGCGCACCCTGGTGCCCGGCCACGGCCCGGTGGCGACGCCGGGCCACACGGCCTTCCACGCGATGCGCGTCTACCTGGAGTGGCTGCTGGAGGCGACGACCCGCCAGTCGAACTTCTCGAGGCTGGCGAAGCAGGCGTCCCTGCGGTGGCCGAGCTGGCGCAACCCGGAGCGGCACATCGGCAACCTGATGCGCGCGTACGCCGACCAGCACGGCCGCAAACTCGACGTCGACCTGGCGATCGACGCCGTCCTGGCCGCCGCGGGCGGCCGCATCGACCTGGACTCGCTGCTGGGCGGCGAACCGGTCCGGCAGATCTCCTAGGACCCCGGGCCGCCCAGGCTCTCCAGCAGGGTCCGCAGCGTCGCGGCCAGTTCTTCGCGCTCGCCGGCGCCCAACGCGCCCAGGATGCGGTGCTCGGTTTCCACGTGGTCCGGCAGCACCCGGTCGATCAGCTCGCCGCCGGCGTCGGTCAGGGCCACCCGGACCCCGCGGCCGTCGGCCTCGTTCGGCGTGCGCTCGACCAGGCCGCGCGCCTCCAGCTTGTCGAGGCGCTGGGTGATCGCGCCGGACGTCACCATCGCCGAGCGCATCAGCTCCGTCGGGGTCAGCCGGTAGGGCGGCCCGCTGCGGCGCAGGGTGGCGAGGACGTCGAAGGACGCGCGGTCGAGGTCGTGGCGGGCGAACGTGCGGCGCAGCTCGGTGTCGACCAGCGCGCTGAGCCGGGACAGCCGGCCGATCACCGCCATCGGGGAAACGTCGAGGTCGGGGCGCTCGGCGTGCCACTGCTCGAGGACCCGGTCCACGTGGTCGGCCATCGGCACAGCGTAACGGATGTCTTAGCGATAAGTGAGGTGCTGGCCATTTACCTTAGCGCTGAGGTAATCTGTCTTAGTGCTAAACAACCGACTCGCCGTCCTCCTCGTCACCGCACTGGCCCCGGCCATCTGGGGCACCACCTACCTCGTCACCACCGAGTTCCTCCCGCCCGGCCGCCCGCTGCTGGCCGCCGTCATCCGCGCCCTGCCCGCCGGGCTGCTGCTGGTCGCGCTCACCCGGCGGCTGCCGAAGGGCGACTGGTGGTGGCGCTCGCTCGTGCTCGGCACGCTGAACATCGGCGCCTTCCTCGCGCTGCTGTTCGTCGCCGCCTACCGGCTGCCCGGCGGGGTCGCCGCCACCCTCGGCGCCCTGCAGCCGCTGATCGTCGCCGGCCTGTCCACCGGCCTGCTCGGCGAACGCCTGACCCGGCGGACCGTGCTCGCCGGCGTCGCCGGGGTGGCCGGCGTCAGCCTGCTGGTCCTGCAGTCGACCGCGCGGCTCGACGCGATCGGCGTGGCCGCCGCGGCAGGCGGCGCGGTCGTGATGGCCACCGGCGTCGTGCTGAGCAAGCGCTGGACGTCCCCGGCGCCGCTGCTGGCCACCACCGGCTGGCAGCTCGTCGCGGGCGGGCTGGTGCTCGTGCCGGTCACCCTGGCCGTCGAAGGCGCTCCGCCGGCGTCGCTGTCCGGGGCGAACCTCGCGGGCTACGCCTACCTCGCGCTGGTCGGCGCCGCGTTCGCCTACGCGCTGTGGTTCCGCGGCATCCGCGCCCTGTCCGCCACGCACGTGACGTTCCTCGGGCTGCTCAGCCCGGTCGTCGCGACGCTGCTCGGCTGGCTCGTCCTCGGCCAGCGGCTGACGCCGTGGCAGCTGCTCGGCGCGGCGATCGTGCTCGCCGCCGTGGTGGCCGCGCAGCTGAAGCCGTTGGGCCGGACGGGGGCTGATAAGTATCAGCCTTTGACAACCGCTCACCGGGACACCGACGCTGAAATGGTCTGAACAACTTGCGATCATCGGCCTCGACGAGGAGGCGCCCGTGCGCACGAAAACGTCCCTGTGGCAACGGCTTGCGGTGGTGGCCGGGGCACTCGCGGTGGTCGCCGCGACCGCCCCCGCCGCCGAGGCGGTCCCGGCGACGATCCCGCTCAAGATCACCAACAACTCCGGCCGAAGCGACCCCGTGTACCTCTACGACCTCGGCACGAACCTGGCGACCGGGCAGCAGGGCTGGGCCGACGCGAACGGCGGGTTCCACGCCTGGCCCGGCGGCGCGGTGCCGCCGATCCCGGCGCCCGACGCGTCGATCCCCGGCCCCGCGAACGGCCAGTCGATCACCATCCGGATCCCGAAGTTCTCCGGCCGGATCTACTTCTCCTACGGGCGGAAGCTGGTCTTCAAGCTCGCCACCGGCGGGCTGGTGCAGCCGGCGGTCCAGAACCCGTCGGACCCGAACGCCGACATCCTCTTCAACTGGTCGGAGTACACGCTCAACGACGGCGGCCTCTGGATCAACAGCACCCAGGTGGACATGTTCTCCGCGCCGTACGCGGTCGGCGTGCAGCCGGTGGGCGGCATGACCAAGAGCACCGGGCACCTGAAACCGGGCGGCTACAACGGTTTCTACACGGCGTTGCGCGGCCAGCCGGGCGGCTGGGCCAACCTGATCCGCACCCGCTCCGACGGCACGGTCCTGCGCGCGCTGGCGCCGGGCCACGGCATCGAGGCCGGCGCGCTGCCCGCGACCGTACTGCAGGACTACATCGACCGCGTCTGGACTAAGTACAGCTCGTCGACGCTGACCGTGACCCCGGTGGCCGACCAGCCGAACGTGAAGTACTACGGCCGGGTTTCGGGCAACACCATGAACTTCACCACCACCTCCGGCGGGTTCGTGACGGCGTTCCAGAAGCCGGACTCCGACAGCGTCTTCGGCTGCTACAAGAACCTCGACGCGCCCAACGACGTCCGCGGCCAGATCTCGCGCACGCTCTGCGCGGGCTTCAACCGCTCGACGCTGCTGACCAACGCGAACCAGCCGGACACCAGCTCGGCCGCGTTCTACCAGGACGCCGTCACCAACCACTACGCGCGCAAGATCCACGCGCAGATGGCCGACGGCAAGGCGTACGCGTTCGCCTTCGACGACGTCGGCCACTACGAATCCCTGGTCAACGACGGCAACCCGGCGACGGCCTACCTGACGCTCGACCCGTTCAACTAGAGCTTCACGACGACCGGCGCCACCGGCGTGTCCCCGAGCAGCTCGCCCGGGGCCGCGCCGGTGCGCACCGGCACCGGCAGCGCCCGGCCCTTCACCTCCGTCACCGGCTGCCCGCAGGCGACCAGGTCCACCACCAGCAAGACGAGCACGAAGGTCCGCACGAACCTCACCCCGATCCGTCTCCACCACTCCCACCGGGCACACGACGGCCCCCGGGCGGCGGTTCAGGTATTTCCCGGGCTTTCACCGGATCGGCTGAGCGGGGGGAAGACGCGAAGGAGTCCCCCGATGGCGTACCGGTCCGAAGGGCCGCTCTTGGTTAGGCTGAGCGGGGCAACCGGAGGTGAAGTGGACACCACGACCCTGCTCGAGGCGGCCGCGCGCGGCGACCAGGCGGCCTGGGACGCCCTCGTCGACCGGTACGCGAGCCTGCTCTGGTCGATCGCCCGCGCCCACCGGCTGTCCGACGCCGACGCGGCCGACGCCGTCCAGACGACGTGGCTGAAGCTCGTCGAAAACCTCGGCCGGATCAAGGACCCGGAGCGGCTGCCCGGCTGGCTGGCCACCACCGCCCGGCACGAGTGCCTCCGCCAGATCCGCCGCACCGGCCGGGAGCGCCCCACCGACGACCAGGTCTGGCAGAGCGAGCCGGCGCCCGGCCCGGCCGTCGACGCGGCTCTGCTGCTCGACGAACGCGACGCCGCGCTGTGGCGTGCGCTGGACAAGCTGTCGGACCAGTGCCGCCGGCTGCTGCGGGTGCTGATGGCCACGCCCCCGCCGTCGTACGCGGAGGTGTCGGCCGCGCTCGACGTGCCGGTCGGCAGCATCGGCCCGACCCGGCAACGCTGCCTGAGCCGCCTGCGCGAGCGGGCCGGCCAGGCCGGGCTCGGAACGGAGGACCGGACGTGACCACCGACGACGAGCTCATGGACGTCCTGCGCGCGGCGGCCGGCCGGGCGGACCCGGTGCCGGACCTCGTGCTGCGCCAGGCCCGCGCGGCCCTGACCACCCGCGACCTCGACGCCGAGCTGGCGGAGCTGGCCTTCGACTCGGACCTGGCGGAGGCCGGCGCGGTCCGCGCGGACGGCGAAGACGTCCGGCTGCTGTCGTTCGCGTCGGCGCGGGTGTCGGTGGAGCTGCAGGTGGAGTACGGCGCCGGCCGGGTCGCCCTGCGCGGCCTGATCACCGGGGCCACCGGCGACGCGGTCGTCGAGGTGGCGGGCGAACGCCACGTCCGCCCGATCGGCGAGGAAGGCTGGTTCACGGCGGCGGACCTGCCCCGGGGAGCGACCCGGGTGTCGGTGACCGCCGCGGACGGCACGACGGTCACCACCGGCTGGGCGAGCCTTTAGACGCCCGGTTCGAGCAGCCGGCCCTGCACGTACGGGACCCGAGTTTCGCCGTTCACATCGAGCAGGTGCACCACGGGGGTCTCTTCGCGGCCGGTCTCCGGCAGGCGGACCACGAGCTCGGCGGCGGCCGCCGCCGAGCCGGCGTCGGCCATCCTCGCCGCGATCCGGCCCGTGACGATCGCGGCCGAGAACGAGGTTCCGCTCCAGACGGCGAAACCGTTGTACTGCGGCGAGGCTTCGGCAGGCTGCGTCGGGTATCCCGGCCGGTAGTACGGGCCGAGCACATCGACACCCTGGGCGTACGCCGAAACCCAGGGACCGTAGTTGCTGAAGTCGGCCACGCGCGGCTTGGCCGGGTCCTCCGTCGGTTCGGCCGCGCCCACCGCGATCACGCGGGCGTGCGACTCGCCGGGGACCGCGGACTCGAGCGTGATCGCGGCCGGGTAGACCCGGCGCCGGCTGGACCGGTTCCCGGCGGAGGCGACCACGACCGCGTCGGACGGCAACCGGCGCAGGGCCGCCTCGATCGCCTTCGGCGGCTCGTCTTCCCAAGTGGCGCCGGAGAAGGACAGGTTGATCAGGGTGATGCCTTCTTCGCGCAGCTCGTCGATGGCGTTGGCGACCGCGAGGTCTTCGGCCGCACCGTCCGCCTTGTCGATCACCCCCTTCATGCGGACGCGGACCGCGGGCGGCACCTGCTTCAGCACCACCCCGGCGACGAACGTCCCGTGCGCGGCCGTGCCGGCCGGGTTCCCGTCCTCGCCGCGGTCCGGCCGGACGGTGTCCTCCGGGTCGTACACCACCCGGTTGCCGAGGTACGGGTGCGGCTCGCCGTGGTGCAGCAGGATCCCGGTGTCGATCACCCCCACCGTGGGGGCCGCGTCGGACGGGGGCAGCGGAGCCAGGTCGTGGGAGGTCGCCTTCGGGCGCAGGCCGGGTTCCGCCCAGATGATGCGGTCGAGGCCGAAGAGGTGGTTCGGGCCCGCGCCGCGGCGGCCCAGCGCGGCGAGCACCTCGGGCACCGGGCGCGGGCCGGTGAAGCGGCGCAGCGGGCCGGTACCCCCGGCCGGGTGGTAGCCGAACGCTGCCAGTTCCGGGCGGATCGCGGCACAATCGTCGGCATGGACCAGCAGTTCGCCGGCGCGGTGGCGGTATCGGGTCATGTGTCCCCCTCCGGGACCGATCATGGGTGAACGGGTCGGCAACCCGATCCGCGAACCCCTCCATCTGATACACACCGCCCGAAGCGGGCACAAGCGGCGATGACCGACGCCCTGGCGAAAGCCGTCGCCGCGGCGGACCTGGCGTTCACCGCTCCGGCCAAGGCGCGGGCGCTGGCCGAAGCGGCGCTCGACGAAGCGAACGGTCATGCCGAAGCCGCCGCCGTGGCCGAGCACGCGCTCGGCCTCGCCGGGGTGTCCACGGGCCGGCTCGCCGAGGCCGAAACCCGGCTGCGAGCAGCGGTCCGCCTGGCCGACGGCGCCGGGCTGCGGGAGCGGGCCGCCCAGACGCGCGGGGTCCTCGGGTACGTGCTGGCGCTGACCGGCCGCACCGCCGGGGCGCTGCGCGAACTGGACCGCGCGATGCCCGAGCTGACCGGGCCGGCAGCGGCGCGGCTGCGGATGCAGCGGGCCGTCGTGCTCACCGAAATCAGCCGTTTCGGTGACGCCGCCGCCGAGTTCGCCGCCGCCCTCGGCACGCTTCGCGCGGCCGGCGGGGACACCCTGATCGAGGCGACCATCCGCACCAACCGCAGCATCGTGCTGGCCCGGCTGGGCGACTGGCGGGGCGCCGAGGACGACCTGCGCCGCGCCGAAGCCGGCTTCGCCGCGACCGGCCACATCGGACGGACGGCGATGGTGTGGCAGAACCGCGGGCTCGCCGCCACGGTCCGCGGCGACGTCCCGGCCGCACTCGCCGCCTACGACGAAGCCGCGGCGCGCTACCAGGAGGCCGGGACCGACCCGGGCCTGCTGCCGATCGAACGCGCCGAGACGCTGCTGTCGGTCCGCCTGATCGCCGAGGCGCGCGAAGCCGCGACGGACGCCGTCGCGGAGTACGAACGCCGTCGCAACGCCGTCGACCTCGTCCAGGCGCGGCTGGTCCTGGCGAAGGTCGCCCTGCTCGACGGCGACCCGGAAACGGCGTTGCGCGAAGCCACGCGGGCGCAGCGGTCCGCGGCCCGGCAGCGCCGTCCGGGCTGGGCCGCGCTCGGCGGCTACCTGGCCCTGCGCGCCCGTCGCGACAGCGGGCTCCGGACGACGGCGATGCTCCGGTCCGGACAGCGCACGGTCGCGGCCCTCACCGGCGCGGGCTGGATGGTCGCGGCGCTGGACGCGCGGCTGATCGTCGCGTCCCTGGCCCTGGCGCTGGGCCGGCCGGCGGTCGCGGAGGCGGAGCTGACGGTCGTCGGCCGGGCCGGCCGCGGCGGCCCGGCCGAGCTGCGGGCCCGGGCCTGGCACGCGACGGCGTTGCTGCGGCTGGTGCACGGCGACCGCCGGGGCGCGGACGCCGCGGTGCGCGCCGGGGTCCGGGTGGTCGACCGGTTCCGGGCCGGGCTCGGGGCGAGCGAGCTGCGGGCCCACGCGTCGGGCCACGCGAGCGAGCTGACCGGGCTCGGGCTGCGGCTCGCCGTCGAACGGGACCACCCCGAAGCGGTGCTGCGCTGGGCGGAGCTGCGGCACGCCGGCGCGTTGCGGCTGCGGCCGGCCCGGCCACCGGACGACGAGGGCCTGGCCGCGGACCTCGCCGCGCTGCGCCAGATCGCCGTCGACCTCGCGGCCGGCACCGGCCAGGCGCGGACCCTGCTGCGCCGCCAGGCCCGGCTGGAGCGGGCGGTGCGCGACCGCGCCCGGCACGCCGGCGGAGTGTCCACATCGGACACATCGATCCCGGGCCGCGCGGCGCTCGCCGCGGCACTGGGGCCGGCGACGCTGGTGGAGTACCTGGAGCTGGACGGGCGGCTGTCCGCGCTCGTCGTCACCGGCGGCCGGGTGCGGCGATGCGAACTCGGCCCGGTCGCCGAGGCCGCGGAACGCCTGGACGAGCTGCGGTTCGCGCTGCGGCGCTCGGCGTTCGGCCTCGGCTCGTTCACGGAGCTGGCCGCCCGGACGGCCCGCCGCCTCGACGACCTCCTGCTGGCCCCGCTCCCGCTCGGCGACGGCCCGCTGGTGCTCGTCCCGACCGGGCGGCTGCACGAGCTGCCGTGGCCGGCGCTCCCGGGCTGCCACGGGCGTCCGGTGTCGCTGGCGCCGTCGGCGGCGCTGTGGCACCGCGCGGCGACGGCGCCGTCCGCGTCCGGCGGCGACCACGTCGTGGTGGCCGGCCCCGGGCTGCCGCACGCGGCCGCGGAGGCCGCCGCGCTGGCCCGCCGCTACCCGGGCGCCCGGCGGTTCACCGGCCGCACCGCGCGGGTCGAGCCGGTCCTCGCGGCCCTCGACGGCGCGGCGCTCGGCCACATCGCGGCGCACGGGGTGTTCCGCACGGACAACCCGCTGTTCTCGGCGCTGCGGCTCGCCGACGGCCCGCTGACGGTGTACGACCTGGAGCGCCTGGGCCGCCCGCCGCGCCAGGTGGTGCTGTCGGGCTGCGACTCGGGCCGCTCGGCGATCCACGCGGGCGACGAGCTGCTGGGCCTGGCCTCGGCCCTGCTGGCCCTGGGCACGACGAGCCTGGTGGCCACGGTCCTCCCGATCCCCGACGACGCGGGCCGCGCCCTGATGGTCCGCCACCACCGCCACCTGGCCGCCGGCCTGACCCCGGCCGCGGCCCTCGCCCGCGCCCAGGCCGAGCTCCCGGACTCCCCCGCCGCCTCCAGCTACGTCTGCTACGGCGCCGGCTGAAGTTTCCCGTGAAAGTGCCCGCGAGCCGGGTCATCATGGAGGGGTGCGGGTCACGGCTTGGTGGCGCGGGCTCAGCCCGCGGCGGCGGTTGATGCTGAGCAGCGTCGCCGCCGTCTTCGCCGTGGTCGTCGTCGCCGGGTTCGTCGTCACCTCCGGGACGAAGGCCGCGCCGGAAACCGGGGTTCCGGACCAGGACAAGCCCGGTCCCGTGCTGCTCGTCCCCGGCTACGGCGGTGGCCGGGACGCCCTGGAAACCCTCGCCGAGCGGATCCGGCAGGCCACCGGACGGCAGGCCGAGGTGCTCACCCTGGCCGGCGACGGCACCGGCGACCTCGTCGAACAGGCCGGCGTCCTCGCCGAAGCCGTCGAGAAGGCCTACGAGCAGGGCGCGCCTTCGGTCGACGTCGTCGGGTACTCCGCGGGCGGGGTCGTGGCCCGGCTGTGGGTCAGCCGGGAAAACGGCCGGCACCAGGCCCGCCGGGTGGTGACGCTCGGCGCGCCGATGCACGGCACCGGGCTGGCCACGGCGGGCGGCGCGCTGGTCCCCGGCGCGTGCCCCACCGCGTGCGTGCAGCTGGCGCCGGGCAGCAGCCTGCTGCAGGAGCTGGCCAAGCAGCCGGTCCCGCCGACCCTGCCGTGGCTGTCGCTCTGGACGGACCGGGACGAGACGGTGACCCCGCCGGACTCCGCCCGGCTCGACGGCGCCGTCAACGTCTCCCTGCAGCAGGTCTGTCCCGGCAACGCCGCCGCCCACGGCGACCTGCCCACCGATCCCGCCGTCACCGAAATCGTCCTGCAGGCGCTCGGCTCCACCCCGCTCGAACCGCCCGCGGAGTGCCTCAGCTCGTGACGTCCTTCGTCGCGAAGTTCGCCCACGCGGCCCCGAAGAACACCACGATGTAGCCGGCCTGCAGCAGCAGCCCGTGGTCGATGTTGCGCCACAGCACCGGATCGCGGAAGAAGTCGATCCACGACAGCCAGTAGTGCGTCGGCAGGTACGGCTTCACGGACGCGGCCGCGTCCAGGGTCTCCAGCACCGAGCTGATGATCAACGCGGCGAGCCCGCCCAGCGCGGCCCCCAGCGCCGAGTCCGTGACCGTCGAAAGGAACACCGTGATGGCGGCGAAGCCCAGCAGGGACACCACGATGTAGGTCACCGCGCCCAGCAGCCGCAGGCCGAGCGCGGACGAGCTGAGCGACTGCCCCGACAACGACGTCACCCCGGACGGCTGGCCGCCCGGGCCGGCGACGCCCGGGGTGCCGCCGGTGCCGAACAGGAACACCCCGAGCACCAGGGACGTCAGCACGACGATGACGATCGCCGCGGTCACGTACACGGCCAGCGCCACCATCTTCGCGGCCAGCAGCCGCGTCCGGCCGGCCGGGCGGACCAGCAGGTACCGCAGCGTCCCGCCGGACGCCTCGCCCGCGATCGCGTCGCCCGCGACCACCGCGACCGCGATCGGCAGGAACAGCGGCAGCACGAGCGCGAGCGCGGCCGCCGGGAACAGCGCGCCGTCGTTCACCACCGCCGACAGGAACGCCCCGCCCTGCCCGGGCGGCGGCGCGAAGTCGGCCGTGGCCAGGAAGACGCCGACGATCGCGGGCAGCAGGCACAGCAGCAGCACGCTGACCCACACCCGTGGCCGCAGCGCGAGCTTCCGCAGTTCGACGCCGATCATCCGGCCGCCCCGAACCGGTCCGAGCCCGGACCCGTCACGTCGAGGACGACCTGTTCCAGCGTCCGCTGCTCGGCGTGGATGGACGTCACGCGCACCCCCGCCTCGACGAGCAGGGCGTTCAGCGCCGCCGGGTCGTCGTGCCGGATGACGAGCCGGTCGCCGTCGCGGGCTTCGAGCTGCCCGTCGAGGACCGCGGCCGCCGCGGCGGGGTCCGGGGTGCCGACCAGAACCCGGCCGGTCGCCGCCCGCAGCGTGTGGAGGTCCTCCTCCAGCACCAGCCGGCCCCGGTCGACCACGCCGACGCGCGTGCACAGCTGTTCCACCTCGGCCAGCAGGTGGCTGGAGAGGAACACCGTGGTGCCGCCCGCGTTCAGCGCGACCAGCAGCTCCCGGATCTCCTTGATGCCCTGCGGGTCCAGCCCGTTCGTCGGCTCGTCGAGGATGAGCAGCCGCGGCCGCCGCAGCAGCGCGCCGGCGAGCCCGAGCCGTTGCCGCATGCCGAGCGAGTACGCCTTGACCGGCCGCTGGTCGACCCCGCCCAGCCCGACCTGTTCGAGGGCTTCGCCGATGCGGCGGCGCCGCGTCCGCCGGCCACCACCGCGCCCGGCGGCGTCGAGCAGGGCCAGGTTCCGCCGCCCGGACAGGTGCGGGTACGCGGCCGGTCCCTCGACGAGCGCGCCGACTTCGGGCAGCACGTCGGCGACCCGCCTGGGCACCGGTTTGCCGAGCACCTCGATCTCCCCGGCCGTCGCGTAGACGAGGCCGAGCAGCATCCGGACCAGGGTGGTCTTGCCGGAGCCGTTGGGGCCGAGGAAGCCGTACCGGTCGCCCTCGCGGACTTCGAGGTCGACCGCGTCGACGGCCACCGTGCGGCCGTACCGCTTGGTCAGCGCGCGCGTGACGATCACGGGCCGCTCCGGCGCAGCCGCGACAGCTCGTCGGCCACGGACTTCAGCACGGCCGGCGTCACGGTCCCGGCCAGCAGGTAGGAGCGCCGCGACACCGACGACCGCACGATGCCCAGCGACAGCGGCGTGATCGACAGCTGAACGACGTTGCCGGCGGCCAGCCTCACCTGCACCGCCCCGGCCTTCCCGGCGGCCTCGCTCGCCGCGTTGGCCACAGTCCGCGGCACGGCGATCACGGCGAAGGAGGCCAGCCCGGAGCCGTACAGCGCGGCGCCCTGAACACCCCCGAAGTCCGACGAGGCGACCGCCCGGCCGGCCAGCCGCGCCGGCAGCGGCACCTGACTGTAGGCACCGAGGGTGTCGGTGACGTCCGGAGCGCTCGCGACGGTGAACCCGGACCCGAGCACGGGCCGCGGCGCCTGGACGACCGGGGCCGTCTGCTCGAGCTGCTGGAACTCGGTGACCAGAATGGGCGAGTCCTGCCCCCGCGCGGTGAGCTCGACCCGCACCGCCACCCCGGTCGCCGGGTCGGCCCAGACATCCACCCGCCCGATGGTCGTGTCCGGATCGGCGGGCACCAGCCGGAACCCGGACGCGGCGACACCGGCAACGTTCCGCCCGGGCAGCGCACTGACCGGATCACCATGGGCGGCCCGCAGGATCCGCCGCGCCAGCTCGGGCGGCAGCAGGTCCCCGCCCCGCGGCAGCCGGACCCCGGGATCACCGATCAGCTCGGTGAGGGTGTTGTCGCCGTAGTCCCAGGTGTATTCCCCATCGGGCAGCCGGTAGACATCGTGCTCACCGGCGGTCCCGAGAATGTCGACCCGGTACCGATCGGGCCCGGCGTACCAGACCCGCATCGGCGTCCGCATCGAGAAGAGCGCGGTGACGGCGGCAAGGTTCGGCAGCTCGGGCAGGGCAAGCGAGCCGGCGCTTTCGGCGTAACCCTGATAGGGCCGTCCGGCGGAGCCGAGAACGAGGTCCCGCAGCCGAGCCGGATCGCCGACGGCCCCGGCAGGGGCAAGGGCGGCGACGACCGAAGGAGCGGAAACGAGAACGGCGGCCACAGCGGCAACGACCGCCCAGCGGCGCCGTCTTTCCCACCGCACGGGCGAGGGTGTCATCCGGCATCACCTCTTCCGTCCTTTGTACGCCATGGCAACGACAACGGCGCTCTGGCGAGACAGCCCAAGGGAACCGGCGGCCGGGAACGCGGACCGGCGGCCGGCAGCGGAAGCCGACCAACGACGTCACCAGACCTCCCCCGCCCCTCATCCTCAGCCGTCCCTTCAGCCGGCGGTCGGGTTTGTCAAGGCACGCTTTCCCGCCTTGACAAACCCGACCGCCGGCTGAAACTCCTACCGGAGGGGCGGGGGAGGTCGGACCCGCCCTGCCGCGGCAGAGATGAGCCACGGTAGATCTTTCTGCCGCGGCTTCAAAGAATGTCCTCGCCGGACGGGCAGGCTCTGGGATGACCCTTCGTTCCGCTGTCCCCTCGGCTTTGTGAGGTGGGCCGCTGGGGGGTCATCCCGTCGCCTGATTGAGGCCTATCACTTTGAGCCGGGCCCGCAATCTCGCGCTGTCACCCGCCCGTTTCGCTCTGTGTTGCGGGCCCGGCTCAAAGTGATTTGACGGCCTCAGGCGACGGGATGACCCCCCAGCTCCTTTGTCGCGAAGGTCGCGACCGCCTCTACCGCTTCCCTCGTCTCGCGGACGTTGTGCGCTCGGAACACCGCTGCTCCTGCCTGGGCTGCGATTGCCGTTGCCGCCAGCGTGCCTGGCAAGCGGTCCTTTGGCTCGACGTCCAATGTCTCGCCGATCAGGTCCTTGTTCGACAACGCCACCAGGACCGGCCAGCCTGTTGCCACCAGGTGGTCGAAGTTTCTGAGCAGCTCCAGGCCGTGGCGGGTGCTCTTGCCGAAGTCGAATGTCGGGTCGATCAGGATTCCGGCGGGTGGTACTCCTGCCTCGGCTGTGCGGGTGGCCGCCGCCGTCAGTTCGGCCACGACGTCCGCCACGACGTTGTCGTAGTGGGGCCAGAACGGGCGGTCCGGGGTGGGGGCCGGGTATGGGTCCGTGCGGACCGGCATGCCTCCGACGTGGGAACACACGTAGCCCGTGCCGAACTCCGCGGCGACCTCGACCAGCTTCGGGTCGGCGCCCGCCCAGGTGTCGTTCAGCAGGTCGGCGCCCGCTTCGCAGACCTGGCGGCCGACCTCGTGGCGCCACGTGTCGACGCTGATCACCAGGTCCGGGTGGCGGCGGCGGACCTCGGCGACGAACGGCACCACCCGCCGGCTCTCCTCCTCGACGTCGACCTCGGGGCCCTCGCCCGCCTTGACGCCGCCGATGTCCACGATGTCGGCGCCCGCGGCGACCGCGCGGTCGACCGCTTCGAGGGCCGCGGTGTCGGCGAAGGTTGCGCCCTTGTCGTAGAACGAGTCCGGGGTTCGGTTGACGATGGCCATGACCAGGGCGCGGTCGCCGGGCATGCGGCGGCCGCGGAAGACCGTCTCCGGCCGGTTGGACGTCATGCGCCCAACCCTGCCAGGTCACGGCTGGGTCCGGAACGCCGCGTCCGGGGCGGTCCGCCGGTTATTCTCGGCAGCACCGACGAGGGGGACGAAATGAGCGAGGAACCGGCCCGCAGCGAAGCCGAGACGATGATCGCCGAGGCCAGGAAGGCCCTCTTCGTCATGGTGGGCCTCCTGGCCGTGCTGTGGCTGGTGCAGATCGTCAACGCCGTCGACGACTACGGCATCGGCCGGGACCTCGGCATCGAGCCGCGGGACCCGGCGTCGCTGCCGGACGTGCTGACGTCGCCGTTCATGCACTCCAGCTGGGGGCACATCGAAGCCAACTCGGGGCCGCTGTTCATCTTCGGGTTCCTCGCCGCCTACCGCGGGGTGAAGAAGTGGTTCGCCGTCAGCCTGCTGATCATCGTCGCCAGCGGGCTCGGCGTGTGGTTCACCGCGCCGTCGAACACGGTCACCGTCGGGGCCAGCGGCCTGCTGTTCGGCTACTTCGGCTACGTCATCGTGCGCGGGCTGTTCGACCGGCACCCGATCGACATCGTGATCGGGCTCGTGATGGCGCTGTGCTTCGCCTACCAGTTCACCTCGCTGCTGCCCACCGACGAGCGGGTCAGCTGGCAGGGCCACCTGTTCGGGTTCGCCGGCGGCATCATCGGCGGCTGGGTCTTCCGCGACCGGCGCCCCAAGCCGGTCGCCGCCCCGGACGCGGCGACCACCCTCCTCCCCAAGGACCTCGGCTAGCGATCCCCGCGCGCAGCACCCGCAGTCCGACACTGAGCAACTTCGCGTCGCGCTGTGAAGACGCTGTGCGTCCGGCCCGCACCTTGTGAAGTCTCTGTGCATCCGGCTCCGCACGCTGCGGAACCGGCCGCGCTGTGGTGATCTGAGTGGGTGGCGATCAAGTTCCTCCGGCCCGCCCTGACGGCCGCGGCGACCCTGCTGGTCCTCGGGACCGGCCTGGTCGTCGGCACCGACACGACCGCCGACGACGCCTACGCCGCGGGCGCGCCGGTCGCTGCTCCCGCTTCGCCGGCTGCCCCCGCCGCTCCGGCGAAACCCGCGGCTTCGGCGGTGGGCGCGTTGTTCGCGGACGGCAGCCACTTCTGCAGCGCGAGCGTGGTGCACTCCACCGCCGGCGACCTCGTCCTGACCGCCGCGCACTGCGTCAAGGACGGCATGAGCTTCGCCCCGGGCTACCACGACGGCGTCGCGCCCTTCGGGATGTGGACCGTGACCTCGGCGGCCGTCGCCGACGGCTGGACGACCTCGGCCGACCCGGATCTGGATTTCGCGTTCCTCACCGTCCGGCAGCCCGGCAATTCCGCTTCGCTGGAAAGCCTCACCGGCGCGAACGTGCTCGGCACGAACCGCGGATTCGTCCACCGGATCACCCTCACGGGCTACCCCGACACGAGCGATTCCCCGGTGGTTTGCGTGGGCGACACCACGCAGTCCGACACGTACCAGCAACGGGTGGCGTGCCCCGGTTTCCCCGACGGAACCAGCGGCGGGCCGTGGGTGACCGGCGGCGCGGTCATCGGCGTGATCGGCGGTTTCGAGCTCGGCGGCGACACGCCGGACGTTTCCTACAGCGCGTATTTCGACGACGACATCGAAAAGCTCTACGCGTCGGTGACCGGCTGAAAACGCGAACCGGGCCCGCGTCCCTGGCGGAGGACACGAGCCCGGTTCACCTCTCGCGAACCCTCAGCAGGTCACGATGAGCCCGGTGAGCGCCGAGCACGTCTTCGACGCGCTGTCGTTGGCGGAGTTGGGATCCGACGGCGAGCTCGCCGTCCGCACCGCCGTCGCGGTGTACGAACCGAGCGCGAGCAGGCCACCGTTCACGGAGAACTTCGGCGTCGCGGAGGCGCCACTGGCCAGCGAAGCGACGTCACAGTTCACGGTCCGGGTGCCGGCGACGTGCACGCAGCCGGAGCCGCTGCCGAACGACAGGCCGGCGGGATACGTGGCCACGACCCGGATCCCGGTCGCCGCGGACGGCCCGGTGTTCGTCACGGTCACCGTGTAGTCGATGCGCGCGTTCAGCCCGCCGTGCCCGGTGGCACCCAGCGCGACCTTGACGTCGGCCTGCGTGGCCGGCTCGGCGATGGTGATCACCGGGCCGTCGAGGATGTCGAAGGCGTAGTTGTCGCCGACGAACTGGTGCTGCAGCGTGAACTGCCCCGGCGCCGCGGTGTCCTTGACGTGCAGCGTCCACACCGTGGTCCGCGTGCCGCCCGCCTCGAGGTCGCCGAACGCGGCCCGGTAACTGCTCCCGGCCTGGAAGCAGCCGACCGCCGTGGTGTTGGTGCAGGACACGACGTCGACGACGTCGGTGATCGCGGTCGGGGTGCCGTAAAGGGCGCCCTTCGCGAAAGTCACCGTGAAATCGGTGGGGTTGTGAATGGTTTGCGTGACCGTGAAATTCTGGCCCGGCAGCACGGTGGCCGGGCTGACTTCGACGGAACTGGTGGGGGTGTCCGCCTGCGCGGCGGGTGCGATTGCGATGAACGCCGTGGCCAGGGCGGCCACCGAGGACAGGATCGTGGTTCTTCGCCAGCTTCGCTGCATAGTCGTCATCTCGCTGTTCCGGTCCGGGGAATTCCGCTCTGACAGATCTTTCGTGGTCTTGGGGGACACCGACGCTGATCAGTCGTCGCGCTCGGAGAATTCGTTACCGCCAACCGGACGCGCCCGGACACCGCCGTCAGGAGGGACGCCAGCGGCCGTTCATCTCACCCGGGCGCGGCGGCGGGCCCGGCAGATCGGGGCCGTGCGCCGACAACCCCTCGACGAGCAGCGCGAGGTACCGCCGGCGCAGCTGCGCGGTCCGCTCCTCGTCGTCGACGCGGATGGCGGCGCAGCACTCGAGGATCATGCCGATGTCCTCGGTGACGGCGTCCGGGCGCAGGCGCCCGGTTTCGCGCGCGCGCTCGACCAGCTTCTGCGTCAGCTCCCCCGCCCGCTGCGCGTCCCGGCCCATCTCGGGCGTCGGGGTGAACGTGCCGGCGAGGTGGACGGTCAGCGAGTGCACGTCGAGGTCGACGACCCGGCTGAGGAACCCGGTCAGCGCCGCCCAGCCGTCCGGCTCCTCCGCGGCGACCTCGGCCTCGCCGATGTACATCAGGAGCCCGTCGTGGCAGATGTGGCGGAGCAGGACCTCCTTGCTCGGGTACCGGCGGTAGAGCGCGCTGATCCCCACCCCCGCGCGCTCGGCGACCTGCGAGATCGGCGCCTTCGGATCACCGAGGAAGACATGGCGGGCGGCGTCGAGGATGAGGACGTTGTTGCGGGCGGCCTGGCCTCGGCGGCCGGGCAGGGCGGTCTCGGGCGTGGCTGTCTCGCGCATCCGCCGAGATTATCACTGGAACGGATCATTCCGGTCTGGTACAGTTCGGAACGAATCATTCCGTTCCCGTCCGAAGGAGCCAGTCATGACGGTCCCCGCCCTCCGCCCGTTCCGCGCCGAGGTCCCGCAGCCCGCCCTCGACGACCTGCAGAACCGCCTGCGCGGGGCGCTGTGGCCGGACGACCTGCCGGCGGAGTACGGCGTCACGAACGAGCGGGTCCGCGCGCTGGCGGAGTACTGGCTGGAGAAATTCGACTGGCGGGCGTTCGAGGCGCGGCTCAACGCGTACCCGCAGTTCCTGACGGAGATCGACGGCGAGACCATCCACTTCCTGCACGTCCGGTCGTCCCGGCCGGACGCGACCCCGCTGGTGCTGACGCACGGCTGGCCGGGCTCGATCGCGGAGTACCTCGACGTGATCGGGCCGCTGACCGAGCCGGAGTCGGCCACCGAGCCGGCGTTCCACCTGGTCATCCCGTCCCTGCCGGGCTTCGGCTTCTCGGGGCCGACCCGGACGGCCGGCTGGGGCACGCACCGCACGGCGGCGGCGTGGGCCGAGCTGATGAGCCGCCTCGGCTACGAGTCGTACGGCGCGGCGGGCAACGACGCGGGGTCGATGATCTCGCCGGAGATCGGCAGGCTCGCGCCGGAGAAGGTCGTCGGCGTGCACGTCACACAGCTGTTCTCGTTCCCGTCGGGCGACCCGGCGGAGATGGCGGACCTGAGCGAGGCCGACCAGGCGGCGCTGGCGCACCTGCAGTGGTTCTACGAGAACATGTTCTCGTTCAACACGCTGCACAGCCAGCAGCCGCACACGCTGGCGTTCGCGCTGGCGGACTCCCCGCTGGGCCTGCTGGCGTGGAACGCGCAGCTGTTCGGCGAGCACCTCGACCCGGAGTTCGTGCTGGCGAACGTGGCGCTGTACTGGCTGACCCGGACCGGAGGTTCATCGATCCGCTTCTACTACGAAGACGCCCACACGAAGACGCACCCGGAGGGCCCGACCACGGTCCCGACGGCCCTGGCCATGTTCGCGGGCGACTTCCAGTCGATCAGGCGTTTCGCCGAGCGAGACCACGCGAACATCGTGAGCTGGAACGCGTACAACGTCCCAACGGGTTCGGGCGGCCCCCGCGACGCGGCGGGCCACTACGCGGCCCACGAGGCCCCGGAGGTCCTGGTGACGGACATCCGCCGGTTCTTCGCGGGGTTGACATCGTGGCCGATCCTGGCCGCGGCCCACGAGGCCCTGCGCTCGGCGGTGGCGGGGGTACGGGACTGGTCGGTCCCGACCCCGTGCGCGGAATGGAACGCAACCCAGGTCCTCCAGCACGCAGCAGGCGACCAACTGGGCTACGCGGCCGCCATCACCGGTTCGAACGGCCCGGACTTCAACCCGTTCGCCCCGTCGGGCGAACTGAAGGGTTCCCCGGAGGCATTCCTGGAGCCGACGTTGTCGGCCGCGGCGTCGGCGTTCGGGAAGGTGGCGCGCAACGCAGAGGAGGTCCCGACGCCGTTGCCCCAGGGCGCGCTCCCGGCGGCGGTGGCGGCGGGCGCGGCAGCGTTGGACGCAGCGGTCCACGCGTGGGACATCGCGGTGGCAACGGGGCAGGCGTCACCGCTGACGCGGGAGCTGGCGGAGGAGTTGTTGCCGGTGGCGAGGCAACTGGTGGAGCCCCTGCGCGGCTTCGCTTACGCACCGGAGCTGGAGGCGGCGGATGATGGGGATGTTGTGGCGACGCTGCTGCGGTACCTGGGGCGCGATCCGGAGTGGACTGCTTGAGGAAGGTTTCGCGGGGGGCGCGGTGGTGAGGTTCCCCCGGGGGGTTGGGGGTGGGGGTTGGTTTGGTGGGGCGGGGAGTTGGAGGCCGCAGGGCCGTGAGGCCCGGAGGGCCGCGAGGCCGGAAGGCCAGGCCGCGGGCCCGGAAGGCCGGAGGGGCCGAGGGCCGGGAGGGCCCGAGCGACCCGGCAGGCCGCGAGGCCGCAGGACCGCGAGGCCGCAGGACCGCGAGGCCGCAGGCCACGGGCAGGCCCAAGCGACCTGGCAGGCCGGGAGGAGCGGACTGGTCAGAGGGCCGGAGGCTCCGCGGGCCAGAGGGCCGGCGGGGTCGGCGGGTCGGAGGCTCCGCGGGCCGGAGGACCGGCGGGCCTGGGCTCGGAGGGGCCGAGGCATGGCAGGCCCGGTAGAGCCCGAGCGACCCAGCAGACCGAGAGGAGCGGAAGGAGTCAGAGGGCAGAAGGGCCGCAGAATCCCAGACCGGAGGGCCCGAGCGACCCGCAGGCCCGGAGGCTGGATAGGGCCGCGGGCCAAAGGAGTCAGCAAGCCCGGGAGAGTCCGAGCCGCGTGCGAGGGCCGGAGGGCCGAAGGCCCGAGCGATCCGACAGGCCCCGAGACCCCAGGAGGACCGAAGGGACCGGGAAGGCCGAGAGGGCAGGAGCTTCGCGAGACCCGTGGTCCGGAGGGCCGGAGGACCCCGCGGGCTTGGAAGGGCCCGAGACCCGCGGACCGGAAAGCGGGGAGGCCCGGCACCGGAAGGCCGGGAGCGCTGGAGGGGCCGGAAGGGCCGGAGGCCCAGGAGTCCCAAGGCTCCAGGAGGCCCCGGGCCAGGAGAACCCGAGCGGCCCATGAGGCCCGAAGGCCCGGAGCGCCGGGAGAGCCCGTGATCCGGGAAGGCCCGGGAAGCCTAGGAGCACAGGCGGGGCCCGGATGCTCAGCGGACCGGGAGCCACCCACCCGAATGTCCCTGCCCGAACCGGCATCCACACCAGCCGATACCCGTGCCCACCGCAGCCAGATCCCGGCAGCCCACCACCCCAAGGCACCGGATCACACGAAATGCGATCACCACCCACCTCGCGCCCCAACCAACTTCCCCCGCTCCTGACCACCCACACAGCCCAGGAACCCACATTCGGCGCCTCCCGCCGCAGCCGACCGGTCGGTACGGTGGCCGGATGATGCGCAAGGCGGTGGCCGTGCGGCGGGAAGAAATTGTCACCGCCGCGCTCGCGCAGATTCGTGTCCGGGGGATCTCCGGGGTCCGGGCCGCCGATGTCGCCCACGCTCTCGATGTCAGCGCCGCGCTCGTCTTCTACCACTTCGGGACTCTCGAAACCCTCGTCATCGAAGCCTTCCGGCAGGCCGCCGAGGACGAACTCGGGAAGCTGGACGCCGAGCTCCGCAAAGGCGGCCCCGCCGACCAGCGGCTTCGCTCCGTTCTCGCCCTGTACGGGCCGTCGGCACACGACAACTGGCCCCTGTGGATCGAAGCCGGCGCTGCCGCGATGCGGGACTCCGCTCTGCGGGCCGTTCTGCAGCGGCTCGATCTGCAGTGGCGGGATGCCGTGGTCGCGCTCATCGGGGAAGGGGTCGGGGCCGGGCTCTTCCGGTGTCCCGATCCGCGCGGGGCCGCCTGGCGGCTGACCGCTCTGCTCGATGGGCTCGCCGTTCAGGTCGTGGCGCGGGAAGGGACCGTCACCGCCGGGGACTGCGATCGGTGGGTGGCGCAGGCGATGGCGCATGAGCTCGGATGTTGACCGGGGGATCAGGAGGGGCGATGACCGACACAGCCTTGCTCGAAGTGGCGTGGACCGACCCGGTCACCGGGTGCCGCGGCTACCTGGTGATCGACCGGCTCGTGCGGGGCGTGGCCAGCGGGGGCCTGCGGATGCGGCGCGGCTGCTCGCTTTTCGAAGTCCGCGGCCTCGCCAGGGGCATGACCCTCAAGGAGGGCCTCAACTACGACCCCGACGGCCGCTACGTCCCCCTCGGCGGCGCCAAGGGCGGCATCGACTTCGACCCCTACGACGACCGCGCCCGGGACGTCGTCGCCCGGTACCTGCACGCCATGCGGCCGCTCATCGAACAGTACTGGACCATGGGCGAGGACCTCGGCCTGCGGCAGGACGTCATCGACGGCGTCATCGCCGAAATCGGGCTGCTCAGCCCCGTGCAGGCGATCTACCCGCTCCTCGACGACCGCGAAGCCGCGACCGCGCGGCTGGCGGACGCCTGCCGGATCGAGGTCGGCGGGCTCGGGCTCGACGAGCTCGTCGGCGGCCTCGGTGTCGCCCAGGCCACCCTGAGCGGGCTCGAAATGCTCGGCCTCGAAAACCAGCCGAACCGCGTCGTGCTCCAGGGCTTCGGGGCGATGGGGGGCGCCACCGCGCGGTTCCTCGCCGACGCCGGGCTGCTCGTCGTCGGCGTCTCGGACGTCCGCGGAGTCGTCGCCAACCCCGACGGCCTCGACGTCGAGAACCTGCTGCGGCACCGCGACCGCTTCGGCGGTATCGACCGCGACAACCTCAAACCCGGCGACGAACTCCTGCCACCGGAAGCCTGGCTGGACGTGCCGGCCGAGGTGCTCGTGCCGGCCGCGATCTCCTACTGCGTCGACGCCGACAACCAGGCCAAGATCGGCGCGAAACTCATCGTCGAGGCCGCGAACCTGCCCGTCACGCCGGACGCCGAAGAGCTCCTCGACGCGCGCGGCATCCGCGTGGTGCCGGACTTCGTCGCCAACTCGGCCACCAACTCCTGGTGGTGGTGGACGCTGTTCGGCGACGTCGGCGCGGACGCCGAGGAAGCCTTCGGCAAGGTCCGCGCCCGGATGCGCGCCCTGGTGACCAGGATGTTCGAGGTCGCCACCCTCGACGGCCTCAGCCTGCGCGCCGCCGCGCTGCAGTTGTCGGAGAAAAACCTCGAGGCCATCCAGGCCCGGTTCGGGTGAGGGAACGAATCGGCCCCCGAGATAGTTGAACGTTGTATGAAACTTGGCATCTACAGCTTCGGCGACCGCGCGCCGGACCCGCGCACCGGCGAACAACCCACCGTCGCGCAGACGCTGGCCAACACCCTCGAGCGGATCAAGCTCGCCGACGAGCTGGGCCTCGGCTTCTACGGCCTCGGCGAGCACCACCTCGACCAGTACGCCATCTCCAACCCGGGCACCGTGCTGGCCGCCGCCGCGAGCGTCACGAACCAGATCACCCTGAGCTCCGCCGTCACCGTGCTGAGCACCGAGGACCCGGTCCGCCTCTACCAGCAGTTCACCACGCTCGACCAGCTCAGCCAGGGCCGCGCCGAGCTGCTCGCCGGGCGCGGGTCGTTCACCGAGTCGTTCCCGCTGTTCGGCAACGACCTCGGCGACTACGACGAGCTCTTCGAGGAGAAGCTCGCGCTGCTCCTGCGCATCGACCGCGAAGACCCGCTGACCTGGTCCGGCAAGTTCCGCCCGCCGCTGGAGAACGCGCGGATCCTGCCCCGGCCGTACGGCAGGCGCCTGCGCATCTCGGTCGGCACCGGCGGCAACCCGGAGTCGTCGATCCGGGCCGGCCTGCTCGGCCTGCCGGTGGTCTACGCGGTGATCGGCGGGCAGCCCGAGCGCTTCGCCCCGCTGGTCGACCTCTACCGCCAGGCCGGCGAAGCGGGAGAACAACAGGACCTGCACGTCACCATGGGCGCGATCGGCTTCATCGCCGAGAAGTCCCAGGACGCCAAGGAAACCTTCTACTCGTACTGGCTCGAAACGATGAAGTACGGCGCCCGCGCCCGCGGCTGGGCGGTCCCGACGCGCGCGGAGTACGACGAGTACACCCGCGACGCGAACGCGCTGTTCGTCGGCAGCCCGCAGGAGATCGCCGAACGGCTGATCGCGGTCGGCAAGCTCACCGGCGCGGACCGGTACGCGATGCAGATGGACTGGTCCGGCGTCCCGCACGCCGAGGTCATGCGGGCCATCGAACTGCTCGGCACCGAGGTGCTCCCGCTGGTGGAAAAGGAGTTCTAGACGTCGTTGCCGGCGATGTAGCCGAACGTCATCGCCGGGCCGATGGTCGAGCCCGCGCCGGCGTAGCTGTGGCCCATCACCGCCGCGCTCGCGTTGCCCGCCGCGTACAGCCCCGGGATCACCGAACCGTCCGGGCGGAGCACCCGCGCGCGGGCGTCCGTGCGCATGCCGCCCTTTGTGCCGAGGTCGCCGGGGACGAGCCGCAGCGCGTAGTACGGCGCCGCCCACAGGGGCGCCAGGCAGGAGTTCGGCGTCACCGACGGGTCCGTGTAGTAGTGGTCGTACGCGCTCGCGCCCCGCCGGAACTCGGTGTCGACGCCGGAGCGGGCGAACCCGTTGAAGCGGTCCACAGTGGACTTGAGCGCGGCGGACGGCACGCCGATCTGCGTGGCGAGGCCCTGGATCGTCGACGCCTTGAACACCGCGCCGGCGGTGTACCAGGCGTCCGGGAACGGCAGCAGGGGCGCGATGTCGCGGAAGAGGTACCGGTTGCGGTAGTTCTGGTCGACGATCAGCCACGCCGGGATGTCCGGCGCCGCCGGGTTCTTGTCGTACATCGTGTGCACGACGTCGCTGTAGGGTGCGGCTTCGTTGACGAACCGCTCGCCGGCCTGGTTCACGATCAGCCCGCCGGGGAGGGTCCGCTCGGCCAGGCAGAAGTACGGGTCACCCGGGGTCGGAATGGCCGGGCCCCACCACGCGTCGTCCATCAGGTCGAGGGCAGCGCCCGCGCGCTGGCCGGCGCGGTGGCCGTCGCCGGTGTTCTCCTTCGCGCCGACCGTCCAGTCGGTGCCGATCGGCTGCCGCTGGTACTGCGCGCGCATCGCCGCGTTGTGCTCGAACCCGCCCGAGCCGACGATGACGCCGCGCCGCGCCCGCACCAGCCCGTTCGGGGTCAGAACCCCGGTGACCGCGCCGTTTTCGACGTTCAGGTCGACGAGCGGGGTGTTCAGCAACACCGGGACGTTCGCCCGCATCAGACCCACGCGCAGGCCGGCGGCGAGCGACTGCCCCATGGTGAGCGGCTTCTGCCCGGCCACCGCGGCGGCGGTACCGCGGGCGAGGCATTCGGCGGCGACCGCGGCGCCCTTGGCGTTCACCAGGGCGAGGTTCAGCCACTTGTAGTCGGCGCTGAACACGACGAGCCCGGGCGGGGTCGCCAGGTACGGCGGGTTGAGGTTCGCCAGCTCGGCGCCCAGCAGGTTCCCGTCGAACTGGTCCGGTTCGATCGACCGCCCGTTCGGCAGGCCGCCCGGGAGCTCCGGGTAGTAGTCGCTGTAGCCGTCCATGAACCGGAACCGCAGCGGGCTGTTCGCCAGGACGAACGAGATCATCGCCGGGCCGTTGCGCAGGAACGCCTCCTGCCGCGCGGCCGGGACGTCCGGGCCGACGACGGCAGCGAGGTACTGCGCCGCCTTCGCGGGCGTGTCCGGCACCCCGGCGGCTAGCAGCACCTGGTTGTTGGGGATCCAGATACCGGCGCCGGACCGGGCCGCGGACCCGCCGAACGTCGGCGCCTTCTCGAGGACGACGACGCTCAGCCCGCGCTTGGCCGCCGTCAGCGCCGCGGTCATGCCCGCCGCGCCGGAGCCGACCACGACGACGTCGTACTCCCCCAGCGGCGCCGCCGCGGCCGGGGTCACCAGGCCGGCCGTCACGACGAGGCCGACCCCGGCGGCACTGCCGCGGAGCAGCTGGCGGCGGGTCAGGTCGGCATCCATGGCGGCTCCTCGCTCGCGGAAACGGCGAGGGCCATGGTCGCCGCAGCGCCGCGAAACTGGAACAGGTTCTACCCGAGTGGAGCAGCCGCGGACCGCCCCGCTCGGCCGGTGGCGCCAACCGGACGCGGCATTCGGCCCTCCCGTGTGGACACACCGACAAAGTTGACGGTGGTCTCAACTTATGGCTAAGTTGAGAGCAACCTCAAATTATCTGACGAAGGAGTTCCCGTGCCGAAAGTGCTCGCCGTCCTGGGTGTCGGCCCCGGGCTCGGCCTGTCGATCGCCCGCCGCTTCGGCCGCGAAGGCTTCACGACGGCGCTGGTGTCCCGCAGCGACGCCCGGCATGCGACGTACCGCGAGTCGCTCGCCGGGATCGACGCCCGCACGTACACCGCCGACGTGACCGACGAGGCCCAGCTCCACGCCGTCCTCGCCCGCATCACCGCCGACGCCGGCGAGATCGACACGGTGTACTTCGGGCCGGCCGACGCCACGTCCGGTCCGGGCATCACCCCCCTCACCGAGGCCGGCGCCGACGTGCTGCGCGCGGCGATCGAGTCCTTCGTGCTCCCGGCGGCGAGGCTCACCGAAGCCGTGCTGCCGGCCATGCTGGCGCGCGGCTCGGGTTCCCTGCTCTTCGCCGGCGGCCTGAGCGGCAAGTACCCGATGCCGATGCTGGGGAGCCTCGCCCCGGCGTCGGCGGCGCTGCGCATGTACGTGCTGACGCTGCACGCGGCTCTGCGCGAAAAGGGCGTCTACGCCGGGATCCTGACCATCGGCGGTCTCATCGAGCGCGGGGACATCCACCGCGTGTTCACCGCGCAGGACCACGGCTTCACGCCGGGAACGCTCGACCCGGACGACATCGCCGAGCAGGCGTGGTCGCTGTACACCGAACGGGACCGGGCCGAAGCGGAGTTCAACGCGATGGCCGTGGTCTAGCGGAGGTAAGCGAGTTCCGGATGCCCGGCGGCGTACGCAGCCAGCAGCCGCCGCGCGACCGAGACCGAATCCACCAGCGGGTGCAACGCGAACGCCCGCAACGCCGCCGCCCGCGAACTCGTCGTCGCCGCTTCGATCGTCGCCCGCTCGACCGCCTTCACCGCTGTCGCCAGGCCCAGTGCGTGGTCCGGCAGCGGCGCCGTCGCGATCGGGTGGGCGCCGTTCGTGTCGACCACGCACGGCACCTCGACGACCGCGTCGGCCGGCAGGCCCGGGAGCGCCGAACCGTTGCGGACGTTGAGGATCAGCGTCGTTCGCTCGCCGTACGCGATCGCCCGCATCAGGGCCAGCGCGATCTTCTCGTACCCGCCGCCCTCGAGGTCGTCTCGCTCGCGCGTCTCGGCCATGTACGTCGCTTCACGCTCCAGGCGCGTACGCTCCCAGGACTCCAGCGAAGGTTCCGCGTAGAAACCACGTTGCTGCTCCAGCAGGAACGCCCCGCGTGACGCCGAACCCGCGGCCTCGCGGGCGAAGTAGTAATAGTGCAGGTACTCGTTCGGTACCGAGCCGAGGGCACGCAGCCAGTCCGCGCCGAACAGCGCTCCCTCCTCGAACGACCCGCACGCCACCGGGTCGGCGAGCAGCCGCGGCAGGACGTCGGCGCCGCCGACCTCGACCGCGCGGAGCCAGCCCAGGTGGTTGAGCCCGGCGTAGTCGAACCGCGCCGTCACCGGGTCGACGCCGAGGGTGCGGGCGACCCGGCGGCACAGCCCCGCCGGCGAATCGCAGATGCCGATCACCCGGCCGCCGAGGTGCTCGGCCATCGCCTCGGTGACCATCCCGGCCGGGTTGGTGAAGTTGATGACCCACGCCCGCGGCGCCAGCTCGCCGATCGTCCGGGCGAGGCGGACCGCGACCGGGACCGTCCGGAGCCCGTAGGCGATCCCGCCCGCGCCGACGGTTTCCTGGCCCAGCACGCCTTCCGCGTGCGCGATCTGCTCGTCCAGCCGCCGCCCGGCCAGCCCGCCGACCCGGATGGCCGAGAACACGAAGTCCACATCGGACAGGGCGGTGGCCAGGTCGGTCGTCGTGCGCACCCGGGGACCCGTGCCCTGCTCGGCCAGGACCCGCTCGATCGCGGCGAGGCGGCCGGCGTCGACGTCGTGCAGGACGAGCTCGGTGACGCCGCCGCCGTCCAGCAACGCGCCGTGCACGAGCGGCACGCGGAACCCGCCGCCGCCGAGGATCGCCAGCCGCATCCGCCGACCCTAGCAGCCGTCAGCACGCAATCCGCGGCCCGAACGGCGCAGCTCTTGCGGATCTCGCGCCGCTGACGCAGGCTCGGGCCGACCGCCCGAGTGATCGACGTGGAGGCGCCCGTGCCGGCTGAGCCCACCCCCGAAGTCGACGTCTTCCTGTCCGGCCTGCTGTTCTTCGACCTGGTGTTCACCGGGCTCGAACACCCGCCGGCACCGGGCACGGAGGTGTGGACGGGCGGCATGGGCTCGGGGCCGGGCGGGATCGCGAACTTCGCGGTCGCACTCAGCCGCCTCGGCCTGCGGACGTCGCTGGCGGCGGCGTTCGGCACCGACGTCTACGGGCGCTACTGCTGGGACGTGCTGGCCCGCCAGGAGCACATCGACCTCTCGCGGTCGCGGCGGTTCCCGGAGTGGCATTCGCCGGTGACGGTGTCGCTGGCCTACGCCGGCGACCGCGCGATGGTCACCCACGGCCACCCGCCGCCCGTCCCGGTCGCCGAACTGGCCGGCTCCCCGCCCCCGAGCCGGGCGACGGTCGCGCACATCGGCCTCGACACCGCCGACTGGGTCCACACGGCGCACCAGGCGGGCAGCCTGGTCTTCGCCGACGTCGGCTGGGACCCGTCCGAAGCCTGGTCCGCGGCGCTGCTGGAGCAGCTGGCATGCTGCCACGCGTTCCTGCCGAACGAGGTCGAAGCGATGCGCTACACCCGCACGGACACGCCCGAGGCGGCGCTGGCGCGGCTCGCGGAGCTGGTCCCGATCGCGGTGATCACCCGCGGCGGCGACGGCGTGCTGGCCGTCGACGAAACCACCGGCGAGACGGCGGCGGTCCCCGCGCTCCCGGTGGACGTGCTGGACGCCACCGGGGCGGGTGACGTCTTCGGCGCGGGTTTCGTGGCCGCGACACTGACGGGCTGGCCGCTGGTCGAGCGCCTCCGTTTCGCCTGCCTGACGGCGAGCCTGTCGGTCCAGCACTTCGGCGGCGCGCTGGCGGCCCCCGGCTGGCACGAAATCGCCCAGTGGCACGCGCGGACGCGCAGCCCGGAGTACGCGTTCCTGGACGAGGTCCTGCCGTCGGAAACGGTGGCCGGGATCCGCCGCGGCCCGGTGACCCTCGGCTTCGGCGACGACACCTGGCGCTGACCGGGACCGGGCCGGTCCCGGTCAGCGCGGCCTCACGCCACCGAGACCCGCAGGATCTTGTTGTGGCTGTTGTGCGGTGTGCTGTCCTTGTCGCCGTCCACGCTGGTCGCCAGCCACATCTGGCCGTCGGGCGCCGGCTCGACCGTGCGCAGCCTGCCGTACGTGCCGTTGAAGAACGTCTGGAAGTTCGTCAGCGAGCTGCCGCTGATCACCGCGCGGTACAGCCGCGTCCCGCGTTGGCAAGCCACGTACAGCGCGTCGTGGATGATCGTGATGCCGCTGCACGAGCCCTGCGCGACCGGGTACGTCTTCTTCGGCGCGATGAAGCCGTCACACGAACCCGACGTCCCCTCGCACGACGGCCAGCCGTAGTTGCCGCCCTTCACGATCAGGTTCGTCTCGTCCATGATGCTGTTGCCGAACTCCTGCTCCCACAGCCTGCCCTGCGAGTCGAACGCCAGGCCCTGGACGTTGCGGTGGCCGTAGCTCCAGACCGCGTTGTGGAACGGGTTGTCGGCCGGGATCGAGCCGTCCGGGCTGATCCGCAGCACCTTTCCGTTGAGGCTGCTGGTGTTCGGGGCGTTGCTGCTGTTCTGCGCGTCGCCGGTGCCCGCGAACAGGTACCTGCCGTCCGGGCTGAACCGCAGCCGGCCGCCGTTGTGGAACTTGTTGCGCGCGATGCCGGTCAGCAGGATCTGCTCGGTGCTCGTGGTCAGCGAGTCGCCGGCCGGGTCGTACTTGATCCGCACGATCCGGTTGTCGTTCGGCGAGGTGTGCATGAGGTAGAGCCAGTGGTCCGAGGCGAACGAAACCGGGTTGATCTCCAGCCCGGTCAGGCCGCCCTCGCCGTCGGTGCTCTGCACGTTCGGCACGGTGCCGATCGTCTTCTTCGCCCCGGTCTTCGGGTTCAGGTGGACGATGTCGTGCGCGTCGCGCTGGTTGTAGAGGATCGTGCCGTCGGGCAGGGTCACCAGGCCCCACACGACGTCGTCGTCGGTGCCGACCTGGGTGGCGCCGCAGACGCCCTGCGACGGCGTGCAGCTCGACCCGCCGGTGGTCGTGACGTCCAGGACCGGCGTGCTCGGGTCGCTCAGGTTGGCGTTCGCGTCGATCGCCCGCACCTGCAGGTGGTAGGCGGTGTTCGGAGTCAGGCCGCCGAGCGTGGTGCTCGTCGTGTCGGACGTCCCGATCTGCGTGCCGGAGTTGTAGATCCGGTAGCCGGCGACACCCACCTCGTCGGCCGAGGCGGTCCACGCCAGGCCGATCGACGTGCTGTTGACCGCGGTCGTGTGCACGTTCGACGGCGCGGACGGCGGCGTGTGGTCGTCGGACGGCGGCGTCTTCACGATCAGGGTGCCGCTGGCCTGCGACACGTTCCCGGCGGCGTCGCGCGCGTTGACGTAGAAGCCGTAGCTGCCGTTCGGGCCGAGGTTGCCGCAGGTCGCCGTGAGGTCGCCGGTCGTGCTCGCGCAGAGCTGGCCGTCGCGGTAGACGTCGTAGCCCGTGACGCCGACGTCGTCGGTGGCGGCGGTCCAGGCGATGGTCGCGCTGGTGGGGGTCACCCCGGCGAGGGTCGGCGTGCCGGGCGGCGACGGCGGCCGGACGTCCCCGCCCGAGCCGTAGACGCCGAACTCCTGCAGCGAATAGCCCTTCGAGCTGTCGGTGCGGCAGCGTTTGGTGCCGTACACCCGGACGTACCGGCCGGTGCCGTCCAGCGAGGTCAGGTCTTCGACGCCGCCCTTGCCCGCGGTGGTCGCGTAGATCTTCGTCCACGTGACGTGGTCGGCGGAGGTGTCGATTTCGTAGGCGGTGGCGCAGGAAGCGTCCCACTGCAGCCGGACCCGGCTGACGTGCACGGCCGCGCCGAGGTCGACGTAAATCCACTGTGGATCGACGCCGGCCGCGCTCGCCCAGCGGGTCGCCGAGTCGCCGTCGACCGCGTTCGCCGCCGGGCAGCACCCGCCCGACGACGAGGCCGTGACCGGTTTCCCCTGTGACAGCAGGGGATCCGCGGCCACCGCCGGGGTGATCGTCGCGGCGACGAGGGCGAGCACGATCGCCCCCGCCCGGATGAGTCGGCTCATACCGTCCTCCATGGCTGATGACGACGGCGGAGGTCGGACCGACCCTACGAGCGCGCCGGTCCGATGGTCAACGGGCGTCCCGGTCAACGGGCAGGACCCGCCCGAGGAAGCCCCGGATGTACCCGGCGATCGTGTCCGAATGGGTTTCCAGCGCGAAATGTCCGGAGTCCAGCAGGTGGATCTCGGCGTCGGGCAGGTCGCGGGCGTAGGCGCGGGCGCCATCGGCGACGAAGATCTCGTCGTTGCCACCCCAGACGGCCAGCAGCGGGACCTGGCTGGCCCGGAAATACTCGTGGAACTTCGGGTACAGGCCGATGTTGTGGTGGTAGTCGGCCAGCAGCGCCTGCTGGATGGCCGCGGCACCGGGGCGGTCGAGCAGGGCCTGGTCGTGGATCCAGACGTCCGGGCTGACCAGGGTGGGGTCGGGCACGCCGTCGAGGTACTGCGCCTTGGTGGCCTCGAGGGTGACCATGCCGCGCAGGTCCTCCTCGGTGAGCGTGCCGGCGGCGAGCTTCTGCGGCAGCCCGGCGCCCAGGCCCTCGACGTAGGCGTTGCCGTTCTGGGTGACGATCGCCGTCACCCGGCCGGGGTGGGCGGCGGCGATCCGCAGGCCCACGGGCGCGCCGAAGTCCTGGATGTAGAGCGCGAAGCGGCCGACGCCGATCTGGTCGAGCAGGCCGCGGGTGAGGTCGGCGAGCGCGTCGAAGGTGTAGGTGAACTCGCTGGTGGGCGGCGCGTCGGAAGCGCCGGCGCCGAGGTAGTCGGGGGCGACGACGTGGTAGCGGTCGGCCAGGAGCGGGATCAGGTGGCGGAACATGTGCGAGCTCGTCGGGAAGCCGTGGAGCAGCACGATGGTGGGCGCGTCGGTGGGGCCGGCCTCCCGGTAGAAGAGCCGATGCCCGGCGATGGTGGCGTAGCGGTGGTGCATGTTTTCTCCTCTCATGGTTACTTGGCCATTTATCCATGAGACGCGGTAGGCTGTCAACGGTCGGGGACACTGGAGACCGGATTCCGGGAGGCGAAGGTGGTCACAGCGGCACCGGGCGAGGACCGATCGCCGGCATTGGCGCTGGTCAACACGTGGCGGCTGACGGCGGGCGGGCAGGTGGACGACCTGGCCACCCCCGAGTCGGCGGCCGCGTGGCTGGGGGTGGCGGAGGCGGAGCTGGGTCGCTTGACGGACCTGCGCACGGCGGTCCGCGAGCTGCTGGGAGCGTTGGCGGAGGGCCGGGTACCGGCGCCGGACGCGGTGGAGTCGGTGAACGCGGCGGCCCGCGCGGACGCGGCGGCCCCGCAGCTGACGTGGGGCGAAGGGCCGGTGCGGTCGTGGCGCAGCACCCGGCCGGGGAGTTTCGACGCGGCATTGGCGGCTTTGGCGCGCGACGCGATCGATGTGGTGAGCGGGGAACTCGGGCTTTTGGTGCGGCCGTGCGAGGCGCACGGGTGCGTGCGGTACTTCCTGCGCGAGCACGCCCGCCGCCGCTGGTGCTCGACGACGTGCGGCGACCGCGTCCGGGCGGCGCGGCACCAGCGGCTGGTGGTCGAGCAGCGCGAGGGCTCGCGGTAACGCTCCCCCGCCCCCGCACGCCTCGGCCACCGCCGCTGCGCAGCCGAGCGACGCGAGGGACCCACCCATGCGCCCCAATGTGGCGTTCGGTGCGTCCAGCGCACCCCAACGCCACATTGGGGCGCCGGCCGCGTCAGTCGACCAGTGCGCCGCAGCTGATGTTCACCGTCGCCGCCGTCATCGTGCGGGCGCGGTCCGAAGCCACGAACGCCGCCACCGCGCCCACGTCCGCCAGCGTGGCCGCGCGGCCCAGCATCGTCTTGCCCGCGATGTTCTCCTCCAGCTCCGCGCGGCCCGGGAAGTCCGGAGGCAGCGTCTCCGGCACCCCGCCCGTCCGGAGCGTCACCGTGCGGATCCCGTGCGGGCCCAGCTCGGCCGCCAGCTGGCGGCGCATCGCCTCGAGCGCGTGGAACGCCACCTGCAGCCCGCCGACCGCGAACTCGCGGACCGGGTCGGCCGCGCCGCCGAAGAACAGGATCGCCCCGGACCGCCGGCCGATCATGTGGCGGGCCGCCGCGCGGGCGGTCAGGAACTGGGTGCGCACCGCCGTCAGCACCGGACGCTCGTAGTCCGCGAGCGCCATCTCCACCAGCGGCGTGCCCTGGACGTCGCCGTGGGCGATGAGGTTGACCGAGACGTCGACACCACCCTCGGCGGCGACCGCGCCGGCGTGCTCGTCCACCGCCCGTTCGTCGAGGGCGTCGACCTCCGCCGTCTCGGCCAGGCCGCCGGTGGCGCGGATGCGGGCGGCCACCTCGTCCAGGCGCCCGCGCGTGCGGCCGGCGAGGAACACCCGCGCGCCTTCCCCGGCGAACGCGGTGGCCACCGCCGCGCCGATCCGCCCGCCCCCGCCGTAGACGATCGCGTTCTTGCCTTCGAGCAACGTCATGGAACCTCCCGTGGTCACCCCTGCGTCGAACGGGAGCGCCCGGAATCGACGGCTACGGGCGGGAGACCCCCATCGGGTTCGGCACCGGCACCAGACCCACGTCGATCACGGCCCGGCTGAGCGGCTCCGCCAGCTCCAGCAGGCGGTCGAGCTCGCCGCCCAGGGCCTCCACCGGCGCCGCCGCCAGGCGGTCCGTGTCCTCCTCGAGGCGACGGCGCACCGCCGTTCCGGACTCCGTCAGGCGGCCGCCGGCGTCGAGGAGCCCGCGGGCGCGTAGGCGCCCGGCTGCGGCCGTCCAGTCCTCGGCCGACCAGCCACGATGGGGTTCGATGTCCGCTTGCCCGATCACTCCGTCACCGATGTGGGTGAGGGTGGTCTCCAGGCCGCCGAGGCCGGCGTGGACCGCGGCGAGGACGTGCCCGTCGCCGCGGTGCTCACGCAGGACCGTCGCCGCCAGCCACAGCCGGGCGAGCGGGTCCGCGGGCTCCGGCACCGCCGCCCAGGCCGCGGCCAGCGGGCGGCCGTCGAACCGGCACGCGCCCGCCGCCCGCTCCAGGAGGGTGACCAGATCCTCGTGCCCGTCGCCCAGCACCCGCCGCAGCGCCGCCGACACCGCCGCCAGGCGAGACGCGACGACGTCCTCGGGCGAGGCGAACGTCCACGCGTCCGGCAGGGCCCGCGCCACCATGCCCGGCGCGAAGCCGAACAGCACCGCCGTCGCCGGCCCGGGGCCGATCGGGCCGAGCGGAGCCAGCCGTCCCGTGAAGTACCCCATCCAGTAGCCGCGCAAGCCGACGGCCTTCGCCGCTTCGGCCGTCTCGGGCGCGAAGTAGACGACGGCGTGCAACGGTTCCACGGCCGCCCAGAGCCGGCGTGCGATGCTCACCGGCTCACATTAACCCCAGGCCACGGGCAGCTCCCGGACCCCGTACACCAGCGTGTTGTGCTTGTACACCAACGTCTCCCGGGGTACCGCCAGCCGCAGCCCCGGCACCCGCCGGAACAGGCGCGTCAACGCCTCCTGCAGCTCCACCCGCGCCAGCTGCTGCCCGATGCACTGGTGCGCCCCGAACCCGAACGCCACGTGCGTCCGCGGCGACTCGCGGCCGAAGTCGAGCTCGTCCGCGCGCGGGAACACCTCCTCGTCGCGGTTGGCCGAATTCAGCGCCGCCACGAGCCACTCCCCGGCGCGCACCTCCCGCGTCCCGACCCGGGTGTCCGCGGTCGCGTACCGCAGCACCCCGAACTGCACCACCGACAGGTACCGCAGCAGCTCTTCGACAGCCCGCTCCGGCGCCGCGAGCACGGCGTCCCGCCCCTCGGGGTGCTCCAGCAGCACCAGGGTGCTCAGCGCGATCATGTTCGCCGTCGTCTCGTGGCCGGCCACCAGCAGGCTGAGGCCGAGCACGACCAGCTCCTCCATCGTCAGCGGGTCGCCGGCACCGCGGGAAATCAGCCTGCTGAACAGATCCTCCTGCGGATTCCGCTGTTTGCCGGTGAACAATTCCGCCAGGTACCCGGAAAGCTCGTCGTAGGCCCGCTGGTTCTCCTCGCGCGTGGCGTCGGTGCTGACCAGCGTCGTGCTCTGCGTCTGGAACCGGGACCGGTCCGCGTACGGGACGCCGAGCAGTTCGCAGATCACCAGCGACGGGATCGGCAACGCGAAGTCCGCCACCAGATCCGCCCGGCCCGGCTTCGCGAGCATCGCGTCGAGGTGGCTTTCCACCAGGTCACGGACGTACGCGCGCATCGCTTCGACGCGCCGCACGGTGAACTCGGCGATCACCTTCTTCCGCAGCCGCGAGTGCGCGGCGCCGTCGAGCTGGATGATCGAGCCGGGGCTGACCTCCTCGTCGAGGTCGGCGTCCGGGTTCACGTGCACCGACGACGCGCCGCGCGAGCTCATCGTGCGGTCGGCGAGCACCGCGCGGACGTCGGCGTAGCGCGTCACCAGGTGCGCGTCCATCCCCGCCGGGCACCGCACCGTCGACGTCGGCGCGGTTTCCCGGCGGGTGGCGTAGTCCTCGGGCGGGTCGAACGGGCAGCCGGCCGGTCGGGTCGTCGGGAGGGCCGGGGTTGCGGGTGCTGCCGTCACGGCGGATCACACTCTCTCTTCCGGTGGTCTGGACACTTCCACCTTGGAGACGACCGCGGCACTGCGCCGCCCCTTCGACCCGGATGGCCTAGCGGGCGCCGTACGCGCCGCCGTTCACGGCGACGACCTGGCCGGTGAGGTGCCCGGCACCCGGCTCGGCGAGGAACCGGACCGCGTCCGCGACCTCCTCCGGGCGGCCGGCGCGCCGGTTGAACGCCACGGAGATCCGGGATTCCAGCCATTCGTCGGTCAGCGTGCCGTGGAAGAACTCCGTGTCGAGGACGACGCCGGGCGCCACGACGTTCGCCGTCCCCCCGGCCGGGCCGAGCTGGCGCGCGAGGTCGGTGTTCCACGCCTCGATCGCCGCCTTGGCCGCGCCGTACGAGCCGGAACCCTGCTTCGCCGCGATGGAGCCGAGCGTCACGACACGCACGTTGTCCGCGAAGCGCGGCTTCAGCGCCGCGGTGACGAGCACGGCGGAGATGACGTTGGCGTCGAAGTTCGCCCGCCACGCGTCGGCGAGGCCCGCCAGGTCGCCGGGGGCGGGTGCCTCCCGGACCCGGTCGGTGTTGCCGCCGGCGTTGTTGACCAGGACGTCGACGCGCCCGGGCAGCTCGGCCAGTGCCGCCTGCACGGCCGCCGGGTCGCTCGCGTCGAAGGCCACCGCCCGCGCGCCGATCTTCTCCGCCGCCGCTTCGAGGACGTCCTTGCGGCGGCCGGTGACGGTGACCCGCTCGCCCGCCGCCGTGAACCGGGCGGCAATCGCCAGCCCGATGCCCGTGCCGCCCCCGGTCACCACGATTTCCCGCTGTTCGCTCATGCCGCCCATCCTGGCGGAGGAAAGCGCTTGCGCACCGAGAATTCCCGCGCAGCGGGACACGTCCCCCTGTTCGTTAGGAAACTTTACGAATAAGTCTTGACGGCGTGGCCCCCGCCCCGCGAACCTGGACGGACGCCGCAGTCATCGTCCGCCCACCCCTTCCGGAGGCAGCATGACCCGGCGCGCGCTCGTGCTCGTCGTGACCCTGTTCCTCGCGTTCGCCGCGGCGCTCACCGGCGCCGGCCCGGCGAGCGCGGCCACCACCCAGCCGACCTTCCTCACCTTCTACGGCTGGTGGGACAACACCCCGCCCGGCGGGGACATCTCCTACCCGCAGATCCACGGCACAGCCGGCGGCAAGGGCAGCTACGCCGACCCGATCACCTTCGCCACCAGCAGCGACGAACTCAAGCCCGGCACCAAGGTCTGGGTGCCGCGGGTGAAGAAGTACTTCATCATGGAGGACGGCTGCGACGAGTGTTCCGACGACTGGAACAGCCACGGCCCGAACGGCGGGCCCGGCCTGCGCCACATCGACCTCTGGCTCGGCGGCAAGGGCGGCAGCGCCTTCGACGCGATCGACTGCGAAGACGCGCTCACGCACTACAACCCCGACAACACGCCGGTCATGGAGCCGGTCGTCGTCGACCCGCCGTCCGACGAACCCTACGACGCCACGCCGATCTTCAACACCAGCACCGGCGAGTGCTGGGGCGGCGCGAAGCCGAACACCACCGTCGGCCAGTACCGCAACAACTCCACCGGCACCTGCCTGGCCGCCCCGGGCAGCGGCACCACGCTGAAGGTGGCCGCCTGCACCGGCGGCGCCGACCAGCGGTTCACCTTCCACGGCGCGTTCCTCGTGATCGACGACAAGTGCGCGGGCATCTCCGGCAGCTCGATCGTGCTGCAGACCTGCACCGGCGGCCCGGCCCAGCAGTGGTCGATCAACCCCGACGGCACCATCTCCGACATCCAGACGAGCAAGAAGTGCTTCCGCGCTTCGGGCACCACGCTCACCGCGGGCAGCTGCTCCGGAACCCAGGCCCGCTGGACGTTCACCGCGGCGGGCACTCCGAGCGGTCTCAGCGTGACGCCGTCGTCGGTTTCGGTCGCGCCGGGTGCGTCGGCGACGGCCACCGTGACCTCCACCGACGCCGTCACGCTCTCCGCGAGCGGCGCCCCGGCGGGCGTGACCGTCTCCTTCTCCCCCGCGTCGGTCCCGGCCGGCGGCACCTCGGCCGTCACCGTCAGCGCCGCCGCGACCGCGTCACCCGGCTCGGCGACGATCACCATCACCGGCGGAGCCAGGACGGTGTCGCTGGGCGTCACGGTGACCGGCACCGGCGGCCCGGAAACCCTGCTGTCACAAGGAAAGACCGCGACCGCCTCCTCCACCGAATCGTCGTCGTACCCGGCGAGCGCGGCCTTCGACGGCAACCTGACCAGCACGCGCTGGGCGTCCAAGGAAGGCAGCAACGCCGAGTGGCTGCGCGTCGACCTCGGCGCGAACAAGTCCGTCACCCACATCAAGCTGACCTGGGAGGCCGCGTACGGCAAGGCGTACAGCATCCAGACCTCGGCCGACGGCACGACCTGGACGACGATCTACAGCACCACGACCGGCAACGGCGGCACGGACGACCTCACCGGCCTCTCGGGCACCGGGCGGTACGTCCGGATGAACGGCGTCGCGCGCGGCACGTCGTACGGCTACTCGCTGTACGAGCTCCAGGTGTACGGGAGTTAGTTGCCATTCCGGCAACGTAGTTTGCCTTCTCGGGGACGTCGGCCGCATGCTCGGAGGACGTCCCCGAGGAGGAACCATGCCCCACGACCACCCGATGACCGTCGACGCCATGCTCAAGCAGGACTTCTGGGAAGCGATGTACCAGCGTGACGAGCACCGGATCTGGAGCGGGAACGTCAACGTCAACCTGCGCATCGAGGTCGAGGGGCTGAACCCCGGGCACGCCCTCGACCTCGGCAGCGGCGAGGGCGGCGACGCGATCTGGCTCGCGAAGCGGGGCTGGACGGTCGACGGTGTCGACATCTCGACCACCGCGCTCGCCCGCGCGGCGGAAGCCGCCGCCGAGGCGGGGGTGGCAGTCAACTGGCTGCACCGCAACATCCTCGAATGGCAGCCGGAAGCACAGTACGACCTGGTTTCGGCGCAGTACATGCACCTGCCGCCGGACCTGCGCCGCAAGGTGTTCACCGCGGCCGCGGCGGCCATCCGGCCGGGCGGTTCGCTGCTGGTCGTCGGGCACTCGCCGAAGGCGATGCGGCAGTTCGACGGCCAGAAGCCGCCGGAGGAGCTCTACTTCGAACCCGAGGAGATCACCGGCTACCTCGGCGACGCATGGCAGTGGCTGGTCGAGACGTGCGAGACGCGCGGCGAAGGCCACCACACCGACGCCGTCTACCGCGCGCGGCGGCTCGAAGCGTGACGGGCGAGGGCCCGCTCACCTCCCCCGACGGCGGTGAGCGGGCCCTCGTCCCGGCTCAGGCGAGCTCGAGGCCGTAGGCCTGCAGCTCGAGGGTGAGCGGGTAGAAGTAGCTGGTCACGGTGTCGCCGCCGGACAGCGTGCCCAGGCCGGTGGAGCCGTCGTAGGCCGGGCCGCCGGAGTCGCCGTGGTCGGTGTGCGCGGTGGTGCCGAACTCGTGGTTGAGCACGCCGACGTCGAAGTTGACCGACTCGTCGACCGAGGTGACCTCGCCGCTGCCACCGCCGGTGGTCGAGCCCTGCTTCTCGATCTGCTCGCCGACGGTCGGCGCGGCCGCGCTCGTGATCGGCTGCCCGGTGTTGATCTCGCCGGGCCCGGTGCCGTTCGGGCGGGTCAGCAGGCCGGAGTCGGCGCCGGGGCAGTCGCTTTCGACGACCTGCGCGCCCGAGACGTCCCCGCCGGACCAGGTGCCACCGAGGTTGGTGCAGTGGCCCGCGGTGAGCAGGAACGGCGAACCGCCGCGCGTGACGTTGAAGCCGAGCGAGCAGCGGCCCTGGCTGTTCTGGATCGCGTCGCCGTCGGCGATGTACAGCGACAGCTTGCCGGTGCGGTGCTCGACGCGGACGCTGTCGCCGTACTTCGCGGCGGCCGCGGTGACCTTGTCCGCGGTCTCCTTGCTGGCCGCGTCGTACACCTTCACCACGACCTGGTTGGTCTTCGTGTCGATGCCCCACGCGGTCTGCGGCACGTTCTTCACCGCGTCCAGCTCGTTCTTGACCCCGGTGAGCGCGGCGAAGGTGTGCTTGACCTTCTTCGCGGTCAGGCCGGCGGCCTCCACCCGCTGGAGGGCGGCGTCGTCGACGACGTTCACCACGGCCTTGCCGTTTTCGAGGTAAACGCCGCCGGACGCAGCGCCGAGCGCGTTCGCCACCTGGGTGGCACTGGTGATCGCGTGGGCCTGCAGTGCGGCGAGGGCCAGCGGGGACGCAGTGGCCGCCGAGGCGCAAACGCCGCTGGTCAGCGCGGCGGCCGACAAGACGGCGAGGGTCTTGAGGGCGGTCTTCCGGGGAGTCATCAACTTCCTCCAGGGTGGGCGTTCGAAGCCGGTGCCGACACTTTCGTTGCCGGGCAACCAACGCACTACCGACGAAGGTTGGTTAATAACCAAGGGAACCGGACATAACGCTCAGATCACCCGGACGGCCCAGCGCCGGTAGGGCTTCCGGCCTACTCCCGCGGCCAGCGGACGTGGTCCTCGTAGCCCGGGTTCTTCTTCAGGTACCCGGCGATGAACGGGCAGACCGGCACGATCGTCCGCCCCTGGGCGACGACGTCGTCGAGCGCGCCCGCCGCCAGGACCTTGCCCAGGCCCTGCCCGGAGAACGCGTCGTCGATCTCGGTGTGGGTGAACACCGTGAGGTCCCCGCGCCGGTCGTACTGCGCGATCCCGGCCAGCTTCTCCCCCGCCCACAGCTCGTAGCGGTCTTCGTCCGGGTTGTCGACCACCCGGTTCTCGTCGGTCATCGGCTCTCCTCGTTCGGGGGACACCCACCATCGTGCGACGGCCCGCCACCGCGTGCCGATCGGGGCCGGCCACCGCTGGGCCGGCCGGGGGAAGCGCTCGTCCCGTTCGTGTGCTTCGCGGCTGTTCCTCTTGGCGGACACCGCGGCCGGCTGGTTGCCTCGCGGAGTGCCCGAGCAGCCGTTCGTCCTCCCCGAGTTCTACCTGCCCTACCCGGCGCGCCTGAACCCGCACCTGGATCGGGCCCGCGCGCACAGCAAGGCGTGGGCGCGCGACCTCGACATGATCGACGTGCCGCAGCACGGCACGGTGATCTGGACCGAGCACGACCTCGACTCCCACGACTACGCGCTGCTCTGCGCGTACACCCACCCGGACGCGGGCGCCGAAGAGCTCGACCTGATCACCGACTGGTACGTCTGGGTCTTCTACTTCGACGACCACTTCCTGGAGCTCTACAAGCGCACCGGCGACATCGAAAGCGCCCGCACCTACCTCGACCGGCTCGAGTTGTTCATGCCCGCCGAAGGCGACATCACCGCGGCGCCGGAGAATCCGGTCGAGCGCGGCCTCGCCGACCTGTGGCAGCGGACGGTCCCGCACCGGTCGGCCGGCTGGCGGCGCCGGTTCGCCGCCAGCACGAAGGCGCTGCTGGACGAGTCCCTGTGGGAACTGGCCAACATCAACGAGGGCCGGCTGGCCAACCCGATCGAGTACGTCGAGATGCGGCGGAAGGTCGGCGGCGCGCCGTGGTCGGCGAACCTGGTCGAGCACTCGGTGCACGCCGAGGTGCCGGACGCGATCGCCGCGTCCCGGCCGATGGAGGTGCTGCGCGACTGCTTCGCCGACAGCGTCCACCTCCGCAACGACCTGTTCTCCTACCAGCGCGAGGTGCAGGACGAGGGCGAGCTGTCCAACGGCGTGCTCGTGTTCGAGAAGTTCCTCGGGCTGAGCACGCAGCAGGCGGCCGACGCGGTCAACGACCTGATCACCTCGCGCCTGCACCAGTTCGAGCACACGGCGCTCACCGAGGTGCCCGCTCTGTTCGACGAGCACTGCGTCGGCGCGGCCGAGCGGGCGGCGACGTTCGCCTACGTCAAGGGCCTGCAGGACTGGCAGGCGGGCGGCCACGAATGGCACCTGCGGTCCAGCCGGTACATGAACGAAGGCGCGCTGGCCGGCCACGACGGCTTCGGCACCTCCGCGGCCCGCATCTTCTCGTCGGTGCTCGCCACCGCTCCGCAACGGCTGCGGGCGTACGGCTCCACGCCGTTCCGCGCGGCCGACGTCCCGCGGCCGTCGGTCGAGGTGCCGTTCCCCCTGCGGCTCAGCCCGCACCTGTCCGCGGCCCGCGCCCGCAACGTCGACTGGGCGCGGCAGCAGGGTTTCCTCGACGGCGTGGTGTGGGACGAGCGGAAACTGCGCGCCGCCGACCTGCCCCTGTGCGCGGCGGGCATCCTCCCGGACGCGACGGCCGACACTCTCGACGTCACGAGCGACTGGCTGACCTGGCGCACCTACGCCGACGACTACTACCCGCTGGTGTTCGGCGCGACCCGCGACCTCGCCGGCGCGAAGGCGGCCAACCGCCGTCTGTCGGCCTTCATGCCGATGGACGGCCTGCCGATGCCGGCCCCGGCGTCGGCGCTGGAGGCCGGTCTGGCCGACCTCTGGCCGCGGACCACGGCAGAAAGCCGGCCCGCCGTGCGCCGGGCGGTCGAGACGATGACGTCGAGCTGGCTCTGGGAGCTGGCGAACCAGGCCCAGAACCGCATCCCGGACCCGATCGACTACGTCGGGATGCGGCGCCGGACGTTCGGCGCGGACCTCACGATGAGCCTCTCGCGCGGCCACGCGATACCGCCGGCGTTGCAGCGAACGCGCCCGGTGCAGACGCTCGAGAACGCGGCGGCGGACGTGGTGTGCCTGGCCAACGACCTGTACTCCTACCGCAAGGAGATCCAGTACGAAGGCGAGCTGCACAACGCGGTGCTGGTGGTGCGCAACTTCCTGGACTGCACCGCGGAGCGCGCCTCCGAGGTGGTGACGGACCTGCTCCACGCCCGCCTGGCGGAGTTCGACCACGCGGCGGCGACCGAGCTGCCGGCCCTGTACCGCGACGACGCCACCGAGGAGCTGCTGCTCGGGTTCGTCCAGGAGCTGCGCGACTGGATGGCCGGAACGGTGCACTGGCACGAGAACTCGGCCCGCTACACCGAGCCGGACCTGAACTACCACCCGACCCCGGCCCCAGCCTTCGGCGGCCCCACCGGCATCGGCACCTCCTCCCTGCGCATCTCGGCCCTGCTCCCCGCAGGCCACTGACCCGACCCGCGTGATCGAAAGGTCGACACGCGTGATCCGGAGGTCGACACACGTGATTGAGAGGTCGACACACCGCACGGCCCACCCCACCGCCGTGTCGACCCTTCAATCACGCGAGTCGACCCTTCAATCACGCATGTCGGCCCTTCAATCACGCATGTCGACCCTTCAATCACGCGAACCGACCCTCCGGGGTCGCTGAACGGCGTTGCTCTGGCCACTCCGCCGGGCGTTCGCCGCCGGAGGAGGTGATACTCGGGGCGTGAGCGGCTTCAGCCTGCGATTCCTCGGCCATTCGACCGTCCGCCTGGAACTCGGTGGCCGGGTCGTGCTGACCGATCCGGTGCTCACCGCGCGGGTCGGCGGGCTCGTCCGGGTCGTGCCGCCGCCACCACCTTCGAGCTACGCCGGTGCCGACCTCGTCCTGCTTTCGCACCTGCACGGCGACCACCTGCACCTGCCGTCACTCAAGCTGCTCGGCACCGGCACCCGGATCGTCGTCCCCCGCGGGGCGGGTTCCTGGCTCGCCAGGAAGGGCTTCCGAAACGTCGAGGAGATCGCGCCCGGGGAGACAATCACCGACGGCGGCCTGACCGTCACCGCCACCGAAGCCGTCCACTCCGGGCACCGCTGGGGGCCGCGCCTGACCCACGGGCCGCAGAGTCCCGCGCTCGGGCACCTCATCGAGGGCGACCGCAAGAAGGTCTACCACGCGGGCGACACCGACCTCTTCGACGGCATGCGCGACCTCGGCCCGGTCGACGTCGCCCTGCTGCCCGTCTGGGGCTGGGGCCCGAACCTCGGCCCCGGCCACCTCGACCCCGCCCGCGCCGCCCAGGCCGCCACGCTGGTCCAAGCCCGGGCGGCCGTCCCCGTGCACTGGGGCACTCTCGCCCTCCCCGGCGTCCGGCGCACCGCGCGGATGCGGCGGCTACTGGCCGACCCACCGCGCGTCTTCGCCGCCGAAGCGAAAGGCCGTACCGAAGTGCTGTTCACCCAGCCCGGCGCCGACGTCGTGCTGCCCGCGCCGACGGACCGCCCGTGAACTGGACGGACCCGGCCGCCGTCGGGTACCCGGCGGTGTTCGGCGGCGTGCTGCTCGGCTCGATCGTGCCGATCGTGCCCACCGGCGCGGTCGTCGGCGCCGCGGCCGCCGTCGCCACCACCACCGGCCACCTGTCCCTGCCGCTGGTGATCGTCCTCGCCACGCTCGGCGCCTACCTCGGCGACGTCGTGACGTTCGGGATCCCGCGCCTGGGCAGCGAAGCCGCGTTCCGCTGGATCAGCCGCCGCCAGCCCGCCGAACGGCTCGAGAAGGCCCGCGACCAGTTCGCCCGGCGCGGCTGGCAGCTCGTCGTGATCGGCAGGCTCGTCCCGGCCGGGCGCATCCCGGTGCTGCTCGCGGCGGCCGCGCTGAGCTACCCGTGGCGGCGCCTGCTGCCCGCCGCGCTCGGCGCGTGCGTGCTCTGGGCGTGCGCGTACGCCGTGCTCGGCATCGTCAGCGGCGGCATCTTCGACTCGCCGCTCGTCGCGACCCTGCTGGCGACGGTGCTGGTCCTGCTGGTCACCGTCCTGGCGAACGTGCTCGCCCGGTGGCGGCGCCGGACCAGGGAGCGGGTGTGACGACCACCGCGCCGAAGGGCAGGCTCCTGCGCGGCGGCCGGGCCGTGGCCCGCGCGCTGCTGGTGTGGATCGCGGTGACCGGCGCCCTGCGCCTGCTCGACGTGCTCCTGCCCGGGTTCCGGATGACGCACTGGTGGCAGCCGACGGTGTGCGCGCTGCTGCTCGGCCTGCTCGCCGCCGTCGGCTGGCCGCTGGTCATGCGGATCGCCTACCCGCTGGCGTTCTTCACCTTCGGCCTGTCCGGCTTCCTGCTGATCGGCGCGGGCACCCTGGCCGTGTTCCGCTCGGTGCCCGGTGTCGAAATCGCCGACTTCCGCAGCGCCGTGCTCGTCACGCTCGGCATGGCCGCGGTCGGGGTGCTCATCTCCAGCCTGCTCGCCATCGACGAGGACGAGATCTTCTTCCGGCGCGCCGCCCGCCGCCACCGCCGGCATCGTCGCCACACCCCCGCCGCCGGAGCCGCCGACCAGCCGCCCGGGGTGCTGTTCCTGCAGATCGACGGCCTCGGTTTCGACACCGTCCGCCGTGCGGTGCGCGACGGCGACATGCCGACGTTCGCCGCGTGGCTCGCCGAGGGCAGTCACGCGCTGACCCGCTGGCACACCGACTGGAGCTCGCAGACCGGCGCGAGCGTCTGCGGCATCCTGCACGGCTCCAACCACGACATCCTCGGTTTCCGCTGGTACGAAAAGGACCGCGACCACGTGATGGCGTGCGCCCACCCGACCGACGCGGCCGAGATCGAGCGGCGGCACTCGGACGGGCGCGGGCTGCTGTCCGGTGACGGCGCGAGCCGCGGCAACCTGTTCTCGGGCGACGCCGGCCACGTCAGCCTCACCATGAGCTCGATCCCGGTGCTGGTGCCGAAGAAGCTGCTGCGCCGGCACCGCGACCGGCTCGGCGCGGGCTACTACGCCTACTTCGCGAACCCGGTCAACGCGCTGCGCACGTTCGTCGTCGCCCTCGTCGACGTCTTCCGCGAGATCAGCGCGTCGGTGCGCCAGCGCCGCGCCGGCGTCGTGCCGCGGGTCCCGCGCGGCGGCTGGTACCCCCTGGCCCGGCCGGGCACGACGGTGATCGCGCGGGACGTCGTCGTGTCAGCGATCCTCGGCGACATGCTGGCCGGGCGGCCGGTCGTCTACGCGGACTTCCTCGGCTACGACGAGGTCGCGCACCACTCCGGCATCGAACGGTTCGACACGCTGTCGGTGCTGCGCTCGATCGACCAGCAGATCGCGCGCCTGCACCGCGCGAGCCGGCTGGCTCCCCGCCGCTACCACGTCGTCGCGCTGTCGGACCACGGCCAGACCCAGGGCCAGGCGTTCTCGCAGCGGTTCGGCGAGACGATCGAGGCGTACGTCGGACGCCTGTGCGGCGGCACGCCGTCGCCGACGGCGGGCAAACGGCGGCAGGCCGAGAGCTGGCAGATCAACGCGGCCCTGGCGGAGGCGACGAAGAGCGGCGGCCTGATCGCGCGCCGGCTGCGCGCCCGCGTGGAGAACGCGGAGTGCGCCGGCGACCGGCCGCGCACGACGTCCGGCTCGCCCGGCGCGGTCACCCGCGTGGCGCCCGGCGTGGTGGTGGTCGTGTCGGGGCACCTCGCGATGGTGTCGTTCACCGAGCACGAAGGCCGGGTCGAGCTGGAGACGATCGAGCGCGAGCACCCCGACCTGCTGCCGTCGCTGGTGGACCACCCGGGCGTCGGGTTCCTGCTGGTCCGCAGCCGCGAGTTCGGCCCGGTGGTGCTGGGCCGCGACGGCCTGCACCGGCTGGCGACGGGGATCGTCGTCGGGGAGGACCCGCTGGTGCCGTACGGCCCGCACGCCGCCGGCCTGATCCGGCGGGTCGACACCTTCCCGCACTGCGCGGACGTGATGATCAACAGCCGCTACGACCCGGAATCCGACCAGGCGTCGCCGTTCGAGACGCACGTGGGCTCGCACGGCGGGCTGGGCGGGCCACAGCAGCGCGGGTTCGTCGTGCACCCGCGCGAGTTCGCGTTCCCCGGCGAGGTCGTCGGCGCGGAGGCCCTGCACCGGGTGTTCCGCGGCTGGCTGGCAGAGTTGGGGCACGCCCCGGTGGAAACCCCGGTTACGGAGGTAGTTTCGTGAAGCTGACGGTGTACGGCGCGAGCTGGTGCCCGGACGTCAAGCGCAGCCGCGCGCTGCTCGACCGCGAAGGCGTCGAATACTCCTATGTGGACGTCGAAGCGGACGCGGCCGCCGAACAGCGGGTCCGCGAGCTGCAGGACGGCGGCCGCCGGATCCCGACCATCGTCTGGGAGGACGGGTCGTTCCTGGTCGAGCCGTCGGACGCCGAGCTCAGCGCGCGCCTGTGAAGCTGCTGCGGGAGCTGCCGCTCGGCACGCGGGTCGTGGTCCGCTACCGCATCGAGGGCGGCTTCACCGACGCGCTCGGGAACCTGACCGCCCGCGACGAAACGACGTGCACGGTGGAGACCCGGCGTGGCCCGGTCGTGGTGGCGTTCGCCTCGGTGACGCTGGCCAAGCCGGTGCCCCCGCCGCCGGTGCGGAAATCGCGGTTCGACGAGCTGGTCGCCGAGGCCGAAGCCGTGTCCGTCGACGGCTGGGACTTCTCCTGGCTGGACGGCCGCGCCACCGAAGCCCGCCCGTCGTGGGGCTACCAGCGGCTGCTGGGCGCGCAGCTCGCCCGGGTCGAAGCCGCACTCGACCTGGAAACCGGCGGCGGCGAAGTCCTCGACGGCTGCCCGTCGCTGCCGCCGCTGATGGTCGCGACCGAGTCGTGGCCGCCCAACATCGCCCGGGCGGCGGCCCGGCTCCGGCCGCGCGGGGCCGACATCGTGGCCACCGCGGGTTTCCCCTTCCGCGACAACGTGTTCGACCTGGTCGCCAGCCGCCACCCCGTGACGACAGACTGGCGCGAGATCGCCCGCGTGCTGCAGCCGGGCGGGACGTACTTCTCCCAGCAGGTCGGCCCGGCGAGCGTGTTCGAGCTGATCGAGTTCTTCCTCGGCCCGCAACCCGAAGAAGCGCGCAACAGCCGTCACCCCGACCGGGCCGTGCGGGAAGCCGAAGCGGCGGGCCTGGAAGTGACCGACCTGCGCTTCGAGTCGCTGCGCACCGAGTTCTCCGACATCGGCGCGGTGGTCTACTTCCTGCGCAAGGTGATCTGGATGGTCCCGGGCTTCACGGTCGACCAGTACCGGGACAAGCTGCGGGAGCTGCACGAGAAGATCGAGCGCGACGGCCCGTTCGCCGCCCGCACGACGAGGTTCCTCATCGAGGCCCGGAAGCCTTGACGATCGCCGCTTCGACGCCGTCCAGCAGCAGCTCCAAGCCCGCCTCGAACGACAGCCGCGCCTCCCGCTCCAGGTAGGGCTCGTCGGACGGCTCGAAAGCACCCTCCTCGCCGAGGCGGGCCACCGTCGGGAAGCGGGCGGTCAGGTCCGGTGCCAGCTCGCCCAGCAACGCCGACCGCGCGGACCACCAGTCCTCTTCGGACTGCCCGGTCTCGGTCGCGGCCTGCCGGGACTCCGCGGCCGCCTGGACCGAGCCGCGCACGATGTTGAACAACGCCGCCACCACCCACCGGACGCGCGACAACGGCAGCCCCGTCTCCGCCAGGACGGACAGCAGCGTCTCCTGCACGTGGAACTCCCCCGGCCCGAGCACCGGCCGCGCCGGCGAGACCTGCAGCAGCCAGGGGTGCCGCAGGTGCAGGTCCCACAGCGCCCCGGCCAGCGACAGAGCAGCCGCCCGCCAATCCGGCGCCGGATACGAGGAAGGCAGCTCGGCCAGGGTCCGGTCGTACATCAGGTCGACCAGCTCGGTCTTGCCCGGCACGTACGTGTAGAGCGCCATCGCCGTCCGGCCGAGGCGCTCGCCCACCGACCGCATCGACAGCGCCGCCATGCCCTCGGCGTCCGCGATCTCGATCGCCGCCGCGACGATCGCCTCCACCGACAGGCCCGGCTTGGGCCCCGGGCCGGTGCGAGGCGCCACCACGGGCGGCCCCCACAGCAGCTCCATGGACCGCCGGGCGTCGCCCTGACCCGCGAAGACGACCACCTTGCCGACTCCTTACACCCTAAAGTAATGTACGCTGGAGAATCACTTTACAGCCTAAACTATCGAGAAGGACGGTATGACCTCACCCAGGCGGGCCGCCGACACCCACGACGTGATCCAGGTCCGGGGCGCCCGGGAGAACAACCTGACCGGCATCGACCTGGACATCCCGAAGCGCCGGCTCACGGTGTTCACGGGCGTTTCCGGCTCCGGCAAGTCGTCCCTGGTGTTCGGCACCATCGCGGCCGAATCGCAGCGGATGATCAACGAGACCTACAGCGCCTTCCTCCAGTCGTTCATGCCGAGCCTGTCGCGCCCGGACGTCGACCTGCTGGAGAACCTCAGCGCGGCCATCGTCGTCGACCAGGAACGGATGGGCGCGAACTCGCGGTCCACGGTCGGCACCGCGACCGACGCCTACGCGATGCTGCGGATCGCCTTCTCGCGGCTCGGCGACCCGTACGTCGGCACGTCCGGCGCGTTCAGCTTCAACCTGCCCGAGGGCATGTGCCCGGCCTGCGAGGGCCTCGGCCGGGTCTCCGACCTCGACGTCGATGCCCTGCTCGACTTCGACCTCTCCCTCAACGAAGGCGCCATCCAGGTGCCGGGCTTCACGCCGGACACCTGGTACGTGCAGACCTACCTCTCCTCCGGCTTCTACGATCCGGACGCCAAGATCCGCGATTTCACGCCGGAGCAGCTCGACGCCCTGCTGCACAAGGACTCCTGCAAGGTGAAGGTCGGCAAGACCAATGTCACCTACGAGGGCCTCGCGGTGAAGGTCCGGCGGCTCTACCTGCACAAGGACGTCGAATCGCTGCAACCGAAACTGCGCGCGTTCATCGAGCGGGCCGCCACCTTCAAGACCTGCGGCGAGTGCGGCGGCGCCCGGCTCAACCAGGCCGCCCTGTCGGCGAAGATCGACGGCCGGAACATCGCCGACTGCGCCGCCATGCAGATCAGCGACCTCGCCGAATTCGTCCGGAACCTCGACGCGCCGTCCATCCGGCCGCTGCTGGGCAACCTGCGCGACACCCTCGACTCGCTCGTCGAGATCGGCCTCGGCTACCTCTCGCTCGACCGCGAATCCGCGACGCTCTCGGGCGGCGAGGCCCAGCGCGTGAAGATGGTGCGGCACCTCGGGTCCAGCCTCACCGACGTCACCTACGTCTTCGACGAGCCGACCGTCGGGCTGCACCCGCACGACATCGAGCGGATGAACAACCTCCTGCTGTGCCTGCGGGACAAGGGGAACACGATCCTGGTCGTCGAGCACAAGCCGGAGACCATCCGGATCGCCGACCACGTCGTCGACCTCGGCCCCGGGGCGGGCGCCGACGGCGGGCGGCTCTGCTACACCGGGAGCGTCGACGGCCTGCGCGCGTCCGGCACGCTCACCGGCCGCCACCTCGACCACCGGGTCACCCTGCGCGAGCACCCCCGCAAGCCCACCGGGCACGTCTCGATCACCGGCGCTCGCCTGCACAACCTGCGTGACGTCAGCGTGGACGTCCCGCTCGGCGTGCTGACCGTGGTCACCGGGGTGGCCGGGTCCGGGAAGTCGTCGCTGATCCACGGCTCCCTGGCCCACCGCGACGACGTCGTCGTGGTCGACCAGTCGGCGATCCGCGGGTCCCGGCGGTCCAACCCGGCCACCTACACCGGCCTGCTCGACCCGATCCGGGCGGCGTTCGCCAAGGCCAACGGGGTCAAGGCGAGCCTGTTCAGCGCCAACTCCGAGGGCGCCTGCCCGAAGTGCAAGGGCCTCGGCGTGATCTACACCGACCTGGCGATGATGGCCGGGGTCGCGTCGGTCTGCGAAGAGTGCGAGGGCCGGCGGTTCACGCCGAAGGTGCTGACCTACGAGCTGCGCGGCAGGAACATCAGCGAGGTGCTCGCGATGTCCGTCGCCGAGGCGCGGGAGTTCTTCGCCGGCGGCAGCGCGCGGACGGTCCTCGACCGCCTCGCCGACGTCGGCCTCGGCTACCTGACCCTCGGGCAGCCCCTGACGACGCTGTCCGGCGGTGAGCGGCAGCGGCTCAAGCTGGCGATCCGGATGGCCGAGAAGGGTTCGACGTACATCCTCGACGAGCCGACGACCGGGCTGCACCTCGCCGACGTCGACCAGCTGCTGGCCCTGCTCGACCGGATCGTCGACGCGGGCAACACGGTGATCGTGATCGAGCACCACCAGGCCGTGATGGCCCACGCCGACTGGCTGATCGACCTCGGCCCCGGCGCCGGCCACGACGGCGGCCGGGTCGTCTTCGAAGGCACGCCGGCCTCGCTCGTGGCCGACGCGTCCACCCTCACCGCTCGTCACCTGCGCGAATACCTGGGGAAGCCGTGAACCCGACGGGGCTGCTGGAGGTGACGGCGGTGCGGCGGGTGACCCCGCGCGTGGCCCGCATCACCTTCACCGGCGACGGTTTGGCCGAGTTGGCGCCGTGGCCGGACCAGCAGCTCAAGCTCCTGTTCCCGCCGCCGGGGCGCCCGGTGCGGCTGCCGCCGGCCGACGACGACGTCATGCGCTGGTACGAGGCTTACCTCGCGATCCCGGCCGAAGAACGCCCGGTGATGCGCAGCTACACCGTGCGCGATCGGACGCGGGACACGATCGACGTCGACTTCGTGCTGCACGCCGGTCCGGCGGGCCCGGCCACGGCGTGGGCCGCGCGGGCGGCGGTGGGTGACGTCCTCGGCCGGTACGGCCCGGATCCGGCCTACCGCCGTCCACTGTCCACGGCGGACAGGCTGCTCTGCGCGGGCGACGAGACGGCGATCCCCGCCGTCGCCTCCATCCTGTCCGAAGTGGACAACGCCGTGGTGTTCCTCGAGGTCGAGGACGCGGCCGAGGAGCAGCCGCTGCCCGGGGTGCGGTGGCTGCACCGGAACGGCGCCGAGCACGGCAGCCGGCTCCTGGAGGCGGTGCGCGGGGTGGCACTACCGGAAGCGGCGTGGCTGGCCGGGGAGGCGTCGACGGTCCGCGCGTTGCGCCGCCACCTCGTCGAGCGCGGACTGGCCAAGAGCGCGATCGAGTTCACCGGCTACTGGCGGCGGAAGCTGACCCAGGACGACGCCCCGACGGCCGACGACCTGGCCGACGCGGCGGAAAAGCTGGGAGACTCGGCCGGGTGGAACGGGAACTGACGGCCTCGGGCATCGACCCGGCCGCGGTGGTGACGGCCGAGGACCTCGGCGGCGGGACGTACAACCGGGCGGTCCGGCTGCGGCTGGCGGACGGACGGCGGCTGGTGCTCAAGATCGCGCCGTCCGCCCCCGGCCTGTCGTACGAACACGACCTGCTCGCGACGGAGGCGGAGTACTACCGCCTGGCGTCCGGGCCGCTGCCCTCGGTGGCGGGCGCCGGGCCGGGGTTCCTGCTGATGACGGAGGTGCCGGGCGAGCCGTGGAACCACGCGCCCGGCGCCGGCCCGCACCTGCGCACGGAGCTCGGCAAGATCGTGGCCGGCCTGCACGAGACGACCGGCGACGGGTTCGGCTACCTCCAGGACCCGCTGCACCCGACGTGGTTTTCGGCCTTCACGGCGATGGTGGACGCCATCCTGGCGGACGCGGTCCGCTACCGCGTGCACCTGCCCCGCCCGGCGGCGGAGATCGCGCACCTGGTGCGCCGCCACGAGCCGCTGCTGGAGCTCGTCACCACGCCGGTCCTGGTCCACTTCGACCTCTGGCAGGGCAACATCCTGGTGGACGGCGGCCGCGTCTCGGGCATCATCGACGCGGAGCGGGCGTTCTGGGGCGACCCGGTGGCGGAGTTCGTTTCACTGACGCTGTTCCACGACCTGGACGCACCCCTGCTGGCGGGCTACGGCCCGGCGTTCTTCGACGCCCCGGCCCGCCGCCGGCTGACGTTGTACCGGGTGTACCTGGGCCTGATCATGCTGGTGGAGATGGTGCCGCGGAACGACACGAACGCGGACCGGCAGCGGTTCGTCTCGGCGTGGCTGACGGAGCACCTGGACGCGGCCCAGCGGACGGTGTGATCGTGGAGGAGACCATGACGGCCACCCTGGCCAACGGCAATCAGCGTCCTCATGCGGAAGCCGGTCACTTGAACACCAGCGACACGAGTTCGTCGACGAACGGCTCCACCAGCTCGGCCCCGGTCCGGTTCAGCGCGCTGTGGAACAGCGCGACCCGCCCGTGCGCGCCGACGAACACGACCGCGGCCGCGCGGCCCGGCGTCACGCGTAGCTCGTGGCCCGCCTCGACGCACCGTTCGAACCCCGCGGTGAGCCGGTCGATGACGTCGAGGAGCGGGCCTTCCGGGCGGGTGCCGGGCTCCACATCGGACGCGCCGTTCGCGAGCATCAGCCGGTAATGCCCCGGATTCTGCATCGCGAAGGCGCAGTAAGCGTGAATTTGGGCCCGGATCCGGCCCACGACGTCGGATTCCCCGAGTGTCTCCTCCGCCGCGCGCATCGATTCGGCCAGCCGCGCGTATTCGTGGTCGAGCAGCCCGCGCACCAATTCCGCACGATCGGAGAAATGCTGGTAGATGCTCGCCGGGGCGATGCCGACGGCGCGGGCGACGCCGCGGATCGTCAGCCCGTCCTCGCCGCCGAGCTCGGCGAGCAACCGGCCGGCCGCGGCCAGGATCTCGCCGCGCAACCGTTCACCTTCGCCCCAGCGGTTTCTCGTCCGTCCCATTCCCGTTTCGACGCGTTCCGCCACCCGCCTATTCATACGCCCGCGGCCGTCACCCCGGTATTCCGGGGTCGGGAAAGCGCTTCAGGAAACCAGCGCGGGGTACAGCCCGGAGAGGTCGCCGGCGAGCCCGGCCCGCACGTTCCGGCTGACGTCGTCGGCGAGCACCTCGAACCGGCCCGCCTCGACACCGTCCAGCGCCAGCCCCGCCACGACCGCCGGATCGGTCTTCGGGCCGTCGACGTGCTTGGCCATGTCGGTGTCCATGTACCCGACGTGCAGGGCCGTCACCTGCGTCTTCTGCGGTGCCAGTTCCAGGCGCAGCGCGTTGGTCAGCGACCAGGCCGCCGACTTCGCCGCGGAGTACGCCGCCACCTGGGGTGCGGTGAACCAGGAGAGGACCGAAAGGACGTTGAGCACCGCGCCGCCGCCGTTGCGTTCGAGGACCGAGGCGAACGCGCGCGTCACGGCGAGGGTGCCGAAGTAGTGCGTGTCCATCTCCAGCCGGATGTCCTCGAGGGACCCGCCGAGCAGTGATGCCCCGGTCGACGAGCCGGCGTTGTTCACCAGCAGCGTGACGTCGGAGGCCAGCTCGGCGGCGGCGCGGATCGACTCGGGGTCGGTCACGTCCAGCCGCAGCGGGACGACCCCCGGCAGGTCGATCGACTCGGGATTCCGCGCGGCGGCGTACACCTTGGCCGCACCCCGCTCCAGCAGAGCGGCCGCGAAGCGACGGCCGAGACCGCGGTTGGCTCCGGTGACCAGCGCCACCGCACCCGTGATGTCCATGACGTACTCCTCTCGCATCTGACTTGCTCGTTGCAAGCCAGCTACCGACCACCGTACGGCGTAGACTTGCTCCAAGCAAGTCAGGTCGAAGGGAGCACCGATGAGCCGTCGCATCACCTGGGCGGACGCCGTCTGCCCGATCGCCCGCGCCGCCGACGTCCTCGGCGAGCCGTGGACGTTGCTGATCCTCCGCAACGCCACCGCGGGCACCACCCGCTTCGAGGACTTCCGCGCCCAGCTCGGCATCGCCGACAACGTGCTGACGACCCGGCTGGCGAAGCTCGTCGACCGCGGCCTGCTGACGAAGCTCCCCTACCGCGACGGCGGCCGCACCCGCCACGAGTACCGCCTGACGCAGGCCGGCTCGGACGCACTGCCGGTGCTGCACGCCCTCGGCACGTGGGGGCACGCCCACACGTCCTCGGAAGCCGGGCCGACGACGCTGGTCCACACCCGCTGCGGGCAGGCCACCCGGCCCGGCGCGAAGTGCGACGCCTGCGGAAAGCCGCTGGCCAGGACCGACCTGGCGTGGCGTGGCTCCTGGCTCGACGAAGGGGAGATCCCGCTGGCCGATCCGGTCGGCTGAGCCAACGGCAAGGAGGTCAGAGCCGGTCGAGCAGGCGGTCGCGGGCCACTTCGAGGTGGTCGCTCATCGCCTTCCGGGCTCCCGCGGGGTTGCCCGCGACGAGGGCCTCCACGATCACCCGGTGTTCCGTGATCGTCTGCTCGCCGAACGGCTGGTTGTAGTTCAGCCGGAAGAAGTGCAGGTGGCAGTGGGTGCGGGCGAACGCCTGCTCGACCGCCGCGTTGCCCGCCAGGCGCAGGATCAGCTCGTGCAGCCGCTGGTCGTGCGCCGTCAACGCCTTGTAGTCGCTGTACGCGTCTTCCGCCGGCGCGGGCGGGCACGTCGCCATCTCGGCTTCGAGCAGCGCCACGTTCTCGTCCGACATCGCCGCTGCCGCCAGCGCCGCGGACGGCGGCTCCAGCAGCAGCCGCAGCGCGTACATGTCGTCGACTTCCTTGCGGTTCAGCAGTTCCGTGACGCGGTAGCCGCGCAGCGGCAGCCGGCTGACGAGCTCCTCCGACTCCAGCCGCGCCAGCGCCTCGCGCACCGGCGTCCCCGAGACGCCGAGCTCGCGGGCGATCTCGTCGATGTTCACGCGGGCGCCCGGGGCGATGCCGTCGTTCATGATCAGCGCCCGGATCTGCTCGTAGACGCCGTCGGCGAGCACCTGCCTGCCCGGCAGGGCCTCGAGGCGCCGTCCGCCTGCCATCGGTCCCCTCTCGGTCCGTCCCCGCCCAGGCTACTGCCCGGACACCGCGCCGAACGCGTCGAGCACCGCCCGCAGGTCGTCGTCTCCGCCGGCTTCGTGGGCGCTGTACTCCCAGACCGCGATCTCCTTCGGCCCGCGGTAGGCGTGGTAGGCCCCGAAGACGGTCGACGGCGGGACGATGTCGTCCATCAGCCCCACGGAGAACCACGCGGGCGCCGTCGCGCGGCTCGCGAACCCGACACCGTCGAAATAGGACAGCACGGCGAAGACCTGCTCCACCCGGTTCCGGTGCATGGCCAGGTAGCCGGTCAGTTCCGTGTACGGCCGCTCCCCGGCGACGAGGCTCGCGCGCCGGAAGTCGCAGAGGAACGGAGCTTGGGCGTGCACCGCGGCGACGTCCGGGACCAGGGCCGCCGCGGCCAGCGCGATCCCGCCGCCCTGGCTGTTCCCCACCACGGCCACCCGGCCCGGATCGACCGCCCCGATCGCCCGCACGGCGTCGACCGCGCGGGCCGCGTCGGTGAAGATCCGCCGGTAGACGTAGGTTTCGCGGCTCTCGATCCCGCGCGTGAGGTGGCCGGGGTGAGCCGGCCCGCTCCCGGCCGGGTCGGCGGTCACCCCGCCCTGGCCCCGCACGTCGACCTGCAGGTGCGCGTAGCCCGCGGCCGCCCAGTGCAGCTGGTCGAGCTCGCTGCCGCGGCTGCCGCCGTAGCCGTGGAACTGCACGACCGCCGGCAGCGGCCCTTCGCCTCCGCGGGGCAGCTTCAGCCAGGCGCGGACCGGGTGACCGCCGAAGCCCGCGAACGTGACGTCGAAAACGTCGATCAGGCGCAACGGCGTTTCGACCGGCGTGAGCCGCACGCCGATGTCGTGCGCCCGTGCCTCGGTCAGGGTCGCCGCCCAGAAGGCGTCGAAGCCGGCGGGCGCCGCGTAGCCGCTGCGGTACTCCCACAGCCCGTCACGGCCGAGGTCGGTCAGCATCCGAGTCCTTTCAGGACGGTTGATTCGCCCACCGCGAGGCGGACTTCCGCGGCGGCGCAGCGGAACCGGACGGGCACCGGTTCCGCGGGGTCGCCGCCGATCCGCTCCAGCCGGACGACGTCCGGTTCGCCGTCGCGCCAGGTGAGGTCGACGGTGACGCCGCCGCGGCAGCGCAGGCCGCGGAGCTCGCCGTCCGGCCAGGCCGCGGGCAGCGCCGGGAGCAGCACGATCGTGCCGGAATGGCTCTGCACGAGCAGTTCCGCGATCCCGGCCGGGAAGCCGAGGTTGCCGTCGATCTGGAACGGCGGGTGCGTGCTGAACAGGTTGGGCAGCAGCCCACCCCACTCCGAACCGTCGACCGGGGCGTCGTGGTGGCGGTCGCCGGTGAAGGGCCGGGACGCCTCACGCAGGAGGGAGCGCGCGGTCTCGCCGTCGCCGAGGCGGGCGCGCAGGGCGATCTTCCACGCCCACGACCAGCCCATCGCGCCCGGGCCGCGCCGGTCGAGCGCCCGCTCGGCAGCCGCGGCGAGCCCGCCGGGGGTCGGCAACCCGATTCCGCCGAGCGGGTAGACGGCGACCAGGTGCGAAAGGTGCCGGTGGAGCGGGTCCTCCTCGGGGAGGTCCTCGGCCCACTCCCCCAGTCGGCCGTCCGGCAGGACCGGCAGCGGGCGCAGCCGGGGCAGCGCGGCCGCGATCTCGGCGCACAGCGGGTCGTCGACGCCGAGCGCCTCCGCCGCGGCGAGACTGCGCTCGAACACGGCCCGGATCAGCGAGACGTCCATTGTGGACGAATACGTCAGCGACTCCTTGGTCCCGGCCGGGGAGAGGAAGAGGTTCTCCGGGGACGTCGACGGGCACGTGTCGAGGTAGCCGTCCCGCTCGACCAGCCAGTCCAGGCAGAACTCGGCGCAGCCGCGCAGCAGGGGCCAGGCCGTCGACACGAGGAAGGCGTGGTCGCGGGTGAAGTCGTAGTGGTCCCACGCGTGCTGGACGAGCCAGGCGCCGCCCATCGGCCAGATCGCCCACGACGGGTTGCCGTGCCCCATCCCCACCGGCAGCGCCCAGCCCCACGGGTCGGTGTTGTGGTGGGTGACCCACCCGCGGGCGCCGTACAGCTCGCGTGCCACGTCGCGCCCGGTGACCGCGAGCTTGCCGAGCAGCTCGAACAGCGGGAGGTGGCACTCGCCGAGCCCGGTCGTCTCGGCGGCCCAGTAGTTCATCTGCGTGTTGATGTTGACCGTGTAGTTCGACGACCAGGCCGGGCGCGGGTCGTCGTTCCAGATGCCCTGCAGGTTCGCCGGGGGCGCGCCGGGCCGGGACGCGCTCGCCAGGAGGTACCGGCCGTACTGGAAGAGCACGGTCGCCATCAGGCGCTCGTCCTTCCCGGACAGCAGTTCGGCGGCGTCGTGGGTGCCGCCGCGGCGGTCGCCGATCGTGAGCGAAGACGCGCCGAGCAGCGGCCGCAGGTCGGCTTCGTGCGCCCGCCGGAGGGCGTCGGCGCCGGCCGCGACGGCCTGTTCGGCCAGTACCGCCGCTCGCCGCCGGTGCTCGCCGCGGGTGCGCGGCCGGTCGCCGGTCCAGGCGTCCTGCGCGCTGGTCGAGCCGGCCAGCACGATGAGGGTCCGCGTGCGGTCGCGCGCGACGCGGACGGCGACCGCGGCGAACGGGTCGTAGCCGTCCGCGGTCCCGTACCGCAGTGGCTCTTCGACCTGCGGCTCGTGCCGCGGCGCGCCGTCGACCGGGATCTCGATGCCGAGGTCGAGGCCGTCCCGCCACACCTCCCGCAGCGGTGTCGTTATGTCGACACCGACGTCGGCCGAGGTCACCGCCACACAGAGGACCTGCGCGGGCCGGCTCACCCAGGTCGTCCGCTCCACGTCGTGGCCGCCGATGGTCAGGCGTTCGGTGACGACGCCGCTGTCGAGGTTGAGCGTGCGGCCGTGCGAGATGCCCTCGGGCAGCGTCAGCCAGAGGTCCACGTAAGGCAGGAACTCCTGGCTGTACGGGCCTTCGAACCCCATCAGGAGGTCCTCGGCGCGCCGGAAGTCCTGGGCGGACACGGCATCCCGCACCTCGGCGAGCTGCGCCGGCCCGGCGGCGATGTCCTTCAGCGCCGCCGCCGGGCCGTGCGGGGTGCCGGACCACACCGTGGCGTCGTTGACCTGGACCCGCGTGCGCCCGGCGCCGCCGAAGACCATCGCGCCGAGCCGTCCGTTGCCGACCGGCAGGGCTTCGGTCCAGTCCGCCGCCGGGCGCGGCCAAGAGAGCAGCAGGTCCACTAGACGGTGATCTTGTCGACGTCGTAGACGTACCCGGCCTGGTTGCCGAACTGGATCGTGTTGGCCCCGGCCTGCAGGTACACCGGGACGGTGACGGTCTGCGGGGTGTTCCAGTCGTCGTCGTTGCTGCCGGCCACCGGCAGCGGGAACGACGTCCCGTTGACGGTGACGATGCCGGTCCGGCTCGAGTCGCCGTCCACATAGGACAGCTGCATCAGGTAGGTGCCCGCCTTGGCCGTCGTCACCGTGGGCAGGACCACGTAGCCGCTGCCGCCGAGGTAGCCGACCTTCTTGCCGCCCGAGCACGCGCAGTCGTAGACCGTCGCGCCGCCTTGAGGGCTGCCGTTTTCGGCTTCGTACCCCTTCGGGCCGCCGGCGGCCGGTGTCGTCAGGCTGATCTTCCTGCTCGGCGCGGACGGGCGGCCGTAGCCCTGGTTCGCCACGACGGTGAAGTCGTAGGACGTCGACGGCTGGAGACCGGTCACGGTGGCGGCGGGGCCGGCGACCGTGGCGACCTTGCGGCCGTTCGCGTAGACGTCATAGCTCTGCGCGCCCTTCGAGGCGTCCCAGGCCAGGGAGACACTGGTGCCGGTGGCCGCGGTGCCGTGCACGACGGCGGGCGCGGCGAGGGCGTTGCGGTCGCGCGGGGTGACCTTGAACAGCCGCGAGCCGTGCGCGGGCAGGTCGGCCGCGGTGGTGCCGGCCTCCTGGTGCGCCCACAGGTCCCGGATCTGCACCGGGCCGGTGATGCCGAGCTGCGCGAGGTCCGCGCTCACGCGGGCGGGCACCGCGGCGAGGTTGAACAGGGCGACCGTGTAGCTGCCGTCGGCGTTGCGGTTGTACCAGACCTGCTGGTCGGATGTCTGACTCACCGGCTTGGCCGGGATCCCGGCCTGGTTGACGGCGATGACCTCGTCGTTGGTCAGCAGCTTGACGCCGTAGTCGTCGAGCCGGGTCAGGTCGTCGCCGATGTAGAGCGGCGCGGCTTCGATGGCCCACAGCGTCATGTAGCTCTGGCGCTCGGCTTCGGTGAGGCCGTCCATCCTGCCGCTGCCGACGTCGAGGGAGTCGAGGTTGTTCCAGTGCCCGGGCCCGGCGTCGGGGATCCACTGCACGACGTCGGTCCAGCGCTGCTTGACCGAGGCGTTCCAGGTGACGAGGGTGTCGCAGTAGCACTCGACGTCGGTGTCGACGCGCCAGCCGTTCGTGTTCGCCTTCCAGACGCCGGCCTGGCGGTGGCTCAGTGCCCAGGAGATGACGAACTCCATCGGGCGGCCGGTCTTCGCGATCGCCCGGTGCCACGCCTCGACGTCGGAGGTGTTGGTGTGGTCCTCACCGCCCTTGAAGGAGCCGGGGCCGACGCCGTCGAGCTTGAGGAAGTCGACGCCCCAGCCGGCCAGCAGCTGCGCCAGCGAGTCCACATAGGACTGACTGCACGGGTTGGCGAAGTCGATCTTGTAGGCGGAGTCCCAGCCGTTGGTCTTGCGCAGGTCCGGGTAGACGAGGTCCCGGGTGTGGCAGTTCGCGGTGCCCGCGATGGGCGAGTTGCCGTCGTTGTAGGCCTTGAGGTCCAGGCCGACGGCCAGGTACGAACCGAGCTTCAACCCCTTGCGGTGCACGTAGTCGGCGACGTACTTCATACCGTCCGGGAAGGTCACCGGGTTGACCACCGGGCGGGCGTGCTCGTCGAAGGAGTTCGCCCAGCCGGCGTCGATGTTGACGTAGGTGTAGCCGTGCTGCTTGAACTTCGCGGCCAGGACGTCGGCCTGCTGCAGGACGTGGGCTTCGGTGAGCCAGCTCGCCGTGCCGGTGGGGTTGACGCCGGGGTAGTTCGTCGACTCGAGGCTCCAGCTGCTCCAGCCCAGATACGGCTTCTGCGCGACGGGTGGCGGGAGTTCTTCCGCCGTCGCGGCCGCCGGGGCGGTGAGCAGGCCCGCGACCACCGCGAGTCCGGCGAGGACACCGAAAGCCCGTGCTGCCATGACCACTCCTTCGAGGTCCGGACAAAACCGTGGATCCTATAGGATCTGCGATCCTCGCCCGTGCGGCTCGGCGGTGTCAACGACAGGACCGGACAAACATCGGACGAATCACCGGCGGGCTAGGTTCGGGGCATGCTGACCACGCTGGCCGTCGGGAACTACCGCTCGTTGCGCGACCTGGTCCTGCCGTTGTCCCGGCTCACCGTCGTCACCGGACCGAACGGCAGCGGCAAGTCGAGCCTGTACCGGGCCCTGCGGCTGCTGGCGGACGCGTCGCGCAACGGCGCCGTGGCGGCACTGGCGCGGGAGGGCGGCCTGCCGTCGACGCTGTGGGCCGGCCCGGAGAACGGCGTGCGCCGGGGCACCACGCGGGTGCAGGGCAAGGTGCACACGAAGGCCGTCGGGCTGCGGCTCGGCTTCGCGGGCGACGAGTTCGGCTACGCGCTCGACCTGGGGCTGCCGGTGCCGGGCGCGACCCTGTTCAACCTCGACCCGGAGTTCAAGCGGGAAGCGGTGTGGTCGGGGCCGGTGCTGCGGCCGTCGGCGCTGCTCGCGGACCGGGCGGGCCCGTCGGTGCGCACGCGCGTGGCGTCGGGTGCCTGGGGCGAAGAGCGGTTCAAGATCCGGCTGACGGACAGCATGCTGAGCGAGTTCGCGGACCCGCGGGCGTGCCCGGAGCTGCTGGTGCTGCGGGAGCGCATCCGGTCGTGGCGGTTCTACGACCACTTCCGCACGGACATCGGCGCCCCGGCCCGCCAGTCCCGCATCGGCACCCGCACCCCGGTGCTGTCCCACGACGGCGCCGACCTGGCGGCGGCGCTGCAGACGATCATCGAGGTGGGCCGGGCCGAGGAGCTCACGGAAGTGGTCGACGCGGCCTTCCCGGGCTCGACGGTGGAAGTACGGCGCTCCGAGGACGGCCTGCTGTCGGTCGAGTTCCGCCAGCACGGCCTGCTGCGTCCGCTGTCGGCGGCGGAGCTGTCGGACGGGACGCTGCGGTTCCTGCTGTGGGTGGCGGCCCTGCTGACCCCGCGCCCGCCGGAGCTCCTGGTGCTGAACGAGCCGGAGACGAGCCTCCACCCGGACCTCCTCCCGGCCCTGGCCACCCTGATCGCGACGGCGGCGAAGGAGACCCAGCTGGTGGTGGTGTCCCACGCCCAGCCCCTGATCCGCGCCCTCGCCGCGGTGACGGACGTGGGCACGGTGGAACTGGAAAAGGAGTACGGCGAAACCACAGTGGCCGGCCAGGGCCACCTGGACCGCCCGTCCTGGCAGTGGCCCTCCCGCTGACCGTAGCGCCCCGATTGGGGCGCTAGCGGCCGCGGGTGCTTTCGCGGATCTCCAGCGCGAACGGGGTCTGGATGTCCTGCGGGGGTGAGGTCGTGTCCCCCGTGATGCGGCGGTGCACCAGGTCCACCGCCGCCTCGGCCAGTGCCGTTTTGTCCGGGGCGATCGTCGTCAGCGAGGGCAGCGAGAATGCGCTCTCTTCGTTGTTGTCGAACCCGACGATCGCCACGTCCTCCGGTACCCGCAGGCCCAGCTCGGCCACCGCGCGCAGCGCGCCGATGGCCAGCAGGTCGTTGAAGCAGAACACCGCGTCCGGCGGCGACGGCAGGGCCAGCAGCGACTTCATCGCCGCCGCCCCGACCGACCGGTGCCACTTCTCCGCGGGCGCCACCAAAGCGTCCGAATAGGACAAACCCGCCTCCGCCAGCGCCGACCGGTACCCCGCCAGGCGCTGGGACGACGTCCCGCGCGCCGGATTCCGCCCGATGGCCGCGATCCGCTTGCGTCCCAGGGAAGCCAGGTGCGACACCGCCGTGCGCGCCGCCAGGACGTTGTCGATCGCCACGTGGTCGATCGGCACGTCGACGGCGTGCTCGCCCAGCATGACCAGGGGGATCCCGCCCGGCTCGGCCGGGAAGTCCGCCGCCTCCAGGGCTTCCGGGTGCACCAGCGCCCCGTCGACGAGGTGCGGCCCCAGCGACGACAGCGTCTCCCGCTCCCGCGGCCGCGTCCCCTGCGTCTGTTCGATCAGGACGCTCCAGCCGCGCCGCTGCGCCGCGGTGATGACCAGCCCGGCCAGTTCGCCGAAGTACGGGATCGACAGCTCCGGCACCATCAGCGCCAGGAAGCCGGTGCGGCCGCGGCGGAGGTTGCGGGCCCCGACGTTCGGCCGGTACCCGGTCGCCGCCAGGGCTTCCTCGACGCGCCGGCGGTTCTCCGGCTTGACGAAGGCGTAGCCGTTCACGACGTTCGACACCGTCTTCACCGACACTCCGGCGAGCGTGGCGACGTCCTTGAGCGTCACGGTCACGGGCGGTCCCTTCAGAGAGTGAGCACGAAGTGTAGCGAGCCGCTGCCGGTTTACAACGTTGTTCCAACGATGTAAAAAGTACCTCAAGGCTCCCGCGGTGACCCCGATCACCCCGGCGAGCGGGCCACCAACGACGCTGCCCGAGGAGTCGCCGTGCTCTTGTCCTCCCGTCCCCGACTGGTCCTGGTCACCGCGGCCGCCGCCGCGCTGACCCTCACGTCCTGCACGAGCAGGGAAGAAACCCCCGCCGCACCTTCGAGCGGCGGCGGGCCGGCCGCCAGCGCCCAGTCGGCCGCCCCGTCCGCCGACGGCTGCACGCTCGAAAAAACCGGTTACCCCAAGGTCGACCTCAAGACGGCGGTGGTGGGTTTCTCCCAGTCCGAAAAGGAGGCCAACCCCTTCCGGATCGCCGAGACGCAGTCCATTCGCGACGAAGCCGCCAAGCTCGGCATCGCGCAGGACAAGCTGCTCGTCACCAACGCCCAGAGCGACCTGAACCGCCAGATCAGCGACATCAAGTCGATGCTCGACCGCGGCGCCCAGCTGCTGGTCGTCGCGCCGCTGAACTCCGACGGCCTCCAGCCCGCCCTCGACGCGGCGAAGGCCAAGAAGGTCCCGGTGGTCACCATCGACCGCAAGGTGACGTCCCAGCCGTGCACCGACTACCTGACGTTCATCGGCTCGAACTTCGTAGAGCAGGGCAAGCGCGCCGCCCAGGCGATGGCGAAGGCGACCGGCGGCACCGGCAAGGTGGTCATCCTGCTCGGCTCGTCCGGCAACAACGTCACCACCGACCGCACCCAGGGCTTCAAGGACGAGCTCGCGAAGACGCCCGGCCTGAGCGTGGTCGCCGAGCAGACCGGCGAGTTCGACCGTTCCAAGGGCCAGTCCGTGATGGAGCAGCTCATCCAGAGCCACCCCGACGTCACCGCGGTCTACGCCGAGAACGACGAGATGGGGGTCGGCGCGGTCAACGCGCTGAAGACGGCGGGCAAGACGCCGGGCAAGGACGTCAAGGTCGTCTCCATCGACGGCACCCGCAACGCCGTGCAGCTCATCGCCGACGGCAGCTACAACGCCGTGATCGAGTCCAACCCGCGGTTCGGCCCGCTGGCCTTCCAGACGCTGCAGAAGTTCGAGAGCGGCGAGGCCATCCCCGCGAGCATCGTGATCACCGACGACCAGTACGACGAAACCAACGCGGCCCAGAAGGTCGGGAACGCGTACTGATGACGGCAGCGACCGAAGAGGACGTCGCCATGACGACCGCACCGGTGCTCGAGGTGGCCGGGGTGACCAAGCGGTTCCCCGGCACCCTCGCGCTCGACGACGTCAGCTTCGCGCTGGCGCCGGGCGAGGTGCACGCGCTGGTCGGCGAGAACGGCGCCGGCAAGTCCACGCTGATCAAGGTGCTCACCGGCGTCTACCAGCCCGACGAGGGCGAGGTCCGCCACCTCGGCGAGCCGGTGACGTTCAAGCGGCCGATCGACGCGCAGCGCGCCGGGATCTCCACGATCTACCAGGAGGTCAACCTCGTCCCGCTGATGAGCATCGCCGGCAACGTCTTCCTCGGCCGCGAGCCGCGCACGAAGGCCGGGCTCGTCGACTGGTCGAAGATGTACGCCGACGCCCGCGAGCTCCTCAAGGGCTACGGCATCGACGACGACGTCAAGCGGCCGCTGCACACCTTGGGTGTCGGCGCGCAGCAGATGGTCGCGCTCGCCCGCGCGGTCTCGACCGACGCGAAGGTCGTCATCATGGACGAGCCGACGTCGTCGCTCGAGCCGCGCGAGGTCGAAACGCTCTTCCAGGTGCTGAACCGGCTGCACGCCGAAGGCATCGCGATCGTCTACGTCAGCCACCGGATGGACGAGCTGTACCGGGTGTGCGACAGCGTCACCGTGCTCCGCGACGGCCGGGTCGTCCACAGTGGACCGCTGAAGGCGCTCCCCCGGATCGAGCTCGTGTCCAAGATGCTCGGCCGGGAGATCAAGCAGATCCGCGAAGAAGGCGTCACGGCGTTCGGCGAGGAACACGACGTCGAGCGCGAACCGCTGCTCAAGGCCGAGAACCTGAGCGGCATGCGGAAGCTGCACGACGTCTCGGTGAGCATCCGGCCCGGCGAGGTCGTCGGCCTCGCCGGGCTGCTCGGCTCCGGCCGCAGCGAAACGGCCCGGGCCATCGTCGGCGCGTTCCCCCTCGACGGCGGCAGCGTGCTGCTGGCCGGGAAACCGTTGAAGAAGGGAAAGATCAAGGCGGCCATGCGGGCCGGGATCGCGCTGCTGGCCGAGGACCGCAAGACCGACGGGATCATCCCCAACCTGTCCGTGCGCGAGAACATCGTGCTGGCCGCCCTGCCGGCACTGTCCCCGTTCGGCCTGGTCAGCAAGGCGAAACAGGACCGGGTGGTCAAGATCTTCATGGACCGCCTGCGGATCAAGGCCGCGAGCCCGGAGCAGAAGGTGTCGGAGCTGTCCGGCGGCAACCAGCAGAAGGTGCTGCTCGCCCGCTGGCTGGCGACCGGCCCGAAGATCCTGCTGCTCGACGAGCCCACCCGCGGCATCGACGTCGGCGCCAAGGCCGAGGTGCAGGCACTGATCGACGAACTCGCGAGGGAAGGGCTCGGCGTGCTGCTCATCTCGTCCGAACTGGAGGAACTGATCGACGGGTCCGACCGCGTGGTCGTGCTGCGCGACGGCTCGGTCGTCGGCGAGCTGACCGGCGACCGCATCACCGAGGAGAACGTACTGACGGCCATCGCGGCGGAAAGCACCGGGGGTGACAACGATGTCGACATCCACCCTTGAGCGCGCGAAGATCACCGCGTGGCTGCAGAACTACGGCGTCTACCTGGCCGTCGTCGTGCTGCTGCTGTTCAACGTCGTGTTCACCGCCAACTTCCTGTCCGCGGTCAACTTCCGCACCCAGCTGGTGCAGGCGGCCCCGGTCTGCATCGTCGCGCTCGGCATGGCGCTGGTGATCGGCACCGAGGGCATCGACCTGTCGGTCGGCTCGGTGATGTCGATCGCCGCCGCGCTCATCCCGCTCTACCTGGGCGCGGGCCCGCTGACGGCGATCATCGTCGCGGTCATCGCCGGGGTCGTGTCCGGCCTGTTCAGCGGCTACCTGGTGGCGTACCTGGGCATCCAGCCGATCATCGCCACCCTCGCGTTGCTGGTGGGCGGGCGGGGGCTCGCGTTGGTGATCGCCCACGGCCAGCTCGTCCAGCTGCACAACCAGGACTTCCTGGCGCTGGGCACCGGGGACCTGCTCGGTGTCCCGATCATGGTGATCGTCGCGGGCGTGCTGGCGGTGCTGACCGGGCTGGTCGTCCAGCGCACGACGTTCGGGCGGCACCTGGTCGCCGTCGGCGGCAACCGCGCCGCGAGCACGCTGGCCGGCCTGCCGGTGAAGCGCGTGCTCATCAGCGTCTACGTCATCTCCGGGGCGCTGGCCGCGATCGCCGGCGTGCTGGCGACTTCGCGGCTGGCCGCCAGCGACCCGAGCGACGTCGGCCTGCTGATGGAGCTGTCGGCGATCACCGCGGTCGTCGTCGGCGGCACGCCGCTGACCGGTGGCCGGGTCCGCGTGCTCGGCACCGTGTTCGGTGCCCTGCTGATGCAGCTCGTCCAGGCGACCCTGATCAAGCACAACCTGCCGGACTCCACCGCGCAGATGGTCCAGGCGGCCATCATCGTCGTCGCGGTCTACGTCGCGCGCGAGCGGAGCAGCCGATGACCGCCACTCAGACCACCGCTCGGAACGCCGCGTTCGCCGGCGTGCTGCAGCGCCAGGGCGCGGCCGTCGTGCTCGTGCTCGGCATCTTCGCTTCGTGGTTCGCGTTCCCGCACTTCGGCACCGCGGACAACCTGCGCAGCCTCGTGCTGCAGGGCTCGTTCCTCGCGGTGATCGCGCTGGGCATGACGTTCGTGATCATCTCCGGCGGCATCGACCTGTCGGTCGGCTCCAACTACGCGCTCGGCGGCATCCTCGCCGCCTGGGGCGCGCAGTACGGCCTGGTCGTCGCGATCCTGTTGCCGCTGGCCGTGTGTTCGCTGATCGGCTTCATCAACGGCGTGCTCATCGCGCGCACCGGGATGGCGCCGTTCATCGTGACGCTGGCGTCGCTGCTGTTCGCCCGGGGACTCTTGCTGGCCCTGACCTCCGAAGGCGCGACGACGTACAAAGTGGACCCGGGCTCGGCGTTCCTCTGGCTCGGCCAGGGCACGATCTTCGGCGTCGGCGTCCCGGTGTACCTCACGCTCGTGCTGTTCGCGCTCGGCGGGCTGCTGCTGCGCCGCACGCGGTTCGGCCAGTCGGTGTTCGCCATCGGCGGCGCCGAGCAGTCCGCGCTGCTCATGGGCCTGCCGGTGGCCCGCACCAAGATCAGCCTCTACACGCTCAGCGGCGGGCTCGCCGGGTTCGCCGGCGTGCTCACCGCCGCGTACCTGCAGTCCGGCGTCACGGTGATCGGCGTGGGCACCGAACTCGACGCGATTTCCGTCGTCGTCATCGGCGGCACGCTGCTGACCGGCGGCGCCGGGACGATCATCGGCACGCTCGTCGGCGTGCTGCTGCGCACGCTGATCCAGAACGTCATCAACCAGATCGGCACCCTCGACTCCAACTACCAGACCGTCGTGAGCGGGGCCTTCCTGCTCGTCGTCGTGGTGATCCAGCGCCTGCTCGCGCGCTCCCGGACCCGCTGACCCCTGTCCCCTCACCAGGAGGTTCAACGATGCTGCACCCTGCCCGAAACGGCCGGAGATGGCTCACCGCGGCCGCCGCGTTCGCGGTCGCGGTCGCCGGCCTCGGCACCGCACCGGCGGCGAGCGCCGCCGAACCGCAGTGGCAGCGGCTCACCCCGCCGCTGTCCACGCCGTGGACCAAGGACGTGTCCCCCGCCAACGCCCTGCCGGACTACCCGAGACCGCAGCTGACCCGCGACAAGTGGCAGAACCTCAACGGCGTCTGGGAGTTCGCCAAGGCGACGCCGGGTGAGGCCGCGCCGGTCGGCAAGACACTGGGAGAGCGCATTCTCGTCCCCTACCCGGTCGAGTCCGCGCTGTCCGGGATCATGCGCCACGAAACGAACATGTGGTACCGCCGCACCTTCGAGGTCCCGAAGAACTGGCAGGTCGGCAAGGGCGGGCAGCGGCTGCTGCTGCACTTCCAGGCCGTCGACTACGACGCGACGGTGATCGTCAACGGCAAGACCGTCGGCCACCACACCGGCGGCTACGACGCCTGGTCCGTGGACGTCACCGACGCGCTGACCACGGGCCGGACCCAGGAGGTCGTCGTCGGCGTCGCCGACCCGAACGACCAGGGCGGGCAGCCGATCGGCAAGCAGCGTCAACCCGGTGACGGCATCTTCTACACGCCGTCGTCGGGCATCTGGCAGACCGTCTGGCTGGAGCCGGTGGCGTCCTCGCGCATCGACCGCCTCGACCTCACGCCGGACCTCGGTTCGGTGACGGTGAACGCGGTCGTCGGCGGCCCGGTGAAGCAGCGCGTCGAAGCCGTCGCCTACGACCACGGCCGCCCGGTCGGGCGCGTGTCCGGCGACGCGAACAAGCCGTTGAAGCTCAAGGTGGACCGGCCGCACCTGTGGTCGCCGGACGACCCGTTCCTCTACGAACTGCGGGTGAAGCTCTCGGGCGGCGACGAGGTCGGCTCGTACTTCGGGCTGCGCACGATCGGCGTCGGCAAGACCGCCGACGGCAAGCAGCGAATGCTCCTGAACGGCAAGTTCGTCATGCAGGTCGGCCCGCTCGACCAGGGTTTCTGGCCGGACGGCATCTACACCGCGCCGACCGACGCGGCCCTGAAGTTCGACCTGGAGCAGGAGAAGGCGCTCGGTTTCAACATGGTGCGCAAGCACATCAAGGTCGAGCCGGACCGCTGGTACTACTACGCCGACAAGCTCGGGCTCCTGGTCTGGCAGGACATGCCGGCGATGAAGGACGACGTCGAGCCGTCCGCGGCTTCGCGCGTCAACTTCGAGTCCGAGATGCACCGGATGATCGACCAGCACCGCAGCTTCCCGTCGATCGTCACGTGGGTGCCGTTCAACGAAGGCTGGGGCGACTACGAGGTCGGCCGCATCGCCGACGAGGTCAAGTCCTGGGACCCCTCGCGGCTGGTGAACGCCGAATCCGGGGTCAACTGCTGCCGGTCCGAACCGGACAGCGGCCGCGGTGACATCTACGACGACCACACCTACACCGGCCCGGGCACGCCGGCGCAGAGCGGCACGCGCGCGGCCGTCGACGGCGAGTACGGCGGCCTCGGCCTGAAGGTCGCCGGGCACGAGTTCGATCCGGCGGGCAGCTTCGCGTACGAAATGGAGCCCGACAGCGCGACCCTGACCCGGCGCTACGGCGAGCTGCAGCAGCGCCTGCTGCTGGTCGCCCAGCGGTGCGGGGTGTCGGCGGGTGTCTACACGCAGACCACCGACGTCGAGAAGGAGGTCAACGGCTTCTTCACCTACGACCGGCAGGTGAAGAAGATGGACTTCGCGGCGGTCCGCGCGGCGAACCTCGCGGTGATCAAGGGCGCCACCGGCGCCCCGGTGTCGGGTCCGTCCGTGCCCGCCGGAACGCCCGGGATCGACGGCATCGCCGCGTACCCGTTCGACGAAAACGCGGGCACGGTGGCGAAGGACGTCGCCGGCAGCCACGACGCCACCCTCGTCGGCGGCGCGTCGTGGACCGCGGGCAAGAGCGGTTCGGCGTTGGCCACCAACGGTTCCGGCCAGTTCGCCGACACCGGTGCGGCGCTGCTGAACACCGAAGGCAGCTACAGCGCGGCGGCGTGGGTGAAGTTCAACGCCGTCGGCGACGGCTTCCAGACCGTGGTGAGCCAGGACGGCGACAGCAACAGCGCGTTCTTCCTGCAGTACTCGGGTGCGGACCACCGGCTCGCGATGAGCTTCGTGGGCACGCGGGCCCTGGCGCCCACGGCACCGGAGGCGAACCGCTGGTACCACGTGGTCGGCGTCCGCGACGCGGCCGCGGGCACGCTCAAGCTCTATGTGGACGGTCAGCTGGCCGCCACGAAGAGCGTCTGCCTTGGCGAAGCGTCCACCGGGCACACGGTGATCGGCCGCGGCAAGTACGGCGGCGGCCCGGTCGACTTCCTGAACGGGGCCGTCGACCAGGTGCACGTCTACGACCGGGCATTGTCCGATTCGGAGGTGAATGCCCTTTTCACCAGCGGTAAGTAAGGCAGGCAACCGGTAACGCCCCCTGTGCGTGTGCGATAGCGGTATGGCCGTACTCCACGGTCATCGGGTGCACACGCACAGGGGGTGAGCCGTTTTGGGCTCCGGAAGATCCAAGCTGCCCGCGAGAGCGGGCGTTTTCACACTCGTCACGGCGGTGGTCGCGACCGGCACCGCGGTCCTCACCGCGGCCCCGGCCGCGGCGGAATCGACCACCGAGGTCGCGGCCTCCACATGGGCCTACATCGACTCGGCCGCGCCGAAGGCCAGCTTCGTCGACCAGGGCGGGGACGCGCCGGTCGGCGCGCACACCTACGCCGGCGGCACGAACCACGTGTCCAAGTCCTACGTCACCTTCGACCTCTCGGCGGTCCGCGGCAACCGCTTGCAGTCGGCGTACGTGAGCACCGGCGAGACCGCCGTCACCGACTGCTCCAACGCGCGCTCGACGGAGCTCTGGCTGACCGCTCCGGCGAAGAAGCCGACGTGGAACACCCAGCCGGCCGAGCTGCTCAAGGTCAACGGCCCGTACCTCGACTCGTCGTGCCCGTCGGACCGGCTGACCTGGACGGCCACCGCGGCGATCCAGAACGCGCTCGACGCCGGGCGCACGACGGCGACGTTCGTCCTGCGGCTGCCCGAAAACCAGCAGGGTGACCCGAAGTTCGGCCGCGAGTACGACCCGAAGGCGAAGCTCTTCCTCAACTACGACCGGCCGCCGGCCAAGCCGACCGGGCTGAGCGTCACCTACCAGCCGTGCACGGCGAAGCCGCTCGTGGTCTCCCGCCAGGTGGTGCTGGGCAGCGACGTCACGGACCCGGACGACGACTACCCCGGCACGGAGTTCGCGTTCTGGCCGGCCGAGCACCCCGACCAGCGCACCACCCTGGGCGGCTCCGGCCGGACGTCGGCCGAGATCACGTCGCTCGTCAGCGAAGGCGTCACCTACGCCTGGCAGGTGCGGGGCAAGGACGACAGCGGTGTCACCGGGCCGTGGAGCGCGACCTGCAAGTTCACCACGGACTTCACCCCGCCCGCGGCGGCACCGGTGATCACCTCCCCCGACTACCACGCCGAAGCGCCGCCCGGGTCCGGCGGCACCGGCGTGCCGGGGACGTTCGTCTTCGACGCCAAGGGTGACACCGACGTCGTCGGCTTCCGGTGGGACGGCGGCTACGCGGCCGCCGACCACCGCGGCGGCAAGGCGACCGTCCGGTACGCACCGGACTGGAGTGGCCCGGCGAACCTCAGCGCGGCGGCCGTCGACGCGGCGGGCAACCAGGGACCGACCGCCTACTACCGGTTCTGGGTCGCGAGCAACCAGCCGGGCGTGACCTGCACGCCGTACGACGACTACGTCGGCGTGACGCGGACGTGCACCTTCACGCCGTACGGCACCACTCCGGTGACCGGGTACGTCTACCACCTGACCAACCAGCCGGACGAGACCGTGGCGGCCGGCCCGGACGGGACGGCGACGGTGACGGTCACGCCGTCCGACCCGCAGCTCACCTACCTCCAGGTGGCGGTGCGGGCGCGGCTCGCGACCGGGTACCTGACCGCGGAGCACTCCACCTCGGTGGTCAGCGAGCCCGGCGAGCCCGAGGTCGAGTCGCTCACCGCGAACCCGACGCAGGGCCTGCCGGCGCAGTTCCGGGTGCACGCGGTGCTGCCCGGCTCGGTCTCGTTCACCTACCACTGGAACCAGGAGGACCTGATCACGGTGCCGCTCGACGCGGACGGCACGGCCACCGTCACGGTCACGCCGTCGGCCTCGTTCTGGGGTTCGTTCTACGGCTACACGACGACCGCGACGGGAGTGCGGTCCGGCTGGGGCGGCCTGAACGTCTCGGTCGCCTCGAACAAGCCGAACGTGACGAGCGCGGAGTACCCGGAGGGCCAGACCAGCGGCGCGGTGGGTGTCCCGGGCACGTTCGTGTTCTCCTCGCCGGTCCCGGGTGCGGCAAGCTACACGTACGACTTCGGCGGCGGCGTGCACGGCACGGTGCCGGCGGGCCCGGACGGCACGGCGAGCGTGGTGTTCACCCCGACGCAGAGCTACATCAACAGCATCCGCGTGACGACGACGTTCGCCGACGGCACGGTGTCCGAGGACGGCGGCTACACGTTCTACGTGGCGTACTCGTCCCCGCGCCTGACGTGTGACGCGACGGGCTGGTCGGTGTCGCCGGGGCAGCACATCCAGTGCACCCTGGCACCGGTCCAGGCGAACCTGGCGAGCTACGGCTACCAGGTGGACTCCGGCCCGCAGACCACGCTGGCCCCGGGCCCGGACGGCACGGCGACGTTCGGCTTCGACGTGCCGGCGGACCGGCAGAGCGGCTCGTACGTCCAGCTGCGGGCGTGGAGCACGAACACGGCGGGCACGAAGTCGGACGAGACGGGCACGAGTTTCTACGTGTACGTGAACTCGGGCGCGTCGGCCCGCGGCACGGCGTTGGCGGTCTGATCCCCGGTGACGGCCACCGCGGCAGGCAGCCGTGGTGGCCGTCACCGCTGTCTAGTGTGGCTGGCCGGAAGCCTTCGTCCCGGTCTTCCGGCGCGCCTTGACCCGGCGGTAGCTCCACCCCAGCAGCGCGAACAGGATCACCGACGACAGGATCAGGCTCGACCCGGTGCTCCAGCCGCTGAACGGCAGGGACTTCACCGTGCCCCAGACGATCCCCGCCGCCAGCAGGGCCAGCCCGGCCAGCACCGATCCGGCGATGCGCAGCGGAGACGACACGCTCTCCTCGGCCGCCTTCATCGCGCGGTCGCGTACCGGGTCGACGTACTTCTCGAGCGCCGGGAACTCCGACGCCAGCAGCAGCAAGCCGGCGAGCACCAGCAGCAGCCCGGGGCCGGGCAGGACGAGCAGCAGCACCCCGACCACCAGCAGGATGGCACCGGCCACCGTGATCAGGATCCGCTTCGCCTGTTTGCCGAGGCCCACCGGTCGTCTCCCCTCGTTTCGCCCGATTCTTCCCGGTGCCGGCCTCGCCTGCCACTCACGAGGGCCCGCACCCTGGCCGCGGCCACGACCAGGCCGGCCAGCGTGACCACGCCGAGCGTGACCACGAGCCCCGGCCAGACGTACAGCACCTGGGCGTAGGTACCCCGCCGCCCGGCGAATACCCACCCGAGCAGCTGCGGCAGGAACACCAGCGGGACGAGCGGCAGCAGCGGCGGCACGACCCGCCACCAGTGCCGCTTCCGCGCCCGGCGCACGCCGAGCACCGCCAAGGCCACCGCGGCCAGCGCCAGCGCGCCGAGCACCCGGTCCGCGACCACCCCGGCGGGCAGCGCCGGCCCCGGCGTGCCACCTTCCAGCAGGCTCGCCAGGCCCTGGGCCAGCAGCTCCGCCTCGTTGTCCAGCGCCATCCCGGTGTTCGCCACCACGGCGATGCCGTATCCGCCGGGCAGCAGCACCTGCGCGGCCGTGTGGGAAAACCAGTCGCCGGTGTGCGCGACACGGCCGTCGCGGATGCTCCAGCCCAGCGCGTAGTCACGCCCGGGCGCGGGCGTGTGGGCCAGCGCGGCGGCCGCCGGCGAGACCACCCCACCGCCGTTCTGCTGCGCGATCAGCCAGCGGGCGAGGTCGGCCGCCGTGCTGAGCACGCCGTGACTGCCGCCGGTGAACCAGTCCGGTTCGGACACCGGGACCTCGATCCCGAAGGCCCGGACGTACCCCTCGGTGCCGGCCGGCGGGGTGTCCACCGAGGTGCTGGCGGTCATGCCGAGCGGCCGGAAGACGTGCCCGCTCAGGTAGTCCGCGAACGGCTGCCCGGCCACCACCTCGACGATCCGGGCCGCCACCTCGTAGTTCGGGTTGTGGTAGTGGAACGCCGTGCCCGGCTCGTCGGCGAGCCCGGCCTCCGCCAGCCGCGTGACGGCCTCGGCGAGCGTGCGCGGCTGCGCCAGCTTCAGGTCGGGGAACGCCGAGTCGGCCATCCCGGACGTCTGGTCCAGCAGCATCCGGACGGTGATCCGGCCGCCGCGGGGATCGGCGAGCCGGAACTCCGGCAGGTAGCGCGTCACGGGCTCGTCGAGCCCGACCCGCCCGGCCTCGGCCAGCTGCAGCACGGCGAACGCGGTCATGGACTTGCTCAGCGACCCGATCGGCAGCCGGGTCGACGCGCCGACCGGCGTGCCCGCCGCGTCGTGGCCGTAGCCGGCCACGTGGACGATGTCGGTGCCGCGGGTGACGGCGACCGCCGCCCCGGGCAGGCCGGTGTGGTCGAGGTAGGCGCGGACGTAGCCGTCGACGTCCCGCGGGACCGCCGCGCCCGCGGGGGTCGCAGTGGCGAGCAGCAGGGCCGCGAGCAGGAGGAAAAGCCTGGTCATGAAGGGGAAAGTAGGCGGCGGACACCCTCGGCGGCCGCTGCCGGACGGCGATCACCACCCCCTACTTTCGGCACCTTTCGGTGCGGCGTTCACCCATCTGCGGGACCGCGTCCACTACCGCTGACGGGCGGCTACTGCGCCAGCAGCTGTTCGAAGGGGACGAAAGCCGGCTCCCCCGCAGGCGCCACCCGGCCCTCGGCCGCCGAAGCCAGCTCGGCCCCGGCCTTCTCGATCCGCCGCTGCAACGCCCCCGACGCTTCACCACTGCCCCAGTCGGACGAAGCCGCGTACACACCCGTCGCGGCCGGATCCGCCTTCAGGTACCCGAACAACGGCCGCAGCTGGTAGTCGAGCACCAGCGAATGCCGCTCGGTACCGCCGGTCGCAGCCAGCAGCACGGGCTTGCCCACCAGGGAATCCGTGTCGAGGACGTCGAAGAAGGACTTGAACAGCCCGCTGTAACCGGCCGTGAACACCGGGGTCACCGCGATCAGCGCGTCCGCGCCCGTCACCGTCCGGATGGCCGAGCGCAGCTCCGGGCTCGGGAAGCCGGTCAGCAGGTTCTTCGTGATGTCCAAGGCGATGTCCCGCAGTTCCACCACGGAGACTTCGACCGGTTCCCCGGCCGCAGCGACGGTCGCCGCGGCCAGGCGATCGGCCAGCAGACGGGTCGACGAAGGCACCGACAACCCCGCTGTCACCACTGCCAGCTTCATACCGTCGCCTCCACCAGAGCGGCCTTCAGGGATTCGTGGGTCGGCGCGTCCGGCACGTGGGCCGGCCGCATCGCGTCGAGTTCCTTGCGCAGCACCGGGATCACCTGCTCACCGAGCAGGTCGAGCTGCTCCAGCACCGTCTTCAGCGGCAGGCCCGCGTGGTCCATCAGGAACAGCTGGCGCTGGTAGTCGCCGAAGTGCTCGCGGAAGGTCAGCGTCTTGTCGATGACCTCCTGCGGGCTGCCGACGGTCAGCGGCGTCTGGTCGGTGAACTCCTCCAGCGACGGGCCGTGCCCGTACACCGGCGCGTTGTCGAAGTACGGCCGGAACTCGTTCCACGCGTCCTGCGACTTCGGCCGGATGAACGCCTGGCCGCCGAGGCCGACGATCGCCTGGTCGGCGGAGCCGTGGCCGTAGTGCTCGAAGCGCTGCCGGTAGAACGAGATCAGCTGCTGGAAGTGCTCCTTGGGCCAGAAGATGTGGTTGGCGAAGAAGCCGTCGCCGTAGTACGCGGCCTGCTCGGCGATCTCCGGGCTGCGGATGGAGCCGTGCCAGACGAACGGCGGGACGCCGTCCAGGGGCCGCGGGGTCGAGGTGAAGCCCTGCAGCGGCGTGCGGAACTTGCCTTCCCAGTCCACCACGTCCTCGCGCCACAGCCTGCGCAGCAGCGCGTAGTTCTCGATGGCCAGCGGGATGCCCTGGCGGATGTCCTGGCCGAACCACGGGTAGACCGGGCCGGTGTTGCCGCGGCCCATCATCAGGTCGACGCGGCCGTCGGCGAGGTGCTGCAGCATCGCGAAGTCCTCGGCGATCTTCACCGGGTCGTTCGTGGTGATCAGGGTCGTCGACGTCGACAGGATCAGCTTCGACGTCTGCGCCGCGATGTACCCGAGCATCGTCGTGGGCGACGACGGGACGAACGGCGGGTTGTGGTGCTCGCCGGTCGCGAAGACGTCGAGGCCGACCTCTTCGGCCTTGAGCGCGATCCGGACCATCGCCTTGATCCGCTCGTGTTCCGTCGGCGTGCTGCCGTCGGTGGGATCGGTCGTGACGTCGCCCACCGTGAAGATTCCGAACTGCATGACCTGCTCCCTTCGCGAGCACCATCTTACATGCGCGTTCAACTACTTCCAAGCAAGAGATATTCCGGCCGACACGGCCCCGGAGGGCACCCAGTAAGGTCAGGGGCATGGACGCGGAGCTCGCTCGGCTGGGTCTGGCAGAACGTTCGGTACGACTCCTCTCGGGCCGCGACATCTGGGCCTCGATCACCCCCCTGCTCGCCCCGCGCCGGAACCTGGTGGCCGCCTTCGGCCACGTCGGTCCCGGCGCGGCCGCACTGCTGCCACTGGAACCCGGCGACACACTGATCACGGACGCGAGCCTGGACACCGTGCTGTCCGGGGCGACGAGCCCGCACGCGCTGCTGCACTGGGTGAAGGCCGGCGTGATCGTGCACTCGCTGCGCGGCCTGAACGCGAAGCTGGTGATCGCCGAGGACGACCCGTCGTTCGTGGTCGTCGGCTCGGCGGACGTCACCGCGGCCGGCCCGCGGCAGCTGTTCGAGGCGGTCACGCTGTCCCACGAGCGGCAGACCGTCGAGGAGGCCCAGGAAGCCTGGCTCGAGTGGTGCGACCTCGCGGGCCCGTCGCTGACCGCCGGTGACCTGGAGCCGCTGCTGGAGCAGTACGGCGCCGGCAAACCGGTCACGGCCCGCGCCCCGGCGCCCGCCCGGCCCGCCGCCGCGCCCGCGCGGCCGGTGGTGACCAGCCGCCCGGCGACCCCGGTCCGGCCCGCGGCCGCGACGCCGCCGCCGTCCCCGGTCCGGCCCGCGACACCGCCGCCCTCGCCGGTCCGCCCGGCGCCCACGCCGCCGCCTCCCGCGGTGCGCCCGGCCGTCGCGGACGTCCCGGCCGAGGCCCCGGCGCAGCTCGCCGTCCCGGAACAGCCCGAAACCCCGGCCCCGGTCACCGCCACGGAGACCGCCGCCACCCCGGAACCGGTGGCGGCCGAGCCGGAAGCCACCGACGTGCCCCGGCCGTCCTGGCCGCGCCCGGCCGAGCTGTACCTGGTCAGCCTCGTCGAAGGCGGCGAACCGTCCGCCGAAGCCGAGTACCGGCTCGAAGAGCTGGCCCGCGAGTACAACCACCCCGGCGAAAACGGCGAATCCCCGTTCCGGGTCGAGCTGCTCTGGGCCGACGACGGCCAGGGCCAGGACCCGCCGCGCACGCTGCGCTCGGGTGTGCACGTGATCCCCGTCTACAGCCAGAAGCAGGGCCGTCCGCTCGTCGGGTCCCGGATCGAGGCGCCCGGCCTGGTCCTGCAGGCGCACGTCGACGAGTTCGCCTACCCGCGGCGCACGTACTGCTACGTCCTGACCCGGCAGTCGGCCGCCCGGCCGGCCTTCGGCGACCTCCGCAAGGCTCTCGCCGCGATCGGCGAGAAGCCGAACTTCCGGAACAGTTTCCAGGTCCCGCGGAAGATCGAAGCCCTGCTCGGCCTGTGGCCCGACCTGGGCTACGACCCCCGCTAGGGGGCGGCGCACGCCACTCCGGGGAGGACAGCGCGCGGAAACTGTCGGGGTGGGCGGATATCCTGCACTACGGTGCAGGCGAGTCCGCACCACCACCAGCACTTTCGCGAGCCACGATCCGGGAGAACGACCCTGTGACTGCCGAGACCTTGTACGGGGCCGACGACCTGACGCATCTCGAGGGTCTCGAAGCCGTCCGCAAACGACCCGGGATGTACATCGGCTCCACCGACAGCCGGGGCATCAACCACCTCTTCTCGGAGGTGGTGGACAACTCCACGGACGAGGGTGTCGCGGGGTACGCGACGAAGATCGTCGTCACGCTGCACGCCGACGGCAGCGTCCAGGTGGACGACGACGGCCGCGGCATCCCGACCGGCACCCACGCCAAGTCCGGTTTGTCCGGCGTCGAACTGGTGCTGACCCGGCTGCACGCCGGCGGCAAGTTCGGCGGCTCCGGCTACAAGACCTCCGGCGGCCTGCACGGCGTCGGCGCTTCGGCGGTCAACGCGCTGTCGCACCGCTTCGACGTCACGGTGAAGCAGGACGGCAAGGTCCACCAGATGTCGTTCAAGCACGGCGTCCCCGGCACGTTCGACGCGCCCGGCCCGAAGGCGAAGTTCACCCGCCGGTCCGGGCTGAACGTCGTCGGCAAGATGAAGCGCGGCGAGCGCAGCGGCACGTCCATCCGCTACTGGTACGACGCGCGCTACTTCGAGTCCGGCGCGGCCCTCGACGTCGAAGGCGTCCGGGCGAAGCTGCGCAACACCGCGTTCCTCGTCCCGGGCGTCACGTACGTGCTGCGCACCGCGATCGAAGACACGATCAACGAAGAGACGTTCCACTTCCCGCACGGCCTGGTCGACATGGTCGACTTCCTCACCCCGTCCGGCGAGAAGCCGGTCTGCGGCACGCTGCTGATCACCGGCGAAGGCACGTACAAGGAGAACGCGGCCGACGCCGCCGGCGTCATGCAGTCCAATGTGGAGCGTCACGCCGAGATCGAGGTGGCGCTGCGCTGGGGCACCGGCTACGAGCGCACGGTCGAGTGCTTCACCAACACGATCCGCAACGTCCACGGCGGCACCCACCGCCGCGGCTTCGACCGCGCGGTGACGAAGGCGTTGCAGGAGGCCATCTCCAAGACCCGCGGGCTGCTCAAGCCCAAGGAGGACATGCCGACCCTGGAGGACGTCCTCGAGGGCATGACGGCCGTGGTGCACGTCCGGCTGCCGGAGCCGCAGTTCACCTCGCAGACCAAGGACGAGCTGTCCACCGCCGGGATCACCCGCGTGCTGCAGGGCATCGTCGACAAGCACGTCAAGGCGTGGACCGAGGATCGCAAGACGAAGTCCGAGGCCAAGGTCGTGCTGCAGAAGGTGGTCGACGCCTCCCGCGTCCGGCTCACCCAGAAGCAGCAGAAGGACGCCGCCCGGCGTAAGACCGCCCTCGAAGGCGCGGCGATGCCGCCGAAGCTGGTCGACTGCCGCACCACCGGCGTCTCCCGCAGCGAACTGTTCCTCGTCGAGGGTGACAGCGCGCTGGGGTCGGCGCGGATGGCGCGCGTGTCGGAGTACCAGGCGCTGCTGCCGCTGCGGGGCAAGATCCTGAACGTCCAGAAGGCGTCGCTGGGCGACACGCTGAAGAACGCCGAGATCGCGTCGATCGTCCAGGTGCTCGGCGCGGGCACCGGGCGCACGTTCGACCTGACGACCATGCGCTACGGCCGGGTCATCCTGATGGCGGACGCCGATGTCGACGGCTCCCACATCCGCACGCTGCTGATCACGCTGTTCGCGAAGTACATGCGCCCGGTGATCGAGGACGGCCGGCTGTACGCGGCGATGCCGCCGCTGCACAAGCTCGTCACGAAGGGCCGCAACCCGGAAACGCACTTCACCTTCACCCAGCGCGAGATGGAGCAGAAGTTCGCCGAGCTGGAGAAGGCGGGCAAGAGCATCGTCACGCCGGTGCCGCGGTTCAAGGGCCTCGGCGAGATGGACGCCGACGAGCTGTGGGAGACCACGATGAACCCGGCGACCCGCTCGGTGCGCCGCATCACCATGGACGACGCCGAAGCCGCGGAGGCGGCGCTGGAACTGCTGATGGGCGAGAAGGTCGAGCCCCGGCGGAACTGGCTGGTCGCCTCGTCCGACCGGGTCGACCGCGAAGCCATCGACGCCTGAGTTTTTCTGAGCTACCAAGGAGTTCTGCCGTGGCACGCCGCAAGGGCACCACCACCAAGGTCGATCCCAGCGCGTTCGACTCCCCCGGTGCGCACGTCTTCGACAACTCGCTGAAGACCGAGATCGAAGACTCGTACCTGGAGTACGCGTACTCGGTCATCCACTCCCGCGCCCTCCCGGACGCCCGCGACGGGCTCAAGCCGGTCCACCGCCGGATCCTGTACTCGATGAACGAGAACGGCTACCGCCCGACGCACGCGTACGTGAAGTCGTCCCGCGTGGTCGGCGACGTCATGGGCAAGTACCACCCGCACGGCGACGTCGCGATCTACGACGCGATGGTCCGCCTGGCCCAAGACTTCTCGCTGAACGTCCCGCTGATCGACGGGCACGGCAACTTCGGCAGCCCGGACGACGGCCCGGCCGCCAGCCGTTATACGGAAGCTCGCATGTCCCCCGAAGCCATGCAGCTCGTCGGCGAGCTCGGCGAGGACACCGTCGACTTCCGCCCGAACTACGACGGCTCGCTCGAAGAGCCCTCCGTCCTCCCCGCCGCGTTCCCGAACCTGCTGGTCAACGGCACCTCCGGGATCGCGGTCGGGATGGCGACCAACATGATCCCGCACAACCTCGGCGAGGTCATCGCCGCGGCGCGGTGGCTGATCACCCACCCGTCCGCCACGCTCGACAAACTCATGGAGTTCGTCCCCGGCCCCGACCTGCCCACCGGCGGCAGCCTGCTCGGCCTCGACGAGGTGCGCCGCGCGTACGAGACCGGCCGCGGCGTGGTCCGGATGCGCGCGAACTGCGAGACCGGACCCCTTGAAGGCAGCCGCGGGCGGCAGGCGATCACCGTCACCGAGCTGCCCTACGGCGTCGGACCGGAGAAGGTGATCGAGAAGATCACCGACGAGGTGAACAAGTCCAAGCGGCTCACCGGCATCGCCGACGTCAAGGACCTCACCGACCGCGAGAACGGCACGCGCCTGGTCATCGAGTGCAAGGTCGGCGTCAACCCGCAGGCGCTGCTGGCCGACCTCTACCGGCTCACGCCGCTGGAGCAGTCGTTCGGCATCAACAACCTGGTGCTCGTCGACGGCCAGCCGCAGACCCTGGGCCTCAAGGAGCTGCTCGAGGTCTTCCTCCGGCACCGCTACGACGTCGTCACGCGGCGGACCAAGTACCGCCGCCGCAAGCGCGAAGAGCGGCTGCACCTGGTCGACGGTCTGCTGATCGCACTGCTGAACATCGACAAGGTCATCCGGTTGATCCGCGAAAGCGAGAACGCGCAGGCGGCGAAGGACGGCCTGATGACGCGCTTCAAGCTGTCGGAGATCCAGGCGACGTACATCCTGGACACCCCGCTGCGCCGGCTGACCAAGTACGACCGCCTCGAACTCGAGGCGGAGCAGGAGCGGCTGCGCGAGGAGATCGCGGAGCTGACCAAGATCCTCGACGACGAATCGGTGCTGAAGAAGCTCGTCTCGGCGGAGCTGGCGAAGATCGCGAAGGACTTCCCGACCGAGCGCCGCACCGCGCTGATCGACGGCGACCTGAAGGAGGTCCTGGCCGCGTCGAAGCCGTCGGGCCCCCTGGAAGTCGAGGACGATCCCTGCCAGGTGATCCTCTCGGCGACCGGGCTGGTGGCCCGCACGGCGGCGGAGTCCGAGGAGTCGACGGAGACGCGGCGCCGCAACGGCCGCGTGAAGCACGACGCGGTGGCGGCCCTGGTCCACACGACAGCGCGCGGCCAGGTACTGCTGGTGACCAGCCGCGGCCGGGCGTTCAAGACGGACGTGCTGCCGCTGCCGGTCCTGCCCGAGCAGGCCGGCACGGTCTCGCTTCGCGGTGGCATGGCGGCGAAGGAACTGGTGCCGCTGGAGAAGGGCGAAACGGTCGTCGGGATCGCGCCACTGGGCGAGCAGGCGGCGGGCTCCCCGGGTCTGGCGCTCGGCACCCGGGCCGGCGTGGTGAAGATCTGCGCGCCGGAGTGGCCGGTCCGGTCGGACGAATTCGAGGTGATCAGCCTCAAGGACGGCGACGAAGTCGTCGGCGCGACCTGGCTGACGGACGGTTCGGAGACGCTGGCGTTCGTGTCGTCGGAGGCGTCGCTGCTGAAGTACGCGGCGTCCCTGGTCCGCCCGCAGGGCCTCAAGGGCGGCGGCATGGCGGGGATGAACGTGGGATCGGGGTCGGTGGTGTTCTTCGGCGCGGTCCGCACGGACGACGACGAGCACGGCGAGCCCCTGGTGATCACGTCGACGGGCCAGAGCGTGAAGGTGACCCCGTTCAGCGAGTACCCGGCGAAGGGCCGCGCCACGGGCGGTGTCCGGGCCCAGCGGTTCCTCAAGGGCGAGACGGCGCTGCGGGTGGCGTGGATCGGCCCGCGTCCGGCCGGCGCGGCGCGCAACGGCGACCCGGTGGAGCTCCCGGAGATCGACGTCCGCCGCGACGGCTCGGGCCACGCCCACCCGGGCCCGGACGTGGTGGGCCACCTCATCGAGCGCGACTGACGCCGTCCGGGAGCGGGAGCGTCACTGGCGCTTCTGCTCCCGGCGGATCATGAAACGCCAGACGGCCGCGAAGAACAGCCAGGTCAGCACCCCTCGGACGGCCGCGCTGATCAGGTGCTCCGCGGCGAAGGTCCACCGGTGCAGACCGATCTTCACGAGCAGGTCAACGCCGAACGCGAGGACCAGCAGCAGGAGGAACGGCCACCAGAGCAGGGTGCGCCAGTAGCCGCGCCGCTTGACCTTTCCGGCATCGATCCTCATGCCCCCATTGTCGCCCGGTCGTGAGTGTTCAGGCGAGTTCCGACTCGCCTGAACACTCACGACCCGTTAGGCGACCCGGAACGACTGAGCGGCGCTGCCGCTGCAGGCCGCCTGGACCAGCTGCACACTGTCCGCAGTGGACGATCCCGGTACGGTCAGGCACTTGCCGCTGTGCCGGGCGACGAAGTGGTAGTACCCGCCGCCCTCGGGCACCGGCTGCCACTGCTGGTTGCCGCCGCCGCTGTAGGACCACAGCTGCAGGCCCGCGTTGTCCGCCGTCGACACGTCCGTGACGTCGATGACCTCGGCCGCGTTCGTCCGGTTGTTGATCCGGTCGTAGCCGCCGCTCGTGGGGGCGAACTGGTACTGCTGGGCCGTCGTGCCGTTGCACGTGTACTGCTGGATCACCGTGCCGTTCGTGCTGGCCGCCGCGCGGGCGTCGACGCACTTGCCGGACGCCTTGTTCGTCACCGCGTACCACGCCGCCGGGTCGATCGTGCCCGGGTCGGTCGGGCCGGTCGAACCGCCGCCGAGCCACTTCAGGCCGTCGAGCACGAAGCGGTTCTGGTCGGCGCTCTCGAACGTCGACGACAGCGCGGTGTTCGTCTCGTAGTTCATCGCGTTGTGGCCGAAGTTGGCGTACAGCATCTTGTAGTTCTTGTTCGTCCACGCGATCGGGTAGTAGCCGCTGTACCAGGTCTGGTTCGGGTCGGTGCCGATCGGGAACGTGGAGGAGTCCATCGACGCCAGGATGGTGATGTTGCTGTTCTGGCGCAGGTCGTTCTGCCAGGCGTACCACTCCGACGTCGAGGACCGGATCGTCGCCGGCAGGTTCGCCGTCGACGGGTGGGTGCGGTTCTCGATCTTCAGCGTCTCCGGGGTCGGGCCCCACGTGTTCGACGTGAACCGGCCGGTGCCGAGGAAGTCGTTGTGGAACCAGTTCGCGTACGACGGCGTCGAGCTGTCGTTGTAGGCGGTGACGTGGAAGCCGAAGAACCCACCGCCGTTCTGCATGTAGTTCTGGAAGCCCTGGAACTGCGCGGCCGACTGCGGCTGGTCGTCCAGGAACAGCACGACGTCGGCGGTGGCCTTGGTGAGGGTGGTGAGCCGGTTCCAGTCGGTCGTCGCGGTGTAGGTGAAGCCGTTGGCCGCCGCCTGCTGCGGGAACCAGACGTTGGCCTCCTTCTCGAAGCTGATGTGCGCGGCGTCGTACGTGCCGCTGTAGAAGGCCAGGACCTTGAACGGCGTGGCGGCCTGCACCGCCGGAGCACCCAGCGAAAGCCCTAGGCAGGCGGCGAAAAAGGCGAGGATTCTCAGCAGATGACGGCGGGGCATGCGTGAACCTTTCCGGTGGGGGACGGGGATCACCAGTGACGCGAGTAGTGCAGGCCGAAGCCGAACGGGAACAGCGCGGGTTTGCCGTCACCGGCGTTGATCGGCTGCTGGTCGGCGCTGCGCATCCAGGTGACCGGCAGCTTGCCGGTCGGGTTGTAGTCGCCGAAGAGGACGTCGGCCACGCCCTGCCCCTCGCTGCCCGGCAGCCAGGATTCGACGAGCCCGGCCCAGTCCGGCAACTGCGCGGCGATGTCGAGCGGGCGTCCGGAGACGAGCACGACCACCGTCGGCACCCCCGAGTCCTTCAGCTTCTGCAGCGTGGCGAGGTCGGCCGCGTCCAGTTCCATCCCTTGTGGACGGTCGCCCTTGCCTTCGGCGTACGGCGTCTCCCCCACGACCGCGACGGCGACGTCGTAGCTGCGGTCGATCCCGGTGCCGTCCTTGGCGTAGGTCACCTTGCCGGAGCTGTTCCGGATGCCCTGCAGGATGGTCGTGCCGGGGATGACGGGCCCGCTGGTGCCCTGCCAGCCGACGGTCCAGCCGCCGGACTGGTTGCCGATGTCGTCCGCGCTCTTGCCGGCCACGAAGATCTTCTCGTGCCGGGAAAGCGGCAGCACGTGGTTCTCGTTCTTCAGCAGCACCTGGGATTCGCGCACGGCCTGGCGCGCGAGGTCGCGGTGGGGTTTGCTGCCGATGGTGTTCAGGAACCGCCGGTCGGTCAGCGGGTGCTCGAACAGGCCGAGCTCGAACTTCTTGGTGAGGATGCGGCGGTTGGCGTCGTCGATCCGGGACATCGGCACCCGGCCCTGTTCCACCAGCGACCGCAGGGTGTCGATGAACTTCTGCCACTCGTAGGGCACCATCACCATGTCGATGCCGGCGTTGACCGCGGCCTCGACCTCGTCGGGGGTGAACCCGCTCTTGCCGTCGATCTTGTCGACGCCGTTGTAGTCGGAGACGACGATCCCGGTGAAGCCGAGTTCCTGCTTGAGGACGTCGTTGATCAGGTACGAGCCGGCGTGCATCTTGACGCCGTTCCAGCTGCTGTAGGAGATCATCACCGAGCCGACCCCGCGCTGCACGGCCGCCTTGAACGGCGGCAGGTGGATCGCGCGCAGTTCCTGCTCGCTGATCTCGGTGTTGCCTTCGTTGACGCCGCCGGTGGTGCCGCCGTCGCCGACGTAGTGCTTGGCGGTGGCCATGACCGAGCCCGGCTGGTTCAGCCGGCGTCCCTGCAGGCCGGTGATGATCGACGTCATCTCGGTGGCCAGCTGCGGGACCTCGCCGAAGGACTCGTAGGTGCGGCCCCAGCGATCGTTGCGGGCGACGCACAGGCAGGGCGCGAAGTCCCAGTCGATGCCGGTGCCGGAGACCTCTTCGGCGGTGGCGCGGCCGATCTTCTCGACCAGCCGCGGATCGCGCGTCGCGCCGAGGCCGATGTTGTGCGGGAAGACGGTGGCACCGTAGAGGCCGTTGTGCCCGTGCACGGCGTCGACGCCGTAGATGAGCGGAATGCCCAGCGGCGTGGCGAGCGCGGCCTTCTGGAAGCCGTCGTACATGTCGGCCCAGGTGACGGGGGTGTTCGGCGTCGGTTGCGAGCTCCCGCCGGAGAGCAGCGACCCGAGCCGCCCGGTGGTGACGTCCTGCGGCGATTTCACCCCGAGCCGTTCGGCCTGCATCATCTGGCCGAGCTTGTCGTCGAGGGACATCCGGGACAGCAGATCGGCCACCCGGACCTTGACGGGCCGCCAGGAGTCCTTGTAGGCCGGGCCGTTCCCGGCGAGCGCGGGGGTTTCGGAAGTCACCAGCAACGCGAGAGCCAGCGCGCCGGTGCCCAGCCTGCGTGCGAGGCGCATCGGGGTCCTCCTCGTCGAGCGACCAAAATTCACGCCTTGAATTAATACATAGGCTTTCCCCTTGGTCCAGACCTCTGAGCGAACTCGGGTGCCGCTCAGCGGGATTGCGCCTTCCGGCCAGAATCTGACCTAGTTGGTTCCTAGGGTGGCCGCATGACTCGCGAACACGAAGACCTCCTCGAACTGCTGGCGGAAGTCCGCAAGCGCTTGCTGATCCCGGTCCGCGGCCTGTCGGACGCCGACGCGGGCCGCCGCACCACGGTCAGCGAACTCACCTTGGGTGGTCTGATCCGCCACTTGGCCACGGGCGAGCGCTTGTGGTTGCAGATCTTGAAGACAGCCGACGGCTCCCTGCCGGAGGGCATGCTGGACACGGACCAGTACGCGATGAGCGAAACGCTCTCCCATTGGCTGTCGGCCTACGAAAAGGCGGCCGCCGAGACCGATGCGTACGTGGCCTCGCTGCCGTCGCTGGACGTGGAGGTCCAGCTGCCGACGACCCCGTGGTCACCCCCGGAACCCCGGTTCTGGTCGGCCCGCCGGATAGTGCTGCACCTGATCCACGAGACGGCCCAGCACGCAGGCCACGCGGACATCATCCGCGAGTCCCTGGACGGCGCGAACTCCACGGCTCAGCTGGCCTGAGGGTTGTGGACAACCCGAGGCCGACCCGGCCGCGGCGGACCGAAACTGTCGGTCCTCTGCCGTAGCGTGGAAAACGGGGGCTGTTCAGCGATGCGAGCCCAAGAAGCCGCGGTGGAACAGGGCTGGAACCGGCGCGGGCGATGAGCCTGATCGTCGCGGCGAAGAGCGCTCGAAGGCTTCAGCCGACATGGCGTAGTCCGCGGCGATCGCGCCGGGTTCGACGCGAGCAGCAGGAGCGCGATCAAGCCCGAGCCGCGGCGGAACAGGACACCACCGCCATCGGCGTGAACGCGGCACAGCGACCGGCCTTGTGCTGAAGGGACGGGGGCAGCAGTCCGGCACGGTCGCCGCGCTGCCACTCGGCGATGTCGTCGAGCGGCACTTCGAGCCGGTCGATGCCGGCCGGGGTGGCCGGCCCCGCGCGGTCCGCGGCGAACTGCGCCGAACCCGCCCGCGCAGTCGGGCTCAGCGATCCGAGCGCAGCGAAGCCGGATCGAAGGACTCCCAATAAGCGTCCTCATCCTCGACGCTCGCCGCAGGAGCAGGCTCCGGCGAAGGTGCCCCCAACCGCAACGCCCGCTGCCGCTGGAACTCCTCCACCGTCATCCCCGGGTCGTCGTCCTCCGCCCGCGCCGGTGCCGGGACCCCCGTCATCTGCTCGATCATGAACGTCATGTCCTCGCCCAGCAGCAGCGCGACCTTGTTGTACCCGTCCTGGGTCGCCTCGCGCATCGCCGCCTGGGCGATCTCGACCACCAGCGGTCCCAGGTCCTCGCCCAGGTTCACCGCCGACGGGGCCAGCCACAGCCGCAGCAGCTTGCCGCGTGCGTCGACCGTCACCTCGACCTGGCCGTCGCGGTCGTGGGCCGTGCCCGACGCCGACGCGAGCAGCTCCTCCACCCGCGCCATCGCCTCTTCGCGCGCCCGGGCCTGGGCGATCAGCTGACGGGTCGTGATCACCGCGATTCTCCGTACGAGTACGTCTCGGCGTCCGGGTCGTCGTCCGGGATCGGTTCGTAGCCCAGCGTTTCGAGCTGCGCAGTGTCCACAACGGACGACAAAGCGTGGTACATCCGGTCGCCCGCCCGCCGGGTTGCGCGCTGCGCCAGCTCGAAAATCCGGTCGGCGAGCACCGCCGACCCGTGCCGCAGCTCCGACCGGTGGATCGTCACCCCGGTCAGCAGCCCGCCCGGCGCCACCTGGACCTCGATGCCGCCGGACGACGCCTTGCCCACCACCGGGCCCGAACGGGCGAGCCGCGCCGAAACCTCCGCGCCCGCCCGCGATGCCTGCTCGGCGATCCGCGCGGAAGCCAGGTCGATGTCGAAGTCAGCCAAAGCGGATCACCCCGTGGGCCGGTAGAAGCCGATGAACGACTGTCCCGCGTTCGTCGTGCGGATCTTGCTGACGTGCACCGGGTCGCCGGCCTCGATCATCTGGCCGTCGCCGATCACCATCGCCACGTGCCCGGACCACACGACCAGGTCGCCCGGCAGCAGCTGGTCGATCGACGGCACCTCGGCCCCGACCGTCTGCTGCGCCGCCGTCCGCGGCAGCTGCAGGCCCGCGTCCTGGTACGACGTCATGGTCAGCCCGCTGCAGTCGAGGCCGACGCCGCGGGCCGTCCCGCCCCAGACGTACGGCACGCCGAGCTGCGAAAGTGCGTTGCGCACGGCCTTCGCCGCGGTCTCGTTCGGCGCCATGACCTGCTTGCCGCCGGGCAGGTTGATCGCGACGCCGGTGCCGGGCTGCGGCGGGATGGCCACCGGCAGCCGCGGCTTGTGCACGGCGCCACCGCCACCGCCACCGCCGCCACCGCCACCGCCACCGCCGTCCGAGCCGCCGGAGTAGCCGCTGTTGCTGTTGAACGACGACCCGACCTTCGTCGAGGACGCCGAAGACGCCGACGTCGTCTGCTCGCCGCCGAGCCGGGTGCCGATCGCGGTCAGGTCGTTGATCGTCTGCTCGCTGAACGTCGCGGCCTGCCCGGTCAGCTGGCTGATCTTGGTCTGCAGCTTCATCAGGATGTCGCGCGACGCGGCGCCGCGGCTCTCCGGCGGCTGGATCGTCTTCACCGCTTCGAGGGCCTTCATCGACGCGGAGATCTCTTTGATGATCTGGTCGCGCACCTGGTCGTTCTTGATCTCGCCGACGTGCAGCGTCTCGGCCGCCTCGGCGACGGCCTGCTCGATCTCGGCGCTCTCGTCGAGGAGGTCCTGGACCTCCTGCTCCAGGCTCCGCGACGTCGCCGTGGCGCGGTCGGCGGTGGCCCCGGAACTGGCGGAGGCCAGCGAAACGCGCTGGTCCGACGCCACATCGCGGGTGCGGCCCACCGACGTCCGGAGAGCGACGTGCGCGTCACGGGCGCCGCCGATGGCGGCCGGGTCGTGGCGCAGCTTCTGCGCGAACTGGTTGGTCGTGTCCAGGCCGTGCCGGACGAGCTGGTCGGTGTGCTCGGTCACGCGTCGCCGCCCAGGCGCCGCAGGACGTCGCCGTGTTCGCCCTCGACCGCCGTGTAGTTGCGGTCGGTCTGCCGGGCGGCCGCGCCGACCTGCTGCCAGCTTCCGCCGACGCGGTGCAGGCGCTCCTGCAGCGCCCGCATCCGGCCGCTGTAAGCCCCGGAGAACCCGGATTCGCCGCCCATCTCCGAGAAGCCGTGGCCGCCGAGCGTCACGTGCGGGCCGACGTGCTTTTCGGCCGCGCCTTTGACGTCTTCACCGAGCGGGTCGACTTCGCGCGCGTACCTCGTGTACGCGCCGTCGTCGACGTGAAACCCCGAACCGTCCACTGGCCCTCCCTGTCACCGGAAGTGCGACGTGCGCGCGGCACCCCCGGTTCCCCTTTGGCGCGAGCCAGCCTAGTCGACGTTCCGTACCCGGGTGGGCGAATTGCCCCGGGTCAGCCGGTGACCTTCTTGAGCCAGTCCGGGTCCTGCCAGGAGACGATCGCGCCGTTCGCGGTGACCGTCGGCGTCCCGAACCCGCGCTGGCCGCCGCCGAAGTCCTGCGCCAGCTTCGGGTCGTTCTCGATCTGCTGGAACGCGGCGTTGAGCTGCAGGTCGTAGGTGCCGGCGTTGACCGTCTGCGCGAACGCCGGATCGGTGATCCCGACGTTCCGGCCGAGCTCGATCAGCTGCGCCTTGTCGTAGCCGCGCTTGCCCTCTTCGGGCTGGTTCGCGAACAGCGCGTCGTGGAACTGGACGAACTTGCCGGCGTCGGCCGCGGCCAGCGCCGCGTTCGCCGAGTCCAGCGAGTAGCCCGGCGGGCTCGAGCGGTCGTTGAGCAGCGGCACCATGTGGTAGCGGACCTGCAGCTTGCCGTCGTTGACCGCCTGCTCGATGTCGCTCTTGTACGTCTTCTCGAACTGGCCGCAGATCGGGCAGAGGAAGTCCGCGTAGACGTCGATCGAGGCCTTGGCGCCGGTCTTGCCGACCGTGACGACCACGCCGTCACGCTTCTGGGTGACATCGCCCGTCAGCGCGCTCGTCGTCTGGCCGGGGTTGATCACCTGGCCCTCGGTCTTGTTCCGGTCCGCGATCGTCCAGATCACCCCGCCGATCACGAGCGCGGCCACGACGACCACAGCCCCGATCCCGATGATCCACTTCCGCCGGTCGCCGGTCCCCCTGGCCTGCGCGACCACCTTCGGACCGGCCTGCGCCGCCTGACGACGCTTCCGAGCGGTCCGCTCAGCTCCACCCACCGTGTATCAGTTCCCTTCCGCGATACCCGAGTAGTCGGGCCCGGGCTCCTCCGAGTTCCCGCGACCTCGCGCCAGCCAGCCGTCGATCGACAGCCAGGTGCGGGGACGCGCCAGCAGCCACCCGGCGAGCAGCGCAAATCCCGTGTCGCGGAGGATTTCCTGCGGGTACTCCGTCTGTCCCGCCGCCACCTGGCCGCCGCCCCCGAAGCACCCGCAGTCGATGCTCAGGCCGCGGGCCCACGACTGGGCGATCCCGGCGATGAGCACGACGAGCAGCCCCAGCGCGACCCCGGCGGCCCACCGGGTCGCCAGTCCGGCGAGCAGGAACAGCCCGAGCACGAGCTCGACGAGCGGCAGCGCGACGGCCACCACGTTTTCGAGTGCGTCCGGCAGCACGTCGTACGCCTGCACGGCGATCAGCGTCTGGCCGGGATCCGCCAGTTTCAGCGCACCGGAAACGAGCCAGACGGCCGCCAGCCCGAGCCGGGCGAGCGTGCCGACGGTGTTCAGCACGGGTTGGGACGGTCGCACCACGCACTTAGGCTATCGGGGGGACCTGAGAACCACGTGAGGCAGGACGGCGGCGGAGGGAGCGGCTGGATGCGCTGGCGCACGCTCTTCGGCTCGGCGTTGCTCCTGGTCACGGCGGCGGCGTGCGGCACGGGGCCCGTCTCGCCGACGGACTCGCTCGTCACCCGGGCGAGTGCCACGGATCACCTGACCATCGGCATCCGGTTCGACGCACCGGGGCTTTCCGAGCACACGATCGACGGCCGGTTCGTCGGGTTCGACGTCGATGTCGCGACTTTCGTCGCGTCGGAGCTGGGCGTCGCCGCGAAGGACATCACCTGGCGCGAGACGACGTCGGCGACGCGGGAGACGGACCTCACCTCGGGCACGGTCGACCTGGTCGTGGCCACGTACTCGATCACCGACAAACGCAAGCAGCTCGTGTCGTTCGCCGGCCCGTACTTCACCACCGGCCAGGACCTGCTGGTGCGCCGGACGTCGGCCGACATCGCCGGGCCCGAGGCGCTCAACGGGCGGCGGCTGTGCTCGGTGACCGGCTCGACGCCGGCGCAGCAGGTGAAGGACAAGTTCGCCCAGGCCGTCCAGCTGGTCGAGTACCCGCGGTACTCCGACTGTGTGACCGCGCTGCTCGCCGGGCAGATCGACGCGGTGACCACGGACGCGGTGATCCTGGCCGGGTACGTGGCGCGCGACCCGGAGCTGCTGAAGCTCGTCGGGAAGCCGTTCTCGAAGGAGGACTACGGCGTCGGCCTGCGCAAGGGCGACACGCAGGGGGTGGCCGCGGTCGACGACGCGATCCGGAAGATGATCTCCTCGGGCGAATGGCTGCGCTCGCTCAACGCGAACATCGGCCCGTCCGGTTACCAGCTCCCCGCGCCCCCCGAGGTCACGTCGAAGTGAAGCTGCCCGACCTGCCGGTCCGGTCCGTGCTGCCCGACGTCACGGCGGCGCTCGAGGAGCACGGCACCGCGGTGCTGGTGGCGCCGCCGGGCACGGGGAAGACGACGCTGGTCCCGCTCGCGCTGGCGCAGGCGAGCGGGGGCCGGGTGGTGGTCGCCGAGCCGCGGCGGCTGGCGGCGCGCGCGGCGGCCGCGCGGATGGCGGCGCTGCTGGGCGAACCGGTCGGCGAAACGGTCGGGTACGCGGTGCGCGGCGACCGGAAGGTGTCGGCGCGGACGCGGATCGAGGTCGTGACGTCGGGCCTGCTGGTGCGGCGGGTGCAGGGCGACCCGGAGCTGCCCGGCGTCTCGACGGTGCTGCTCGACGAGTGCCACGAGCGGCACCTGGACGCGGACCTGCTGCTCGCGCTGCTCCTGGACGTCCGCGCGGGGCTGCGCGACGACCTGCGCCTGCTGGCGACGTCGGCGACGGTCGCTTCGGGGCGGCTGGCTTCGCTGCTCGGCGACGCCCCGGTCGTCACGGCGACCGCGCGGACCTACCCGGTGGAGTTTTCGTACCTCCCGCCGGCCCGCGGGGAGCGCGTCGAGGCGTGTGTGGCGCGGGCGGTGCGGACGGCGTTGTCGTCGGGAGACGGCGACGTGCTCGCGTTCCTGCCCGGCGCCGGGGAGATCGCCCGGACGGCGGGCCTGCTGTCGTCGTCCGATGTGGACGTTCTGCCCCTGCACGGCAGGCTGTCGGCGGCACACCAGGACGACGCGCTGCGCCCGCGTGCCCGGCGGCGGGTGGTGCTGGCGACGGCGGTGGCGGAGTCGAGCCTGACGGTGCCGGGCGTGCGCGCGGTGGTGGACTCGGGACTGGCCCGCGTGCCGCGCGTCGACCACCGGCGCGGCCTGCCGGGCCTGGCGACGGTCCGGGTGTCGGCGGCGGTGGCGGCCCAGCGCGCGGGTCGCGCGGGCCGCGAAGGGCCTGGTCGGGCGTACCGCTGCTGGGCCGAGCACGAGCAGGCGACGCTTCCGGCGTACCCGGAGCCGGAGATCCGCACGGCCGAGCTGGCCCGGCTGGCCTTGGAGCTGGCGTGCTGGTCGACACCGGACGGCAGCGGCCTGGCGTGGTGGGACCCGCCGGGCGAAGGCGCGCTGGCGGCGGGCCGGGCTTTGCTGGCGACGCTCGGCGCGACCTACCCGGACGGCACGGTGACCCCACGCGGACGGCGGATGGCGGAGCTGGGTCTGCACCCGCGGCTGGCCCGGGCGTTGCTGGACGGATCGGCGGAGGTCGGCGCCCGCACCGCGGCGGAGGTGGTGGCGCTGCTGGACGCGGGCGCCAGGCTGACGGACGTGGACGCGGAGCTGCGCCGCCTCCGCTCGGCCGGCGACGAGGAAGCGCGGCGCTGGAAGCGCGAGGCCCGGCGGCTGGAGGGGCTGGTGTCGAAGGGAGGCGCCGGGGGCCGCCCGGCCTCGCGCCTTGAGCGTGATCGCCGGACCGGCGACGAGCGGGCTGCGCACCCCGACCACGACCCCCGGACCGGTCGTCCCTCCGCGGCCGATCGGCAGCCGGCCGCGGTTCCCGGCGTCCGGCCCGATTCCGCGCTGGTCGTCGCCCTCGCGCACCCGGAACGGCTCGCCCGGCGGCGTCCCGGCGGCGCGCCCGTCTACCTCATGGCCGGCGGCACCGCCGCCGAACTCCCGCCCGGCAACGGCCTCGACTCCGAGTGGCTGGCGATCGCCGAAGCCACCCGCGATCCCGGCCGCGTCCACGGCACCATCCGCCTCGCCGCGGCCGCCGACGAAGCTCTCGCCGTCCGCGCCGGCACAGTGTCCGAAGTGGACGAAGTCACCTGGGACGGCGATGTCGTCGCCCGGCGGGTCCGCAAGCTCGGCGCCATCACCCTTTCCGAAAAACCGCTCAAGAACGCCGATGTCCACGACGCGCTCGTCGCCGGCCTCAGAGCCGAGGGCCTGCACCTCCTCAAGTGGACCCAGGACGCGACCCGCCTCCGCGAACGGATGGCCTTCCTGCACCGCGTCCTCGGCCCGCCGTGGCCCGCGATCGACGACACGACCCTGCTGTCCGATGTGGACAGCTGGCTGGATCTCGGCACCGCCCGCCGCAAGGCCGACCTCGCGAACATCAACGCGGGCACCGCTCTGAAGGCCCTGCTCCCCTGGCCGGAAGCGGCGAAACTCGACGACCTCGCCCCGGACCGGCTCGAAGTGCCGTCGGGGTCGCACATCCGCGTCGACTACCGCGGCGACCAGCCGGTCCTGGCGGTGAAGCTGCAGGAAACGTTCGGCTGGACCGCGACCCCCGTGATCGCCGGCGTCCCGGTGGTGCTGCACCTGCTCTCCCCCGCCGGCCGCCCCGCGGCGATCACCGCCGACCTCGCGGGCTTCTGGACCGGCGGCTACCCGGCCGTGCGCGCCGACCTGCGCGGCCGCTACCCCAAACACCCCTGGCCGGAGGACCCCGCCACCGCCGTCCCGACCCGGCACACCCGCCGCCGCACCTGACGAAAGTCGGGGGCCGCCCGCGACCGTCGTCCGATGCCCGCGCACCCCCGCGGACCGCAGACTTCGACGCATGATCACACTCAGGGGACTCACGAAACGCTACGGGGAGAAGATCGTCGTCGACGCGCTCACCTGCGACGTCGCGCCGGGCCGGGTGACCGGGTTCCTCGGCCCGAACGGCGCCGGGAAGTCGACGACGATGCGGATGACCGTCGGGCTCGACCACCCCCAGGCGGGCGAGGTCCTGGTCGGCGGCCGGCGCTACGCCGAGCTGCGGCACCCGCTGCGCGAGGTCGGCGCGCTGCTCGACGCCAAGGCACTGCACCCCGGCCGCAGCGCCGGGAAGCACCTGCTGGCCATGGCGCGCAGCAACGGCATCGCGGCAAGCCGCGTCGAAGAGGTCCTGGCGACCGTCGGGCTCTCGGACGTCGCCGGCAAACGGGCGGGCCAGTTCTCGCTCGGCATGGGCCAGCGGCTGGGCATCGCGGGCGCCCTGCTCGGCGACCCGGGCGTGTTGTTGTTCGACGAGCCGGTCAACGGCCTCGACCCGGACGGCGTCCGCTGGGTCCGGCAGCTGATGCGCACCTTGGCGGCGGAGGGGCGGACGGTGTTCGTTTCGAGCCACCTGATGAGCGAGATGCAGCTGACGGCCGACCACCTGGTGGTGATCGGCAGGGGCAAGCTCCTGGCCGACGCCCCGGTGGCGGAGTTCATCGCGGGCAACTCCCGCACCACGGTCTCGGTCCGCGTCCCGGCCGAAATTGAGCGGTCCACATTGGACGCACGGTTGCGCGCCGAGGGCGGCCTCACGCACCCGGGCGAGCCGGGAGAGCTGATGGTGGACGGCCTCGATGTGACCCGCGTGGGCGACCTCGTGCACGAGCTCGGCATCCGAGTCCACGGGCTCGCCGAGCGAAGGGCGTCGCTCGAACAGGCGTATATGGAACTGACGGCGTCTTCGGTGGAGTACGGGGTACCGGCATGACGGCCCCAGCCCGCGGCGGCGGTCTCACGGGAGCGGTGGCGGCGGAGTGGACGAAGCTCTGGTCGGTCCGGGCGACGTGGTGGAGCCTGGGTGGCGCGCTGGCGCTCATGCTGGGCTACAGCACGCTGTCGGCAATGGCCCAGCGTTACGAGGGCGACCGCCCACTGGGCACGCACGACATCGCCATCGGCGGCGGGTTCTACCTGGCGCAGTTCGCCTTGATCGCGATGGCGACGCTGTACGTGACAAGCGAGTACGGCAGCGGAAGCATCCGGTCGACGCTGCTGTGGACCCCGGTACGTTCACGGGTGGTGACGGCAAAGGCGGCGGTGATCGCCCCGGTCCTGTTCACGGCCGGCGCCGTCTTAACGCTAGCCGGGATGGCGCTGTCGGGCACACTGAAGGACGGCCACGGCCTGCCGACAACGTTCCCGGCGGCGGCCACCGCAACCCTGGGCATGGGCGGCTACTGCGCGCTCATGGGATTGCTGTGCACCGGCATCGCCTGGACCCTGCGCAGCGCGGCCGGGACTCTGGTGACGGTGATCGTGCTGCTGGTGCCGTTGCCGCTGATCGTGGCATCGCTGGGCCTGCCGGAGCTGATGCCGTATTTCCCGGCCATCGCGGGCCTCAACGCCATGGTGGAGGCGGGCCACCCCAACCCGATGACGATGACGATGGCACCGTATGCACCTTGGGTGGGCCTGGCGATCTGCGCGGGGTGGGCAGCGGCGGCACTGCTGACGGGCGCGGCAGTGTTGCGGCGGCGGGACGCCTGACGTCCCTCTCCGGCGCGGGTTCCGGCAAAGTCGCAATCGATGCGGGCACGGCTCTCAGTGGTGATCATGTGGTTGTCGGGCACATGATCTGGGAGCCGTGCCTGCTGCCGCAGCGTTCCCCTTGCCTGCCGCGCTGTTCCGCTGGCCTCCACCGATCCGGTCATGCCTGAATTCCCGGCGCCGGTACCGGATCCGCGGAAGCGGCGCTGGTGCGGCATTCGCGGGGTCGGGATTCTGATGTCGCCTGCAGCGGCGGTAGCGGCAGGCAGCCGTGCCGGCCCGTCCCCACTGGCATCGCCACGTTCCCCCAAACAGGCAACCACTCTCCGGCATCGACGACTTCGACGCCGCACCCAGCCGCAGGACCGGCACAACACAGCCACCACAACGATCGCGCTGGATGGCAAATCCCTGCCCGGCACTCTTCGCCTGTGCCGCCGGCCGCCCCAGGGAACTCCCCCACCCTCCCGGGGGGCGGCCCCGAAGCCAGTCTATCGGCACCGCCCGACACAACCGGCAAAATCGCTCACTCTCACCCCGGTTGTCCACATCACGACAGGGATGTGGACAACCGGGTCACGCCAACCGGAAACCACGCCCACGCAGGGATCAAGGCTCAGCGACCGCCGCGTCTCCCCCGACCAGTCCCGCCTCGTACGCCGTGATCGCCGCCTGGACGCGGTTCTTCACCCCGAGCCGGGTCAGGATTGTGCTCACGTGGGCCTTCACCGTGCCCTCGACCACGAACATCTTCGCCGCGATATCCGCATTGGACAGTCCGGAACCCAGCAGTGTCAGCACTTCCCGCTCTCGCGGCGTCAACGCCGAAATCCGCTCGCGGGCCGCGGACGCGCGGGCCAGGCGGCCGCCGGACAGCCGGGCGATCACGCGCTGCGCCACCTTCGGCGACAGGAACGCGGCCCCGCCGGCGACGGCGTGGATACCGGCGAGCAGTTCGCGCGGGTCGCCCGACTTCAGCAGGAAGCCGCCCGCGCCCAGGGCCAGTGCACGCTCGATGTAGTCGTCCTCGCCGAACGTCGTCAGCATGATCACGCCGGTCGCGGGCAGCAGCCGCCGGATCTCGGCGGCCGCGCCGAGGCCGTCCAGCCCCGGCATCCGGATGTCCAGCAGCACGACGTCGGGGTGCGTGGCGAGGACCTGCGAGACCGCCGCACGGCCGTCGGCGGCCTCGGCGACGACCTCGATCTCCGCGTCGGCAGCGAGGATCGCCGCCACCCCCGCCCGCATCAGCGCCTCGTCGTCGGCCAGCACGACCCTGATCACGTTGCCCCCTCGGCGAACCTGTCCTTGGCGACCAGTTTCCCATCGGCGAAACACAGCCGGTAGGCGGCGTAGTCGTTGTCGAGCCACGAGCGTCCGGTGCCGTAGTACTCGCAGACGACCCCCGGCACCGGCGGCAACGGCGGCTCGCCCCGCACCGGACGGGCGAGCCGCTGGTTCTCCGGCAGCTGCGGCGCCACCTCGGACCGCGGCTGTCCGACCCGCAGCCGCTCGTAGAGCCCGGCGGGCAGGTCCGAGGAGTTCCACTGGTAGAGGAACGCGACCCCGGCAACCGCGAGGACCACCGCGAACAAGCCGAGCGGAACGGCGACAGCCTGGATCAAACTGCGCCGCACGTCGCGCCGGGCCAGCTCGAGCGCCCGGGCCGACGCCGACGGCGCAGCCTCGTCGTCAACCTCCCGCAGCTCGCCCGGCGCGGCGCCGTGCGGCAGCGTCGCGGTGACGGCGAACCCGCCGGCGTCCGGGCCCGCGCGCAGCGTGCCGCCGACGAGCCGGACGCGCTCGCGCAGACCGATCAGCCCGACCTGCCCGGACGCGGCCCCGGGCAACGGCCCGGCGGGCGGCGCAGCGTTGACGACGCGGACGTCGGTCTGCGCGCCGGCGCTCGTCACCCGGACCGTCACGGCGGCACCCGGCGCGTGCTTCGCCACGTTCGTCAGGGCTTCCTGCACCACGCGGTACGCGGCGCGGGCGACCATCGGCGGCGCGTCCGCTGTGTCCACCGTGGACTCGATGAGCAGCCCGGAGGCCCGCGCCCGGGAGATCAGCTCGCCGAGGTCACCCTGCACCGGTTCCACCGGCGCGGCGTCTTCGCGCAACACGCCGATGATCTCGCGCAGCCGCTCGGTCGCCGTCGCGGCGCTGGTACGCAGCTGCGCGGCGGCGTTGCGCTGGGCGTCGTCGAGACCGCCCGCGACCTCAAGCGCGGCGGCGCGGACGGCGATCAGGCTCAGCTCGTGCCCCAGCGAGTCGTGCATGTCGCTGGCGATCCGCGCGCGCTCCCGCAGGCGCGCCTGCTCGGCGACCAGGCGCTGCCTGCTTTCCATCTCCTCGGCCCGGCGCCAGCCCGTGCGGGCGAGCTCGCCGCGAACCCGGACGTACCGGCCGAGCAACCACGGCGACAGCCCGGCGAAGACGAGGATCGCAACCATCTCCGCCCAGTCGCCGAGGCCGTCGGAGCCGAACACCAGCGCGAGTGGAAGTCCCAGCACCGCGAAGACCGTCCCGGTCAGGATGCCGGGGCGGGCCCGCGACATCCGCAGCCCGGCCTGGTAGCTCATAGCGACCAGCACGAAGATCACCCACACGGGTAAGCGGTCACCGTAGGGGAACGGCACGGCCAGCGCCCCAGCCAGCGCGATGCCGAGTGAGACGGCCGGATACTGCCGGGCTGTCACGACCGAGCCCGCGACGATCGCGAGGCCGACGGCCAGCTCCCCGTACGAGCGGGTTTCCAGCGTGCCGGCGGCGACGGTGAAGGCGAGGAACAGCCCGATGGCGGCATCGAGCGCCGCCCGCCACCTGCGCTTCGTCACCGGCCGCACGGATTCGAAGCTACAAGCCGTGACGGCGGCCGACCACTGCCGAAAGTCAACCCTCCTCCACATTCGCGAACGCCAGCGCCCGACGCCTGCGACTACAAGGGCACAAGCGACGCGTGAGCAGTGCTCTCGCTTTGGAGCGCCGCGCCAAGGGCCACTGAGAGCGGTGCTCTCGCTTTGGAGCACCAGGCCGCAGCCGGTTGTGAGCAGTGCTCTCGACGCCGAGCACCGTGCCGCACGGCGCGGCGAGACGAGGCGCGACGGGCCGGAGCGGGGCGAGACAAGGCACGGCGCGGCGCAGCGGGGCGCAGCACGATGCGGCGGGTCGAGTCAAGACGAGGCGGGGCGGGGCCGGGCGAGGCAAGACGAGGCGGGGCACGGCCGGGCGAGGCAAGACGAGGCGGGGCACGGCCGGGCGGGGCGAGTCGAGCCGGGGCGGGTGGGGCGCGACGGGCCGGGGCGCGGCAGGCCCGGGGCGCGGCGAAGCAGGGCAGGGCAAGGCGAGTCCGGGCCGGGCGGGGTGGGGCGCGGCGCGGCGCGACGGGCAGGCGAGTCGGGCCGGGCGGGGTGGGGCGCGACGCGGCGGGCAGGCGAGTCGGGGCGGGGCGGGCCAGGGCAGAGCAGCGCGAGGCGAGAGCGGTGCTCTCGGAATGGAGCACCATCGGTCGCAAGACGAGAGCAGTGCTCTAAACGGAGAGCACCTTGAATCGCGCCCGGCGGGCAGCCGGCGGAGCGTTCCGGCGAGTTCCCGACACGGACCACCAACCGCCCCGACGCGCATATCCGCGCAATGCCCCCCGCCGTGTTGCATGATGATCCACCATGGCCGAGCGCACACTCGCCGACCAGTTGGGCGGCTACCTCCCCGAAGGCATCGAGGCCCTCGAGCAACACGAGCAGCAGGACCTCGCCAACGCCCTGCGCGACGCGCGCAGGCGCCAGGCGAAAGCGCTCGCCGAAGCGGGCGAAGAGGGCCTCCGATACGTCCCCGCGCTCCTGCGCGGCGCGGTCCGCAAGGCGGTCGGCCTGTGACCGCCGAAAACCACGCCGCCGAGGCCGAAATCCTCAAGCTTGCCCGGGTCCTCGACGTCGAACCGGCGCGGCTCGGGTACCTCGCGCGCGTCGATGCCGATGACCTGCAGGCCTTCCGCGAGCAGGTCACCGACACCCTCTTCGACGCCAATGCCGCCGCGTTGCAGCGGATGGCGCTCGCCGCGCGGGTGGTGCCCGTCGGGGTGCTCGCCAAGATCGCTGAGAAGGTCTTCGGCCCGCTGCTGTGCGCGCGGATCGCCGGGCTGGTCGACGTCTCGCGCGGGGTCGACGTCGCCAAGCGGCTCAGCCCGCGGTTTCTCGCCGACGTCGCGGCGGAGCTCGACCCGCGGCGGGCGAGCGCGATCATCAGCCGCATTCCGCTGGACACCGTGCTCGCGGTGGCCGGTGAACTGGCAGCCAAGGAAGACTGGATCACCCTCGGCCGGTTCGTCGGCCACCTGCCCGACCCGACCGTGCGGCGCGCCTTGGAGGGGATCGACGACCCGGCGCTGCTGCGGATCGCGTTCGTGCTCGACGACAAGCGCCGTATCGACCACGTCGTCGGCCTGCTCCCGGCGCACCGGCTCGGCCGGCTGGTCACCGCCGCGGCCGCCGACGAAGACCTCTGGACGCCGGCACTCGACCTGCTCACCCACCTCTCCGAAGCCCGCCGGGCCACCCTCGTGCCGATGCTCGGCGGGCTGCCCGGCGGGTTCCGGGAACGCGTTCAGGCGACGATCAGGTAGATCCCGTAGCCGACGATCGCCGCGCACAGGGTGAAGCAGATGACCGCGCCGGTCAGCGGGCCCGTGCCCGAGCCGCCCGCCTCACGGGCCGAGTCGCGCTGCGAGAGCCCGACGACGCCGAAGGAAAAGAGGCTCGTCAGCACGACGACCGAAGCCAGCGCGACGACGAAGACGAGACCGAGGGAACCCCAGTTGATGTGCACGGTGCTCCTCAGGCGTTGGCCGGCTGCGTGACGCCGGGCTCGGGCTCGTGGATCGAGTTCGCGTTCACCGGGTTCCGCTTGGACGCGAGGTAGATGCCCAGCGCGACGACCACCCCGGCCAGGCCGACCAGCACGGTGCCCCAGGTCCCGAGCGTCGACACCTCGGCGGCGAGCGCGCCGACGATCGCGGCGGCCGGCAGCGTCAGCGCCCAGGCGAGGACCATCCGGCCCGCGACACCCCAGCGGACTTCGGCGAGCTTGCGGCCGAGCCCGGAGCCGATGATGCCGCCGGAGCAGACGTGCGTGGTGGACAACGCGAACCCGAGGTGCGCCGACGTCAGGATGACGGCCGCCGCGCTGGTCTCCGCCGCGAAACCCTGCGGGGTCTGGATTTCGGTGAGCTTCTTGCCCATCGTCTGGATGATCCGCCAGCCGCCGAGGTACGTCCCGAGCGCGATCGCCGTGCCGGCGGTCAGGATCACCCACAGCGGCGGCCCGGAGTTCGGCGCGAGCGAGCCCGACGCGATCAGCGTCAGCGTGATGACACCCATGGTCTTCTGCGCGTCGTTCGTGCCGTGCGCCAGCGACACCAGCGACGCCGAGGCGATCTGGCCGGCCTTGAAGGTCCGGCCCACCGTGTCCTGCTTCGCGCGGGCCGTGATCCGGTAGACGAGGAAGGTGCCCAGGGTCGCGACGATCCCGGCGACGATCGGCGAGGCGAGCGCGGGGATCAGGACCTTCTCGACGACCTTCCCGAAGTGGACGGCGTCGGAGCCGGACGCGATCCAGGTGGCGCCGATCAGCCCGCCGAACAGCGCGTGCGACGAGCTCGACGGCAGCCCGATCAGCCACGTCAGCAGGTTCCAGACGATGGCGCCGACGAGTCCGGCGAAGATGATCACCGGGGTCACCTTCGTGTCGTCGAGGATCCCGCCGGAGATCGTCTTCGCGACCTCGACCGAAAGGAAGGCACCGACCAGGTTCAGCACGGCGGACACACCGACCGCGACCTTCGGCTTGAGCGCCCCGGTGGCGATGGACGTGGCCATCGCGTTGGCGGTGTCGTGGAAGCCGTTGGTGAAGTCGAAGGCGAGCGCCGCGACGATCACCACCAGCACGATGAGGGAGAAGTCCATGAGCGGCTCTCTTCCGTTGCTGTTCGTTAGCAACGCTACTGATCAACGGGACGGACTCCGATCCCTGTCGTGTGACGGCTCCCTGAACTCTCGATGAACCGGGGTGGGGCCTGCCCCACCCCGGATCCGGTGGTCTGGCCCAGTGCCTCCGCCGCCTGCGCCTGGGACCTTCGGATCCAGGCGAAAGGGGCACCGGTGAAAGCGCTTTTGGCAACGGCGGCTTCGGCGTTGTTGTTCTTCTTCGGCACGGGCCTGGACCCGCTGCCCGAGCTCGCCTGGCTGGCGCCACTGCCGGTCCTGCTGCTCGCGCCCCGCGTTCACGGCGGAATCGCGCTGCTCACGGCGTTCACCGCGTACCTCGCGGGCAGCGCCGGCAGCTGGAGCTACTTCTGGCACTCCCAGTCGGTCCCGCGGCCCGCCGCGCTCGGGATCCTCGGCGGCAGCGCGCTGCTGTTCGCGCTGTCGGCCACGCTGTTCCGGCTGCTGGTCCGGCGTGGCCACGGCTTCCTGGCCGCGCTCGCCGCGCCCGCGTTGTGGACCGTCGCGCTCTACGTCGTCTCGCTGCTCAACCCGACCGGTGTCATGGACACGCTCATGACGACGCAGGCCGACCGGCCGCCGGTGCTGCGGATCGCCGCCGTCACCGGCGGCTGGGGCGTCGAATTCCTCGTGCTGTTCGTCCCGGCCGCCGTCGCCACCGCGCTCGCGCCCGGCCTGCGCGGCCGGACCCGGCTGGTCCCGGTCGTCGCGCTCGCCGCGATCGCCGGCGGGCTCGTGTTCTGGAGTACCCCACCGCTCGCCGGGCCGCCGACCCGGATCGCCCTGATCGCGCCGGGTCAGCACCGCTGGGCCCCCGACGTCGCCACCCCGGACGGCCAGGCCCTCGTCCAGTCCTATGTGGACCAGATACGCCTGCTGCCGGACGGTGTCCGGGCCGTCGTGCTGCCGGAAGCGACGTTCGCGGTCGGCCAGGCCACCCGTCCGCGGCTCGTCGACGCCTTCGCGCAGGTCGCCCGCGCGAAGAACCTCGACGTCGTCACCGGCGTCATCGACACGACGCCGGAAGGGCGGTTCAACGCCGCCCTCGCCGTGCCACCGTCCGGCACTCCGCTCGAATACCGCAAGCAGCACAACGGGAATTCGCCAGGCATCGCGTCCGGCACCGAGCTCACCCGCTTCGCCGGCACCGGGCTGATGGTGTGCATGGACGTCAACTTCGCCGACCCCAGCGGCGACTACGGCGAAGCCGGCACCGGCCTGGTGCTCATCCCGGCGTCGGACGAGGACGCCGACGGCTGGGCGCACAGCCGCACGGCACTGATCCGCGGCGTCGAAAACGGTTTCTCGGTGGCGTGGAGCGCCGCCCGCGGAACGCCGATGCTCGCCGACGCCCAGGGACACGTCCTGGCCGAAACCCGCACCGGCGACCGCCCGTTCTCGGTGGTCGTCGCCGACATCCCGACCGGCGCCGGAAAAACCCCATACGCCCGTTTCGGCGACTGGTTCGCCTGGCTCTGCGGCCTGGTTGTCCTGACCGGGATCGCGGTGGCCACACGGAAGCAGTCGTTGTCACCCGTCACAACGGACGCCGTCCAAATCTGAGCGTTTTCCCAGGTCCCTTCCACCGTCCTGTGACCGATCATGATCTGCGTCACGTACTGACGGGTAACTGGAGGCACGGAATGCGGGTCACCAACGGCGGTGCCAAGCGAACCCTGGCGATCGACCCGAACGTCACGGGCCTGATCCTGCACGCACTGGACGCGTCCTACCGGCCGGCCTGCTCGCCGTTCACCCTGCCGCTGTGAGCGGGCTCTGCCCGAGGTACCCGCTCCCCCGCGCGCCACACCATGTTCGTCAGCGGCACGCCGGGCCGGTAAGCCAGGTGCGTCACCGAAGGCGCGTCGAGCACGTGGACATCGGCCCGCGCGCCGGGCCGCAGTACGCCAACGTCGTTGCGGCGCAGCGCCTTCGCGCCGCCCGCCGTCGCCGACCAGACTGCTTCCTCGATCGTCATGCGCATCTGCAGCACCGCCGTCGCGACGCAGAACGCCATCGACGTCGTGTAAGAGCTGCCCGGGTTGGCGTTGCTGGCCAGCGCCACCGTCGCGCCCGCGTCGAGCAGCCGCCGCGCGGGCGCCAGGGGCTGGCGGGTCGACAAGTCGCACGCGGGCAGCAGAGTCGCGACCGTCTCGGAAGCCGCCAGCGCTTCGACGTCGGCGTCCGACAGGTACGTGCAGTGGTCGACGCTGGCCGCGCCGAGCTCCACCGCCAGCCGGACACCCGGGCCCTCGCCGAGCTGGTTGCCGTGCACGCGCAGGCCCAGCCCGCGTTCGGCGGCGGCCTTCAGCACCCGTGCCGACTGGGCCTCGTCGAACGCGCCCGTCTCGCAGAACACGTCCGCCCAGCGCACGCCGCCCGCCACGGCGTCGAGCATTTCGCCGCACACCAGGTCCACATAGGACTCCGCGTCGGCGCCCGGCGGGACCAGGTGCGCGCCGAGGAACGTGACCTCGTCGGCCACCTCGCCGGCGATCCGTGCGGACCGCGCCTCGTCCTCGACGGTCAGGCCGTAACCCGTTTTCGTCTCCAGGCAGGTCGTCCCCTGCCGGGCCGCTTCGCCGACGTGCCGGCGCAGGTTCGCCGCCAGCTGCTCGTCGGACGCCTCCCGCGTCGCACCGACGGTGGTCGCGATTCCGCCTGCGGTGTAGGGCTTTCCGGCCATCCGGGCCTCGAACTCGGCGGTGCGGTCGCCGGCGAAGACGAGGTGCGTGTGGCTGTCCACCCAGCCGGGCAGCACCGCGCGGCCTCCGACGTCGACGCGCTCGTCGGCGTCCGGGGCCTGCGCGGCGGACCCCACCCACGCGACCTTCCCTCCCTCGATGACCAGGGCGGCCTCGCTCAGCCGGCCCAGTTCCGGGTCGTGGGTGGTGAGTTCGCCGATGCCCGTGATCAGGACCGCCACAGTGCTTCGATCTCCTTTGCCAGTACGGTTTCCGGATGTTCGACGAGCTGGTGCCTGCCGTCGCGCACGACCTCGCGGCCCGCGACGACGACGTGCCGGACGTCGGCCCCGGACGCGGCGAACACCACGCCCGACGGCTCGATCCCGGCCGTCCGCACCGAATCCAGGGTGACCGTGACGAGGTCCGCGCCCGCCCCCTCGGCGAGCGCGCCGACCTCTTCCCACCCGATCGCCGCGTGATCGGTGCCCGCTTCCAGGAGTTCCCCCGCGGTGAACCGGCCACGTTCCTCGCTGGCCAGCCGGTCGTCCAGCTCCAGCGCGCGCGTCTCCTCGAACGCGTCGACGACGGCGTTGCTGTCGCTGCCGACGCAGAGCCGCACCCCGGCGTCCCGGAGGGCGCGGGCCGGGCCGATGCCGTCGCCGAGGTCGCGTTCGGTGGTCGGGCAGAAGCACGCCCGTGCTCCGCTCAGCCGGTCGATGTCCGATGCCGTCAGGTGCGTGGCGTGCACGGCGACCAGGCGCTCGGTCAGCACCCCACGCTCGTCCAGCAGCTCGGTGGGTGTGCGGCCGTAGGCGGCCTGGCACTGCTCGTTCTCGGCCCGCTGCTCGGACAGGTGGACGTGCACGGCCCGCGCACTGTCCACAAGCGACAGCTGGTCCGCCGGAACCGCCCGCACCGAGTGGATGGCCGCGCCGACCCGGAACAGCTCGCCTTCTTTCAGCTCGGCCACCCGCGAGGCCCACGCCGAAGCCGAGCCGTCGGAGAACCGCCGCTGGACCTCGTCCGGCTCGACGCCGATGCCGCCCGCGAGGTAGCAGGTGTCCAGGAGGGTCATCCGAATCCCGGCGTCGGCCGCGGCCTGCCGCAGCGCCTCCCCCATCGCGTTCGGATCGGCGTACGGTTTCCCGCCGGGCGCGTGGTGCAGGTAGTGGAACTCCCCGACGCTCGTGTACCCGCCGAGTACCATCTCGGCGTAGACGCCACGGGCCAGCCGGTAGTACGCGTCGGGATCCAGCCGGGACGCCAGCGCGTACATCCGCTCGCGCCACGTCCAGAACGTCCCGCGCTCGTGGTGCGTCCGGCCCCGCAGCGCCCGGTGGAAGGCGTGCGAATGCCCGTTCGCGAACCCCGGCAGGGTGAGCCCGTCGAGCACCGTGCCGGACCGCGGCGAATCCGGCGTGACCGAAACGATCCGCCCGTCCGCGACCTCGATCCGGACGCCGGACGCGATCCCGTCCGGCAGCCAGGCCTGTTCGCACCAGAAAACTGTCGGTGCCGGGCGATAGACTGGAAACGGGGGGCGCCCCCGCGGGCTGAGGGTCATCGCGCGAGCCGTTCCAGGGCCGTGGCCAGCGCCGCAGCGCCGGCTTCGACGTCGTCGGCCTCGGCGAACTCCTCCGGCGAGTGGCTGATCCCCGTCGGGTTGCGCACGTAGAGCATCCCGGCCGGGACGAACCCGGCGAGGATGGCCGCGTCGTGCCCGGCGCCGGTCGGCAGTTCCGGCGGCCCGCCGAGCCACCCGCCGAGGTCACGCCGGAGCGCGTCGTCGAACACGACATCGTCCGAATAGGACTCCCGGGTCACCTCGACCCGGCAGCCTTCCTCCGCGGCGGCGGCTTCGGCGGCCGCCGCGATGTCGGAGACCAGCGCCGGAGTCGCGGTTCCCGGCACCCGCGCATCCAGCCACAGATCCACAGTGGACGCGATGACGTTGGTCCCGCCCGGCGTCGGCACCAGGCGGCCGACGGTCGCCCGCGCGCCGGGCACCGCGCGGGCCAGCCGCCGGACGGTAGTGACCGTCTCGGCGGCGGGCACCATCGGGTCGGCCCGGTCGGCCAGCAGCGTCGCCCCGGCGTGGTTTCCCTGTCCCGAGAAGGAAAACCGCCACCGTCCGTGGGCGATCACCGTGCTGCCGACGGCCACCGGCGAGCCGAGGTCGATCAGCCCACGGCCCTGCTCGACGTGCAGTTCGAGGAACTTCCCGATCAATCCGAGCCGGCGCGGGTCCGGTCCCACCCGCTCCGGATCGAACCCGGACTTCGCGGCTGCTTCGGCGAACGTCACGCCGTCGGCGTCCCGCAGCCCGCGCGCCTTGCCGGCGTCGATGGTGCCGGTGAGCAGCCGCGACCCCAGGCACGGGACGCCGAACCGGCCGCCTTCCTCTTCGGCGAACACGACGACGGCGAACGGCTTGCCCGGCCGGAACCCGCGCGCCTGCAGCGCATCCACCGCCGCCAGCGCACTCGCGACGCCGAGGGGACCGTCGAAGGCGCCGCCGCCGGGGACCGAGTCGAGGTGGCTGCCGGTGACGACGGCGTCCGGTCCCGGCGGTCCCCACCAGGCCCAGATGTTGCCGTTGTGGTCGGTGTCGACGTCGAGCCCGAGGCCCAGCGCGCGCTCGCCGAACCACGCGCGCAGGTCCTGTTCGGGCAGGTCGAAGGCGTGCCGCGAGTAGCCGCCGCGCTTCCGGTCGCGCCCGACGTCGGCGATTTCGCCCAGGAGCCCCGAAGCGCTCACTCGCCCTCCCGCATCGGGACGCGCACGCCACGCTCGTCGGCAACCTCCGCCGCACGGTCATAGCCCGCGTCGACGTGCCGGATGACGCCCATGCCCGGGTCGTTGGTGAGCACCCGCTCCAGCTTCTGCGCGGCCAGGACCGTCCCGTCGGCGACGCTGACCTGACCGGCGTGGATGGACCGGCCCATGCCGACGCCGCCGCCGTGGTGGATCGACACCCAGCTGGCCCCCGACGACGTGTTGACCAGCGCGTTCAGCAGCGGCCAGTCGGCGATGGCATCGGAGCCGTCGGCCATGCCTTCGGTCTCGCGGTACGGCGAGGCGACGCTGCCGGAGTCGAGGTGGTCGCGGCCGATGACGACCGGAGCCTTGAGTTCGCCACTGGCCACCATCTCGTTGAACCGCAGCCCGGCCAGGTGGCGCTCGCCGTAGCCGAGCCAGCAGATCCGGGCGGGCAGCCCCTGGAACGCCACCCGTTCGCCCGCCAGCCGGATCCAGCGCGCAAGGGATTCGTTCTCCGGGAACAGTTCCAGCATCGCGCGGTCGGTCGCGGCGATGTCCTCGGGGTCGCCGGACAGCGCGGCCCAGCGGAACGGGCCGTTGCCCTCGCAGAACAGCGGCCGGATGTAGGCGGGCACGAAGCCGGGGAAGTCGAACGCGCGCTCGCAGCCGCCGAGCTTGGCTTCGCCGCGCAGGGAGTTGCCGTAGTCGAAGACCTCGGCGCCGCGGTCCAGGAAACCGAGCATGGCGTCGACGTGGTCGGCCATCGACTCGCGCGAGCGGTCGGTGAACTCGTCGGGCTTCTTGGCCGCGTAGTCGTGCCAGTCCTCGACGGCGATCCCCTTGGGCAGGTACGAAAGCGGGTCGTGCGCGGACGTCTGGTCGGTGACGATGTCGACCTCGACGTTCCGTCGCAGCAGCTCCGGCAGCACCTCGGCGGCGTTGCCGACGACCCCGACCGACAACGCCCGCTTCTCCTGCTTGGCCTTGGTGACGCGGGCGATGGCGTCGTCGAGGTCGTCGGCCACCTCGTCGAGGTACCGGGTTTCGACGCGGCGGTGCGCGCGCTGCGGGTCGCACTCGATGACCAGCGCGACACCGTCGTTCATGGTCACGGCGAGAGGCTGCGCGCCACCCATGCCGCCGAGGCCGGCGGTGACGGTCAGGGTTCCGCGAAGCGATCCCCCGAACTTCTTCTTCGCGACGGCGGCGAAAGTCTCGTACGTGCCCTGGAGAATGCCTTGCGTTCCGATGTAGATCCACGAACCCGCGGTCATCTGGCCGTACATGGTCAGGCCCTGCTGCTCCAGGCGGCGGAACTCCGGCCAGGTCGCCCAGTCGCCGACCAGGTTCGAGTTCGCGATCAGCACCCGCGGCGCCCACTCGTGCGTGCGGAACACGCCGACCGGCTTGCCCGACTGCACCAGCAGCGTCTCGTCGACGTCCAAAGTGGTCAGTTCGCGGGTGATCGCGTCGAAGCTGGCCCAGTTGCGGGCAGCCTTGCCGGTGCCGCCGTAGACGACCAGGTCCTCGGGCCGCTCCGCGACGTCGGGGTCGAGGTTGTTGTGGAACATCCGCAGCGCGGCTTCGGTCTGCCACGACTTGGCGGTGAGCTGGGTGCCGCGGGCGGCACGGACGACGCGGGACATTCTCAGACCTCCAGACGGGCGGCGTCGAGGACGGCGCCGGAGCGGACGAGTTCTTCGGCGGCCGCGATCTCGGGCGCCAGGTGGCGGTCGGGGCCGGGGCCGTTCACCTTGGTACGCAGGAGATCCCGGACGCGGCCGGTGACCGGCGACGGCTCCAGCGGCGCGCGGAAGTCCAGCGCCCGGGCCGCCGTCAGCAGCTCGATGGCGAGGACGGTCGTCAGGCCGTCGACGGCCTTGCGCAGCTTGCGCGCGGCCGACCAGCCCATCGAGACGTGGTCCTCCTGCATCGCGCTGCTCGGGATCGAGTCGACGGACGCCGGGACGGCGAGCCGCTTGAGCTCGCTGACCACCGCGGCCTGGGTGTACTGGGCGATCATGTGGCCGGAGTCGACGCCGGGGTCGTCGGCGAGGAACGGCGGCAGGCCGTGCGAGCGCGCCTTGTCGAGCATCCGGTCGGTGCGGCGCTCGGCGATGCTGGCGACGTCGGCGATCGGGATGGCCAGGAAGTCCAGCACGTACGCGACCGGCGCGCCGTGGAAGTTGCCGTTGGACTCGACGCGGCCGTCGGCCAGCACGACGGGATTGTCCACAGCGGACATGAGCTCGCGGTCGCCGACGAGTTCGGCGTGGGTCAGGCTGTCGCGCGCGGCGCCGTGCACCTGCGGGGCGCAGCGCAGCGAATAGGCGTCCTGGACGCGGTTGCAGTCGGGACCGCGGTGGCTCTCGACGATCTTCGAGCCCTGCAGCGCCTGCCACATCCGCGCCGCGGACCTCGCCTGGCCGGGATGCGGGCGGAGGGCTTGGAGGTCGGCGGCGAAGGCGCGATCGGTGCCGAGGAGGGCCTCGACGCTCATCGCGGCGGTGATGTCCGCGATGTCGAACAGCCGGTGCAGGTCGGCGGCGGCGAGCAGGAGCATGCCGAGCATGCCGTCGGTGCCGTTGGTGAGGGCGAGGCCCTCCTTCTCGGCGAGCACGACCGGCTCGATGCCGGCGTGCTTCAGCGCTTCTTCCGCCTTCATGACTTCGCCGCGGTATGTCACTTCGCCTTCGCCCATGAGCGCGAGCGCAACGGCGGCGAGAGGCGCGAGGTCGCCGGAGCAGCCGAGGGAGCCGTACTCGTGGACGATCGGCGTGATGTCGGCGTTGAGCAGGGCCGCAAGCGTTTGCGCGGTTCCCGGCCGGACACCGGTGTACCCGCTGGCGAGGGTCCGCAGCCGCAGCAGCATCAGGGCGCGGACGACCTCGGCCTCGACGGCCGGGCCGGCCCCGGCCGCGTGCGAGCGGATCAGGCTGCGCTGCAACGCGGTCCGGCTTTCGACCGGGATGTGACGGGTGGCGAGCGCACCGAAGCCGGTCGAGACGCCGTAGGTGGGCGTGACGGCGTGGGCGAGGTTCTCGATGTGCTGACGGGTCGCGGCGAGGTTCTTCTCGGCGGCGTCCGTGAGCCCGACGGGCGCGTGCCCGCGGACGACGTCGACGACCTGGGCGGCGGTCAGCGGTTCCGGCCCCAGGAGCACTTTTTCCGGCATGGGCTCATTGCACCCCTTCGGAACCGCTGGTGGGATGCCCCACGGAGTGGTTCTGTCTGGTATCCCAGACGCATGGGAGAAAGCAGCGAAGTACCGGCCCTGCGCCGCGGGCTCGCGGTGCTGCGCCTGCTGGCCACCCGCCCGGGCCCGGTCACCGCGGCGGCGATCGCCCGCGAAGCCGGGCTGCCCCGCTCGACCACGTACCACCTGCTCAACGAGCTCGAAGCGGCCGGTTTCGTCGTCCACCTGCCCGCCGAACGCCGGTACGGCCTCGGCATCGCCGCCTTCGAGCTGGGCTCGGCCTACCTGCGCCACGATCCCCTGGAACGGCTGGCCGGGCCGTTGCTGCGCAAGCTCGTCGACCGCGTCGGGCACACCGCCCACCTGGGCGTCCTGCACGGCAACGAGTCGCTGTACCTGATCAAGGAACGCCCGGTGCGGCCGGAGACGCTGGTGACGGAGGTCGGCGTCCGGCTGCCGGGCCAGCTGACCGCGTCCGGCCGGGCGATCCTGCAGCACCTCCCGTCCCCGCACGTCCGCGCGCTGTTCCCGTCGGCGACGGCGTTCGTCCTCCGCACCGGCCGCGGCCCGCGCACGCTGGCCGAGCTGCGCCGCACGCTCACCGCGGAACGCCGGCTCGGCTGGTCGGTCGAGGACGGCCACGTCACGGCCGGCTTCGCGTCGGTGGCCTGCCCGGTCTTCGACCACGGCGCCCGGCCGATGGCGGCGATCAGCGTGACGCTGCGCCACCACTGCACCGCGCAGCCGTGCCCGGAGACGTGGCCGGACGTGGCCGCCGAGGTGGCGGCGACGGCGGCCGAGCTGACCACCCGGATCGGCGGCCACCCGGGCTGACGCGCTGCTGCGATCGGGGCAACTGTCACCGAACGGCTCGATTCCACTCCGCTCGGTGATTACCGTGGCTGGGTAGCGGTCTCGAGGGGCGCCGGCGATGGATGACGCACGCGTGACGAGGGTGGGTTTCGGCGCGGTGCTCGCCGTCCCCGAATTCCGCGCGATGTGGACCGCCGAGCTGCTGTCCGTCTGCGGCGACCAGCTCGCCCGGGTCGCGCTCGCGGTCCTGGTCTTCCAGCGCACGTCGTCGGCCGCGCTGACCGGCCTGACCTACGCGCTGACGTACGTGCCGTCCCTGCTCGGCGGCGTCCTGCTGGCCGGAGCGGGCGATCGGTGGCCGCGGCGGGACGTCATGATCGCCGCCGACCTGGCCCGGGCCGCGCTGGTCGCGGTGATCGCGATCCCCGGCGTCCCGCTGTGGGTGCTGTGCGTGCTGGTCGCCGTGCTGACCGCGCTCGGCGGCCCGTTCAAGGCGGCCCAGCAGGCACTGCTGCCGTCGGTGCTCGAGGGCGAGCGGTACCTCGCCGGGATGGCCCTGCGGAACGTGACGATCCAGGGCGCGCAGCTGGCCGGGTTCGCCGGCGGCGGGGCGCTGATCGCCGCGCTGACCCCGTCGGCAGCTTTGGCACTGGACGCCGTGACGTTCGTGCTGTCAGCGTTGTTCCTGGTCACGGGCGTCCGGCGACGAGCGGTGGCCGACCGGGTCGTCCGCCCGGCGTGGCTGTCGGCGACCGGCGCGGGCATCCGGCTGATCCGGCACGACCCGGCGCTGCGGACGCTGGTGGCGCTCAACTGGCTGGCGGGGTTCTACATCGTCCCGGAGGCGCTGGCCGCACCGTACGCGGCGGGCATCGGCGCGGGCGCGACGCTGGTGGGGCTGCTGATGGCGGCGGACCCGGCGGGCAGCGTGCTCGGCGGGTTCGTGTTCGGCAAGGCGGTCCCGGAGCACGTCCAGGTGCGGGTGCTCGGCCTGCTCGGGATCGCGGCGGGGCTGCCGCTGGTGCTGTTCGCGTTCCGGCCGGGGCTGGTCGTGTCGGTGCTGCTGCTGGCGGTGTCCGGGCTGCTGGCCACCGGCTACAACATCCAGGGCACGGTGTCGTTCATGCGCCGCGTGCCGGACGAGCACCGCGCGCAGTGCGCCGGCGTCAACTCGGCGGGTCTGCTCACGGTGCAGGGAATCGGCGCGGCCGTGGCGGGCGCGCTGGCCGACGTGTGGGGCCCGGCGCACACCATCGCGGTGGCCGGAGCGGCGGGTGCCGTGGTGGCCGTGCCGGTCGCGAGGGCGTGGCGCCGGGTCAGGCGGGAGGAACGATGACCTCAGTTGTCGCGTCCGCACATGGTGCGCCTCCCTTCACCTTTGCCGGCCGAACCGGCTCCGTCACCGGCCGGACACCATGAGTATGCGCAGCGGTGCGGGAATCCCGCGCTCCGGACCCCGGTTTCGTGACATCCTCGTGGCACCGCGCCGGTGGGCGCTGTGGCGCCAGAGCCCCCGGGTGATCGTCTACTGCCTGCTCAGCGAAGGGGTGGCAGTGGTGCTGACGCTGCGCCCGTCCCCGATCGCGGTGGACCGCCGCACGTGGCTGATCCTGGTCGTCCTGCTGGTCCTGGGCGTGGTGCAGTCGGAGACGGGCCGGCGTGTGGAGCGCATCCGCCGCCGCGTGTCCGGGACACCGCACATCAACATGACGTCGGTCTGGACGTTCGCGGGGGTCCTGCTGCTGCCTCCGCCGCTGCTGGCGGTGCTGGTGGGCGGCCTGTACGCGCACCTGGCGATCCGCAGCTGGTACCGCCTCCAGCGCGTGCCGGCCTCCCGCACGGTCAGCAACGCGGCCATCATCCTGCTGTCGTGCTACGCGGCCCAAGCGGTCCTGCGCCTGGCGGGAATGGGCGACATCCGCGGGGCGGCAACGCACGGCTGGCCCGGAACGCTCGCCATCGCGGCCGCGGGAGTGACGTTCTTCGCGGTGAACGCACTCCTGGTCCTCCCGGCCCGCCGCGAAGTCGGCCGCACCCCGGAGGCGTTGTTCGGTACGTGGTCGGACAACGGCCTCGAGGTGGCCACCCTCTGCCTGGGCGCGCTGAACGCCCTGGCGTTGGCGACGTTGCCGGGCCTGGTGGTGCTGGTGTTCCCGCCGTTGCTGCTGTTGCACCGGACGGTCCTGGTGAAGCAGCTCGAGGTGGCGGCCCACCGCGACGCGAAGACGGGCCTGTACAACACGAGCGGGTGGCACGCGCTGGCGGAGCGGACGCTGGCCGCGGCGGCGCGCCAGCGGGGGACGTTCGGTCTCCTGATGCTGGACCTGGACCACTTCAAGCAGGTGAACGACACGTACGGGCACCTGGCGGGCGACTCGGTCCTGAAGGCGGTGGCCCAGTCGATCATCTCGGCGGTCCGCGGCCGCGGGGACGCGGTGGGCCGGTTCGGCGGCGAGGAGTTCGTGGTGCTGCTGCCGGGCATCGCCGAGCCGGACATCGGCCGGGTGGCCGAGCGGATCCGCCGGGCCATCAGCACGCTGAAGGTCCCGGCGGGTCAGTTGTCGATCACCGGCTTGTCGGCCTCGATCGGCATCGCGGTCTACCCGACGGCGGGCACCTCGTTGCAGCGCCTACTGGACGCGGCCGACACGGCGCTGTACCACGCGAAGGCGACGGGCCGGAACAAGGTGGTCCACGTGGCGGACCTGGTGTAGGTCAGGCGGTCTTGTGCCGCCGCCCGGCATCGAGCCCGAGCATGGCGAGGAGTTCGGCGCATTCGCGCACGTCCGAGGAGTGTCCCGCGACGGTGAGGACGGCTCGGTCGTTCTGTTCCGCGAGGCGGACGGCCTCTTCGGCCCGGATAACCCCCATCCGGCTGTCATCGTCATTGGCAAGGGAACTGCCACTACGCCGGGCCCAGGTCATCTGGCCACCTACTTCCGGCTCCACGGGTGCGGAACCATTGGTCGGGGGACAAGCATGACACTCACGGAAATTTCACTCGTCAGTGGGCCCTGCCACACCCCCTCGAGCTTCGGAATCTGACGGAGGGCGAACAGAGCATCACATTGGGTCGATCGCCGCAGCACAGTGGTCGGCGAGCGGAACAGCCAGTAAAACTGTCTGATCCTGGCGGCAGAGCCGGGGTAGTGGGGAGGGTGACAAATGAGCGGCGGGCCGGATGGTGAGGGCGCACGGAGATGGGAACCCGGCGACTTGGCGAACAGCAACGCCGGCCCTGTCACCGGAAGTGTCGTGCAGGCTCGAGACATCGGCGAACTGCACATCTCTGGTGCGCCGGCGACCGGCTCCGCCGAGCCACCGACCCAACCAGCGCGGTCCACGTGGACTCCGCGCAAAGTCCTCGTGGGTATGGGAGTCACCCTGCTGATCTTCGTCCTGTTGCCGTTGCTCCCGCAGTCCCCGGATCCGGACGCCATCCCTCCGGAAAGCGGCGTCCGGCCGGCAGGTTCGAGCAACGAAGCAGTTCTGGCAGCCGTTTCGGCCGGCCTCGAATCTTGCGCGCAGGCCCGAGTTCTCCGACCCGCGAACTGTCCGCAGAAGGTCGACGATCTGGTAGGACAGGCCGACGAGGTGCACTGGGCGATCCACGGCGACCCGGTCGACGGCGCCTACGCGCCGGTGTGGAGCAACGACCGCTTCTACGTTGCAGGTAACGCGGTGATGACCGCGACATACCAGGTGCCCTACCAGGTGCCGTCTCCGGAGAACCTCACGGTCGAGGTCGTGCCGTACCGAGCCGAGGTCACCTGGACCGACGGCAAGGCGACGATCGGCGACCTACGGTCGTTCGACCGGATCGACAAACAGCGAATTTCGAAGCGCGAGCCTCGCTTCACCCCGGAACAGGTCACGGCGGTGGTGCGCACGGCGTTCCACCGGTGCGTCGCCGGTACGCGATCGCCGATGCCGCCGGAGTGCCCTTCGTGGTCGGCGGCTCAACAGAGCGACCACGCGACGTGGACCCTTAACGGCGATCCGCTGGTCAACTCCAAGCAAACCTTCGAGTCGTCCACCGGCATGGTTCACGTGACAGGAAGCTACTCGGCCACGGTCAGCACCCACGACCAGTTTCTCGGCATGGACGCCGGCTACAAAACCACCCAGTCCGGCGACTACGACGCCTCCGTGATCGTGGACGGCCCTGAACTCCACGTCCTGCAGATCAAGAGCGCTTAAAGGCCCAGCCTCGGTTCCACGACCAGCTCACAACGCAGAACGGGGGTCCAGGGGCGAAGTCTTCCTAGCGGGGTCCAGGGGTTCGCCCCCAGAGGATATGAACGAGACGAAGAGAAGGCCCTCGCTCTTTCGAGCGAGGGCCTTCTCCGGTGGAGGTGCCGGGAATTGAACCCGGGTCCTCTGGCGTCTCGACAGGGCTTCTCCGTGCGCAGTCCGCTACGTCTCTACTCGGCTCCCTCAATCACGCGAACAAGCTGAGGTGACGAGCCCAGCCACTGTTTGCTTCACGACTGTTCCCCGTGGCCGGGACAGCCGCTGAGCCTCCTAGCTGATGCCGGTACCCGGGCCGGAGGCGAACCCGGGCCGACAGAGTCGCACTCGCTCAGGCGGCGAGGGCGAACTCGCGCTGACTGGAGTCGGCGCTTATTGGTTTGCGATGACGCTTACGGTGGTCTCTCGCCTGCACCGGCACGCTTCCCCTGACTCAACGTCCAAAGTCGAAACCGTTCACCCCCTTGTCGGGACACAACCTGTTCATCATACCCGGCCCGGCGACCGGATTAACCAGGGTGGGGCCAGCCCTACCGCCGGGATGCCCGCTCGCACCATGTCGCCCGCCGCGGCCGGCCGGGAAGCTGGTAGCCGATGAAGGGAGCGGTCATGGTGAACGACAGGCGGGATCCGCCGTTCGGTGGTTCGGTGGTGTTCTTGCTGACGAACCTGCCGCTGGGGGTGCTGGCGTTCGGGTTCCTCACCGCGTTCGTCTCCGCCGGGGCGGGGACCGCCGTGGTGTGGGTCGGGGTGGGGCTGCTCGCCCTCGTCGTCCTCGCCGTCCGGGGGGCCGCGCGGCTGGAGCGGGCGCGGGTCTACGCCCTGCTCGACCGCTACATCGACCTTCCCTACCTGCCGCTGCCCGCCGGGAAGCAGGCCGCGCGGTGGAAGGCTCGGCTGAAGGACCCCTCGACCTGGCGGGACTTCACCTACTTCGCGCTCCTCTTCCCGGTCGGCCTCGTCGAGTTCGTGCTCGTGACGACGTTCTGGGCGACGAGCCTGGCCCTCGCCGGGCTGCCGGTCTACTTCCGGTGGCTGCCGGGCGGCGAGTACCGGTTCCCCAGCTCGGAGGTGCCGTGGCTGACCGTGGACTCGACCGTCGAGGCGCTACCGTGGGCGGCACTGGGGGTGTTGTTCGTCGCCTTGTCCGTCGCGCTGACGAAGGCGCTGGCGGGGGTGCACGCCCGGCTGGCGAACGCGCTGCTGGGGCCGACCGTGGCGCAGCGTCACCGGATGGAGCGCTGGTGGGAAGACGCGGAAGAGAAGAACCTGGTGGCGGGATGACCGAGGCACGAGAACTGGACCACCCGCGGCCGCAGCCGGCTCGCACGATCCTCTACATGATCGTCAGCTTCGTCTTCCGGCTCCTGCAGTTCGTGCTGATCGTGGTCGGCATCGCGGTCGGGGTGTCGACCGCGGTGATCTGGATCGGGTTCCCGATCCTGCTCGCGACGACGAGTTTCGTCCGCTGGTCCGGCGACCGCGAGCGCGGCTGGGCGGGCCGGATGCTGAGCCTGCCGCTGCCGCCGGTGCAGCGGCGGCCGTACGAAGAGGGACAGCCGCTGCTGCGGCGGTGGATGGTCCGGCTGAGCGACGCGACGACCTGGCGTGACCTCGCCTACCTGATGGCCGCGTTCCCGCTGGCCTGCGCGGAGGTCGGGATCGCGCTGGCGTCGATCGTGCTGCTGCCGATGGCGATCTGGGTGACGCCGTGGCTGGGCTGGCTGCACGGGGAGCTGGCCCTGGCGCTGCTGGGCCCGGACCGCACCAAGCGGCTGGAGCAGAAGGCCGAGCGGCTGCAGGCGTCGCGGGCCCGCGGGGTCGACGCGGCCGAAGCCGAACGGCGGCGGATCGAACGTGACCTGCACGACGGCGCCCAGCAGCGGCTGGTGGCGGTCGCGATGAGCCTCGGGCGGGCGAAGTCGAAGTTCGACCAGGACCCCGAGTCGGTGCGGGAGCTGATCGACGAGGCCCACGCGGACGCGAAGCTCGCCGTGTCGGAGCTGCGGGACCTCGCCCGCGGCATCTACCCCGCCGTCCTCGGCGACCGGGGGCTGGACGCGGCGCTGTCGGCGCAGGCGGCGAAGTCGCCGATCCCGGTCGACGTGCAGGTCGACGTCGAGCCGCGGCCGCCGGCGGCGGTCGAGACGACGGCGTACTTCATCGTCGGCGAGACCCTGACGAACATCGCGAAGCACTCCGGAGCGTCCGAGGCGGGCGTGAAGGTGTGGCGCACCGACGACCACGTCGTCGTCGAGATCACCGACAACGGTCACGGCGGCGCGGAGGTGCGGCCGGGCGGCGGGCTGGCCGGGCTGGCCGACCGTGCGGCGACGATCGACGGCGTGATCACCGTGGTCAGCCCGGTGGGCGGGCCGACCGTGATCCGGGCTGACCTGCCCTGCCAGTGGTGAATATTCTGGACCCCGTTCATCCACGAACCTGGGGGCCGGATGCGGGTAGTGATCGCCGAGGACGCCGTCCTGCTGCGGGCGGGGGTCACGCGCCTGCTCGCCGACGAGGGCATCGAGACGGCCGCGGCCGTCGACAACGGGGACGACCTCCTCGGCGCGGTCAAGGAACACCGTCCTGACCTGGCCATCGTCGACGTCCGGATGCCGCCGACGTTCACCGACGAGGGCCTGCGCGCGGCGCTCGCGGCGCGCAAGGAGATCCCGGGCCTGCCGGTGCTGGTGCTGTCCCAGTACGTCGAGGAGTCGTACGCCGTCGAGCTGCTCTCCGGCGGCGCCGGCGGCGTCGGCTACCTGCTGAAGGAGCGCGTGGCCGACGTCGGCGACTTCCTGGACGCGGTCCGCCGGGTGGCCGGCGGCGGCACGGCGATCGACCCGGACGTCATCGCCCAGCTGATGGCCCGCGGCCGCCGCAACCCGCTGGACGCGCTGACCGCCCGCGAGTCCGAGGTCCTCGGCCTGATGGCCCAGGGCCTGTCGAACACCGCGATCGCGAACTCGCTGGTCGTCTCGCACGGCGCGGTGGAGAAGCACATCGGCAACATCTTCTCGAAGCTCGGGCTGGAAGCGAGCGCGGAGGAACACCGTCGCGTCCGTGCGGTGCTGACCTACCTGGGCCGCTGAGCCCGCCACCGTTCGACGGCGGCCTGCACCGCCTCCTCGTCTTCGCGCGCGTGCCCGCCCGAAGCTCCGGCGGCGCCGAGGACCACGTCGCCGGCCGTGACGAGCACGCCGCCCGCGTACGGGACGTAGTCCCCGTGGAAGAGGTGCTGGATGCTCTCGACGATCGGGCCGGGCAGTTCCAAGCCCCCCGAAGCCTGCAGCGTGAGCAGCGCGGTGCGGGCCTTGGCCACGGCGATCCGGCTGGTCATCGGCATCCCGCCGTCCGCGCGGCGCAACGCGATCACTTCACCGGTGACGTCGAGCACCGCCACGGCCAGCGGCGGGAAGCCCCGCTCCTCCCCGGCGGTCAGCGCGGCGGCCACCAGCCGGTCGGCGTCGGCCAGCGTGAGACCCGGAAGGCGGGGCGGTCCGACCATGGAACCGAGCCTAGCGCGCCGCTGCGCAACGGACGGTGACCGGAAGTCCCGTAAGGTGGACAACGGGTCACCCGTTCCGCGGGCGGCACCCGGGTGAGCGCTCACCTACCATGAGCGGACCCGTCGGCGAGAGGAGCGCGCAGATGTCCGACGAGATCCGCTGCGTCCGCTTCTTCGGCGGCCCGCTCGACGGCCGCGTCCAGGAGCTCGGGGACGCCGAGCCGGTGCCCGGCACCGTCATCCGGCACATCCACCTGCACGGCGGCCCGAAGATCGAAACCCGCTACGAGCTCGGCCTGACCGAGACGGGCTGGGAGTACCGGGTCGCGGCGACGCAGCACGAGCCCGAGCCCGACGGCTCGAGGTAGGGAGAACCCCCGTATCCACCGGGGGTGAACAGCACCCCGGAAAGGCCGGTCAGCACCGCTGTTTCGCCAGGTCGCAACGGCCAGGCTGAACGGCATGCAGACAAGCCAGGTGGCCGCGAGCCGGGACCGGTTTCTCGACGTCGTCCGGGCGGGGGCCATCCTCGCCGTCATCGCCCAGCACTGGACCATGCCGGTGCTGTCCTACGCCGACGGGCACCTCGCCACCGGCAACGCCCTGGCCACGCCCGGCTGGTGGGTGGTCACCTGGCTCAGCCAGGTCATGCCGCTGGTCTTCTTCGCCGGCGGTGCGGCGAACCTGATCTCCTTCCGGCGCGCGGCCTCGACGCGCCAGTGGCTCGGCGCGCGCCTCAAGCGCCTGATGGTGCCGGTGCTGCCGCTGATGGCCGTCTGGCTCGTCGTGCCGGACTTCCTGCGCGGGCTCGGCGTGCCGCCCCAGCCCCTCCAGGTGGCGAGCGCGATCGCCGCGCAGCTGCTGTGGTTCCTCGCCGTGTACGTGCTCGTCGTGCTGCTCACGCCGGTCATGGTCGCCGCGCACCGGCGCTGGGGGCTGAAGGTCCCGCTGGTCATGGGGGTGGCCGGCGTCCTCGTCGACGTCGCCCGCTTCAACGACTTCGGCTACATCGGGTACGCCAACGCGGTCTTCGTCTGGGTCGCGGTACACCAGCTGGGCTTCCACTACGTCGAAGGCCGCCTCGGCGCGCTGACCCGCCGTGCCGCGCTGACGCTGTCGGCCGCCGGGTTCGGCGTCACGGCGCTGCTGGTCGCGTTCGGGCCCTACCCGGCCAGCATGATCGGCATGCCGGGCGCGCCGGTGTCGAACATGAGCCCGCCGACCGTGCTGCTCGCCTTCCTCGCCGTCGGCCAGGTCGGGCTGCTGCTCGCCTTCCGTCCGCAGCTCAACGCGCTCGCGGCCCGGCCGGGGGTCGGGCACGCGCTCGGCTGGCTCGGTGCGCGGTTCATGAGCGTCTACCTCTGGCACATGCCGGCGCTGATCGTCGTGGCCGGGGTGACGGTCTACGGCCTCGGCTACGAGACCCCGGCGCCCGGCACGGTGTTCTGGCTGGTCATGGCGCCCGCGTGGTTCGCGGTGTGCGGCCTGGTGCTGCTCGGCCTGCTGCGGCTGTTCGCCCACTTCGAGATGCAGCGCGACACCGGCGGGATCACCGCGCGGACGCCGCAGCTGGTCGTCGCCGGGCTGATGATTTCCGGCGGCCTGCTCGGCCTGGCCGCCCACGGGTTCGCCCCGCTCTCCGACGGCATCGCGCACGGCCCCGTGCCGTGGGTCGTCCTCGCGACGGCCGGGTTCCTGCTGGCGGGCAAGCCGATCCCGGTGGTCGACCTGCTGGGCCGCGCGGTCACCGTGACCGAACGAGCCGCCCTCAAGCGCTGACCCTCGTGAGTGAGAAACAGTGTTCTAACACTGTTTCTCACTCACGAGGCGCGGAGCAGGCGCAGCGGGGTGTCGTGCAGGACCGCCCGCAGGAACGGCTCCCCCAGGCGATCGTCGGCCGCCCAGCCGGCGATCGCCTGCAGCTGCGTCGCGTAGGAGTACGGAATGTTCGGGAAGTCCGTGCCGAGCACGACCCGGTCGGCGAACTCCGCCAGCCGCGCCGTCCAGTCCGGCGGCAGCGGCGACATCGCCTCGGCGAACGGCACCCCGACCATGGTGGTGTCGAGGTGCACCCGCGGGTATTTCGCCATGAGTTCGAACGCCGCCCCGAACTCCGGCATCGCCGCGTGCGCGAGCACCGCCGTCAGGTTCGGGTGCCGCGCCAGCACCTCTTCGAAGACCGTCAACCCGGTGAAGTCGCCCCGCAACGGACCGTGTCCACAATGGACGACGACGGGAACGCCGGCGTCGGCGAGCGCGCCCCACACCGGCTTCAGCAGGTCGTCACGCGGGTCGTACGCGCCCACCTGCACGTGCGCCTTGAACACCCGGGCGCCGGCCCGCAGCGCACCGTCCACAGCGGACCCGGCGCCGGGCTCGGGGTAGAAGGTGCCGGTCGGGATTGCGTCCGGCACCCGCGCCGCGAACTCCAGCGCCCACGAAGTCAGCCACTCCGCCATCCCCGGCTTGTGCGGGTAGACCAGCGGTGCGAAGCGCGTGACACCCAGCGAGCGCAGCGTGGCCAGCCTGTCCTCTTCGGACGTCCGGTAGAACACCGGCCACTCGGTGCCGTAGTGCGTCGAGGCGGCGTCGAAGTACGCCCAGACCTTGTCCATCACCGGCTTCGGCAGGAAGTGGACGTGCAGGTCGACCAGGCCCGGCAGACCCAGCGACGCCGCCCAGCGCGCGACGTCCGCGTCGGAAGCCGGGCCGGCCGTCACTCCGTGAACCGGCCCTTCAGCGCGCGGCCCATCGCCTTCCTGATGTCGCGGTCCGCGTCGCGCTTGGCGAGCGCCTGCCGCTTGTCGTAGGCCTTCTTGCCCTGGGCCAGCGCGATCTCGACCTTGACCTTGCCGTCCTTGAAGTACATCGACAGCGGCACCAGCGAGAGCCCGCTCTCCTTGGTCTTGCCGATGAGCTTCTCGATCTCCCGCCGGTGCAGCAGCAGCTTCCGGGTCCGCCGGGGCATGTGGTTCGTCCACGTGCCCTGCGTGTACTCCGGGATGTGCACGTTGCGCAGCCACACTTCGCCGTCGTCGACCGTCGCGAACGCGTCCGCCAGTGACGCCTTGCCCTCGCGCAGGCTCTTGACCTCGGTGCCGACGAGCACGAGACCGCACTCGTAGGTGTCGAGGATGGAGTAGTCGTGCCGAGCCTTGCGGTTCGACACGATCACCTTCTGGCCACGTTCCTTGGGCATACGACCACTCTACGTGATTCTCGGAGCGACAAGCAGCCGGTTAAAACTAGTGCCGGACGTACAGCCGCAGCGTGACGTACCCGGTGATGGCGGAGATCACCACGGACACCGCGAGCAGGATCGGCGCGACCGGGAACAGCAGTTCCAGCATGGTGATCTTCGGGAACACATCACCGGTGAACACCGAGTCGAGGAAGCCGGCCTTCGTGATGATCAGCATGATGATCCCGAGGACCGCACCGACCGCACCGGCGACCACCGCCTCCAGGAGGAACGGCAGCTGCGTGTACCACCGCGTCGCGCCGACCAGCCGCATGATGCCGACCTCGGTGCGGCGGGTGAACGCGGACACCTGGATCGTGTTGGCGATCAGCAGCAGCGCGGCGATCGCCATGATGAGCGCGGCCCCGAAGGCCATGTTCCGGACACCGTTGAAGGCGTTGAACACGCGGTCGAGGAACTTCTTCTGGTCGTCGACCTTCCGCACGCCCGGCTTGCCCGCGTACTCCTGCACGATGGCGTCACTGCGGTCCGGGTCCTTCAGCTTCACGTGCAGCGACGCGGGCAGCGACTCGGGACCGGTGAGGGCGATCAGCTCCGGCTGGCTCTCGAAGATCTTCTTGAACCGGTCGAACGCCTGGTCGCGGTTCTCGAACACGACCGACTCGACACCGTTGTTGCTCTGCAACGACGTCCGCAGCGACTGGCACAGCGCCTGCGTGCAGTTCTTGTCGCCCGCGCTGATGTCGTCGGTGAGGTAGACCGAAACCTCGACGTCGGCGAGGAAGTTGGCCTTCATCTTGTCGATCGTCCGCACGGCGAGGAGGCCGCCGCCGAGCATGGCGAGCGACACGGCCGTGGTCAGCATCATCGCGATGGTCATCGTGACGTTCCGGCGCAGGCCGGTGATTACCTCACTGAAGACGAAACTGGCGCGCATGGCGGGTGCAGGTCCTTGAAAGTCGGGGGCTGGGGCGGGGTGGTCAGCGACCGATGCCGTAGACGCCGCGGGCGTCGTCGCGGATCACCCGGCCGAGCTGCAGCTCGACCACGCGGCGCCGCATGGAGTCCACGATGGAGTGATCGTGGGTGGCCATCAGGACGGTCGTGCCGGTGCGGTTGATCCGCTCCAGCAGCAGCATGATGTCCTGGCTGGTGTCGGGGTCCAGGTTCCCGGTCGGTTCGTCGGCGAGCAGAACCAGCGGCCGGTTCACGAACGCGCGCGCGATCGCGACACGCTGCTGTTCACCACCGGAGAGCTCGTTGGGAAGCCGGTCGGCCTTGCCGTCGAGGCCGACGAGCTCCAGCACCTCGGGGACGACCTTCTTGATGGTCGGGCCGGGCTTGCCGATGACCTCGAGGGCGAACGCGACGTTTTCGGCGACGGTCTTGTTCGCCAGCAGCCGGAAGTCCTGGAAGACGCAGCCGATGGTCTGCCGCAGGCGCGGGACCCTGCGGCGGGCCAGCTTGGCGACGTCGAAGTTGGAGACCATCACGCGGCCCTTGGTCGGCGTCTCTTCGCGCAGCAGGAGCCGGAGGAAGGTCGACTTCCCCGATCCCGAGGGACCGATGAGGAAGACGAACTCACCTTTTTCGATGTCGACGGACACCCGCTCGAGCGCGGGCCGCGTCGAGGTCTTGTAGACCTTGGAAACCTCTTCGAGCCGGATCACGATTCGGCATACTACCCACCGGTCTCGTGAAGCCCCGGTTGCCCGGTCCACCCAAGTGGAGCAGCGGGTGTTTGCGTACGGTGAGCGGTCACGCAAACACCCCCTGCGCCGATCAAGCGGTCTGCACCCGCCAGCGGATCCCGGCGTCGAGGAAACCGTCGATGTCGCCGTCGAGCACCGCGGTCGGGTTGCCGACCTCGAAATCGGTCCGCAGGTCCTTCACCATCTGGTACGGGTGCAGCACGTAGGAGCGCATCTGGTTGCCCCAGCTGGAGCCGCCGTCCTTGAGCGCGTCCATCTCCTTGCGCTCTTCTTCCTTCTTCCGCTGCAACAGCCGGGCCTGGAGGACCTTCATCGCGGCCGCCTTGTTCTGCAGCTGCGACTTCTCGTTCTGGCAGGAGACGACGATGCCGGTCGGCAGGTGCGTGATGCGCACCGCACTGTCGGTCGTGTTGACGCTCTGCCCGCCGGGGCCCGATGAGCGGTAGACGTCGACCCGGATGTCCTTTTCCGGGATGTCGACGTGGTCGACCTCTTCGACCTCGGGCAGCACCTCGACGTGCGCGAACGACGTCTGGCGGCGGCTCTGGTTGTCGAACGGCGAAATCCGGACGAGCCGGTGGGTGCCCTGCTCGACCGAGAGGGTGCCGTAGACGTAGGGGGCGCTGACCTTGAACGTCGCCGACTTGATGCCCGCCTCTTCGGCGTAGGAGATGTCGTAGACGTCGGTCGGGTAGTTGTGCCGCTCCGCCCAGCGCAGGTACATGCGCAGCAGCATCTCGGCGAAGTCGGCCGCGTCGACGCCGCCGGCCTCGGAGCGGATGGTGACGACGGCGTTGCGGTCGTCGTACTCGCCCGAGAGCAGCGTGCGGACCTCCAGGCCGTCGATGGCCTTGCCGAGGTCGGCGAGCTCGGTCTCGGCCTCGCCCAGGCTGCCGGAGTCGCCTTCGGCCTCGGCGAGCTCGTACAGCACGCCGAGGTCGTCGAGCCGCTGGCGCAGGTCGGAGACCCGGCGCAGCTCGCCCTGCCGGTGGGACAGCTGGCTGGTGACCTTCTGGGCCTCCTCCGGGTTGTCCCAGAGCGTGGGGCTCGAGGCCTGCTGTTCCAGGTCGGCCACCTGGGCACGCAGCGCGTCCAGGTCCATCACCGACTCGATCTGCGTCAGCTTGCCGGCCAGGTCCCTCAGTGCCGCATCGAACTCATCACTCACGTTTGTCAAGGTTACGGCAAAACCCACGACCGGTTGCGAGCACCGGTCGTGGGCGCGCGAACCTCAGGCCGCGGGGATGGCGTCGAGCAGCTTGAGCGCGGCCTTGGCCTGAGCCTGGGCGAACTCGGCGACGGCCTTTTCGTACGGCCCTTCGGCCGCCTTGGTGGCCGCCCTCGCGTCGTCGAGCTGCTGGCTGTAGCTGGTCCGGGCGGAGTCGAGCAGCGACTGGCGCTGCTTCGCCGTCAGCGACCCCGCGTGCACGAGCCGCAGGATGAGCGGGCTGCGCAGGTGGTCGGGGCCGGCTTCGGACGTCAGCCAGGCCTTGAAGGCCTTCTTGCCGGCGGCGGTGATCAGGTACTGCTGGCTGGAGCGCGGGCCCTGCTTGCCGAGCCGGACGAGGCCTTCCTTGGACAGCGCCGGGAGCTCCCGGTACACCTGGCTGCGGGTGACGCTGAAGAAGGCACCGAACCGCTCACCGGCTCCCGCGACGAGCTGCCCGCCGGTGGCGGGACCGTCGTGGAGCAGACCGAGCAGGGCGGCGGCTGTTGCATTCAATTCGGACACGCCCCCTAGATTCCCACTTATCGGCCGCTGTGTCCACAGTGGTCAGCGTATCTGTCCATTGTGGCTAGTGAGATCCCCTCGTTCGGCCCAATGCGAGGCGGTCCACTGTGGACCTGAATACGCTCTGCAACCGCTCCCAGGGTTTTTTGGTCCAACCAGACGCACGCGAACCGCCTCGGCAACCTCCAGGCAGGTGAGTTCGCCGGGCGGCACTCCCCGGCTTGGCGGACCGTGGCCACGCACCGCAACCACCCCGGAAGGGCGTCCACATCGTGGGATCCGCAGTTTTTCCCGGCTTCGGCGGAAAAGTCGGCAGCGAAAGCCGTTCCGGCATGACAAAAGAGGCACGTTCCCGGATTTTCCGGAAACGTGCCTCTTGGTGGTAGCGGGGACAGGATTTGAACCTGCGACCTCTGGGTTATGAGCCCAGCGAGCTACCGAGCTGCTCCACCCCGCGCCGTTGTGGTACTTGAATAGATTACACGGCGTCGCCAGGTGCCTGACACCGGGGTCCCGAAAACCGCCTGACCTGGCATTACGCCGCCTCCAGCCACTGGCGGGCTCCACTGAGGACCATGGAGAGCCCGTCCTCGAACCGCGCGTCGGCGTCCCCGAGCACGGCCTCACCGGCGGACTCGCGGTATCGCTCGTCGAACTCCCCGGGCATGGGCCGGACAGCCTGCTCTTCGATCACGTAGCCGATGACGAAGCAGTAGACGGTGAAGGTGGCGCGGCTGGCCCGCCCCTCGTCGAGCCCGGCCTCGATGCTCCGGCGCAGCGGGTGCGGGCCGACGAGACTCATGTCGCCGAGGTAGGTACCAGCGAAAACCTTTCCGCCGTCGCGATAGGCGAGCATCATCCGCCGCAGCGCACGGGCGCGGTGCGCAACGCCGTCCCACTCCCCCAGCGACGCCGGCGGCTCGCGGTCCGCGACGGAATCCCGGTACATCTGCGTCGCCATCTCGTCGAGCAGTTCCTGCTTGTTCTTCATGTGCCAGTACAGCGCGGGCGCCTTGACCCCGAGATCACCGGCGATCAGCCGCAGGGTGAGGCCGTTGAGCCCGACGTCGTTGAGCAGCTTCAGCCCGGATCGCGCGATGTCCTGCCTGGTTAGAGCCATGTCCGACGGTCTCCTCAAGATCCGGGGTTGACACCTTAACGATGTTAAGGGCATCCTCGGAGCAGGTCAATTTAACTTTGTTAAGGAGCTGGGGAGATGGCGGACCTGACCACCGAGGTGGTGATCGCCGGCGCGGGCCCCACGGGCTTGATGCTGGCGAACGAGCTGGCACTGGCCGGAGTGGACACGTTGGTGCTCGAGCGGATGCACGAGCGAACGGGCTTGTCGAAGGCCTTGAATCTGCAACCGCGCACGGCGGAAGTCCTGGACCTGCGGGGGTTGCTGGGCCGGGCGGAGGACCGCTCGTTCGCGACTGTCGCGGACGGACACTTCGCGGTGATCCCGGTGAGCTACGCGGGCTGGAACACCCGCCACCCCTACCAGCTGGGCATCCCGCAGGCCGAGGTCGAAGCGGCTCTGGAGGAGCGTCTGGCGGAGCAGGGCGTGAAGGTGAGGCGAGGCCACGAGCTGACGGGCTTCACCCAGGACGCGAACGGCGTCACGATCACCGCAGGCGACCTGCGCATCCGGGCGAAGTACCTGGTGGGCTGCGACGGCGGCCGCAGCACGGTCCGCAAGGCCCTGAACATGCCGTTCGAAGGCATAGAAGGCCAGGGCCACGGCGTGGCCGCGGACGTCTTGTTCGCGTCGACGCCCCCGGGAGCCCCGACACAGTGGCGCTCGATGACGAACGTGGTGACGTCCCAGAGCGCCGGCAAGTTCATCGGCGTGATTCCCCTGGCGGAGCCGAACCTCTACCGGATCAGTTTCGGAGACCGCCTGAACCGCCCACAGAACCTCCGAGCCGAGGTAACCCCGGCCGAAGTCCGCGCAGCGGTGTCAGAACGCTTCGGCCCCGAGGCCGAGATCGCCGAAATCCGCTGGGCAAGCCGCTTCTCGGACGACAGCCGCCTGGCAGCCCACTACAAGGTGGGCCGAGTCCTGCTGGCGGGCGACGCGGCCCACACCCATTTCCCGGCCGGAGGCCAGGGCCTGAACCTGGGAATCCAGGACGCAATGAACCTGGGCTGGAAACTGGCAGCCACAATACGCAACCACGCTCCCGCACAACTCCTGGACACATACGAGCAGGAGCGCCGAACGGTAGCCCAAGAAGTCCTGGACAACATCGCAGCCCAGAACGCCCTGATCCCCACAAACCCCAACCAGCTGGCCCTACGGTCCCTGTTCCGATCCCTGACAGAAATCCCCGAAGTCCAGCACCACCTATCAGGCCTGGTCTCAGGCCTGAACATCAAATACCCAACCGAAGACCCCCACCCAGCAGCAGGAACCCGCCTCCCCGACTTCCCCACCCCAACCGGCCCCGCAAGCACCCTATTCCACAAAGGAAACTGGGTCCTCCTGACAAAAACCCCAACCCCAAGCCCCCACACAGAGGTACTAGTAGCCGAAGTCCCCAACCTCCCCTACCCAGACGCAACAAAGGTCTTGGTCCGCCCAGACGGCTACATAGCCAACACAACAGGTTCCACAGAAGCCTGGCTAACCCAATAACGCAACCACCCGCAGGGGGGTCCAGGGGCGGCGAAGCCCCCCTGGCGGGGGTCTGGGGGTTCGACCCCCAGAACAAATGCGAAGGAGGCGCGGCCCGCGCTTTCCGCGGGCACACGCCTCCAACCTCTGTAGCGGGGACAGGATTTGAACCTGCGACCTCTGGGTTATGAGCCCAGCGAGCTACCGAGCTGCTCCACCCCGCGTCGTGGCACCTACCTTACGCCTGCCTTTCGGGCGGGTGCAAAGCAGGTGCCGTTGACGTTACCGACGTCACCCTCCGGGCTGGCTGGTGGGCGGTGGCGTGCTGGTGCCGGGGGCTGCGGTCTTGGCGGCTTCGTAGGCCTTGGCCGCGGCGTCGAGGGCGGCGAGGGCCGTGCCCTGGTCGGTGAAGTTGCCGGATTGCTGGGCGGCCTTCAGTTTGGCGATGGCCGCCTGGATGTCGGCGACGGCCTTGTCGAGGGCTGCGTTGCCGCCGCCGTTGTTGGCGGGCGGGGTGGTGGTCGGGTTCGGGTTGGTGGACGACGGCGGGGTCGTGGTCGGCTGGCCGGCTTGCGGCGGCGTGGTGGTGGCTTCGCCGGTGCCCGCGCCGAAGACCTGGTCGAGGGCTTCCTGGAGGGTGGCGCCGTAGCCGACCTTGGGTCCGTAGGAGACGAGGACGCGGGCCAGCTGCGGGTAGCTGTTCTGGTTGCGCTGCCGGATGTAGACGGGTTCGACGTAGAGGAAGCCGTCGGCGACCGGCAGCGTGATCAGGTTGCCGTAGATGGGGGTGACGTTGGGGTTGTTGAACAGGGTGCGGTCCTGGGCGACGCGGGAGTCGCTCTGGAACCGGTTCTGGACTTGGACGGGCCCGTCGACCTGGGTGGCTCCGGTGGCCGCGCTGGGCAGCTGGAGGACGCGGATCTTCCCGTAGTCGTTCGGGTCGGAGGAGACCGACATCCAGGACGCGAGGTACTGCCGCTGCAGACCGGTGAGCGAGCTGGTCAGCTGGAACGTCGGCTTGGTCTGGCCCGGGGTGTCGGCGAGGACGTAGTAGCCGGGCTGGTTGGCCGCGCCGGCCGCCGCCGGGTTGGAGCCGCCTTCGGCCGTCGGGTCCTGCGGGACGCTCCAGAACGCCTGCTGCGAGTAGAACTCCTGCGGGTTGCTGACGTGGTAGCGCGACAGCAGTTCACGCTGGATCTTGAAGAGGTCCTCGGGGTAGCGGAAGTGGGCCCGCAGGTCCGGGGAGATGTCGGAGCTCGGCTTCACGAGCCCGGGGAAGACCTTCTCCCAGGCGTTGAGGACCGGTTCCTTGTCGTCGATCGAGTACAGCGTCACGGTGCCGTTGAAGGCGTCGACGGTGGCCTTGACCGAGTTGCGGATGTAGTTGATGGAGCTGTTGGCCTGGCGGGCGACGCCGTTGAGGGAGTCGTTGGTGGCCGCGCCGAGCTGTGTCTGCTGGGCGTACGGGAAGTTGTTGAGCGTGGTGTAGCCGTCGATGATCCACTGGATCTTGCCGTCGACGACTGCCGGGTACGGGTCGCCGTCGAGGGTCAGCCACGGCGCGATCTTGCTGACGCGGTCGCGTGGGTCGCGGTTGTACATGATCTTGGAGTTGTCGCCGATGGCGTCGGAGAACAGGATGTTGCGTTCACCGTATTCGGCGGCGAAGGCGAGGCGGTTGAACCAGTTGTCGATGGCGACGCCGCCGGTGCCCTTGTAGGTGTAGCGGTCGGTCGCGGTGTCGTACTCGCCGGGCGCGTTGCCGGAGGTGCCGCCGACGATGGCGTAGTCGGACTCTGCGGCGGACAGCTCGCCGTAGTAGATGCGGGGTTCCTTGACCTCGATGCCGGGCTGCCCGGACGCGGGCGCGCCGGCTCCCGCCGGGTTCTGCGTGTCGCTGGTCGTCGCGATCGGGTAGCCGCCGTCGGAGTTGGCGTCCTTGACCGCGCGGTCGATCGTGTTGGCCGGCGCGACGACGAAGCCGTTGCCGTGGGTGTAGACGAGGTGCTTGTTGATCCAGCTGGTCTGGTTGCCGGTGAGGCCCTCGGTCTTGATCTCCTTGGCGGCGACGATGTAGTCCTGCGTCACGCCGCCGACGGTGTAGCGGTCGATGTCCAGCTTGGCCGGGAAGCCGTAGAAGTTCTCGCGGCCGACGCGCTGGGTGAAGGTGTCGGAAAGGATGTTCGGGTCGAGCAGCCGGATGTTCGACATCGTCCCGGTGTCGGCCTTGATCTGGTCCGGGGTGGCGTCCGACTTGCCGGTGTAGGGCTGGTACTGGACGTCGGTGAGGCCGTAGGCGCGGCGGGTGGCGTCCATGTTGCGCCCGATGGACGTCGCTTCCTTCTCGTTGGCGTTCGGCTTCACCGAGAACTGGTCGAGGATGGCGGGCCAGGCGACGCCGACCAGGATGCTCGACAGGATCAGCAGCACCAGCGCGATGGCCGGGAGCTGCAGGTTGCGCAGGAAGGCGCCGGCGAAGAACGCGATCGCGCAGAACACCGAGATGCACAGCAGGATCAGCTTGGCCGGCAGGACCGCGTTCAGGTCGGTGTAGGTGGCCCCGATGAACAGCGGGGCGCCGCGGTCGGACAGCAGCAGGTTGTAGCGGTCGAAGAAGTACTCGACCGCCTTCAGCAGCACGAAGAGCCCGACGGTGATGGCGAGCTGCGCGCGGGTGGGGCCGGCGAGCTGGCCGCCCTTGCCGGCCAGCCGGATGCCGCCGAAGACGTAGTGGGAGATCAGCGCGCCGAAGAAGGAGATGACGACGGTGATGAACAGCCAGCCGAGCAGCCAGTTGAAGAACGGGAGGTCGAAGGCGTAGAAGCCGACGTCGTTGCCGAACTCGGGGTCGGTCTGGCCGAACGAGGTGCCGTTGAGGAACAGCTGCACGACCTGCCAGTCGCCCTGGGCGGACAATCCGGCGATGAGGCCGGTGAGCACCGGGATGCCGACGCCGAAGAGGCGGATGCGGGCGACGATCGCCGAGCGGTAGCGCGCCAGCGGGTCGTCGGCGCCGGAGATCGGCACGAACACCGGGCGCGTCCGGTAGGCGATCATCAGGCTGATCGCCAGCGCGCCGCCGACGAGCAGCCCGACGGCGAAGAAGAGGATGATCCGGGTGATCACCTGGGTGGTGAACACCTCCCGCGCCCCGACCTCGCCGAACCACAGCCAGTCGACGTACGTGTCGAGGAGGCGGGCCCCGAGCAACAGCGCCAGCACGATCACCGCGGCGATGATGAGGAGGATCCGGCTCCGCCGGGACAGCTTCGGCAGGCTCACCGGGGGCCGAGTCGCCACGGCACACGCTCCTGTCTTCGTCAACACTTGAGCAGGGGCGCGTGCGCCCCCTGATTCCCTAACTCTACGGATGCCCGGTGAAGTTCCCGGGACCCGCCCAAACCGGACTCGCGGCGCCGCCACCCCGGCGGACCTGACACGATGTGCGCATGGCAGCGAACGAAGCGCGACAGGCCGGCGTGGCCGCGCTCGCCCGTGAAATCGAGGACTTCATGGCCGCGGGCGGCTGGGACCAGCCGCCGCAGCTGTTCGCGCTGGTGCCGACGGCGGCGCTGCTGGACGAGCAGCCGGAGCTGGCCGGCCAGCTGGACCGGGCGAACCCGCTGACCCCGGTGGCCCAGGAGGCGCTGCCCGAGGGCGACCTCGCCGAGGCGCTGGGCCGGATCGCCTGGCCGGACCTGGTCATCGGGTGCGCGCTGGCCCAGGAGATCATCGTGCTGCCGCCGGGCTCGGAGTCGGAGCTGCCGGACGTCGCCGAAGCGGACGCCGAGAGCCTCCGCCGCGCGGCCGCCGACCATCCGCAGCGGACGGAAGCCCGCCTCGTGGCCGCGGTGCTGCGCGACGGCGAAGGCGCCTGCGTGATGCGGCTGCGCGGGGCCGGCACGGACGAATCGGTCGACGAGATCGTGGAAAGCCCGGACCTGGCCCCGAATCTGGTCGAGGCGTTGAAGGCCACGCTGCTGCCCTAGCAGGAGGCCGTCGGACGGCCCGCCTTCAGGTTGGCCAGCTGCGCGAGCGCGTCGTCCAGTGTGGACACCTTGATGAGGTTGAGCCCGGCGGGCGCGTTGGACTTGGCCTCGGCGCAGTTGTGCTCGGGGACCAGGAAGTCGGTGGCGCCCGCCTCACGGGCGCCGACGACCTTGAACGAGATCCCCCCGATCGGGTCGACCTCGCCGGTCTCGGTGATCTCGCCGGTGCCGGCGATGTGCCGCCCGCCCGCCAGGTCGCCGGGCTGCAGCCGGTCGATGATGGCGAGGGTGAACATCAGGCCGGCCGACGGGCCGCCGACGTCCTGCAGGGAGATGTTGACGGTGAACGGCGCGTCGGCCCGGTCGACCGCGGTGAGGCCGATGAAGCCCTCCTTGCGGTCGGGGCGCGCGGCGAGGGTGAGCGGCACGGTCCGTTCGGGCTGGCCGTCGGACTGGAAGGTGATCTGGACGGTCTGGCCGGGCAGGGTGCCGGTCAGCGCGGCCCGCACGTCGGCGGCCTCGACGATCTTCTTGCCGTTGACGGTGATCAGCTTGTCGCCGGGCGAGAGCACGTGGTCGGCCGGGCTGCCGGAGACGATCTGCTTGGCCAGCACCTTGATCGGGTAGCCGAGCTTGCGCAGCGCGGCGACCTGGGCGTTCGTCTGCGAGTCCTGCAGCTGCTGGATGTTCTCCTGCTTGACCTGCTCGTTCGTCTCGCCGGGCTTGAAGTACTCCTCGCGCGGCGCGAGGGCGAACCGGCCGCTGGCCCAGAAGCCGAGGCCCTGGAAGAGGGTGACGCCGTCGTGCAGGGAGACGGTGGTCATCCGCAGCTCGCCGGTGGTCGGGTGCGTCTCGTGCCCGGTGACCTGGATGACCGGGTTGCCGGCGGCGTCGCGACCGAGCGTGTCGTAGGTCGGGCCCGGGCTGATCGCCACGAACGGCACCGGCACCACCGAGCCGACCACCACGAAGATCAGGAACAGCGCGCCGCTGACCACCAGTGTCCAGCCGCGCCGGGTCATCCGCCGGGCCTCGCCGGGCGGCTCCGCCACCGGGTCCGGAGCGCTCTTCGCGGGGGCGGTCTCCTCGGAAGACTTGGTCACGCCCGACAGCGTACGGTGACCGCGTTCGCTTCTCGGTGAAGGCCACGCACATGGGTCCGGTTGACGCGCTCGACGGCCCTCGACCCGCGTACGGTGGACACATGAGCAAACCCCCGTTCGGCTTCGGACCTTCCGATCCCGACAAACGAGGTGAGAACGACCCCTCGGAGGGCGGGCCGCAGTCCGGCGCCGAGGCCTTCAACCAGCTCGGGCAGATGCTGAGCCAGCTGGGCCAGATGCTCAGCCAGGCCGGCAGCTCCAGCGGGCCGGTGAACTACGACCTCGCCAAGCAGATCGCCCTGCAGACCCTCGGCAGCGAGGGCAACACCGGAGAGAGCAAGCTCGGCTTCCGCGGCGGCGACGACGCGAACGCCGCGGTCCGTGACGCCGCCCACCTCGCCGAGCTCTGGCTCGACGCGGCGACGGTGTTCCCGGCCGGAGCGACGTCGACGGTGGCCTGGTCCCCGCGGTCCTGGGTGGAGAAGACGCTCCCGACGTGGCAGCGGCTGTGCGACCCGGTGGCGCGGCAGATCTCGGGTGCCTGGATGCAGGCGCTGCCCGAGGAGGCCAAGCAGGCCGCGGGCCCGCTGCTACAGATGATGGGGCAGATGGGCGGGATGGCCTTCGGCTCCCAGCTCGGCAACGCGCTGGCCCAGCTCGCGTCGGAGATGCTGACGTCGTCGGAGATCGGCCTGCCGCTGGCCCCGGCGGGCACGTCGGCGCTGCTGCCGGCGAACATCGAGAAGTTCGCCGAGGGCCTGGAGCTGCCGAACAGCGAGATCCTGGTGTTCCTGGCGGCGCGCGAGGCGGCGCACCAGCGCCTGTTCACGCACGTGCCGTGGCTGCGCCAGCGGCTGCTGGCGACGGTCGAGGAGTTCGCGCACGGGATTTCGGTCGACACGTCGGCCCTGGAGTCCCTGGCCGGCCAGATCGACCCGGCGAACCCGGCGAGCATCGAGGAAGCGATGTCGTCGGGGCTGCTGGAGCCCCAGACGACGGAGGAGCAGAAGGCGGCGCTGAGGCGCCTGGAGACGCTGCTGGCCCTGGTCGAAGGCTGGGTCGACGTGGTGGTGGCCGAAGCGGTGGGCGATCGCCTCCCGGGAGCGGACGCCCTGCGCGAGACGCTCCGCCGCCGCCGCGCGACGGGCGGCCCGGCCGAGCAGACGTTCGCCACCCTGGTCGGCCTGGAGCTGCGCCCCCGCCGCATGAGGGACGCGAGCAATCTGTGGAAGCTGGTGGGCGACCGCCACGGCACGGAGAAGCGCGACGGCCTCTGGTCCCACCCGGACCTGATGCCGACGGCGGAGGACCTGGACGAGCCGATCGACTTCGCGGACCGCGTGGGCGCGCCCGACCTGCTCGACGGCCTCGACCCGATCGCCGAGCTGGAGCGCACGGAGCAGGCGGAGCGCTCCGAGCGCGAGGGGAAGAACACCCCGCCCGAGGAGGGCGAAACCCCGGCGTAGTCCGGGGGAGGTCTTCGAGAGGCCGGTGGTCCGCTTCGCGGGTCACCGGCCTTTCGCTGTCGTGGGGCCTGCTCGACCCGGCCCGCGAAGCAACCGGGGCGACCCGCAGGCCACCCCGGTCACCTCACCCGCTCAACACTCCGTATCGATCCCCCACCCGGCGGCAGCCGCCAGCCCCTCGAGGTACCCCATCGCGCGTTCCGTCTTCGGGTACCGCCGCACCAGCGCCCAGAAAGCCGCGTCGTGCCCCGGCTCCCGCAGGTGCGCCAGCTCGTGCACCAGCACGTAGTCGAGCACCCAGGGAGGCACCTTCCGCAGCCGGTCGCTGACCCGGATGGTCGCGTCGACCGGCGTGCAGGAAGCCCACCGCGTGCGCATGGGCTGCACCCACCGCACGCTCGCCGGCGTCGCGGTGCCGTCCAGGTACTTGCCCGACAGCAGCGCGCAGCGCGCCAGCAGGGCATCGTCCGACGTCTTCGGGGCCGCCGGCCGACGTGGTTCCGCGCGCTGCAGCTTGCGCTCCATCTCGGCGACCCAGTGTTTCTCCTCCGCCCTGGTCATCCGCGCGGGGATGAGCACGACGAGCGTGTCGTCCTTCCAGTACGCGGTGACCGTCCGGTGCCGGCGCTGGCTGCGCCGCACTTCGACCTTGTGTCCAGGTGTGTCCGACGGGGGGTTCGTCTCCCCCCTGCCTCTCAGCGAGGGCGTCCGTGCTTCGACCACCCGACAACGGTAAGGCCAGGCACCGACAACTCCGAGCGCTTCGAGGTCACAGACCCGAGTTGTCCACAGCCGGTTCCACTTGTGGACAACTCGGCCGATCCGGCGCCTTCCCGGGCTTCCCCGTCGCCGCCGGGTGCCATCCTGCGGACATGCTCCTCTCCACCGCGGACATGCCCCCGGTCATCCTGCCGGCCCATCCCGCCCTGCTCCCGGGCCTCACCGTGCTGGAACGCGGCCCGCGCGAGATCCAGATCGGCCTCGACCCGCGCCACGGCGTGATCGTCGAAAACCTCACCCCGGACCTCGCCGCGAGGGTGCGCGCGCTCGACGGCAGCAAGCCCGTCGAGCGGCTCCTGCTCGCGGAGAGCGAACACCGCGACCAGCTGCGGACCCTGCTGCGGCAGCTGACGGCGCTCGGCCTGGTCACCGACGCCGGCCGGCCCGACGGCCCGGGGCTCCGCGGCGAGTGCGGGCTCTGGTCGCTGCGGGCCCGCCACCACCAGGCCGCGCTCGTGGACCGCAGGCGCGCCGCCGCGATCACCGTCCACGGCGAAGGCCGGGTAGCGGTCGCCGTCGCCGTGCTGCTGGCGAACGCCGGCATCGGGCACGTCGAGCTGCGGGTGTCCGGTGCGGTGACCGAGCACGACCTCGGCTCGGGCCTCACCGACGCGGACCTCGGGCGGCCCCGGCGGCAGGCGCTCGCCGACCTGCTCCGCCGGGTCGACCCCGGCGTCCGGGTCACCCGCCTGCACGACCGGTACCCGGACCTGACCCTCCTCACCGACGCCGTCGTGCCCGCCCCCGAGCACGTCGCCGAGCTGATGGAGGACGGCGTCCCGCACCTGGCGGCGCGCGTCCGCGACGGCACGGGCATCGTCGGCCCGCTGGTGGTGCCGGGCCGCAGCTCGTGCCTGCGCTGCGCCGACCTGCACCGGACGGACCGCGACCCGTGCTGGCCCCGCGTCGCCGGGCAGCTCGCCGGCCGGCACCAGCGGCCCGACCTCGGCGCGGTCCACGCCTGCGCGTCGCTGGCGGCCGCCCAGGCCATGCGGCTGCTCTCCCCCGCCTCGCCGGCGCCACCGGCGTGGAACGCGACTCTCGAGATCGACGCCTTCGACGGCCGCATCCGCCACCGCCGCTGGCCGCCACACCCGCGCTGCGGCTGCGGCGCCCAAGGGGTACGGCGGGAGACGTAGACCACTAAGTCATCGCGCGCAGGCTGCGCGCCATCGTCGCCGCAAGGCAGAATCGCCGGTGTGACCGACTTCCGCGACCCGGGCGATCGTGACACCGCGATGCCGCGCAAGGGTGCCGCCCGCACCGCCAAGCTCGCCAGTCTCCCGCTCGGCATCGCCGGCCGGGCGGTGGGCGGCTGGGGCAAGAGGCTCGCGGGCCAAAGCGCGGAGCAGGTGAGCGCGACGCTGTCGGCCAAGGCCGCCGAGCAGCTGTTCGAGGTGCTCGGCACGCTCAAGGGCGGGGCGATGAAGTTCGGCCAGGCGCTGAGCGTGTTCGAAGCGGCGGTGCCGGACGACATGGCGAAGCCCTACCGCGAAGCCCTGACGAAGCTGCAGGCCGCAGCGCCGCCGATGTCGTCCCGGCAGACCCACCGGGTGCTCGCCGAGCAGCTGGGCCGTACTTGGAGCAGCCGGTTCGCGTCCTTCGACGACGAGCCGGCGGCGGCCGCGAGCATCGGCCAGGTGCACCGCGCGGTCTGGCACGACGGCCGCACGGTCGCGGTGAAGGTGCAGTACCCGGGCGCCGACGAGGCCCTGCGCAGCGACCTGCGGCAGCTGCAGCGGTTCAGCCGGCTGTTCCAGGCGTTCGTGCCCGGCACCGAGGTCAAACCGCTGCTGGCCGAGCTCGCCGAGCGGATGAACGAGGAGCTCGACTACCAGGCCGAGGCCCAGCACCAGCGGGCGTTCGCGAAGGCGTTCGACGGCGATCCCGGCATCCTGGTGCCGCGGGTGGTGGCCAGCGCGCCGAAGGTCGTCGTCACGGAGTGGGTGACGGGCACCCCGTTGTCCAAGGTGATCGCGGACGGCGACCGTGAGACCCGCAACCTGGCGGGCCGGCTGCTGACGGAGTTCCACTACTCCTCGCCCGAGCGCGTCCACCTGCTGCACTCGGACCCGCACCCGGGCAACTTCATGATCACCGAGGACGACAGGCTGTGCGTCATCGACTTCGGCGGTGTCGCCCGGCTGCCGGAGGGCATCCCCCGCCACCTGGGCGAGATGACGCGGCTGGCCCTCGACGGCGAGTCGGCCGGGCTGATGCGCCTGCTGCGGGAGAACCGCTTCATCCGGCCGGACAGCGACCTGACGGCGGAGGAGGTACTGGCGTACCTGGCGCCGTTCACCGAGCCGCTGGCCGCGCCGACGTTCCACTTCACCCGCCGGTGGATGCAGAAGCAGGCCGGCCGGGTCGGCGACAGCCGCAGCAACGACTTCCGGGTCGGCCGGATGCTCAACCTGCCGCCCGAGTACCTGATGATCCACCGGGTGACGGCGGGGTCGACGGGCATCCTCTGCCAGCTCGACGCCGAGATCCCGGCGCGCGGCATCGTGGAGCGCTGGCAGCCCGGGTTCGCCGCCTGAGTTGTCCACAGGTGGCGCCCCGAACGGAGGGATTCCGCCGAGTTGTCCACAGGTGCGGCGGACGGGGTTCCACCCGGTTGGCCGAGCCGCCATGCTCGAAGCATGACTGCTACTCAGTGCACCGACCCGCTGTCCCTCGGTAATCCCGGTCCGGGCGAGGTGATGAACCTCGAACAGTTGCGAAGGGCCGGGGTATCGGACCGAAGAACCCGGCGGCTCTGCGGCCCCGGCGGGCCGTGGCGCCGCCTGCACCCCGGTGTCGTCCTGCTGCGCAACACCGCGCCGACGCGGCAGCAGCTGCTGCACGCGCTGCTGGTGCGATACGGGCCGAAGGTGGTGATCACCGGCGCCGACGCCCTGCAGGCCCACGGCGTCAAGTGCGAGGCGGGCGACATCCGCCTGCTGGTCCCCGACCACTGCCGGGTGGCGGCGTGCGAAGGGGTCAGGCTGGCCCGCACGGCCCGCTTGCCGGACCCGGTGGTGGTCGACGACCTGCCGTTCGCCCCACCGGCCCGCGCCACGCTGGACCTGGCCCGCACCGAGCCGGACCCGGCCCGCATCCGCCACCTGGTGACGTTGCCGCTGTATTGGGGCTTGTGCAGCCGCCAGGAGCTGCTGCTGGAGCTGGCCGAAGGCCCCCAACGCGGCACGGCGGCGGTCCGCAAGGTGCTGCGCGACCTCGACGAGATCCCGATCCAGGCCCACGGCCTGGCCACCCGCATCCTGGACCTGGCACCTCTGCCCCCACCGAGCTGGGACCAGACGATCTGCGACCGCCGAGGCCGCCGCCTCGGCGAAGCGGACGCATGGTGGGACGAGATAGGCCTGGCCTGGCAGTACCGCTGCACCCCAGGCCCCGGAGGCGGCTTCAGCCACCTGGCCCTGGCGGCGACGGGCATAGTCCTGGTCCGCTGCACGGTCCGCCAGCTCCGCCAGGTCCCCGAAGAGGTGGCCCAGGAACTGGCCCGAGCCTTCGGCGAGGCCTCCCGAACCCCCCGCCCCAAGGTCCGAGTAATCCCCCTGACCTCAGAAGGAGACGCAGCCTGACCCACCCACCCCCTACGCCCACAACCCGACCCTCGAGTCACGCAAGCCGACCCTCCAGGCCCACGAGCCGACCCTCCAGACACGCGAGTCGACCCTCCAGACACGCGAGTCGACCCTCCAGACACGCGAGTCGACCCTCCAGACACGCGAGCCGACCCTCCAATCACGCGAGCCGACCCTCCAAACACACGAGATGCCCCTCCAAACACACGAGATGCCCCTCCAGACACGTGTGATGCCTCCTCAATCACGCGAGATGCCCGTCCGAACAAGCGAATTCCGCCTCCGATCACGCGAGTTCCGCCCTCGATCACGCGAGTTACGGATCCGATCACGCGAGCCACGGGCTCAACCACCAAGTTCGCGTGTGGGGCGGGTCGCGGTTCGGACGGTTGGTTGGCTCGCGCACGGGAAGGTCGGTTCCCAGGTCCGGCGTGTTGGCTCGCGCGCCGGATGAGCGGCTCGCGGCCCGGGCCGCGCCACGGAGGGTCGGCGCGCTGCACCGAGCAATCAGCCCACCTGCCGACCCGGCCCGCGGGCTCGGCCGGGGAGGCGGCCACCCGCCCGAGCGGGGCCGGCCGCGCAACCCGCCCCGCCGTTCCATCCGTTCGCGGCGAAACCCGCCGCCTCAACCACTCAGGAGTGCGATTTGGTCACCAGTACTCGTCCGGGAGCTTGCCCTCGATGTCGCGCACATGCTGCCTCGCGCAGTCCGGGCACAGCCACCGCACCGCACCGCGCTCCCGCGTGGAAACCCAGGCGAGGGCCGTGACCGGGTCATCGTCGGCTGTGCGGGTGTGGCCGCAGCGCGTGCACACCTGTGGCTCCGGCGCGCTCACCGGGACCGTCCACAGTGGATTGCCTTGGCGCCGAAGAGGTACAGATCGTCCCGGCGGCCGAGGAAGTGCGGTCCTTGCGGATCGGTCAGGGCCGCGACCGCGGCGCGATCGTCGACGTCGAGCCACTCCGCGGCCCAGTCGGCGAGCCATCCGATGCGGTGCACGACGTATTCGCGCAAGAGTTCCGAACCCGGCATCGGGTGGTCGATGAGCGCGCCGAAGGACTCCACGTCCGAGAGACCGGCTTCCCGAAGTGCGCGCGTCCAGCCGTACGGCATCGCAACGCTGCCCGGCAGCCCGGCGCGCATCCGGGCAAACCACGCAGCCCGCGCGGCGTGCAACCGCTGCTCCAGCCCGGGCCGCCCGACCCCGAGCTCCCACGGGAGGCAACGCAGCTCAAGCCCGCCCTCGCCAATGGCCAGCACCCCACCCGGCCGCAACAGCCCGGCGAGCGTACGCAGCGCGGCCTGCTGATCACCGACATGGTGCACAACGCCGGAAGCCCACACGAGATCAGCAGCGGGCACGGCCAGGCCGGGATCGGCAAGATCCCCAAGCAGGCTGACAACCTCAACAGCGCCGGCGGCCGACCCAGTCGATGCCTCACCCCCGGCCTGGCCAACGACCTCAACAGAGCCGGCAACCGACCCACCGGAACCAGCCGACGCTTCACCCGCAGCCTGTGCAACCTGAGCGGAGCCAGCGGCCGATGCCGCCCCAGCCAGCCCACCCGACCGCTCGTGGATTTCCGCGGGGCCAGCCACGGCTCGCCCCGCCTCGACGACGTCAACAGAGTCAGCGGCCGACCCCACCGCAGGCGGCCCACCAGACCGCCCATCGCCCGCGGTGGAACCAGCCACGGCCCGCCCCACCTCGGCGGCGACCTCGGCAGAGCCGGCGACCGACCCCGCCCCAGCCGGCCCATCGGCGGCACCAGCCACAGCCCGCTCCGCCTCGGCGAGTAGCTCCGGTGTCGCGTCGACCAGCACCACCCGGCCTCCACCCCGGCGAGCCAGCTCGCGCGCGAACAGCACGCTCATCCCACCCGCGCCACAGCCGACGTCGACGATCGTCGGGCGGTCCGGCAAACCGGACACCAGCCGCCGGGCGACCGGCGTCAGCGCCGATGCGTCCAGCGTGTCCGCCATGCGCAGCTGGGTCAGGCGGTCCGCCCAGTCGATGTCGTCGTGGGTGTGTCCGGGCATCGGCCCATTGAACACCAGGAAGGCCCCTGCCGCCGGGGGCGGCAGGGGCCTTCCTCTTCAGCTCTGGTGGCGCTCCGCCCGGCGAGCCGCCCATCGGGCTACTCGCGTCCAGCGGCGGACCGCGCGTGCGCTACCTCGGGCCCGCTGGGCGCGGATCCCCTCCTCCAGATCCCGTATTCGGGCCCTGGACAGTTCTTCATACAGCAACATCTCGCTGATCTCCTCGATCTCGGTCTTCGTCAACTGCAGTTGCGGACGGCACATCCGCGCTTCGTAGTCCTTCGCGGTAACCGGTTCGACGCTCATGCGGCGGCGCTCCGGTGATCGCCGGCGGCCTTGGCCGCGGCGGGCTCGACCGCTGCGTTCTTGCGCGGGCGGCCGCGGGGCCGCTTGCGCGCGATCACGACGCCACGCTCGAAGATCTCGCCGCCCCAGACGCCCCACGGCTCGCGCCGGGCCAGTGCGCCCGCCAGGCAGGCCTCGCGGACCGGGCAGTCGGCGCACTGCGCCTTCGCCCGCTCGAGCTCGGCCGGCGACTCCGCGAACCACAGGTCCGCGTCGCCGGAACGGCAGGGCAGCGCCACGTCGGGCACCGCGATCGGGTCGAGCAGGTCGGCGAATATTGCCTCACCCGAGGTGTAGGCGATGGCCGAAGACATGGTGGTTCCTCCTTGTGTCGTACGGGTTTTCGGTTGGGTGACGGAGCTGGGCAACGCTGGTTCCTCTTGGGTTGTGCAGCCAAAAACACGAAGGCCGCGGATCCGGGGTTTCCGGTTCCGCGGCCTTCGTGAGCCTCGTGTCCTGACTAGGTCAGGAACTTCGCTCCCGTATCGACAACGGAACACGGAACTGCTTGATGGTCGGCAGATCGGCCTGCGGGTACGCGGCGAGAACGCCCTGCGTCCCGAAGACGACGACACCGGTGGCCCAACGACGCTCGACGCGCGCCATGCCACGGATCTCGTGCGCGCTCACGGACACACCGGTGCCCGGGCGCGAAGCGACCGCGACTTCCGCGGCGCAGGACAGACGGGTGCCAGGGTTCGTGAGCGTCATGTTGATGGTCATTTCACCGGCACCTCCTTCTGTACTCTGCACACACGGCCGCCGAGCGGCGCTGCAACGTGGATCCCCAGCCGAGCCCTTCGGGCTCGGTACTGGCAGGTTATTGCTCCGCACCACACCGAGGCAACTCAATTAACGGGAAAATCCTCGAAGTTACGAAGATCGCCCCTGAGCAGCGGGTTCGCCGCGTCGATCATGGTCCGGACGCGGTCAAGACCCCGTCGACGCCCGGACGACGCCGAGGATCTCGGCGCCGAACCGTTCGAGCTTCGTCGCGCCGATGCCGGAGATCGACACCAGCGCCGCCTCGTCCGCCGGGCGCTGCTCGGCGATGGCCATCAGGGTCGCGTCCGTGAACACGACGAACGCCGGCACCTTCAGCTCGCGCGCCCGGTCCGCGCGCCACGTCTTCAGCCGCTCCAGCAGGCCCTCATCCACTGTGGACGGGCAGCGCCCGCACCGGCCCAGCTTGACGTCGATGGTCTCCAGCAGCGGCCCGCCGCAGACGCGGCAGCGCGCCGCCTTCACCGGCGCCGCCTTCTGCTGGGCCGACCGCGCCACCCGGGCGGCCGGGTGGTCCTCCGGGATCAGGCCGTACAGGAACCGGCTGCGCCGCCGGTTGCGGCGCCCGCCCGGCGTCCGGGCCAGCGCCCACGACAGCCACAGGTGCTCGCGGGCCCGCGTGACGCCGACGTAGAACAGCCGCCGCTCCTCCTCGATAGCCGCTTCGTCGTCGCCGGCGTGCAGGATCGGCATCGTGCCCTCAGCGAGGCCGACGAGGAACACCGCGTCCCACTCCAGGCCCTTCGCGGCGTGCAGCGACGCCAGCGTCACGCCCTCCACCGTCGGCGGGTGCTGGGCCGCGGCGCGCTGGTCGAGCTCGGCGCAGAAGCGCGGCAGGTCCGCGTCCGCGACCGTCGCCGCGAGCTCTTCGGCCAGTTCGACGATCGCCAGGAGCGCGTCCCAGCGCTCCTTCGCCGCACCACCCGCGGGCGGCGACTCGGTCAGGCCGACCCGCGCGAGCACCGAACGCACCGTCGTGACCAGGTCGGAGCTGCCGTCGCCGCTCGCCGCCCGCAGCGCGGACATCGCCTGCCGGACCTCCGTCCGGTTGAAGAACCGCTCGCCGCCGCGCACCAGGTACGGGACGCCGGCGTCGGCCAGCGCCGACTCGTAGGCCTCGGACTGGGCGTTGACCCGGTAGAGGATCGCGATTTCGCTCGCCGCGACCCCGCCGTCCAGCAGCTCCCGCACCCGCCGGGCGACGGCCTCCGCCTCGACCGCTTCGTCGTCGAACTCGGCGAAGCGCGGCTCCGGCCCCGGCGGCCGCTGCCCGATCAGCTTCAGCCGCGAGCCCGCCGGGCGGCCCCGCGCGGCGCCGATCACCCGGTTGGCCAGCGCGACGACCTCGGGCGTCGACCGGTAGTCGCGCTCGAGCCGGACGACGGTGGCGTCCGGGAAGCGGCGCGTGAACTCGAGCAGCGGCCGCGGCGACGCGCCGCCGAAGGAGTAGATGGTCTGGTTGGCGTCGCCGACGACGGTGAGGTCGTCGCGCCCGCCGAGCCACGCGTCGAGCAGGCGCTGCTGCAGCGGCGTCACGTCCTGGTACTCGTCGACGACGAAGCAGCGGTAGCGGTCGCGGAACTCCTCGGCGACGACGCCGTGTTCCTCGAGCACCGCCGTCGTGTGCAGCAGCAGGTCGTCGAAGTCGAGGACCTGCGCGGCGGTCTTCAGCTCTTCGTACGTGCGGTAGACCTCGGCGACCTGCGCCGCCGGCGCCGGGATGTCCCGCTGGGCGCGAGCGGTGACGGCCGGGTAGTCGTCCGGGCTGACCAGCGACGCCTTCGCCCACTCGATCTCGCTCGCCAGGTCGCGCAGGACCTCGACCTCGGTGCCGAGCCGGGCCCGGTTCGCGGCCTGGCCGACGAACCGCAGCTTGTTCTCCATCAGGTCCCACGGCCGGTCGCCGACCACCCGCGGCCAGAAGTAACGCAGCTGGCGGCGCGCGGCGGCGTGGAAGGTCAGGGCCTGCGCCGCGTCGACGCCGAGGCCGCGCAGGCGCGTCCGCATTTCGCCCGCGGCCCGCGTCGTGAACGTGACGGCAAGCACCTGACCGGCGGAAACGTGCCCCGACCGGACGAGGTGGGCGATGCGGTGGGTGATCGTCCGGGTCTTGCCCGTGCCGGCCCCGGCGAGCACGCAGACCGGCCCCCGCGGGGCACTGGCGGCGGCGCGCTGCTCGGGGTCGAGACCATCGAGCAAACGGTTCAGGCTCTTGGGGGAAAGTACGCCGGTCACGTCCGGCATCCTCGCAGAGGGGGACGGGGAATCGGGGCAGGGGCACGCGGCCGTATCCTGGTCATATGGCGGGACAGCAGGACAAGGAAGCGGCCAAGCAGGCCAAGAAGGAGAAGCGCGCGGCGAGCAAGGCACGCCGTGGCCAGCTCTTCGAGGCCTTCAAGATGCAGCGCAAGGAAGACCCCTGGCTCATCCCGTGGATGGTCGGCGCGATCGTCGTCGTCGCCGGCGTCCTGTTCGGGGTCGGGTTCTTCTTCGACGCGCAGTGGGTGCTCCTGCCGCTGGGCCTGATCCTCGGCGGCCTCCTCGCCATGATCATCTTCGGCCGGCGCGTCCAGCGCACGGTCTACTCGAAGGCCGACGGCCAGCCCGGCGCCGCGGCGTGGGCGCTGGAGAACCTGCGCGGCCGCTGGAAGGTGACGCCGACGGTCGCGGCGACGACCCAGCTCGACGCGGTGCACCGGGTGCTCGGCGGTCCCGGCGTGGTGCTGGTCGCCGAAGGCGCGCCGCACCGCGTGAAGACCCTGCTCGCCCAGGAGAAGAAGCGCGTCTCCCGCCTGATCGGCGACACGCCGATCTACGACGTGACGATCGGCCACGAAGACGGCCAGCTCCCGCTGAAGAAGCTCCAGGGTTACCTGATGAAGCTGCCCCGCAACCTGAAGCCGGCCCAGGTCGACGCCCTCGAGGCGAAGCTGGCCGCCCTCGGCAACCGCGGCGCGGCGCTCCCGAAGGGCCCGATGCCCGCCGGCGCGAAGATGCGCAACGTCCAACGGACGATCCGCCGCCGCTGACTCCAGCAGACGACGAAGGCCCCTGTCCGGATCCGGACAGGGGCCTTTTCGCTCGGCACGTCGCCGGGCGACGGCGGCCGGACCGGCGAGGAGGCGAGGGCCGGGCCGTCGAACGCCCCTCAGCGCATCCGGATGACCACCGTGCCGGTCAGCCGGTCGAGCCAGCTGCGGCCGTCGGCGTTGCGGACCGCCGCCGGGATGATCACGAACGTCAGGGCCGCCCGGACCAGCGCGCGCACCGGGCCGACCAGCGCCGCGCCGTCGAGGCGGGCGACGCGGATGCCCACGACGGCCATCCCGGGCGTGAAGCCGAAGAAGCCGGCCGAGATGACCGAGATGATCGCCCACACGCCGCCGGACCACAGGTTGAACTGCTGCATCGCCGCCGGATCCTGCAGGCTGGGGTGCAGGAAGATCGCCGTGACCAGGGCCGCGATGACCAGGTCGACGATCAGCCCGAGCAGCCGCGCGCCCCCGCTCGCCGCCGCGCCAACGCCCGATTCGGGCAAACCGAACTTCTCACCGGGCCAGCGCGCGCCCTCTTGATCAGTGCCCTGAGCGCCGTCGCCGGTGCCGGGTAGCCATTCACCGGTCCATCTCGCCACCCGTCTAGGGTATGCCGGTGGCGTGGAGCACATCCGACCTGGTCGGATACCCGATATCGACCACCCGTTAACACCGGCGAAACATACGGGTGACGGTCGGGCAACACCGCACTTTTAGCGTGAGCCGAAGAGAGCACTGCCGTACGAGCTCGAACGAGAAGGAGTCACCGAGGGTGCCCACTACTCCAGACGACATCCAGCGCCTCATCGCCGACGAGGACGTCGAGGTCATCGACGTCCAGTTCTGCGACCTGCCCGGCGTGATGCAGCACTTCACGGTCCCCGCGAAGGCCTTCACCGAAGAGGCTTTCGAAGAGGGTCTCGCGTTCGACGGCTCCTCGGTGCGCGGCTTCCAGTCCATCCACGAGTCCGACATGCTGCTCCTGCCGGACGCGGCGACCGCGCGGATCGACCCGTTCCGCAAGGCGAAGACGCTCGCCCTCAACTTCTTCGTGCACGACCCGTTCACCCGTGAGGCGTACAGCCGCGACCCGCGCAACATCGCGCGCAAGGCCGAGCAGTACATCTCCGAGTACGGCGTCGCCGACAACGTCTACTTCGGTCCCGAAGCCGAGTTCTACATCTTCGACTCGGTCCGCTTCGACTCCGCCGAGCACGCCTCCTTCCACGAGATCGACTCGATCGAGGGCTGGTGGAACACCGGCGCCGACGAGGTCGGCGGCAACCAGGGCTACAAGACGAAGTTCAAGGGCGGCTACTTCCCGGTCCCGCCGGTCGACCACTTCGCCGACCTGCGCGACGAGATCGTCCGTAACCTGACGAACACCGGTTTCGAGATCGAGCGCGCGCACCACGAGGTGGGCACCGCCGGCCAGACCGAGATCAACTACAAGTTCAACACGCTGCTGCACGCGGCCGACGACCTGCAGCTGTTCAAGTACATCGTGAAGAACACGGTGTTCGCGGCGGGCAAGACGGCGACGTTCATGCCGAAGCCCCTCGCCGGCGACAACGGCTCGGGCATGCACTGCCACCAGTCGCTGTGGAAGGACGGCCAGCCGCTGTTCCACGACGAGTCGGGCTACGCCGGCCTGTCGGACACCGCGCGCCACTACATCGGCGGCCTGCTCAAGCACGCCCCGAGCCTGCTGGCCTTCACGAACCCGACGGTGAACTCCTACCACCGCCTGGTCCCGGGCTTCGAGGCCCCGGTTTCGCTGGTGTACTCGCAGCGCAACCGTTCGGCGTGTGTCCGGATCCCGATCACGGGCAACAACCCGAAGGCCAAGCGCGCCGAGTTCCGCTGCCCGGACTCGTCGGGCAACCCGTACCTGGCGTTCTCGGCGATGATGATGGCCGGCCTCGACGGCATCCGGAACAAGATCGAGCCGCCGGACCCGATCGACAAGGACCTGTACGAGCTCCCGCCCGAGGAGGCCAAGGACGTCAAGCTCGTCCCGGGCGACCTGGGCACGGTGCTGGACACGCTGGAGGCGGACCACGAGTACCTCCTCGAGGGCGGCGTGTTCACCCCGGACGTGATCGAGACGTGGATTTCGTACAAGCGCGAGAACGAGATCGACCCGCTGCGCCTGCGCCCGCACCCGTACGAGTTCGCCCTGTACTACGACGTGTGATCCGGTAGTACGGCCCTGGACACGCCGGTGGCGAGGAGCGAAGAGCCCTCGCCACCGGCGTTTCTTATTCCGCCGTCGACATCAGGCGAAGGTCCGCGCCCGCCGCTTCGAACCGGCCCCGCGGGTTCTCCACCAGCTTCCGGCGCTCCAGGTCCATCAACCCCAGCGTGCAGGTGATCTCCGCGGCGAGCGTGCCGTCGAGCTTGATGATGTTCGAGTCCATCTTGAACGTCTTGCCGGTGCCGAACCTGACGTCGCACGTCACGTCGACTTCGTCGCCCGCGCGGAGCTCGCGGCGGAACACCACGTGGGTCTCCAGCAACACCGACGCCACGCCCGGGAGGCCCTTCAGCGCCCCCGCCGCTTCCAGCAGCTCCAGCCGGGAGACCTCGCCGTACGAGTGGTACACCGCGTGGTTGAGGTGGCCCAGCGTGTCCAGCTCGTAGTGCCGGACCTTGATCCTCGTGCGGAACGGTTCGCGATCGGTCACCGGCCCACTGTAGGTCAGGCTTCGTAGAACAGGTGCTCCACCACCGTGTGCGCCCGGCGGGTGATGCGGCGGTACGTGTCCAGGAACTCGCCCGGGTCGTCCTCCGCCGGGCGGCCGAACACGCGGGCCACCGCCGCCAGGTCGCGGCCCGAACCCGGGACCTCGTCGACCGCCTTGCCGCGGACCAGCATTCCCGCGTTGCGTACCCGGGTTGCCAGCAGCCACGCTTCGCGCAGCGAGTCCGCTTCGGACTGCGAAGCCAGCCCCGCCTCCGGCAGGCAGGCCAGCGCGTCCAGCGTCGACGTCGTCCGCAGCCCGGGCACCTCGTGCGCGTGCTGCAGCTGCAGGAGCTGCACCGTCCATTCGACGTCGGCGAGGCCGCCGCGGCCCAGCTTCGTGTGGCGCGTGGGGTCGGCGCCGCGGGGCATGCGCTCGGTCTCGACGCGGGCCTTGATGCGGCGGATCTCCCGCGCCTTCGTCCCGTCCAGGCCGCCCTCGGGGTAGCGGATCGGGTCGATCATCGCGATGAACCGCTCGCCGAGGTCGTCGTCGCCGGCGATGAACCGCGCGCGCAGCAACGCCTGGGCTTCCCACACCTCGCCCCACCGCGCGTAGTACGCGCGATACGACTCCAAGGTGCGGACCAGCGGCCCACTGCGGCCCTCCGGGCGCAGGTCGGCGTCGACCACCAGGGCCGGATCCGAGCTCGGCGCGCCGAGCATCTTCCGGACCGTCTCCGCGACCGACGAAGCGAACTTCACCGCGTCGGCGTCCGAAACGCCTTCGGACGGCTCGCACACGAAGAGCACGTCGGCGTCGGAGCCGTAGCCCAGTTCCGCGCCGCCGAGGCGGCCCATCCCGATGACGGCGATGCGCGCCGGCGTGCGCCCCAGCTCGGCTTGGCGCTGGCGGAACGCCGCGGCCAACGCGCCCTGCAGCACCGCAACCCAGACCGAAGACAGCGCTTCGCAGACCTCAGGCACGTCGAGCAGCCCGAGCAGGTCCGCGCACGCGACGCGCAGGAGTTCGTGGCGCCGCAGGGATCGCGCCGCGGCGACGGCGGCGTTCAACCCGGGCTGACGCCGGACGGCGGCCCGCAGCGACGTCGCCACCTCGGCCGGCGTGCGGCCCACCAGGCGCGCTGGGTCGCCGAGCAGCTGCAGCACCTCCGGCGCGCGGACCAGCAGGTCGGGCACCAGCCTCGACGTGCCGAGCAGGAGCGCCAGGTTCTCCACGACCGTGCCCTCGTCGCGCAGCACCCGGAGGTACCACGGGGTGTCTTCGAGCGCCTCGGACACCTTCCGGTACGACAGCAGCGCGCCGTCGGGATCGGGCGTGTCCGCGAAGAGGGCGAGTAGCACCGGCAGCAGCGCCTGCTGGATCGCCGCGCGCCGCGAAACCCCCGCGGTGAGGGCTTTGATGTGCTGGAGCGCGCCGTCGGGTGCGGTGTAGCCGAGCGCGGCCAGGCGGCTGGCGGCCTGCTTGGTCGTCAGGCGCAGAGCCTCGGTCGGCACGTTCGCGACCGACTGCAGCAGCGGCCGGTAGAAGATCTTTTCGTGCAGGCGCCGGATGCCCTGGCTGTGCCGCCGGAATTCCGCGAGCAGCGCCTCGCCCTGGCTCCGGCCGCCCGTGGCCTTGATCCCGCCGGCCCTGGCCAGGATGCGCAGCTCGTCGGTGTCCGTCGCCGCCGGGAACAGGTGCGTCCGGCGCAGCCGCCGCAGCTGCAGCCGGTGCTCGATCATCCGCAGGAACTCGTACGACGCCCCCAGCTCGGCGGCGTCCTGACGGCCGACGTACCCGCCCTCGCCGAGCGCCGCGAGCGCGTCCATCGTGGACGGTGAACGCAGGTCCGCGTCGACCCGGCCGTGCACGAGCTGCAGCAGCTGCACGGCGAACTCGACGTCGCGCAGGCCGCCGCGGCCCAGCTTCAGCTCGCGCTCGGCGTGCTCCGACGGCACGTGCCCCTCGACGCGGCGCCGCATCTGCTGCACCTCGGCGACGAAGTTCTCGCGGTCGGCGGCCGACCACACCAGCGGCGCCACCATCTCGGCGTACTGGCGGCCGAGCTCGGCGTCGCCCGCCACCGGACGGGCCTTGAGCAGGGCCTGGAACTCCCAGGTCTTGGCCCACTTCTGGTAGTAGCCGCGATGGCTGTCCACGGTGCGGACGAGCGCGCCGGCCTTGCCCTCGGGGCGCAGCGCCGCATCGACCTCGAAGCACGCCTTCCCGACGACGCGCATCATCGTGCTCGCCAGCCGCGTGGCGAGGCCGAGGTCGCCCTCGCCGACGAAGATGACGTCGACGTCGCTGACGTAGTTGAGCTCCCGGCCGCCACACTTGCCCATCGCGATGATCGAAAGGGTGCCTTCGGCGGACGTGCCGGCTTCGGCCTCGGCGACGCCCAGCCCGGCGGCCAGCGCGGCTTCGGCGAGCTCGGTCAGCTGCGCCGCGACCTCGGCGTAGCTCGGGTGCTCGAGACCGGCCTCCACGAGGTGGCCGAGGTCGGCGGCGGCGATGCCGAGCAGCTGGCCGCGGTAGGCGACCTTGAGCGCCTGCTCGGCTTCGGTGCCGGTGAGCACCGAGCCGTCGTCACGCAGGAGCGCCGCGCGCAGGGCCTCGCGGTAGCAGGCGGAGTCGGTGCACTTGTCGGCCGTGAGCGCGTGCCACTGGCCGGGGTTGGCGGCGAGGAAGTCGGCGAGCGCGCTCGACGTGCCCAGGACGCTGAGGAGCCGTCCGCGGAAGGTCCGGTGGGCGCGCAGCTGTTCTTCGAGCGCGGTCCACTCCCCGGCGTCGGCCTCGCGGATCCGGTCCAGGCCGCGCAGCGCGAGGTCGGGATCGGCGGTGCGCGACAACGCCGCGAGCACGTCGGCGGCCGCGTCGGCCGGGCCGGCGTCGGCCCACCAGCCGGCCGCGCGCAGCTGCCCCTCGGCACGGGCGTCGGTGAAGCCGTACCTCGCCGCCGAAGCGGTCGTTCGCGCGCGGTCTGCCATCACCGACCACCGTAGCCGGGGAACGCGGCTCAGGCGGCGAGCCGGCCCGGCTCGGTTCCGGCGGGCGTCGGCTCGGGCACCTGGAAGCTGTGCGCGGTGACGGGGTGGCGGCGCGAAAGCAGGTAGATGCCGAGGCCCACGGCGATCCCGGCGACGCCGACGGCGATCGTGCCGGCGGTGCCGAGGGACGCGACCTTGCCGGAGATCGCGCCGACGACCGCGGCCGCGGGCAGCGTGAACAGCCACGCGACGACCATCCGGCCCGCCATCCGCCAGCGGACCGGCGCGTCGCGGCGGCCGACGCCGGAGCCGACGATCCCGCCGGAGCACACGTGCGTCGTCGACAGCGGGAAACCCAGCCGCGACGAAACCAGGATGACCAGCGCCGAGCTCGTCTGGGCGGCGAAGCCCTGCGGGCCCTCGATGTCCGTCAAGCCCTTGCCGAGGGTGTGGGTGATGCGCCAGCCGCCGAGGTAGGTGCCGGCCGCGAGGGCGCAGGCGGCGCTGATGATCACCCAGACGGGTGGCGCGGCGCCCGAGGGGAGGCTGCCGGCGGTGACGAGCGTCAGCGTGATGACGCCCATGGTCTTCTGCGCGTCGTTGGTGCCGTGGGCGAGGGAGACCAGCGACGCCGAGACGATCTGGCCGACCTTGAACCCGCGCGTGGCCGGGCGGCCGCGCACCAGGAAGCGGTAGACGAGGTAGGTGGCGGCCATCGCGACGAGACCGGCGATGACCGGGCTGGCCGCCGCCGGGACCAGGACCTTCTCGACGATCTTTCCGAAGTGGACCGAATCGGTGCCCGCGGAGATCCAGGTGGCGCCGATCAGGCCGCCGAACAGCGCGTGCGACGAACTCGACGGCAGGCCGACGAACCACGTCACGAGGTTCCAGACGATCGCGCCGATCAGCCCGCCGAAGACGATCGACGGGCCGATCTTCGTGTCGTCCACCAGCCCACTTGAGATCGTCTTGGCGACCTCCACCGACAGGAACGCGCCGACCAGGTTCAGCACCGCCGAGATCGCGACGGCCACCCGGGGTTTGAGGGCCCCGGTGGCGATCGACGTGGCCATCGAGTTCGCGGTGTCGTGGAACCCGTTCGTGAAATCGAAAACCAGGGCCGTGACGACGACGACCACGACCAGCAACGAGGGTTGCACCCCGACCTCCGCACCCTTGTGGGGACTCTGTCCGCAAGGTACCTGACGGGTGCGCCCGGCGTTAACGGGCTGTTGCAGGTTGTGACTTCTGTCGTCAAGCCAGCGGTAACGTGCGTTGACTTGCCGCGGCGGGTTCGAGCTCGCCGGCGGCCAGCTTGACGAACCGGTGGGCGAAGGGCCGCCAGGTTTCCTCGATGTCGGCGTGCACGGTGACCAGCTTGTCGTGGTCGAGCGCGCCGGGCCGGGCGAACTCGGCTTCGCCGGGGCATTCGACGGCCCAGCTCTCGACGACCTCCGGCGTCGTCTCGATGTGGAACTGGACGCCGTAGACGCAACGGCCGAGCCGGTAGGCCTGGTGCGGGTAGCGCGGCGAGGATGCGAGCAGCTCGGCACCGGGCGGGAGCCGGGTGATGGCGTCGGTGTGGAACTGGAGGACGTCCTGCACGAGCGGCAGGTCGGCGAAGAGCGGGTCGGTCCACGCCGCGTCCTTCTTGCTGACGAGGTACGGCCCGACCTCGGGCCCGTCGGGACCGGCCTCGACGCGGCCGCCGGTCGCGACGGCCAGCAGCTGCGCGCCGAGGCAGATCCCGAGCGTGGGCAGGCTCTTCGACACCGCCTTGGCCAGCAGCCGCCGGACGTCGGCGAGCCACGGGTGCGCGGCGTCGTCTTCCGCGGCCATGCTGCCGCCCAGGCAGACGACGCCCTGGTAGCCGTCGAGGTCCGGCAGTTCTTGCCCGGGCAGCAGGCGGACGTCGAGTTCCGCGCCGGCGTCGGTGAGCCAGTCGCCGAGGGGACCGGCCGGGTCCGAGGCGTCCGGCTGGATGATCAGCAGTCGTGTCACGGGATCCAGGGTAGGTCAGCAGGCGCAGCGGATCCCCGGGGTCGCCGATCCTTCGACGGGCGTTCCTTCGACGGGGTAGCCGGCGGCGATCCAGCTGGTGATGCCGCCGGAAAGCCGTTTCACCTTGAAGCCGAGCTGGGCGAGCTTGAGCGCGCCTTTCGTGGCGGCGTTGCACTGGGCGCTTTCGCAGTAGCAGACGTACACGAGGTCGCGGTCGAGGTCTTTCGTGCTTTCGGCGGTCATGTCCCGGTAGGGCAGGTTGATCGCGCCGGGGATGCGGGCGTGGGCGAAGGCTTCGGGCGCGCGGGTCTCGACGACGACGTAGCCGTCGGTGCGTCCGGCTTCGAGGTCCTGGACGAGGTCGTCGGGATCGACCTCGAAGCCGAGCTCGGCCGCGAAGTACGCGACGGCGGCTTCGGGCGCGGCGGCGGGGAAGGCGAGCGTGCGTGTCATGGGGTAAATCCTGCTGGGCCGGGCGGGTTCGGGACAGGGCAGAATCGGCGTGGAAGCCCGGATCGGCCGGGGATTTCCCTGTTCTGGCCCTGCGATCCCGGGAGAGTTGCGGTGGAGCACCTCGACGACGTCGACTGGCAGCTGCTGGAGCTCCTGCAGGCCGACGGCAGGCTGAGTTTCTCCGAGCTGGGGCGCCGGGTGTCGCTGTCCGGATCGGCGGTGACGGAACGGGTACGCCGTCTCGAGGAGCGCGGGGTGATCACCGGCTACGCGGCGAGTGTCGACACGACGAAGCTGGGGCTGCCGATCGAGGCGTTGGTGCGGGCCCGGGTGCGGAGTCTGGACACACCGCGGTTCCGGACGGCGGTGCTGCCGCTGCCTCAGGTCGTTGCCGCGGATCATGTGACGGGGGACGAGTGCTGGGTGCTGCGGGTGCTGTGCCGGGATACCGCGGAGCTGGAGGCGTTGGTCGAGAAGGTACAGCGGTACGGGGAGACGACGACGTCGCTGGTGTTGTCGTCGCCGTTGCGGGGGCGGGCGCCGGGGCGGCCGGGGTTGGGTTGAGGCTTTGCGCGTGATTGCAGGGGCATCACGCGTGACTGGAGGGGCATCACGGCGGCCGGGCAGGCGGAACTCGCGTGTTCCAGGGCGGGATTCGCGTGACTGGGGTCGGGACTCGCGTGATTGAGGCCGAAACTCGCCGCCTCGGCCGGCGGTTCACGTGCCTGGAGGGTCGGTCCGCGTACCCAGACGGTCGGCCGGCGTGCCTGGAGGGTCGGCTCGCGTGATTGAAGGGTCAGCACGCGTGATTGGGGGGTCGACACGGCGGCCGGTGGGAATGCGAAAAAGGGCCTGGGCCGGGAGACTCTTGGTCTCTACCGGGCCCAGGCCCTTCTCCAACGTAAGTTCGGCGGTGTCCTACTCT